>JBAYVE010000001.1:0-365542 GCA_041674765.1 Patescibacteria group bacterium
AATACTCAGCTAGGTAGCGAGTAAAAATGTTGTTTTTTGTAGTCATATTCATATCCGACTACAGTAACCCAATTATGAGATATCCGGAAAGATTTCAGTAACCTTTTTTATGAGCTAAGAGGGCTCTCTTGCCGATTGAGCTATTTTGTGGTATAGGAAATATGCTGAGACAGAAGGAGGGGAATATGCGACTCACTGCCGAAAATTTTGGCGAGAGCGTAAGGTCCAACATCGGGAGAGGAAGACTGTACAAGAATATTACAGCGCTAGCCAGCGCCGTCGAAATGACGAGATCAATAGTCCGACGCGTCATTGAGGCGGAACGACATCCGATAAGCGGATCGCTCCGCTATGGATATGCAACAGCGGAAGCGCTCTGCCATGCTTGCCAGATACCTCTCGATTCTATTCCCGAGGAGATCATGGCGAAGATCCAAACTCGTACAGATTTTGGAAACCGCAATCCGGCATCTCCCCGAGCAATCTTTGGCTGTCGCCTCAACACTATCCGAAAAAAGAAGGGATTGAAAATAGCGGAGATTGCCGAAGCCACGGGCTTAACACTCAAAGACATCAAGAATGTCTTCTGGGGTGACGCAATCACATTGCCGGTTGCGCAACGAATCTGTAATGCACTCGAAGTCAACCACGGCGACATTCCGGTTGCAATCGTCAATCCAGACAATCTCCTGGCTAAGTTACTGGCGCTTCCGGTAAGACAAGCCGAGGAAGTATTAAGGGTATATGGTGACCCTGAACAATCATCGGAACGAGAAACTCTCGCCGGCAGACTAGCAAAAGTTGAGTCTCAATTGGCAACAAGAGACGCCCAGATAGAGGTCTTGGGAGAAAATTTGGCAGCTGCAAATCAACTACGCCAAGAAGCGCTTCTTGCAGTCAGGAAGATGAGGTCTGTTCTTGGGAAAATTCAAGGAGAAAATGAACAACTTGAGGAAGAGTTAAGAGGATCTAGAGCAGAAATAAAAATCATGAAAGTAAAGCTCCAGCGAGCTACTGGTGCACGTCTCAGCAGATAGTCCGCTTACATGGCTAGCCATGTAAGCGGATTTTTTTTACTTAATGGCCTCAATATATCTGTCCCGAACCACTTCCCAATTCACCGACAACCAGAAATTTTCAGCAAACTTCTTTTTATCGTTTTTGTAATCAATGTAAAAAGCATGCTCCCACATATCGAGGACGAGAAGAGCTTTGTAATCAGGATAGATATTTAAGTTGTGGTTTTGGATCTGTCCGATGAGAAGACGGCCGGTTTTTTTGCAATAGAATAAAGCAGTCCAGCCTGAGCCCTCAACGGTTGTAGCCACTTCGAAGAACTGCTTCTGAAGTTTCTCAACACTACCGAAATTCTCGTTGATTGCTTTTTCCAAGTCCCCTTCTGCTCGGTTATTATCTGACGGTGACTGCAAATTTTCCCAAAACAAGGAATGCAAGATGTGACCGCCAACATTAAAGGAAAGCTTCTTCGCAATGACACCAAAATCTAACTCCGAGTCCCCTTCTTTAGCCTGATCCAGTTTCTCCAGCAGTTCATTTGCCTTGTCAACATAAGCCTTGTGATGCTTATCGTGATGAAGCATTAATTGCTCAGCTGACATAACCGGTGCCAACGCATCATAACTATATGGCAGTTCAGGCAATGAATAAAATTTATCCATATTCTCCTTTACAATTTATTATTTGTTTACCTTATTATAAAGTAGAGAATAAAGCATTGGTATAGGGTACAAACAAAAATAGACTACCCGTGAAGGATAGCCAATTTTTGGCGGAGAGGGTGGGATCTCGAGCGCTCGACGATCCTCGCTTCTAAAAACCCACGGTTTTTAGTATTTTCCTCTACGGGAAACTCCCGTTTCCCGACCCCTTCCCTGTTCGAATCCCACCAACAAAAATAGACTACCCGTGAAGGATAGCCAATTTTTGGCGGAGAGGGTGGGATTCGAACCCACGGAACCTTGCGGCTCAGCGGTTTTCAAGACCGCCGCACTAGACCACTATGCGACCTCTCCGGATCGTCAGATTATATCATTTTTACCTTCTTTAATCAATGCATGCCGCTCACCTCTGATTTCGAGCGGCCACCATCCCAATCACTTTTTTGGCCCCGGCCGCTTTTAAGACCTTTGCACAAGCATTTAGAGTCGCCCCGGTAGTCACTACATCGTCAACCAAAACTACTGTTTTATTTAAAACATCAACGCCGGAGACAACAATGAACGCATCTTCCATATTCAATAGCCTATCTTTTCTGGAAAGCCCGACCTGAGAACGGGTTTCTATCTTTCTCGTCAGTAGATCTTGATATTTATGACCGGTGAACTCAGCAAATTTCTTGGCGATTAAATCGGATTGATTAAAGCCTCTTTGATTATAACGATTTTTATGAAGTGGTACGGCAGTTATCAAGACTTCCTTTTTTGCTAATAATGACATTAAAGTTCGATTATCGATGCGCTTAACCAAGAGCATTCCGATAATCTCGGAAATACCGGTCAATCCGCTGTATTTGAGATGATGAATCATTTCCTTGACCGGACCTGCATCGTATTTTGATGCTACAACCAGGTAATCGATTGAAAAACCATTTCTACTACGGCATTTTGCGCATATTTTTGAATTTTCCGATATTTTACCACAGGCAAAACAGGTATCCGTTTTAACCATTTCAATGTTTGACGCACAATTAAAGCATAAAAAATCACCAAATTTACCGCAATTTACGCATCGCCTCGGGAAGAATAACTCCAGGCAAAATAAGTATAATGGCCCAAGAAATAGCCCGTTAAATTTCTTGCACAAATAATTAGAACTCCACAGATGCCTTACTGTTGATAAAGTAGTTAATTGTTTCATAAAACCGCCTGTATTGACTTATAATTGTTATAAAAGTATCATTTTGTTATAAGTAGGATTTATCGAAATTGGATTTGGCTGAAAGGAGGGCAATGAATGCAACAGATACTAATAATGACTGGCTTGCTGATGAAGCAGACGGTCAACTTTCGATTGATGTCTACCAGGACGATCATAACATTTATATTTTAGCCCCAATTGCCGGGGTAAATGCAAGTGATGTAGACCTTTCTATCACAGATGAAGTAATTACAATCAAAGGAACTAGAAAGCCGGGTCACTCGGAGCCAAATGATCAACACTTTACCCAGGAATGCTATTGGGGACCTTTCTCCCGTTCCTACGTCCTTCCCATAGCCGTAAATGCAGAGAATTCAAAGGCTAGTTTGAAAGACGGTTTGTTGACCGTAATAATTCCAAAGGATGAGAAAGTAAAGACCCGATCTATCAAAATCAACGAAACGAAATAAGCAAAAGCTGTATTTGTTAGAGATTAAGGCACTTTCAAAAGGGCCTTTTTGTTTGATACAATGGTAATTAGCAAAATAAATGTTAAACAGGAACTTTATGAAAAAAATTCGAAAAGCGGTTATCCCGGCAGCTGGCTATGGAACTAGATTTTTGCCTGCAACAAAAGCCATGCCCAAAGAAATGCTGCCTATTGTTGACAAGCCGGTCATTCAATATGTAGTTGAAGAACTAGTAGAAGCGGGGATTGAGCAGATTATTTTGATTACCGGTTGGCACAAGAGAGCAATTGAGGATCATTTTGACCGTCATCTAGAGCTAGAGCATAAATTATTTGAAGCAGGTAAGCTGGAGCAATTAGATAAAATTAAAAAGATCTCAGAGATGGCCGAATTCGTTTATGTGCGACAGAAGGAGCAGCGTGGCAACGGTGACGCTATTCTGACAGCCAAAAATGTGGTAGGGGATGAGCCATTCATAGTTTTCTGGGGGGATGACTTTATACTCTCCGAACCATCCCGTGCCAAACAGTTAATTTCTGCCTACGAGCAGTATGGCTCAACAATATTGGGCGGAATAATGACCAAAAATCCGGAGGACGCCAAGATATATGGTTTTGCAAAAGGACAGGAAATTGCCGACGGCGTAATCAAGGTTGAAGATTTAATCGAAAAACCGGGAGCCGACAAAAAGCCCTCGGACCTCGCCATAGTTTCCGGTTTTGTTTTCCCGCCGGAGATCTTTGGGGCCTTAGAGGCATGCAAGATTGAAGAGGGAAAGGAATTGGTGTATGTCGACGGTGTAAACAAATTGAGAAATGACGGAATTCCCGCCTATGCAGTTGAAATCAAAGGCGGTAAATATTATGATTGTGGTAACGTAGTCAAATATATTAAAACCAACCTTGAAATCGCTATGCAGCGAGACGACATCAAAAAAGAGATGACGCCGTTTATCCGTGAAATGGCTGCCGGATTGCAATCGGAAGACTCTGATAGACAAAGCTCTTCATATATCGTCAGCAATTAATATTTTATATAAATCTGGAGGGAGATATGAAACGGTTTGCGAAGATAGCGAGCTACATAATAATAGCCGGCCTTTTTTCGGTAGCGCTCTCGGGCTGTACTGCAAAAAGTCAAAAGACGCCGGAAACGACGAAACTAATTGTCTGGGGATTTGAGGAGGAAGACGTCTGGAAACCAGTTAAAGCTGAATTCGAAAAAGCCAACAAGGGGATCGAACTAAATTATCAAAAACAGATCTTTGATGACAGATATGAAACCAGAGTTCTAAATTCAATGCAGTCAGGACAAGGTCCGGATGTCTGGGCAATGCCAAACGACTGGGTCTACCGCCATAAGGACAAACTTGTGCCAATGCCGGCTAACTTGGCCAAAAATGTCAACCTTGACACGCAATTCGTCCCCATAATCAAACAGTCTGTAAACTTTGACGATAAAATCTATGCTTTATCACCATACGCAGAACCCATGCTGGTTTTTTGGAATAGCAGCATCTTCAAAACTATGGAAGAAGACTACAGTCAAAAAGAAAAAACACCAAGCCTGACCTCGGAGCAGAGAGATAAGACTTTACGGCTTTTTCAGTCCTTTCCAAAAACTTGGACTGAATTTACTGATCTAGCGAAGGCTTTAACGCTCAAAAGCAATCAGGAAATTCAACAGTCCGGAGTCGCGATGGGGAGTAGTAATATCCGACACAGTCAGGACATTCTAAACCTTCTTATGCTTCAAAATGAGACGAAAATTGTTTCGGATGATCTAAAAATTGCCACTTTTAATCTTCCCCTGGAGACACCAAGAGAGAATCCTGACATTCCAGGCAAAAGAGCTCTCGATTTCTATACCGCCTTCAATAATCCAAATAGCGCCAACTACTCATGGAATGATTCCCTTGGGAACTCTCTCGATGCCTTTGCGAATGGTAAAGTGGCTATGATCTTTGCCTATAACTCAGATGAGAATTATTTAAAACAAAAGTACCCGAGTTTCTCATACAAAAAAGCTTTTGTCCCCCAAATTAGCGAAGAAACGAACAAAATTACCGATTTTGCCAAATTTACAGCTTTCGGCGTCAGCAATCAAACAGAATTAGCAGCACAAGCCTGGAATTTAGTATATAACTTTTTGGTTAATGACCCATCAACTCAGTTTGTCTCCGGAGCAGGGCTGTATAATTCCAAGAAAGCTGCCGAATATGATATCGCTCTTGCAAATAGAGATAACAATAGTCCTGAAAAACTAGAATTGGCCACGGCAAAGACCTTTAACAAGGGAAGATTTCCCGTTGAATTTGATAACTACATAAAAAGCGCTATATTTGCGGTAAATAAGGGATTACAAGACTCAAAACAAGCTCTGGACCTCGCGGCGGAAAATGTGACTCAGCTTCTGAAAAAAACTGATTGGTAAGACAGGGGAGTGCTCTCAATGGGAGGAACCAAAAGAAAAATATTTGCATGGGCCATGGCGGCGATCATAGTTTCGTCAGCTGGTTTTTTATACTTCTCTCTTCCTCTCGCCAGTGCCGACAGAAATTTTCCAGCGACAGGGGACTATTCTGTCAACCACTATTTTAAATTTCATATCAATTCGAACGAATGGAAAATTATCCGCCAGGTAATGAATGCCGATAGTCAGGGTAAAAAATTAGGAGAAGAAGGGATAGGAGAAAATCAGCTTCGTGATCTAATTTACAACGGCAACAAACTCCTGATGGGTGATCCGGCCCAATTCACCTATGGCAGACTTTATGTCTATGAGAAATTCGGGCAATCAGGTTTTGACTTTCCCCTGGATTTGAGCGGAAATAAACGCTCGGCATGGCTTTTGATCCAAGAAAAGATGAAAGGCGGACCAGATCTTCATGTTTCGGGTAATAAGAGAACGTTAACTCCAGAGGAAAAAGTATTTCTTACCGACGGAATTTCATATATTCATTATCAATTAGCCCCTCCTGCCACACCGGTAGTAGAAGCGCCGAAGCCTCCTGAGACCCCAGTCGTAACAGCGACAGTTGCGCCGGCAAAGCCTGTCAGGCCCGCGATTTTGGACCTCCAATATTCTACTAGACACAAAGCCGGCCCGGATAGCCCGCTGGTCTTTGTAATTCCCAATGCGACAACTCAGCTCGGATCCGAGAGGGTCAAGATTCTCTCAGACCCAAAGTATCCTTTGGGAGCGTTTATGTACAATAAGGCTAGCGACTCCCGTATAGCCGTTGACCCCGACACGCTCTTTCTACCCTATGGGCTAGAGGTCAGCGATCTTTCGGCTTTCAACAGTACTCACGCCGAGTTTATCAATGTAGTTATGGAAATATATAAGTCTATTATTGATAGAGTCCAGGCGTCGGGAAATACAACAGACGATCAGGCTAAGACCGATCTGAAAGCAGCTCAAACGGCTTATGAGGCTCTAATTGATTATGTCAGCAGCAATTATCAACCGATTGATAGCCTACTAAACTTTTGGGCAGAAAAAGGAACCTATCTGAAGGGTGAGGACGTCGAGATCATCATCGGCATGCCGAGCGTTCCGTCAAATTGGAATTATGTCTCCGTCAAGGTTACGGAAGCAGGTTATAAGAGTGCTACAGATAGTGCTCTTGCTCAAGATAACAACTATGGTATTTCTATTTATAATGATGACATAACCAAGTTTCCCATTACCGACCCTACGACTGGGAAACGTGAGGAACATACCTTTTGGAAAACAGATGGTGATACTAAGGCCGGCTACCATGGCATATTGGCCCAGATTTGGGGTCCGAACGGTCCACTGCGAAGCAGGCGAATAGTGGTCAATCTAGAAGAATATAGCGCTGAGAACAAAATCAATGTCAGTAGTAAATCGATAAATCAGGGTGATACTTTGAAAATTACCGCTGATATATCTGATCAACAGGCCAAGAGAGATTCCGGACTTAGCTGTTTTTTCTACATTAGCGATGGCTTGGCGCCAAATCCGAATAAGGATGAAGGGGGTTATTGGCTAAAAGGCGAGGGGATGGGTTATGCTCTTGATAAATGTGCTTTCGATTGGAACACGGATACCAATACTACAGTCGGCCTGCATACAGTCGGCTTTACTTTGTTGAAAGTTGGCCTTCATCCAACTTTTATTAAGAAACCGGAAACCCCGCCATTTCCCTGGGTTTATACCCAGGTCAATGTCTGCAAAAAGGGGTCGTCTTCCTGCAACAGTGACATTCCGCTACTCGGTATCAGTGCTACCAACACGGCGATAAATCAAGGAACAAAAACGACAATCACCGGCCACATTTCCGATCCCAATTCGGAGGAGGTCAAAGGCAAGCAATGTTATTTCTATGTTGGCGACCGGACAGGCACTAATACTTGGATTCCGATGGCCAAAAAAGATCTATCTGATTGTAAATACGAGTGGAATACTATAAATAGTGAGCCTGATCTCTACGGCTGGCGGGTCAACCTTCAAGCTCCGGGATTGTCCGGCCCCGATACAAATCCTGAGGCAGAGCCAAAATCAAAAACTCTCTTTGTTAGAGTATGTGAAAAGAATGCCACCAGCTGCCAAGCCCCAAATCAGCCCGATAATCCCAATCCTCTAGATCCTGCAGGCGATGGCACGGCAATCGTTCCCTTCAATGCAGAGGTTTCATCTTCCTCATTGATTACAATCGCCGGTTTGACGGCAGATATACAGACACTAGAACAATTACTTTTCAAGACCAAATATTACTGGCTGCCTCTTTTTCTTGGTGTGCTCTCCTTCATCGCTATTCTTTTCGGTGGATTTATGATATTAACCTCGGGTGGAAACGAGGAGCAGGCAAAAAAAGGCAAAAATTCCATCCTCTACGGAGCGATCGGGCTTGCTATTGGCACCGTCTCTTATGTTATTATAATTATATTAATCCGTGATTTTATCAATAAATAGTTATTATCTTCATAAACAATGTTCCATTTGATAGAAAAAGTCAGCGCTAAGAACCTCGGTGAAATCATCAAAGAGATGAATTTTACCGTATCAAACAGTCCTGTTCAGGCAAACAAAGATCATGACTGGGGTACAATTTTGACCTTCGTTACAAGAGTGATGGAGATAGCCCTTGACTTTGCCGCTATCACTGCTGGTATAATGATGATGATGGGAGCGATAGGATATGCGATGTCCTTTGGCGATGAAGCGAAGGCTGAGACAGCCAAGAAACAGCTTCTTTGGTCGATCATCGGATTGTTTATCCTTGCCGGCTCCAGGTTAGTTATCGGCTTTATCAGCCGTGAACTGACCGGTAAAGCATTACCTTAAATAAAAACTTAAAACTGGAGGAAATATGATCAGTCAACTAGTCGAAAAAGTAGTTGCAAGCTATAACACCAACAATGTCGCGGTGACCCCACTTTCTAGCAATCTTACCCTTACCAATTTACTGGATAAGGTTGTTCCGTGGGTAGCTATCATCGCAGGCACATTAGCCTTCTTCTTTCTTGTCTACTCCGGCTTCCTGTATCTGACGGCCAACGGAAATCCAGACGCTGCGAAAAAAGGTCAGGCGGGTATTATCAACGCCATCATCGGCTTGGTCATCATCTTCTTGGCCTGGGGTATCACTACTGCGATCGTAAATCTGCTAGGTGGTAAAAGCTAGCTTTTTGTCACTCTCCAGACCTCTTCGATAGTAGTAGTCCCTAAAATTGCTTTTATAAGGCCGTCCTGCTCCATGGTAATCATCCCTAGAGCTTGGGCGGCTTTTTCGAATTCAAAGATCGAAGCCTTCTTGGAGATCAGCTGCTCAATCTGTTCGTTCGGAATCAGAACTTCGATTACAACTTGGCGGCCTGAAAATCCGGTGTTATTGCAGCTTTTGCAACCGGCGCCTTTCTTTAGCTTGATCTGACCTGAACTTATTTTGGCGTTGGCTTCTGCCGGCAAGCGGTCTTTGATCGGGCGCAGAGTATCGAGCACGACCTGCCAGACTTCCGGTCTCGGTGTAATCTCTTCCTGACAATCAGGACAAACTTTCCGTACCAATCTCTGAGCCATAATCAGGTTGATCGAACCGGATAGCAAGAATGGCTGAACGCCCATTTCGAGAAACCTGGCGTAAACAGCAGGCGCTGAGTTCGCATGAATTGTGGATAAAAGTAAATGGCCTGTCAGAGCCGCTTGGACGGCAATCTCGGCGGTAGAGATGTCACGGATCTCACCAACCATCAAAACGTCAGGATCTTGGCGCAGAGAGGCTCGCAGCCCATCTGCAAACTCATAGCCGGCCCCTGGTTTGACCTGGCTCTGTTCAATGCCGTCTATTTTATATTCGACTGGATCTTCAAGTGTGATAATCTTGACACCGGGTTTCTTTAAATCCATCAATATTGCATATAGTGTAGATGACTTACCGCTGCCTGTCGGACCAGACGTCAAAATCATCCCATGAGGTTTCGAGATAGCCTCGCGGATAATTGCCAGCGCATCTGGCCTGAAGCCTAACTTATCGAGGCTCAAGATTGATTTTTCCTGCCCCAACAAACGGAGAACTACCGACTCGCCGAACGCAGACGGCATAATCGAGACTCTGAAATCTATCTCCTCTCTGCTATCTTTGAAGGAGAACCGGCCATCCTGCGGCTTATCTGTTATGTCCATCCGGAGCTTGGACATATATTTGATACGTGCTATCAACTGTTTATAGGCAGGTATTGGCAGAAAGACAACATCCTGAAGTACACCGTCAACCCGGTAGCGGGTCAGGAAACCGTCCTCAGCCGGTTCTATATGAATATCCGAGGCATTGAGCTGCATCGCGCCGTATAGTAGAATTTCCAGAAGTTCGGTAGTGGAAGCTTTTTTCGCAGCGTCGGCAGCTGATTTGATATCGGTGATCTGGACTTTATTTTGATGCTCCTCCAGCTCGGCTTTTTTCTGACTCAGCTCTGTCTTTGCCTTTTCATACTCATATAAACCATACCGCCAACTGCTCTCAGACATCACCCCCGGCTGAAACTGAACACCTAATTTGTCCCCCCATTCAGAGAGGAAATTTATCGTTTCCTGATTTTTCGGGTCAACGGCTGCTATTTTTATCTGCTTGCCAACTTTCAGATATGGTATCACTTTGTATCTAAAAGCGTTCTCTTCAGGCACCAAATCAAGGATTTCTTTAACTAAGGGATAACCGCTCAAATTGATATAGGGCAGTTTTTGCGCTTTCGCCCGCTCCTCAGTATGATGCTCCTCCTGAGTACGGTTGAGGAAATAAATTTTATCATTTAGGGTTGACATTTTTTCCTTTCAATCTCACTTAAGTATAATAGAATCACCTTCTTTTGTCTAATGGAAATCCAAGATCAAATATGATAAGGTTGACATAATAAAGAGTAGGGAATGGTAAAAAGTTAGCTGATAGGACTGATTGAAGATTGGTCGCAGAAATGCTTATAGATATTTCGATTACTTCTGGTGAGATGCCCGAGAGGCTGATGGGGCTGGTCTCGAAAACCGGTAACCGGGAAACCGGTTCGTGGGTTCGAATCCCACTCTCACCGCCAGCCTTCGCTAAAGCTACGGCTGTCAAGCCAGTAATTTAGCGAAGGGTGTCCGCCGAAGTTTTAACGAAGGCGGGCTTTTGTTATTAGACTATGAATTATTATGTTTATATTTTGGAACTTTGCGATAAATCACATTATATAGGATCCACGCCAGATATTGATAACCGTCTCAGGGAACACCAATCTGGTTATTGTCTTTCAACCAAAGGTAAATTACCGTGTATCATGATTTGGCATGGCTGTTTTAACGACAAATTGAAAGCTCTAAGATTTGAAAAATATCTTAAATCTGGTTCAGGCAGGGCGTTTCGTCATAAACGATTTGAATAATATGTTTAGGGTCTTTTTTGCCGACAGATATGGTATTTATTTAAACAGCCCACCACATGGGCCGTTAAAGTTATTATCGAATTATTTGCTTTTTGTGCTATTTCAAGTACTATTTGACCACGGGAAAGGTCTAGACCCACACGTCCCGCCAGTTGACCCGTCATAAATAAGTTTATTCCTCACTCCCAGTAGGCCAATAATTTGAAATTAGCTTGTGGCAGGGCAGATTCTTATAGCAAGCCATGCTCTTATTAAACGGCCTACGTCAATCAGGGGGAAATTGGAGAGCCATTAAAAAAAGACCTCTTTCGAGGTCTTTTTTTATTTCTTGGTTCTGACGGTCACATTCACGCCGAGCTTCTTCTCAGTCTTATCAAGCCGCTTTTCATTTATCTTAGCAAGCCAATCCTTTTTCTTCTTCGGCGCTCCCAATAAACTATGTTTTTCTGCTGCCTTCAGTTCGCGGTCGATCTCCTGAACCACAGGATCACTGTCAAGTTCCTTCCGAGCCTCCGCTCTCTCTTTTTTGTTATTTAGGATTTGTTTGTTGACATAAAGCTGCTGAACAATACTAAATACGGTAGTAACAATCCAGTAAATAACTAGAGCCGCCGGCATTGATCTGCCAAAGAAAAGAGTAAAGACTGCCGGTAGAAAAAGCATTTGCTTGTTCATCATAGCCATAGGATCCTTTGGCTCGTCCTCGGCCTTCTTGTTTTTATCCTTTCTCGGCATCATCAGATAAGAGAGTCCCATCTGTAAGACTGCTGCGACTATCGGTAAAATCCACTTATCAGGCTCAGAAAGATTGAAGCCCAAAAACATCTGGTTCATTGTTTCAGGATGGGGGATAAAGGAATATAAATCTTTGAAGCCTTCTTCGGTTAATCCGCTTCGAAAGACAGAGAAGAGAACCCAAAGAATCGGCAGTTGAATTAGGAGTGGCAGACATGAACCAAAAGGGGAGAAACCTTCTTCTTTGTACAGAGCCATCAACGCTGCTGATTGATCCTTCTGATCTTTGATCTCGCTCTTGATCTTATTAATCCGTGGTTGAAGTTCCATATTCTTGACTTGGGCGTGAGCAGCCTTCAGCGATGAAGGCAATAAAATAAGTCTGACAATAACCGTCAGAATAATAATCGCAACACCAATTGAATGACCCGGAACAGCCCATGCAAAAAGAATCAGCAAATTATATAACGGCTGATAAAGAAGAACGTGAAAAAAAGATTTAAATGCTTCCATAAGATATAAATTAATTATTTATTGATTATTTAATAGAGTCAAAACCGCCTTTACTCCATGGGTTGCAACGCAGAACACGCCAAGTTGATAAGGCCATGCCGTAAATAACACCTTTTTTTAGAATTGCTTCTTTGGCATACTCCGAGCAGGTTGGCGTAAACTTACAGTATCCGCCAGGATGACGATGCCTAAGCCAGCTATGATCAGGTGATAATGTTTTCTGGTATATGCCGATTAAAAAGATAAGAAATTTCTTTATCATTTTATCGCCCCAATTCTAGAAAGCCCGCAGGTAAGGTCTTTCTTGATATCTTCCCTGACCCGATCACCAGAGTAAGCCTCTTTTATCCCGATTATAATATCGAGTCCGCCTTTAATCTCCGATAGGTTATCCAGAATAAGCGCTCGTAATTGCCGCCGAAGAAAGTTACGCCTAGTAGCCCTTTTGTCAATCTTATTACTGATAATAAAACCAAACCGCGTAAGCGTCTGACTATTTGGATTTTGAGCAGCCCTAAGATAAAGATGGCCTGAGTAAACCGGCTTTGATAACTTAAATACTTTTTGAAAGTCTCTCTGCTTCTGTAAACGATTGTTCTTCTTAAGCATAGAATTACACTATCATTTAAGGCTGCTGATTGCAAAGTAAAAAGCGCTATATCCTAGATCAGACTCTGAGTTCATAAAAAAATGAGCTAAAAGCTCATTTTCCTTAGGCAGATAGAGTTTTCCGGCCTTTGGCTCGTCTGCGTTTCAACACAAGACGGCCAGCCAGGCTGGACATTCTCTTCAAAAAACCGTGTCTCTTTGATCTTTTTCTTTTGTTTGGTTGGAAAGTTCTTTTCATAGTAACCATATTTATAACATAATTTTCGACTCATTTCAACCCATAGAAACGTGGTTCCGAAAACCTTACTTTTTCCCTGTTTCTTATTGTTCGAGGAGGAACGACGAGAACTTTGGTCACTTATTAGTACAGCGACAGACTTCTCATTTCAAAGAGCACCATTCGAAGAATAAATACATTTAATAGGGTTTTAGGGAATCACAAATAGAAACTACGGTTTGGATTACAGCAAATATTCTGGTAGTGATTCATTTACTACCTTCCCGCTGCACCCGTACAACCAGACTACACCATATATCATCCAAACCCAACGTTGCCATTACTGCCGAACTACTTGATACCTCACTCCCTAGATGTTTAATTTCTTTACCACTCTCTTACTGGATAATTTATGCTTCGAAACGCGCTGTATTGCATACCTTGTGGATAACTTGATAATATTTTGAAGACGAAACAACTTACAATTGGATGCTTATGGATTTAGTAGATTTATGGCGTAACGCCCTAGGAGAGTTACAGATTACCCTGTCGAAGCCAAGCTTTGAAACTTGGTTCAAGAACACTTTCATTTTTGAGTTTAAAAAAGGAAACTTTACGATTGGTGTGCCGACTTTCTTCGTTGAGGACTGGCTAAAGAAGAAGTATATCAAAGAGATAATGCGAGCGCTACAAAAACAGATCGATGAGCCGATCATAGCCATCAAATTTAAAATAGCCATACCCGCCCCAGAACAGGTTATCGCCTTTGATAAGAACAAAGTTATCCACAAGCCTGTGGACAAACGGTCCGAAGCGGTAGCTGTTATTTCTCCACCGAGCTTTCCCAAAAGCGCCAACCTAAATGATAGTTATGTTTTTGAAAACTTTGTAGTCGGCCAATCAAATCAATTAGCGTTTGCTGCTGCACAAGCAGTCGCCAAGGGTCCGGGAACTCTTTACAACCCTCTCTTTATCTATGGAGACTCAGGACTCGGCAAAACTCATCTGATGCAAGCAATTGGACATGAACTCCTAAAGGACCATCCCAATAAACAGGTTCTTTACGTCTCGACCGAAACATTTGTCAACGATTTTATTCAGGCTGTCGGATCGGGTTTTGGCAAGGCAAAGGATTTTAAGAACAGATACCGCAATGTGGATCTATTACTAATCGATGATATCCAATTCCTCTCAACCAAAGAACAGACTCAGGACGAGTTTTTCCACACATTCAACCATCTTCATCAGAACAAAAAACAGGTCGTCCTGACATCAGATAGGACACCTAAAGATATCAAAGGATTGGAATCCAGACTCAAGACAAGGTTCGAAGGAGGTATGGTCTGCGATATTTCCTACCCCGATCTGGAAACAAGAGAAGCAATTCTACAGCACAAAGCGGTCCAGCTAAATAAGGTTGTTGACCCCGGGGTGATTACCTTCATCGCCGAAGTCGTTAAATCTTCTGTTCGGGAGCTGGAGGGAGCTCTCAATAAAATAATCGCCACTTGTGAGCTTACCAATACTGCCCTGACACTAGAGAAAGCAGCCGAAATTCTAGATAACATTATCGAAGATAAAAAGACTGTCATTACTTCCGACTTGGTAATTCGGGAGGTGCACAAGTATTATAAATTACCAATCGAAGAGATCATCAGCAAAAAAAGGACAAAAGAATTGGTATTACCGAGACAAATAACCATGTACCTTTTACGTCATGAATGCGGGCTGTCCTTTCCGGAGATAGGCAGAGAGATGGGTGGTAAGGATCATTCCACTATCATGCATGGTTGCAACAAGATAGAAGCATGTATCTCCAGCAACAACCGAGTTAAAGAGGATCTGAATAACTTAAAGGAACAAATATTTTCCGGGTACCGGTAATAAAATAATAGCTTATTTAAGTAATAGTAATAATAAGGGGTGTGGATACTGTGGGCAATTGAAAAAATCCTATGCCAGAGCTATAAACAAGAGCAATGATCTGTGGAAAAACCTGGAAATAACAAAGTTGATAAACAGTTGATAAGTGACAAACTATTTTCAGAAATAGGTTAGAAGACCCTTTATACACTTTTTATCCACCAGGCTCTCTCGAATAACCGGTAGTTCTGTCCACAGGTCTTACCGGTAGGTGGAAAAAAGCCAATATAGAACAGCTAAATTGCGTCAGGACTTATTCACAGTTTTTATAGGAAGTGTTGATAACATCAAAGACAGTTCGTAAAGTTGAAAAATTTATAAGTTGTTGAAGTGATCGCTTGTCTTAAAATTTTTTACTTTACGAATTAAGAATATGAGGAGCACAATGAAAATAGTATTGCTGCAATCGAATTTTGCAAAAGCGCTGAACCAGGTATCCAGAGTCGTCGGGGCCCGTACGACCCTACCTGTTTTGAGTAATGTTTTGTTATCTGCCAAAAAAGGCAAGATAAGACTCTCTGCGACCGATCTGGAAGTTGGTATCACAACTCAGACTGTCGGCAAGATAGAAGAAGAGGGTGAGCTGACCTTGCCGGCCAGACTGCTATCTGATTTTATCTCAAATAATAAAGACGAGTCGATTGAGATTACTACAGAAGGAATGGTCGCCACCTTGAAGTCAAGTCATTTCGAGGCAACAATCCAAGGGATTTCTGCCGAGGAGTTTCCGACAGTTCCAGAAGCCCCGAAGGAGTATTATTCTTCTGTTAAAAGAGGGGAATTGGCTGACGCGTTGAAAAAGGTAAATCTAGCGGCTGCCAATGACGAATCAAGGCCGGCGCTAGCAGGTGTTTTTTGGCAATTTGACTCGGGTGCCCTGACTTTAGCGGCGACAGATTCATACCGTTTGGCCGAGAAGAAACTAATTCTAGAGAAGAATGTAGAGAAAAAAGATATTATTATTCCAGGTAGGACGATGAATGAAATTGCCCGGTTATTGGGAGCTGAGGAGGTTGAAGATGTCCTGTTGGCGGTCGCAGATAATCAAGTAACATTTAAGGTAGGGGATATTTTGATCGTCTCCAGACTCATTGAGGGTGTGTTCCCCAACTATAGGCAGATTATTCCAACCGGTTATAAAACAACAGTGAAAGCCGGTCTATCAGGACTTCAGTCAGCTGTTAAAATGTCTTCTCTGTTCGCCAAGGACTCGGCTAACAATAATATTAAACTTGTGGTCGATAAGGTGCTAACAGTGGTCTCATCGGTATCTCAGACTGGCAGCGCAAAATCAACGGTGGATGCCGAAATTTCCGGTACCGGTCTGACAATAGCCTTCAACGCTAGATATGTCCTTGATGTTCTCTCGGTTATCGGTGGGGACAAAGTGATCTTTCAGTTTAATGAAAGTAGTTCTGCTGCCCTAATCAAATCTGAGAAAGACGAGAATTACAACTATATTATAATGCCGTTGAAGGCTGAGAGCTAGTATTAACTAAAAAGTAAAAACGAAAAAGTTAAAATTAGTGTGTTCGTATCACAAACGAGTTATTTATATATTCAGCCACGAAGTGGCTACTAAACTTTTACATTTTTACCTTTAACAAAAATGTTAAAACACTTGAAATTAGAGAACTATCGCAATCATCAGCAACTGGAGATTGAACTGTCGGAAATAACGGTTTTGATCGGAAGGAACGGGGCCGGTAAAAGCAATATCTTAGAAGCGATTGCAATGCTGTCCTTCTGCCGTTCTTTTCGTGATGACGCGAAGAAGAATGTTGTCTTTTTTGAAGCCGATTATGCAAGAATTCGGAGTGGTGAATTGGAGGTCTTTATACAGAAGAATCCGGTTTTTCTATTGAAACCAAAAAGCAAAGGAGTTGCCAGAAAACAATCGGAGTTTATCGGCCAGCTCCGCTGTGTTATTTTTTCACCGGAGTCCTTAGAGCTGGTGTCAGGCTCGCCAAAACAGAGAAGACGGTTCTTGGATATAATGATAAGTCAGAGGAATCCGGAGTATCTAAATGCATTGATCGCCTATGAAAAGGTGCGGTCGGAGCGGAATTCGCTTTTGTTAATGATTCTACAACATAGGGCTTCCGAACCGGAATTGGATTTCTGGGATAATGAGATTGCCAAATATGGGCAGATTATTATCGGAGAAAGGCAGAAAGCGATCGGCCTGGTCAATGAATTAATTTCAACTATCTATGGGAAAATATCAGGGAGCCCCAATGATCATCTTAGAATCGAATATGAGTCGAACGCCATCGGAGAAGATTATCTAGGTGGATTAGCAGCGACGAGGAGGAGAGAAATAGCGGCCGCTCGTACCGTTTTTGGCCCTCACCGTGATGACTTCAGATTTATATTAAACAATCATGATATGGGAAATTTTGCCTCGAGAGGAGAGACTAAATCTGCTGTCTTAGCTTTGAAGATGGCGGAGCTGGCTTTTCTAACAAACAGTTCCAAGGAAAAACCGATTTTACTTTTGGATGATGTTTTCTCAGAATTTGACCAGTATCGCCGAAAACAATTAATAGAGGTTGTCCAAGGTTATCAAACGGTAATCTCAACAACCGACCGCAGTAATCTTTCGGAGCAACTTTTAAGCCATGCTAAAATTATTCAGTTAGCACAGTGTAATTCACAGAATTTTTAACTATGAAAAAGATAGATAAGATTTTGAGCGATAGCCTAACCAAGAAAGGCATCGGACAGGCTGCCAAGAGCGCCCTGGTTTGTTTTTGGGCAGACAAGTGGGGAAACGGTCGTTTTTCCGTTATAAGCTTCCAAAACGGCATTTTGAAGGTTTCTGTGGAATCATCCCCGGCTGCATCTGAGTTAGAAATAGCTAAAGAGGATCTGATTGATGAGGTCAACAAAAAAGCAAACAAACGGATAGTTCGTCAGGTTAGAATTTTAGTCGGGAGACAAAGACGGGACTCTGTTCTAAATTAAAGAATCCAGCCGTCCAAGAGAGAGCAGAGAAGCACCGGAAACTAGAATTATCCCATTAGAAAAGAACTAATTGAATTGATCTTGGGTATGTCAAAAGTCTTTGAATCGAAATAACACTGTCATTTCGACCCCTCGATGTGTTGTCTAGGTTGGAGAAATCTTTGGAGAGTCAATACTTATGGTTTGCTAAATCTCTTTGGTTAATTAGCACCGCTCGAGGCGACAAAAAAAGTTCTATTTTATTAACCCAAATAAACCACCCCTAGCCCCTCCTTGAAAAGGAAGGGAATGTAACGGGATTAGAACCCTACATGCGTCCAGACGGTCGTTTGGGTGTTGGCCCAGAGACCCTCTTTTGTTTTTGCTTTGCCCTCGCTATCAAAGCCAAGGCAGATGCCGTTGACAGCCAAAGCGTCTTTGCCAAGGCGTTGCTGGCAGATATTAGTCGAAACCATGTCATTCCAAAAAGTGACATCCTCTGAACGTCCAGTCATTATTTGTGTTGGGATAAGGGCTTCGCCGGTCGAATCGTTGTATTTACTGTCGTACTGAATAGAAAGGACGTCTCCGATCAATCTCCTGGCCTTATATTGAGCCGCTAGAATTTTCTTTTTTTCCAATGTCTTATTCAGGGCTGATGAATGGGCGGCATTTCCGCCGAAAACGCCTATGCCGGAGATATCATTTTTTTGCATTGCAGAGGAAGGAATTGTAAAATTATTCACCGGTGTATCAAGAAGGGATAAAGGATCACCCGACAAATTTATGTTTTGGTTTCCAGAAGATCTGCCGCTAAGTTTATCCCAGAAACTAGAAGGAGGAGAAGAGTCCTTATAAGGGTAATATCCATCAACAGAGCACCAATACTCAACACGGTAAGTAGAGAAGAGATTGATGGCCAGAAAAGTCAGGAGTGTTATAGCGATTGTTACCGGATCGACCATCGGAATTATCCAGGCGCCAGCGATAGCATGGGCTGCAATAGCGATACTGGCATATGCAGCGGTGCTTACTAACACCATCAGACTACCTGGCACAAGATTTAAGTCCTCTTCCCAGCCCGAGATCGTTTCGCCAAGGTACTTTTCAACTAGATAATCAATCGTCATTTGAACAATAATCTGGAAGGCTGCAGCTCGAAGGGCTTTGGCATTATCAACTTTGATTTGCTCGACCGTTTCTGCGGCCTGGGCATTCTCCAGATTTGTTTGGAATCTTTGTACCTGGCCGGCCATGCCGGCGTTTACTGCCTCGTCATATAGCCGTTGGGCTTCTTGGACATTTTCGGTTGCAGTTTGAAGAGACTTTTGGGCGCTTCGAAGAGCCTGATTCGCTTTATAAGCGTCGATACCTGACTTCGCAAGTCTAAAGGATGTGCCTTCTGAGACACCGAGAGCCCTGTCAGCCCAATTAAATACTCTTCCGACGCCCCAATTCACAATAGCCTGTCCGAGCGTTGGAACAGATGCTCCGCCGATAGTTTGATTGGCATTGCCCTGAATTCCTTCGAAGCTGAAGGAATTAATACCCCAGTCATTGGTTGAAAGTCCGACTAAAATTCCCTTGGCCATATCGGGAGTGATTGAGAAGCGAAAAATCTTCTCAAAGCCTTTAGCCATATAATTCGCAAAATATTGAAAAGACTGACCGTTGTTTACCTTGATTAGAGTCTCTAAGGCAGCCATATTGTTGCCTTGGATCATACTGCTAGCATAAACCAGAATATCGCCCCACTCCTGAACATTCTTTACGGCGTCAAATTTGACGCCAAATAAGTGACCGTTTGTCACTCCTCGTTTGACATATTTGACGATAGCAGCAGTCTTGATTTCTCCATTGCCTTTTATAATTGCCTCTGCAAAGCCAGGATAAATATTTGTGTCCAGCTTCCAAAGTCCGATATCCAGAGCTCGGTATTCGAGAATCTCAATAGCACGGTTTTTGGCTGATCCATTGACATCTTGGACGTCTGCGGCGTTAGCTCTTGAAGGATCGTTTAGAGTGTTAAGTTTCCTCTCCAAAGGTTCTACTCTAATCGCCTGTTCATCTTGAATACACGAATTAATCTTATGTTGTTGCTCATACCTATCCGTACACGAGTTTTTAATCGAAGTATTTTCCCTATTTATCTGAGTTTGGAGATCGACTTTTGCCTGTTCATACTTTTCAGGGGTGTAGTCATACTGTCTTTCGACGGTGGCTTGCACACTTTCAACCGGTGATTTGAAAGCATCTACCTGACCGAGACAATCAATGCCTTTTGCAAAATCATTGCCGCCCGTCTTTGCGCATTCCGGAGCCCCCGGAGCGTACTCAGTTACCTCGGGATTGGCCGAGTTACCAGTAGCATCCTTGTAGGCTGCTAGTTTTTGAGCGCTTTTGGTAGATAGACCATAAATTGAGTTACGGATCATCTCATATGTGATAAAAAACTCTGCCGGGATAGGAGTCTTTGTATCAACGCCATCGATTTTTTTGATTGCATAATTGGAGGTCAGTGCCATAGTAATAACGCTGATCGCTCTGTTGCTATCTCGGCCAAAGAGATCTTTCAAATCAGCGGTTGGGACATCAACGCCGATAAAAACACCGCCGATTGTTAAATTGGCAATCTTTTTATGCAGCTGTTCTATCGCTGCGTTTTGGAGCCAAAGCCGGGCCCGATCTGCCAAGACTTCATTTTTTGGAATTGTACCTTTATCGATATCCTGTTTTTGGGCAATCGATCTTCTGGCCGTGATTTTGCATTCTGTCTCTTGTGCATTTAGAGCGTTGATTTGCAGTACGGCATCATCTCTGTCTGCTACGGCATTTTCATATTCATCTGAACCGACAACGGTCTTGGATATCTCTTTTTCTGCTCCCGACTTGATCAGCGCCAGTCTAAGTTGCTCATCTGCATAAGTGGCCCGACACTGATCATCGGCACTTTTTACATCAGTTGGCAGAAGGGCTTTATAAATTCCGCTAAAAGATGCTTGGCTGGTGCTATTTAGATCGGCCTGTTCATCAAGCTTGGCTGCTATGACTCCCATCATCGTTGAATAGGCGGTATCAGGATTCTCGATTATACTTAAAATTGTGGTTTGCGGAATGCTCAATTTATCTGCAAGTTTATATTTGAATAAATTAGTCAAACCGTCGAAGAGCAAGGCATAATTCTTATAATCAGGGTTACTACTCTCTCCAGATATAGAGAATGTTGGCGCAGTAAAGATTGCCCTGAGGGCAGTCACAGTTTTCTTCGCGCCTTCTTCCTGTTCCACACTTAGATCAAAAATGCCGCACAGACGATCAACAGATACATCAAGGATGCGGTTTTTTATAAGGGAATTTCCGGCTTCTTCTATATATTCCGAAGGTGTTATCTTGCCGTAGAGAAGCTGATAGGTGCCGCCGGCCTTTAAAGAAAAAGTATTGTCAAGCTGAGCGATAAAGCGGATATACGCAGAGACTCGTGCATTCTGAGTAATATCATTGCTATCGGTAGTGCTGGGTAAAATAGTCAAAGCATCAGTTATATTTATTGTTAGCTCATTCTGAAGCTCAGAAAGCGCATCAAAAGCATCATTACTAAGCATTGGCGTGCCCTGAACATATTTCTGCAAGCGAAGAAGTTGATAAGAGATATCCGAATTCTTAATAAGAGCATACTGTTCGCCCATAATACGGGACATCTTCCCCTCATCCTTCAAAGCCCAGAGAAAAGGAATTTTGAAAGCAGCGGCAAAGTTTATCGGCTTTACATTTCTAATGATTTCTTCAATATCGTCTCCATGAAAGGTTCCGCGAGGAATGCCAAGTGTTTCTTCAATCTTGGCCTGGCCGATATTTGAGATAAAGCTATCAATAGTTTTTCCTTTAATCGGGACATAATCTAGTCCAAAGAGCCCGCCCAAGAAAGTGCCGCCGGCTTGGGCAAATGCACAATCTCTGGCATCGGTTGTGAGAGCAGTATAAATTAGATAAGTTGTACCAGTTTTTAGTTCCATCTCCTGATCAAGATAACCGGAAGCAATCCGACCGGCAGATGAATAGTCGCCATTCAAAAGATCAAACATATCCCCGGCATCAAAAAGGTCCGGATCGACGGAAAAGGGGAGATTATCAAACAATTTGTAAGTAAAGATTTTGGCGGCTTCTTTCTCTCCGACCAATTGTTTATAGTTGGCTACTGAATTTTTAAGATGATTCCTCACAAAAAGTTTTTCTAGCAAGGTAATCGGAAGGCCAGTACTCCTATAAATCTCATTAATGACGATATTACTTGTATTTGCCTCTCCAAACGCGTATTGCATAGAGGGATCGTTTACAAAATTCTCTAAATTGGAGTGAAAAATCTCGAAATCCCAACCAGGGAAAGCTCTACTTAGGCCATAAGAAATTTCATATAGAATACTAATGATTTGCTGCTCTTTGTGATTATTTGCATAGTTTTGAGCTTCCTCTCTGCTTTCAAAACAGTGCCGGCCTTCCTTATCGTAATAACAGAACGAATTGTTCTGTAAGGTCGTCTCATTTACGGAGAATCCTTCTTTTTGGGTGTAGATAACTTTACAGCTGCTCTCTTTGTTATCATCGGCATACGGATTTGCATTGATGTAATCTACGAGCCTATCACTACCGTACTCATCTGCTTCGCTGGGCAGAAGTTCTCCGTTGAGCATCTGGATATACTTCTCCAAGGCGTTTTTGCTGATTTTTAATATTGAAGCCTCAATCAAATTCTTCTGTTTGTTGGTTAGACTGGCCGATGTCAAGGTTTTCTCTTCAGTAAATAGAGATTTTGTGGAACCTTTTAGAACATCAAAATTTTTATCTGCCTTCTCAGCAGTTGAGTTGGCTTCGCTCCATATTCCAGAATTTCCACTCTTCAAGGCCTCATAACTGCCCATCGGCAAGCCCATACGGAACAACAAATCATTTTCTGGTGTTCTGATATTATCGCCAAATTTTCTATTGGAGATATTCTCAACGATATCATCCAGATCGTTTTCCTTCGTTAGCAAGCCGTTCTGGTCTTTGAGCTTTGATTGAAAGTCTTGTTTCCAACGAGTTGTTGCCGCATCGACAAATTTTTTAAATTGGTCGGGGTTATCCTTCTTTAATTTACGGAAATAATCAACCGTTAATCTCTCTCTGGTTTGGGATAGCCGCTTAAAGAATTCATCAAATTTACTGAGTTTTACCGTGTCGCCGAAATACGCTGATAATATTTCAGGCCCTGCCCATCTCATCAAAGCTTCAAAATCTTTCTTGAAGTCAGGCGGGGTCTTGGATATGGAGGCGCCCTGAAAGTAGAAGAAAGGCATATTATAATGTTCCTCGATTCTTGCTTGACCGATCGCTTGCATAAAGGCATCCTGACCGGTGACTCCTCTTTTTTCAAAGTTCTCGACAAAATAAATTAGGGAGTTGCTGGGAAGACCCAATTTAGCCTCGGCGGTGTTGGCTCCGAGGGTGACAAACAGATCAGACACACCAATTTTTCCGGCGATGAAGTTAAAAATAATCTTTGCTATTTGAAAGGTAGTCAATTTTTTACTTTTTCGCCGTCCATCGCCAGAATCAGTGTTTTGGGTGGAATCGAGGCCTGGCTTTATCTGATTTATGGTTAATAAATCAGAGGGAATTTCTTTGCCTGCCATGATCTCGCTGATAGCTCTGATCAGTTCGTTTACGTCAGTGATTAGAATGTTTACTCGGGCAGCCTTCTCATCATATTCACTGGTTTTCTTCATCTCATACACCTGCTTCAGCGCCAGAAGATTTTTCTGGAGGTCGGCGAGATCGGTAGCAATTACACTAGCCGAATTAATAATCCCCTGAAGCTTTGAGAGATCGCTATCGTTCTTTAAAAGATCCCTCAAAGAACTCATAGTTTTTTCAACCTTGTCAGAAATCTCACGTATCTCAACATCATCAGATTTTAGAGCTTCCCATTCGCTGTTGATCTTACTTTGTAGCTCATAGACCTTAAGAACTCTAGCTAAGTAGAAGCCAAGTTCCTTGTTGTTGGTTGAGAGTTCCGGATCTAGATTAAGGAGATCAATTTTGGTTTTATCTTCATCATCCAATAATTTGTTGGCCAGTCCGTAATAAAGCAATTTTGAGCCGATTCGTTCAAATACATTCTCAGCATTTGCGTTAGCATATCCCATCATAAGAAAAAGATCGAAGTCTTCCAAACCGGCTGTTTTAGCTTTTGTTTTTGGGATATTAAAATCTTGAGAATAATCTTTACTTTGAGCCTCGCTTGAATCCTGAGTTTTATATTGGATCCGGAAATTTACGGTCTGACTGAGCGCACAAATACTTTGTTGTCGCTTCTTTTCAATCTCGTCACTGATCTCAATATTTCCGGCATCTGTGTGAATCGTAATATTAATCTGTTCGGCCGGACGTTGGCAGGCATCTTTGGCAGTAACTTTGGCTAAATTACCTCGAAGCCACTCTCTAAAGGTTAGATATCCCAAGTCGCCAGGATTGTATTCCACCTCCTGGCCATTTTCGATGGCAAATATCTTATCAATAGTTTCACCTTCGTTTAGGAACTTTGTACTGTCTAGATGAGTGGAATCATCTCCGAGCCGCCGTGCCAGCGTGTAGATGCCGATAGTTTGGTAGGCACTTCTACTGCCGGAAATAGCTTGTTCCCAAGTGCCGTCCGGTAGTTGATAGGCGCTATTCGTCATGGCGAAGTATTTCAAGCCGAAACTCGTGTCGTGCTTACGGGATTCCCCGACTATGTTGGCATATTCGGCCGCAGTGAAGGGCTTTGCGTGATCATTTGGATTGTGACCGTTCGTAAAAAGCGAAGTTGTCCCTGGCTGAATATGCAGGAGGTTATCAATATAGCCTGCATTGTTGCGGAAGATCTGAGTGCGGACAGAATTTAAGCTATCGTCTAAATCATTGAAAGACGTTGCATCCGTAGGCCAACTTTCCTTTGGCAAGTTTAACTTTGCTTCGATAATCTTGGCGCCGACGAGTGTCGCAAACATCGTACCGTCATTTAGATTATCAAGATCGCCGGCACGAAGATTCATCTCTGCTTCAACTTTGCGCTGTCCAATATTTTCCAGCAAACCGAAAAGATTATTCTTGACTTCCTTTCCGGCCTGGAAGTCATTATCAAGGGAACCAAAGGGAAGACCAAGCCTTTTTTCGATTGCAGATCTACCAATGACGTATTTGAGCGCTGTCAGGTCTGTAATATCGGTATCTGTCAGTATTTCTCTTGGAAGACCTAAATAGTCAGCCAGATAAACGCCTCCCAAATTTTTCAGAGTGTCCTCGACATCGCTACCATGAATAGAGTTTGTAGGCGAGTTAATGATATTAGCAAAGAGTGATTGGCCTAGAAGAGAAACAATATCATCCAAGCCGGCGCTTGAGAGATCGCCATCATAACTGCTAAATTGAGGATTCATGGCAGACAATAGATCGAGAGCGCTCTGAGATGCCATTTGTCTCATCGTCTCCATCAAATCCGTGCCAGTGTTTGTATTTGATCTCCGATAGCCATCAGTTGTCTGCCATGCCAATTTGATCGGTTGGGCAGCCTGAGGTTCCTTGAAATCATGGCCGATCCTTCTTTTCTTTAGGACGGTGCAACGGACGTCGTCAATCTCGGTGATATCAACTGCCTGACCATTGTAGTGTGCAGAGATATTTCTGCTATTCTTCAGTGCCGGATCACTGTCCTCGAGAATCTCAGCGTTTTTCAAATCTTCATAATAAGCGTCATATTCCTGACCGTCTTTATCCTCGATTGTAAAACTATTGGCTTTTGCCCCGCATTCCGCGGCACTTTCATCTAAAGAGCAGACAACGTTTGAGTTGGTAATAGAACCGTTCAATTGTTCTCGTATCACATCTGACTCATTTGAATCGGTGTCGTTCTGGAGGATTCTGTTGGCCTTAATTCTCCAATGACCTCCTCCTCCCTGGTCTTTTGGTGTGATTAAGTAAATCAGCGTCTTCAAAACTCTGATATCGATAGTCGGGGCCGAGATAGCATCAGAAATCAAATCGGCGACATATTCCTTATTGTTGTCACTTAATAGCTTGCCTTGGAGAGTATTGCTATCGATACCGGTGATGCACGAGAGAGTATTAAAATTGGCAAGATTTGTTTTGCCGGTTGCTTTAATTCGAGCCGCCTCCTCTTCCCAAAGGCCTTTCAACTTTTTATCACCGAAGTTTTTTTCCGCGAGAGAAACCAGATCCCTGAATTGCTGATGGTTGGAGATAGTCTCCGTCGCAGTAATACCGGTACCGTTTTGAAGCCAGGTTAGATATTGGAATTCATCTAGATATCTAGGACTCTCCTTGGTCTTTTCGGTATTTACCTGGTCATAAATCTTGTTCCGATTATCTGCAGGCAAAATTGCAAAAAGATTGAACAAGTCGTTATTGAAATCAGGCATAATATCGCTCATGCATTTGAGCTTTTTGAGAGATTCGATATCTTTCTTAGCTAAAACTAATCTTGCGTCAGAGGACGGTCCGAAAATGTCGTCCACGGATAAAAGACTATCAGGATTGGTATAATAACTAATCAATTCCGCGAGCTGCTGATAGGCCTCTGACTGACCGAATTTTTTACAAACTTCTGAGTTATTAGTTTCGGGCAGAGTGAACGTGAAATTTTGCTGAATGGTTATTGAATTAAGTCTGATCAGATCCGGTCTGTTCTGGGCAATATAGTCAGAAGAATCCAAACTATCGATTTCGGTTGAAGGGATATCTGCAGCCTGTGCCCAGCTTAATAGAAAAGGATTTAGTATAATGACGACAGAGATAACTGCAAATAATAACTTTTGAAAGAATATCTTCATTTTAGCGATAAAGCATACTTAATACGGGACCACAAATAATCGCCCCAATCCTTCGATTCGTTTTGATTATGGTCGATTTTATCTACTTCTGTGGTTGTTAGACAGACATTGCAGTAGCTCATTTCAATATGAAGCTGCGAATAATTGCCAATTTTTACTGTTTTTCCGATCGGCTTATTTAAGTCAGTAATCTTTTGTCCTTTTACTACAGAGGGATCAAAATTTGCGTACAAGAGGAGATAGTCACCGTTTTGGATAGCTATCTTCTTATGGCCCGTCCCATCATCAGAAACATCAATGACCTCGCCGATCATACCGGGGTAGACGTTGTTACCTTCGGTGGTATACAAATCGACGCCGTCACATTTATTTTGGCCGAAGTAAATATAAGTTCCGTGACCCAGATCATCGCTCGGTGTAGTCGGTCGGAGTGGTGTTCCGGTGTGAAGTTCACTGTTTGTGCCGATGATTTTGGCCTTTTCAATCGGATAATGTCCATTGATAGCAGGAATGCTATTATCTATTTTTTGTAGAACATTTTTTATAGCATCAAAAATTTCCTGACCTAACTCGACATTACCGGCAGCCGCTTGATTGACCTTTGTGAGAGCGCTATCGATCTCATTCTTGATATTTTGATCTGTCGTCTCCTCCTTTAGCTGAGTTAGTAAGAGCTGTAATTTTGTCGTTAGCTCTTTCTTTGATTGCTTTTGGATTTCAGGGTCTTTGACTGCGAGGAGTGTAGCCTCAATAACTGATTTATTATCAATCGGCATGGCGGGAGTAGTGGGAGTTTGGCCGCCGGCCCCACTCTTATAAAATCTAAGGGAGAAAGCCAGCATGCCGATGGCCATAGCCAGTATTACGACGACTAAAATGATACTCCAGCTTCCGCCGAGGAGTCCGGCTATCCAGGCCCAGATTCTAACAATTGCAGCTACAAATCTTTTTGTTACTTTTTCTTCGAATTTTTGTTTTAAATCATCAGCTATTCTTCTTGCTTTTCCGGCTCTAGCGTTTTGTTGATTAGTGTCTTCTCTAGAAGCATTTGGTTCTTGTCCTTGTTCAGGACCATTTTGGATGTTAGCCGCTCCCGTCTTTCGGGCGGTTCCCCCCTGATTGGCATATGGATCGGTTTTATCATCGCCAGGAAGAATCTGATCTGGAGAGATCTCGGGGTTGTCGGGTACCCTTTGCGGTAAAGGGGGCGGCTGTGATTCTTGTTCCCAAATCGGATCGTCAATCTCGCGGTTTAGAAAAGGATCGTCTTGAGCGCCAGGAACTCCTTTGCCCTGATTGCGCAGACGTAAATATGAATCTCTAGCGCCCTCCGACTGAGACTTCATGTAGTCTTGTCGGTATTTGCGCATCTGTTTTTTGATAGATTGTAGTCTTTTATCCAAGACCCCTCCACTTGATTGGGCTAGTATTATTTATAGGTTATCTGGTTTCAACCTCACGCTTTATTCAACTTTGATCGCAAATATTCCATCGCTTGTTTGATATAAAATCATCTTTTCATCATCAGAAATAAAGAGTGTATTTATAAATATTTTGCCGAAATCTCTAATAATAAACCCGGAATTTTTTTTATTATCGGTGTCAAATTTGAAGATTGATTCGTTCTTTGTTTTCGAATCATAAGTAGCGATGACTACGTTTTTTGAATCCTTCTCCCATGCGGTTTTACTTATTTCTGCAAAAATGCCCAGTGTCCGTTTATCAGAGCCATCGATATTCATGATAGACAGAGCCGAAAAAACGGGGCTTTCGGGATCGCTCTGATATGTTCCATAAAGTATTTTGTTGCCGTTGGGAGAGAAAGAGGCATCCAATTGACCACCATTATCGGTCAAAGTTTTGAAAGTACGGGAGTAGGTGTTGAAAAGATATATTTTGTTCTTCGAACGATCGCTATTTCGCGGAATTATAAGCAGCCATTGCGAATCAGGAGACCACTTCAGAATCGGATTCTCGATGCCCCTCTCGGAAAAATTAGCAATTCTAGTTACCTCGGTATTGGCAATATTGGAAAAAACCAGCGATTTCTCTCCATTCGTTGCATAATAGTAGGCTATTTTGGAGTTATCAGGAGACCAAGCAACAGCTCCGACATCCTTGCCCCAAGGAAGTTCTGTTTGATTGACAAAGTCGTATTTTTTAAAGTCAAATATTGTCATCTCGCCGGCTTTTCTTAAAAGGGCCAATTCCTTTGTCGGCGACCAGATTATCTCTTTCACGCCGGTTAATCTAGCATCGGTAATCGGCGTATTCTTGATGATTTCAATAGTCCCATCCTCCGTCAGACCGACCTTTAGTTTGTAGAGAGTTTTCCCACCGTTCCCAAGGTAGTAGCCGTCGTTGAAATCACTTCCCTTGACGATATATTCTGCGCCGTTGCTGATCTCGACCGGTTTCGGAGTAGTTTTCAACTCAAACAAAATCTGTTTCATGAACCCGCGTTTCAGAGAAAGAGTGGTATTCAATCCGACATAGCCATCGGCCTCGATTTTAACATTATGATTCTCCGGCGAAAGATTGAGGCGGAAAGTGCCGCTGCTGATCGATTGGACAGCCTTATCATCAATTGTTAGCTCAGCTTCATAGGGAATGACTTTCAGCGTTACAAATGATCTCGAGAAAACCCATATTAGGGCAATTACGGCTAATATTGTTGCTAAAATAGCGATATAAATGGAACGGCTTAATTTTTTTAATTCTACATTCATTTTTACCTTTACTTATCTTTCTTTAGTTGAGAGCTACCAGCGTCCTATGCCGCAATTAGCACACTGTAAGTCTTTTAACGTGCGATGATGTTGAATCCTTATCTCATCATCACCGACATTTCCTTCGATTGTGACTAAATCAACTGGAGTGACAACAAAGCCTACATGGTAACCGCTGTCGCTTGCCCTACTTGGTACCATGAAGACGTCTCCTGCCTGTATTTCTGATAAGCTTTTCGGCTTAAACCAAGTGTGATTTTTTATGAAATAATCGCGTAAATTCAGAGTTCTACCGATTTTTGCAACCTCAGGGTCATTGTATACTTGAGCCAAAATCCATGAGACAAAGTATGTGCACCATTGAGCACAGCCTTTGCCTGGAACATATTTAACGCAGTTTGCGCCTCCGGTCTTATAACCTTTTTTCCCGGCAGCCAATTCGTCTGTAGCCAACTTAACTATCTCATTTCCTGTCTGATTGCCTACCGTTAGTTGGCCGTTGATTGTGCATCCTTCAGCTAACTCTGTAAAAGTTTTTCCGACGTCTTGCAGATAATCAAGTGCAATCTGTGCCCCACGGATTGCAGTAATACCTTGTTTGGACCAAAGGGGATATATCTTTGACCCATAATTACTCTGATCTTGATATTCTTTAATCTTGTCTGCGGACATAGGATAGCCATCTGCAACCCAAAGCTTTGCCACATTTGCCCCGCGATTATAAGCCAAAGCTACTGCTTGAATAGCATGAACATCGGAAAAATTTGTAATACCAAGACTCTCTGCCTTATTCTTAATTATTTTAGCTGCCGGCCCAACTGATTTTGCAAAGTCTTTAGCGTCTTCTTTGGAAAGTCCGTATGCTTCTCTGCTGGCGCTATCCAGTTGGAATGGTCCGCAACCGTTTACTACGCAGGCAAAGTCTGATCCCATTGGTTTCCATTGCCTACCATTTTCCTTCCAGTAAATTGCTGCAAGCATCGCCGGATGAATGCCGGCTTCTTTTGCAGCCTGTGTCATCAGGGTCTGCTCCGATATGCCCACTTTTGCCCAAGTGTTACAGGAGACATCGCCGGATGAATAATTACTAGCTGCAGGATCGCCCTGTGCCTTCATTATATTCATGAATCCAGCACCGCCGACAGCGGCAGCTACGATGGTGCCGCCAAGAATAAGTATGCTTGAAAAAATCAGCGGTCCGACCAGAACTGCGGCTTTATATTTTTTTAAAAATATCAATTTCATTCATTTATTGTTGTCCTAGTATTTGTTTGGGGTCGGTAGTGATAATTTGATCTTCCGTGTACGAAGCTACTGCTTTGAAAGCAACGTGATTTAATCCTGCAAAGAAAAGACCCTCTCCGACGTCTGACTCCAAAAGTAAATACTTTTCACCTTCAGTCAGGTTAAAAGTCTCAGCCACAAGGTCAACAGAAGCTGTTGATTGCTTCATCAATACCTGCATCGAGGAGTTGGCGACCACGGCCTTTCCATAACGGCTGGACAGAAAATCTTCTACATCCTGACTTATTATCGTCAATCCCAGATAGTATTTTCTGGCTCTTTTGGCCAAACCGTGAAGGAATTTCGCCGAGTCCTCGTATTGCATCATCCACCAAGCTTCATCGACGATCATCAGGCGCTTTTTCATCTCCATCCGAACTTTGGTCCAGATATAATCAAGAACAGTGTAAATGGCGATTGGCCGAAGCTGTTCATCCAGATCCCGGACAGAGAAAACAACAAATCCGGGTTTCAAGGTAAAATTCGTTCGTTGATTGTAAAGATTGGCAAAAGTGCCCTCGGTAAATTTCGACAGCCTGGCACGCAGAGACTCCGTGCCCTGTAGATTTGAGAGAATGTTGTAAAAATCTTGGAGTAGGGGAGGCTCGTTCTTCTGACTCTCAGGGTCAAAGGTAATATCCTTTAGGGCATATGTTTCAAAGAGCGCTTTGTCCACCACAGCATCTTCTTCCGGCGAAAGTCCGCCAACCATCAGATTTATCAACCCATGCAAAGAGGAGATGTTTGACCGCAACACATCTTCGCCCGATTCTTTATCATTGGTCGGTAGATCAAAAGGGTTGATTCTTTTATCAGAATTCAAGGAAATATTTAGATAGCTACCATTGACGGCGTCACTCAGCGTCTTGTATTCGTTTTCAGGATCTATCACGATGACGTCAGCTCCCAGCATCAGATAACGGATTGCTTCCAATTTGACGAAATAAGATTTACCTGAGCCTGATTTGGCGAACACAACGGAATTGGCATTCTCCAAATGAAAACGGTCAAAGATGATCAGCGAATTGTTGTGCCGGTTGATACCGTATAGGACGCCTTCATCCTGAGTCAATTCTGAGGAGGTAAAGGGGAAAGTCGACGAGAGAGAACCGGTATCCAAATTCCGCAAAACATTTACCTTGTCGGTGAATAAAGGCAGTGTCGCTTGAAAACCTTGCTCCATCTGGAAAACTGTTTCCTTCGTGTAGATAAGAAGACCTCCCAGGGTGGATTCCAGCTGATCACAGAGCGTCCGTAATTCCTCTTGAGACCTGGCATATAAAGTAAAGTAGAGGCCGAATTGGAAGAGCCGAACCTCGCCTCTTTGAAGAACGTCTCGGAGGGATTCTACATCGCCCAGAGCAGTCTCCATCTCAGGATCCCGAGGCTTACCCTTTTCATGATCGATTGACATTGTAGATTCGAGTTTACCAACCTGGGTTTTGAGCTGATACATCACCTCCTTGGATTCCAAAGGGTGAATGTACATCCCAATGTCCATGTTCATGTCATAGTTGATTACAGGAGAAAGCCAGTTCGTCTCCAAATATCGAGGGTAAGTAAAAACAAAGAGAGTTTTGATATAAAAGGATCCCACTTGAATATAGTTTGGGGTAACCACATAAGAAGCAGGCGCAATAATATCCCGGATCGATGCCACTCCCTGGCTTGGCACGTCCTTCTTTTCCTTGGTATCGCGAACATAAGCAACTTCGCGCTCGGAAATATTATTCTGGGCTAGTTGACGTGCATCTACATTTTTAGTTGTTTGGTCTAAATCAGCCATTTGATGGTTCTGTCTCCTGTTTAGTTTCCTCTTGGCCCTTTTCGTCATCTGCGACCGGCACGGCCGGTCCTGTTTTCCCGGGAGTTGGACTGTCCGGGGTATCTTTGGTTTGTGAGCTCGAAGTTTGTCCGTTGCTACTTTTGCTTGACTCGGCTTGAGCCGCTTCTGCCTTGAGTCTCTCTTCCTGTTCAATCTTTCGCTGTGCCAAAACAACATTGGAATTGTCGATCATATCTAATTCTTCCTGGCTTTTTTTGCCGTCATTTTCAGTCTCTGCAGCATCAGCTACTTTCATTTTCTTCTTAGTCTCGCTCGCAGCGATAATAATGGGGGAGGCGAGTGAAACAGCATCTTCAATTCGCTCCTTTGAAGCTTCATCAGGATTGTAGACCTGATAAAACAATTCTATTAACTGTTCAGTCGATAATTGGAAGCAGTGAAGGCCCATGCTTCCCAAGCCTTGGGCTACTATTGCGCCCCTTTCCATTATTTTTTTTGCATTGGTCTCAAATTCCTGGTCTGTAATTTTGATATGGTCGTAAATGGTCGCTTTTTTCGGTTTAAATAACTTATCAAATAAACCTGATTGTTGAATTGCCATCGGCTGGTAGGAGACAACAACGTAAAAATTCTTTTTCATTATGTTGGCCATCGTAATCAGTTCGCCAATGAAGTCTATGTAGTCGTCGGTCTGTGCCTTCAAGAGTTCGTTCCCCTGGCTTTTGGCTATATCGGTCAGTTTCTTCAGGTATGGCGCCAAGTCGAGCTGTTTTGATCTGATAATTATTTCGATTGGGAAATGGAGTGAGTTGAGAAAACCCTGATATTGAAAAACAATCGAATTTTGTTCAGCCTCGCTTTTTAGGTTAAAATTGGCGGCTGCGACCTGTAAGACTATCCGGTAGGAACCGTCTTTTAGGATGATAATGCCGTCTTTTATTCCGGCGATATCGATAGCTTGTTGAGTGGAAAACACCATAATATAAACTTTAAAATAATTTGTTATTGTTTAATCAGAACTTTTCCCGTGTCATACTTCTTCGCTATATTGCTTATTTCATCATGACTGACATTCTTGTGCTGAACCGTCGTTCCTTTCTTCTCGACATGATATATTTCTATCCTCAGATCGGAATCATCACCTTGGTGCCAGACCCTTTTTTTCGGTTGGGATACATAGGCAATAGCGGCTTTAAAGAAATCCAAGAAAGGGCGCTCATTGATCTTGATGAAATCCAAGCAGATGACAAATACCGCAATCGGTGTGATCAAAATATAGGAAAACGGCTTGGGGATAGCAGAATAAATGGCATATGAACAGCCAAAGCCAATTACGGCATAGATAAACTGAACCATTGTTAATGGCCCGAGGACTCGATCTTTCATATCGATATTTTGCGGAACTTTATACCTCAAAAGCCCCTCCTAGGCCTAAGTTATGACTATAAAGTTAGTATAACAAAAAAAAGGAATGCAACAAAGAGGACGAAGCTTGGGCAAAGATTATCAAGGATGGATGATAGGAGAAGGTTTTGCTGCCTGTGCTGCAAACTGGTTTTTCCGAATTAGAGGCTTGCCGGCTCTTTCTAATTCACTTGAAGTGATTAGCGTTGAATAAAAATAAAGCATGGCTGATCGTTCACGAATATAATTTTCAGCTTCTTCATAATTATCGGTTTTAAGGCCATGCGCTGTAAGATAAATTTTAGTGTCTGCAATTTCCTCGGCGTTGACGATATAAATCAATGCTTCCTCGCAATTGACCTCTTCTTTGAGCTTTTCTATATCGAGTTCGAGTCTGTTTGTGAGGCGGTAGAAATCGACAACTTTGGGATAGATTTCTTTGAGCTGGGGGATAGTAATGGGATATTCAATATAATTATGCATCACAAGCAAAATTTCTTTTGCTAAAGCGCTGATTTTCTTTAAGGTCTCAGGGTTTTCTTCCCCCGATCCTTTATAAAGTCGGGCGAAGTTATCGACTTGAGGCTTAACAGCGAGATAGCAAAGGTTTTCATAGCCATTCTTAATCTGTCTGCATCGGACAACAATTTCCTGCCAAGACTTGACCTGCTGACTTATGACATATTTCTCATTTAGCCGAAATGTGCCCTGAAATAGCTTGGCAAGAGTAATATTTATATCATTCAGACTCCCATCTTTCATTCCAGCTATCGCAAAAATAATCCGTTTGCGATCATCATCGATTGCTATTGATCCGCATGTCTCAGCCAGGAGACATGCCAGTATTATTTTGTGGCGTGCAATTTCTCGAAGTAGGCAATTTTCAAAAAAGAGATACCAAAAATTTATATAATCAGGTCTCGGCAATGCCGTTACAAATGTTTTTACTTCCTCAAAACTATGAGTTTCCAGGTAGAAGGCGTAGTTTTTTGCGTCAGTGATATCTTTTTCGGTTTCGATCATACAAATTTCTTTTTATTACTTCAAGAACCTGGCTGGAATCTCGACGCCAGGATATTTTCGTCGGAATTCGTCAACGCCAAGAAAGCTGACCAGGTCATCAATTTTATCGCCAATTTTGACTTTCTTTCCGTTTATTTCAATTGTCTCCGTCGCATCCAACCCAGAGGCATTATCGAGTTCCTTGCCGCCTTCACGGGAAACAGGAGCGTACTGCAGCTTGGCCTCTGCATCAAAACCTTGCCGATATTGTCCGCCAGGACCGCGGATATCAGCATTTATAACGGCCTGATTCATTTTGCCGAGGACATCAAGCCCCTGAGTATATTCGGCGCTAGTGACATTTTCACCAGCGGCTTTTCGAAGGTCTACTTTTAAGGTATTTTTAGTTGAATCCCATACAAAGGTGGCAGCACTTTCGAGTTCGGATTTCTGGACTTTTGTCAGGTCTGCTGCCTTTCTCACAGCAGCCTCTCGTAGATGGACTTGGAAACCAGAGGCGTCAGTTTCGTCAGCCAGAAATTCGTCAATTTTGGCAGATTTCTCTGCGTCGGTAAGGGCTTTGAACCCAGCATCTACTTCTCCATAACTTGACATCGCATCTTTTTTAATGGCGATAAATTGGCCGCCGTTCATAACAGTTTCGAGACCTCTTTCATGCTTTTGGGCTAGTTTATCCCTTACAACCACAGCACCGGCGGCGTCCTCAGTATCACTAGCCGCTTCTAATTCCGCGCTTGTAAACATGTCATGGATGTTTGACCATGTCGAAGTTTGGGAACTAACCCCTTGAAGAGAATTTTTTATCTCCGAGAAGATTTTCCAATACTCTTTACCGTTGAGATCTCCTGCTCTATTTGTAACCATTTTCATAAACCAATCTCTCATCTCACCTGTTGCCAAACGAGCCGACTCTTCGGAGATGCGTTTTTCCGTTGTCGAGCCATATTCCTCTTTGTTTATAGCAGAGAGCTCTTTCATCGTTCTGTCGCGAAGTAGTCCTTTAATTGCCTCGGGCTCGCCATCTGTCAGAGAGCCAGCTTTTGAAATATCTTCACTGATAACGTTGCCGTTCTCATCCATTGGAACTATACCTTGCAATGATATTCGGCCTAGTCCTATAAATTTGTTGTTATTTTTATCAAAGTATCTAGAGTCTGATTTCAATGAATCCAGTTGGGCGGCATAGCTCAATTCAGCAATCTTTAGCTCCTTTTCAGCAATCACCCTCTGATCTTCTAGCTTTTTCCTTACTACCGGATCGGTAACGTCCGGATCTGCAAGCATGGCTTCGACTTTCTCAATTGTATCGCTGTGCTTACGGAAGGATTCGACTACTTCATTTAATTTATATGCGTTCGCCTTGACCTCTCGGCGGTTATCACTGTCTGATTTTCCACCAAGCCTTTCGTATGGCTGAGCCATCCTAACTGCTTGCAACAAGTCCTCCCAGACTGCCCGGAATTGTTTATTATCATGAAAAGCAGGATCGCCTAAAGCGGCCATCCCCTTTGCCTTATTCTTGAAATTATTTAGATAAGTATCATCTGCCTCGACTCTCATCTCATACTGTCTGGTTCTTAAATACGCCTCTTTGCCTTCTGCGCCGCCTAGCTCATAGTATTTTCTCTTTAAGTTCTTGTCTTTCCAATCTTTTTCACCATAGAGTGAATTGACGTTATCCATATACTGACCCCATTTGGCTTGGTCTTTGTCGCTCATATATCGGATGCCGCCTGTTTTACCACCAAACGCTTCTCGATAAAGCTGATCGTCCCAGCCTTCAGATTCTTTTTTATGCCAATCTCTGGCAGCTTGGACCCTTCTAGCACGTCTAACCCAAGCACCGATAGGATTTGCCAAAGCATTTGGACTCTTGCTACCAAAGCTCTTGAACCAGTTGCCGATCGTTGTCTTCTTATCTTCCACCATAGGATCGATCCACTTGGACTTGACCTTGCTACCAGCCCATTTGCCAGCTTTTTTGACGGTCAGATTGCCAAATTGATTCATCAGCGATCCACCGACCTTAAATGGGGCCATGATAGCCATTATGATCGTTGCTAGAGTCAGAATACGCATCATAAAGCTATTATCCGAAATATTGCCAAGCTGGAAACCGAGCCAAAGGATGGCGATGGAGATTACCGGCATAAATGTCCAGCGAAGCATGTAACTCCACCACTGATTAAATAAGCTTTTTGTTTGAGGAAGGATCATCGCCAGGAAAGCTAGGGGAGAAACCATTATCAATACGTATACGACCCAATTCCGAAAAAGGAAGAGAAAAGCCAAGACCAAGGCACCAATTCCAATGGCCAGAATAGTTATCGAGTTCAGGAATGCATCGAAACCTCCGTCGAAGTTGAATTGCGGCATCTCCAGACCCAATGAGTTATCGACAGCACTGGTATTCGTAAAGAAAGTCATTGCAACGCTGGAGGCATCGACAAGGATTCTTGAGATTAGGAAACTGAAATTCGCTGCGATGACAGCGAGCAGAAGAGTGGGGATCAATTTTTTGATCCCGTAAGTATTAGCATTTATCCGTAGTATCTCCATAAAGGCGATAGCAACAAGAATAAGAATGAGTAGAGAATTGGCTGTAGTTAAAAGCATGCCCCAAACTTCGCGTATCACTGTCCCCGGTTGTCCACTTCCTGTTAGGACTTTACACATCGGTTCAACTGTTGACGCCTGCGCGGAATCAGGTAATAAGAAAAAAGCTAGTGGCGATAATACCAATAGTAAATTCAATAATCTCCAAATTATCCTTTGCTTTGTCAGGTGCACTTTCCTCCATATCCGATCGCATCGCGTAAAAGGCCGAGACCAAGGTTAGCCAGAGGCTCTAAAATAGTATTGTAAATCAACCTCAACACAATGCAGATTGAAAAGCTTATATATTCTAAAGGACTAAGCATAGATGCATTTGGCGAGATACAATCGCCTTTTGCTCCTTCTTGGATAGCAGCAGCGTTCCATTCATTGGCTAGGGTTTGATCAGCAAATCTTTGTGCCACAGCGTTCTTATCATCTAAGATTTCTTGAGTAAAGCCAAAGGCTTTTTTTGTCTCGTCTGTAATGTTTTCACTTCCCATTATACATTCGTGAAATTCAATATTTTTTTGAAGATAAAAAAGTCCTAATTCTGATTGGAAAACAGCGGTTAGATAATCTTCCTGGGTATTTTGAGCATAAGCCTTTATTCCCCAAAGAGCTATGCCTATTGTGATGATACCTATGAGGGCGTATATATTGGCTTTTCCAGGGCTCTTAGACCAAAATTTGTTTCCAGCTGCTTTGATTTTAGCAGCTGGCCGTGAGGCTGGTACTATTAACTCAGCCCCGGGTTTTGGGGCAGTAAGTGCAACATTTGCACCTTTTGAAGATGGCATAAGAATATTTGTCCCTGGGTGCGTTCTTTCAATTTGGGCAATAGCCTTTTCCGTAACAGCTGCTCCGGTAGTGGTAACTTCTGCAACTGACGCAGCAGCTCTAGCATCTTGCAAGCTTTTTAGTTTATTATACCCAACGAATGCGGCACCTACTTCACCAGCGCCGACAATGACTTCAGCGGCGCTTGTAAAATCCATATCAAATTGTCCTTCCGGGTACTCCTTGCCTTTATTCCATGGCATTGCTTTCCACCAATCAGAGTATTTGCTTCTAGCCTCTTCGCTGGTGAACATCTTTATGCCCTTTATTGCCAAGTCGTACTGCTTGTCTAAATAAGCGCCGTTCACAGAATGGATATCAGGATATTCTGATCCAGAGTTAGCATAAAAAGACGTATACATCGCCATGTCTATATCTGCGTTTTTATATTTAGAGCCGTCAAATTTTTGTTTTACTTCTGTACCATTTATTTTGGCGATCTCAGAAGCGAATTCTTCGGCTACGCTCTTAATTGCATCCAAATTCTTCCAGCCGGTTTGCGATTCGGGCTTAACTATGAGGTTGCGGCATTGATCGACAGCTTCTTTCGGCATATTGCCCTGAATTAATTTTGGCTTTGTGCCACTTTTAAGATACTCGATAGTTTGTTTCAAATACCAACCGAAGATCCAGTTAGTGTCGTTCGTGGCAGCCCAATGAAGGCCAATTTTTTCTTTCTCGTTATAGGGATTCTCATAGTAGAAATCCCAGTTCATTAATTTCCCGTTTGCATCCTTCGCGCATGCCATGAAGAGTGTAAAATCACCCGAATTATCTTTTTGGCACTCTTTCCATGCAAGAGCATCGATCACGGTTCCGTCTGGAATTTGAGGGTAGAAACCATACTCACCTGCAGGTTTCGAGGTGTCATTTCTTGTTGTTGGTCTGGTGATGAGGACTAAGGGATATTTACCGCTGCCAGCAGGGGCGCCGTTAACCTTTAACTCTTTTATGGATTCTGATAGATCGATTGTTTTGCCTTCACTAGTTACGGTATATCCGGTTATATATAACAGATCAACATCCCATGAACCATTATCGGCATTGTCATTTTCTACTGTCATATTTCGCCATCGAGTGCCACCGGTTCCATAGTTGGTGTAAGTGATCTTTGCTAGTTTTCTCTTGCCATCTTCTGTAAAATAGATTGAATGAACCACATTACCAGCGATATGTGTGCTGGTCCCATCTCCAATAGTTGCGTTGGTAGATGACCATGTAGCGGTTTTTTCCTCAAATTGGGGATTGGGCACCTCTGCGTGAGCAATGTCCGCGAAGATAGGTGAAAAGTAGCCTATCAAAAAAGAAAATAGTACTAGATAACTTACAATTTTTTTCATTTACCCCTCCGGTAATAGTGCATTTTAGTAATCACAAAAATTATACCACAAAGATCTTAAAATCAGTAAACAAATTTTTTAATACAAATCTATTCTATAGCGTTCAGATATTGCCGGACAAGTTCATCGTCGGGATTGAGAGACTTGGCGGCAGTAAATGATTGCTTCGCTTCCTCCCGCAATTGTTTTTTCAGATTAGAATTCATCTCGATATTTTCAGCAATTTTCAACTGGGAAATACCCAGATATAGCCAGCCGTCGGCGGAAGTTTTGTCCATCTCGATAGCAATTTTGGCAGCAGCTGACGCTAACTGAAACTCCTCTTTCTCAATTAGTAATTTAGAATTTTTGACGGCTTGAATGGGCTCAGCGGGGACTTTCTTTGCTAATTCAAAATATTGTGATTGCTCGGTCAGCTTTTTTTCTTTGAAAAAGTCTTCTAGAGATAATATATCGCTAGTTCCAAGCTCAGCCAATTGCCGTCTTTCCGCTGCTTTTTCGTTCTTGCCATTTAAGACTAAGGCTTTTTTATATTCCAAGTCGGCACTCAAAAATTTCTTCTGCTCTAAGTACAAGTCGCCCTTTTCGACATAATTATTCGACCATTTGCCTCGAGCCGGTTTAGTTAGTAAGGATAAGGTCAACAGTATTATCAGAAAAATAAGTGTCCATTTCAGGCATTTCATAAGCAGAGGATTACCTAGGAGGAAGGAACCTTTATTCTTTTGATCAGGCGGAATTGCCATCGGCATTGGCATCTTATCTCCTCAATAGATAAATGAGAATAATAAACAAAGCAAAAATTATGCGGTAGAATACAAATATTTTGAAATTGCTCTTTTTTAGGTAGTTCAGCAAGAATTTTATAGCGATGAAACCGAAAACAGTGGCAAACAAAACCGCAGTGAAGAATTCGAGATTAAGGTCAGAGCTCGTTAACTTTCTTGACTCATACAGAAAGGCACCGACTGTGGCAGGCGTTCCAATCAGAAAGGAAAAACGGGCAGCGTCCTCCCGTTTCAAACCGATCGAACGGGCAGCCACCATCGTGATACCCGAACGGGAAACACCGGGGATTAGGGCCAATGCCTGAGCTAATCCGATAAGAAAGGATTGCTTGAAGCCAATATCCTTGAAAGAGTTTGTAGATTTGGCATATTTATCTACCAGCCAGAGAACTATGCCAAAAATCATCATAGTAAAAGCGATTATCAGTGGAGCCTGGAGCTTTGACTCAGTAATCTTTTCGAGAAATACTCCTGCAATCGCGGCCGGAATCGTTGCTAACACAATTTGCCAGAGCAGGGTCGAGGAAAACGCAGTGGTATTCTTTCCTGTAAAAGCAGATCGAAATATGCCCAGCCAATCCCGCCAGAAGAAGGCAAGCAAAGCGGCCACGGTGCCCATATGCAAGGCCGTATCAAATTTCAACCCTCCATGAACCCAATTGAAAAGATAGGGAACTCCCCAGAGATGTGCCGATGATGATATTGGCAAAAACTCAGCCAAACCCTGAATAGTGCCCAAAATAATTGCTTGATATAAATATAGCATAAGGATATTTTAACAAACAAAGACAAAAATACCAAGAAAAGGTGCAGAAGAGATACGCTTGTTGTTAGTGCCAGGTATCCGTTATAATCAATGCATGAATATTTTAGATCAATTGAGATTTTACGATTATCACATTTATTTGTTTTTTCATGGTGCCATTCATGGGCGGCCCTACTTAAACGAATTTTATCTTTTCTTCGCCAAGTACGGCATTATCTTCTTTTTCCTTGCATTTATTTATCTCATCGTGAGAGGAAGAATTTATGCCTTCGTCTGCGCCTTTTTTTCAAGCGCAATGGCCAGTCTTCTTGATATCTTTATCGGCTTGATTTTCAAACGACCGAGACCTTTTGTCAGTCATAATGCAGAAGTTCTCACTCCTATCATAACTGGTCTTCGGGTAGACCGTCTTTCCTTTCCTTCGGCTCATACATACTTGGCCTTTGCGATTGCCACCAGCATTTTTTTGTATGGCCATCGAAAGTTGGGCATATTGCTATATTTCCTCGCCATCCTGGTGGCGGTGGGGAGGATGGGAGCAGGCTTACATTATCCTAGTGATGTTACGGCCGGTGCCCTGCTTGGGATTAGCACTGGAATTATCTCATTTCTAGCAATCGAAAAATATGAACGTAAACATCAAGATTAGCAGGGGAGGAATTGGAAAGAAACACAATCTTTTAGAATTTAAGACTTACTACATATAACTTATGACTGCCAATCTGATTGAACTGAAAAGACAATTTTTGGAGTATTGTGAGTTGGACAAGGGCCAATCTCTCTTGACGATAGAAAATTATAACCGGTATCTGGATAGATTTTTTAAATTTTTGGAAGAACAACGTGCTGTCATTCCTGCGAAGGCAGAAATCCAGAAGATTAAGGAATTGGATTCCGGATCTCCAGATACAGTCCGGAATGACACTGTTGAGCTTCTACCATCCGATATAGATCAGGAATGCGTCCGGCAATACCGTCTTTACGTCAACAGGCTAAAGGATGACCGGGGAAGAGAGTTAAAAAGGTCAACTCAGAACTTTCATATGCTGGCGCTCCGTGCGTTTCTTCGATACCTCGCTAGGAGTGGTATCGCGAGCCTGGCAGCTGATAAAGTTGATATCGCCAAGACGGGCGACCGAGAGGTCACTTTTCTCGAGGGAGAAGAGATTGGTAATATGCTGAAGCTTCCTGACACGGATGAGCTGTCCGGACTGCGGGATCGCGCCATTTTAGAGGTGCTATTTTCAACCGGTCTCCGTGTCTCAGAATTAGCAAGCCTCGATATTGATGATTTGAACTTCGATCGTGGCGAGATCTCGATTCTCGGGAAGGGGAAAAAAATCAGAGTAGTTTTTCTTTCTGAGGAAGCGGTTTATTGGCTTCTTCAATATACCAAGAACCTTGGTTGGGCCGATAAAGAAAAGGACCAACCTTTATTGTTATCGAACAGAGGGACGCGGCTGACAGTTAGGTCAATCGAGCGGATTGTCAAAAAATATGCTTTGCGAGCAGGCATAGGCAAAAAAGTCTCGCCACACACCTTGCGTCACTCTTTTGCGACCGATCTCCTTATCGCTGGTGCCGATATCCGCAGTGTTCAGTCCATGCTCGGCCATGCCTCGATTACGACCACTCAAGTCTACACCCATATTACAGATCAACATCTTCGGGAAATTCATCAAAAATTTCATGGCAGATCACTAAAAGAGGAAAAAAGCGCCGAAGAAAGTCATATCACAACAGAGGAAAAAAGCGAATAGGGCTTGACAAATTATGGTCTATCTGATACAATCTCTTAATTTACTAAAAAGTAAATACTAATTAGATAGGCAGGCCATATGAAAACAAAAATAAAAATTGATCCGATTGCTGACAATAAGACAAATGTGCTCATCAACTCTGCTGAGCATCGTATTCTTGAAATTAAAAAGGAAATTCGAGGTGTGTTCGAATTTCCATCAAGATGCAAGACCCGGGTCTTCGAGATGTGGGAAGACTAAAGCAAGAGATGTCTCTCTCGCATTAAATTTTGCGCCGTTCTATCTACGATTATTTAGCGGTAATTTGATAGCTTTATAATTTGGCTAGTCTCGGCCAAATCTTTTTTCAAGTTCCTCGCGGGCAATTTTTCTATCTGAAAAAGGGATAAATTTATCCTCTCCGATTGCCATCACTTCTTCGGCTCCTTTGCCGGTGATAATAACCACATCGTTCTTCGCTGCCTCTTTAACCGCCTTGTGGATTGCTTGGGCCCGATCCAAAACTTTCCAGTAGTTTCGGTTTAAATGCCACTGATGTTTCTTTTCTCCACCTTTATGGATTGCTTCGGCAACCTGTTCCATAATTTCATCAGGATCCTCGTCATAGGGATCTTCATTTGTAAATATTACCAAATCGGCATAATGACCTGCCAGGGCACCCATGATAGGACGCCTTGTTTTGTCACGCCTACCTGTCCCGCCAAGAACAGCGATTAATCGTCCACCTCTGTTTTTCATACTATCGCAGATCGTCTCGTAGACATTTTTCAGTGAATCCGGATTATGAGCGTAGTCAACAATTACGGTGAAATCCTGGTTTTTAGAAGCGACAATCGGCTCCATTCGTCCAGGGACCAGAGTGATTTTCTCGAGGCCATTTTTGATGATCTCAGGCTCAATTTCCAAAGCAAGTCCGACCGCGAAGGCCGCGAGGGCATTTTGTACATTGAATGTTCCAGGAAGCTTCAAGTTGATGGTATTTTGGCCGCTGTCGTAGACAGCAGTGAAAGTAATCCCGTTTGGAGAGGGTAATATCTTTCTGGCAACGACGCCATGCTCTACTATCTTTTTGGCTGAGTAGAGAAATTTCTCGCTCGAAGGCAATGAGTAAAATTTGTTCCAGTTTTGGTCGTCGGCATTTATGACGAATTTTGCGGCAGGATTTTCTTTGAAGACCTTGAGCTTTGCGTTGAGGTAGTTCTCCTTTGTTTTATGATAATCCAGATGATCCTGAGACAGATTGGTGTAGACCAGGGTATCGAAATGAATGCCAGCAATTCTGTTTTGATCAATGGCCTGGGAGGAAGTTTCTATGACCGCAAACTCACATTTTTCCTTCACGGCTTGCTTTAAGAACGCTTGAATGACGGGAGCCGGCGGGGTCGTAACCCAGCGTGATTTCGTCGTATGAGCAATGTTTTTGCCGCCCATCTTGGTATTGATTGTCGTCTCCATCGCATTTTTGATGCCAGCTGTATCTAGGACGGAAGCAATCATATTGCAAACTGTGGTTTTGCCCTTGGTGCCGGTAACACCGATGACTTTTATCTTATTGGCGGGTTTGCCATATCGAAAAGCAGCAAAGATAGCCTCAACTTTATGGGCCTTGTTCTTGGTCGATTGTGTCAGTACTTTGGATATAATTTTTCGCATACAGATTTGTTTAATGCTAAAGACTAAAATAAACGAAATAACGAAATTATCTTTTTAGTTGTTTGGTTTCTTTTAGTTTTTAGCGTTTATCTCCGCCTAATTCTCTCTGCAATTTTAAATAAATTATACTCCATTGGCCGAAGTATCAAATCATGGCTGCCGAGCAGATCGACTTGTTCGCCGCCAAACTGCTTCTTAAATCGGGTAATACCAGACCAGGGATGCTTCGGATCATCGTTAGGCGCAATTCCAAAGAAATCATATTTTTTAAAGCCGTTAGCTTTTGCCTCCTGGATAATTTCAAAATGCAGTAGATTCGGTGCCATCATGTTCTTATATTCTTTGCTCGACGCTCCAAACATGTAGATGGCGGTATCGCCGGAATAAACAATAATAGCGCTGGCCAGCGGAATTCTCCCCATGCCCGAGGGGGAGTTAGAGGGGGCGGGAGAATCCTTAATTTCTCCAAAAGCGGTATAGGTCCGAGCATAACCACTTTTAGAGAGAATTTCAAGGAGCTGGTCAAAATATTTTTTTGAGCGAAAAGAGATGCCATGACGCTTGGCGGTTTCGGAATAAAGCTCGAAGAAGGTATCAGCGGTATTTTCTTCTTCAACTTTAATATTATTGTTCTGTGCAATTTTTAAATTATAGCGGCATTTTTGCTTCATACCTGCGAGCATTTTTTCGGTCGGCTGGGTTAAGTCTAGGATCCAGGTATGTTCGGGTTGCATTTCCTCAAAAGCTTTCTGGAAGCCAAAAGCAGAAAGCTTAAAGTCTAAAGTTGTAGCAGTTGACTCGAAACGGTAAAAAAATGCCTTTTCCCTGTTCGCTATTTCTCTTATCTCTTTTAAAAAGTTTTTATCTTTTAACTTGCTACTTTGATCTTCGCTCACCATCGGCGAATAGAGCATACTTCGGCCGAATGGCAGATTTTTTTGCAAGACTAAAATTCCTTCTATCCAATAGCTTTTTTGATAGCCGGTCGCAAGCTTAAACTGCTCCCACTCTTTAGATTGAAAAATCGATGCCATAAAGACATAATAACATTTTTCTCTAATGAATGGCAGCATTGAGAAAAACTGCCAAAAATGGTATAAATAACTTTAATTGAAAATCGCCTGATTAGTTTTTTTTCTTTGGGTATCACAAAATCAACAATGCAACAATTTAACAATCAAACAATAAGAATATTAGCTATTAAGACGAGCTGTGACCCATCCTACGCTAAAGCTACGGAGGGCGAGTCGAGGAATAAAATAAGTTGAGCCACGCATGAAAAGCGAGAATATTAAAATTTTAGCAATTGAAACCAGCTGTGATGAGACGGCTGCTGCTGTGATTGGAGTTAAAGACGGACAGCCGGTCATCCTATCGAATGTTGTCAGTTCGCAGATCGATCTTCATGCAAAGACTGGCGGAGTTGTCCCTGAGGTGGCAAGCCGTGCTCACCTCGAAGCAATTATTCCGGTAATTACAGAAGCGCTGCTAGTGGCAAAAAATTTCAATATTCAACAACCAACCCCCAATCAAATTCCAAATTGTAAGAACCAAATGGAAATTAAAAATTGGATGTTGAATGGACGTTGGAATTTGGAGGTTGGCAACTCTAAGAATTTTCTTTTAGAAGATATTACCCATATTGCTGTGACGGCGGGACCGGGACTGATCGGATCGTTGCTGGTTGGATATAATGCTGCAAAGACTATCGCTTATGCAAAAAATCTTCCAATTATTCCCATAAACCATATCGAAGGACACATATATTCAGCTTTCGCTGAATTAGGCCAAAAGCCAAAAGTAAAAAGCCAAAAGCCAGGAACAATTTTTCCGATCCTTGCCTTAACAGTCTCGGGTGGTCATACCTCGCTAACATTAATGAAAGGTCATGGTCAATACGAGACGATCGGTCAAACACTCGATGATGCTGTTGGAGAGGCATATGACAAGGTCGCCAGATTGCTTGATCTGGGTTATCCTGGTGGACCAAAGATCGCTCAATTAGCACAACAATTTCGCGATAAATTTCTAAACAAATCTAAAAATTCATATGGCAATGAAGCAACAAATCAATTGAACAATAAAATAATTTTTCCTCGCCCAATTCTGAACGATGGCACTTATAATTTTTCCCTCTCTGGCCTAAAGACAGCAGTGCTTGTGAAGGTTAAAAACATCATGACACAATTTGGTTATGCTACTCCAGATCAAATTCCAGAGAATACCAAAGAGGAGATCGCCTTCGCTTTCGAGGAGGCCGTCGCTGAAGTTCTGTCGGTCAAAACGGCAAAGGCTGCGATACAATATAGGGCGAATGCGGTAATATTTGCGGGAGGCGTCTCAGCAAATACCTATCTTGGGGAGAGGATAAAGGATGAATTGGCAAAGACCAACACGGAGTTGCCAATCTGTATTCCCAAAAGAGAGTTGGCGGGAGACAATGCAGCAATGATCGGCATCGCGGCTTATTATCACATCTTGGATGGCAAAGTTCGAAAGTGGGACGATACAAAAGTTGATTCTGGTTGGGAGCTAGCCTAGTTATTGATAAGAACTATTTTGCAATTGAAGGATAATATGGAATCATTTATGTCCTTCTGATAATTTTAGATCCCAATTAAGTTGATTCTTTGAAACGATAATACTAGAAAAGTTAGCCCCGAAAAAGTATAATCAACAAATAATTATTAATCTTTTATTGTTTTATGATTACAGCCGTAGTAGACGTTCTGGCAAATGCCGTTATTGAGACAATTGATTTTGCGGGATACGCAGGTATTTTTTTCCTAATGCTGGTCGAAAGTTGCGGGATCCCGATGCCTTCCGAAGTAATAATGCCCTTCTCGGGGTTCCTGGTTTTTGAAGGCAAAATGACACTACTTGCCATCGTTCTTTATGGCGCTCTGGGCAATCTGGTCGGCTCTTGGCTAGCCTATTGGATTGGCTACAAGGGAGGGCGTCCGCTGATTGAAAAATACGGGAAATATTTCCTTATCTCCAAACATGATTTGGACTTGGCTGATAAATGGTTTCAAAAATGGGGGGATTGGACTGTATTTATTGGGCGTCTTTTGCCTGTTGTCCGCACATATATTTCGTTCCCGGCCGGTGTAGCAAAGATGGATTTTAAGAAGTTCAGCATCTATACTTTTCTAGGCGCTCTTCCCTGGACATTGCTTTTCGGCTGGCTTGGTATCAAGATGGGTGCAAATTGGGAACTGATTAGGGAAAAACTTCATAATTTTGATATGGCGATTTTATTGGTTGTGGTTTTGACGATTGTTCTCTATGTATGGCGCCATATTCGACAAAACAAAAAAATCAAAGCAGTAGAGGCCTCATAAATAATAGTTAGCTCATACTAAAATACCCCGGCAATTCCGGGGTATTTTAGTAATTTCTTTTTAGAGAGATGTACTGGCGGGAGTGGCAGTGTCGTCGGCAGTATCATCAGAGGTAGTGTTTGTAGGGGTTGATCCAGCCTGCGATTGATTATCCTGTATTTGCGATGATGTTGGCTGAACTTGACTTTGATTAATAGCCGACGGGTTGATATCCGCTGTCTGGGACTGTGTATTGTCTACTGGCGCTGACGTAACCGGAGTCTGCGCCGGAGGAGTACCTGCTCCTGAACCGGCTGAGCTGAAGGAGAATGGTGAACTGTCTGCCTGGCCAAAAGCGATACCGGTATTTGCTGAATCCTGGTTTGGGGCAACGGGGGCGGGAGCTGCAGCCGGCCGATCAAGTGGAAGGCTAGTATCGGTAACGGCTGTCGCCACTGGCGCAGGAGTATTAATCTCGGCCGGACCGAAGATATCTGCATTTAAGTCGGGGCTGCTGGCGGCAAATGGATCGGATGGCACAGCCGACCCAGTGGGCTGATCCCATGTGGCAGTCGGTGCTGACTCCAGAGCAGGCGGAGTGGCTGGTTGTCCGGCATTTGCCTCTGCTATTTGATCTGCATTACCTTCGTCCACAATCAGATCGGTGTGGGGAATACCGGTCAGCTTTTCTAGATGATGAACGCCGACAATGATGGCCGCGGGTTTACCATTTTTTGTAATAACATAAAGTTGTTCAGAATCTTCGACCTCATCGATTATTTTGTTAAGAGAGTCCCTCGCCTCGGTTACGGGTAAAATTTTCTCAACATCTACGTCTAGCATAAACCTCCTGATTTTTTTTAACGATTTTATTATGTTACTATTTTACCACTATTTTAGCCATTTACTACTCATCTTGTTCCGGACATTAGCTCCTAATTTTATTTCTAAAAGCAAAGTGTTAAAATGATGGTGAACATTTCAAAGTGAATTAAAAGCTAACAGGAATAAAAATGAAAAATGAGAGGTATCAGGGTATTTTCCAATTTATAAAATTTGGGCTAGTTGGCGTGTCAAACACCGCCGTCGACTGGGTGATCTTTTTTCTCCTGACTATTACTTTTTTAAAGGAGGCCGAAACCTTTGCCAAAGCCCTTGCTTTTCTGGTCGCTATGTTGAACTCCTATCTCTGGAACACAATATGGACCTTCAAGAAGGAGTACAGGGATGCTACAGCGATAGAGGGTACAAATGTGAAGAGAGCTATCTTTATGAAATTTGCGGTTGTGAGCATACTTGGCTGGGGGTTAAACACGCTCGCCTTTAATTTTACTCGCTTTGATCTCGATCAATCAAAAGTGATTGCATTAATCGTTGCTTCAGCGGTAGCCACTCTGCTAAATTATTTTGCCAACAAACTCTGGACTTACAAGAAATAAGCAGCAAACAGTAAACTAGTTTTAAGCTGTTAAGTCTCAAACAGTGAGTTGAGCCTATAATACTTACTTTTTGGCCTGGCCAATACTCTTATTTTTAGCCTTCAACTTTTTGCTTTTAGGCTAATGTTAGTTCTCGCTTGCCTTTCGAGCAAAACGGTTGTAATATTATCCTATAATTTTCGCAAATCTAATTTTTTATTGGAGAAATATGGCAAAGGAAAAAGGCAAGGTTGCAATTGTTGGTTTGGGATACGTTGGTCTGCCGCTGGCTCTATTGGCCTCAAGAAAGGGATTTGAGGTTGTTGGTATTGATATTAATGAACAAAAGATTTCTCTCTTAAACGAACGCAAAATGCCCTTTGTCGATGCAAAATTACAGAAAGAACTTTTGTTGACCAAGGCTAAATTCTATTCGGATATTGAAAAGATCTCCAGCGCAGAAACTATTGTAGTCTGCGTACCAACACCCGTTTATGACAATTATCTTCCCAATTTGGAACCAGTGAAGGGTGCAATGGATGGAATTGCCAAACAATTGAAGAAAGGGCAGCTGGTGATACTCGAGTCAACCGTCAACCCGGGTGTTTCCGATGAAGTAGCAATCCCAATTCTTGAGCAGAGCTCCGGTTTGAAGGTGAGCACAGACTTCTATTTTGCTCATTGTCCTGAGCGGATAAATCCTGGTGACGACAAATGGGATGTAGAAAATATTCCCCGTGTGGTTGGGGGGTCCGATAACCAAGCTTTGAAAAAGGCAACGACCTTCTACGAAGGGATTCTATCGGGCTCCGTAAAGCCGATGGGTTCTCTAAAAGAAGCAGAGGCCGTGAAAATTGTCGAAAATTCCTTCCGGGATATCAACATTGCCTTCGTCAATGAACTTGCTCAGTCATTTGCCCATTTGGGAATTGACGTCGTTAATGTCATCGAAGGTGCAGCCACTAAGCCTTTTTCATTTTTAGCCCATTTCCCTGGCTGTGGCGTTGGCGGCCATTGTATCCCAGTCGACCCGTACTATCTAATCGAATATGCCAAGAAAAATGGTTTCGAACATGATTTTCTGCGTTTGGCTAGGAGAATAAACAACCAAATGCCGAGTTATGCCGTCAGCCAGATGGTCGAGGGGCTAAATGAGGCCAATAAATCAATCAAGGGTTCCGTAATTGCTGTTTTGGGTTTGGCTTATAAGTCGGGGATTGACGACTGCCGTGAGAGTCCCGCTTTCAAAATCATTGAGGAGTTAAAGGGATTGGGCGCTACTGTCAGGGTTTTTGATCCCTTCGTTATGGCCAAATCTGATGTTCAGAACTTGGATGAGGCTTTATCCGGTGCTACTGCCGTGATGGTCACAACCGGCCATAAAATTTTCAAAGATTTGTTGCCTGATGATCTTTCCAAATACAAGATCAAGGTAGTGGTAGACGGACGGAATTGCCTAAATAAGGATAAGTTTAGAAACTCAAAATTAATTTATAAAGCCATAGGACGGTAATGTCTGAAGAAGTTCTTTGGAAAAAAATAGAGGGAGGGGTTTTTGTCATCGCCGAAATTGGCAAGAATTTCATCCAATCCGAAGAAGAGAAACCGGTTTTAGAATATTTGAAAAATGCCAAAAAACTTGCGTTGGCTGCCAAAGAAGCAGGTGCTGATGCTGTTAAGTTCCAGACCCATAATGTAGAAGATGAACAGATACAAACCAAAGTCGTCTCGCCTCATTTCAAAGGCATGGACCGCTACTCCTGGGTTAAACGCAATACACTCGTAACTCCTTTGGAAGGTTTCTGGAAGCCGCTAAAAGCGTATTGTGACCAGATAGGAATCACGTTCTTTTCCACGCCGATGTCTCGTGGGGCTGCAGAGATTGTGGAGAAAATCGGTGTTGACCTTTGGAAGGTTGGATCAGGCGATATTTTAGACTTTGTCATGCTTGATTATTTGACTCAGACAAAAAAACCGATCATTCTCTCAGCCGGAATGTCCACTTTGGAGGAGTTGGACCTTGCTTTGAATTTCCTGAAGAAAAGGAAGTCAAAATTCGCACTTTTGCACTGTGTTTCCCAATATCCCTGTCCTTTGGAGAAGCTAAATTTGTCGACGCTTGAATATTTCAAAGAGAGATATGAATGCCCGATCGGTTTTTCTGATCATTCGGTTGGTGAACAGGTGGCTCTTGCCGCAGTCAAGCAAGGCGCCAAAATTATTGAGAAACATTTTTCCTTCGGTCGTGATTTATGGGGCTCTGATCACAAAGTCTCGATGACACCTAAGGAGATGAAAGAGATGATAGACAAAATCCGTTTGCTGGAGAAGAAAATTTTTGTTGGGACGGACGAACAGTTGATTAAAAAAGCGATGGGCAAGAAGGGAAAAATACTGCAGGAGGACGAAGCAGTCTTCCGTCCATTTTTTCGGAAGGCGCTAGTAGCCGGATGTGAGATTAAAAAGGGTGAGAAAATACAGCCGGAGATGATATATGCGATGAGACCGCAAGCATATATAGCCGGGCTTCACTCTGAAGAATATGAAAAAATAGTCGGTAAAGTTGCCAAAAAAAAATTTTCCAAATATGAGCCTTTTGATATTGATAGTATTTATAATTGACGGTTCATTCTATGAGCATTAAAAAACTGTTAGGTGAGATGGTAAAGATATTCATTAATTTTCTAAGAGTGTTAAAGAGTCATTGGTTTGTAATATTTTTGCTTGCTGTCGGTCTCTTTTATTCATTTTATAGCGCTGTTTTTCTGAAACCTCATGATGCAGACAATCTAATTGCGCTCTCCTTCGGCTTAAGAAACCCTTCTGAGTTTATTACGGGGTCTTTTACTTCATATTTTCCGGCTTACCGTCCGTTGGCACAGCTTATTATCTGGTTCCAGTATCAGATTTCAGGCGTAAGCTCTTCAGAGAGTTACTTTGTTATAAATATTCTAATTTGGCTTCTTTGCGCTGTTTTTGTATATCTGATTGTCCATAATCTAACAAAGCACAAAGTTGCCTCTGCTGCCGCTTCTTTATTACTGTTTCTCGATCAGCGATCTTTCAATTCGATTATTTGGATAGGCGAAAGACAGAGTTCGTTAGCTGTTCTATTCGGTTTGGCTGCTTTGTTCGTCAGCCTTCGTACCAATCGATATAACATTGCTCGGATCTTCTTGATTATGTTTTTATTACTTGCTGCTATGCTGTGCAAAGAATATGGAATTGCTTTTGCCGGCGCAATTGTTCTTATCGCTTTTACTAAGAAAAAAGACAAAGGCAAGTTAATCTTGGCCTCAATTCTTTCTGTTGTTATCTATTTCGTGATGCGTTTTGTTATCGCTAGTGGCGGGGGCCTGCGTAATTACTGCGAAGATATGGGCTATTTTCAAACGGTCGCATATATTTGTTATCAAAATTTGCCGCTGATGGTTGAGATCAAACAGCATATCTATAATACCGGTGCATCGTTCATAGGCACCTTTATGCCATTGGCCTTCACCGATAAGGGGCAGATAATTCTATCGCCGGAAATAATTATTCATTATGCCCCGAGCTTTGTTCTGGCGTTGTGGGTAACTTGTCTTGCTATCTTTGCACTAATAAAGCAACACAAGAAGGCCTTACCCTTTTTGGGTTTAATAATCTTCTGTGCCATCCTAAATTTTATGCTTTACCGCGGACGCAATCAGTTGGTCGGAGTGACCGGCTTATCGATAATTTTCGGTTTGGGCCTCTCTGGTTTAAAGGTGAAGAAGCAATTAATACCGCTCTTTTGCTTTGTTATAGTTTTTTTAATACTTTTATTTCCGGGCAGGAGGCTTAGAAATGATATTCTTGAATACACGGCGCTTGAACCCAGCAATACCTACTGCTTGCAGGAGAGATACCCATTTGATATTAATAGGGATGTGGTTAGCAATTTAAATCAAAAATACAATCTAATATTTAGGGAATGTGATGACTAAAAATACCAAAGTAGTTATTCTGGCCGGAGGGCTTGGAACAAGGATAAGCGAAGAAACGACCCTAAAACCGAAACCAATGGTAGAGATCGGAGGCAAACCGATCCTCTGGCATATAATGAAGATCTATTCAGAACAGGGTTTCAATGATTTCATTATTTGCCTTGGCTACAAGGGTTTTTACATCAAAGAATGGTTTAGTCATTACTATCTTCATCGGTCTGATGTTACCTTTGATTTTGAAAAGAACCAGACGATATTCCATAATCCCAAATCAGAAGATTGGAAGGTGACTCTAGCCGATACAGGGGAAGCAACGATGACGGGTGGCAGAATCAAGCGAATCAAGGATTATATTGGCGATAAGACTTTTATGCTGACCTATGGAGACGGGGTCAGCGATGTGGATATAAACAAGTTGCTGAAATTCCACAAAAGAAGCAAAAAGATTGCGACTATGACCTCAGTTATTCCGGAGGGCAGATTTGGTGCCCTGAAACTAATGGGATCAAAAGTTAAAAATTTTGCTGAGAAGCACGATAACAAGTCAAGGATCAACGCCGGATTCTTTGTACTAGAACCAGCGATTTTTAACTATATTGAAGGAGATGAAACTGTTTTCGAGCAGGAGCCACTGCAAAGGTTAGCGGAGGAAGGGCAGCTGGTAACTTTTAAACACGAAGGTTTCTGGAAGGCGATGGATAGTTTGTCGGATAAAAATAAATTGGAAGCGATGTGGGAAAACTGCGACGCTCCCTGGAAGACTTGGGAATAAAATGCAGATCACGGAGTTTATAAAAGGCAAAAAGTTTTTAGTAACAGGACATACCGGTTTTAAAGGGGCTTGGCTGACTAAAATTATTCTTCAGTTCGGCGGAGAGGTCTCAGGTTACGCCCTGGCGCCGAATACGTCCCCTTCCCTTTTTGAGGCCTTAGGTTTGAAGTCTCAGATAGAGAATCATTTTGGTGATATTAGAGATCTCGAAAAATTTGATAAAGTAGTAGCTGCTTACAAGCCTGATGTTATTCTCCATCTTGCTGCTCAACCATTGGTTCGGGCATCTTATGATAAACCGGTTTATACTTTCGAGGCAAATGTTATTGGCACAGTTAACGTGCTAGAAAGTATCCGCAGAAATAAGATAAAATCCGGTGTCATTATCACGACCGACAAAGTATACAAAAATCTGGAGAAGGATGTTTTATTTAAAGAAGAAGATGCACTCGGGGGACACGATCCCTATAGTGCCAGCAAGGCTTGCACGGAGATAGTTGCTGATTCGTATATCAAATCATTTTTTTCAACCGAAAAGTATAAGAAAGATCATGAAACCCTAATAGCTACTGCCCGTGCCGGCAACGTCATTGGCGGGGGAGACTGGGCAGAGGATCGGCTGATTCCAGATGTCGTACGTTCACTTTTTACCACAAAGGAGACGCTGATCCTGAGAAATCCATCTGCAGTTAGGCCTTGGCAACATGTTTTCGAGTCACTTTATGGTTATCTGCTATTGGCTTGCCGGCTACACAACGGCGAAAAAAACTTTGTCGGCGCCTGGAATTTCGGCCCTGAAAAAAGTGATATGCTCAAGGTTGAAGAAATCATCAAGAAGCTTCTTGGAATTCTAGGCAATTATAAAGTCTGCCCTGACCCAGCCAAACCGGAGATGATGCTTTTGAAATTGGACAACAGTCGAGCCAAAGAACTTTTGAAATGGAAAACTACCTATAACATTGATCAGGCCGTAGAAACGACAGCGGCTTGGTATAGAGCATTTTTTAATGAGAAAAATAAAATAGGAGAATTTTCCGAGTCACAAATAAAAGAATATTTCCATAATAAATAAAGGTTAGAGATGAAAAAAGATATCAGGAATTTAGTAAAAAAGCATTTCAAGGCTCAATCAAATAACGGCGCGATACCTGTCAGCCGGAAGATTTTTGACGAGGAGGAGCTGGGAAATTTGATCGAGGCATCGCTAGAAGGATGGTGGACTGAAGGAAAATGGGCGGCCCTTTTTGAAGACAAACTGAAAGAGTTCTTGGGTGTGAAGTTTGTCCATGCGGTCAACTCCGGCTCATCAGCCAATTTGCTTGCCTTCTCAGCCCTTTGTTCGCCATCTTTAGGGGAACGCCAGTTAAAGCCAGGGGATGAGGTAATAACGCTTGCTGCCGGATTTCCAACGACTGTGAATCCGATCATCCAAAACAGTTGTATCCCCGTCTTTGTTGATATTGATCTCGCAACGTATGATATTGATGTTTTGGAAATGGAAAAGGCTCTCTCCAAGAAGACAAAGGCAGTAATGATCGCACATACACTTGGCAATCCTTTCAATATCAAATCGGTCAAAAAGTTTTGCCGTGAAAATAATCTCTGGCTGATCGAGGATAATTGCGATGCTTTGGGGTCGGAATACGCTGGTAAAAAAACAGGCACATTTGGTGATATTGCCACTCTTTCCTTCTATCCGGCTCATCATATCACGACCGCTGAGGGTGGCGCAGTTATCACCAATAACGCGAAACTATCTAAAATTCTTGTTTCTATCAGGGATTGGGGACGTCATTGTTGGTGTAAAACTGGCACTGACAATACCTGCAAAAACCGTTTTAGTTGGCAATTAGGTCAGTTGCCAACCGGCTATGATCACAAATATATCTATGGTGAGCTCGGCTACAACCTAAAACTGAGCGATCTTCATGCTGCGATTGGTGTCGCTCAAATGGATAAATTAGATAATTTTATCAAAAAGAGGCGTGAAAATTTCAATTATTTATCTCAGAAGTTTGCTTCTTTGGACAATTATTTTGCTCTTCCGAAGGCGACAAAAAACGCCGATCCTTCTTGGTTCGGCTATCTTTTGAGGATTACTGACGACAGCATTGACCGAGAAGATCTGCTTAGATTCTTAGATAGTAAGAAGGTAGGGACCAGGCTACTTTTCGCCGGTAATTTGATTAAACAGCCGTATATTGCCGGAAACAAAGGCATCAAATATCGAAAAGTTGGGAACTTAAAAAATACTGACATAGTAATGAATAGAGTTTTTTGGATTGGTCTCTGGCCAGGGCTCAGCAAAGAAGAGCTTGATTATGCTGTAAAAATGATCAGCGATTTTATAAGGGAAAAAAATGGCAAAAGTTAAATTATCGGATTATGTTATATCTTTTTTGGCAGAGCATGAGGTTGGATATGTTTTTGGTTATATCGGAGGCGCGATTACTCATCTTGTTGATTCGGCTAGCAAAAATCGAAAGATCAAATTTATTCAGGTTTATCATGAGCAGACGGCTTCTATTGCCGCAGAGGGATATGCAAGGCAAACTGGTAATATCGGCGTAGCAGCGGCGACTAGCGGACCTGGGGCTACCAATATGGTGACTGGCATCGCCGATGCATATTTCGACTCAATCCCAACAATCTATCTTACCGGACAAGTAAACACTTATGAATATAAGTATGACAAAAAAGTCCGGCAGCAGGGCTTTCAAGAAACAGACATCGTCAGCATCGTCAAACCAGTTACGAAGTATGCCAAACTGGTTGATAAGCCAGAAGAGATCCGTTTCGAGCTAGAAAAAGCTTTCTATCTTGCAAAAGAGGGCAGGCCAGGGCCGGTTCTTTTGGATCTTCCGATGGATATTCAACGAGCAGAGATTGACCCTGGTAAATTGAAGAAGTTCATTCCGGAAAAATCCCTGCCAAAAGAGCTGAATCTTCTTAAGATCAAAAAAATGCTTGAAAAAAGCAGCCGGCCGATAATTTTGGCGGGCGGTGGTGCTGTAAATTCTGGGGCCGAGAAGGAGCTTTTCAGGTTTGCGAAGAAGAATAATATTCCCGTCGTCACTTCGTTGATGGGAAAAGGAAGTTTTCCTGAGGAGCACTCGCTTTTTATCGGCATGATCGGAAGCTATGGTAATCGTGCCGCGAACATCGCTTTATCGAACGCCGATCTTCTTTTGGCTATCGGTAGTCGGCTGGATACAAGACAGGTCGGTACAAACTTAAAAAGCTTTTTGAGGTCTGGCCGGATAGTACATATCGACATAGATAAAAATGAATTAAAACACAACAGGCTAAACGGCAGAATTACCTTAAATATCGATGCAAAAAACTTTCTCAAAAAAATTAATGATCTAAAGATTGAAAAAAGGGATAGGCCTCTGTGGGTCTCTTACATTAAAAAAATAACGGCTATTTATAATCAGAAGGTTGAATCGGAGAGAAGATGCCCGAACAAGACCCCATATGACCTAATGGAAGTATTGAACAAGGTGTCTCTAAAAGACCAGATTTTCACTGTCGATATTGGCCAAAATCAGATGTTTGCCGGCCAAGGATTAACAATCAGGGAAAGGCAGCGCTTTTATACCAGCGGCGGAATGGCGCCAATGGGTTATGCTATGCCCGTGGCGATCGGAGCCAGTTTTGCTGACAAAAAGAAAAAAATTATTGCCATCACTGGGGATGGAGGTTTTCATATCTCAACGCAATCGCTCATGCTAATTTCGCAATATAACCTTCCGATAAAGGTAATAATTCTCAATAATGCCTCTCTTGGGATGATAGTCCAATTTCAGGATTTGTATTTCGACTCAAATGAAGTAGCAACTACCAAATCCGGAGGCTATTTAGTACCAGATTTTAAAGCCATGTCAGCTGCTTACGGTTTGCCATTTATCAAAATTGGCGATTTGTCTAGGCAGAGGAAGAGATTAGAGGAGGCTTTGGCCTCTCCTGGCGGCATGATTATCGAGGTAAATACTGGCGGGAAAACAATAGTAGCTCCAAAGCTTGAGGTCAATTGTCCGATCGAAGATATGAACCCAAGGCTAGATAAGGCAGAGCTGAGAGATAATATGATTATTGATTTATTCGGCGAAGGCAAGGAGTAGATGAAAATTTGTATTTTAGGTGCGTCCAGCCATATTGCTCGAGGATTAGTTTTTAATTTTCTCCAAGAAGGAGAGGATGATCTCTACCTATTTGATAAGGGTATTTATTGTTTCAATAACTATACTGCCGACTTAAGCTCAAAGAAAGTCAGAAAAATCGGTCTATCGGATAAGTTTGAGTCAGTCAATTTTGACGCTATCATAAATTGTATAGGGATTGGTGATCCGGCGAAACTGAAGCAGGCCGGTGGATTTATCTTCGACTTGACGGAAAAATTTGACAACAAGATTTTGAAGTATTTAGAAAAACACAAAAGAACGCTTTATATCAATTTAAGCAGCGGCGCCGTTTTCGGAAAATCTGTGAGCAAACCAATTAACAATTCGACGCTTACAACTCTTGATTTAAACAATATCCAACCGGAGGATTATTATTCAATCACAAAAATTAATTGTGAGGCTAAGCACCGAGCACATCCGGATCTTAGAATTATCGATCTTCGTGTTTTCTCATATTTTAGCCGGTTCATCTCGTTGGAGACTGGTTTTTTCATGACTGATGTCATCAACGCACTTTTGGAGGACAGAGTTTTAGAGACACAAAGTGGTGATATGGTTCGAGACTTTATTCATCCGAGTGATTTCTTCGCTTTAGTGAAGAAATGCCTTGCGGCTGATGATATTAATGCAGCCTTCGACGTAGTAAGCAGAAAGCCGGTCAAAAAGACTGAAATTCTAATACATTTCAAGGACAGGTTCGGTCTAAAGTATAAATTCGTGGATAAAGAAGGTTATATTGAGGCAACTGGTGCTAAGAATTCTTATTTTTCAAAAAATTTGAAGGCCAAAGAGATTCTTGATTTTATTCCGGAGCATAGCTCGCTTCGAGCTCTCGAAATGGAAACGGAAACAATATTATTAGGAGCAAAATGCAAAAGAGATTAATCTCAATCGTAACTCCCTGTTATTGCGAGGAAAAAAATGTAGTTGAAGTCAGCAAGCGCGTGGCCAAAGTTTTCAAGATTCTAGATAAATATGAATACGAACATATTTTCATCGATAATTGTTCTCCTGATGGTACCGTGAAGATTCTCAAAGGTCTGGCAGCCCAAGATAAGCATATTAAACTTATCTTAAATGCCAAAAACTTCGGTCATATCCGTTCACCTTTTTATGGCCTTCTGCAGGCTAAGGGAGATGCAGTCATTTTGCTAGTTTCTGATCTCCAGGATCCGCCTGAGATGATTATTGATTTGATCAAAAAATGGGAAGAGGGATTCAAGATCGTCATCGGGACTAAAAACAAGAGTGAAGAGAGTCCTGTCATGTTTGCTCTACGGAAGCTCTATTACGGCATGATTAAAAAGATCTCTGAAACCGAGCATATCAAGAACTTTACCGGTTTTGGTCTCTACGATCAAAAATTTATTGAGGTTTTGCGCCAACTGGATGATCCTTATCCGTATTTTAGAGGTTTGGTAGCTGAGCTTGGTTTCGAACGGGCAGAAATAAACTACACACAACCCAAGAGAAAGAGAGGTAAAACCAACAACAATTTTTATACCCTTTATGATATCGGTATGCTGGGCTTCGTCAATCATTCTAAGGTGCCGATCAGGATCGCCAGTTTTATCGGATTTTGTGCTGCTATCGCCAGTCTCTTGATCGCAGTCGGTTACTTGATTTACAAGATAATGTTTTGGGATAGATTTGATTTGGGAACTGCGCCAATGGTAATCGGCCTCTTCTTTTTCGCCTCCGTCCAACTCTTTTTCATCGGTATCATCGGCGAATATATTGGAGCTATTTTTACCCAAGTTCGAAATCGGCCCCTAGTAATTGAAAGAGAGAGAGTGAATTTTGATAAAAAAAGTTCCTAGTTCGGAATTTATCCGCTTTGTCCTAGTCGGCATCTTAAATACTCTCTTTGGTTACAGCATCTTTGCCTTGCTTATCTTTTTGCAGTTAAACTACGCCGCCGCTTTGCTGCTGGCCACTATTATGGGTGTTTTTTTCAATTTCAAGACGATCGGAAAGTTGGTTTTCAAATCCAGCGATAACAAATTGATTTTCCGGTTTGCCGGAGTTTATACTGTGGCGTACCTTTTGAACTTAGGATTAATTTTTGCACTTAGTTTTTGGATCTCAAACCGCTATTTAGAGCAGGCCATACTAGCTTTTCCTGTCGCACTTTTTTCATATTATCTAAATAAGCGTCTTGTCTTTGCTCGGTAATTATTAATAATTCGCTCCTCCTCTCTTGTGTGCTAATTATGTGTAATTTTATTGCCCTGATATTTGGCCACGCATTGACAAAATGACCATAAATGCTATTATGGGATGTTCTCGGCGACCGAAAACATGCCGAGCGCAGGAGGTGTCCATTGGAAAACATTATCAATGTTATCCGGCAGGTATTATCCTTGCTGGGGCAAATACCCAACATGGCGATTTGTCAGCAAAGCTCGTATGATCGAGCGATGGAGCTTATCAAAAAGACCGGCGGCTTGCTGCTCGGTCTAGTCCCCAGAGGTATGCCTCTTGGGACTGAACTGTTTGAGGGCGTTGCCGCCCTTTCCATATCCGTAGCCTACGAAATGGTCGTTTTCCGAACAGGCCAAGACGGTCGAGTCGAGGTCTATATGACGAAGCGCACGGATGATGACCCGGCTTACCCGGGTGAATGGCACTGTCCGGGGACGGTCAGAAGGCCTTGGGAATCGCCGGCGGACGCGATCGAGCGCCTGGCGCAACGGGAGTTTGGCGCTCGTATTATCAGCTATAAAATCGTCGGGATGATCGACGATTATGCCGAGAAGCGGGGGCATTTCTACACTCCAGTTTGTATCGGCCATCTTGACGGCGAGCCTACCAGCCCTCGAGGGGATTGGTTCCCGGTCGATCAGCTTCCCGAGAACACGGTCAAGCATCATTCCGTGGGTGTTGTGCCGTGCGCTCTAGAGTGGCGGGATCTTCCGGATATTCCGATCATGGAGATCCGAGCATAACGCCGGAACATGTGTATGGGGGCGGCTGTAAAAGGCTGCCTCTTTTTTTAAACAACCCATCACATGGGGCGTTTGAAGCAAACCTTATCTTCGCTTGAAAAAAGGGTCGTCTTTCGGTATTCTCTAAATAAGCTTAAAGTTAATCTCTATTTTCACCTATGGCAGAGAAAAGAAAAGTCTGTGTAGTTGTGGCCAGCCGGGCAAACTACGGACGAGTTAAATATTTGATGAAGGCGGTCAAGGAGCATCCACAACTAGAACTCCAGTTGATTGTTGGGGCCTCTACTTTGCTCTACCGCTTCGGTAAAGCAGTCGATATTATCAAGAAGGACGGTTTTACGCCTTCGAGAAATCTTTATTATGTCGTTGAAGGTGATACTTTAGCGACGCAATCGAAGTCTGCAGGGCTTGGTATTCTCGAACTTTCCTCCGCTTTTGAGGATCTGCAGCCCGATGTGATTGTTTCTGTCGCTGATCGTTTTGAGACGATGGCCACGGCTGTTGCCGCTACCTATCAAAATATTCCATTAGCCCATCTCCAAGGAGGAGAGATTAGCGGAAATATTGATGATCGAGTTCGACATGCCATAACAAAGCTGGCCGATATCCATTTTGTTGCCAGCGATGAGTCAAGAAATCGTGTTATCAAAATGGGTGAAGACCCAGATTATGTTTTAAATTATGGCTGTCCGGCAATGGACATTTTGAAAAACGAAGATCTGGCAATCAGTAATCAAGGCATGGTTCAATATGGCGGGGTCGGATCTAAGGTTGATTGGAGAAAACCTTATGTTCTAATGGTTCAGCATCCTGTCACTACCTCATACGGCAAGGGCTTCGATCAAGTCAATGAAACTCTTTGCGCGTTGGAAAAATTTCCGGAACTTCAAAAGATTGTACTCTGGCCGAATATTGATGCCGGCACTGATGATGTATCCAAAGCGATTAGAATATTCCGTGAAAAGCATATGGAGGATAACTTCCATTACTTCCGCAACTTTTCACCAGAGGATTATGCCCGTGTTCTAAATAATGCTCTCTGCGCTGTCGGCAACTCCAGCAGTTTTATTAGAGAAGCTGCTTATCTTGGCGTTCCTGCCGTGATTGTTGGCGATCGTCAGAGGGGAAGAGAGCACGGCTCAAATGTTGTCTTTGCTGACTACAATTCAGAGAATATCGGCAAAAATGTCACGAGTCAGTTGAATCACGGACGTTATAAGAGCGACCAAATCTTTGGCCGGGGCGATGCCGGTAAGAGGATTGCGGATAAATTAGCGACTGTTAAATTTACCGCCATTAAAAAGATAATGTATTAAGGATTTTATGAAAAAAGGCATGACTGGGGATGAATCCTTATTTGAAAAGAACTGGCAGACTAGAGAAGAGAGCTACTACAATCATTGGACTAAGGATGAACCAGCCAATCAAATTCAGTTCGCCTTTCGTAACCATTGGGAAGTTTTTCAGGAATTGATGAGGGATAATCATTTTAATAAAGGAAGACGCTGCTTAGAAGTGGGCTGTGGGCGAGGCAGTATCTCGGCTTATTTTGCAGATGCGGGATTCGATTGTACCTTGCTTGATGTGTCTCCAGACGTAATAGAGATTGCCAGAAAAATTTATAAGAAGAATAATTTGAAAGCGAAGTTTGTTGTCGGGGATGCCAACGATCTGCCATTCTCTGAAGGATCGTTTGATATTGTAGTTTCGATTGGACTTTTGGAACATTTCGAAAATTTTGATAAAACAATTGGCGAACAAGTCAAAATGTTGGCGCCAGGAGGATTATTTCTTGGCTATATAGTGCCAAAATATACGGACAATATCCAAAAAGATTATGAATGGATTAACCAGGTACTAAAGGGATATAAAAAGGAAGGTCGCATAGCCTCGAAAGAGGAGGTCTTCCGCTCAGACACACCCTCGTCAGTTTATTTGAAAGCAATGAAAGCATCGGGCCTAGAGGCATCAAAGTCGAGCGGTATTTATTCTGTTCCAATGATTTCTCACTCCATCGATTTCCCTTTTTCTTTAATGCCCGAGGAAAGTGAAAAAGCACTGCTCTTGCATTTTAAAAAGTTATTCGCAGAGAGAAAGAAAAAATCTGATAAGCATCCTTGGCTTTGCAAAGAGGGCTTCGGCCAGTCATTTCTAGTTTGGGGATATAAGAAATGAAATATTTGGTCATTATTCCAGCGAGAGGCGGCTCCAAAGGCATCAAGGATAAAAATATTATTGATGTAAAAGGTAAGCCTCTGATTTGGTACTCTATTAATGCTGCGAATAAGTTAGTATCCGAGGGCCTGGTGTCGGAAGTTGTTGTCTCTACAGATAATGAAAAGATTGCAGAGATTGCTCGAGAGTGCGGAGGCAATGTGCCTTTTTTGCGTCCGGCCGAGATATCGGGAGATAAGGCAAAATCCATTGATTTTGTTCTACACGCTCTAAATTTTTATGAACAGCAGGGCTTGTCTTTCGACGCGGTAATCATCCTTCAACCAATAGCTCCACTTCGAACTTTTGAGGATATAAAAGAGGCAGTAATTCTTTTCAATAAGAACAAAGTCGATTCTCTCATATCTGTTTATGAGGAGGAGGGTATCGATGATTTGGTCCTTTATTATAGAGACGGGGACAGGGCGGTTCCGCTTAATGCTAATCACAACAATGGAAACCGTCGTCAAGATGCCCCCAAAATTTATATGCGGAATGGAGCCATTTATATTGCTAGGACCGATTTTATTAAGACTGGGCACAAGCTAATCGCCGATCAGCCTTTGATGTTAGAAATGCCAAAAGAGAGATCTATCAATCTCGATGAACCCAAGGATTTAGAGAAATTGAAAGAAATTTTATGCAAATAGGAATATTAGAAAAAAAGGACTTCAGTCCTGAAGCGTTGGACATGCTTCGAACTATCGGTGACATTTCTTTGTATTCCGAAGGGGATTTAGGCCAGTTTATTTCAAGTAAAGAAGTGATTTTTATCAGGATCAAGCATTTTTGGGATAAGGAAATGTTCGCTAAGGCCAAAAGACTTAAATATCTTTGTACTCCAACAACTGGGCTAAATCATATTGACCTTGCCGAGGCAGAGAAAAGAGGAGTCAAAATTATCTCGCTCAAGGGCGAATATGATTTTACCGGGACTATTGCCGCGACTCCAGAACATACATTCGGCCTAACACTGGCTTTGTTGCGCAATTATAAAGAAGCCTTTCTGAGTGAAAAAAATAAGGAATGGGATAGAGACCAATATAAGGGTCATGAAATAAAAGACAACAAGGTTGGGATAATCGGTTTTGGCAGAGTCGGCCGGATGATCGCCGGTTATTTTAAAACCTTCGGAGCAGAGGTTTTTTTCTTTGATGCGGATCAAGAAAAACAACCTTTAAACGGAGAAACTAAGTGTTTGAGTGTCGGCGAATTGATTTCAGGGTCCAACATTATTATTTTGGCTGCCTCGTACTCGGAAGGCAATAATAAATTCATCGGTAAAAAGGAATTTGATTTGATGGCTGATAAGTATTTTATCAATACGGCGAGAGGAGAATTGGTAGATGAAGATTATCTGTTGGACCGGATTGAGGCTGGTGCTTTCGCCGGAGTTGCTGTGGACGTAATTACCCGCGAGAATCACCAAAACAATCTTGAAAGATGGCTTAGCCTTGTAAATAATAGAAATCTGATTATCACCCCTCATATCGCCGGCGCAACCTATGAATCTATGGAGAAGACGGAGATATTCGTTGCCAATCAATTAATAAAACAAATTGAAAAATGAATGATCTAAAACAGAAAAATGTTATGTTGGTCTACTTTTACGACCAATTTTGGCGCGATGTAGCCATCAGGCTCAAATCTGAAGGAGCCAGAATTTCCTGCATTGTAACTGACAATAAACCATTTTTTCAGAGTGCATTTAAGGATGCTCAAATAATTGATGAAAAGGAGCTAGAGCGGCCTGAACGAATAACAAAACTGGACAATTCTGTTTCTTTGTCCGAAAAGTTACTCAAGGATCTTTCATATGATGAGAACGTATTTTTGTCGATTACTGACCGTCTCTCCTTTTTTCCGGTATCAGTTCACACTCGCAAAAAAGTTTTCAAAGAGCTGGTCAGTTATTGGCTTTATATTTTGCAAGACCAGAATATCGATGTAATTATTTTCCCGCGGATGCCTCATATGGGCGCCGAGAATGTGCTTTTTTCTGTCGCCAAAAAATTGAAAATAAAAACAATATACATTGAAAGAACTCTGATCAGCGACCGCGTACTTCTAATAGAAGAAGAGATCGAGAAAACAAAGGTTATAGCGCAAGCCTTATCGGAGACGAAAACTTTAGATGAGATTGATCCTGGGCTGTATAAAGATGTTTTTGCAGAAAGTGAGTGGTTGAACCGATCGAAAACGATCAATAATGCTGTGATCGCAAAGAAGAACAAGCAAATCTCCTCAATAATTAGTGCTAATAAAGGGCTCTTTTCCAGAATTGGCAGATTGTTTAAGTCTGCTGAGAGCAGCCAGTTTTTCTTCAATCGTCTTTACCCAAATTGGTATGTCTTTATTATTGTTTTTTTCTATAATTTTAAGTGCAGAGAGCTCCGGCGTTTTTATGAAAATAATTGCGTAGCCCCGGAACTTCAGAAGAAATTTGTTTTTTTCCCTTTGCATTTTCAGGTTGAGAGGACAACATTGCCGGCCGGAGGAGTGTTTGAAGATCAGCTGCTGGCTCTTGATATTCTGTCAAAGTCATTGCCGAAAGGGTGGGTGATTTATGTCAAGGAGCATCCGAGAGAATTCCAATATTGGGATTTACGCAAAGAGCATTTCCGGGAAATTGATGACTATAAAAAGATGCTTTCTTACGAAAATGTTATACTGGTTAGTATAAAGACTGACTCTGAGTTACTGGCGCAGAAGGCTCAAGTAACAGCGACGATTACAGGGAGTATTGGCTGGGAAAATTTGATCAAGGCCAGGCCTGTTTTGGTTTTTGGTTATCCTTGGTACCTCCCTTGTCAGAGCTGTTATAAAGTTGGTTCAGTAGATGAGTGCAGGGAGGCTATATCAGCGATTGGCTTTATAAACTATGACAAGGTACGTCGGGATGTTCTCAGTTTTGTTACTGAATATAGGAATAAAATGATAATTTCATCCAATGACTATCAATATGCAAAAAAATCAACCAGACCGTATGATTCGCTAGTAGAGAGTATGGCGCAAGAGCTCAAAAGCAGATTTTAATTTAACTCAAGTAATCAGGTAATTAGGTAAGCTATTGCAGATATAATTAGTAAAGATATATAATAAATATATAATAGAAAAAGAACTTGGAAGGTCTAGATATTGGAGGGCGATGCAAATCAGGCAGAAATTTAAGAAGAAAAAAACACTTTTTATCCTCGGCGGAGGTCTACTTTTATTATGTCTAGTTGCTGCAGGTTTATATTTTTATTTTTCTGGTATTAAGGCCGACACTGCGCCGGGTCTGACCGTTATTGTCAGAGATCAGACGGGTTCAAATCTGATTACAGCCGGACAGGTTGTTGTTATCTCGGCTAACCCTGATAATATTGGTGTTCGTCGTGGAATATTTTATAAACTTCAGGAGGGTTATAAGTGTGTTAAGCAGGCTAATACATTCGATTATGCACATAGTTTGTTTTATATCTCTTATGCTGATACAAACTGTAATGCCGGATATTCTTTTACAAATGGCGAATACTATAACCCTTTCACAGCAGCAGGGCAGAAGAACTGGAGTGATCTAATGCTGAATCCTGGTGTGGGTACTAATTTGGCGTTTAAGATACAGAAGAGTCTGTCATCTGCCGGTACGGTGAACTTTACCGAAGAAGAACTCGGGGTAAATCTCGGCAGAAGACCAATCGCAATTTATTTACAGGAAGATACTACTCCAAATAAAAAGGTTGCCTTCAAATTACTAGTTAACAATACTAACGGAGATTGGAAAACCCCGAGTATCATAGCTACCACAGATGCTGCTCTTGATCCGAATATCTCTCGCAGCTCGGACACTATTTTTTCCTATAAACCGGGGCAAAATATGATTGAAACTTTGAACATCGCTCTTTCCAACCAAATTGGTCAGGTCAGAACATTCAACAGTCAAAACATTGCTGCTACTGAATTTGCCCGCGGGGAAACTGTTACCGCGAATATCAGTTTTTTTACGCCGACTCAAGACTACACCATTAGCATAGATCGTTCGACAGAGGCTCAAAGCGCAATCCATTTCAATAATATAAACGGTTCTATATCAACCTTTAATTATTACGATAATGCTGTTAATTCGACAAGTGGAAAAGCTTCTTCAGGAAGAATACAGGGCAGTATTAAAATCTCTGCAACAGATACTGCCAGTAACAGAATATTTGTAATAAAATTCCAAATTCCCAGTAATATGACAACGGGCAGCCACACCCTTTACGGTGAGGTCCTCGGGGCAAATTTTGATGCGGTAAATAAGTGGATTGCGCCAGCCACTATCATAGTTAAATAAAACGGAACAAGCGTGAAATATTCGGAGGAAAGATGAAGATAAAAAAAATAAATAAAAAAATAATTCTTCTAGTCATCGCTTGTTTGGCAGGCATTGGTTTGGGAATATATTTTTATCTTCAGAATCCAAACTATACAGCAGATACAGCTAGCGTTTCGAACGGTCCTGGACTGACCGTGATTGCTAAAGATAAAGTCAACACAGCGTTGACCAAGGGTCAGGTTGTAGTTATCTCCGCCAATATGGATAATATGAGCGCCAGGAAAGCAATTTTTTACAAACTTCAAGAAGGCTACAAGTGTGTGCATCCTGTGGGGACTGTAACTGAGCAAACTGTAGCAAATGGTGACACGGCTGAAACGATTCAGGTGACAACTCCCGTTTTCAATTATGCTCAAAGTATGTTTTATGCAAGCTTTACTGACCCCTATTGTGCTACAGGCACCGTTTTCAAGGACGGCGCATACTTCAATCCTTTTACCACTGATGGCCAGAGAAACATCAACGCTTATTTTTCAGCAACAGGCTCTCTGAACGGATTGGCACTCATTTCACAAAAGGATATCGGGGCCGAGGGGAATGATCCGGGGGCGGTTTTCTTTGGTGAGAGTGAGTTAGGCGCTGCTAACGGGATGAGACCAATCGCTGTTTATATCCAGGAGAACACCTCCGGGGGCAATGTTGTATCATTTAAGATGTTGGTCGACGATGACAAAGATTGGCATACTACAACGATCGCGTCTAACCAGAATGCATTAGACATGAACAACCAGCGCTCAACGGATGATATTTTTTGGTATACCCTGGGTGAGAGACAGTATACAACAATAACTGTTCCTGTAGCCAACCAAAGCGTCGGTCTCAAATTGAAGGTTGTCAATGAGAGTAATTCGCCTGTAATAAATGCCACTTGTACTGCCAAAGTTTATATTAAGGGTAAATGGCGGAGGCAGCGTAGCGGAACATGGGATGCCGTCAATGGAGTTTACACCGGTTATACTGATGTGCGTGACGGTCCAGGATATTTCTGGAATACGAATGAAAAGCTTAGTATTAGCGGTTATCCGACTACGATTATGTTGACAGGTGCCAAAACTGATGCGCTTGGCGAATGCTCATATTCGACGCAGACAATAACCGATTTAGTAGAGGCATACTACAAAAAAACTATCTGGCACGCAAAAACTAACGATGATCATACTTATTACTATCGTTATAAGGACGATGACAGACTGGCTTATGATGAAGTATATTTTAGCTATCGAGTAACCGGCCCAAGCGGTAGTGTCTTTGAGACTAGTGGTTCTAAGACACTTACAGCGTCAGGATCCGATGGGGATGCTAGATATGTTGCATCTGTAGAGAAAATTGACGCTAGCCCTGTCGATCTATCTGCTGGAGGAGCTATCCGTGCTGTGACCTTAGCTGGTGAGGGAACCGGACCAACGACTGCTTTAGCTCAGGTTGCCACTCTTAATGATCAGAATCAACCGGCGACTCAGTTCTCGCCTGGCGATACGGTGACTGCTACGATTGCGCTTCTTCCGCCATCATCTGATTACAGTATCAGCGTGAGCAGAACGACAGCTGCAAAAAGTGCAATTCATTTTGATAACATCAATTACTCTCTGGCAAATTACAACTTCTATGACAATGCTGAGAACTCGTCAACGGCGGGTACATTGACATCGCCAGTAAATGAAACGATTCAAGTTTCAGCCAGCGACCCGGATTCGAACAGAGTGTTCGGAATTAGATATAAGATACCTACAGATATCTCTTTGGGAACACACACAATATACGGAGAGATTTTGGGCACTGATTTTACGGCTATAACTTCTAGAATTACTCCTGTTACTATTACGATTGTTTCCGGTACAAATGCCAACGGAAATACAAATATTGGTATTAATCAAAACATAAATGGGTACCAGTCTCCTCAGGGTGTAAATTTGGCTTATAGAAATCCTAACTTTTCCGACCACAAAGAAGGCACAGGCAGTGTCCTAAATCAGATATTGTATTGGACTGACTGGATCGACCCTGCCTCAGGCGGTAAAAGCGAAACTATTGTCAATCCGGCAATCTGCCATTCTGCAATTGGCAATTGCCTTAGAATGACTAAAACAGGTTATGGTTATCATATGATTCTTCAAGGTATTGGAAAACTTCAAAAAGGAAAGACATACCGTCTTTCGGTTTGGGCCAAATCAGCTTCTGGAACGGCTCTTGGCCACATAAACCTATATGATAGTGAGAATAGAATCTATAGTGAGACCATGGTGTATATCGGCACAGAGTGGACAAAGATTACAAAGGAGTTAACTGTTTCGGAGGAAAATAACTATTATGATATATTCCTCTACAATGCGACATATTTTGACTATACAATTTACTATGATGATGTTTGGCTTGAACAGATTGATTAAGTTTGATAAATTTGTTCTAATTGTTATTTATTTACAAATGCTTTATGGAAAAAGTATTGTTTTTAGGTTTGAATCATAGTGATATTAAGCTTGTTCACTCTAGTGCGAGTAGGTTGAAAGTTGGTTTTTGTTTCGAAGAAAATATTCCAGCCAAGTTTTCTCCAGAGGTAGAGGTTATATGTCTAAGATATAAAATCAGCTTAAAAAGACAGAAGATTGATCTCTTTCCCAATTTAAAAATGATTTGTGCGATGTCAACCGGCATGGATAATATTGATCTTGGATACTGCTCGAATCGAGGAATCAAAGTTGTAAATCTTCCGGCATATGGTAGCTGCACAGTAGCTGAGTATGCTTTTGCTCTCGCACTGACGCTGTCAAAGAAAATAATCCAGAGCAGGGTGAAGCAGCCGGGGTCAAAGGATTACACCACAATTCAGGGTATTGATCTATTTGGAAAAAAAGTGGCTATTTTAGGTACTGGGAAAATCGGCACTCATATTGCCAGGATTGCTAACGGTTTTGGAATGCAGATCTTTGGTTTCGATAAGTTTCTGAACGAGGATTTGACAATAAAGTATGGGCTAGTCTATAAAAATTTAGAAGAACTGATTGGTTTAGGAGATTTCATTTTTCTTTCACTTCCTTTGAACGAAGAATCATACCATCTGATTGATCAAAGGATACTCCTTAACATTCGAAAAGATGCCTTCATCATCAATATCGGCAGGGGCGAGTTGATCGACACTTATGCTCTTCTTAACTCACTTATTGAAGGCAGAGTTGCCGGAGCTGCCCTTGATGTTCTCGAAGAGGAAAAATCAATTTTTGCCACGACAGAAGTGGAGAATAAGGAGATTTATGCTCTAAACCGAAAACTACTGAAGTTGGAGAACGTAATTATAACCCCGCATAACGCTTTCAACACTGTCGAGTCTGTTGGAAGGATTATAAGAAATACAGTGGAAAGTGTTTCTCAATTTTATGATCAAAGCAAGAAGACTTGAATATAGGAAGCTAAAACGCTATGATAAAAGCGCTAATTTATTAATTTTTTTATTATGCTAAACAACAAAACTATTCTTATTACAGGCGGAACCGGATCATTCGGTAAGAAATTTACCATGAGAATCTTGAAAGAATTCAATCCCAAGAAAATCATTATTTACTCTAGGGACGAATATAAACAGTATATGATGAGGAAAGAATTTATCAAATACGATAAATTTTTACGGTTTTTTATCGGCGATGTTCGTGATAAAGAACGTCTTGAGCGGGCTCTGACCGATGTTGACGTCATTATCCATGCTGCCGCCCTCAAGCATGTTGGCATTGCGGAGTACAATCCGATTGAGGCCATTAAGACAAACATTGATGGCGCCAGAAATGTAATCGATGCCGCGATAAATATGGGAGTTAAAAAGGTGGTTGCTCTTTCAACTGATAAAGCCGTCAACCCTATAAATTTGTATGGAGCCACCAAATTGGTTTCGGATAAGCTCTTCGTATCAGCGAATGCATACTCAGGGAAGAGCGGTACCATTTTCAGCGTTGTGAGATATGGCAATGTGGCTGGCAGCCGGGGCTCGGTCATCCCTTTTTTCAAATCATTGATCGATCAGGGCAGAAAAGTATTGCCGATAACAGATATGAGGATGACCAGATTCTGGATCACTCTTGATCAGGGGGTGGATCTTGTATTCAAAGCGCTAAAGGAGGCCAAAGGCGGTGAAATATATGTTTCAAAAATACCCTCAGTCAAAATTTCAGATTTGGCACAAGCCATGAAATCTGATGCAAAACTTCAGGAAGTTGGTATTCGAGAAGGCGAAAAACTTCATGAGGCTATGATTACAGAGGAAGATTCCAGAACAACTTATGATTTTGGTGATCACTATATAATTTATCCGAGCTTCGATTGGTGGGATCTCAAGAAGCATTTCAAGGAAGGGGGAAAATTAGTACCCGAGCGGTTTAAGTTCTCCTCAGAGATTAACGAAAAATGGCTAGGCCCAGATGAACTTAGGAAGGAATTAGACAAAATCGAGATAGTCTATTAACTCAAAGGACTTATGGAAAAATTTATCCCATTCGGCCATCAAACAATAGAGGAAGATGATATAGCGGCGGTGAATCAAGTTCTGCGAAGCGATTGGCTTACTCAGGGACCAAACGTCCTTGCTCTTGAAGAGGAAATATGTTCTTATACCGGAGCAAAATATTGTGTGGCCGTCGCTAACGGTACTGCTGCTCTCCATCTGGCCGTCTTGTCTTTGGAGATTGAAGCAGGATGTGAAGGCATAACAACTCCAAATACTTTTGCAGCTTCCGCTAATTGCTTGGTCTATGCAGACCTTAGGCCCATATTTGCGGATATCAGGCCGGATACTTACAATATTGATCTCAAAGAGATCAAGAAGAAAAAAACTGAGAAAACCAAGGTGATAGTCGCCGTTGATTTTGCGGGCCAACCTGCTGATCTTGAAGAAATTCATGAATTTGCAAAGAAAAATAGTATTTATGTGATTGAAGATGCTGCTCATGCCATTGGCTCAAAATATCAAGATGGTAGCAGAGTTGGTTCCTGCAAATATTCAGACATCACAACTTTCTCATTCCATCCCGCCAAGAACATGACCACTGGTGAGGGCGGTGCAATCACAACAAATAATAAAGATATTTATGAAAGATTGAAGCTACTCCGCTCCCACGGAATCACGAAGGAAACTGACAAGTTAGAAAAAAATCCTGGGCCTTGGTACTATGAGATGCAAACTCTCGGGTATAATTATAGACTCTCAGATATTCAAGCAGCACTTGGAGTTTCGCAAATCGGAAAAATCGAACGATTTTCAAAGAGAAGAAGAGAAATAGTTAAGTTTTATAACCAAAGGTTTACCAATATTAGCAATCTAATAGCACCCTTTGAAAAAGAGGGAGTCTATTCCGCTTTTCATCTTTATGTCCTTAAAATCGACTTCGAAGCAATTGGCAAAAGCCGCAAGGAAGTGATGAATCTACTCAGAGAAAAGGGCATCGGAACTCAGGTCCATTATATCCCCGTCCATCTCCAGCCGTATTATCAGGAAATTTACGGATATCGAGAGGGAGACTTTCCGGTTGCTGAAGAATACTACGGGAAATGTGTAAGTATTCCCCTTTATCCCAAAATGACAGATTATGACGCAGAGTATGTAGCAGACACAATCAATAGTATTGTTAGGAGAGATGGATGAATATCCTAGCAATTATTCCTGCTCGCGGGGGTAGCAAAAGAATTCCATATAAAAATATCAAAGATTTCCTTGGTCAGCCGATCATCAAGTATACTGTAGATTCAGCGGTCGAGAGTCAAATTTTCGATGAGGTGATGGTTTCTACAGACGATCCTAAAGTCGCGAAGATTGCCAGAGAATTTGGTGCAAGCATTCCTTTTCTGAGGACAAAGCATAACTCTAGTGATATGGCTACAATTGCCGATGTTATTACCGAAGTTTTAGAAGGATACCATCAAAAGGGAAAAGAATTCGATTATTTCTGCTGTGTTTTGCCGGCTGTGCCAACTATCAGTTCCAAGCGAATCAAACTTGGTCTTGATTTGTTAAGAAAAGAGAAAGCGGACGCCGTTTTGCCTCTTGTTAAGTTTGACTATCCCATTCAACGCGCCCTTCGTATTGAACGGGCCAATGTTGAGATGATTGAACCCAAGAATGCAAACGTAAGATCTCAGGATTTAGAAGCGACATATCATGATGCCGGACGTTTTTATTGGGCCAGAACAAAATCCTTCCTCGAGCAGAAAACTTTGTTTATGAGACATATGTTGCCCATAATAATTCCCTCGTGGGAAGTTCAGGATATTGATACTCCGGAGGATTGGAAAATTGCTGAGATTAAATATAAGATCAAAGAGATGATCGGGGAAGAGCAAACGTCATTTTATGATGCAACCGATAATAAGCTAATCAAAGTGATCGAATGAAGCTGGCGCTAGGAACAGTACAATTTGGACTCGATTATGGTATTAGCAACTCTTCTGGAAAAGTGGAAGAGTCCGAGGTCCTAGAGATACTAAAGTTAGCAAAAGATTCCGGTGTTGACGTTCTTGATACGGCGTATGCTTACGGTGAAAGTGAGCAAGTTATTGGTAAACACTTGAAAAGTCATCCTTCGGATTTCAAGGTAATTTCAAAGGTTCCTGACTGCAATTTTGATTCAGTCGAAATCTTTGTGGACGAGAGTTTGAAAAGATTGCAACTCAAGAAACTATATGGATATTTGTTTCATAACTTTCAAATTTATAAAAAAAATCCATTTGCACTAGCCGAACTGAATCACTTAAAGAATGTAGGCAAAATAGAGAAAATAGGTTTTTCTCTTTATTATCCCTCTGAACTTGAAGAAATCATTGATGGAAAAATTACCTGTGATATTATACAGATCCCGTATAGCCTTTTTGATCAAAGGTTTGAAAGTTATTTGAGAATGGCCAAAGAACATGGGATAGAGATTCATGCCCGTTCAGTTTTCCTTCAAGGTCTCGTATTTAAGAATCCAAGGGGCCTGGATCTGCAATTCGAAGGTATCCGTGCAAAGTTAGAGAAGCTCAATGCTCTTTCAAAAAACACCAAGATGCCAGTGTCTGCTCTCGCTTTAAATTTTGCTATTTTGAATCAGTATATCGATAAAGTTGTGATCGGGGTAGATAGCAGAGACAATCTAAGAGAGAATATAAGTGACTGCAGCTTATCTGATCAGGTAATCAAATTATTACCTGAACTGAAGAAAATGAGAGAAGACGATTTAAATATAATCTTGCCGGTAAATTGGAGAAGTAAACAATGAACACCATTGCGATGATTCAAGCAAGGACAGGATCAACCCGATTGCCCAAAAAAGTATTGCTCAAATTAGGAGGAAAGACCGTTCTTGAGCAGGTAATTGAGAGAGTCCAAAGGAGTAGGAGTATAGATGAAGCTATGGTTGTTACGACTTTAAGTATCAACGATCTGGCGATAGTTAAATTATGCGCCGAATTAGGCATTAGGGTTTTCTGTGGATCAGAGGCAGACGTTTTGGACCGCTTCTATCAGGCAGCTAAAATATTAAAGCCTCAAAATATCGTTAGAGTTACTGCCGATTGCCCTTTAATTGATCCTGATATAATAGATCTTGTTGTTTTAGAGCATAAAAAAAATAAGAATGACTATACTTCAAATGTTTTGGAAGAGACATTCCCTGACGGTCAGGACAATGAAGTTATCACAATGGCTGCCTTGGAGCAGGCTTGGAATGGTTCCAATCTTCTCTCGGAGCGTGAGCATGTTACACTTTACATTAGGAATAATCCTGATATCTTCAAGCTTGGGAGCGTGAGGTCAAAAGTAGATTACAGCCGGAAGCGCTGGACCTTGGACACAAGGGCTGATTATAATTTTTTGGTTGAAATATATAATAAGCTTCATAGCGGAAACCATGTTTTCGGGATGCGTGACATTCTTGACCTTTTAGAGAAGAACCCCGAGCTTGAAAAAATAAACATTAATATTGATCGGAACGAAGGGCTCAAGAAATCTTTATTAGTTGATAAAATTATGGATAAATAGGAGAAAATATGGCAAAAGGCCAAAAATTATATAAAAAGGCTAAAAAGATAATTCCGGGAGGGACACAACTTCTATCCAAGAGACCCGAAATGTTTCTGCCGGAGAATTGGCCCGCTTATTATAGCAAAGCAAAGGGTTGCAAGATCTGGGATTTGGATGGCAAAGAGTATGTTGACATGAGTTATATGGGGATTGGGGCCTGTACTTTGGGCTATGCCGACCCAGATGTTAACAAAGCTGTCAAAAAAGTTATTGATGAAGGCAGCATGACAACTTTGAATGCACCTGAGGAAGTAGAGCTAGCTGAATTATTATGTGATCTTCATCCTTGGGCTGGTATGGTAAGATATGCTCGTTGTGGAGGGGAAGGTATGGCAATTGCAGTTAGGATAGCAAGAGCGAAGACCGGAAAAGACAAAGTATTATTTTGTGGTTACCATGGCTGGCATGATTGGTATTTGTCGGCCAATCTGGCAAACGACAAAGCTTTAGATGGACATTTAATTCCAGGCCTCAGTCCCAATGGAGTGCCTAGGGGTCTGAAAGGCACCTCATATCCGTTTCTCTATAATGATACGAAGGCCTTCCTTAAGTTAATAGATAAGCATCGAGGACAGATTGCGGCAGTAGTGATTGAATCTGTCAGAAATCACAATCCTAACAAAGACTTTTTTGAAACTATCAGAGCAGTGACCAAAAAGGAGAACATCATTCTTATCGTTGATGAGGTTACTGCTGGCTGGAGAGTAAATTTAGGAGGTGCTCATCTACTTTATGGCCCCGAACCTGACATTGCTGTTTTTGGTAAGGGTATGAGCAACGGGATACCGATGGCTGCCATAATCGGCAAAAAAGAGGTGATGTCTTCGGCACAAGATTCTTTTATCAGCAGTACATTTTGGACCGAAAAAATGGGGCCTGCCGCTGCGTTGGCAACTATTAAAAAATTCAAGGAAAGTAAAGTACAGGACCATCTAATCAAAATTGGCAAAATGGTCCAGGAAGGATGGGCCAAAGCAGCAAAGAAAGCCGATTTAAAAATAGAAATTGAGGGTATCTATCCGCTTGGTCACTTTACTTTTGTCTATGACAAACCTCTAGTTTTGAAGACTTTGTATACCCAAATTATGCTAGAAAAGGGCTACCTTGCTACGACCGCATTTTATTCATCTTTTGCCCAAAAAGAGATCGATGTTAAGAAATATCTTAAAGCCACAGAAGAGGCCTTCACAATCATTGCCGAAGCGATTCAAAAGGGTAGCGCTGAAAAAATGTTAAAAGGCCCAGCTTGCCACTCAGGTTTTGCGAGGCTGACTTAAAATGTTAGACCAAAAAGAAAAAAAATCAATTTTAGATGGTATTATCCCTGATATGCTCCTCCGCTATCCGAGGTTTTGGCTTCCCAAAATAAAGGATATGCCGTCGATAATTGAAGGTTTGATTGATGAAATGGAAGCACTTGATAGCGACGCAAGGGCTGGCATCCACATTTCTAAAGAAGATGCTATGAGGATTAAAGCTGTCTGGGTAGTCTCCGGTACCGGTACTTATTTTGAACCGATCACAACTACTAGCGGCGACCAAATCTATAAAGATAAGCCCTGGGCGTATTTCACTGACAAAAAAAGAATCGATCATGGGGTGGCAGTTGTGTTAGCTATTACCAAAGAGAAATTAGGTTCTGCTGCTGATGATAACATCCGACGCCATATTTCTAAAAGTGGCCCCTTTCTGGTATATAACGGAATCCCCCTCCAAAATGAGGCTTTAGAATCAATGACAATGAAGGAATCTTTTCAACTTCCTCCCGACAAACTTTTTATTGCGCCAGGCAAAGTTGCGAGAACACTCGATCAGGTGAAGCAGATTTCTTTCCCAAAAGATTGTCAGTTCAAAGTTAATGATTTAATCGGTGTTGTTACACATGTTCATCACTATACAAGGGTAATTAGGATGGTAAACCGCTTTAGACCGCTACCTGATGGAGTGAGTATAAGGCCATTTTTATTGCCAATCCCGGAAGAGGGAAGAGCATATTCCATGCAAGCTGAAATAAGAGGAATTCTTGCCTATTCGGCGGAGGGAGCTGCAACACTAGAAAATTATCCTATCGAAAAGAATCCTAAACAGTCTATTGAAATTTTGCCGGTAGACAAGTCGGATATGCTGTCAGTTTTTAATTTATCAAATGAGCCTGATGTCAGAGCTGTTTCTTTCAATAATGATGAAATCAAACTGGAAGATCATAAAAAATGGTTTGCTAAAAAAATTGCCGATAAAGATGCAATTTTTCTAAAGGCAGAAGTAGATGGCAAGTTTGCTGGTCAGATTCGATATGAAATAGAGGGAAATGAAGCACTTGTCGGGATCAGTGTTTCAAAAGATTTTCGAGGTATGGGAATTGGTTCAATCCTTCTGTCGAAGGGGGCAAAGTACATTGCTGAAAATAGGCCAGAAGTAACGCTGATTCGAGCTTACATCAAAATCAGTAACCAAGCCTCGGTGCATCTTTTCGAAAAAAATGGATTTAAGCTGAACAAAAAGGAAACCATCGACGGCAATGAGGCTTTTCTGTATTTATTGGAGATAACAGTATGAGGATAGGTAGTAAAGAGATAAATCAAGATACTCCTGCTTTTATTATTGCAGAGTTATCGGCAAATCATGGCAACGATTTTGAAATTTCAAAAAAAACGATTGCTGCTATGAAAGAGTCCGGTGCCGATGCTGTCAAAGTTCAAACTTATACTGCCGATACTATCACAATTAATTCTGACAAAAAGGACTTTTGGATAAGTCAGGGCACTATTTGGGACGGTAAAAATCTTCATAAATTGTATGAAGAAGCCGCCATGCCTTGGGAATGGCAGCCAAAATTAAAAAAATTTGCCGAAGAGTTGGGATTGATCTTTTTTTCCTCACCTTTTGACAAAACTGCGGTTGATTTTCTCGAGGAAATGGATGTTCCTGCTTACAAAGTTGCTTCTTTTGAGATTACCGATATTCCATTAATAGAGTATGTCGCAAGAAAACAGAAACCGGTGATTATGTCTACTGGAATTGCTGAATTAAGTGAAATCGAAGAGGCAATCAATGCTTGCCACAGAATGGGCAACAATGATGTTATTTTGTTAAAATGTACTTCGGGCTACCCCGCTCCATACGAAGAGATGAACTTGTTGACGATTGCTGATATGAAGGTAAGATTCGATGCATTAGTCGGATTGTCTGATCATTCATTGGGCATAGAAATACCAGTTGCCGCAGTTGCTTTAGGGGCTAAAATTATTGAGAAACACTTTATTCTTGAGCGTACAATCGGTGGCGCAGACGCTTCTTTTTCCTTGGAGCCGGCTCAATTTAAGCAAATGGTAGATGTTGTTAGAAATACTGAGCAAGCGCTAGGAAAAATCAACTATGATCTTTCCGAAAAGTCGAAAAGAAGCAGAGAGTTTTCCAGATCCCTCTACGCTGTTCAAGATATAAAAAAAGGTGAAAAATACACTGAGCAGAATGTACGTTCGATTAGGCCTGGCTTCGGATTACCCCCGAAGCATCTGATGCAAATTATTGGCAAAGAGGCGGCTTGCCAAATTGAAAAAGGAACACCCCTAAATTGGAAGCTAGTCAAAAATGATTAAATTATTCCGAATTTTCATCGAAAAGTTGAAAAAAGATGCTAATTTCAGACAAGTTTTCTCTAATGTTGTTTGGCTTTATTTTGATAGTTTTTTCCAAATGGCAGTGGGCTTTCTAATCGGTGCTTGGGTGGCTCGTTATCTTGGTCCGGAACAATATGGCAAACTGAATTATGCGATCTCTTTTACCGCTTTGTTTGGAATCTTTACTACTTTTCAGATCAATAATGTGGTTGTGAGACAAATTATAAAACTTCCGGATAGGAAGAACCAAATATTCGGTAGCGCGATTGTTATAAAAATGATCGGCTTTTTTATCTCCTCTGTTTTGATTTTTATTGCCACCCGCTTTACTAATTTTGAGGATTCAACCATTAAAGTTCTAGTCCTAATTTATACGATAAGCTTATTTTTCCAAATACCAACACTTATCGGTTACTGGTTTGAATCGACATTGAAGAGTAAGTATACAACCATTACCAATACTATTGTTTTTATCATTTCTAGTATCCTTCGTGTTCTTTTGGTATTGGCGGGGGCGGGATTGGTCTATTTTGGTTTTATAGGTTTACTAGAATATATTCTTATATCAATATTTCTGATTACAGTTTACGCCCTGAACAAACAAAATATATTTGCCTGGAGAGCAGAATGGAAGGTAATTAAGTCTTTATTGGCTGAAAGTTGGCCAATTTTATTAGCCGCTATGTTCAGTGTAATTTATCTTAAGTTGGACAAGATTCTTGTAGGGGATATGGTTAATCAAGCCACACTAGGCAATTACTCAATTGGGACTGCTATTACAGATCCTCTAGTTTTCGTAGCAACTGCAATTACGGTATCAGTCTATCCGGCAATAATTTCTTTGAAAGACAACGATGAAAAACTTTATCGTCAGAGGCTCATATCTCTTGAAAAACTCTTGTTTGTACTCTCGCTGTGTCTGGCAATTCCGGTAACTTTGTTTTCCGGACAAATAATTCATCTTCTGTACGGTGGTCAATATAGCGAAGCTCCCATAATACTATCTATTTATATTTGGTCACTTGTGCCGGCCTTTTCTGGGGCCGCAGCGGTCAAAACTCTTTTTGTGGAAAAATTACAGCACTATATTCCCGTCAAAGCCTTTTTGGGAGCGCTAGTTAGTATATTACTTAACCTGATACTAATTCCTAAAATTGGCGCTATCGGGGCTTGCATAAGCGGTGTATCAGCCTCAATAATGGTCAATTATTTGTCAAATTATTTTTTCAAAGCAACTAGACCGCTTTTTCTGATTCAGACTAGATCATTCTTGGAGGTCATCTTTTTCTGGATTAAAAAAACCTGATAATTGAAAGAGAGTCAATATGGATCCGTTGAATTGTTACCGTTATTTAAGGAAAAAAATAAATACTTTTTTGTATAAGAAAAAAGCTATTATTCTATTTTCCAAGCTTAGAAATTGTTCATTTAGGAACGTTAATGATTTATCTAAAGATATTCCCTTCTCTTATTTCCAGGCATTTACTCCGGAGCAAGTCCCTCAAAATGATTTCTATGGCATTGCTACTAATCTAAAAAAGTACGCTGGTATCGAGCCGTCTAGGCGTCTAGAAGCGATTATCGAGCATGGTGTCTATTTTTATTTAGATGCTTCGCCGAACGATCTAAGTTCTCCTTTTAAGACCTTGATCACTTTCGGCAGTTATCGGGAAAACCGGCTAAAGAAAGCGACTGATCGTAAGATATTTAAAATAGGACCGTATATTCGATATGTCGAGCCTTTCTTATCGAAAAAGGAATTTCTTCGAGAAAAAAAACATTTGGGCAAGAATTTGTTAGCTTTCCCTGTACACTCTGATGCTGCTCATCAGGCCGATTGGGAGATAGAGGAATATTGCGATAAGCTTAAAAAAATACAAAAGGAATATGGCGCCGACTCAATCACAGTATGCCTTTATTGGCGTGATGTTGTAATGGGAAGGCTTAAACATTTTCAAAAAAAGGGCTTTAATTGTGTCAGCGCCGGCCATCTATATGATCCAATGTTCTTGAGCCGGCTCCGAAGTATAATTGAACTCTCTGATTTTACGACCTCAAATCAAATTGGTACTCACTTGGGTTATTGCATTGCCCTTGGTAAACCTCATTATCTTAATAATGAAAAAGTTGCCTTCGTTAATAAACATAAAGAGGAATATAAACTTGAGGAAAACAACAAAGCTGCAGTCGAACTCAATCAATTTTTTGGCAAGCCTCTGAAGGAGATTACTAAAGAACAAGAGGAAGCTATCAACAGATATTGGGGTCTCGGGGATCATAAAACCAGAGAGGAATTGGGGGAAATTTTGAGAAAAGTTGTTTAGGCATACGAGCTTTAATTCTATGGCAATCTATGATATTTTAAGGTTAGCGTGAGTATTAAAATTAAGAGGCTCTAAAGTGGATTTATCAAATAGAAAAATTTTTGTAACCGGTGCAGGTGGTTTTATCGGTAGTCATTTAGTTGAGGCATTGGTCTTAAAGGGCTGCAAGATTAAGGCATTCGTTCACTACAATTCTTTCAATAGTTGGGGTTGGTTAGATCATATCGATAAAAAGGTAATGGAGTCGGTTGAAGTTATCTCCGGGGATATCACCGACCCTTTTGGAGTAAAGGAATCGATGAAGGAGTGTGAGGTTGTATTCCACCTGGCTGCCCTGATAGCTATTCCATACTCCTATCATTCACCTGCTTCCTATGTTGATACAAATATCAAGGGGACTTTGAATGTTCTACAAGCAGCGAAAGAATTAGGTATTAAAAAGATCATTCATACCTCTACTAGTGAAATATATGGAACAGCTCAATTTGTGCCGATTACCGAGGATCATCCGACAAATCCGCAATCACCTTATGCCGCAACCAAATCAGGAGCTGACTTTTTGGCCCTGACTTTTTATCGATCATTCGGTTTGCCCGTAATAGTTGCACGGCCGTTTAATACATTTGGGCCAAGGCAATCGGCAAGAGCGATAATCCCAACGATTATTTCTCAAATAGCCTCTGGCAAAAAGGAAATCAAGCTGGGGTCGTTGCACCCGACCAGAGATTTAAATTATGTAAAAGACACTGCTGATGGTTTTATAGCTTGTGCAGAATCAGATACAGCCACTGGTGAGGTAATCAATCTTGGCAGAGGCGAAGAGATCTCTATCGGCGATCTGGCAAAGTTAATTGCCAAAATAATGGAAAAGGATATCACTATCATTGCTGACGAAAAAAGACAGCGGCCTCAAAAAAGTGAAGTAGAAAGGCTTCTTGCTGATAACAAGAAGGCGAAGAATATTCTCCATTGGTCTCCAAAGTATTCCTTCGAGGAAGGACTGATTGAAACGATCAAGTGGTTTCAGCAGCCAGAAAATCTGGCGATGTACAAACCGGATATTTATAATCTCTAAGGAGGAATAATGAAAGCAATACTTTTGGCTGGCGGGAAAGGAACCAGACTGTTGCCATACACTACTGTTATTCCGAAACCTTTAGTGCCCGTCGGCGATAAGGCGGTTTTGGAAATTCTAATTGGCAGATTGAAAAAGGCCGGGGTTACAGACATTACTCTCTGTGTAAATCATCTCGCCGAGCTGATTATGGCTTACTTCGGGGATGGAAAGAAATGGGGAGTAAAAATCTCCTATTCTCTTGAGGCCAAACCATTGCATACAGTTGGCCCCCTGAAGCTCTTAAGCGGCCTTCCGGAGGATTTTTTAGTTATGAACGGTGATCTGCTTACCGACCTCGATTTTAAAGAGCTTTTTGAATATCACATTTTGAATAAATCTCTTTTGACTTTGGCTACTTATAAGCGCACAGAGAAAATAGATTTGGGCGTGATAGAAATAGATGAAAAAAAATTAACAGCTACCGGTTTTAGAGAAAAGCCAGAGATGAATTTCAATGTTAGCATGGGTGTTTATGTCTTAAATAAAAAAGTTCTTGATTTTGTCCCTGGAGATACTTTCTTCGGTTTTGACGATTTGATGCATACCTTATTAGAGAGGGAGCAGACGATCAAAACGTTTCCTTTTGAAGGGTATTGGTTGGATATCGGCCGACCGGATGATTATGAGAGAGCTAATAATGATATTAAGAAGTTGGACTTATAGAATGAAGAAGATATTAGTGCTGGGAGCAACTAGCTATATTGCCAGTTTCTATATAAAAGAAATTTGTAGAGAGAACAAAGTTATCGGTTTGTCGATGGATGATAAAAAAATGTCATTTGATACTGATGAAAAAGAACTAACGTTAATTTCAAATTTTGACTACTCGACAATTTCCATAAAAGGTATTCTTGAGCAATATAAGCCTGATCAGATCATCAATTTCATTGGTGTAAAAAACGCCCCAAATATCATAAAGGATCAATTTGATTTTTTTTATCAAGCAAATTGCGGTATAACAGCCAGACTTTTTGAAGCTATTCATGAGATAGCTGATTACCATCCCAAGATAATGCTTATGGGAAGTGCCTCTGAATATGGCGTGTCGAAGCCAGCCGGATTTTACTCTGAAGATTCCCCCTGTCTGCCAGACTCTTTCTACGGATTAACAAAAATAATGCAAACCAAAGTTGGTTTATTTTATTCACGTAATTTCAACGATAAAATCTACATTTTTAGACCTTCGACAGTTCTTGGACCCAATGCTCCAACCGGTCTATTTTTCTCAGATATTGTGACCAAGCTTAAAAAAGGAGAGAGTAAAATTAGTGTATATAATTTAAGCTCAACTAGGGACTATGTTGGTATCGATGATTTAATTACCGCTATTGTTAAAATAAGCAGCAGTGAGTGTAAGGGTGGTATCTACAATATTTCTTCAGGAAAAGGAAGTACGCTTGCCGAAGTTGCAGGTTTAATAAAAAACTATTTTTGGGAGAGATTGAGAAAAAAAATCGAGTTTATCGAAACAGATCCTTTGGATAACTCAAAAATAAATTCATCTATATTAGACAACAGCAAACTTAAAGAAAGCACGGCTTTTATGCCAGAGTCAGACCTAAAGAGGATAATTTATTCAGCTCTAGAAGTAGATTTTGATAAAAGATAACTAATTCCTGTAGGTCTCAATCCATTTCGGAATGATGTTTTCCCAGTAAAATTCTTGGCACTTCATCCCTTGAAGCTGACCATATTTTTCACGTAGTTCTTCTGAGCTGATCAGAGATGAGAGTACTTCCGTATAATCTTTGTTGTTATTGACCAATAAATCATTTGTTTTGCTATCAAACATGTCCTTTGTGCCACCTACATTGTTGGAAATCACAGGAATGCCTCTCGACATTGTCTCGAGGAGGGCGATACTAAAGACATCTTGATGAGAAAAATAGGTAAAAATATCAATTTTTTGGTAAAAATCTTCCTTATCACAAAAACCTAGGAATTCACAGTCGATGCCGGTCTTTATAACTTCCGCTTTGATTCTGTCAAAGTAGATGCCGGGATTGCCGCCAATCAATAACTTGACTTTGCCATCAAGAGTTTTCACTATTTCCGCAAGGTCTATTAATCCTCTCGCTTTGTTTAGGAAACTAAAACCGGTAAGAATTCCCAAAGTTGGCCTATCTCCTTTTAAGTGATAGTCGGTCTTGGTCCATGTAGGAGTCTCGATCCCGTTTGGAATTATCATGGCTTTTTTTAGCTGTAGCTTTTCCTGTAAAAATCTACATGGTACCGTCACTGTATCTGCCTGTGAGATAGCAAAAGGATAAAGTTTAGACCAAATAAGATGTTCCTCGGTAAAAATTCCCTGGAGAGTCAATATATACTTACCCCTAAGCGGGTGAGAAAAGGGCAGGGTTGAGTGAGTAACGCCGGTACGGAATGGTTGGAGGAAATATCCTGGGAGAGTGTCGATTACTTTATTATCAATTCTTAGTTTAGAGAGTTCATTGGAAAGCTGTAGTGCCCAAACTTTAACCCCACCACCACTCAAAGTCGAATAGATATTTACTTTATCTGTCTTGGTCATTTACTGTATTTCCAAATTGTTACGCCATCGCTATTATAAACTTTACTAAACAACGGCGAGTTGTTAAATTTGTTCAAGTCAGCTCCATAGTAGTTGTAACTCCGCCACCAACTTCTTTTGCCATATAATAGTGATTTAAATTTATTCTCGGAATATAGAATATAAACAGGTCTGACAGCTTTATTTTCAGTTGCATATTTGAGTTTTTCTTGATAATCGACAATATATGATTTGATGTTTTCTAATTCTTGATTAATTTGGTTATTTGAAATATTATTTGCCGAGTCACTCAAGTCATTGATCAAATTTTTCTTTATATCCTTTATCATATCGTTCTGATCTGTCATCTCAACCGAATTAATATAATTATTGTCGGTCACAGATGACAGAAAGAAAGCATCTGAAGGAGAATTGATTGTTCTTTCAGCGAAGTATTCGATCAGTTGTTTATTACCGCCCTGACTAATAAATATTGCATTTTCGGGGGTTTGATTTTCGATGAATTTAACAGATTTGTATTCCTCTTTTGTAACCCAGCCTTGTTTGAAATAAGTAACCGAGGCAGGGATGAGAATGGAAAAACCAATCAAAAAAATAATGGCCAATTTAACTTTCACTGATAAATTTTTTGGCCAGAGAGCCTTTAGGATGTGAGGTATAAAAAAACAAAGCATTAAGGAAACAAAAAGCCAGGCTCGATCAGGCAAATAAGCAAATCCAAGACGGGGGAAAACTTCCGCAACGGAAAAAAAGATAGCAAAGACAAAAAGATATAACCAATTTTCAGCAAAGTTAAAATTAACCCTCGCTTTTTTCCAAATCCAAAGAGCAATAAAAATGAGGGGAGCAATACCTAAATTATAGCCATAATAATAAATTTGAGAAATGCCCGGCCAGCCGACTTGGTTGCCATCAGCATTTGTATAATGATCAATAAACCAAAGATCAATATTCGGGTGCAGTATGTGTTGTGTGAAGATACGAATATACCAATTAAAAAGTGGTAATATTCCCGAGTCCTTTAACCAGGGCAGTGTGGAAAAAATTAAAAATGCCAATACAATTAGAGATTCCAATGGGTATCTTTTAGCCTTGGGCCAAAAGAAGTATAGAGCCGCCAAAAGTTCAGTTACAATAAGGAAAAGAAAAAACTCATGGATTTTGACTCCTATTAGGGTCAGTAGAATTAGAAGTAATAGCCAATAAGCGTTGATTAAATTATCCCTTTTTTTCAGAAGTTGAGAGGTTAGGTAAACGAAAGGAGCTAAGGTAAAAAAGAAGAGAGATTGGGGCCTTGTAATCAGAGCTTCTACTGTAATAATAGGAAAAAGAAAAGGGGTAAGAGTGCAAAGGATTAAGAGAAGATTTTGTTTGGGCAATATTTTTCTGGCAAAAAGATAGGCAGTTAGGGGCATTGCTAGTCCGAGAAAGGGAACTACTATTTTAAAGAGATGATAGGAGGGTATGCTGGTAATCGAAGAAAAGGACCAGCAGAATGATAAAAAAAGAGATCTGGAATCTGGTGCCAAATTTCCAGTTTTTCCGATAGTATCTAACTTAACTAAGTATGTGTAAGGATCGGCTTCGGGCAAAAAACTGTAAAGGGAAAAATTTATGACCAGCAAGAATACGCTGATTCCGAGAGAGATAAAAAGAAATTTATGCTTAGAAAAATCTTTAGCTTTTACTTTTAACTCGGAGATAGGATTTTTTTTCCAAAAAAAGATGAGAAGATAGAATATTAGCGAAGTTATCAGCCAAATACCAAGAGAAGACAGGGTCGAGTACAGATTAAAATCGACCCCACGTAAAAGAATGATCGAGTAGATTACCGCCGGAGTTAGAATTAACCCGATTATGTAGGCCCAAAGCAAGAGTAAAATCTTGCCTTGTTTCATATTTGTAATTTGTTCAAACGCAAGAGCAATATTTAAGCCAGGCAGAAAAAATACGAGAGCACCTGCAATAAAGGAAATATAGGGGAATCCTATTAAAGAAAGAAGATGACTCACAAAATATAGAGTGACAATAGCTAGATTCAATTTGAGTGCGTTTCTCATTTATTTACTTCCTTTTCTAATGCCAAAATATTATGGTCCCAATCGAATTTGTCCTCGATGGTTTTTTTAATTTCCTGCCCGAACATTTTACGTAGGTTGGAATTTTCAACCAGTCTCTTCATCGATGCCACAAGCTCCTCCTGTTTTCCGGGTTCAAACAAAAAACCATTTTTACCATTATCAATGATTTCATCAGTACCGCCGGTGTTCGAAGCTATCACCGCCAATCCTGATGCGCCCGCCTCTAAAAGAGAGGTTGGCAAACCTTCGGAGTAAGAAGGATTAACAAAAATGTCATTTTCAGCAAGAATTGTTTTAATTTCACTGAAACTCTTCTCGCCTAAGAATGTAATTCGAGCATCATCAGTGGCCAGATCGGCTAACTCATTCCTATAGTTACCTTCACCAACAATTGTCAACCTCAACTTATCATTTTTGATCTTTTTTAGGGCACGGATAAGATCCTGAACTCCTTTAGCCTCAATCAGTCTACCAATAAAAATTATACCAATAAAATTGGATGCTGTCTTTCTCTGACTCAAGAAAACATTACTATCTACTGAATTATAAACGACTTTGACCTTTTTCCCACCCAACCTTTTTGAGAAATCGGCTGCTGCTTTTGAAATAGCGAGATGGCGATCTGCAAGAAGAAAAACTAATCGTCCCAAAGTATAGTCATAAAATTTCGCTAATAATCTTGTCCCAGTATTTACCAATTTTGGATGACAGGTTCCATGCTCAATGTGAATTGACGGCACTTTGAACTTTTTAGAGTAAATAAGCGCAATCAGGGTCAGCGGAAAAAATCGGGTGTTGGTGACGATCTTATCAGGTTTATCTCTAAAGAGCTTTGTTAGAACCAGGTGATTTTGGCGGTTTAATATCGGGTAGGGAAAAGTGCCGCGGAGAATATTTTTCGACTCCAACCTGATTACTCTAATACTATTTAGCGTTTCCTCAGCCGGTTCGTTATCAAATTTTGATGCCACGACAGTCACAGCATGGCCGAGTCGTGCTAGCCGATTAGAAATTTCTAAACAATAATTTTCTAAGCCGCCCGTATGCGGATAGAAGTATGGTGAAAAAACTATTAATTTCATTTATTCTTTATCTAGATCCTTTATACCAATTTTTATAACAATATCTTTGATATTCTGCTCCAACCGATGAACTTTTGTATGCAAACGGTATGTCACAAAAAACAAAAACACAAATGCAATCCCCAGAAAGGTTCCAGCTCCGGCATTTGGTTCTCCAATCCTTTCGGTGATCTGAAGCAGTACTCCCGGTCTCAGCGCCACATATACAATACAAAGCCAAGCCCCAGTCCAGAGAATAAAGGCGGTTAAATTTTCATAATGTTTCTGGTAGTCAAGATAGGTTTTAGAAATAACTAAACCGGCCAATAAAATGGCGACAAATTTCGATAAAAAAATCATTTTTTCCCTGTTAACTTTATTGTTAGTAGTCTAGTTAAAACATTTACGCCGTTAATCCAATTTTGTCCTTTTCTTTTAGAATAATGGGTGTAAATAGTTTCGATAGGCACTTCGCACATCCTTAATCTTGTTCTTCTAACCTCCCCGATAATTTCTGAAGATATTTCATATCCCAAGGAGTGCAGATTGAATTTAGACAAAGCAATTTTATCATATGCCCGAAGTCCTGATTGAGTGTCCGTGGACCAGATGTGAAAAATAAAAACAGTTATGAAATTCATTACCCAATTGCCAAAAATTTTTATCCCTGGCATTCCTTTGGTATTTAGCATCCTTGTGCCGATAACAACATTTGCCTCTCCGCGCACGATTGGTTCCACCAAAAGGTGAATATCCTTTGGATTATGTTGTCCATCGGCATCAATGGTTACGGCTATGTCTGCTCCAATTTTCTTAGCGGCCTCAAATCCAGTGCACAAAGCAGCACCGACGCCTAGGTTAATAATATGCTTTGCGATGCAGGAGGTATATTTTCTGGCTACTTCAAAAGTACGATCGGTTGATCCGTCATCAATAACAATCGAAATAATTGATTCTATTCCTTTAAATTTCTTAGGTAACGAGGCCAAGACTTTCCCTATAGTCTTCTCCTCATTATAGGCAGGGATAATTACAGCTAGTTTCATAAAATATTTTTTCCTTAACTATCTTTGTTATATCAAAAACGATGATTAGAAACAACAAAAATAATATATTGACTCAAAAGCGTTCTATTGATAAACTCAAAAAGTAGAAAAACTAAATATTATCAAGAGTGGTGTTATCCTGCCCAAGGAGGCGGGACGGTCAGTCAGACCGGGGAGTTGGCCCGATGATCACCCAGCAGCTTGCCCTTATCTTGCAACTAGTAACGCGAGATCACGGTAAAGTGCTAAATCCAAGCCCCCATTTCATATTTTGTGGGCAAGATAAAAAAACTGTCTTGCCATTAGGCAGGATTTTTTTTAATCATATATTTTTTAAAGAAAGAGGAGATCAGAATGAAAACTTTATTTACTTCTGAGTCGGTAACTGAGGGCCATCCTGACAAAATGGCGGATCAGATCTCTGATGCCATATTGGATGATCTTTTGAGTAAAGATTCCAAGTCCAGGGTTGCTGTTGAGACATTACTTACAAATGGCGTCTGTGTGGTCGCCGGGGAAGTGACGACAAATGCCTATTCAGATATGGCGAAAGTTGCCAGAAATATAATAAAGGAGATCGGCTATGATGGTTGCGGGTTTCATCATGCCACCAGCGGTGTTTTGACCGCGATAAAGGAGCAGTCTTCGGATATCGCCCAGGGAGTCGATAGCTTCGTCAAGGATGAAGGTGGAAAAATCGTTAAGGAAGACATTAAAAATATCGGCGCCGGAGATCAGGGCTTAATGTTTGGTTTTGCCTGCGATGAAACACCTGAGTTGATGCCTTTGCCAATTATTTTGGCTCAGAGACTCTGCCAGCGACTAGCGGAGGTTAGAAAAAAGAATATTATCAAAGGCTTGTTCCCCGACGGTAAATCTCAAGTTACGGTTGAATACAACGATGGTAAGCCTGAACGTATTCATACTGTATTGATTGCGGCGCAACATGAAGAGAAAAAGGCACAGAGTCAGCTTAAAAAAGAGATTACTGAAAAAGTGATCAAACCTGTTCTCAAAGATTATGGCTATAAAATTGATAGTAAGACCCTGATTTATATAAATACGACCGGTAAATTTGTTATCGGCGGACCCGAAGGCGATACCGGACTTACCGGAAGAAAAATTATTGTTGACACTTATGGAGGCTATGCCCGTCATGGCGGAGGCGCTTTTTCCGGCAAAGATCCTTCAAAAGTCGACCGAAGTGGCGCTTATGCGGCACGTTGGGTTGCCAAAAGTATAGTAGCGTCAGGACTCGCAGAGAAGTGTGAATTTCAGTTAGCCTATGCGATAGGTAAACCAGAGCCACTATCACTTTATGTCAACACTTATGGCACAGGCAAAAAAACTGATGAGGATATTATTGAATTGATAAAACAAAATTTTGATCTGCGTCCCGGTGCAATAATCGAGGATCTAAAACTGCGACGCCCTATCTACCGACAGGTTGCAGCTTACGGCCATTTTGGCCGGCCAGAACTTGATTTGCCATGGGAAAAGGTTAAAAAGCTTAAATAAGGAACTTTAAGCTAACGCTTACTGCTAATCATATGAAGTTGATAATAACTGGTTCGATAGGTCTTGATGATGTGAAAACTCCGTTTGGGGAGGTAGAAAAAGCTCTCGGCGGGAGCGGTGTTTATGCTTCAGCGGCTGCTTCTTTTTTTGAGAAACCAGGTTTTGTGGGAATTATGGGCACGGAAATGCCGGCAAAACATTTAGAGTTGATGAAACGGTTCGATCTAAGAGGTGTCGAAGTAAAGGGAGAGACTTTCCGCTGGAAGGGGTTTTATGAGTACGACATGAACGAGGCAAAGACATTAGAGACAAAGCTTAATTCTCTTGCTGATTTTAACCCCATTCTTCCAGATGATTATAGAAAAGCCAATTTTTTGTTTCTTGGAAATACCGATACGGATATTCAGTTAAATATAATTGATCAGATGGAGGGCAAGCCTTTTATTGTCCTAGATACTATGAATTTCTGGATCACTAGTAAACGTGAGAAATTACTTAGAGCTATCGCAAAAGTTAATTTAGTCGTTATGAATGAAGGGGAAGCGAGACAATTATTTGATACACCAAACCTAATTAAGGCTGGAAAAATGCTTTTGGAGCTTGGACCGGAGTATGCGGTGATTAAAAAAGGAGAGCACGGTGCTCTACTCTTTGGTTATAACAGATTCTTCTCAGCGCCGGGGTACCCTCTGGAAGAGGTTAAAGATCCGACAGGAGCAGGTGATTCATTTGCTGGAGGTTTGATCGGTTATCTCGCCAAGACGGATGATATATCTTGGGAAAATCTCCGCAAGGCGGTCATTTATGGGAGCACCATTGCCTCTTTCTGCGCTGAAGATTTTAGTCTAAATTATTTAAATAAAATTAATCATAGAGAGATAGAGGAGCGTTATAATGTCTTTACCCAAATTAGAGAATTCTAAATATCGAATCAAGGATATTGCGTTAGCCGATTGGGGACGTAAAGAGATAGTCTTAGCAGAAAAAGAGATGCCAGGTTTGATGGCTCTAAGAGATAAGTATGGCATGACGAAACCGTTAAAGGGAGCAAGAATTGCTGGCTGTCTTCATATGACGATTCAAACAGCTGTTCTAATCGAAACTTTGATAGAGCTAGGCGCTGAAGTCCGGTGGAGTAGCTGTAATATTTATTCAACACAGGATCATGCTGCTGCGGCAATTGCCAAGGCTGGCATTGCTGTTTTTGCCTGGAAAGGTGAGACGGAAGAGGAATATTGGTGGTGTGTCGAGCAATCTTTGAAATTTGATGGCGGCAAAGGCCCTAATATGCTCTTAGATGATGGCGGCGATCTGACTTTGCTTGTCAACGATAAATATCCGAAACTTGCCGATGATATCATCGGAGTTTCAGAGGAAACGACTACTGGTGTTCACCGTCTGTATCAGATGATGGCAAAGGGAACGCTGAAAATTCCTGCAATCAATGTAAATGATTCGGTCACCAAATCTAAGTTTGATAATAAATATGGTTGTCGGGAGAGTTTGGCTGATGGCATCAAGAGAGCAACGGATATTATGCTGGCAGGTAAAGTTGTGGTGATTGCTGGCTTTGGTGATGTTGGTAAGGGTTGTGCTCAGAGCATGCAAGGTTATGGCGCGAGAGTACTTGTTACTGAAATCGATCCGATAAACGCCTTGCAAGCCGCCATGGAAGGTTTTCAAGTGGTAACTATGGAGGAAGCGGCTTCGGTTGGTGATATATTTGTCACAGCAACCGGTTGTTGCGATGTTATATGCGGTGAGCACATGGAAAAGATGAAGGATGCTGCTATCGTCTGCAATATCGGCCATTTTGATAGTGAAATCGATGTTAAATGGCTCGAAGAACAGGCGCATATCCATGAAGAGAATATTCAGCCTCAAGTCGATAAATTTGTTTGGGATAGCGGTAAATGTCTCATTCTTCTGTCACGCGGCCGCCTGGTGAATTTAGGCAATGCCCATGGTCATCCCAGTTTTGTGATGAGCAGCTCATTCACAAATCAGTGTTTGGCTCAAATTGCACTCTTTACCGAAAGTGAAAAGTATCAAAGAGGACAAGTCTATACTTTGCCGAAGGAATTGGATGAAGAGGTTGCCAGGCTTCATTTAAAGAAAATTGGAGTTCACTTAACAACTCTTACCAAAAAACAGTCAAAATATTTAGGTATTCCGGCCAAAGGTCCATTCAAACCGGATCACTATCGTTATTAGTTTCCTTACAGATCATCTTAAAAATTATTGGGGTGTATGATTTTGAACAGGTAAACATCGTTGATTGGACTTTGGCTATGTTTTACTAGTATAAGATTTTCTAGACTAGTGTATATTTCAGGACTGTCTGTTCTAACGTGACTTGGTAACCAGCCAAGCTGAGTTGACATTATTAGGTAATCCCGCTCGGGATATATTCCCTGACAATTGATACCATCAAAGCAATAGTCCTCCCGAAATCCTGGTAAGAGTTTGGGGGCATAGAAGTTGAAACTTTGCATCAAAACCTTTTCGGGATTGATATTTTCTGCCTTGATGAATGCAAAAATTTCCATGTCAGCAGAGGTGGCTCTGATCATTGGCTCATATGCTTTTGCGCTGATTATTCTTTGTTTTACAGGGAGAAATAAAGCGATTACAAATATTGTTAGTAGGAGTATTTTAAAAGAAAAGATCTTTTTATTATCTTGTGCCAGATAGCCTAATAAAACTCCGGCAGAAATGGCGAGGGGGAGAGTCATATCTCTGGCTAGTCTGTCGGGATTACTCAAGAAGGTCATTCTTGATCCGATAAAAAGGATGATTGCCCAGATATAGATAAAAATGAAAGTAAAAAGCCAATTTTTGTCCTTTGTTCTGAAAAGTATGATCGGAAAGGCCAGAAACCCTAGCACCAATATTAATAAGGAGATTGTTCCAAAGTTTGAGATGAAATCACCAGGGATTTTCCAGGCTACCGACTTGGCCGTTGCCACAATCTCAAAAAAAGGATAAGAACTTCCGAAATGAATCATCGTGGAGGCTAAACTTTTGGCTGAAGTAAAAAGAGAAGTATTCAGAAACACAAAGGCGAGTCCGGATATCAAAGTGAAATAAATCAGAAATAAAAGGAGTCCTCTTTTCCATTGCCAGCGGCGGAAAATCCAAAAAGATACCAAGACAACAGGCCAGGCGACTGTCCCGATTGCGAGGAGATAGAAGGTCGTAAAATGATGCGTCAGGGGAATTAGAAGTAGAATTAGAATCGATAAAGTTAGTAGCCACATCCTATATTTCGATCTCGATTTGATGAAAAAGGTTAAAAATGCAAGACCCAATGGCAATAGAAATTGTGCTGCTAACAGATTTGGGTAGCTACCATCATTTATAGTTTGGACCGGAAGTCTTGTCGCAAACGAATAAATAAAAAAAGCAGCAGTTCCTGCTTCAATACCAAGAATTGAATATGCAAGCAGGAAAACGGCAAGAGAACACAGAATTAATATTCCAGGGTAACTCCACTTGATTATGTCGAGTGGATCGGCCTGAAAAATCTCTGCTGCTTTTGCAACCATGAAGTGATAGGCAGGTGGGTACCCCCCACGTTGTAGGATTGAAAAGACGCTCTCTTTTTGCTCGAAGATATTATTTGCTGCAAGGAAATGATTCATGGGATCGTCCCCTGGAGGTACAAGATATTGATAATGTGCTAATCCATAATATTGGATCCAAACTAGGGCGATAAAGGCGAGCCCGAAGAAAGACCACCATAAAAATTTTGAGCTAACTTTTGGCATTTGTTTTCTCCTTTTGAGCGATTGATTGAATTGAATCTTTGGTAATAATTTTGAAACAATATGCCAGAAATAGGTAGAAAGAAATGACAACAAAGGAAAGGATTAGAAAATGGAGAGGTAAAAAAGTCTTCAATACAATTGCCAAAACTACGGATAAAAAGGATATGAGGCAGATTCTCAAAATCATCATATAGTCCAATCGGTATTTAATTATTTTCTTAGTATAATGATAATCAATAACCAAAAGAACTATCTGAGATAAAAAAGTGCCATATGCTCCGCCCATAAAAGAATATTTGGGAATCAAGATCAGGTTGCACACAAAGTTGAAGAGAAGGATAAAAACCGAAATACGAAGGAGTAGTTTGCGCTCATCAGCAGCAATCAATATTTCAGCTAGCAATATATCAATATAAATTATTGGTAAAGTAAACGCAAGGAAAACTAACGCTCTGCTGCCCGAAATAAAACTTTCATTACTCAAAAAGATGATAATCTCTCGAGAAAAAACAAAAGAAATAATCGAGATAGGTAAACCGAGGAAGAGCATTACTGAAATAGATTTCGAGACCAGCCCTTTCAAATAGTTTTTATCTTTCTCTATATGCGACGATATGATGGGCTTTAAGGAGCTCGCAAAATAAGAGCCGAAGAAAATAGAAACCTCTAGTATTTTATACGCTACTGAATAGATTCCTACAGCTGCCGCTCCTTTGATAACAAATAGCATAAGGGTATCAAGCTTGAAGAAGAGGTTGCTGATGATAAAAACAACCCCGATCGGCCAGGCCATATTAAATATCCAATCGGCGATTTTTTTGTTATAGCTGATGCCAAACTTGGTGAAGCGGGTAGAGAACAACCACTTGAAGAGGAATATCATCAAACCGGAGAGGGCGATCGTCGACATAATTAAGAGAAAATTACCATGGAAACGAATGACTATAATTAGCGCAATAATCGAGATTATCTTACTCAGAAATTCGGCTAGGGCTGAGAACTGCATTTTCAGACGGTATTGCAAGATAATATCATAAACGCTACCAAGCAAATTAAAAAAGAGAAAACCGCAAGCGATTATCGTCCCAAAAACAATATTATTGTCGCCTCTATATTTGGAGAGAAGAATAATCAGTATTGCTATCAGGCAAGCGGCTAAGGCGCTGATAATTCTGATCACTAGAACATTGGCCAATATTTTTTTTTCGGAATCTGGATTTTTGGCGATTTCCCGCACTGTCACAGAGAAGAGACCGAGGTCGGCGATAACGATGAAGAAATTTACATAGGTCGTTATAGTGTTATATTCTCCAACGCCGTCGACACCCAGATAATTTGTAAGCAGTTTTATGGAAATCAAAGTAAAGCCCAGCGTCACTAGCCGGACTAATATTTGGGAAGCGGTATTTATGAAGACAGTTCTTCGATTCATTGGTTGATAGACCTGCCTAATTGTTTATTTTTATACTTCTTGCTAATTTGACCATTTCTTTTCTTCGGAGAAAATAAAGTACAAGAACGCCAATTCCGATTATCAAGATTATACCGCCGAGTATTCCGGATAGAATAGGGTAATTGATTTTTTCATACCATTTCTTCTCCGGAATTATTGGGGGGTTCGTGTCTTCTTCTGTGAGCATCGTTACTGTCCCACCTTTGGCCTGAGAGACTTCAAAGATTACAGGGTCGCTAACTGGTGTCAATAATTTGTTATCTTGCCCCTGTATAGTAAGTCTATAGAACCCGGACTTGATCGGAAAATCAACCAAAAATTCGAATTTCCCATCCAAGCCAGCCTTGACGGACATTAGTTTGTTCTCGGGCAATGTAGGCGACGGATCCAGCTTGATATTGGCCATATAGTTTGGTTCGGTATAGCCGGAAATTAATAATCCTGAAACTGTGCCGTCTTTAATATTGTTGGTAAAGGGATCGGACTTTCTTGCATTTATATCATGTGGTTTCTGCAGTTGTTCCTGAATTTTCGGATCCGGTTCTTTGATCGTAACCTTAAAATGGGTTGTTTCTCCCCAACCGTCTCCATTTAGCGCTCTAATATGAAAATAATAAGTTCCGATTGCTTGGTTATCATATGTTATTGATGTACTTGAGTTTGTTGCGCTTGCTGGTGGGACAGTTTCTGCCGCTTGATCCAGAAGATACGAAAATCCAGTCACCCCGGATGGCTTATCCCAAGACAATTCAATGGTTGTAATTTCATAAGATACAGTTGGATCTGGATGACTGCTGGAAGCGACAGTGATGCTACCAGGAGGCGTAGGCCTACGCTGGATGCTAAAAGAGACGCTACCTCCGTTTGTGCCGACTATCGGACCTTTATTGGCTAACTGAACGCCAGAAACGGAAATGGAGCCGGAACCAGTTGAAGCTGCTTTGACGGTCAGGGTAGCAATTTTAAAAGAACTGGTTGCAGTGGTTAGGGCTCCTGCAAAACTACCGGCGCCTGTCGGTTTGGTCACCCATAATGCGTCTCCTGCATTACAGCCAACGATCTTGAGTGAGCCGGAAGATGAAATTGTGCCGCTAAAGGCATTGAATGTCGCCCCTGATGCCATCACGCTAACAGAAAATTGATCGCCGACATATTTCGGACTGCCTCCGGAGACGGAGATGCCCGCGGCAAGTGCCGGTTCTGGAAACCAAAGGGATGATAACGATAAGAGTATTACCCCCATAAAAATTTTCTTCATATGCTCCTTTAAAATTACGAATGATGAATTATGAATCACGGAGCAAAGGTTGGTTCTCAGCTCTTCCTTGTTCTTGATTCTTAATTCTTAATCCTAATTTTACTTAACTCCCCCAATAGCCAGCCAATATTGATAAATCCTGGACATTTATTTTATGCCCAACTTCACCTGTTAGGTTTGCTAGCGGCTCCTCCGGGTTAATTTGATCCCAATATGCGGCGAAAATAGAGAGGTCCTGAAGATCAGTACCTCCATCGCCATTTACATCACCAGGCTTATGTATAACTATGGTAATTGATTTTTGGGCTAAAACTTTGCCGGCGCTGTCAGTGTAGTCGATTGTATAGCTGTTTGTGCCAAAGGCTAGTCCGCTTAATTCGAGTTTCCAGTCTTTGGATCCTATTTCCCCGAGTACGGTACTGCTACCATGTAATACAGCCCTGGAGTCAGTCCTTTTCAGCCCTGAAACTTTTTGATTTGAATTGTAAGTCTTGAGCGTAAAGTTGACTGTATCGTTGGCATCAGAATCAGCGGTAATGGTAAACCAGCCGGTATAGAGATTATAAAAATTAAAAGCGCTATCAAAAACATGGGGAGTATAGCGATAAATCGAAGCCGTAGCAGCATTGGTGAAAGTAACAGCATATTTGCCGTCAACGTTGTTCATGGTTTGGCCAACCTGAAAATCCAGGCCTTTGCCTTGGGCTCTTTCTGCATTGTAGCGTAACTGCCAGGCTGCCCATTCGACCTGATTGGTGAAGCCAAAATAATGAGAACTACATGAACTACTATCCGGACAACCATAACCCATTGCGATATCGAGCCGGTTCTCGTTTCTGGATCCTAACGTAATCAAACTTTGTTCTTTCTGAAGCATAACCAAAAGTACTTTGGGGCTCACAGTCCCTGTTGATTCGTTCAAAGTCACTCCGTTTAAGGTATCTCCAAGCCAGGTGTCATATGGGGATTGGGTGAATTTTTTACCATGGGCGGCATCGTAAATTATTCGTGCCGCGCTTCTGCCTGCCTCAGAGAAATCCTTGAGGTAACTACCATTATTGACTAAAAATTGTTGGATAGCGGCCTCGGACATAGAGCCGACATCGGTAAAATCTCTATTGGAAATCAAATTATTATAAATTTTATTGTTGATAAAATAATCGGAGGACACAGCGGCACTCGCAGTTTGCAGATTTCCCGAGAAAGTAATCGCCAGAGTTATCATAATAAGCAACAATTTCTTCATTTTATATTGCGCTTTGTTAATTCTAATACGTTTATATTATATCATTGGGGGGTGAATGATTAAAAGACCTGTAACCTATATTGGAAAAGATAGGAACTTTTTTGTATGATGGAGCTAATGCTAAAAAAAATTGAGCTGATTATTTTTTCGTTACTCCTGTTGGCACTTCCCTTTGAAAGAGCCCTCACCTTTGAATTTATGGGGTTTACTATGAAACCGCCATATTTTTTGGCTATTGCCCTGTTGGTCATTTTCTTATGGCAAATCATCTTTCTTGAGAAAAAAGTAAGACTTCAAAAGGAAGAAATTTTTCTCTACGCCTTTGTCTTGTGGTCATTTGCAACCGTTTTCTGGTCGATCGAACAAAGGCATACAGTGATCGTAAGTAGCATGTTCCTGTTTATGGCGTTCCTATACTCCACTGTTAAAAGACTCAATTTAAATTTCACCCATCAGGAGAAGTATCTTCAAATTTTTATTTGGCTTGGTTTGGCAGTATCAATTATTGCAATCTACCAATTTTTTGGTGACATGTTGGGTCTGCCGCAAAAATATACATTACTCTCAGATTTGTATACCAAAGACCTCTTTGGCTTTCCGCGAGTCCAATCCACCTTCTTTGAACCTGGTTTTCTGGCAAACTTTTTACTAATTCCTATCTTCTTAAATATCCGCGCAATCATCCACGCCAAAAATAAAATGCATTTCCTCTCCCTTTTTGTGATTGGGTTAGCTTTTTTTCTGACTTTATCCAGAGGGGGTATTTTTACTCTTGTTGTGGGTCTTGTGACTTTTAGTTTAGGGTTTATTTTTTCTGGCGGGAAGGAAAAGCCAATTCAGTTTTTGCGTTACTTTGTTACTATTCTATCCTCTCTAGTCTTTGCAGTTCTTTTAATCTTCCTTTTTGCGAGAAGCGAGGGCGCAAAGAACTATTTATCGCAGGTAATAAATACAGAGGATGCGAGAGAGGTCAATCACGAATATATCCAGCTGGCTGCTAGAAGTTACACCGTAAGGATCGCTTTGCAAGAATGGAGGAAGAACCCATTGTTTGGTGTCGGTACTGGCGCTTTCGGAGCGCTGCCAGAATTTGCCACAATCCGTGAACAGGGGAACACCAGGCAAACAGTTAATAGTCTTTATCCTGAGGTACTAGTCGAGGAAGGGCTGATCGGACTTGGATTGTTCATCGCTTTCTTATTATCCGCTCTTATCTCTTTGAGACGGCGACTGAAAATGAATTATTTGCTTTATTTAACTTTTTCTTGCATCATTTTCGCTATTTTTTTACAATACATTTCTTTTTCAACTTTATATCTTGTCTATGTTTGGGTTTTTCTTGGCTTGGCGATGTCTTCTAACCACAACGATAAAGTGTTAAAATCAAGTTAAATGAAGACACCTGGCAAAATCTCTTTGTTTCTAATCATTTCGGCGGTTTTTTTATTCCCGTTTTATTTTTTTCGTTTTGATATTCTTGGAATCCCAACTAATATTTTTGAAATTGCAGTTGCTCTCTCAGTCCTTTCTATTTTTTATTTTGTATTTTCTGCAAAAAGAAAACTTAAATTTGGCCCACTTTGGCCGTATTTCATCTTGCTAGCTGCTTTTCTCTCGGTTTTTCTTTCGATCGATGAGGCGACTGCTTTAGGCATTTTCAAGGGCTGGTTTGCGATACCTTTCCTTCTCTATTTCTCGATAATTAATATATTCACTGAAAAAAATATCTCAAAATTAATTTTTCCTTTGTATATATCCTCTCTGTTGGTTGCTCTCTGGACGGTAGCGCAGAAAGCCTCTATTGTCGGTACCTTGTTTTATCAAAAAGGAGACAACACCTTCGGCCAGTATCTGGAACAAGGACGAACTTTTGGTCCATTTGAATCCCCAAACTTTCTGGCGATGTTTTTAGTACCGGCATTTTTTCTCTCTATAATTATATGGCCTTTATTGGTAAGCAAATTTGTGAAAATATGTTTTTTGGTATCGTTGGCTTTACCGCTGACTGCGCTTTATTTCTCACAGTCAAAAGCCGGTATTCTGGCGCTAGTATTTAGTGTAATCTTCGCCATACTTATAATTATTCGAGGTAGGGCTGACAATTCGCGTTCCAAGGCTTCTTTCAAGACGAAATCAATCTTTCTCTTGCCTATTCTAGCTTCAATTATTTTTGCTTTCCTTGCATATACAAAGATCGATCTAAACTCAGGTAGCAACAACGTCCGAAAAGAAATTTATAGTTATTCATGGCAGATGGCCGGGGGAAGTCCGATAAAGGGAATAGGTTTGGGCTCATTTCAGGATGAGATTGCAAGTCTCTCTTCAACAAATGAGTCGTTTAAACTATACGGCCTGCCATATGCACTGCACCCCCATAATATATTTTTGGCCTTTTGGCTTTACCTCGGTGCTCTTGGTATATTAGCATTTTTGTCTGTTCTCGCCTGGTATTACTGTAATTTATTTAAGATCAAGGATTACTTTGTTAAAGCTTTGCTTTTTGCCGGCATGACAGCAGTTTTGATTCATGGGTTGTTTGATACTACTTATTTTAAGAATGATCTATCGGCTCTGTTTTGGCTACTCTTGGCTTTGACTTTTATTTACCGGAAGGATGATGGGAAAGATTTGGCAAAAAGTTAATTTCTATTTTCTGCTCACATTGATCGTTTACATGCCCCTTCAGTTTTTCCTGGATCAGTTTTTGCACTCTCGGACAGAATTGGCCGATAGTACGATATTCTGGAGTACTCACTGGTATGAGCCTTTTCTTATAATTTTTTTCCTCATTACCGCCCTGAAGGCTGTCATCGAAAAAAAGGTAAGGTTGCCTCTACTTATGATTAGCTTGGTGGTCTTATTTGGCTTGGTCTCAGTCCTTCTTCTGTCTCCTGATATCGGTAGGGGTCTTGAGGGCTTTCGTTTCTCTCTCTTGGCACTTCTTTTCTTGGGAATCGGGGTCAATCTCGACCTGTCTGCTAGAAGCAAAACCAGTCTAATCAATACATACCTTATTTCTGCTTTTCTGATGGCCGGATTGGCGCTAGTAGAGAGATTCCTGCCATACTATTACTGGAGCGGCGCCGGCTTATTAGATATCTCTCAAAGTTTCGGTTGGGGCTTTTTCGACATTGGCAAGAAAATTTACCAGAGTTCTTCTTTGATAGGAGCTCCAAATCAGCTTGGAAGCTATCTTTTGCCGGCACTTTTCCTACTTCTGTTTCGAATAAAACAGATAAATATCCGATCCGCGTTCTACATTCTACTGTCTATTCTTCTAGCCTTGGCTATTTTGTTGACCTTTTCTAGATCGGCTCTTGTGGCGTTGGTAGTTGGCCTTTTGATTTTCATCTTTTTCTTCATAAAAAATCTAAGAATACTGAGTTGGTTTTTGTCCATACTTTGCGTCTTTATAGTGATAGTAGCCCTTTCATTTTCCAGGAGCGAAAACATCAGAAATCTAATTACACATGACGGGGATACGGGCCATTTAAATTCATTCAATATCACCCTGAACGAAATTAAAAATCGGTATGACAACGATAAAGTCAAATTTGCATTTGGCTCTGGTCTAGGCACAGCCGGGCCAGCATCCGTAAAGTACGGTGATGGCATCACCTCGGAATCATGGTATTTGCAGTTTGCGTTAGAGCTTGGAGCCCTCGGCCTATTACTCTGGCTCGGACTTACCGGATATCTGCTTTTGGAGTTATTCAAGATTCAGAAGGCATTATTCCTTGGCCTAGTCTCAGTCTCTGTTTGTGCGCTCTTTTTGCATACTTTTGCCGATAATCCGGCGATAGCTTATACTATATTTATTCTGATCGGAGTTAGTTTAAACAAGGAACAATATGGCAAGAATATTAATTGACGGCAGATTTGTCGGGGTAGGAGACTCCCAGACAAGGGTTGTGATGCAGAACCTCCGGGAGATTTTGAAGCTGGATCGGGAGAACAAATATACTCTCTTAATCCGGCCACAAGGCATTAAGGAAGTTGGGCGATATTTTGGAATTGGTGAATTGGATATTAATAAATTGATTAGAAATTCGGAATTAGAAATTAAAAATTTATGCGTAAGTATTTTAGACGTTCCCCATTATTCGAAGGACGAACAAATTAAACTTTTGTCTCATTTAAATAAGGAAAAATTTGATCTTGTTCACTTTACTCAGTTCAACCATCCGATTTTGTATCGCGGTCGTTATATTGTGACTATCCAGGATCTAACCTTGATTGGGCACTTGCATTACTTTAATTTTATAAAGCAGCTAGCCTTTAATATGGTGATGAAGTCTGCGATCAGAGACTCAACCAAAATAATTTCTATTTCGAAGGTTACAACTGAGGATATCCTTGATTTTGTCGATATTGAACCAAAAAAAATCAGCCTGATTTATTGGGGCATAGATCATAATCTTTTCAATCTCAAGGCAAAAGATAAATCAAAGATTGAACAATTCAAGAAAAAATATGGAATAAAAGACGAATATTTTCTTTACACCGGTGCCTGGAAAAAGCACAAAAATCTTGTCCGGATGCTTCAGGCCTATGAGCAATATTATCAAAAGTCAAAAGTCAAAAAAGAAAATCCTATACAATTAGTTTTGGTGGGTAAAATAGATAAAAATGAGCCGGAGGTAGTTGCTGAAATCGAAAGAATTAATAAAGATCTTTCTGCTCTCCATGGTCTACCTTCTGCTATTATAGCGACCGGATTTATTGAAGACTTTGAGTTGCCGACAGCTTATGCCGGCGCCCTTTGTTATGTGATCCCTTCATTGAATGAAGGCTTTGGCTGGCCGCCGCTTGAAGCAATGGCCTGCGGCACTCCGGTAATTTCTTCCAATGTTTCCTGTATGCCGGAGATTCAGGGTAATGCATCGTTCTATTTTGATCCATATAGCATCGACGAGATCGCAAAGGCAATGGAAAAAGTGGCCGCTAATCCCAGATTACAAGCAGAATTGAGAGAAAAAGGTTTGAAGCAGGTTCAAAAGTATCATTGGGAAGACACTGCGAAGAAGACGCTGGAGGTTTACAAGAGCTTGATTTAATATATATTTATAAAAACAAATAGATTTCTGTTGTATTAAAAGAACAAAACTAACAAAATATTAACTTGGAGAGATTATGGATGAGAGAAGCGTTCGACCAACCGATGGGGGTGTACCGGCAGTCCCAGGATCAGATGAGCCTGTGGTAGAATCGCCTGCGCCTGAAGTGCAAGCAGCGCCAGAGATAACAGTATCAGAGAGCGTTGCATCGCCAACTGGCGAGGATGCCAAAGAAGAGCCGCTTTTTCCCGCTGAATTTTCTGATGCTTTTCAATTAAGATTTTTTTCTCTTCCTGCAAAGCTTCAAGAATACGCTGAAGCAGGGGAATTAGAGAATTTTATGAAAACTAGAGCTAGATTTTTAACAAAGCTTTATGAAAAAGTTCCTCAGGGCTTGTTGGATTCAACTTTCTCAGCAAAATTTAATGATGCTATGAATAAAACTACCGGTCTTCCCGGTACTTATTCATTCGAACATGAACTTCAACCAACCGATGACAAAGAGGCTATCTTGGGAATTTACCACCAACTTAATGAAGCATGGAAAAATGACTATCTAGAAGTGAACGCCGGTGAGAACGATGGGAAAATAACAGTAGTCATAAAAGTGTTTGATGCAAAATAATCGGTTAAGTTGCTAATTATAAAAGATGACCCCGGCTCGCTGGCCGGGGTCTTTGCGTTGTGTATGTCCGCCTGTGTGTCATAGCGGACTGTTTGGGGAATAGGTGACGAATGATCGACTTGCGATCGTGGTCACGCCGCTGATGGTGATGTCGGCTTGGACCATGAACGTCTCAAGTGGACGTTCGTGTTCGATTCGGCGGAAGAAATTGCTCCCAACCAGGGGGTTGGGATCAGGCCAGCCGACGAAATCGGTCCCGGGATTGGGGACGATTTCCAGGTCGACAAAGTCGATTGGCTCGAAATTGCTCATTCCTTGGGGGCGGCGGTAGAACTGCACGTTGTCGACGATCGAATTGGGGATTGTAGCCCCGGTCGATATATCAACAACGGCAATATCGAATTGCACGCCCGGCGTAATCGTCTGAACCTCGCCAGCCGGAATGGTCGTGACTGGCAGGTCGTTTGGAAACCGCCACTCACGCAGCATAATAGTCGCATCGGCGATATCCCCACCGGGGACGTTGATGTCATTGCCGCTGCTGTCATTGCAGCCGACGAACACCGTGCCGGCAACGAGCATTACCAGGCCGAGAACGAGAAGTGAAATCCCTCTCATAGTGAACCCTCCTTCTACTACCGGTATAGAAACCTCCGGTAAGATAGTTAGCACATTCTATGAATAAAATAGTTTAATTTCTTTGGGAGCTATTACTAAAAAACAAAGATAAAATTGGTTATTTCTACGAATGAACCCCGACTGCCACAGGGGCAGTCGGGGTTCACGTATATAGAGGTTGAATTGGAAGGATTATCCTCCCTTTCCAGCCTCAAGTTGGACAGAGGCGTGGCCCACTTGATTCTGGCCGGCGTAAGCGTCGACTGTTATCAGGTGGAAGCCGTAGGTATTCAGCGGGATGCGGACATGCCCGTCGATTTCTGCCTCTCCGCCTTTTGAGTTGGCCACAGAGGGCTGCACGGCTCCGTTGACACTATGAGTAACCTCATAGCGCAGACCGGCCGGAGCAGCTGGGGTCCAGACGAAATTCACTTGGGCTGTTTCACCCAGGTTGAATTCATATCGCTGGACTCCCTCGGCAGTGATGCCGAGGTGGTACGGTCCGGTGCCATCAAGGTTGACGGCAGCCAGGCGGAGTTCTGACTCCGGCAGGCCGGCACTATCCCCGCTGCAGCCGGTCAGACCGACTACAAGTACTATGAGCGCCAACGTGGCGCAGATCATGGTGAGAGTTCGCATGGTTTCTCCTTTTTGTTTCCAAGTCCTCTTAGCAAAAAATTGCCTCGAACTTGGAGCAACATATTATAATTATAGCACTAATTTGCTAAAATGTCAATAAAGGCGAGTGGCTGGTTGTTGTATTATTGAACTTTGGCTCTCCTTGTGGTAACTTTAGGTCAGTTAGAAAGTTTGTAAAGTTCTTAAAGTTTATAAAGTTACCTTGTACTTTATGAACTTTTTACTTTATGAACTTTATGATCTTATTTTCTTTTAACTTTATAAACTATTAATTTGGAGAAATTATCCATGTACGCAATTTCGATCACAATTGCGCTAGTCGCAGCTGCAATTTCGATCATCTACGGCCTAATCCTTGTTCTTGCAGTGAACAAGAAAGATCCAGGCAACAAGAAGATGGTTGATATTGCCAAAGCCATTCAAGATGGCGCCAAGGCGTTTCTAAATCGCCAGTACTCCACTGTCGGCGTCGTAGCCGCAGTTTTATTCGTAGTTTTGCTCTATGCTTTGGGCTGGAAGATCGCCGTCGGCTTCTTGGTTGGCGCTGTCTTTTCTGCTCTCGCCGGATATATTGGAATGAACGTTTCAGTTCGAGCCAATGTACGGACAGCTGAAGCAAGCCGAAAAGGCCTTCGTTTCGGTATGGATGTTGCATTTAAATCAGGGACTGTTACCGGCCTTTTGGTAGTCGGTCTTGGCCTTTTGGCTGTAGCCGGTTTCTATGCCATTTTTAAAGACATTGAAGCCTTGATCGGACTCGGTTTTGGCGGTTCTTTAATTTCAATTTTCGCCCGGCTTGGCGGCGGTATTTTTACCAAAGCTGCCGATGTTGGAGCTGATTTGGTTGGCAAAGTCGAAGCGGGAATTCCCGAAGATGATCCAAGAAACCCAGCTGTAATTGCGGATAACGTTGGTGATAATGTTGGCGACTGTGCCGGTATGGCTGCCGATCTTTTCGAAACCTATTCCGTAACTGCTGTAGCCACAATGCTTTTGGGCAGTCTCTTCTTTGCTAACTTTGAAAACGCAGTCTTGTTCCCATTGGTACTTGGTGCTGCCTCAATTATTACCTCTATTATCGGTAGCTGGTTCGTAGATTGGGCAAGAAATCCAAGAATATTATGGGCGCACTTTACAGAGGTTTGATCGTCGCCGGTGTGCTTGCTGCTATTGCTTTCTACTTCATTACCGAATGGTTGATGAAGGACAATGGTCAGTATTCGACCTTAAATATTTACTTTGCTTCGTTGATCGGTTTGGCAGTAACTGCACTTATGTGCATCATTACAGAGTATTTCACTTCTACTAAATTCCAACCGGTTAAATCAATCGCAGAAAGTTCTGCTACCGGTCATGGTACGAATATCATTACCGGTTTGGCCGTCTCAATGAGATCGACCGCAATGCCGGTAATCGTCATCGGCGCAGCTATATTGGGCGCTTATTCTCTCGCCGGCCTTTATGGCGTTGCGATTGCTGCAATGGCTATGCTTTCGATGGCTGGTATTATCGTCGCTATCGATGCTTTTGGCCCAGTCGTTGATAATGCCGGCGGAATCGCCGAAATGGCCGAACTTCCGGCTGATGTTCGGGTTCATACTGATGCTCTTGACGCTGTTGGCAATACAACAAAAGCTGTGACCAAAGGCTATGCTATCGGTTCTGCTGCTTTGGCTGCAATGGTTCTTTTCGCGGATTATACACACAAGCTTGGTAACGGCTATAAATTTGAGTTGACAGATCCGATGGTTATCGTCGGTCTTTTCTTGGGCGGCCTTCTTCCGTATTACTTCGGCTCCCTTGCTATGGAAGCGGTCGGCAAAGCGGCTGGTGCTGTTGTGACTGAAGTTCGCAGACAATTCAAGGAGATCAAAGGTATTATGGAGGGCAAGGCCAAACCAGATTATGGCAAGGCTGTCGATATTGTCACCAAGTCAGCAATCCACGAAATGATTCTCCCTGCTGCGATTACAGTTGCTGCTCCATTGCTCGTCGGTTTCTTGCTTGGTCCAGTTGCCCTCGGCGGATTTTTGATCGGTACAATTATCACAGGTTTGTTTGTCGCAATCTCGATGACTTCTGGCGGCGGCGCTTGGGACAACGCCAAGAAATATATTGAGGAAGGTAATTTTGGCGGTAAAGGCTCGATCGCTCATCAGGCTGCCGTTACCGGAGACACTGTCGGCGATCCTTACAAAGATACTGCCGGTCCGGCTATCAATCCGATTATCAAGGTTGTAAATATCATCGCTCTTCTGATCGCAACAACTCTGATCGAAGTTGAGATCACAAATACTACCAAAATAATCATCGTCGCTGTCCTAGTTCTAGGAATCGCAGCATGGGTACTCCTGGGTTCGAAGAAAAGCACAAAACTGGTTAAGTAGTTGAGATAATGCCTCGCACCAGCGGGGCATCTCTTAAAGGCTTAAGGTTGGAGTTAAAGAAATTTGAAAATAGATAAGAATATTGTCAAAACAAATTTTATTCTCAATCGGTTTCAAAACGACAAGCCGATTCTAATTGGCGATGACGACAAGGAAGTTCTTTTAGATAAGTCATTACTGCCCAAAGACGCAAAAGAGGGCAGCAATTTGGTTTTGACAATTGCGACTGAAGAAGCGGAGAATAAGATCCAAAATCAAAAAGCTAAAGATATATTGAATGAAATTTTGAAGGCCTAGGATTCTTTTAGCGATGTCATCCTGAGCTTGTCGAAGGATCTCTCATAGAAGATCTCTCGGCTGATTCATGTCGCTCGAGATGACAGAACACAGTATTTTATCAATGAACTCGATATTCAATTATGATAATATTTTTATATGGAATTAATGCGATTGCTAGAGCTCAAATTTATAAAACATTTCACTGAGGAATTTCCTAAAGCTAATATTTATTTGGTTGGAGGTGCTATCCGGGATTTTTTTTTGAATCGCGAAACCAATGACTTTGATTTTGTGTCCGAGGGAATCTCTGCAGAGGAACTAGAACAATTTCTGGAAAAAGAGGGAACCGTCGTCGGTGTGGAAGGAAGGAGTTTTGGGGTGTTTAAATTTAAACCATTTATTTGTCATTCCAGACTCGATCTGGAATCCAGAAAGGAATTGGATCCCCGGATACCATTCTCAAGCAAGATCGCTGGTTCCGAGGATGACACTATTAAAAAGAGCAATGAAACAATTGAACAATTGAAAAATGGCTCTTGCCCCTCCATCGACATTGCTTTGCCTAGAAGAGAGGAATATTTGGTTGGGGGTCGGCGGAAAAATGCAGAAGTTCTGCATGAGAACGTCTCAATAATTGATGATCTGGCGAGACGGGATTTTACGATCAATGCGATGGCAGTCGATTTGAGACAAATCGGCAAGTCAAAAGATTTCTACTTTAAGCTTTCAGCTCTAAACTTGAATTTAATTGATCCTTTTGATGGCTTAAGTGATCTCAAGAACAAAATTATTCGTGCTGTTGGTAGCCCTTCTGACCGGTTTCAAGAAGATCCGACACGGATACTTAGAGGAATCAGGTTTGCTGCTCAATTTGGCCTTACAGTCGAAACTGAGACGTTTCTAACCATGCAAAAGTTAGCCTTTGAAGTCACGAAGAAGTTCAAAGATGTACAGGGTAGGGAAGTTGAGAGGGTATCATTTGAGGTGATCGGCCAAGAGTTTTTAAAAACTATGGGGGCGGATCCCCTCCGCGCGTTGGAATGTTATGATGAAACGGGATTACTTAAAATACTATTTCCCGAGGTGTTTGCTATGAAAGGGGTAGAACAACCGCCAGAGTTTCACTCTGAGGGCGATGTTTTTACTCATACGAGATTGGCATTGCAAGCCTTACCGCACGATGCTTCTTTGAGAGTGAAATTAGCTGTGCTTTTTCATGATATTGGCAAAGTCGATACATTTACTCCGGTATCAGTCACAGGCGATCGTATCAGATTCAACGATCATGATAGGATCGGCGCTGAGAAGGCGAAGGAGATTCTTCACCGGTTGAAATTACCCAAAAGGATGATCGACGATGTCTACTGGCTCATAAAAAATCATATGCGGCTACCCTTTGCCTTTCCGCGAATGAAACTAGATAAACAAAAGGCCTTTGTGCGCGAACCTCTTTTTGATGATTTGATTACTCTGGTTTGCGCTGATGCCCAAGCGAGTTTTTATCCTGACGGAAAACAAAATGATTGTTCTTTTCTCGCCCCTGTTAGACAAATTCAAGAAATGGTGAAGAGGGAAATAGCGAGTGGCAAGCCGGTTGAGATCATCAATGGAAGGGAGATAATCCAGATTTTAAAAACCGTCCGGCCGGGGTTTGATCCGGAAAAACAGGGTAGACTAGTGGGGGCTATTAAAAAAAAGATAAATTCTATGTATGATAGGAATGAGATAAGGAGTAAGGACGAGGCAAGACATTTGGTCTCTATTTATCCATTTAGAAAACATAAATAAGTTTATTCATGAGTCTTTTAAATTATGAAAATCAAAATTAGTCTAAAATCGATCAATAAACTTAAAGCAGGCGATAAAAGAGCGCTTAAATTAGTAATTCTTTGCTTGGCCGCAATCTTCTGTCTGGCCTTAGTTTCATTTGGGATTTACTCCCTATCATATTCCAACAAAGTCTATGCCCGCCAATACATCGGTGAAACCTCCTTCGGTGGCAAATCAAAGGCAGAGTCTAGAATAATGATTGAAGAGAAAATCGCTGATTTTTCGAAACGGCCGATTGTTCTTGTAAACGTGGAGGACGGCCAGAAATTCGAGATTAATCCGACAGAGATAGGCTTAAATTATAATCTGGATGCAACCCTCGATTTGGTTTGGGGGCAGGGTCGGGGTCATATTTGGCCAGCTTTTTTGGAACAGCTTCAATCGATCTTTAAAAAGACTGATCACTCTGCTGTATTCGCCCCGAATAATGAGAGTGCCGTCGCCAAGATCAAGTCGATTGCTGAACAGATTGATCATCCGGAAAAAGATTTTAAACTTGTGTATAGAGAGGGAGAATTCATCTTAGATAGTGATCGGAGTGAAGGCAAGCGCGTGGATCAGACAAAGATCATCTCACTTTTAAAGCAATCAATCGAGAAGTTCGATAACAAAGAAATTGAATTTAAACCCGAGGCTTATAGTCCGTCAATTAGCGAGGAGAAGGCTAAAATTGCTTTGGCGAATGCAAATAAAATTGTGGAGGTGGGGGATTTAGTACTGAAGCTCGACAATCAAAATCATATTTTGGACAGGGACTCGATCGGCGGGGTGATCAAGTCTCAAGGAGAAGAAGACGACCTTAAAATAGTTTTTGATGAGATGCGAATGAAAAAATTCGTCGAGACTTTGGCAAGGGGAATTGATGTTGAGCCAAATAATGCCAAGCTCACTGTCAAAGATGGCAAGGTTGTCGTTTTTCAAATTTCGAGAGCAGGTAAAGTTTTGCTTCAAAAACAGGTTATTGCTGACATTCAGACCGCTTTATTAGCAAGAATTAGTTCCGAGGAAAACTTGCCGGTCAATTTGGCAGTCGATACCAAAAAACCTGAAGTTTCGGATAGCGATATCGAAACATATGGAATCAAAGAACTAGTTGGGACAGCCACCACCGATTTCAAAGGATCAACCACGAGTCGTATCCATAATCTCACTATCGGCACAAATGCAATCACTGGCGTGATCTTGAAACCGGGTGAGACTTTTTCGACTCTGGCCCACCTTGGAGAGATCGATGCCTCTTCGGGATATCTTCAGGAACTTGTGATCAAAAATGACCAGACTGTTCCTGATTATGGCGGTGGCTTGTGTCAGGTTTCATCGACACTTTTTCGAACGGCGCTGAACGCCGGTATGAAAATAACTGAGAGGCAGAATCACTCTTATAGAGTCAGCTATTACGAGCCGCCAGTCGGTATGGATGCAACAATTTACGATCCTTCGCCTGACTTTAAATTTGTAAATAATTATGCAACCTATATTTTGATCCAATCGAAAATCGAGGGGACAAAACTAACCTTTGATTTCTATGGCACCAAGGACGGTCGGCAGGTCAGTGTTTCAACTCCGGAAGTCAAAGATTTTGTCGATCCTCCCGCTCCGGTCATGGTTGATAGTGATACTTTGCCTACCGGACAGAAAAAGCAGTTACAAAAAGCTCACCAAGGTGCAACAGCTAACTTTGAATACAAAGCGGTCGCACTCGATGGCACTATTTTGCAGCAGCGAGTTTTTACCTCGAAATATAATGCTATTCCGGAAAAGTGGCTGGTTGGTACAGGCTCTGCCCCGGCGTCTACCTGTAGCGATGGTACCCAAAATGGAGATGAGACAGGTATCGACTGCGGCGGTAGCTGTCCAAATCAGTGTCAGTAATGATATAATATTTTTACTATGATAAAACGAGGGGTGAAAAAAGGTAAATTCCTAGCAGGTCTTACTCGGAGAATGTTTCTTTCAATTCTTATCTTTTTTTTGTTGTTTGTTTCCGGTCTGACTATTAAAATAATATTTTTGAACGTATCCGCAAGCGTAGTATTCGCTCCTAAGCTAGGCGAGTGGAAATATAGCGCACCTTTTTACAAGAATAAATCGTGTACAATTCAACCGGAGGCATTTGAAACTACTCCTAATGATCCCAAAACAGCTGATGACTATATCAGAGCTAATTCTTCTAAATATATTTCCATAACAAAGACCAAAGTGGGCGATCAGAGCGGTATATTGGGCCTAAGAAATAAAAATACCACTTTTGTTAATATCTTTAGTATTCAAGGTAAAAGCTTTGAATCCCGTTACTACTTACTTTGTGATAGTAGTACAGAGTATGGCGTGGCACATAATGAACTTATGGGCTTTATCAAAAATTCTAAGTTGCCTACTCTCAAGGCAATGGCAGAGAATGTTTATTCTAGTAGTTATGGGACAACAGCTCCTGCTTCTACTTCAGCAGGGACTACTCCGACAGCTACCTCCGCCACTCCGGCATCATCGCCAGCCGCAACAACTGGTACAAGCGGTTCATCGAGTAGCAAAGCCTCAGATTGGACAAACGGTGCGCTGGACGCTATACCCGCCGGCAACGGAGCAACCAGTATCGGTGTGGCGATTCCCAATACAAAGCAGCCGGCAAATGGCATGTATCAGTTCAAGGATTATGTCAGTGCAATCTATGAATTTTCACTTAAGCTTGGCGCCGTATTAGCCGTCTTGATGATTGTTTATGCAGGATACAAATATATTAACTCTGCTGGTGACACCACTAAACTTGGAGAAGCCAAGGAGGTCTTAACTGGTGCTATCTCTGGCTTCGCTATTTTATTGATAATCGGACTCCTTCTTAGATATCTAGTTGGATGAGAAAAAATTGAAGATGATATAAAATACGGACCATTTATTGGTCCGTATTTTTGAAACTGTTTTTTATTTCATTAATTGATTATTCTCCAGCAGCTTTGATGAATGCCATGAAAAGAGGATGAGGGCGCTCAGGACGGGAGAGAAATTCTGGATGAAATTGAACTCCTGCGAAGAAAGGGTGGTCTTTTGCTTCTATGATCTCAACTAAATTGCGGTCGGGATTAATGCCGGAAAGCCGGAGTCCTGCTTCCTCCAATTGAATTTTATAATTATTGTTGAATTCATAACGATGACGATGACGTTCGTAGATGGTAACTGATTGTTTATCACTTTTTGCGAGCAGCTCCTTTGGCCAGTAAGCCCTATATGCGTCATAAGAAATTGATCCTTTTTGTAATTTACAAGCGTATTCACCGAGACGCATTGAACCGCCGAAATCTTTTCTTTTTAGTTTCTCTTTTTGCTCAGCCATAATATGAATAACAGGGTTCACTGCATGAGGGTCGATTTCCTCAGTGTTTGCGTCTTTTATTCCACAAACGTTCCTAGCAAACTCAATGGTTGCAATCTGCATACCATAGCAAAGGCCGAAATAGGGAATTTTATGTTCCCGGCAATATTTAGCAACAGCGATTTTTCCTTCAATTCCGCGAGAGCCAAAACCTCCCGGAACGATGACTCCATCGAGAGTATCCAGCTCTTTCAATTTTTTCGGGCTAATTTCATATTCAGTCGAGGAAAGCCAAACCAACTCTGGCTTGAAACCCTGGGTCCAAGCGGCATGTTTTACAGCTTCAATGACTGAAATATATGAGTCTGATAGAACATAATTGCCGGTTTCAAAGTATTTACCGATGATGCCGATCCTTATCGGTTTGTCAGCGTTTTTTGATTTATCGACAAATTTGCGCCAATTTACAAGATCTTTCTGTCGAGGCTTTAGGTGTAACTTTTTCAGAACTTTCTCCCCCAATTTTTCGTCTTCGAATCGGACAGGAATATCATAAATTGAGTCAACATCCGGCGCCGAAATAGCGTTTGCCGGTTCTATCGAACAGAGCATGGCGAGCTTCTCCCGGCGTTTGTTATCGATCGGATGCTCGCTTCTGCAAAGAATAAAATCGGCCTGAATCCCGCTCGAATTTAATGTTCTAGACGCATATTGAGTAGGTTTGGTCTTCATCTCCCCGATCTTCGAGGGTATAGGAAGGTATGATACCAGGACGAATATAACATCTTTGGGGTACTTTAACTTCATCATTCGAGCTGCTTCAAGAAAGAGGATATTCTGATATTCGCCGACAGTTCCGCCGATCTCGAAGAGAGTGATTTCTGCGCCGGTTTGTTTGGTTGCGGCCATTATCCGGCGAATTATTTCATTTGGGATATCTGGTACAACTTCGACGTTCTTGCCGCCGTATTCCAGATTTCTCTCCTTCGTGATAACGGTCTGGTAGATCCGACCCGTGGTCATATAATTCATTTTTGTCAGGTCTTCATTTAGAAATCGCTCGTAGTTGCCGAGGTCCTGATCCGTCTCGTCGCCGTCTTTTGTTACAAATACCTCGCCATGCTCGGTCGGATTCATGGTGCCAGCATCAATATTGATATAAGGGTCGGCCTTAAGAGCTGTGACTTTGAATCCTTTTGACTTCAAAATAGCACCGATCGAAGCTGCCGCTACGCCTTTGCCTACGCCCGACATTACACCGCCGACAACGAAAATGAATTTATTGCGTGCCATCTCCCAAACCCTCCAAAATATAAATGTATAGCTATTTTCTGCTCATTACAAACGAAAAAACTCCGTGAGACCTATTTTTATTGGGAGTTTTTTTTGAGATTCTATATTTTTGTTTTACTAAGTATAAATGAAGAAACAATATCTTGGCAAGTTGTTGATAACCAAGCGATCTTCCAATATATTAAGGGTATGGATTCGATAAATAGAAAATTAATCAGGAAAACCCAAAAATTTGCCTACCTTTTGCAATTGTTGCCTTTTATTCGTCTGGTTATACTAAACGGATCTCTCGCCCAGCTGGAGGCACGGGAAGGTTCTGATATTGATCTTTTGATCATTGCAAAGCACGGTCGTATTTTCACGGTCCGCTTTCTTGTGAATTTATTCGGGATTGTCAGTCTGCAAAAGAGGCCTAGGGACGAAAATAAAAATCACTTTGGCAAATTTTGTTTCAACTATTTTATGAGCGATTCATTCCTCAAAATCGGCGTTGCTCCCGGTCGTGCAGAATATTGCCGTCAGAATTATAGTAAGAGTATTCGAGTTTTCGGTGACAAAAAATTGTTTGATCGTTTTTTGAGGGAAAACAAACTGCCAGGGGCGGGAGATAAAAAGTTAAAGGGTATATTTCCAGTTCAAGTAAATATTCTTTTCCGATGGAAGGGCCACCTGTTAGAATTTCTGTTATCCGGTTTGATTGGTGACAAGGTAGAAGAAACGCTCAGAAGAATTCAAGTTGCCAAAATTATGGCTGATCCTATCACAAATAAATATAAAGAATACATCGTCTATAACGAAAATGAACTCAGATTTCATCCGCCAAAATTTTAGAATTGAAGGTTCCTACAAAAACCACTTTAAATAAGTTGACACAGATGGTAGTTTATGTCGAATAAAGTCTCAAGACGAGACAACTTTTTTTGGGGGTGGCAAGCGATGAATAACGGTGAGTTGGTGTGGGGCGATCACGAAATGGGGTACCAGCTTCAGTTCATTGTGACAGAAGAGGGCGGAAGAAAACTTCTCAAGCCGACTGGCAGAATCCGCTGTCAGCACAACGGGAACGTTTATAACGCCTTAACTGGCCAATATGAATCCGACCGCCCTGACGTACAGCGTACGTCGGGGCTCTTTTTGTGCTTGACTTTGGCCTTGGTTTTGGGCTAGAATGTATTGGTGGCGATGCTGGTTCCCCCTTACAGTGTCGCCATATTTTTATTTAATACGAATAACGAATTTACAATTATTATCAAAAGCCGATAGGTGACAAATTTGTAAATATTTTCTTTGTTATTGGTTTGAAATCTATTGACAAAATGTAAAGTAGACTTTACAATTCCTAATAGATTAACGCTAAATGCTAAAAGAAACGAAATAACTAAAATCGTGAATCTTTCGTTGTTTAGTTTCTTTTCGTTTTTAGCATTTATGAAAGGAGTTATTATGTTTCAGCCACTCGGAGATCGAGTATTGGTCAAGCCGCTTCCAGCAGAGGAAGTCAGATCTTCCGGTATTGTCATTCCGGACACAGCCAAGGAAAAACCCTCAGAGGGAAAAGTCGTAGCCTTGGGTGATGGTAATGTTGGGAAAGAAAAGAAGCATCTTTTTTCTGTCAAAGTTGGGGACAAAGTTCTCTATGATTCATGGGCAAAGGAGATCAAAGTTGACAGTCAAGAGTATAGGATCATGAAGGAAGAAGACATTCTAGGAATCTTGAAATAGATTAAGTGGTTTATAAAGTAACAAGTTTTTTAAAGTTCATAAAGAATACTTGATAAACTTTTGACTTTAGAAACTTTAAGAACTAAAAAGGAGTTTTATGGCTAAACAAATCAATTTTTCAGACGAAGCAAGGGGAAAATTAAGAGATGGCGTCAATAAGTTGGCAGACACTGTCAAAGTTACACTTGGTCCGAGCGGAAGAAGCGTTGTTCTGGAGAAATCGTTCGGCGCTCCAACAATCACAAATGACGGCGTAACTATCGCCAAAGAGATTGAACTTGAAGATAGGTTCGAGAATATGGGTGCTCAGCTTGTAAAGGAAGTGGCCTCAAAGACCAATGATGTCGCAGGTGATGGTACAACCACCGCCACCATTCTGGCTCAAGCAATGATTAATGAAGGTATTCGAAACGTTGCGGCAGGTTCAAATCCGATTGATCTTCGCAAGGGTATCGAAAGGGCAACTGAGAAAGCAGTCGAATTTATAGGTAAAAGTTCGAAGAAAATTTCCAAAAAAGAGGAAATTGCTCAGGTCGCTTCTATCTCAGCCGGCGATATTGCTATTGGTGAAATGATTGCTGAGGTTATGGATACTGTGGGCAAAGACGGTGTCGTCACTGTCGAAGAGTCCAATACCATGGGTATGGAAAAGGAAGTTGTCGAAGGTATGCAATTCGACAATGGCTATATAAGCCAATATATGATTACCGATACGGCATCGATGAAAGCTGTTCTTGAAAATCCGTATATTCTGATTACTGATAAAAAAATATCTTCAATCTCTGAAATCTTACCTCTTTTGGAAGCTATGGCTCAGAGCGGTAAGAAGGATATCGTCATTATCTCCGAGGATGTAGAAGGAGAAGCTCTGGCTACCCTGATCGTCAATAAATTACGCGGAGTACTAAATGTTTTAGCTGTCAAAGCTCCTGGCTTCGGCGATCGCAGAAAAGAAATGATGGCTGATATTGCTGCTTTGACCGGCGGTCAGGTAATTACAGAAGAACTTGGCTTGAAGCTTGAAGATGCTAAGCTTGAAATGTTAGGTCAGGCTCGAAAGGTTGAGGCTGATAAGGAAAACACAACAATAGTTGAAGGAAAAGGCAAGAAAAACGATATTTCCGCCAGAATTTCACAGATCAAAAAGCAGATAGAGCAATCGACTTCACAGTATGATAAAGAGAAGCTAAATGAAAGATTGGCCAAACTCTCTGGCGGTGTGGGCGTGATCAAGGTTGGCGCTGCTACTGAGACAGAGATGAAAGAGATAAAATACAAAGTTGAAGATGCTTTGAACGCTACGAAAGCGGCGATTGCGGAAGGCATTGTTTCGGGCGGTGGTGTCGCACTTCTAAACGCTTCCAAATCGATAAGTAAGTTAACTGAAGTTGCCGGTGATGTGAAGACCGGAGTCAATATTGTACTTCGGGCTCTCGAAACCCCGATTAGACAAATTGCAGAAAACGCCGGAGTTTCCGGAGCGGTAGTACTCGATAAGGTCAAAGGGATGAAAGATGGTGAAGGTTACAACGCCGCAACAGGCGAATACGGTGATATGATCAAAATGGGTATAATGGATCCCGCCAAGGTGACTAGAAGCGCATTGCAGAACGCTGCTTCAATCGCTGCTCTAGTTCTAACGACTGAAGCTGTAGTTGCCGATAAACCAGAAGAAAAGGGCGCCACAGGTGGTGGAATGCCAATGGGCGGCAATCCATATGCCGGCATGGGAATGTAGACATCAAACAAAAAAGAGGCCAAATAACCGGCCTCTTTTTTGTTTGGGAATTTCTAATTTCTTATTACCATGATTTTTAGATTGATTAGTAATCGTTTATCTAACCTGCTGCTATCTCTACTGCCGGTGCTTCAGTTTTAATTTTAGTCAAGTTATCCCTGACAATTATTTTTTTGCCATTTATCTCAACTATTTTTGAAATCGGTATAATTCTTTCTTTTAGCAAACTTTTAACATAAATTTTGGTCCAGGCCAGAGTCTGACTTTCTATTAGGTAATCGGATACAGTGCCGATTGGATTGCCGTTTTCCGTTATCACTTTCTGGCCGACCCCAAAATTTTTATCCTCAATCAGCCTTTTGATTCTCGGCAAGTCGTCTATCTCTTCGATACTCCTGCTATCTTTGATTAGCACTCCGTCCTTTAGAATGTGAACAATCTCAACAAAAGGAATTATTTTGTAACGAGTGCTAAAAAACCCCGAACGTTTAATAGCTATTGCTGCTATTTTGAGCTCATCAGGGCTTATAATGATATCCTCGACAAATCCGATCCGAGATTGATCTGATAGTTCAAAGATAGGGAAGCCAATTATTTTTGAGTAAGTTAGTAACATATTCAAATAATAACTAAAAGAAGGTAAAGAATAAACAGCTAAAACTTTAAAAAAGATAAAGCATAATGTCTATACTCTAAAAATGGTTCACAGACTTATCCGAAAATCTCTGGCTTTATCGGTTGACTACGCTCTTTCTACGTAGCTTCCAACACGAATATCGACAACAATGAAGTCGTCTTCCTTAATAAACACCGGTGCGTCAACGACAGCGCCAGTTTCCAAGGTTACTTTCTTGGTAACAGCGCTGGCGGTATTGCCCTTAATTGCCGGAGGAGCAGAGGTAACTTTAAATTTCATTTTGATTGGCAGTTCGATATTCAGAGGATCGCTTCCATAGTAGAGAATATCAACATTTGAATTTTCAACAAGCCATTGCTTTTGATCACCAATTTTTGATAAAGGCAGAGTAAACTGATCATATGTCTCGTTGTCCATAAAAAAGGCATCTTTCTCGTCGGAATAGAGATATACAGCGCTTTTCTTGCTTAGATCTGCTTCACCTACTTTATCAGCCCCTTGGAACGTTTTATCAATTGTGGAACCTGTCCGGAGGTTCTTAATCTTGGTTTTGACGACAGCACCGCCCCGTCCCATTTTTGAATGAGAATAGGAGACAACCATATACGGATCGCCTTCCATAGTAAATTTAGTACCGGTTTTTAGATCAGTAATCGAAAGCACTCAGTCTCCTTTCCACGCTAATGGCTAATAAGTCTAATTAAGCTTATACCTTTAATTGGTATAATTAGCCCTTTTCACTATTGGCTTATGTTGTTTAACTTATCTTACTGTGAAAGGTAATAGCGCCAAAAATCTAGCTCGTTTGATAGCAGTCACTGTCTGACGCTGATGTCTTGCACAGTTGTAATTTTTTGATGCTGGTTGGATTTTGTTCCAGCGGTCAAGATAGCGGGAGAGAGTAGCGACATCTTTATAGTCGACCTCTTCCATCTTGGCTTTGCAAATTAAACATTTATTTCTTTTTGCCATAAATTTCCTTATCTAATGCTAATGGCTAATAGGGCTAATTAAGCTAAAATTATTATTGTTTGAATTCTTATTAGCGTAATTAGTTCTTTTCGCTATTGGCTTTAATTTTTAAAATGGTATGTCTTCGATATTTATTTTCCCGACGCTTCAGTCGGGATTCCGACATCCTTTTTAGGATCGTCGGAACCTAAACATCTAGAACGGAATGTCTTCGATATTTATTTCATCGTCTTTGCTACTGGAGGCGATATCTGCGACAGGGTTTTCATCTTTTGGTGCAGATGGAGTGTAGCCGCTCTTATCTCTGCTTCCCAAGACGATCACATTGTCAGCGATAATTTCGGTTTTGTATCTTTTAACCCCGTCTTGACCTTCCCAGTTTCTGGTCTGCAATCTTCCTTCGACGAAGGCGGGCGCACCTTTTTTCAACATGGGAATCACAGCCTCGGCTTGCTTGCCCCAAATGACGATATCATGATATTGAGTATCTTCCCCGTCAGCTGCGCCATCTCGTCCTTTCCATTTGCGGTTGGTCGCGACCGTAAAGTTCGCAACTGCCTGGCCGTTTGGCGTGAATCTCATCTCTGGATCTTTGGTCAAATTCCCTAATATTTGAGCGCGATTCAAACTAAGCATAAATACCTTTCTTCGATCCGCCAGCTGGCGGAAATTTCGAATTTCTAATTACTAATTTCTCATTCGAGTCTGCCTTCGATTCACACTCAGGCCCTGAGCCTGTCGAATGGGAGCCTGAGGGCTCTTCCCTCAGAGTCGAAGACTAATCAAATCCTAAACTTTCAATGATCAAATGTCAAAATTTATCATTTTAATTTTTGGATATTGGTCATTGATTAGTCATTCTTAATTTAGAAACTTACAGCTCATCTTTTAGAATGTCATCGAGCTCTTCGTTGAGCTTGGATAGTCTTTCTGCTTCATCGGCAGAATCTTTCTTTTTGGCTGTCTTCTTGACCGGCTTTTCTGCTACAGTTTTTTCTTTCTTTTCCTCAACTTTTTCTTTCTTGATGACCTTCGTTTTCTTTTCGGTTTTTGGCTTTTCTGTTTCTACTTCTTCTTTTTCTTCAACTTTTGCTTCTTTGACAGGTTCTGTAGCTTCTGCCTGAGCAGGTTCTTCTTCTGCGGCCACGGCCTTTTCGTCACGTTTGGCCATCAGATCCTTGCTTTCATCAGTTTCACCCTCGATGGCTTCAAATGATTTTTCCCCACCGACTACATTTTCAATTTCTTCGGTCTGAGCGATTTCTTCCGAAGAAAGTGAAAGTGCCTCATGACCTAGATCTTTCACAATGATCAATTGGCGGACTACCTCTGTCATAAGTCGAACATCTCGGTCAAATTCCTTCATCTTTTCAGCGGGAAGGTCGAAATTAAGGGTTACATAGGTAGCAAACTCCTGTTTAGCAATAGGATAGGCGAGCTTGCGTCTGCCCCAAATTTCTTCCTTAGCAGCTTTACCGCCAAGCTCTGAAATTAAACCGCCAATTTTGCCGGTTACTTTGTTTAAATCACTCTCCGGTACCTTATCAGAAATAAGGTACGTCATTTCGTACTTTCTCAAGATTCTCCTTTCACGGCGCTAGCATTTCAACTGTCATTCCGGACTTGATCCGGAATCTATTGAATAGTTTAAGTCCAATTTAGTTCGGACGCTAGCTCTTCCTATCTCTAGGAAGAAAAAGTTAATTAATTTGTAAGCTCATAATAGCAGAAATTCTTCCTTGCGTCAAATAAAATGATTTCTAATTAATGTATATGTGCATTATCGCACTAATACAGTTTTATCGCTTTTTTCTAATATTTTCTTTGCCTTCGCGATCTCTTCCTCAGTCGGCGGCTTGATTCCTTCCAATGGATATTTCCAGCCAAGCTTCTCATATTTATCAACTCCCAAAGTATGGTAGGGGAGAATTTCAATTCTGTCTAGATTTTTGAAACGCCCCACCACCTGGGCCGTTTCCTCTAAATATTTCTTTTGATCGGTGTAGCCAGGGACTAGTACATAGCGGATCCAAACTGGCTTGTTGATTGACTCTAGATAATTTAAGAATTCGATCGCCGGCACGCAATCGTTATTGCTCGATTGTTCAATTGTTCCATTGTTATTGTCATCCTCGGGACCGGCGGTGCTCTTGAGAGTGGTGTCCGGGGATCCATTTTGGTTGCTATTGATTATTTGCTCTTCAATTTTGCGGATTCCTGCCTTCACAGGAATGACAGGTAAATTTGTTGATGCTGGTATTAATGCTGTGTTGGGATCCTGAAACGAGTTCAGGGTGACACCACTATTTTGCCCTTTGCTTTTTGCCTTTTGAGTTACGATATCGTGCCAAAGCGGATTGATATGTTTAATATCAAGCAAGACTAGATCGGTATACCGAAGCAACTCTTTGATAGAATTATTTAATATCGATCCATTCGTATCTAGAGCGGTGTGAATGCCCAAGGATTTGAGTTCCTTGAATAGTTCAAGAATCTCATCCGCTTGTAGAAGCGGCTCTCCGCCGGAAACCGTAACTCCGCCATTTTTACCAAAATAGGGAATACTATTTTTGATTTTAGTAATTAATTGCTCTCTTTCGCCTTTTTGCTTTTTACTTTTAACTTTTATTGCTTGGCTATCCGGATTGTGGCAATAAAGACATTTGTAATTACAGCCTTGCGCAAAGATAACAAAGCGGATGCCAGGTCCTTCGTGGGTGCCAAATGTTTCGATCGAGTGGATATTCATTGGTAAGATTACCCGTATCGCGTAATTGTCATTGCGAGGAGTGAATCTTGCGACGTGGCAATCCATCAGTATGATAGATTGCCACGCAAGTACACTCGCAATGACGCAGGAAGTGAATTACGGAAACAGTGGTAAATATTAAAACATTTTATTAAGTATCCAATTAAAGTGAATGGTGAAAAGTACGTTTCAAGACTTCCTCTTGGTGCTTCTTTGATAACTTGACGAAGTTTACAGCATAACCAGAAACTCTGATAGTGAGCTGGGGATAGAGTTCAGGATGATCCATTGCGTCAATTAGTGTTTCACGGTTTAAAACATTGACGTTTAGGTGATGGGCATTTTTTGAAAAATATCCAGATAAAAGAGCGGTTAAATTTTCTTTTTGCTCTTCTAGGTCGGCGCCTAGAGTGTGAGGCGTGATGGAAAAGGTATTTGAAATGCCGTCATTGGCGTCCTTGTAACCAAGCTTTGCAACCGAGTTTAGTGAAGCGATTGCTCCTGAATTATCCCTGCCATGCATCGGATTTGCCCCGGGTGCGAATGGTTCGCCAGCTTTGCGTCCGTCCGGAGTAGCGCCAGTTTTCTTACCGTATACAACATTGGAAGTGATGGTCAGAATAGATAGTGTTGGCTTTGCGTCTCTATAGATATGGTGCTTTTGAAGCTCCGTTTTGAAGCTGGCGACTACTTTTTGAGTAATATTATCTATTTGGTCGTCGTCATTGCCGTATTTGGGGAAATCACCTATGACTTCAAAATCAATAGCAAGACCATCCTCGTTCCGGATCGGTTTGACTTTGGCATATTTGATAGCGGATAGAGAATCGGCCACAACAGAGAGGCCGGCGGCGCCAAATGCCATCACTCTAAATGGCTTAGAATCCAAAAGTGCCATCTGTGCCCGCTCGTAATAATATTTGTCGTGCATGTAGTGAATGATATTCATAGTGTCCACATACATCTCAGCAATTTTTGCGGAGGTTCTCTTGTAGTTTTCCCAAACCTGCTCAAAATCCAAATATTCACTATCCAATTTCTCAATATTATCAACAATTTTTGTTCCTTTTACCTCGTCTCTCCCGCCATTTATCGCTAGAAGAAGTGTTTTAGCGAGATTGCATCGAGCCCCGAAGTATTGCATCATTTTGCCGGTCTTAAGCAGGGACACACAGCATGAAATACCATAATCGTCATAGCCGTATTCTTCCCTCATCAAATCATCGTTCTCATACTGAATCGATGAGGTGTCGATCGAGACTTTAGCTGCAAATTTCTGAAAATTTTTAGGTAAATTTTTGCTCCAAAGAACGGTAAGATTTGGTTCGGGCGAAGGCCCTAAATTATAAAGTGTTTGCAAGAAGCGGTACGTAGTTTTTGTTACCTTGTGCTGGCCATTTTGCCAAGAACCGCCAAGGGATTCGGTCAGCCAAGCAGGATCTCCGGCAAAAAGATCATTATACTCACCGGCTCTGAGATGGCGGACTAGCCTTAGTTTAATAATGAATTGGTCTACAAGTTCCTGTGCCTCTTCCTCAGTCAATTTTTTATTGGCGATATCATTCTCTATGAAAACATCGAAGAATGAGCTTACGTTCCCAAGGCTCATTGCGGCGCCGTCTTGTTCTTTTAGGGCTGCCAAGTAGGCGAAATACGTCCATTGAATCGCTTCTTTTGCATTTTTAGCCGGCGTCGAGATATCAAATCCATATTCAGCTGCCATAGATTTGATCATCGAGAGAGCCTTGATTTGCTCTGAGACTTCTTCGCGCAGCCTGATCAGCTCATCGGTCATAGAACCATCTAAAATTATTTTATCCTTCTCTTTTTCTTCGATAAGTTTATCGATGCCGAAGAGAGCAACCCGGCGGTAATCACCAATAATTCTTCCTCTAGCGTAATTGTCAGGGAGTCCGGTGAGGATGCCGAGAGAGCGGAGGTTTCTGATTTCGGGAGTATAGACATCAAAAACACCGTCATTGTGAGTCTTTCGGTATTTGGTGCATATCGACACTATTTCCGGATTTATTTGGCGGTTGTACTCTTCACAAGCCTTGGCAGCCACTCTGATACCGCCAAATGGTTTCACGGCTCGCTTCAACGGCTCATCTGTCTGGATACCGACTATTTCCTCCAAATCTTTTTCGATATAGCCAGGGCGGTGGCTCGTGATCGTTGAGATTGTTTCTGTATCGATATCTAGGACGTTGCCGAAAGAATCTCTCTCTTTGGTAAGCAAATCCTTGCATTTACTCCATAGTTTCTGAGTTTTTTTACTCGCGCCGACCAAAAATGTTTCGTCTCCATCATAAGGGGTAATATTTTCAAAAATAAAATCCCGTACATCAATTTCTTCTTGCCACTTTTTACCTTTAAAAGACACAAAAGCTCCGTTTGTTTAATTATTTTTATTTGATTCGTTTTATAAAAATTGCCATTCGTTTGAATTTAGACATTGAAGCGAAATACCACCACATCGCCGTCGCGCATGATATAGGTCTTGCCCTCTGTGCGGACCAAGCCTTTAGACTTTGCATTTGTCCAAGTTCCGGCATCAAGCAAATCTTTCCAATTGACGATCTCGGCAGCAATAAAACCACGCTCGAAATCACCGTGAATGACCCCGGCCGCCTTCGGCGCAGTATCTCCTTGATGAATAGTCCAAGCGCGAGTTTCGTCAGGGCCGGTAGTCAAATAAGTCTGGAGACCAAGCACTCTATATGCCTCTTTTATCAGACGATCGAGTCCCGAATCATCAATGCCTAGAGTTTCGAGATATTCAGCCTTTTCTTCATCATTTAGCTCATTTAATTCAGCTTCAAGCTTGGCGGAGATTGGAATAAAATTAATTTCAATTTGCTTTTCACTTTCAGCTTTCAGCTTTTCGCTCAATTGTTCCTCGGAACAATTAGAGATATAAATAATCGGCTTCTGAGTTATTAACCCCAGGCCTTTTAATGCATTCTTCTCAAATTCATCAAGTTTAGCTTCCCGGGCATTTTTACCTTCTTCCAGCAATTTATAAATCTTTTCGAGGCCTGATTTTGTATAAACAGCTTCCTTATTGTTTCCCTTCAATTCCTTCTCGACCGCAGAAAGCCTTTTCTCGACGGTAGCAAGGTCGGCTAATTGCAATTCGGTTTCAATGGTTGCAATATCATCCATCGGATCGATTTTACCCTCGACATGAGTCACGTTTTCGTCAGCGAAAAACCGGACGACCATACCGATCGCATCACATTCTCTGATATGAGCCAGGAATTGATTGCCAAGGCCCTCGCCTTTCGAAGCGCCGCGGACGAGCCCGGCGATATCGACGAATTCCACGACTGCTGGTACGATTTTCTTCGATTTTGACATCTCTGCGAGAGGCTTCAATCTTTCATCCGGGACTTCGACAATACCAACATTGGGCTCGATGGTGCAGAAGGGATAATTAGCCGCCTCTGCATGCGAACCTTTTATTAATGCGTTGAATAAAGTTGATTTACCTACGTTGGGCAAGCCAACAATTGCGATTTTAAGACTCATAACAGCTCCTTTGTCATTCCTATTCCCGATCAGGTCGAGGGTAAAGCTCCGGCAGGAATCCAGTTAGATAATAAGGAATTGGATTCTGAATCAAGATACAGATCCCTCGGCTGTGCTCGGGACGACTGCGTCGGTTCAGGATGACACTATTAAATAATGTCATTATTCTATCAGATTGAGCACAAAAAGTCACGTTTAATCAAACGCCCCACCCACATGGGGCGTTTAAATGTTCGAGTGCCAATTTATCCTTCAATAGAACTCAGTTTTCTTTTACTATAAGCGATGGATATCCAGACGGCGGTAGCCCAGAAGGCAAAAATAACTATTGTCATGGGGACGCCGTTTTTGATAATTTCGGTCCAAATTATATTTTTATCAGAAGTGAAAAAGGGAAAATAGGGGACGATTTCTCCATTTGCAATATGGTCGACAATCAACATGAGGACTCCACCCCACATCATCAAAAGCAGCCATTCCGGATGGTATTTGGCGGGAATCTTTTTCTTGATGGTTGTAACTACAAGTGCTGCCGTTGCCGGCGCTATTAGGCAAGCCATAATTATTCTCCTTAGATATTAAGATTATTAAGATATTATAGCTGGTTTGGGAATGTAAGATAAATAGTTAGACAAATCTAGCGGATTCTGGTAGAACAAAAAAAGCAAATGTTCATTTGTGGGAGGAATAACAACATGCCATCTGCCTTCTGTGATCTTGATACTGGCAGCGGGGTCGTACGGCTAGACCGGGAGTTCCTGACGAGGCTCGAGCAAGTCACTGAGAGACTGGGGCTTGGTACGGATTGCGAAGAAGCTCTTGTCTGTATCATCATGAATTGGCCGCTGTTGGCACCTGACAGATCCCTATATTATGTCCAAAGCATGGGGACTGTCCCCGGCCAGTTTCATCTCAGCGAAGCCCTGGTTCATATCCTGATTAACAGGGCCTATCGAACTCGCGATAAGTCGATCCATTCGGCGGCTGAGATGCTGGAGCTCGCTCTCAACGATGAGCACTTTTATCGAGTCGTCGAGGGCAAACCTCGTGACCTGCCAGTCTGGCTGCGGTGACCCCGAAAAAACAAGTCTGCTCTGCTGGGATTCGGTCTATGACCGGTCCCGGCTTTTTATTTGTATATTGAGTTATAGAGGTCGTCTTCTTTGCTTATGATTAGGCTTTGCAATTCGTTATCTGAGGGATTGCGGTCTTGGAATTTGACGAATGGTAAATCTTCGATAATTGCCATCGGGGTTTGCTCGTTGCCTTCGCCCATTGCCACTACTGCGCTAGCGGCCAGACCGTCGGCAATATTGGCTTGCGATACTTCGAGCGGCCGATCGAAGAGATCAAGTTTGCCCCGATAATCATTTAATGCCTTAAAACCGGAGTGGGCGATGGCAACGCCGGTCGTACCCCAGCGAAGCGGTGAAGTTTTGCTATCAGTAATAATGACTCCGGCATGTTTTATTCCAAATCTTTCGATTAAATGTTGCCGAATCTGATTTGCTGAACTCTGAGGGTCTCTCGGCCAGAGAATGTATTTGCCGTCTCCGTTTGATTCGTCAATGCCGGCAAGGGGGATTAGAATATCATTTTTTATCGTCAGGGGAATATCATACTTGTTCTTACTTTTTATCATAAAATCCGCCTCTTTTTGGATCAGTTTTTGCTTATCAATTTCGCCAATTTCTACGACATTGCCTTCACAAACGGAGATAATTTTGGAGGTGACTGCCAGAACAGATCTATCGTTGAATTCGCGAAGGAATTGATCTAAAACTTCATAAATAGTATGACCTTTGGTAATCTTATCAGTTTTGATGGTTTCAATTTTCATTTTCTTATTCCTGCATTTACTAAGTACTCAGTACTCAGAACTTAGAACTACTGTTTACCACTTCTTTTCTTTTTTTAACCAATTAACGCCCAAATAGACAAACGGCGTTTCCAAAATTGACATCAAAGATTTAAGAAGCCAATAGGGAAGGATCAACCCTAAGAGGAAGCCTAGATTGTCTCCGAATGGCTTGCCGATGGTGTAGAAAGCAAGAATCATAAAGATAGAGGTGTCAAAAAATTGGGCGATGATATTAGAAGCATTTGTCCGCAGCCAGAGAGATTTTTGCCCTAATTTTTCTCGAAGTTTACTGAAGATGAAAATATCGAGGAATTCGGCAAAGGCAAAGGCCATTAGGCTAGCAAGAGATATTCTAATTGATTTTGTGAAAATGTCGTCGTAAGCTCTCTCGGATCCGGCAAATCGAGCTGACGGCGGAAGGATAGTGGCTAGAATGGAAAAACCGACGAGCAGGGCAACGACAAAAAGGGAAGACCAGACAATGCTTCGAGCTCTTTCTTTGCCGTGAACTTCGACGATGATATCATTGACCAGATAAATAATTGGGATGACGAAGATCGCGACTGAGGCGTTCAGTTTTAAACCAAAAATTTGAAATAGAGGAAAAGTCTTTGCTCCCATTAATTCTGAAGCGATGACGCAAAAAATGTAAATTGCGATCAGAAGATCAAATCTCTTAATTTTTGGCATATGAATCTTTCCGGCATAGCAAAAATAGCAATTTCTTGCCTTGCCTAGTTAGTTTTGATTTAATTTCGAACTTAAGCCCTCGAGTAATTTATGTGTGAATAAAATATATCGCCAGATCTAGTAAAATGCAAGGCCTTGTCGTAATTAATCAATCGGCGCATTTCTATTTCGGGAAATAGTGATTACTCGTTAGCCCGAAGAAACGATCGGTTGAAGATAACTTTCGGAGACGGACCTTGCGTCCGGAAAGGGGATTTATGCCTTCGAGAATCAAGAAATTACGCCTCAAGAAGTATAAAATCAAAGTTAAGAGAGAACAAAAACGGCGACTGAAGAAGAAGTAAATCTGTCCAAGGTATACGCCGGAGCCTTTCTTTTCGATTGGTTTTGGCTTTTTTATATGTTACTTGCTTTAAATTTGTGCTTGTTTAGTCTATGATCTATTTATGAAAAATATAGAGAAAAGATCCCTCGACAGGCTCGGGACAAAACCGAAGGTTTTGACTTTAGTACTGATCGATTCAAACGCTATCATCCACCGGGCATATCATGCCTTACCGAAGACGATGAGGACGCGGAAGGGTGAATATACCAATGCTGTTTACGGTTTTGTGACTACATTTATCAAGGTTTTGGAGGATTTAAAACCGGATTATATCGCCGCTTCTTTTGATATTTCCAAGGCAACATTTCGCTTGGCAGAATACGCTGAATACAAAGCACACAGAGTTGCGGCCGATCAGGAGCTTTACGATCAAATTCCCAGAGTAAAGGAATTTCTGGAAACAGTTGGGGTGCCTATCTATGTTCAGGAAGGGTTCGAGGCAGACGACGTGATAGGGACAATCGCGGCAAAATTACAAATTACAAATAACAAATACCAAATAAATTCTAAAGATCAAATTCCAAACAAAGAAGATTTCAAAGTCTTTATTGTCACCGGTGACAAGGATGCCTTTCAGCTCATTGACGGTAATATTTTCGTCTATAATTTGAAACATGGTCTGCAATCGGCTCAAATCGTTGATCGGGCTGTAATTAAAGAAGAATGGGGTTTGGATCCAGAGGATTTTATAGACTTGAAAGCCCTTGCCGGCGATCCGTCTGACAATATTCCCGGAGTTCCGGGGATTGGTCCTAAAACGGCGATAGATTTGCTGCAAAGATTTGATACACTGGAGAAATTGTATGAGAAAATTGCTGAAATATCCAACGCCCAATATTCAACAACCAATCAAGTATCAAATTCCAAATCTCAAGTTTTGGATGTTGAAAAAATGAATGGAGGTTGTAATTTGGAGGTTGAAGATTTACCAAGCATTCTTATTAAAATTGAAAAAGAGATGAATATAAGGCAAAGAATCGCAAAGCTTCTTTTCGAGTATAAGGATCAGGCCTTCTTGTCTCAAAGATTAGCAACTATACGCCGTGATGTGCCGGTTGATTTCAAACTTAAAGATTGTGAGTGGGGGGATTATGACAAGGGCAAGTTAATCGAGTTCTTCAAAGAGGTGCAATTTACTTCATTGCTAAAAAGATTTGGCGTTATTCCTGCAGATGAACCAAAAACAAAAGAAGCGAAGGCGCAAAAAGAAAAAGACGATCAACTGAAACTGCTTTAGATCTCAGCAGTAATTTCTAATTAAATCTAAATTCCAAATGACTAAATTGATTAAAAAAATAATAATACTATTACTGCTAGCATTCGGGGCTTTTGTCGTTGGAAGAATAGGGCATATTTTGGGCGGGGATTTAAATGTCCCGCATCATTGGATTTATGGGGCGATAGCAATTATTGCAGGAATTATTTACCGCCGGAAAAGGTGGGCGGCATATCTGATCGCCATCGGTGTCGGATTGATGATCAGTGATTTCAAAGACATGATCGATTTGAAATTCATCGGTTCGGACTTGCCGGGTCCAAAGACTTTTTGGCAGATTAATTAATTTATTATTTTAAAATGACAGAAGAGACAAAAGATGAATGTCTAACAGGAGCTGAGGCTATCGTTTACCGTGACAAAGATGTCAAGCGGGAATTTTTGATGGTTAAGCAAAAAATCAGCGGCAATATTAGTTTTGTGGGCGGAATGACAGAGGAGATCGATAGAAATACTGACGACACCATTGTCCGCGAGATTGACGAAGAGTTGAATTTAAATCCGGACCAATATTCAATTTCCGACACCGGTATTATTAACGACTTTGTTTATGGGAACCATCCGACTAGAGCTGGCAGAAGAATCAGGAAAAATGTATATTTGGTGAAGGTAAATGACAATGCCGACGTGTCTCCAAACTTAGAGGAAGTTCGTGATGCTTTTTGGGTAGAGGAAGAAGAGGCATTAAAGGTTATCTGGTTAGGGGTTCTCGACATTTTCGAGGAAGTAATTAAGAAGATATAATTTATTTCCTCCCCTTTTTTAGGGGAGGTTAGGTGGGGTTTATAATTTTCATAGGTGATTTATGCATATTCAAGCAAAAGCAAAAAAGTTGGGCATTATTATCCCCGAGATTACCTCGGAGGAAATAAATTCAGCAATCAAACCCGTTCTTCGCAAGATGGAAGAGGCTGGTATTATGATTGATTGTGATCGGTTAAAGAGTCTGGATGATAAATTGAGCGAGAGGTTAAAAGAACTTGAAGCGGAGATTTACAAATTAGCCGGCTCAGAGTTCAATATCGGCTCGCCAGTGCAAATGGCAGAGGTATTATTCAATCAGCTGAAATTGCCAGTCGATGGTCTAAAAAGAACAAAATCAGGCGTTTCTACTGCCGCGAGCGAATTATTCAAGATAAAAGATGAGCACCAAATCATTGCTCCCATTTTGGAATACCGTGAGCTCTCCAAATTAATTTCAACATATTTGCGGCCTTTGCCAATCTTGGTTGATGAAAATAGCCGTCTGCATACGACTTATGGTCTGGAAACTTCGACCGGTCGGCTGACTTCGTCTGAGCCAAATTTGCAGAATATTCCGATCCGCGGCAAATACGGCGAGGAAGTGAGAAGCACTTTTGTCGCGGCTCCTGGAATGAAATTAATTGCGGCTGATTACTCTCAAATCGAACTTCGAATTGTTGCTTGCTTGGCGAAAGACGAAGCGATGATCCAAGCTTTCAAAGAAGGTATAGATATCCATACCAAAACTGCTTCGGAAATATTTAAAGTGCCTGTTTCAAAAGTCACATCAGATATGCGCCGAAAAGCCAAAGGAGTCAATTTTGGCATCGTGTATGGCCAAACCCCATACGGCTTATCGCAATCTCTGGGCATTGATACTGAGGAGGCTGGTAAATATATTCGAGAATATTTTGATGTTCACAAGGGGATCAAGAATTATATCAATGAAATGATCGAGATGGCGCATACGGAGGGCTATGTTGAAACACTTTTTGGCACCCGCCGTTATCTGCCCGAAATTAATTCACGTAATCGTTACCTGGCCGAGTCGGAGGAGCGGATGGCCATCAATGCGCCGGTTCAGGGTACGGCAGCGGAGTTACTTAAATTGGCGATGATAGAAATGGATAGAAAGTTCCAGTCAGACAGTCTGATAGTCAGACAGTCTGATAGTCAACAGAATAATTTGACTATGAAATTAACAGACAAAAAGACCAAAAGACCAACTGACCAATCGACCATTGGACCCCGAATGTTGCTTACTGTCCATGATGAGCTTGTTGTCGAAGTTCCTGGAAAGAATGCCGAAGAAATCGCCAAAATTGTTGAAGAGACGATGGTCAGCGTGGTCAAATTCTGTGTACCAATTGAAGTCTGTATTGGGATCGGAGACAATTGGGCAAACGCGAAGTAGTTCATAAAGTTTTTAAGGTTTGTAAAGTAGAAAGTTTGGGAAGATTTGCTTTATAAACTTTATAAACTTTATAAACTTTTAACTTTACAAACTAAGGTATGATCAATTTTTTCTACGGCGAAGATACATTTTCACTCCTTGAGGCCATGAAGGGAATAGAAGTCGAGTTTGTCAAATCAGAAGGCTCCGATTTTAACTTGGCCAAGTTCTCAGGATCGACCATGACCAAGGAATTATTTGCCGCCAACGCTTCAGCTTTACCATTCCTTGGCGGCAAAAGACTGATAATCATAAAGAACTTGCTTCTCGAAAATAGTGATAATGAGTTGAAGAAAGAGATAGTCAGTTATCTGTCGAAGGTTCCTGACCAAAATGACGTTTATTTTATTGAGTTCGGGGCACCCGATAAGCGGAGCGGTCTTTTCAAAACATTAAGTAAACTTGAGACTTCCAGGTTTTTTCAGCCGCTAGTAGGTACGAAATTGACCGGATGGATCTGCCAGGAGGCTAAGAAAAACGGAATGGAAATGTCTCAGGCAACTGCCGCCAGATTGTCTTTCTCATTGGGATCAGACCTTTGGAATTTACAAAATGAAATTCATAAACTCGCCTCATTTGCCCAATCTGAAGGTCGGTTGGAGATAGCTGTCGCTGACTTTGAAATTATCGACATTCCCGAAAAAGACAAAATATTTGACTTAACTGATGCAATTTCGTCCAAGAATCTCAAAAAAGCTCTTTCAGTTCTCCACAGCCTGTCGCTGAAGGGCGAGGAGGAGTTGGCAATTCTCAATTTGGTAATATTCCAATTCCGGATAATGCTCTTAGTAAGCAGCATGGCTGCTCGTAGGATCAGCCAGCCATCGATGTGCAAAGAGCTTGGGGTGCATCCATTTGTAATACAGAAAGCATCAGGATTCTTGCATAATTTTACTTTCAGAAAATTGGTCAGGAATTATTTACTCTTGCAAACTACAGACGTAAAGATAAAAACAGGCCAGCTGGAGCCGAAGTTGGCGTTGACGTTGTTGATAGAAGATTTTTGCAAATAGTGGTAAACTAATAATTAGTTATCAAGCAATTTGTGTTATTTGATAACAAGAGCCAGAATTTATAGGGAGGGAAATTGGCGATCGTAACTAAAAAAAGGAAAAGCCCTGTTTTGGGTTTTTATTGGCGTAAGTTTATTGCTTTTGCTGTATTTTTCCTGTTACTCTCCGTCTCTTTTTCTGGATACAGCTACTTCAAAGCAGATCTCAGAACCTTCATCTCAGAGATAGGTCTAGAAGCGCTCAATATCACAGTAGATGTTAGGGAAAATGGATCGATATTCATTGATGGAAAGAAGTCCAAGGAATATGTTAGCCGGGCTGGTGGCAATGATGAGGTTCGTTTCCCGATAATAGATGCACCCGGTCAATTCTATAGATCGGCCACTATCGCTCTGACCCTGCCAAAGGACATAGCGGATAAGACTGAAATCGATATCAAAGGCATACATGGTGTGGACTATGTCAGTGCCTATAGATCGGATGCAAAAACAATAATTTATGAGGCGAGTGGTATTTCTCCTCAGGCGACTGTTTCCGTTATAGCAAAGATGCCAAAAGGAACAATAGATTATCCCTTGGTGCTTTCTCTTGTAAATCTCTTGAATCTTGTGAAGTACGATGCCTGGATAATTATTGGTATTATAATCCCGTTGATCAGCTTCATTATTATGATCTTTTTTCTCCGTCATTTGGCAAGAGGCAATAAAAGTCTTATCACCGCTGAAAAGTCCGAGGCACCGCCGGCAAGTTTGCCGCCAGCCATAGTCGGCGCCCTATACAGTCAGAGAGTTTCTTCAAGAGAAATTGCAGCCACTTTGGTGGATCTGGCTCAGCGAGGAGTAATTTATATTATGGATAGGGACCGGGGGTTTGCGTTTGCAAAGAACAAATTTGACAGCCGATTACTACCTTATGAAAAAGTATTACTGCTGAAAATATTTTCCGGTGGATCTGTTTCTGCGACACAAAAGGATTTACAAAAGGGAATTGATACCAACCTTTATAGTAAGGAGATGACACTTCTAACCGGAGATATATATTCGTTGTCCACAAGACTTGGCTACTTTAAGATGAACCCTCAAAAGATTCATTATAAATATCGGACAATCGCTGTTTTCTCCTTGCTAATTAGTATGGTTGGATTTTTTATGAGCCTTTTCCTTTTCAGGAACCCGCCTTTTATCGTTTTCTTCTGGCTTGGTATGGCAGCCACCACTATGATTATTTTCTCAATGGCCAAAAATATCCCGATTAGAACAAATCTAGGCCAGGAAGCTCTGATTAATTGGTTAGGTTTCCGCAATTTTTTGACAGACAAAGAGAAAATTTCTTTTTCTTATGATAACTTTGGACTTTTTCAAAAATATTTACCCTATGCTATCGTATTGAATTGTGAAGTATTGTGGGCGAAAAGGTTTTCAGAACAGAACTTTTCTTTGCCGGAGTGGTATTTGTCAGATAAAAGGGGGTTGGATTTACAGGATTTTTGCCTGTCCCTTTTTCCGATAATTTCCTATGTTGCTAGGAATTTAACAGCCTCACGAGAGCCTGGTGTAGAATAATTTATGGAATTTATCAGAAATTTACTATCAAAAATAGTTTATGGAGGGGGCGTACTTTTTGATTTGGCTAAATGGATAATATTTGCTTTTATTGTAATAATTCTTGCCAATACTCTCTGGGTTTCCGTTTTTGTCGTCGATGGACCTTCGATGGAGCCAAATTATCATGATAGAGAATTTGTCTTATGGCAAAAGAACGGTACGGGTATTATATATCCTAGAGGTAAGGTTGTTGTCCTCTGTTACCCTGGAGATCCTGACAAAAGAAAATATGTTAAGCGCATCATAGGATTGCCTGGCGAGAGAGTAGACATCTATCAAGGCAAGGTCTATATAAACAAGAAACAACTTAGCGAAAATTATATTCCTCCCGGTGTCTCCACCGATCCTGAGGGAACTTGGATTGTAAAAGATAATGAGTATTTTGTTTTGGGCGACAACCGACCAGTTTCCAACGACTCGAGATATTTTGGTCCGGTAGAGACACGGTTTATTTTAGGCACATCAACAGCGGTTATATTACCACGGTTTATGCTCGCCAAAGATATCTAGAAAATAACATATAATCAAAACTTCAAAAAAATCGCCCGGTCTGAGGGGCGATTTTTTTATTTGCTAGGAGAGTACTATTTTGTGCTGATTGATTTTGCTAAACGTGACTTTAGTCTGGCTGCTTTGTTCTTGTGAATGACGTTTTTCTTAGCGGCAAGATCGAGTTCTTTGTACGCCTTTGCTAGAGTTTCCAAAGTAGCTTCACCGGCTTTATCGGCTATCTTCAAACCTTTGACCGCACTCTTAACCTTGGCGCGGGTAACGTCATTAATGGCCTTTTTCTTTTCGGAAACACGAAGTGATTTTTTGGCTGATTTAATAATCGGCATATCTTTAAAATCCTAATTTCTAATTACTAATTTTTTAATCAAATCCTAATTAAATAATTGATTAATTACATTTGGAATTGACTTGAACATTAGAAATTCTTAATTTTCTAATTCTACTGGTTATTTTATCAGAAAGAGGCGAGATTGTAAAGACATTGATTCCGTAATTTCGAAAACCTTGCTATTTTCCTGTTTCTTATTGTTCGAAGAGGAACGACGAGAACTTCGGTCACCTATTAGTACCGACAGACTTCTCATTTTTAAGAGTACCATTCGAAGAATAAATACATTTAATAGGGTTTTAGAGAATCACGGATTGATTTTTCTATATGATCGATCTTAGAATAAAAGGTTGTACTAAGTTGTCTATTCGAATACCACCCTTAAATAATTGCCATTTAATGATTTATTATTAGGCCATTGCTACTTCTGGGGCTGTATCGGTTTGCTTTCTTTCCTGTAGACGGTCATAGATTTCCTTTATCCCATCCTCCAACGTCACTGTTGGGATATAACCAAGCTCCTTTGAGATTTTGGTCAGGTCGCCTAGTTGGTTCTTGATATAGCCCTCCTTGACAGGATTTGGTATTAGCTCTGGTTCTATATTTTTTCCAGTAACTTTGTTTATTATTTCAACAAGTTGTATCAGATTGATTGAACTATTAGTGCCAATATTGAAAACAGTAAAACCGTACTTTTTATCATTCAATATTGCTCTTTCGATACCTTGCACGACATCTTTCACATTGGTGAAGTCCCGTTCCTGTGTACCATCGCCGTAAAGAGTTGGTCTTTCGCCTTTTTCCATCATCCAGATAAATTGAGAAACGAGATTAGCAAAGTTACCTTTATGATCTTCATTCAAACCATAAATGCTCATAAAGCGGAAGGCAATAATTTCGAGGCCATAGCGCTTGTTGTATGCTCTTGATGATTCTTCTTGGGCATGTTTAGTAACGGCGTAAAAATTTGGCGGTGTTACTTCCTGATCTTCTGTGAGTGGCGTCGGATTATTACCGTAGATTGAGCTGGTCGAGGCAAAAACCACCTTCTTAACTCCAGTGTCTTTTGCAAAATCAAGAACGCTGATATGGCCGACGATATTATTTTCGAAGGATCCTTTTAAATCTTCTTCAAACATAGGAGCAGAAGAAGCAGCTGCCAGATGAACGATATAGTCAAAGTCAGTGCCGGCTTTTTCCAAATCATCTCTATTTAAGACACTCCCTTTAACAAATTTAACTGCTTCAGTCAGATTTTCTTTTTTCCCCAAGAATAAGTTATCGAATGCTGTGACGTCATGACCCTTGGCTGTCAAAATATTACAGCAGTTTGAACCGATAAATCCTGCCCCTCCTGTAACCAAAATCTTTGCCATAAAAACCTTCTGTTTAACTTTTATTATAGTCGCTTATTATTTTGTCAGCTTCAGCTTCGCTTAGATTACCAAACGGTGCAAAATCATTCCATGAAAAATCAAAAGCGCCTTTTTCTTTTATAACATTGTTAACCGCTTTTTGCATTATCGCTCCTCCCAAAGAGAAGATCATATCAGAGCTATTTTTTGTAAGTGCTTCGCTCGAAGCAGTGAAGGTAGGACCGGTGTTGGAGTAACGGACTAAAACCATAGCTTCTTTTGCATTGTCCGTCACACGTATTCCGCTGTTCATCGTGTCTATCTTTAGCAACGGTGTCTGATTTATATTATCTTTAGCAATTTTACACATTTTGTTGGCAATATCATACTTCAACAATCCATCTTTTTTGTCTAACCCCGGCTTGAATTCCCTGATAATGGTTTGGGGAACATCGTATTCCTTTTGAAGATATTCAAGTTGCTGCATAGGGCTCTTATGCCAGATTTGTGCAGAGAGTCCCAAAATATAAGTCAGGAAAATCGCCGCGTCATCTCCGCCCTGAACCAAGGGATAAAATTTGGGTGCGCCCCAAATAGGATTCGTCATAGGCGTCAGAAAGGCATGGTTGGTATTTTCGACGGCGATTACCGCATCTTTATGTTTGCTCATTAATTCCATAAAGAAGGGATAACCGGGCTCAGAAGCTATCGTGCTGACTTTATAATTGCGGCTTTTTAGGGCCTCCGTCAGAAGATTTGCGCTTATCCCGGTCCTCATGTCATAAATAATTGCATGCTCAAGGCCATCAGGATTGTACGTAGCGAGGTTTTCCAGTGCGAGCATCAAAAGCTCTGTGCCTGTGAGAGAAATAGCTTTACCTGTAGCGTTTAATGCAATGATACTGCCACGATCTCCGTCAGGATCCAGGGCTAAATATATCCGGCCATCTTTTTCGGCCTTTTCTTTCAGCGCTTTCATCGGAGCTGATTCATGCTCATTCGGGTCGATGATATTTTCTAATTGGAAATTTGAATTTAATTTTTCATTTTGAACTTCGACCTCGGCGCCAAAGGCTCTGAGAATTTCAACTAGGTTTTTCCCGACTGGGCTGCCTGACATGTTAAAACCAATTTCCAAACCCTTCAATAACTCATTCTTGGGGACCGCCGTTCCTGTTCTTGCCCTAACTAAATCTTCACAGATATCGATGTTATTTGCGGTAAGATCACCGACGGTTACAGCAAAGTCTTTGGGGTTGTTTACCCCTATTAAATCGGGATATTCACCTTTGATGAATTTGCCGTAAAAATCTTGCATCAGATCTGGTCCGCAAAAGACTTTTCCAAGCATCCCGAATTTCGCCCCAAGGTAATCATCGGCTTTATGGCTCATCGTTCCGTAAATCCAGTTGCCGCCGTGTCCGGTAGAAGCATACATAAATTCTGAAAGATTGCGTATGGCCCCACCATTTTGCACACCCCAGTAAATTATTCCGCCATCCCTGACGATGCCTGTTTGAATAAGTGTGTCGGCAAATATCGACATTGAGTCGTAGTGTTTTTCGTAACAATCTACGGCAATGTTAATAATATGACCTGTCTCTTGTCCACTTCTTTCTATCAGCACTGAAGCATAGGCCAAGGCGAATAAAACTGTTAGCTCGGGATTTTCGCGCCAGACAGAGGAACGGATATCATACCACATCACCTGTCCTCGAAGCATATTTTCCAAAGCTTCATCTTTGTGCAATCTTGCTAAAAATTTCAGAGCTCTTTGATAAATGATTTGGTGACCGCTAGCCCCGATCTTTAGCTGTCGACCAAAAATATCTGTAAGATCTCTCCCAACCGGAATGGTATTGGGGGAGCGTCTGGCCATTTTTTTGACTAAATTCTCAAGGTTTTTTTGTTCGTTTGCCATTGTTGCTTTCCGTTATAAATAGGGATGCTTGCCCTCTGCCTTTAATTTAGTAAGAAGTTTTTTGACATCATTGGCTTTGTTTTTGTTGGCAATAAACATAATGTCGTCGGTGTCGACAACGATCAAATCTTCAAGGCCGATAGTGGCTATCAGTTTATTGTTTGCATATATCAAGCTATTTTTACTATCAATGTCTATATGATTTCCTCGGGAGATAATGTGAGCTGAGTAATTGCTCAAAAGAACATCGCAAAGCGTGCTCCAGGTGCCAATATCACTCCATCCCAAATCAGCAGGAATCGAGAGAAATTTCTTGAAACCTGTGTCTTCAATAATGGCGTTCTCTATTTGCTCTGAGTCTAGTTTGCTATACAAATCATTTATTTTAGTCTCTGCCATCGGACTATCGGAGTTTTCAATATCGCTGATCATATCAATCGTTCGAATTATTTCCGGGCGAAATTCGCCGATCCAGTTAAGCATTTCCTTAGCTTTGAAGAAGTAGTAGGCGCCATTCCATAGATAATTCCAGCCCTGAACATATTGATAAGCTGTTTTTAAATCTGGTTTCTCTGTAAACTCTTCGATTTCAAAGACTTGCCGGCCATCTATTCGGCTTATCTCTTTACCAATTTTCATGTATCCTAGTTCGGTGCTTGGAAAATTTGGGTTAATGCCGACAGCAGTAAGATGGTGGGGATGTTTTTCGAGTACCTTCTTGCCAATTTTTATAGTTTCGACAAAAGCATCGGTGTTTTTGATGAGATGGTCGGAGGCAATGGTGGCTATGCTGGCGTCAGGATCTTTCTTTAGCAAATACTTACAAATGTAAGCAAAAGCTGGCGCTGTATTCTTGGGTGCTGGCTCTACGATGAAGTGATCATCTGGAAGATCTGGAAGCTGTTTTTTTGCCTCATCAATAAATTTCCGGATAGTTGAAACATAAACATTCTTTTCTGGTACAGCCTTAATTATACGTTCGTATGTTTCTTGCAGAAGCGTTTTGTTCGAAATTAATTTGTGAAGCTGTTTGGGACGCTGTTCTCGGCTCATCGGCCATAGTCTGGTGCCTGAACCACCTGCCATAATAACTGCATACATAAAAAATTCCTCAATATTTAAAAATTTTAATTATTTTCCAAGCTACCACTTAAGCCGCTAGTTGGCAATATAATAATTCTTAATACCTGATTATCTCTAGGTGAGATATTCCAGCGCTAAAAGTAATTTCTACTTTTTGGGGGTTTACCTCGAAATCATTGCTTCTGTATTTATTATTTTCTTTGGTTAACCCGAGGTTCTTAATATTCGTATCCGAGAGTGCTGATTCGTTGATGATAGAAAGAGCAAATCTCTCCGGTACTGATAAGACGTAGCTAGAAGCGCCTGTTGAAATATCAATTTTGACATTAGGGTTTAATGTGCCTACCTTGATTGTAGCGTCGGTTGCTCCCGAATTAATTGAAATTTTTTCCAATTTAATTCTCTCAAAATCCATATTTAGTTGGCTTGCTCCGGTATTGACAACCATAGAAAGGGGTAAATTCTCCTTGATAATCAAGTTCATCTCTCTTTTGCGATTTCTCTGCCAGAAAAAATTGTTTACATCCTCTTTTATCCTAGTAGTCAAAACTCCTCCTGATCTTTGATCGCTTGTCTCCAGATTACCGAAACCATCTGCATCTATTGTATAGGGGGTACTCAAAGATTTCGAAGATCCTAGAATAATTTTTGCTGCTCCAAGGTCAAGGTTCAAGTTTAAATTGGAAACAGACTCTGGATTTGGAGCAGTTATAGTCTGGGTTGATACTGTCTGCTCGTTTTTTACTTCTCTTATCTGGCCAATATTCAAAAGAAAAGCGGCTGCCAGGAGTGCGAAAACAATTATTACTATAAAAGAGGCGACTATGTTTCTGCCGCCGATTATCTTAAATCCTAAAATTATCAGCAAAACTGGCCAATAAAGGAACAGGGAATACCAGATTTCAATTCCCCACCAGTGTAGGTTTAGGCCCATCAATATCAGACCGAGGAATAAAACAATTATTCCCCAGAAGATTCTATTAATATTTAGGTTCATTTCTTCTCCTTGGTACTCGATAAGATCAACATAAGACCGATCCCGATTAGGATAACAGGCCAAAAATTTGCCCACACATTTATGCCTGAGATATTTTGGATTAGGAAAAGTAGCCCGAGAATTGCGATTATAGAGCCGATAATTACATTACTCTTGGTAAGCGGTTTATACGTTGAGTCTTTATCATTCTCCTTTGTCTCATATTCTACACTCTCCTCGCTTCTCTTATCGGATTGGCAGTTCGGGCCTTCAGGAATGATAATCCAAGCGATGAGATAAAGAACAAAACTAATGCTTGTAAAAAGAAGCAGAACAAAGATTAGCCTTATTAGAACAGGATCAATTTCAAAATATTCTCCGATCCCGCCACAGACTCCGCCTATCATCCTGTTCTTGCAGGAACGATATAGTCTTTTCTCGCTCATACGTCTCCTTTTTTAATTCTTTATTATCTCTGATTATAGCACAAACCAGCTCTTGTTTGTAATTATCTATCCCTGGAAATAAGCGATCTATACCATTAGTAATTTTGGGATATGATCCATTTCATCCAAAATATCTTTTCCGCTTGACATTTAATCGATTTTTGCTAAACTAACTAGTTTCCTGATTAAGCTAATGGCGAATAAGGCCAAATAAAGCTAATGCTGGAAAATTCATTATTATTAGCTCAATAGATCAATTAGTCATTGGCTTTTTATATGGAGTTATCCCCGAAACAACAAGTGGTTGATATTCTGAAAAATAGCCAGAAAATTTTACTTCTGACTCACAAAAACCCGGATGGCGATGCGCTGGGCAGTATTTTGGCGCTTTATCTTTCTCTAAAAAAGATGGGCAAAGATGTCACTGCAGTTTGTTGCGATCCTGCGCCGGCTGTCTATGATTATTTGCCTGAAATGAAAGATATCGGTCAAAACTTTACCGGTAACCGTGATTTTATTATCTCACTCGATGTCTCAAAGGTAAAAGCAGACAAAATAATGTACAAAGTTATAGAGAATAAGCTGCAATTCATCATCTCTCCGGAGGGAGGCCAATTTGATAGAAGTATGCTTTTATGCGAAAGCGGCGGTTTCCATTTTGAAGCAATTGTTGTTCTTGATTCCCCCGATTTGGATCGTATAGGCTCTCCGTATGAGAAAAATCCGGAAATTTTTTATGACGTACCGGTTATTAATATCGATCATCATGCCGGTAACGATCAATTCGGAAAAATTAATCTGGTGGATTTAACTGCAACTTCGACTGCTGAAATTCTGGTTTCTGTTTTGGAAGCTTTGGCAGGTGATGCCAAATTTATCACCGAGCCTATCGCAACAGCGCTACTGACCGGTATAATCACCGATACCAATTCTTTCCAAAATACCAATACTACACCAAAATCTCTAACTGTTGCGGCCCAATTAGTCGCTTTTGGCGGGCGCCAACAGGATATTATTAAGAATATTTATAAGACGAAAGCTCTTTCCACCTTGCGGTTATGGGGACGTGCCCTATCAAGTCTCCGCGATGAGCAAAATTACCGCTTTGTCTGGACACAGTTGAAGAAGAAAGACTATTTGGAGGTTGGGGCAGCCGAGGAAGAATCAAGCGGGGTTATCGATGAACTCTTGAAGACAGCCTCGGGTGTCGATTTCGCCCTGCTCCTTTCGGAGAAGAACGGTGATCTACATGGTTCTCTGAGATCAACTGTAAGCACGAAAGACGTTGCAGAAATTGCCCGCTTATTCGGAGGGGGTGGTCATCCGAACGCTGCTGCTTTTCAATTGAAAGAGTCTTCTCTCGAAAAATCCTGCACTCAAATTATCCAACGGATCAAGGATTATCAGGATAACCAGGATAAACTCACAAAATAATAGATTTCTCTCTTGAAAAGATATTAGATTTAGGTTATAAATAATAGTAACAATTAATAAGGGGAGAAACTGCCGCAGGGCGCTTTGTTCATAAAGTCCATAAAGCCAAGTTGTAATGTCATTACCAATTACCTTGTAAGCTTTAAACTTTTAACTTTATAAACGAAAGTACGCTTTGCTTAGCAGCTGAAAGGAAAAATGGTTAAGAAAGAAAGCAGCGAGAAGGTCACAGTCAAGAAAGATGACCTGATTAAGAAGTATCAAACCCACAAGAATGATACAGGCTCAACTGAGGTTCAGATAGCAATCCTCACAAAGAAAGTTTCAGATTTGACCGGTCATTTGAAAGAGCATAAGAAGGATTTTGATTCAAGACGCGGCCTCTTAATGATGGTTGGCAAACGCAGACGGCTCCTAAACTACCTTCGAAAAAACGAAGAAGAGAAATATCAGAAAATAATTGCTGATTTGGGCCTTAAGAAATAGTTTCTAAAGTTGCAGGTCACAACCTAATAAGTTGTGGCTTGCACTTTATAAATTAGTAATGCCAGACAGAGCATTAAGACAAAGTATGAAGTATGAAGTTAAAAGTATTATATAATACTGGTAACTCGATACTTTATACTCTTGACTCTATACTGGCTGAAAGGATTGCATGGCAATCAAGAAGTTGGAATTTGCTCCTCGTACCTACGAGGTAGCTTTTGGCGAGAAAACATTAACTCTGGAGACTGGAAAACTGGCCGGACTCGCCAGCGGCTCGATGACGGCAAAATATGAAGATACAGTCATTTTGGCGACAGTGGTAGTTGCGCCGGAACCAAAAGACGGGGCGGATTTTTTCCCTTTGATGGTGGACTATGAAGAGAGATTCTACGCAGCTGGCAAGATTTCCGGAAGCCGTTTTATCAAGCGTGAAGGTCGCCCTTCGGATGCCGCCGTTTTGGCCTCCAGAAAAATTGACCGTCCGATTAGACCGCTTTTCCCCAAGGGATATAGAAATGATGTCCAGATAATTATTACCGTTTTATCTTATGACGGCTCGATCGATACGGATGTGATTGGCACAATTGCCGCTTCAGCCGCTCTAATGCAGACAAATGCACCTTTTAAGGGTCCGATTGCCTCAGTCAATGTCGGGCTGATTGACAATAAGTTTGTTTTAAATATGTCGGAGGATCAGGTTGAGAAATCAGCCTTGAATTTGACTTTTGCCGCCAATAAAGACCGCATTATGATGATTGAGACAGAATCAAATGAAATTTCAGAAGAAAAGATTTTCGAAGCCATTGATTTCGGGCATAAGGCAATGCAGGCTGCTATCGATATTCAGCACAAAATTGCTGAAGATCATCAACGTCAAGTTATCGAGCAGGAGGAAGAGAAAACTGTCGGTGTTAAAGCTGAAGTTTCCAATCTTGTAGCGGATAGGATCAAAGATGCATTAGCCGAAGTGGATAAAGAAGAACGTGCGTTGATGTTGAAGTCTTATGAGGAGGAAGTTCTTTCAACTTTGGAGGGATCCTACAAGCAGATCGACATCAAGAGTGCTTTTTCAAAGATTGTTGAAAAACAGGTTCGGGAGATGATACTTGTAAATGGTGTCCGACCCGACGGTCGAGGTATGGAGGAAATTCGTCCACTCAATATTGAAGTCGGATTATTACCTCGTCCTCACGGATCAGCCTTATTTACCCGTGGCCAGACTCAATCACTGACTGTTGCAACACTTGCTTCTCCTGGAATGGAACAGTTGATAGACACGATGGAAGGTGAGTCGACCAAGAGGTTTATGCATCATTATAATTTCCCTCCATTTTCAACAGGTGAAGTTAAACCAATTCGTGGTACCGGTAGACGTGAGCTCGGACATGGTTATCTGGCTGAAAAAGCCCTGAAACCAATGATTCCTGACGATGAGTCATTTCCATACACGATTAGACTTGTTTCCGAAATCCTAAGCTCAAACGGCTCTAGCTCAATGGCAGCAACCTGTGCATCAACCTTGGCGCTGATGGACGCGGGTGTACCAATCAAGAAACCGGTAGCTGGGATTGCTATGGGCTTGGTCACAAGCCCTGACGCTTCAGAATATAAGGTTCTTTCGGATCTTCAAGGGCTAGAGGATTTTGCCGGAGATATGGATTTCAAGGTTGCAGGTACGAAAGATGGAGTTACCGCTATCCAGATGGATACAAAGATCTGTGGTCTTACTTTCGATATCATCAAAGATACTCTCGATCAAGCCAAAAAAGGTCGGATGGAAATTATGGAAGCGATGCTCGCTGTAATCCCTGAGCCTCGCAAAGAATTATCAAAATATGCGCCTAAGATAGAGGCCATCAGAATTAATCCTGACAAGATCGGTGAGCTAATTGGACCAGGAGGAAAGACTATCAAGAAGCTTGTCGAAGAGTGCGGTGGCAAGGAAATAATTAGTATTGATATAGAGGACGATGGCACAGTGATGGTTTCCTCGGTTGATCCGGAGATGGGCGAGAAAGCAATTTCGATGATAAAAGCGATGACTCGGGATATAACTGTCGGCGAAGTATTCACCGGACAAATTGTTGACATTAAGAAGGATAGAATGACAGGAAAAGAGATCGGCGCTATTATGCAGCTGACGCCAAAGCTTGATGGTATGATTCATATCTCTCAGATCTCAATGGAGAGAATTGAAAAAGTTTCAGATAAATTGAAAGTAGGGCAAGTGGTAACTGCAAAAGTTGCAGAAGTTGATCCGATGAAAGGCCGGATAGGTCTAACGATGAAGGGTATAGAGCAGAAATAGTTTAAACATGCTAATAGCGAAAAAAGCGGATTAAGCCAATACCATCATTATTCGCTCAATTAGCCTCATTAGTCGTTAATATAGTAGTTGTCTCGGCCCATTGAGAACTCACCGAATACAAGACAAACATTGAAATAGAATCATAAAAATACCTTCCGTAATCGGAAGGTATTTTTTATTGTCGCTGGAAAGTGATGACTGTGGAAGCGATTTTTGCACCGATCACTGTTGGATGTGTGCTATTGGGTTTGCATTGAATGTTCCTTTAGGATTATGATGTAAATATAATAATCGGGAGGAGGCATGATAAAAGATAAAGTTCTCTTTGCTGTTATTTTTGCTGTCATAATTTTAGTCGGCGGCGGTTTTTATGGCGCTAAAAAAATCAGTATCAAGGGTGACGTTGCTGGATCGTCTTGTGATGTAAATACCGCCATACAAGAAGGAAAGGCAATTCTAAAGACTAGCCATGGATATTTTAAGGCCAAAAAGATTGCAGATTTAAACGTTCCCTATCGCGCTGACGACGACTCAGTATTTGTCTATGCGGTTACAACAAGTCAGAAAACCGGCCTTTTTTATGCAGGGAGAGACAGTTCTGGCACCATGAAGTTAACACATGATTATAAAACATACGCTTGGGACCCAGATGGAGATAAAACCGATTATCCGAAAGAGTATGCCGTAGATGATAAGATGTTGATCCAAAACCTTTCGAAGTCTTTTAGCTTTGATAATTCCTTGTACATAATCGAGAACTATCCAAATAATCCAATTGAAGGGGCCTCAGAGATATATGCCCTCGCAAATGGTAACTTTGCAGCTTGTTCCAGCGAAGGTATTAAATATGAATTTGATATGTTGGGTCATGCCGTTAAAGTTTTTGATTTGAGTAACTCGATATCAGGTGTTATGGACGAAGAAAAGCTAGGACTGACAATACAATATATTGATAATGGGTCTGCTGTTCAAAGAAGCGCTGATGACAACAATACTCTTGCTCCCGATTTGAACAGGGAATTTACTATTAAAGCAGATGGCACCGGTATTTATCCTCTGGACTACGAACTTCTTGAAGCTGGAAATAACTTTATGGTTGTATCAAAGAGCTCGGATGGCAGTTCCATTAGGTTGAAAATGATCAAAAAAGGAGTAGTAAATATTATTTTCTTTCTCCAATATAACCCAACCCAAATCAAGCCGATCACCCTCTCATTTATGTAGACTGCGAAGTCTCGCATAAAATTTGATTTATACTAAGCAGCCGTTTTTGAGGGTATACATAGTCGAACGGAACTTTTTAATGGTTTTTTAAGTATGAGACTGGAGATTTTAATATTTCTGGATAGGTAAATCGGGCCGCTAATTCTGCAACTAGTCTCTGGTAGATATTCGTGAATTGACAATTCCTTCACGCTATGCTATACTTCAAGCAATATTTGAAGGGGAATGGACTCATTTTATATCTGATTTTTTTATTTTATCGATAGATATTTGTTAATGATTGATCTGGAAAAAGAAAAAGAATTAAATGCGTTGAGGCATGAAGTATCTTCTTGCCTGAAATGCTCTCTTTGCAAGACCAGGATGCACACAGTTTTCGGAGAGGGTAATTCCAGTTCCTCAATAATGTTTGTGGGAGAAGCTCCGGGGGCTAAAGAAGATTTAAGCGGTATTCCATTTTGCGGTGCTGCCGGCAAATTTTTGGACGAAATGCTTATAAAAGCAGGTCTCGATCGGAGTAAAGTATATATAGCAAATACCCTAAAGTGCCGACCTCCGGAGAATAGAGACCCTGAAGAATCTGAAAAAACAGAGTGCAAAAATTATTTATTACACCAAATTGAAATTATCAAACCAGCCTTGATCGTCTGCCTTGGTCGTCACGCGACTAGAGAGATGTTGCCCGGAATGCCAAGTATTTCCAAAATACACGGTCATGCATTGAAGCGGCTAAACGGCATTGTCTACCTTCCTCTTTATCATCCGGCAGCAGCTCTACATAACGGGGCCTTAAGAAAAACGCTAATTGATGACTTCATGAAAATACCGGTCATTCTTGGCAAACTGGGAAGAAAAGCCAAAAGCTTAAAGCTTAAAGCAAAAAGCAGGGGACAAATTGAATAAGAAAGTTTGAGTCAAATTTAGAATTTAATGATTTAAAAATAGAACTAACTATAGGATCTTTACGAAAATGAATGAAGAAATGAAAAAAACAGGTTCCGCCCAAGTGGGAGAAACCGAAAGCAAAGAGAGGGATCAAAAACTGAACTCTGCTCTGAAGAACAATGCGGTTGAGACACGCTACACCGCGCAACAAGTTGACTTGAACAAGTCAAAGTTTTTCTACGAACCAAAATTAAAAGTTATTCCGCTTGGCGGGGTTGAAGAAACCGGTGGCAAGAACTGTACCGTCATCGAATACAAAGATGACATTCTAATTGTCGATATGGGTTTTATGTTTCCGGACGAAAGTATGCCGGGTGTTGACTATGTTATCCCGGATGTTAGCTACCTGGAACAGAATAAGAAAAAAATTAGAGGTCTGATTATCACTCATGGCCACTTGGATCATATCGGCGCGATCCCTTATGTTTATGAAAAAATCGGCTCTCCGATTATCTATTCTGCGCCACTTACACTTGGTATTATCAAGAGCAAGCTCGAAGAATTTGGTTTGGACAAGAGAGCTAAGCTCTCGCCCATAAAACCCGGTGAAGATGTGCTGCAGCTCGGTTGTTTCAAAATTGAGAGCTTCAAGGTAAACCATAGCATTCCGCAAGCGATGGGTTTTGCAATCACAACTCCGGAAGGAGTTATCGTTGATACAGGCGACTTCAAATTTGATCACACTCCTGCAGACGGTAAACCTGTCGATTTCTCCGCTATTGCAAAAATTGGCGACAAAAAACCGATTCTATTGATGGCAGACTCAACCAATATTGAAAAACCCGGTGTCTCCATCTCTGAGAAGGTCTTGGAAGATTCCTTAATGTCTGTTATGGAAAATGCACAAAATCGACTGATCGTGTCCACCTTTTCGACTTTGATCGGTCGTATTCAACAAATTTTAAATGTATCGAAGAAGCTTGATCGCAAAGTTTGTTTTGTCGGTCGAAGTATGGTCACGACCGTTGATATCGCTATCTCCCTTGAAGCACTGATCGTTCCAAAAAACACAATTATCGATGTTAAAGAATTGAATAGATATCCAGATAACAAGGTTGTAATCGTCTGCACGGGTTCACAGGGTGAAGATAATGCGGCACTGACTAGGATAGCGACAGGCGAGCACCGTCAGGTCAAGATGAAAAAAGGCGATCTCGTCATTCTTTCGTCTTCGCCGATTCCGGGAAATGAGCGTGCGGTTTCGGGCTTGATGGATAATCTTTTCCGTGCTGGTGCCCAAGTTGTTTACCAAAAACTTATGGATGTTCATACTTCCGGGCATGCCAATCAGGAAGATATCAAGCTAATGCTTGCACTGATCAAGCCAAAATATCTGATGCCAGTTCATGGCGAACGTTTTAGATTAATGCTGCACAGCCAAATTGCTCAAGGCATCGGCATTGTTGACGAAGAGCACTGTCTTGTTGCCGATGATGGTCAAGTGATCGAATTTAGCAAGGGTAAAGGCGAAGTTACAAACAAGCGTGTACCAGCCTCTTACGTAATGGTTGATGGTCTTGGTGTCGGCGATGTCGGCAATATCGTATTGCGGGATCGAAAAGCGATGGCGCAGGATGGTATCTTCGTCGTTATCGTTACGGCCGATCATCAAAATGGTCAGATTTTGACCTCGCCGGATATTATTTCTCGCGGGTTCATCTATATGCGTGAAAGCGAGGATCTGGTTCACAAAGCCAGAGCCGAAGTAAAGAAAATATTTGCCAGATATACTCAAGTAAAAACAGGGGCGAAGCCCGATTTCTCAATCGCAAAACAAAAATTGCGAGATGAATTAGGTGAATTCCTGTTCAAAGAAACCGAGAGAAGACCGATGGTCATCCCTGTAGTTATTGAGGTTTAGCATACGGTTTAAATAGCAAGAATAAATTATTGAAGCCACTTCTTGTGAGCATTTTAAATTTCCCTTGACTCGATTGTGTCCTTGCAACATCTTCTAAATGGCAGTATCATAGAAAAAACGGTAATTTACTATCGGAGGAGATATGAGCTTTTTTTATAAAAAGATTCTAGGCGGCTCGACTTTATTTTTAGTAGCCGCGTTAGGGCTTGGTTTTGCCTCTGTTAGTCTTTTTGGAGTGAAGGCAGATTCATGCAGTGCAAAGAGCAGTTTTGATCGATCTAAAATTCTAATTCCTGCCGGCGATAGCTATGTAGAAGCTCAGCGTATTTCCCCGGAGTTGAACAAGCCGTCTGTTATTTATAAGAATGGGGTTTATATCAACGTTGATGGGAGAATTTATTATTCCGACGGAGTCAAATATCTCGAACAGCCAACTTTTAAAGACGGTAAGATCCTGATAATGGTTGAAGATTACTATCTGTTAGCGGATGCTGATAGCTATACAGACTTTACCAGCCAAAACTTTGGGAGTTCCATGCTCCTGGCTTATAAAGGCTATCTTCTAAAAACCGATAGCAGTAGTTCGAGGTCAGTTGACTCAGGGGTATACGCAAAAGGTGGCACAACCGCTGTTTGCATGTCATCAATTTTCTACGAAGCTGATATTAGCTATGCGGCAGCTAGAGTACTAAACGGTATAGTGATAGAGAAATAACTTTAAATAGAGCTGAGGGATAGGTTTATAACAGAGCCTTATTTTTATTTGCAACAAAGCCTTGTTTATTCTATAATTAAAGTAAAGTGCGCCGGCACGGTTTTTATAGTTATCATCGGATAATCAGAGTAAGTTGAAATAATTTTAGAAGAGAGGGAATAATGGGCAGAAAACGACTTCACCCTAAGAAAAAACCGAATCAAAAATGGTATCAAAAGGAAGATGATTGGGGTAACTTCGTCTTTGATTGGTCTCTTGGCCTCTCGCCACAGGCGTGGCGATTGATTTTTGCGACGGTAATTCTATTATTTTCTGTTACCATTATCTTAGGTTTCTTTGATAAATCAGGGGTTTTGGGTTTATTTTTTTCAAAATTAATAATTAAACTATTTGGCAGCTTTGGGGCTTATATTTTTGGTGCTGTCTTGTTGTATCTGGGCATAATACTGATCAAGCCAAGGAAAAATAAGGATGGCAAAGGTTCTTATCGTATCGCAGAGTTTCTGGGTCTCTTCCTTTTGGCTTTTTCCGTTCCAACTTTTATCCACTTATTTGTTCCGCCGGAAATTTCTGGTGAAGTTGGTGGTCGGGGTCAATACGGTGGCTTGGTTGGGCATGGCTTGTCGGTGCCTCTTCGTAATGCTATTGGTCTGTTTCCGACCTTTCTATTTACGGTTGCTATGGCTGGTGTTTCGATTTTGATGATTTTTGAATTTTCCTTAACAGATTTTCTAGGATGGGGAGACAAGAAGGAGAAAGAGGACGGTGAGTCAGGCCGGGTTAACGTCAATAGAACGGAACCCAGAGTATCTGTCTTCGAATCTGTTCGTAAGAGATTGGGTCTCGGAAAGGCGTCAAAAGAAGCTGAATCAAAGGCTACAGTTATTGAGGTTGCCCAAAGTGCTCATCCGCCCGTACATCAGAAGGAAGGTACTGTTTGGCATTATCCTACTGTAGAATTATTGAACAATTTGAATGAGACGGCTGATCCAGGCAACATCTATAAGAATGCCGAGGCGATCCAAAAATGCCTGAACACCTTCAATATCGATGTTGAGCTTGGCGATGCTAATGTTGGACCTACAGTTACTCAATACACCTTGAAGCCGACAGCCGGTGTCAAGCTAAACCAGATAGTTGCACGGCAAAATGATCTAGCCTTGGCTCTATCCGCAAAAAGTATCAGAATTGAAGCTCCAATCCCGGGGAAAAATGCTGTTGGTATCGAGATACCCAACAAAAAAGCGGCTAAAGTTACGCTTCGGGAAATTCTATTTTCCCCTGAGTTTAAGACGATCAAGAGCAAGTTGACTTTGGCCCTTGGTCGAGACGTTGCAGGTGACTCGGTCTCTATCGATCTCGAAAAGATGCCCCACCTTTTAATCGCTGGTTCGACCGGCTCTGGAAAATCTGTTTGCATTAATGCCATAATTTCGTCGTTGCTTTATAATAACTCACCAGCGGAGCTACGGCTATTGTTGGTCGATCCTAAGAGAGTGGAGCTGACCTGTTACAATGCCATTCCTCATTTGATTACGCCGGTTGTCACCGAAGTGGACAAGACAGTTTCAGCCTTGAAATGGGCTGTCTGGGAGATGGAAAGACGATACAAGATGTTTTCGGAGCTTGGCAAACGTAATATTATCGCCTACAATGTGGCTCCGGGGCCCGAAGGAAAACTTCCTTATATGGTTATTATTATCGATGAGTTGGCCGACTTGATGGCAACTTCATCAAAAGAGGTCGAAGGGTCTATAGTTAGATTGGCACAGATGGCCAGAGCGACAGGAATGCATTTAATCATTGCCACTCAGCGTCCATCGGTCGATGTTTTGACTGGCCTAATCAAAGCTAATATCGCTTCTAGAATTGCTTTCGCCACTGCTTCCCAAGTTGATTCAAGGACAATTCTCGACATATCCGGTGCCGAAAAGCTGCTTGGCAACGGCGATATGCTCTTTATGGCCGCCGGAATTAAACCCCGTCGTATTCAGGGGTGTTTTATTTCGGACCCTGAAATTGAGAAGGTTACTGACTTCCTCAAGAAAGAAGGAGGTCCTCAGTACGATGAAAGTATTCTATCTTTTGGTGCGAGTCGAGGAGGAGGAGTTGGCAATGGCATGGGAACAGATGAAGATGATTTGTATAATGATGCGGTTGAGACGGTCGTTAACGCCGGCAAAGGATCAGCTTCTCTTTTGCAGCGCAGACTAAAAGTCGGCTATGCCAGAGCAGCCAGATTACTCGATATACTAGAAGAGAATGGGGTTATTGGTCCGCAAGATGGCGCCAAGCCTCGTGATGTCTTAGTATCAAGCTCGGAGATAGGCGGCTATAAATCAGTCAATGACGAATATAACAACAGCTTCAGCGGGGAATTATCAAAGGACGATGAGGGGGAAAAATACTACTAGAATTTCCGAAACCAATTTAGAAATCAAATAATTCAAAAAATTAGGATTTGATTAGAAAATTAAAAATTCACAGATATGATTTCAGGTTTTTCAAAAAAGAAGATTAAAGAGAAAAAAACGCTGGCAGAACGGCTAAAATCATCTAGGCTTGCTCAGGATATCAGTTTGTCCGATGCTGAAGCAGGTACAAAGGTTAGGGCTAAATTTTTAGCGGCGCTAGAAGATGATAGATGGAATGAACTTCCATCAAGCGTTTACGTTCGGGGGTTTGTTTTGGCTTATGCCAAGTTTTTGAGCATCAAGAATACCGAAATATTGAAATTATACGAGACTGAATTGAATCTGAAAAGAAATGTAAACCATCATTATGATCTTGCCTATAAAAATAGCTTTAAAGAGACTAAAGCTCTTATAACCCCGAAACTAGTTGGATTTCTATTTATGGGTTTCTTCATTTTCTCAATGTTTGGCTACATTTTTTATCAGGTTTCCAATTTCGCCGGCAGTCCCGATCTGAAAGTTCTATCTCCCAACAATAATGCACTTCTAGATGATGATTCGATTGAGATTCGGGGATTGGTTGACAATGATAGCATATTAACGGTAAATGAGGAGACAGTGCCAATCACCAATGACGGTCATTTTTTTACCAATTTGAGGCTCCATCGGGGGGTAAATATAATTAAAGTTTCGGCAAAAAATAAAGCGCAAAAGGAAACGTCGGAGGTTTTGACTTTAGAATACAAGCCAAAAACAGCACTTATTGATTCTCTGCAAAGGGATCAATAAGAATCATTAATTTAAAATTTTAATCAATTTCTAATTTTTTAAAAGTTGGAAAATTAAGAATTGAATAAAAATTAAGAATTAAAAATTTGAATAGGAGAACTATGGCCAAGAAAGAAATAGAGGAAGCAAAAATAAGTGAAGGGAAAAACGAAGCGCTCAAAGCCGCATTGATGACAATCGAAAAGCAGTTTGGTAAAGGGGCGATAATGACGCTGGCTGATCAGGCATCGTTAAAAGTAGATTCGATTTCAACAGGCTCATTTTCGTTGGATTTGGCTCTTGGGATCGGCGGATTGCCGAGAGGAAGGGTGGTTGAAATTTATGGACCTGAGTCTTCGGGCAAAACCACGCTCGCCATTTCCACAGTTGCTCAGGCACAAAAGCTTGGTGGCAGTTGCGCTTTTATCGACGCCGAACATGCTTTCGATCCAGAATATGCCAAGAATATTGGGGTAAATCTCGATGATCTACTAATTTCTCAGCCTGATAACGGTGAACAGGCCTTGGAAATTTGTGAAACATTGGTACGTTCAAACGCGCTCGATGTAATCGTCGTCGACTCGGTGGCAGCGCTTGTTCCAAGGGCCGAAATTGAGGGAGAAATGGGTGACTCGATGATGGGCGTCCAAGCCAGACTGATGTCGCAGGCTCTTCGAAAATTAACTGGTGCTGTCTCAAAATCCAAAACAGTTCTCATCTTTATCAACCAGATCCGTATGAAAATTGGTGTTATGTTTGGCAATCCAGAGACTACAACCGGCGGTAATGCGCTGAAGTTTTACTCTTCCGTCAGACTGGATATCCGCCGCAAAGCCGCTTTAAAAAAAGGTGATGATACGGTTGGCAACAATGTCACAGTGAAAGTTGTCAAGAATAAAGTTGCTCCACCATTCAAAACTGCGGAATTTGATCTGATGTTTGGCACCGGCATTGATTTCGAAGGTGAGATTCTCGACTCTGGCGTGAAATTCGGCATCGTCGAAAAAGCCGGCTCATGGCTTTCTTATAACGGCGAGAAATTAGGACAGGGTAAAGAGGGTGGCAGAGCATTCCTGAAGAAAAATCCTCAAATTACAGAGGAAATCAAAAACGGTATCTTGGCAAAGGTAAAAGCCGACAAAGAAGATGACAAGGCAGCAGCAGCCGAAAATCAGCCCCAAGGTTAGCCTCTATTTACTCTTCGAACGTCAGTAGCTTTCCATTTAAAAGAGGGGAGTAAATTAGATGAAGAAATCTCCACTTCAATATGCGCTGGATCTGATTGCGATGAGGGACAGAACTGTTGCCGAAATCCGCAAGAAAATGAAGGAGAAGGAATTTTTGCCGGAGGACATTGAGGCCACCGTTCAAAATTTAATCGATAAAAAATTTCTTGATGATGAGCGGTTCGTCGAAAATTTCATCCGGTCAAAACAGTTAGGCGGGAAAAGCGGTATCTTCAAAATAAAGTTCAAATTAATCAATCTGGGTATAAATAAAGATCTGATTGAAAAATACTTGAACGATGATGAAGAATGGCAATACAATAATGCTAGAGAACTGGCGGAGAACTGGTTAGAAAAGAAGCAGTCGGTAGAACCAGCGAAAAGATACGGCCGATTAGGCAATTTTCTAGCAGCGAGGGGATTCAGTCTGAGCGTTATAAAAAAGGTTCTAAATGAGTTGCTTAAAAGTTAACCTTTCTTTTAATTTTAATTCTTAATTTTCAATTTCTATTCAAATCCTAAATTCAAATTATTAATGGCAGAATTAAATAATTACAATCTCGAAGAGAGAACGGCAAAGTTTGGAGAAGACATTATTAAGTTCTGCCGTGAATTGAAGTTTAATGTAATAACTGAGCCAATCATCAAGCAAATAATTCGCTCCGCTACCAGTATTGGTGCCAATTATATGGAAGCAAATGGTGCTTGTTCAAAAAGTGATTTTAAGAATAAAATATTTATTTGCAAGAAAGAGACAATGGAGACAAAACATTGGCTTCGAATACTGTCGTCGGCACTGCCAGAAAAGGCAGATAAATTAAGAGGATATTGGAAAGAAGCTCAAGAACTAACATTAATATTTTCAAAGATTGCTGCCAGCTCAAACAAAAAGTAGTTAGAAATTTAATTTAAAAATTGATTAAAAATTAAGAATTAGAAATTAAAAATTATAGAATAACGATTAATTTATTTTTGGAGGGTTATGGCATCTAAGTTGAAGTATGTTCTCTGGTTCAAGGAAATCGGTAAGGACGATATTCCGTTAGTCGGCGGCAAAGGCGCCAATCTTGGTGAGCTCACGAAGGCTGGCATTCCGGTGCCGAATGGTTTTTGCGTCACGGCTCAGGCTTACTACCACTTTTTGAAGAAGACCGGCATTGAAAACCAAATCAATAAACTTTTGAAAGGTCTAAATCCGGAGGATAACAAAAAGTTGAATAAAGTTGCTAAGGAAATTAAAAAGATTATCCTTGGAGCAGAAATTCCTGACGATCTCTCGAAAGCAATCGAAGAATCCTATTATCAGCTTGGCAGTTTCCCGGTGGCTGTCCGCTCTAGCGCTACTGCCGAAGATTTGCCAGAAGCCTCATTCGCCGGCCAGCAGGCGACTTTTCTGAACATCAAGGGCAAGAAAAAGGTGGTAGAAGCCACTTTGGCTTGTTATGCCTCCTTATTCGAAGCTAGAGCTATTTACTACCGGATTATCAACAAATATGACCACATGAAGATTGGCTTGTCAGCAGTCGTCCAAAATATGGTTCAGTCTGACAAATCGGGCATTCTCTTTACTGTCGACCCTGTTTCAGAAGACGCCGGCAAAATGGTAATCGAAGCAGGCTATGGCCTAGGAGAGGCAATAGTTTCCGGGTCTGTCACGCCGGACCGTTATATTATCGATAAATCAAAATCAGAAATTATTGACAAAGAAATAAACCGTCAGACTTGGAAAATTGTACATAATATTGAAGGGGGAGACAAGCATTTGGCAGTGTCGAAAAGCCTTCAATCCAAACAAAAAATCACCGATGAAGAGGTATTAAAATTGGCGGAAATCGCCCTAAAAATCGAAAAACATTATGGCAAACCGCAAGATACAGAGTGGGCAATTGAAGACAGCGTAGTCTATTTCGTCCAATCCCGTCCTATCACCACATTAAATAAAAAGTCAATCCATTCGGCAGGCTCCGGACAAGCAATAAAAAGTCAAAACGAAGGTATTACCTCTGGCGATTCTATTGAAATCGGCAAAGCAACCGTTTTGCTTAAAGGTGCCGCCGCTTCTCTCGGGATGGCTTCTGGGCCTGTCAAAATAATTCATAAGCCGACAGAGATAGACAAAATTCAGCAGGGTGATGTTTTGGTCACAGAAATGACAACCCCTGATTTTGTGCCAGCAATGAGAAAAGCGACTGCGATAGTCACTGATACCGGCGGTCGGACTTGTCACGCAGCGATAGTTTCTCGCGAGCTTGGCATCCCATGCGTTGTTGGTACAGGGACAGCCACTCACAAACTTGCTAACGGTCAGGTTATCACCGTCGATGGTGCGAGCGGAATGGTCTATAAGGGAAAAATTTCACAGAGTCAGACTCAAAATACAGCAAAAATCGCAGGTTCGGGTTCACAAGTCTCTGAAGAGATACCTGTTACTGGCACAAAAGTTTATGTTAATCTAGGTGAGCCTCAATTGGCCGCTGAAATTGCAAAACTTCCTGTCGATGGTGTTGGTCTTCTTCGGGCTGAATTTATGATTGCAAATCTCGGCGAGCATCCGAAGGCAATGGTAGCAGCCGGTCGTTCTGAAAAATACGTTGCTGCTCTAGTGGAAGGATTAAAAACAATTGCCGGAGCATTTAACCCGCGTCCGGTAGTTTATCGCGCAACAGATTTCAAAACAAATGAATACAGGGGACTCAAAGGCGGGGATAAATATGAGCCGGTTGAGGATAATCCGATGATTGGCTACAGGGGGGCTTCCAGATATATCGCCGAGCCCGAGATGTTTGCCCTTGAACTAAGAGCCATCAAAAAGGTTCGAGACGAATTTGATCTAAAGAATCTCTGGATTATGGTGCCATTTGTTCGCACTGTCAGCGAGATGAAAGAATGTATGGAGTTGATTGAGAAGAACGGTTTGAAACAGGGCGCTGATCTCAAAATTTGGATGATGTGCGAAGTGCCATCAAATGTAATACTCCTCGAAAAATTTCTTGATCTTGGCATTGATGGGATATCAATTGGTTCCAATGATTTGACTCAGTTGACTCTTGGTGTTGATCGGGACAATCAAACATTGGCCAAAATCTTCGACGAACGCGATGAAGCTGTACAGCTGTCGATTGAATATGTGATCAAGACCTGCCGCAAGCGAAATGTGACCTGTTCTATCTGCGGTCAGGCTCCGAGCGTCTACCCTGAGATTACTGAAATGATGGTCAAGGCGGGCACGACTTCTGTTTCTGTCACTCCGGATATGATCATTCCAACAAAAAAACTAATCGCATCGGTAGAGAAACGAATACTGCTCTCAAAAATTATTGAACGGTAGGAATTCGATTTTTATCGTTCGAACATCGCATATTATGATTCAAACAAAGTGAGAACTAACTTAGTTTTTATATTTCAGCGGAAGATTTATCCTCTTAAAACCCCACAATAGATCCCACTTCGCTTCCTCCTTCGCTAAAGCTACGGAATGGCACGGCGAGGGACACGGTCGGAATGACTAACTATTTTGCAGTACTTAGTACTATAATCTGAAGATTTCTCCCCCTTTTCGAGGGGGAGCTAGAGGGGGTGTATTTAAATTTGTCATCCCAGGGGCAGGCAAAGTCGAAGGCCGGGGATTCAATGCCTCTTTATCGTTCGAACAAGCGAGAACTATTCTTTTTTTGTGCCTATCAAAGCAAGCGCTCTTACCTCAACCTCTTGACTGCTATGTCGATTCGGCGTATAATATATATAGAAATATCCCACAATAAGGAGGTACGGGGATGTTTAGTTTTGGTGGTTCGCAGGGAATCAAGTTGTACATCAATGGCAGATTTTCTGCCCGAGGGATGACTTCGCTCAAGTTAATCAAGCGTCGAGTTATAGATAGTCGCTTGAGATCCCAATATTATCGTGCTCACATTGAGCACACCCGTGAAGTCACTCCTCAACAGAGAGAGCTATTAAGTCAACTGATGCCGTCGATCTCTTGCAAGCTCAAAACGATCGAAAGCGTCGCGATCGACGTTTATGAGAAAAGCCGAGCCGAAGTGGTTGGCATGGTCGACCCAGTGACCGCTCGCGTTGACGTGCTGCAGGCAAGTCCTTTAGGAATTTTGCAATTTGCAGTTATTGTTGACATAACCATTCCTCGCGTCATCGACGCATGGAATGTTCCAAGTACAGAAAATAGCTGCCCCAAGGCATCTTAGTCATAGCACTTATCTTTGCCTTTCCCTGACCGGTTCGTCCGGTCAGGGAAAGTTTTTTATAAGGGAATAATTATTTCTTCTTATTTTCAATCTCTTGATCTAGGTGATCGAAGATATTGGTTAACTCTTTATTAAACTCCAGATATGGTAGGGCATAAGGTCTTCGGCTGTGAGAGCCGATATCCTCCGTTGTGCCTCGCCAAACTATTTTGTTGTTTGATACCTCTACCTGCAAGGTATAGCAGATTTTATCAAGCGCCTTTACCACTTTCGATTCGATTGTCTTGCCCTCATCATATTCTTGCCAGAGGCCATAATATTCCTTCTGCATATCTGCCGGCAGCAAGGAAAATAACTTATCAGCGGAGATTATTTCTTTTTGCCTTTTTTTGTTCTTCTCCTGCTCTGTTTCAGGCCAAGAGTCACCAGTATATATTTCAACCAGATCATGCACAATTGCCAATTTCAGAGCTTTGAGTTCGTCAAAATTAATTCCGATTTCATCTTTCACAGTCATAATCATCAAGGCCAGATGCCATGAATGTTCGGCATCATTTTCGCGTCTTTTGCGGTCGGAAAGACAAGGGATCCGCTCAATTAGTTTGAGTTTCTCTGTCTCCTTCCAAAAAGCAATAATTTTTTGCAATCGGTTATCCATTATGTATGAGGGATTATCAATTTTTACCGCAGCATCATTATTCCAAAAAGAATGATGACAATTGCTATATATTGTTTCAGCTCCAATTTTTCTCGGTAGACAAAAGCTCCGTAGATACAAACAACTAGCGGGCCAGCGGCGGCCAAAGCAGTCATGATGCTCAAAGAATAAATTTTGATGCCCTGATAGTATGCCATCACGCCTACAATGGATAGCAAGGAAATTGCCAACACTGGTTTTATATTCGTGAAAGTAGGCTTTTCAACTCTATCTTTATTGAAAAGTAAAATAATAAACACAATCCCGAGCATCATTGTTTCCTCTAGATATGAGGTTAGGACAGCGCCCATTTCCATTACTGGAATTCTGATCAGAAAAAAGTAAATACCCCAGCCGATAGCAGCAAGTAGGGCATAATAAATTCCGCTTGATTTTTGGAAGAGGTGAGAGTTTTTGAAATCCCTGAATTTGATAGATATCAGTAGAATGCCACAAATGATTATGGCTATTGCAAAAATTTCAGTTGCTGTAAGACGATCTTGATATGCCACCATAGCCAAGAAAGCGGTGAAGACGGTGTAAATAGATGACACGGGGCTGACAATTCCTACTTTCCCCAAATCCATTCCCTTATAAAAGAAGTAAAGCGGCCAATAGCCGATGAAAGAGATAACAACAGTAATCAAAGCATATTTTAGTGAAAAATGAGCAAACTGGCCGGTCAAAAGTACAATGCCAAGTAGTATAACTGACATAAAAATGCCCCGCCAGAACATAAGTTTATTCGGGCCGAAAGTCCTGATCGGCTTTTTGGAAATAGCGTTTCCAAGCCCCATTGTGACGAGAGCTAAAATTCCTAGAAATAATCCGAGAGATGCGTTCATAATTTATAATTACCTTTTATTTCTTTATGCCTTGATAACTCGATAAACTTTTAACTAACCTTATACTTCAAGCTAATAATAACATAGATTAGATTGATTAGATTTTTTCGACATTCGGTTTGACATCATATTCGTCTTTCCACTCCCAGCCGTGGGATTCGAACTTTGGTTTCAGTCTCTTTTTCAATTCCTTGAGCAACGGCTTGGAATCGGGGCAATTATTTACTGCTTTGTCGGGATATGGTGCGATCAATTCCGGATGGTCAAAACAACTATCTCCGATTGCAGACATATGATTTATAGTCTCAATCTTGTCCAGTGCTTTGACCAGTTTTGCTTCCTCCGTTTTTCCTTCCTCGTATTCTTGCCAAAAATCATATATTTTCATACCTGATTTTTGAGGCAAGATTGATTTAAAATGATCTATTGCTTTTATTTCTGCTGCGCGCTTTTCTTCCTTCGTTTTCAAACCGAAAGCAATAAGAGAATTATCGGTATCACCCGCTAATGCTTCTACTAAGTCGTGAATCAGTGCCATTTCCAAAGATTTTATCTTGTTCACCTTTAAATTTAATTCATCAATAGCCAAGAATACCAACATCGCCAAGTGCCAGGAATGATCGGCGCTTGACTCTTTATTTACCATCTGCGGAGTATTTCCCCAGCGTTTCGTGTTCTTCAGAGTATCCGAAACTTCAAGGAAATCAAATATTTTTTTAATTTTGTTTTCTTTCATATCTGCTTGTCTGTCATTCCTGCGGAGGCAGGAATCTAGGTACGAAAACGCGCCTTCTGGATCCCGGATCAAGTCCGGGATGACAAGGGGTTAGCTAATTAATAAATTACTGATTTCTCTCCAATTATAAACACGTTTTATATTTTTATGTTCAACGACTGGTTGGTTCCAAGGCGTATCGTACAGCAAGACAAAAACATTTTTATCAGCACAGTCTTCTGCATGCAATATTAAATCCTCAACTAGAATATCGGCATTCAGATCATTACATATTTCTCCCTTGGATTTGCCTTCGTATCCCAAATGCTTATGGCTTGAAAAATATATTTCGTCAAAAACCTTGGGAAAATGCTGGTCTAGCCAATCAGAAGTTTTCTTCCGCAACTTATCAGGTCTGGAGGTTACTAAAGTGAGGCCAAAACCATTTTTTTTCAATTCTAGCAGGGCAGATTGAGCCTCCGCTCTGGGTAATATCTTGTCAAAAGAAGGGCTCAAAAAAAATTCGTCTAGGACTAAGCCAATTTTTCTATAGCTTGGATCCAATATCGTCAGTCCATTGGGATCGTCTTTGGAAATATCTGTGATTTTATGAGAGGTGTTAAACTTCTGGTTATGAAAATCAAAAAACCTCTCTGTTAAATCATTCAAGACATCATCAAGATCAACGGCGATTTTTTTATTTATGTGTTTCATTTAGTTTATCCCAATCCCAAACCCTTTTCTCATTAAATTCCATTTTCTTTTTTATCTCTTGTTCAATATCAATCTCGAATACTCCGGCCAGGTTTAGCACTCGGATAATTATATCCGCCAGTTCCTCCTTGAAGCCGTCCTTTCCGTCAATATTTTTTCTTCGGTAAGCTTCGTAAGCTTCCGAAACTTCGGAATGAATCAGGGCTATCTTTTCGGCGACATTAATTTCCTTAAGGTTAGTACCAAAGCCTTTTCTTTCGGCCTGAGCCATAATTTCACCAATTAAATCGTTCAAGCTTTTACTCATTTCTAAATGATTGGAATTCATCAACCGTTGTTTGGTATAATTTGCCTTCGACATTAGCCGCGATTGTCATATTATGATCTCCGCGTAGAGCACCCTTCAATATCTCCTTACTGGTAAACTCGCTGAAAGCCAATGAAAGGACTTTGGTACCGTTTTCTCTGTCATGGCCGATGAAGGTGATGATAGGGTTACTACCAGATTCGATTGCAGCTAACAGCGCTTCCCGTGAAAGCGGAGCGTGGGCTGTTTCGTCTGCCACCGGGGCTGGTTCGCCGCTTGTAACAGGAATTGGGCTGGCTAGATCTATCCTGTCAAATGATAGTTGACCCTCGGGGGCCTTTCTCGCCTGAGGAATGTCGGGAGAAACTTCTGGATCCCTGGTAATGTCTTGCTCTCTGTTCATAGGAACTCCTATTTATATTAAGTATTTTTCTAATTCGTCTAAATTATCAACTATCAAATCAGGCTTCAGAGCCGCCAAAAATTCCTTGCTTTGTAACCCAGTCGCTACGGCAGCCGATAATATGCCGGCTTTTTTTGCCGCTTTGATGTCATTGGCATGATCTCCGACATAAATAATTTCATCCTTCAACACATTATACTTCTCTATGCAATCAAAGAGAAGCTGTTCTTTCGTCTGTTCAGTATCAGAATGGCAAACGAAATCAAATTCCAAGCGGTCATTGTGGCCGTTTTCTAGGACATTTTGAATCACACCAGTGTTATTGCCTGTCACGATACCCAGGATTTTCCCATTCTGCCGCAGTGAAGTAATAAAATTTTGAGCAATAATTTCTACATCAGCAAAATGCTTGGTCATATATTCGATCGTCAATTTTTCTACTTCCTGCCAAGAGAGGGTTGTGTCAGGATTATTTTGAACCATCAGCCTGGCATTGCCGGCGACGCTAGAGCCCCAGGCCTGTTCCTCGGAAATGCCTTGGAACTTCAAGTTATGTTTTTTATCAAGATCGATCCTAACTTTTTTAAAAATATCAAAAGAATCGATCAATGTCAGATCGAAGTCAAAAATTACTGCTTTTACATGTCGTCTTCGATTCATTATTTATTATAAATTACATACGTTTTGGCGATTTTGTCATGAAGCGCCTGCTTTTTGCTATCAAAGCCTGCTATGATATAGCCGATAAGCAGAGTAATTGCCGAAATAAATTTTCCAATGATTTCCCGGAGGATTACCGTCCAAACATCAAGTTTGGTGCCATCGTCTCTGACAACTTTCAATCCTAGTGCCATCTTACCGACAGTAGCGCCGTAAATTGTGGTCATCGCTACATAGTAAGCCCAGCCCAAGAGCGTTCTCAAATAATATGAGGTGTTAAAAGAATATGACAGACTTTCACTGGGGGAGAGAAAGGGACTAGTAGGGAATATCAACGCCAATATTGGGCCCAAGACCAAGCCAAGCAGCAGCCCGTCGATAATCACAGCCAAAAATCTTACCCAGAAGCCAGCATATTTCTGACTATTTTCTTTTTTATCTTTTTCCACGACACTCCTTCTTTAGTAGTTGTTTAGATATAGGATACCAATCTTGGAATTGCTTGTCCAACCTCTTTACAAAAATATTGCCCTTTTATATAGTATGAGCGAACGCTGGCATATGGAGGTTCGGTATGGAGAGTGCATCGCTATGGGCAGCCATATTGTTGGTTGCTCTCTACCTGGTCTATTTTCTGCTGTGCCGGAAGGGGGAAAAGGGGATAAGGAACGAGGCGAGGAGTGCCGCTCTGGCAGAAGCCGGTGCATCGTGGACGGTTATCTGCTCTCATGATATTAGACTGACGCCAAAACTATGCTGCCTCTTGCCGATGGCATGTGTTACCATCGTCTTGGGCAAAAGTCGAAACGGTGAGCCGGTCAACGAGCATGACAGCATCGTCAAAAGGGTCGATGTCAGCGTCTGCCAATGTGCATGGCGCTCGAGCCACCACATAGTGGAACTATGAACGCTTGCATGTCTCCCGGGGAGCCAACCCAGCTCTCCGGGATTTTTTTGATTATGTAAAAGAGGAATGATTGAAACGCCCCACCCCGATGGGCTGTTTACTTTTTTGTGATAATTAGATAGTTAGCTATGAGGATAAATACACCGCCGATAATGATTGAGAAAGTGATGGGTTGATGAAAAAATATGGCGGCGAGTATCGTTCCAACCACAGGTTCTAAAAGCATTACGATGCCGGCGCTGACCGTGGGCACTGTTCTCACGGCTTTCAGATAAAAAACGTTATTAAATAAGACTGCGACCAAGCCAAAAAAAGCAATGGACAGCCATATTTTAAACGGCCAATGGAAGGAAAAATTCATTAGTGTCGGCTCTACCACAATATTCTTGGCTATGAGGAAGAAAACGACCAAAAATATTGCCATGAAGAGATGACTCACAATATATGTATTGATTGGACTATTATTTTTTTTCGAAGCATAACTGCCGATGACTACCCAGAGCGATAAGCCGATTCCGCCAATGAGGGCTATAACTATGCCCAAGAGGCTGCCAATATCGTTTACCTGCCACGGGCCGATCAGAAATATTATTCCTATTATCACCAATAAACAGGCAAAAATGTCAAAAAGATGTATTTTTTCTTTTAGGAAGATATGCGAAAGAATAACCGTCCAAAGCGGCTGAGTGTATAGAAGCAAAAGTGCGATTGATACCGGAGTGCCGAGAATTACCGATCCAAACTGGCATATAGTGATAACAGCTTCGACCAGTCCGTAAAGAATAAAAACTGCCAAGAATTTTTTTCTTATTTGCAGTTGTTCCGAAAAAAAAGAAAAGGGGATCATGACTAGCAAAATTACCGCCAATGGCAAAAGTGAAATTTCAAATAGAGATAAGCCGGTATTCGAGAGAGCTTTGCCGCCGAAAACCACAAAACCGGAGAGGGCTGCGGCTAGGATTAAAAAGATGTAGTCATTTTTAAAATTATTCATCTAATTCTTTCAAAATTTTTTTTAGGCGATTATAATAATAGTCATTCGTATTGGAGGCAAGAGGTAAGTATAAATCCTCTGTTTCTTTTATATATCTTTCGAATTTTGCCGGATTTAATTCTTTCAGACATAGCGAGCATTCTAAATTATTAGCCCTATCCGATAGTTTCACCAGGCATGACTCTTCCGGGGCTTGTTTTAATCTTCTGATAATTTTTTCATTAATAGCCCTCTTCTCTATTTGAGTTAATTTTTCGCTGTTGTCTTCCCTTGATTTTGTGATTGGTTTGATTATTCCATATATTTCAATGCCGAATTGATCAATGAATCTTTGATCATTCATTTTGGCGTCGTCCTCAATAACATCATGCAGCAGCGCACCAGCCAAGAGCGATTCAAGGTTTTCTCTGCCAGCAAAATTGGCAGCTAAGTCAAGCGTAACTGGGTAAATATGCTCCTCCAAATATGGTTTGCCATCATCTCGCTTTTGTTCTTTGTGAGACTTTTTCGCTTGAAGAAGTGCTTTCTTAAAGAGAGGAGATATTGCAAAGTGCTGGTTTGAAAGGGCTGTTAAAAGTTCTTCTTCGGTCACATACGGTATCATATAATCCCTTCGTCCTTGAGCATTTGCTTGTGATCAAAGGCTAGTTCCATATTATTAATTTCTTCGCTCGAAAACCAGCCGATTTCAGAGTTTTCGTGGTTTAGAACAAAATCGTAGCTTTTAAGTTTGCAGCGGTGAGGCAGGCAAATCATTGTCTTGGTAGGATGACGGCCGATTTTATCATAATAACGGCCGGTGAATTCAATGTCATAGGCTTCCTGGCCTATTTCCTCCATTACTTCCCGCTTTATAGTATCCTCAATTTCTTCGCCCCATTCGGCGGTTCCGGATAAGATGCTCCACATATCCGGATAGGCTTTTGAGGTTGCACTTCTCTTGACTAATAGAAATTTGCCCCGACCATTTTCGATGATTGCATCAATGCCGATCCATGGGTGATCTTGTGCTCTATTCATAAATATAACCGCCTTCTAATATTAGATTATCAGTCACAAGATTGATTATCAATCGGTTGCTATAATTTCTTTGGTATATAAAAGGGTATACGTATTCGATCTTGGCCCTTTTATCAATACTAGAGCGGTAATTCATGCATATAAGTTTTCCAAGGTCTTGCATATGACAAGGAATCGGATTAAAAGATAGAAGGTAACTTTAGGGGGTTATATGAAAAGCATTTTGATCACGGGTGCTCCGGGAAGCGGAAAAACAACTCTGGCAAGAAATTTGGCAGCCGAACTCGGCTATCAATGTTTTGGCACAGATATTATCAGAGAGATCGCAAGAGTCTTTGTACCACGATCACAGAACCCTTGGTTTCATACCTCGGCAATTATGGCAGGAAAATACGCCCCAAAGGTTCTGACCCTGTTATTTGGTCATATCAAAAGCAATCAAAAGAAATTGAGCCATGCCTAGATGCAATTATAAAACGGTTTGGCAAAGAGAATCAAAACGTGATTTTAGAAGGCTCGAATCTTCTCTGCAAATTTTTGAAACCTCCTCTGGAGAACTCTCTGAGCATAGTGATTAATATTCCTGAAGAGGCTGAGCATCTGAACAGAATAATGGGGCAGAGCGCTTCAAGATCGGTCTATAAGTTAGACAATTTTGAAAAAATACGGCATTTACAGAATTATTTCGTTGATCAAGCTAGGCGAAATGGACATCTCGTTATTGATAACATATCAGCTGAAAGTACTATCCCAAAGATTATCGAACTGCTTTAAAAATGCGTGGATATTTTACCTGTACTAGTTAATAATTTCCCCGGGTTTTTCTTCGGGCTGATTTGGTGAATTTGGCCTCAAATAGAGGGAATCTCGTTCTCTTGATCTCTTTTGTGAAGCGATGAAATCAGCGAGGCCCGTCTGCATAAGAGCAATGTTATGGATAGCCAAATTGAGGCTATCTATCTGCGCTTGCGTAGGTGTGTGATTTAAGGCCTTATCCAATTCAATTCCTGCGATAATTTCATCTTTTTTTGCTATTTCCGCATCAATTTCATTTTGCAACTCAAGGACTGGGTCGCTCATTGCTTCTAGCTCTTGTTGCAGAAGGAAACATGGATTATTTTTCTCTAGAGGCAATATCCCTCGAGTTATTTTATTTTCTTCACCATCGACCTCTTTGACTTGTGTTTCGAACTGAGGGGGGATAAAACCGTCGCCAAATTTACTTTCAAACCTATTTCCCATAAGTCTCCTTTCGGTTATTTGCTGCCAAAAAAATTCCGGCGAAAGCCAGACAAGAACCTATAAAAAAACCAAGTCCGATCTTTTCATTTAATAAAAGTATTGCCCAGACAATGGTGAAAACAGGCTGGAGATATAATGTCATTGAGGCAATAGTAGCGCTGGCGTTTTTGATAACAAATTGATAAAGCAGATACCAAAGTCCAGTTCCGACGATGCCGACATAGGCAGTGCAGAGAAAACCAATCATCGAAAAGTGTCTCAGGGCATCTATATTATCATGAAGGCCAGCGAAGACTAACGGAAATTGCAAAACAATGGTTGCTATAGCAAAGGAGAGGGTTAGAAAGATTGGCGAACATTTTTTTTGCGATTTTTTGGAAAAGACAGAGTAGAGGGCTTGGGAAAGAACAGCCGACATAATGATCAAATTTCCCGTTAAATTGCCATCCAGTGAAGTTTGTCCCGTAATAACCGGAAGCATTATGATGACTAGGGCGCCTGAGAAACCAATGATGATGCCGGCAATTTTTTTCTTTGATAGTCTCTCTTGTAATAAAAAGTATGAAAAAATTCCTGCCAGCAATGGCACGGTCGTATAGAGCATCTGAGCAGAGGAGGCGCTTGCCATACGAATGCCTATAGCGAAAAGAATGACATTGCCGGCGCCAAAAACAGAGGGGATGATTGCGCCTTTTAATTTATTAAAATTAATCTTTTCCTTTTGTGCCCAGAAAATCGGCGCTAAGATTACCAAAGCAAAGGCAAATCGAAGCAAGGTGAAGGGGGCCGGGGGGATTTCTTGAGTAGCAATCTTGACAAAAACAGGGACAGCACCGCCTGCTATTGCCAGGGTTACTATCAATAATACAGCCTTATTGTTGAGGATGAACTTTTTCATTGCAAGTTAAGTGTACATAATTATTTCGTATTTTAAAACAAATGGCTGACTTTTGCTTTCCGGATTGTTTCCGATTGAATAAAGGCAGATAATTTGATAGTATTACTTCGTTTCCCGCATTCTGCTAAAGCGGTAGGAAGAGAGTATTTCTTCAAGAAACGTTCTTACTTCAAATAGCTAGAAGAGAATGAAATGATATAATCATGGAGAGGTTCCCGCATTCCGCCAAGCGGAAGCAGGGACGCCTGCTTCGCCAGTCGGCGAATGCGGCGCGCTATACCGATTAATGTTTTTTACATATATATTAAAAAGTGATAAAGATAATAAATACTATTATGGCTCAACCGCAAATATAGATAATCGTTTATTGGAGCACAATAGTGGTAAAGTAATAGCAACGAAAAATCGACGTCCGTTCAAGTTAATCTTCTCTGAAGAATTCAGTACAAGGAGAGAAGCAATAAAGAGGGAATTTTTCTTCAAGAAGCGTTCGGGATATAAATGGCTTAAGGATAATAATATTATATAATACGGTGGGATCGCATAGTGGCCTAGTGCGCACGCTTGGAAAGCGTGTAGGCGGGCAACCGTCTCCAGGGTTCGAATCCCTGTCCCACCGCCAGCCAAAATATTATCTTGGAAGAATATGAAAGAACATGATGTCTATGTAAAAAAATCACCTATAGATGGAATGGGTGTATTCGCTGCCAGAGATTTTAAAAAGGGAGAAACCATACTCAAATGGGACACTTCTGAGACCCTGACCGAAGAACAAGTGAAAGATTTATCAAATGTTTATAAAAAATATGTATATTTAATTGACGGCAAATATACCGTTCAACAAGTTCCTGCACGATACGTTAATCATTCACGTGATCCAAATACTACGGTTATAAATTTTTCCGATGTGGCGATAAAGGATATCAAAAAGAATAACGAGATTACCTCTGATTGTTCCTCGAGTAAAGTCGAAGAACCAATAATTTGCAAATGTGGAAGTAGCAACTGCCGAGGAATAATTAAGAGAATGTAAGTAGTTGAAAGTTCTAGACCACAATGTCCCGCCAAAATATCTTTTAAATTCAAAAAGATTCATGGATAGAAGTGTGCAACAACAAGGACTGTTATATTGAATCAAGTAAAACAAAAAAATATTGATTTAAAAAAATTTCTAATTATCTTTTTCTCGTTTGTTTTGCTTTGTTTTGTTGCAACCATTTTTCTAGTTCAAAATATTAGCTTTGCAGACAACAGCAACCTCAATGCCGAGCAAGTCGTTAAGAGATCGATTTATTGCAAGAACATACGTAGCGAGAAACAGTTTAAACAGCTTTTAACTTCAAAATGGCAATCTACAAAATTTGTATTCACTGACCGATCTGCCATCGTAGATTTTGGCTATCAGCACATTCTCAAAATAGAAGAGTTGGATAAGGAAAGGGCCGCTGCAACATATAAGAATCATGGAGTCCCAAAAATTCCTTTTGATATGAAGCTTTTTGTGACTACATCTGAACCCAAAAATATATTTGGGCGCTGGTTTGTGACTGATTATTCACAAGCCCAAACTTGGTACGGTCTTGTTAAAGAAAATGAAAATTCCCCTTGGTTAATCTATGGATGGGGAAATAATAATTCTTGATTTTCTTAATGAATGAACCTTATCAGAAGAAAACACTTTTTATTTCGTTTAATTTGTCTCATTTGTTGGCGAAATGAGATACCAAGTTCTTGCTTTTTGTCCCATTTCAAGTACTATTTACACATCTAGAAGGTTGGCTAGTAAAGTTAAAACAATTTTTGGTGATTCAATTCACAACAATAGGGAGAATCAATATGAAGGAACATCTTGATAATAGTGAGTTAGCGCAAGAAAATTTTGTGCTAACTGCAGGAAGATTAATCTCCGAGATGGAAAAACATCAAGAAATATTTAGCGCCGGGTTCTCTCCGGGAAGGGGTCCTACTGACGAACAAAGAGCTGAATCTAACCAAGAATGGGAACGGCTCTATACGGAATTAATAAATGCATCCATAGTTTTGTTCAGAGAAGTTGGCGGTCAGCAGGCCTATACTGTTTGGCAAGGCGTATGTAAGACTGCTCATCAAAAACATAGTTTCGATAGGTTATTGAATGATGACCCTAGATTTATCGGCAAAATTTTAGCTGGAAGTACTGAGAAAGGCATGAGTTAAATAATATTGTTTAGGGTCTTTTTTGTTGCCTAATTGGCTACTTGTGTGCGACTGACCCAGAATAATTACAATCAAAAGAACGAGGGTGATACAAAAAGAATAGTGCAGCGATCCAAGCAATATTTCGTAGCCTTGTGGTATATATAGATTATGAGAAGTGATGAAATCGCAAAATTAATTCGATCTTATCTCGAGCCTGGAAATCAGATACTAGACATTGGTGCTGGCAGTTGTCTTATCGATGATGTTCTTGTCAAAAAATATGGGTTCGATATCACACCAATCGATGTTGTCTATTACAATAAGACTAGCCTTGAGTTAGTTATTTATGACGGAAAACACCTACCCTTCAAAGACAATACTTTCGATGTGAGTCTTCTAATCTTTGTGCTCCACCACGAAAAGGACCAGAAAAATTTGTTGAAAGAAGCAATTAGAGTTGCAAAGAAGCGGATAATTATTGTTGAAGATACGCCCCAAAATTGGTTTGAATATATTCTTTGGTTATTTTGGGATCATTTGCTAAACTTTTTTCATTCAACTGCTTTTTCAAAGGCACATAGAGTAGTAAGATGGTTTTCTATTTTTGAAAAGTATAATTTAAAAGTCACTTATTTCAAAAACTTTCGCACTTTCTTCCCTGTCTTAAAAACATACCAGCATACTATTTTTGTGTTAGATAAAGTGTAATTTGCTAGTTTGGTACTGTTGCTTTAATATTGTTTTGTTTATTAAAAAAAGAGACTCTTGTAAAATTTATTAACGTTTTTCCGGAAAGATGCGAATAGGGTCAGATAGGATAAAAATGTCTTGCTAAGTAAGGTCTTTTTTTGATATTATTTATAATCGCCTTAGCAATTATAAATCCGTTTTTATCTGTATAATCGCAAGGTATTCAATCACTAAGACAGAAAATATTAAAACAAATGAAATCATCTTATGCAATTTTAGCGGAGGATTTGCGGAAATCTTTCGGCAAAACAGAGGTTTTGAAAGGTGTCAATTTAAAGGTGGAAAGTGGAACTATGTTGGCACTTCTGGGGCCAAACGGAGCCGGTAAGACCACAATAGTTCGAATCTTGAGCACACTTCTTCGCTTTGATGGCGGCAAGGCTTCGATCAACGGTCTAGATGTCAAAACCCAAGCCAATCAAGTCCGTGATGTGATCGGTTTGACGGGTCAATATGCTGCTGTTGATGAGTATCTTACTGGCATTCAAAACCTGGTCATGATGGGCAGGCTTTACCACTTAAGCAAAGAACATGCTCAACAAAGAGCAGAGGAGCTTCTTCTGCAATTTGATTTGAGTGATGCAGCAAAAAGAAAAGTAAAAACCTACTCTGGAGGGATGAGAAGACGACTGGACTTAGCTATTAGTATGATTGCTACCCCTTCTATTATTTTCTTAGACGAACCAACTACCGGGTTGGATCCAAGAAGCCGTTTGGCTATGTGGGATGTAATTCGCGGCTTGATGGATTCAGGTACCACGATTCTTTTGACGACCCAATATTTGGAAGAAGCAGACCAATTGGCAGATCGAATTGCAGTAATTGATCATGGGGTCGTTATTACAGAAGGCACCGCCAATGAGCTCAAAAAGAAAGTGGGCGCAGAAAATGCAGTGCTTACATTCAAAACGGCGGAGGAGTTGAAGGCTGCCCAAAAAACAATCAGCGTAAAATCTTATATTGATAATATAAAGATGACACTTTGCTTTCCGATGGAAAATGTGGCCGATCTCACTAACGAATTAAAGAGATTGGAAGCGGCCAAGATTGCGGTTAGCGAACTAGATATTCACAAGCCGACTCTTGATGATGTTTTTCTTAATCTCACAGGCAAACCGGTTGATACAATTGAAGTTGAAGCAAAAAATAATTCTATGACTAAATAATATGATCAAAACTATATCTACATTCAAACCCGAACTTCACTCTAAACTTTATTGGGCATTTAGCGATAGCTTCACGATGATTCGGCGCAATTTGACGCATATCATCAATAATATGGATCAGTTGTTATCCCTTGCTATCCAACCGATAATGTTTATGCTGCTTTTTCGGTATGTCTTTGGCGGAGCCATCAACACCGGAGGCACTTCGTACGTCAACTTTCTGGTGGCTGGAATTCTAGTCCAAAGTGCTGCCTTCGGGGCAACGACTACCTCTCTCGGTGTCGCAACGGATCTCACCAAAGGCATAATGGACCGTTTCCGTTCCCTCCCAATGCTTAGTGCGGCAATGTTGATCGGTCATACCACAGCAGATCTTGTCCGCAATTTAATTTCTAGCGTGATTATGGTAGGCGTTGCCTTTGCTGTCGGCTTTCGTCCTGAAGCTAGCCCAATGGATTGGTTCGCTGTCGTCGGTATTCTTATGCTCTTTACCTATGCTTTTTCCTGGTTATCGGCAATTTTGGGATTGGTTGCCAAGAGTGTGGAAGCGGTACAATGGTTTGGCTTTGTTTTAATCTTTCCTCTGACTTTTGCCTCCAGCGCCTTCGTTCCGACTGCCGGTATGCCAAAATACTTACGCATCTTTGCGGAAAACCAACCTGTAACTCATGTAATTGAGGCAATCAGAGGTTTGTTAACAGGAAATCCGATCGGTGATCACGGCTGGCTAGCTCTTGCCTGGTGTCTGGGCATCTTAGCCGTCTCTATCGCAATAGCCTCAAATCTCTTCCGCAAGATGGGAAGATAGGAAATAACCAGTGTCTATGGCGCATCGAAGGCTGCAGTGAAGCTTCTAACCGAAAGCCTGTACGCAGAATTATCAAACACCAAGATTCCAACCTCATGAGCTGGCTATATAATATAAGCCCTTCTTTTGCGACAAATTTTATCGCCAGAAAGATGAGATCACTTTTGCCGAAAATAACAATAATCCATGTCCTTATGAGTTAGACTCTTGTCTTCTCTCTCCTTCAATACTATTATTAAAGTAAGCAATTAATATGGGAGATTCATGAAAAAGATTGAAATAGGAAAAGCGATTGGTTACGGCTGGGAATCAATCAAGAAGAATTTTTGGTACTTGATTGCCATTACGGTTATTTATTATGCAGTTGCCGGGATATCGGGAGTGGATAGGAACGAGAATTCAGGAGCATCATTGTTGAGTATCCTGATTTGGTTACTTTCGATTTATATGATGGGCGGGCTACTTAGAATTCTATTAGATTATTACGACGGTAAAAAGCGTCCGATCTCCGATCTGTTTACTCAGGTCAAATATTTCTGGAGATTGCTCGGAGCAACACTTCTGGTCTCTCTTATCGTTTTCGTCGGTTTTATTCTGCTGGTTGTTCCTGGAATTTATTGGGCTTTGAAGTATCAATTTGTGCCTTACCTGATCGTTGACAAAGACATGAACGTGATGGAGGCAATGAAGCAAAGTGGCAATATGACTCTTGGTGTAAAATGGCAGCTACTCGGATTTGCTTTCGTCTCATTAGGAATAATAATTCTTGGGGCTATCGCACTTGGTGTCGGTATATTTGTTGCAGCTCCTATAATAATGTTGGCAGAAATCTTCATTTATCGTCATCTTTTGACTCAGTCAAAAGAGTAGCTCGAGAATTCTTTTGTCTCCACTGCCGGCTCTTTGTGGGTTATTTTAAGTTGTGCTATATATAATGTAGTGACAATTAATTTAAAGAGGGTAATAATGGACGGCAAAGTGAAGAAAGAGATTTATGGCCTAAGAACATGGGTTGAGATAGATACAGAGGCGCTGAGTCATAATTTTCAGGAATTCAAGAAAATAATTAGTAGCAATTGTAAGTTAATGGCTGTCGCAAAGTCCAACGCCTATGGTCACGGTCTGGTTGATTATTCAAAAACAATGGAAAAATTGGGTGCAGACTGGATTGGCGTTGATTCGATCACCGAAGCTCTCAGACTCCGTCGTGAAGGTGTAAAGGCACCCATCCTGGTGTTGGGTTTCACCCTCTCGGAGAATTTCGAAGATGCTTTCCAAGGTAATATCTCTATTACTGTTTCCAACTTTGCCCTACTAGAGAGCATCAAAAAATTTCTTCAGACGATAGAGGGAGCAGATGGCACTCTAGTCTTCAAACTTCATATAAAGATAGATACGGGAATGCATCGCCAGGGATTTCAACTTGATCAGGTAGATGATCTTATCAAAGAGATCCGGAAGATTCGAGGAATCGAGATTGAGGGGCTCTATACTCATTTTGCCGCTGCTAAGAACCCAGCTTTCCCGGATGAAACTAATGAGCAAATGAAGAACTTCGAAATAGTCTGCGCCAAATTTAAGCAAGCGGGGATTGATCCTATCAAACATGCCGCTGCTACTTCGGGTGCTATTGTCTTTCCCAAATCACATTTTGATATGGTTCGAATAGGGATTGGGATGATGGGACTGTGGCCGGCTATCGAAGTTCAAGTTTCAGCCGATGACAAGATGAAACTAATACCAGCGCTTTCGTGGAAAACAATCGTTGCCGAGGTCAAAGAAATCAAAAAAGGCGAGCGAGTGAGTTACAATTTCACCGAAACATTGAGTAGAGACTCGAAAATTGCCATCTTGCCGATTGGCTATTGGCATGGATTTAGACGCAATCTCTCAAGTATCGGTCAAGTTATAATAAACGGGAGAAGGGCAAGAGTCTTAGGACGGGTCACAATGGACATGATTGTTGTCGATGTTACCGATATCAAAGGCATAGAGGCTGGCAGCGACGTGATTTTAATCGGCAGAGATGGCGGAGATGAAATTACCGCTTACGAAATGGCCAAACTCTCCGACACCTCGTGGTACGAAACCATAACATGTCTAAACCCACTGATCAAACGTGTCTATCAATAATACGAAAGACGAAATCCACCTTTGGCGGAAGCGAAAGTTACGAAAAGGGAGGAAATTTGAATGATTTAATTTATCGAGAACTATGTTATAGGTTGACTGGTTTAGCCTATGAGATTTACTCAACAATTGGCGGAGAACTCCGTGAAAAAGTATATTCAGACGCATTCGAAGAACTATTAAAAAGGGAGAATATAACTTATAAACGTGAGGTTTATTATCCGATAAAAATAAATGAGAAGGTCATCGCCAAAAACTATTTTGATTTTCTTGTCGAAGATAAGTTGATTGTAGAGCTAAAGAAGGGTAATCTTAATTATCGTTTGGCTTGCGGCCAATTATTTAATTACCTAAAATTAAGTAAGCTAAAATTAGGATTGATAATTCGTTTTACTAAGGATGGTGCCAGAGCAAAAAGAATCGCCAATTTGTATTAATTTCGTAACTTTTGTAATCTTTCGTTTTTCGTATGTTAGACCAGGTGCAAGAAATAAAAGAAAAGATTGATATTGTTGAGACCATCTCATCCTATTTGACGTTGAAAAAAGCGGGCGTAAACTACAAGGCGAATTGTCCGTTTCATAACGAAAAATCGCCATCTTTTATGGTAAATCCGGAGAGGCAGACATTTAAATGCTTCGGTTGCGGGGAGGGTGGGGATGTCTTTACTTTTGTCGAAAAGATGGAAGGATTGGATTTCTATAATACCTTAAAACTGTTGGCAGAGAGAGCCGGTGTGGAATTGAAAACCCACTCTATCCGGCATGGTAACAACGAATATAAAGCTGACCAAAAGACCAGAATTTTTGAAATAAATGAATGGGCTAAGAAAGTTTATCACAAAGTATTAGTCGGCCACCCAAATGCCGAGAAGGCCAGAGAGTATCTGCGGCAGAGAGGCCTGTCTGATAAAACAATTGAAGAATTTGAGATAGGATATGCCCCTTCATCTTGGGATTTTCTCTTAAAATTCCTGAAATCAAAAGGTTATACCGAGAAGGAAGCAGTTGAATCGGGTGTAGCTATCAAAGCGGAAACCGGAAAAATATACGACCGTTTTCGGGGCCGGATTACTTTTCCGATCAGCAATATCATGGGCAACACTGTAGCGTTTACTTCGAGAATTCTAGTGGATGATGGCAAATCGGCCAAATATATCAATTCTGCAGAATCACCGATCTACATCAAAGGGAAGACTATTTATGCACTCGACAAGGCCAAGACTTTTATCAAAGAAGAAAAAGTTGCAGTAATGGTCGAAGGCCAAATGGATGTTATCGCCTGCCATCAAGCGGGCTTTAGGAATGTTATCGCTACCTCAGGCACGGCTCTGACAATCGATCAACTAAAAATTTTGACTCGCTATGCGCCCGATATAGCTTTTTGTTTTGATATGGATAATGCGGGTCAGACGGCGATGAAGAGGGCGATCAGAATGGCACTCTCAAATGATATTAGCATCAAAATTATTGTTATGCCCGATGGTTTCAAAGATCCCGACGAAGCGATCAAGGCAGACCAGTCGAACTGGATAAACGCCGTAAAGTCTGCCAAACCCTCTCTACAATATTGGATTGATCAGCTTGTGGCCGAAAACTCCGAGATGACGATTGACCAAAAGAAAAAAATTGCCAAAGAAATTTTACCGATAGTGAAAATTATCTCTTCGGAAATTGAGAAAGAATACTATATCAAATATTTATCTGAACAATTGGGTACAAGTCAGCAGTCACTTATCCAGGCTTTGCAGAGAACGAAAGAAGAAAAAGATTTTATCCCAAAAAATGACCAACTTTCATCTTCGAAAGAAAAACTATCCGTCTTAGAGAGGATACTCGGCTTAGTCTGGGCAGAGCCAAAATTGCTATCTGCCATTGGCAGTTCATTGGAAGAAATCAAGGCAGAAAAGGCGGAATATCAGTATTTGTTGGAAATGATAAAGAAAAAAGAGATTAATCGTGAAAAAGTGAAACCGGAAATTACAACTTCTTATGATCAGCTGGCGATCACCGCAATCCAAGACCTCGATTCTTCCCAAGAGGATGCTTTACTACACGAGTGCCAATATCTATTGGGTCGGCTGAGATCGGATCAAAAAGAAAGTCTAAAGGAAAACTTTGCCCAAAAGATTAGGGAGGCAGAGCAAAAAGGAGATAAAGAAACGCTAAAGAAGCTGTTGGCTGACTTTTCTACATTGATAAAATAATGGAAAAGTGATAAAATTACCAAGTAAATTCACTTCCGAGTTTTTTAAGTCGAAAGTTTATAAAGTCCATAAAGTGTTTGCTTTAGAAACTTTATAAACATTATAAACTTTTAACTAATAATATTTAATGGTTTTCTGCGGATTTAGGGTTATTCCAATTCTGCGGATGGCCGAGAGGTTATGCGAATATGGCTAAGAAAATTTTTGTGCCGAAGAAAGAAGAAGTCCTCGAATTCTCAGAAGAAGTGAACGAACTCTTGATGAAAGGCCGCACTCACGGCTATATTTCAATGCAAGAAATGATCCAAGCCCTCCCTGAAGCGGAGGAAAACGTGCAGGAGCTCGATCAAATTTTTGATTATATGTACCGAAAAGGCATCGAATTTAAAGAGGAAGCAGAAAAGCCAAAAGGAATTTTAGCCTCTATCATTCAGGGCAAGAAAGAAAAAAGCTTGATTGATGAGTTGGGCCTTGGCGATATCGCAGATGACTCTGTCCGAATGTATCTTCGTGAGATAGGACGAATTGCTCTTCTTACAAATGAAGAGGAAATCAAACTGGCAAAGAGAGTTGAAAAAGGCGATATTTGGGCCAAAAAACGCCTTGCTGAGGCCAATTTGAGGCTTGTAGTATCTATCGCCAAAAAATATATCGGCAGAGGCCTGTCACTGCTTGACCTCATTCAGGAGGGCAATACGGGTTTGATGCGGGCGGTTGATAAATTCGATTATCGGAAGGGTTTTAAATTTTCAACATACGCAACGTGGTGGATCCGTCAGGCTATTACTCGTGCTATTGCCGATCAGGCTAGGACGATCCGGATTCCTGTCCATATGATTGAAACGATAAACAAATTGATTAGAGTTCAACGCCAGCTTGTTCAGGATCTTGGTCGTGAGCCTACCCCTGAGGAAATTGCGCAGGAACTGGGCCTTGAGGTTGATAAAGTTGAACATATCATCAAGATTTCTCAGGAAACAGTTTCGCTCGAGGCTCCAGTTGGTGAGGAAGAAGACTCAAAACTTGGTGACTTCATTGAGGACACCAAACATGTTTCTCCTGAAGAGCAGACTTCCCAAACATTGTTGAAAGACAAAATCCAAGAGTTTTTAAATGGTCTCCAGCCGAGAGAACAAAAAATTCTCAAAATGCGTTTTGGCCTGGAAGATGGTAGGACCCACACCCTCGAGGAAGTAGGCCAGGAATTCGGCGTTACCCGAGAAAGAATTAGGCAGATTGAAGCCAAGGCACTTTCTAAGCTGAAGAAGGCAGAGCGATCTTCTGATTTAGAGGAATATCTTCAGGGATAAAAAGACAATCACTTTAAAAAAATAACCAGCGAACGGCCGGTTATTTTTTTTATTTATTTTTATCTGTAAACTCGCAAAGCTCGCAAGATTACGATCAGAATTATAGCTCCGATCACGCCCCATATGATTCCGGCCAGGCTAAATCCGCCGGCGGCGTAGGCGGAATCAAAGCCCAGAAGCCCGCCAAATATCCAGCGTCCAAGGATCGAGCCCAAGATTCCGATGATAATATTCCAGAGCAGACTACTTTCGCTCTTCATAATCATGCTGGCAATCCAACCGATCAATGCACCGATAATTATCGCGATAATCCAACTCATAATTTCCTTCATTAATTACACAAAAATTAACAGACGCCTGATAATAAGTCATTGTCTGTTGCAACAAAATAGTTTTTCTATGCTAATGGATGCGGACGACGGAGAAGCGGAAGAGCTGGACGATCTCTTCGTTTTGAATGCCGGCCTTGTTTTTGGCGATTCGAACTTGCTCATCTATAGAATCAATTCCTGGCAAATCCGGTAGCAGTACGCCCGATCTGCCGTCACCTGTTCGAACGACGACCCCAAATTGTTCCGGGTTTAGCTCTGATGATGAATCAATCGGTTCCAGTTTACTGAGGATATCGACAGAGACATCAAGGTTTTTTAGCTCATCTTTCTCGATAGGCCAAAAACGGCCATCTTCCGAACAGGCCGATGCTGCATTATGAATTATTTCGAGAGCCAGATTTTCTCTGATGGGAGTTATTGTTCCGATGCAGCCGCGTAGATCTCCCAAACTTTTTCGATGAATGGAGACAAAACAGCCGGCCTTCGTCTCTAATAATTCTGGATAATTGTCTATCTTTGGCAGCGGTTTATTTTCAACGCACGCAGAAATTGTATCATTAGCTAGCCTCAGAACCGAATCCTTAATATTTGACTCATTTTTTTTGTCAAAATTCATAACTCAATTTTACTCTTTTTCCGCTAATGTTAAAAACATGCAAGGAATAGTTATAAATATCGAAAAAGCAGTCGAAGAAAATGAGAATTTTCGTGAGGTGGTTTTTACTGCCCCTCATAGTCAGCTTGTGCTGATGAGTTTGGAACCGAAAGAAGATATCGGATTGGAAGTTCACTCAGTCGATCAATTTATCAAGATCGAATCGGGAGAGGGTAAGGCCATTCTGGACGGCGAGGAAATAGAGATAGAGGGCGGCTTTGCTGTCGTAATTCCTGCGGGAGCGGAACATAATATCATAAATTCAAGCTCGGAAAGCAAAATGAAACTCTATACGGTTTATTCTCCGGCAGAGCACAAGGACGGAACCGTTCACACTAGCAAGGCTGAAGCAGAGGCTGCTGAGAAAGAGGACGAGTAATCTAGTCTTTCTCATATTCGTTAAATCCTATTTTATCGCTGTTAAAAAAAGCGGTAATTTTGGTTTATTTTATTAGATCAATGTCACCCTTCTTGCATTATTTCAAGCAATTTGCTAAATTCTGTTCAGGCCCGTAGTAAGCGCGCGATTGCTACTGGTACTCGAGAAGGAGGTAACGCCTTTGCACATTCGCGGGCGACCCTCGACTTTTTTGCTGGCGCTCATGCTGCTTGCGGTCCTTTGGGGACTTGCCGCAGTTCAGGCCGCCACGACTCATTCACCGCCGACAGATTTGATCGGCGTGCATCAGGCCAGTCCGACCAATGATGCTTCTTTCGAAGCCAGCGCCGCCTTGACGGACTATGAGGAGCCGGTTGCTGCGTTGGCCCAATTCATCGGCACTGAAACGGCATCGCCACCGCTCGCTTCGAGCAGCACTATCGCCGTTATAGCCGATCGTCTCATCTGCAGTGGTCCCGGATCGCCGGATCAAGTCATCGCCATCAACCAGGCGTTGATTCCCAGCGCAAGGGACTGGATTCAAACGGATGGGTTGGTTACCTTGCCATCCAACCGCGGCTCGCCGGTAATCATCAAATACAGCGGCTGGCCGTCTTCACCGTTGGAGGTTGCCCGTAGTGGTAGCCTTTCGCAGGCCACAGTAGTGGCCGGCTTTACTTCTCCTCGAGTGTCGGAGCAGAGACGTACTTTGCAGACGACCACGCGTTGTAGCGTGATCTCCACGGCATCGTGGTATCCGCAAAAGAGAAAGTTATCTACCAGCGCCCACGGCGATTCGTCCAATTATTGCCAGTCACCCATGACGATCACAGGCGCGAACACGGCTGTCATTCAGCGAGAACTCTCCTAGCGAGTAGCTATGATGGAGAGGCTGAAAAAGGCCTAATCCGGTGCCCCGGAAACCTCGCGAGATTATCCCCCGTGGATATATCTCGAAACAGGTTTCCGGGCCCTTTTTTATTTTAAGAGACCGATTTCAGGGTTGCCCAAATACTTCAAAGAGAGTAACCTAAAAACGTTGTAGAAGTTATTTGGAGGACAAAAGAATGGTTGCAAGAAAGAAAAACAAAAAGAAAAAAACAGGAGTCGACCTATTAAACGAAATTTCAGATAAACTCATCACTTGGGTCGGCACTACCAATTCGATTATTATTCACACGATCATTTTCATTTTTTCATTTATCTCTCATTGGATTTTCAATATTTCTTTTGATCTCGTGCTACTGATTCTTACTACAGTCGTTTCGCTGGAAGCTATTTATCTTGCCATCTTTATCCAGCGATCTGTAAACCAGCAGGCCACCCGTCTGACCGATGTTGAGGAGACCCTCGATGATGTTGAGGAGGCCCTTGATGACGTCGAAGAATCTCTGGACGAAGTTGAGGAATCAATCGATGATGTCGAAGAGAGTATTAGCCAGAAGGAAACAAGCGCGAATTCCAATACCGAAAAACGTCTGGAAGAAATAATTAAAGAGCTAAAAGCACTTCAGACCAATATGAAGAAATAAAAAATCCCTACCCACGGGCTCCGTTCATGTATGGGTAGGGAGGGATCAACGGCAAGTCACAGGACCTTTGAATCTGAGCTTGCTATTCTGATCAAGCACCCGCTTCGCAAAAGACACAGCGTGCGGGCTCGCCTTTCGCCGGTGCTTCCGGGGCGCGGTTCCATGTCATGTCGGCCGTTTGGACCCACTTCCCGCAGCGCGGGCATTTGACGATTTCAGTCTCACCAACATCGCGGAAGGTGCCCGTTTTGACGATCGTCCAGAGGATGGTGCAGACATCTTCGTCGGTGCCAGTCTGTATAACGAATGGTCGGTCTTTTTCGATCAGGGCAGCGACCAGCGGTTTCAGGATGTCCATTTTGGCGAAAAGAGAAGCTTCCTTGGTTTTTGCGTCGGGATTCTGGTACTTCTCGCCCCTGTCACCGTAGTGGGTAGCTTCGATGTAGCAGCCATCGTACTTGATCTGGAATAACACCGGTCCGTGTTCTGCAGTGTTCACTGCGAAAAAGGCAATTGCCTGTAGTACTCCATAAATCGATCTGCTAATAACTGTATGCATCTTTCCCTCCGTTTCTCATATCAGGCTTAGGCCTGTTTGCTGGCGTTATAATATAACATTTATTTCTGTTAGTCAAGGGTAAATTCCGTGATCCTAACCCCATCAAAGGTATTTATTCTTCGAATGGTACTCTTAAAAATGAGAAGTCTGTCGGTACTAACAAATGATCAAAGTTCTCGTCGTTCCTCCTCGAACAATAAGAAACAGGGAGATAGTAAGGTATTCGGAATCACGGCAAATTACAAAAAATTTGCAAAAAATCAATTTGCTCTCTAAAATTAGTCTTATGATAAAAGCAATTATTTTTGATCTAGATGGCGTTTTTGTGACGGGACCCAAGTTTAGCGAGAGATTTATGAGGGATTTTGGCATATCTGCGTCTGAATTTATGCCTGTCTTTGAAGAAATTATGTCTTTTGTAAAGAAGCCAGGTTCGGCTGATCTTTACAATTATTGGCAGCCTTATCTGGTAAAATGGAAAGTAAGCTTAAATGAAGAGCAGTTTTTAAACTATTGGTTTGGTTCTGAGACCATTGTCCCTGGTATGGTGGAGTGCGCAAGAGAATTGAAAGCCAGAGGTATGGAGGTAATTGTCCTCTCGAACAATTTCAGGGAAAGATCTGAATATTATCAGAGGACATTTCCTGAACTTTTTTCAAATTTCGATCAGATCTATTTCTCCTGGCAGACAGGATTTCGCAAACCAGACAAAGGCGCATACCGTTTTGCGCTGACGCAAAACCATTTGAACCCAAGCGAGTGTCTATTCTTCGACGATTCCGAGAGGAATGTGGAAGCAGCGAGTGAACTTGGTATAAATGCCTTTCTCTATGAAGGTCCGGATCACGTGAAAGGCAAAACTGATGAGTTGTAAAGCATATAGAACGATGGCCGAACAGCTGTATCTGAATGGATTGGATAATGAATATTATATGAAACTGTAAAAATTAAGTGGTTGGTTTTATAACTTGAAAAATAAATATGTCCAAAATAGTTATTGTCAACGAAAATAATGAAGTGATCGGCAGTAAAGAACGCTTGGAAGTTAGAAGTAGCGATATTTATCGAACGACCGGGCTTTGGATTACCAATTCCAAGGGTCAAGTTTTGTTGGCTCAGCGCAGCTTCAAGAAAAGCCACGACCCGGGGAGATGGGGTCCTGCTGTATCTGGTACGGTTGAGGAGGGTGAGAGTTATGATGAAAATATAAAGAAAGAGGCATGGGAGGAGCTCGGAATTGAAGGTTTGGAATTTGAGAAGGGTCCGATAAAATATACTCAAGGCAATCACAATCGTTTTAGCCAATGGTATTTTCTTAAATTAGATAGAAACCTTGCAGATTTTACCGTTCAATATGAAGAAGTCGAGCGAATAAAATGGTTTGATAAAAATGAGTTGATTCAAGATATAAAAGATAAGCCGGATAATTTCTTGCAGTCGATGCCGGAGCGAGTAAAAATGTTTTTGACAGAATTGAGATCTAAATGAATAATCCCAAGGTAATTCCAGGAGTCCATCTGATATTTCGAAAGAAAAGTTGCAGATCTAACGAGAATGAATATCTACTCCACCAACGGCAAAACACGAAGTATTTCGATAGTTATTTCTCTGTGCCGGGCGGACACATTGATGGATTTGAGACTCCTATCGAGTGCGCAATTCGCGAAGCCATGGAGGAGCTGGCGGTCGAGGTCAAACCGGAGAACCTCAGGTTGGTTAATACAATTTATCGTGTAAAAAAAGACGTTAATGAAATCAGAATAGACTTCTGTTACTTAATTAGAGAGTATTCTGGAGAAATTATTGCCGCAGAGCCAGAAAAGCATAGTCAACCCAAATGGTATCTAATCTCAGAACTCCCAAACCAGATGGTGCCGTATATACAAAAAGCAATTATTGACATAGAAAATGGCAGACATTTCACTAAATCCGAAGTATAACCTTGACTATAAAAAAAGGCGTCCGGATTCGGATCCGCACGCCCATACGTTGTCAGCTAGTCTTGCGACTGCCGACCGAGTCAGTTAGTCGGGGCTCTTCACCCCTGAGTTTGGAAAAAAATTTCTCGGGGATCCACGATGTATGTCTCCTCGTGTTGAGTTTATCAGCGGAGAGCTGAAGCTTCTGCTAAAGTTTCAGTAACTGACAATTGATTATTTGCCTGGTTTATTTCCTGTTGTAGGAAAAGCTGATGCACGGTTGCCGATGAATATTCATACGGACGGTTTGGCAGGGAGCTTATAACACCCAGGGAATATCAACGACAGATTCTGCCTACTTCGCAGGAACATTCAGAACCTCTGATTGTTGAAACAATACCTCAAGAATAAACGCTTGTCAATAGGCCAATCGTTTTTTTGTTTTTAGCTACTTTCAGTGCCAATAACTAACTCTTATGTTTCTTTGTTGCTGGCAGCATCATATTGTCATTGCCCATGTCTTGTTTTTGTTCTACTCTTTTTTTGATAAAAAGATTGGTATGCCTTTTTTCGTGGGTGTAATTCTTTTTGCCTTTTTCTTCTTTTGACATGAGAATATTTTAGTAATAATCTTATTCCAATCCAAGAGCAAAAATGATATTAAAATTAGTGTTGTGATAATAGTGTCATCCTCGGGCAGGCATCGCCATGACCCGGGGATCCAATACCTTATTATCATCCAAACAAAGATTTTATTGTTCGAACACAGTGAGAATTATTATCATTTCTATTAGAGGACATGGGGACTCTCCGCCAGCTGGCGGACCGAAGTCGTCCCCCTATCCTCTAATAGCAATAAGGTATTGGATCCCCGGGCACCATTTCCAAAAACACCATTGGTCCCGAGGATGACATTGTATATAGTATTTATTGTGAATCGCAATAAGCCCACAAAAGAAGATTTGGCAAATGCTATCCATAAAAAGGTGCCAGATATTATTGCGCCGAATCTAAAATTATTATTTGTCGGCATTAACCCCGGCCTTTATACAGCCGCAATCGGCCGCCATTTTGGTCATCCGGCCAATAGATTCTGGAAGGCACTTTTTGATTCGGGCCTTTCGCCCAAGTTATTATCGCCATACGAAAATGAGAAATTATTGAAACTTGGCTTTGGCATTACTAATTTAGTTGAAAGGCCGACATTGAGAGCGAACGAAGTAACGAAAGAAGAGCTTGTTGAAGGTAGAAAAATACTGGAGAAAAAAGTAAAAAAGTTTAAACCAAAATTCATTGCAATTTTGGGCTTAGGAGCTTATCAGATTGCTTTTAATAAAAAAGCAAAAATTGGCCCGCAGGAAGAAAATATTGCAGGTGCCAAAGTTTGGGTCTTGCCCAATCCAAGCGGATTGAATGCTAGCTTCACGCCGAATAAATTGGCTTCAATTTTTCGACAGCTTAAATTAGCACTTGATAAGTCGTATTTAGGCTGATGATTTTTAAGTTGATAGGTTATTAGACTAAGTTAACGGTTAGTTGTACAATAACAATTGAAAAGTTCGGATTAAAAAAGAACAAATTAGTAAAGGAGATAAAATGAGAAGAATGGGAATGCGCTGGGTTTGGGGGACTGTATTAATTTTATTGGGTCTGGGCCTTTTATCAAACACATTGGGTATTGAAGGGATGCATAACTTTATTGTTCGTTGGTGGCCAATCATTTTCATTGTTTTCGGGCTTGGTGAATTGATAGTAGGAGAATTCTTAAATGGATTTTTTTGGCTAATTGTTGGTGTCATCATCGGATTGTTTACAACCGGTACCGTAGATTATACTGGTAACCTTTGGTCGATTATTTGGTCTATAGTTGTGATCTTGATTGGTCTTCGTCTCATCCTGCGCCCTATGATGAAAGTTAGAAGTTCTGATGAGAAGGAAAAATTTGTTGGCACGTCGGCAGTTTTTGGCGGGACGACCAAGAAAGTATCCGCTAAAGAGTTTACCGGCTCAAATCTCACCGCTGTGTTTGGAGGAGCTAAACTTGATCTTAGGAACGCTATGGTTGCCAAAGAAGGGGCCATCATCGATGTCTCCGCCGTCTTTGGCGGAGTTGAAATCATCGTACCCGAAAAAACTCCAGTCAGGATGAACGCAGTCGCCATTTTTGGCGGTCAAGAAGACAAAAGAGACACTTCGAAAATAGATGAATCATTGCCGATAATTACTATCAGTGGAGAAGTTATTTTTGGCGGCATCGAGGTTAAATCATAGGATCTGTATAAAATCCCTTTTAGGATTGATTGCCAACCCAAATAGGAGTTGATTTTTAAACTATTTTAGACTGGCAGATTAGTAGCCTTAGCAATTTTGACGAGGGAATGAGTTGCTATCTTTTTTGTAAGGCTCCCATCGGACAAAAATTTGAACATTTGCCGCAATCAAGGCATTTATCACTATCGACTTCTGGTGCGCCATAGCCCGTTTGTGATAGGGCTTGAACCGGGCAAACTTTTATAGCGGGACACGGATGGTTTTGCGGGCATCTATTATTATCTACGTAAATCGGCATCTATTTCCCTGTGTTATTTATTATTGCTAACGCTTGATCATATCAATGACCATTGATATAATATAATTATGATACAAAATTGTAATAAGAAAAACAACCCCCAAATTGAGATCCTATCAGACTTCCTCAAAATTATCTCTGAGGAAAACAGGCTTCGAATTATTTGTTTTCTTTTGAAAAACGAAGAACAGTGTGTTTGTGAAATCTGGAAATTTCTTGATCTATCCCAAAACTTGACTTCACATCATTTGAAAGTTTTGAAAGATATTGGTTTGTTAGAATCCCGGAAAGTGGGACAAAAAGTTTGTTATTGTGTTGACCAAACAAAGCTATTAGAGTACAAAGAACTATTTAATCAAATCCTAGACAAAACAATTATTAGTCGAAAGTAGAGAGGGAGCGATGGACACTATATTTTACCCTGTAAAAATTCTTGCTGACTGGATCACTTTTTCGCTTTTATCGATCCAAAAAGAGACACTTCTTTCGCAAGCTGTCAATTTTTTTATTTATGATACGGTCAAAATATTTATACTTTTGGCCGTAATTATTTTTGCAGTCTCCATAATTCGAACTTTCTTGCCGACCGAAAAAGTTAGAAAGCTTCTTGCGCATAAATATAAATTCACCGGCAATATAATGGCGGCCTTAATTGGGATTTTAACGCCATTTTGCACTTGTTCGGCTATCCCGCTTTTCCTTGGCTTTTTGAAGGCAGGTGTTCCTCTTGGCGTTACCTTTTCTTTTCTTATTGCTAGTCCAATGATTAATGAAGTTGCCGTCATATTATTGCTGGGAATGTTCGGCTGGAAAATTGCATTGCTCTATATTGCGAGCGGCCTTGTCATTGCGGTGGTCGCTGGTATATTAATCAGCAAATTAAACGTTGACAATTTAATCATCGATATGGACTACAAGAAGGATATGCTCGCTAAACAAGATGGAGTCACCTGGAACGATCGAATCAATTATGGCCGAAGATATACGAGGAATATTATCCGAAAAGTCTGGCCTTATGTGGTTGGCGGTATTGCCGTCGGCGCCTTTATTCATGGTTATGTACCAACTGACTTTTTGGCTCAGTACGCCGGTAGCGATAAATGGTATGCAGTGCCATTTGCCGTCTTGGCTGGCATCCCGCTCTATTCAAATGCTGCCGGCATAGTTCCTCTAGTCTCTGTTCTCACTGAGAAAGGCGTTGCTATGGGAACAGTCCTCGCCTTTATGATGGCAGTAACAGCCCTATCTTTGCCAGAGTTTATGATTTTAAAGAGGGTAATGAAAACAAAATTAATCGTTATTTTTGCTGCGATCGTCGGCACAGGTATCCTGATTACCGGATATATATTCAACATTGTTATTAAATAGGTTATTTTCTGGTTTCAAAAGTAGTATACTAATGGATGGGTAATAATAATTATATTTTTGAGGAGGGTGATGAGAAAGTTAGTTTTTGTCCTGTTCGCTTGCGTCATTATTATGCCGGGTCTGGCCATCGCAGCCAACAGTCCGGAGAGTCAAGGCAATAGCGGAAGTGTTTCTAGCGTGAGTTCGACAAATAGTAATGATAGCGCAGTCACTTCTAGTGCGTCAGATAGCAATCAGATAGACCCTACTAGTTCAAGTGCAGCTCAGTCTGCAAACAGAGTTCAAATTCAAGCTGGCAATCCTGGTGTTGGTGCGATGACGGCTGAACAAACAGAGGCTCGAATAAAAGAACAGATCAGCGAAAGCAAGCCGGCCTATGCGCCAAGAAACGAGCAGGCGAGCTTGAGAATGAGTAGCGTTGCAACAGCGGTCGAAGAACTGGTCAGGGTTTCCAACAGATTTGAGAACCCTGGTATCGGCGAACAGGTTCGGGAAATTGCGCAGGTCCAAGTGAAAAACCAGGACAAAGTAAACCAGGCGATAGACAAGGCGGAAACAAGAACAAAATTTGCCAAGTTTTTTATCGGATCAAATTATAAAGAATTGAAAACAGCTAAAGAAGCGATGAAAGAGAATCAAAGTAAGGCTCGAGAGCTAAAAGAATTGATGGCGCAAGCTGATAATGACGCTGATAAATTGACTATTGCAAATCAGATTATGACTCTTCAGGAAGAGAATCTAGCTCTGAGAGATCAGATTGAGCAATCAGACGATAGCTTCTCCTTGTTCGGCTGGCTATCAAGACTGATAAATAAATACTAAAGACTTCAGCTTATTCTAAGATTTAACTTCTATAATCAAAGCAGGTCGAAAGAACAAAAAGTTAAATTAAGGAATCAAATGAAGAAAAAAATCGTTTTACCGGCGCTTGCAATCGGTGTTCTGGCTTTGGCTGGATCAATCTGGTTTGGGAGCGTCAACGCAAATGCTGCTTCTGCCAATCACGATACGTTGATCGAGAAAATCGCCCAAAAATTTAGCGTCCCGAAAGAGGACGTTCAGGTGGTTTTCGATCAGGAAAGGACAGAGAGGCAAGCAACTAGAAGGGCAGAACAAAACACAAAGCTTGATCAGGCTATTGCCGATGGTGTCATCACGGCAGAGCAAAAAGACCAATTGATCGCTAAGCGAAATGAGTTGAATACTCAAGGGCAGAAGAATCGCGAAGAGATGCAAAAATGGTTTTCTGATAATGGCATCGACCATGATAAGCTTGCTCCCTATATGGGAATGGGTGGTAACGGCGGCAGAGGCGGCCATATGGGCGGAATGCACCGTAACCAGAAATAACTAAGCTCTAAAAAATAAAAACACCTTCATCTTGAGGGTGTTTTTATTTTTTGCGCGAACAATTGATTTTAGTGTTATTTTTCTTGTGGTCTTTCATAAGCGAAATATGCCAAGGCTCCGATAAACTCAATGACAATGATAATAAACGCCCAAACTAGCCGTGATAAAGTTTTAGTTTTTCGCCTCTTGATGAGATTAAAAAGTGCAAATAGTTTAATTGCCTGGCTAATCAAAAGGAAAAAGAATACAATTCTGATGGTATCCATGAAATCATCATACTCTTTCATACACTTTTATCTATGGAATTACTGTCTTAGACACAGCAATTACTGAAGCTCCTTAATTAAAGTAGCGTCATTGTGCCCATTGCAAGTTCTTGAATTGCTTAGAAATTCAGCATAAGATTTAAACATGAAAATATTATGTTCTTAGAATTATCAAGGAGGGATCTATGAATTACGAAAATGCTATCGACCCGAGTCTAATGGAGGACATTAATAGTATTGATACCTCTGAATCGGAGCAAAAAAACTCACGAGAGAATCTTCGCGAGGGGATAGAATACGTATTTCGTCCCGCATTGCGTACATCTGGGGCAGGGGAGAACGGTTATGTGCCAAACCTTGAGTTTGGCAGAGGTATCTATATTGGGCTTGTCGACGGAAAGACAATGTTTCGGGGTCACCCCAAAAGCTATCCAGATGAAGTTTTTTTCTTCAATTTTGAATCAAGTGGTACAAGCCACATTTTTGAGCCCAGTAATAAATAAGGTTTTTTGTGAACACGTCTATTTCTGTCATCATTAAAGTTAACGCCCCAGGGGGTGGGGCGTTTAATTAGATGGCAATTGAGGACAAGGTTCGGATACAAGTAGCCCAGCCTTCAGGCTGCACAAGCTGAAGCTTGGTCTACAAGAACTTTGTAGCCTACCCTTTAGGGTGATTTTGCAAGCTTCCCACTTAGTTGAAACTACCACCCTTCGCCCTAAGACTATGGCGTGGCACAGCGAGGGACAAGAAATCTTAGACTACCAGAAGTCCCATAGCTCCACCTTTCAGGGTGTTCCCAAAGTCCATTCCTTCGTAGTTCAGCCTTTAGGCTGTCAACAAAACTTATGAGACCAAACTATAAACCAAATTTTACCAACCGTCCGAATCATATTCAGCAAGATGATAGTTTTTATTTCCTTACTGTCCGAACTGTCAATGCCCAGTGGTTTTTGCAGCCTGACCCCTACAAGCAGATTGTGTTTGACAAAATCCATGAAAAAATCAAGAAGTTTGGCTATCAGCTTATTGCATTTGCGATTCTCAATAACCACTATCATTTGCTTGTAAAAATAGTCGATTCAAAGAAGATCGCTAAGTTTATGAACGAATTAAACGGAGCAAGTGCCAGAGAAATAAATAAGGCTGATTTTGTCATCGACCGCAAAATTTGGTGGAATTACCTCGACCACGTTATTCGAGACGAAGCTGACTTTTTCAAACATTTAAATTATATCCACCAAAACCCGATTAAACATGGACTAACAAAGGAATTGGACTATAAATTCTCAAGCTATTCTGCTTGGGTGAGGAAGAAAGGCGTGGAATATCTAAATCATTCGTTTGAGAAATATCCGGTCGTAGATTTCAAAACATTCAACGACGAATTTTGAGATAATAATTCCAACAAGCTGAAGCTTGATCTCCGTTTTCATCGTAGCCCAGCCTTTAGGCTGATGTCACAATCTAAAGATTGTACTTCCCTAACCGGGACCAACCTTTAGGCTGATTTTACAAATTGAAGCTTGTTATGTCAGAAACCCTGTAGCCCACCCTTTAGGCTGAACTAACAAACTAAAGTTTGTTCTACGATATAATTGTAGGTCACCCTTCAGGGTGTCGTTATCAAGCTAAAGCTTGCACTACTTTTTTCCGTAGCCCACCCTTCAGGGTGTGTCTTGAGACTTGAATTGATTAGCTATTCAGAATAAGATTTGAGTATGATTGTTTACAAAACAAAATCTAAGAAACTTGGCGGTACTAGCTATAAAGAAGTTATCAAAAAAGCTAGAAAAGCCTATCACGAAATAGAAAAACGGTCAAAAAGAACCGCCCACCTTCGCTCTGTTTATTTTAAAAAAACAAATATTTTCATAAATCTATTTTGGGATCATCTAGACCAAAAATCGCCTAGAGATAGATTGAGAAGATTAAAACTTCTGCCTTGTGCTTATGAACTGATTGAAAATTCCGTTCACAAACCAACCTCGAAAATCAACCCAAACAATAAGAATGAAATCTTACATCGTTTCGGAGGAATTACTACAAATGATGAGTTGTTTTATGTTCAGATAAAAGAAAATAAAGCTGGCCGGAAGGATTTTATTTCAGTATTTCCTGAGGAATAAAAAATCTCCCGCAAGTGAGGTATATAAACCTCGTGCCGGAGACATCTTGAATATAATATATAAAACCAGTAAATAAATGTCAATACCTCACAAAAATTTGGGCGTTGAATTGCTTATAAATTGAGAATAAGATTTTAGTATGAATATGAATTGCATAATCATCCACGGTGGGCCTGGGGACGAGAAGCCAAGCATTGACCACAAGATGGGCGAAATGCATTGGATGGGCTGGGCAAAAGAAAGACTAAATTCGTTGGGAATTGAAACCACCAATCCTGCTATGCCTGATCCGTGGAATCCTCGCTACGAGGACTACAAAAAAGAATTCGAAAAATTTCTTGTCGACGAAAACACGATATTAATCGGCCATAGCCGTGGTTGTGCTTTTCTAGTTCATTGGCTTGGGGATTCAAAACAAAAGATTAAGAAATTAATATTGGTAGCTCCCTGGAAGGTTTCAGTAGATGATATCGGCGAGGAAAAGCTAAAGACAAAATTTTATGATTTTAAAATTGACCCATCGATCAAAGACAGGGCTGGAGAAATAGTTTATTTCACTTCCAATGACGAAGATATCGAGGGTAAGGAAAGTCTAAAAATTTATCACGATGCGATCGGTGGAAAAATAATTGAGCTGCCAAATCATGGCCACTATACCCTTGAAGATATGGGCACGGATGAATTTCCGGAGTTGATTGATGCGACAAAAACTAATCGCCCCATGTGGTGGGGCGATTGCAAAAAATAAGGAGATTATGTCAGAAATATCAAAGGGTTGGGAGAATCAGGTTTATCGGCCGTATTCGGAACTAAAAGTTAGCAATCCTGAAGATCTGGATACTTGGGGCAATGCTTTCCGAGATGGAGAGCTTATAAATGCCTATACAGACGAGAGACTTATTGCTGATGTTTTTACAAAACCAATTTCTGCTGTTGAGTATTCTTCTGAGGAGCCCTTTTTGCTTGCCGATTTTGGCTCAGCTGAGGGTTATGTTGCTTATACAGTTTCGACTCAACTACAGAGTAATGGAATACAGGTCCAGCCAATCGGTCTAGATTCAAACTCAAAAAGTCTTGAATTGATGAAGCAAAGATTCCCATCGGTTAGAGGAATTGAAGCTGATTTATCAAATATTTCCTTAGATCAAAATTCGATTGATGCTGGGATTTTGCGTTTTACCTTGCCTTATTTTGGAGAAAAGGCACAACCGTTGGTTCTTCAGCAAATTAATAGAGTATTAAAAAACGGTGGTCGAGTCGTTATTTCTCATGATGGAGCATACAGTGACGATCTAGGCAGCTCATACAATCAATTTTTTGCAGAGGCGACTGCAGCAGTAATGGATAAGCCCATCGAAGTAGTAAAAGCGAGCCGCCATTTTCCATCTTGCGAAGCTTTGCAAAGGATGGCCAATTTAACGGGATATAAGATAGCAGATGCTAGAGACTTAACAGAAGATGTTGTTAGTTTTTTGTCGCCAGAAGCTTATGCATCAAGGTTCAGTATGACCGAGGCGCAGCAAGACAACCTTCATCAGGTTTTTGAAACATGGAAAAATCGAGGTGTCCTGCCCTTTGATCCGCAGACACTTAGGGTCCGCCGCCCAATGTATTCGTGTGTGCTAGATAAGTAGTTGAGAATGCGGAAGAAGTGTGCGGGAGCCTTTAATTTGGAAAAGCCAAATCCTCATTTTTATTAAATTGCTATTTGGAATAGAATTCTAGTCCTAGCTTGACACCTTCTTGAGTAGTCTAGGGTTGGTGTTGAATCTATGACGGTTGTTAAATAAAACAATCCCTTGAATTTAAAATATTGTTTTCCTTGCATTTAAAACAATTATAGTTGCAATTTACTAATTCAATTCCTAAATCCTCAGAATTTAAAAGTATTCTCATCCCTTGTCTGAGTACTTTCTCTCTTTTTTCTGAAAATTCCGGTTCAAAACCGATTTTCGCCAACATTTTTTCATCAAGTAAATTCCAGCTATTTGGCACAAACTGATAATTTTTACGCAAATCCTTTGATATTCTTTCTCTAGGAATTACTATTCCAACAGGATTAGTTTGCCCACAATATCGACATTCGGTTAGTAGTCTTACATCGTCTTTGAATTCCAAGCAATCTGTTGACTGAAACTCTTCTGTCGCCCAGTAGAACTTTAGTTCTCCAAACTGTGTTCTTATTTCATCAAATTTTTGCCCAAAAACTTGCGGAAATTTACGATTGATTATTTTTTCACATCTATCAATATCTGGATGACTATTAAGATAGGCGTCAGAAATCTTTTCAAGCATTTTAGGTGAGATTGAATAAGGCATTGACCCCACGGCCCATATTCCAGAGGAATGCAGTATAACGAGACAAAAAATAGATCCGGCCTTACTATCAAAAGTCAATAAACAAGGCTGAGCATCAAAGCATCGTGAAGGGAAATTTTGTTGAAAGCTTACGCCGTATCCCCAAGGCACACTATTGCCGCCATTTAAGACAAAGTTGATTAAGTCATGAAAATTCTCCTTGCAATAGGCAACGCCATGTTTGCAAGCTATCGAATTTACTAGACATTTATGTATCGCTCTTAAAAATTTTTCATTAGTGGTTAAAGTCACGGGATTGTTTAAGAAAAAGGTACCTCCATCTTTATTTAATCCGTTTTCATCAACTCTGGATACGGTCATTTCATCAATGCCTTGTAAAAAAATCTTATTCTTTTCTCTCTGTCTCTTTTCGTCGCCACCACCTTTTCTTTTCCCCCTAATTCTAGGATTTCGTTGGTAGGCAAGCATCATCATTGGATGACCGTTCCGTATCCAGACATCAAGTTTGCTGAATTTTTGATTGCAGTCATCGCAAACTAAACCCTTCTCCATCTTATCCTTGCCGCCGATACATTCAGGAATAATATGTTCTTGCCCCTTGCAGTTAGAGGTATTATTATCGCACCATAAACAAATATTTTTCTTTTCCATTAACTGATTTTAGAACTGATTCCTCGCCAATACAATCCTTTTATCAATTTTTTCGCCCTAAATTGTGGATTTCAGGGGACGCCTCCACAATTAAATACTGTTTTGGTGATAAGTAATTTTTTGAACCTCAATTCTTTTTGGCGTAGAATTAAGGAAATAATAAGTGGGAGAAATATGGTTATAGATATTGAACTAACTTTGAATAGATTAGGGCTGGGGAAAATTGCCGATAATAAATTCCAACTCTTTTGGCTGAGATTTTCTCATTGGGACATTCCCGGTAAATATTCTATTTCTTTTGAAATAAACTGGGTTAATAAAGAGAGGTGGAATAAAAAATAGTTCGCGAAACCAGTGACCTCTGACTAAGGAATGATTTTTATTATCTTTCAATTATTTCGGGATATTTGAACGATCGTTCAAATATCCCGAAAAATGATAAAATATATTCTGTAAGGTTGGTTTTAATTGCAGTTCAATTGTCACTTCATTCATTACAGACAAATAATAAGGAAGGGGGTAAGCATGTATATCAGTTCAAAAAATTCTGGCAAGATCATGGGGTGGGCGGTCGAATCGGTCCTCGGATTGCTCTATGGCGCGACTATTGCAGTTGGCAAAAAGTTGGATCGAAAAGGCCTGACTCATTTTTTCAATGGCCACTATGCTGATGCGGGTATCGACAACGTCAAAATCTCTAAAATGGTCTATGATCTTAAGCGAAGTAACTATCTGGATTTCGATAACTCTGACTCCGTTGTCTTTACCAATAAAGCGAAAATGAAAATTATTGATAAGCTAACAGCTGATTTAAATATTACCAAAAAGTACCATCTGATTTCCTTTGACATTCCAGAGGCCAAAAGAGCGAATAGAAACCGTTTTCGCAGGGTGATCAAGCGAATGGGATTTAAACAAATTCAAAAAAGTTTATGGGTCAATACTAGAGATGTCGGCGAACTGGTGGAGGCCGCCGCGATCGAATATAATGTCAATCAATACGTCGCTTATTTCATTTCCGAGAAATCAAATATTGATCAATTTATTTCTAAAATTATAACCGAGCAATAATTCGGGAAAATAGAACGATCGTTCATATATCACGAATTATTAAGTTAAGACAGTTTTTTAAATGTTTTATTCAAGTTTGTTCCCAAGTTTGTTGCAGTTAGAATTCATCGGTGATTATTCAATTGCCGGCATTTTTGGCGTAGAATGAAGGAAATATCTTTTCGCTTTTCGAGCGACAGAGGGGACTCGGAATACTAAATATTAAAAAAATAGTTTGGGAGGGATGATGTGGATGTGGCCGAGAAACAAATCCTCAATAAAATGGATTTTAATAGGAACTTTGCTTTTACTTGCCATTGGACTGTTATTAGCATTATTTCTTAAACCGGAAAAAACCTCAGGAAATATTCCGCAGTTTATCCAAGCTGATTTCATCGATCTGGATAGAATCGCTACCATCTCCAAGTTCCGCTCAAATTCCGGCCATGATTTCTCGCAGGGCACAGGAGAGACTTGCCGGAGTATGAAGCATTATTTTAATATCGCTTATTCCGATGAATCAGGGCGTGCATGGGCTGCCAACAACGGCGTACCACCTGCTCCGGACGGTAAAAACGATATAAAAATATACAGCCCCGTTGATGGTAAGATCGTCACAATTCAAAAAGAGCAATCCGTTGGAGAGCAGATTTACATCCGGCCGGATAGTAGCCCAGAGTACACGATTCGGCTATTTCATGTTTATAAACAAGAAGGCATAAAAAAGGGCAAAAAGGTGAAGGCCGGCGAGCAAATCGGTGTGATTGGTCGGTATCAAAATACGGATATTGCAATTCAAACAGGGGGCGGATTTAAATCAAATTTCATTTCCTATTTTCAAGCGATGCCTGATTCAATTTTTGCCAATTATATTGCACGCGGCGCAAAGAGCCGAGAGCAGTTTATGATTACAAAGGAATACCGTGATGCCCATCCTTTGGAATGCAACGGCGAACAATTTGACGGAAATTATGACAATCACCAGACCGAAGAGAATTTTGTTTTCTTATCGTCAGAATAGCACTAATTAATCATAAGGAGTAAACCAATGTGGAAGTGGCTTAAGTGGGTTCTTATTTCAGTCGGTATTTTGATCTTGGCGGGAGCAATTTTTCTTCTGCAACCGTGGGTGTTTTTGCCTCATAAACATATTGAGATCTCATTGCCTTTTTCGCCGGAGGTTGATTCTTATACCGACTTTATCCCGATGGGAGAGATGCTTTATCATGATGCTTCAAACGGCAATCCAAACGGTCATCCCGGGATCGATTTTGGCTGGGAAAAAGAGACGGATATTTTAGCGGTAGCCGATGGACGGATAATCAATATTCGCAAAAACCAGGACGGGCAATACATCGTCGAGCAGAGCCTCGGTCTCTATTATCGGACAGCTTACCAAGAGCTCAATAAAATTGAGCCTGAAATCCGTTTTTTAGCAAAAGTAAAGAAAGGTCAGGTAATCGGACAAACCGGCCGGCCGCATGTTGAAGGAATGGAGCTGCAAAGCGGTGGTCCTTCCAGGCAGATGCATTGGGATTTCGCTTCCTCCTCCATGCTGATTGACCGGCTCTGCCCTATTGGCTATTTTGATGCCGATTCGAGAGCAAGGATTGAAGCAATCTGGGCTCGCGTACCAGCCGATGATAAATTCAAAAAATTATACCCGGATATTTGCAGCGGATATTTTAAGGACAGAGAGGATTAAGATAGAAAAGAAGCCAGAGTTGAAAGTTCGTAAAGTGCCCTCTTTCTGCAATTCCAGTTATTATTGCCTCTGTCCCCAAAAAATGCTATAGTCCGATTAATTGGTTTAGATACTCCTGTTCTGCCCTTGGAACACTCAAAGGAGTCCAATATAGAACTCAAGGGCCCCAACTATTCAAACTTTGGCTTGTTTCTAAAGCTTGTCGAAGGGTCGAAATGAATAGTCTATCAGCCTAATTAGCGCAAGGATCAGGTAGTAAACTTCACTACCTGAAAGACATTATGGACAACAAAGAGTTCAACAAGGCATTTGATGAAGCTGTGAAGAAACAAATGCTCGAGGAACCGGAAATTTGGTGGAAGCCACGAAGAGCGCATTGGGATGAATGGGGCTCGCCGGTAGGATTGTCACTCGGCTGGGCAATATTCATTGTCCCGCTCGGTGTATTCCTCTGGCTATTGCATCTTGCCGGACTCATTGGCTAGAAAAAGAAAATCGTCTCGACATTCGTCGGGACGATTTTAATTTGAAGTGCATTAATTGGCATGTTTTGAATGACATTTTCAGGACTTTCTTTTTGGTGTAAAATTGAATTAGAAGGTGAAACCAACATATGGATAGTCCAAAAGTTACACATCAAATAAACGAAAAGATATTTGAGTTACTCGATAAGCATCCGGAAGGGATACGATGGGTGGATTTGCGCCGAGAAATCGAGGCGTCGGATAAAAACTTCCATCCCAAAACGGTGAATGGACTTATCTGGAAACTAACTAATGATTTTCCTGACAAAGTTTATAAACCATCAAAAGGAGTATTTAGGCTTTTGAAATATAAATGAGCAATTTTATTTAGTAAGTGATAATTATTGGTTCAATTATGAAAACAATTGACGAGTACATTTCCTCTTTTCCGGAGGAGAAGAGGGTAACACTTCAAAAGATTCGGCATATTATCAAGAAGGCTGTGCCGGAGGCCGAGGAAGCGATGGGCTACGGTGTGCCCGCCTTCAAACTAAGAGGAAAATATTTGATCTATTATGCCGCCTTCAAAAATCATATTGGGCTTTTATCCAACACCGGAAGCTATTGTCGCCTTTCAAGAAGAGCTCTCCAAATACAAGCAAAGCAAGGGAACGGTTCAATTTCCATTGGATGACTCCATTCCCTTTCAACTGATAGAAAAAATAGTTAAACATAGGGCAAGTTAATCATTGCGATCTTCCTCATTGACACCATCTTGACCTCGTCCCATCGTCCGGCCCAGTTTATAACCAAATTTTTAATTAAGTCAGCTATCGTAGAAATAAAAAAAACTCGGTAATATATATTGAATACAAAATGGTAACGACATAATAATTAATGTCCTCCTTCGCCCATCCTTTGCTAAAGCTGCGATGGCAAAGTAATGCTACGGAGGATCTACGGTTGTAAAGCAACCTTGAGAGGGGAAAATGAATGAAGAAGAAATAAGGCCTGAAGCTGATCTACTGGTGCCAAGCAAGAAGCCGGTTTGGCTCTTTGTTGTTATTGGCTTGATCATAATTGTCGGGGTTGGCATTTTGACATATTCGCTAGGTAAAGCAAAGCCGGCGAAAAACAGCGATGACAGTATTATTAAGACGGAAAATGAGACAAAGGATCTGCCGGCTGCTACTTCGGTTGACGACAGCCCGTACAATTGGTCGACGATGGATCAGGGGCCATACAATGACAAGATTTCCTACGCCACAAGCACTGATCTTTTGAACTGGAAGGATTCCGGCAAGATTCTCGCCACTCATGCCAGCGTACCGGACTTAGTTATGAAAGACGGCACGATTTTTGCCTACTTTGTCGATGTTTCGACTGATGGCGTTGCCGAACAGACAGGGATGGTCAAATCAACAGATGGAGGAATTACCTGGAGCGAGAGGCAGATCATTAATATTGAGGGTATTGGTGACAAAGCGGTTGCTGATCCGGCTCCAATTTTATTGTCAGACGGACGAATCCGCCTTTTCTATTTTGATATCAAGGAAAATAGAATTAGGAAGCAAAAGGGACCTAGCACCAACAAAATTTACTCCGCCATTTCCTCCGATGGGGTAAATTTCACCCAAGAAGATGGCGTCCGGTTCGAGTACGAAATGGTTTTTGATCCCGATGTGATTAAAATCTCTGATAATTTATGGCGGATGTATGTCGGAGACGGCGAGGGTCAAAAAGTTTTGTCGGCGACTTCGACTGACGGCCTGACCTTTACCTATGAGGGGATTGCTTTCTCTGGCGGAGCCATCCCGAATGTAATATTTGAGAATAACAGATATTATCTCTTTACAGTCGGCATCGAAATCTCTACTTCTCCTGATGGTAAAATATTCACAAAAGCTCCAAACCGTTTTGACAGTGGAAAACTAACTGCCGATCCTGGAGTTATCAAAATTGCTGAGGGCAAATATTTGATGGTCTACAAGACAAGCGAGATGAAGCCAAAAATATAATCATTTGAATGATTCTTCTACCAGCCTGTCTCTGATACATCGAAAGATATTTTGCATACCGTCTTCTGGATCTGCATTCAAGTCGGCGGACGCTGATCTATATGCCCTATGCTTTCTTTTCGCATTGAAATAGTTCGCCCAATGAAGAAGCGACTAAGTTTTCAGTCAATTTTCGAGAGCCAACCTTTATCGAAATTTCCTTTAAGTCTAGGAATCGGTCGGCTAGTCTTTTTTCAATGATGGCCACTTCCCGATCAATTTCCTCCAGAGTTTTTTTCGAATTATAAATCAGAGAAAAACTGACAAAGTTATTCGATCCTAGCCTTCTTGTTTTAAGATCATCATATTTGATTTTGTTGGCTTCAAGCCACATCTTCAATCGTTCTCCGAGCTCCGGATTCGATCGGTTTACCAGGGAGTCTGATACTTCATGACCCAGCTGCCAGGCTTCATAGAAAATATAAAGACCTAGGAGAATAGCCAGGACAGAATCGGCAAAATTATAGACCGAAATCAGTGCGAGCCCCAGGAAGAGGACAGCTGATGTCAGGCCATTTATCCTGGAATGTTCGGCATCTGAGATAAGCGCTATCGATGCATATTTGCTGCCATAGTAAAACTTTAATCTGGCCATTATCTCATTGACGATAGCTGAGGCAAACATGACAACGAGGCTGAAATAGGTGAAAGTGGCATTGAATCGATGATCTACTAGAGTGGAGATCGCTTCAAAGATAATCCAGCCGCTAGCAGCAAAAAGCAACAAAATAATGGTAGAACGGATATATTTTTCGTATTTTTGTTGCTTTGCAATTCGTTCCTGACTTGGAACCCTAGTTTCAAGCCGGATGCCGAAATAAGCAATTATCGAAGAAAAAGCATCTAACAAGGAGCGGACGGACTCGGTGATCAGAGATAGACAACCACTAAAAATACCTGCCAACAGTTTAATAATTGCAAGTAAAAGATTAATAAGAACAGACCACAATGCCAGATCTTTCGGTTTCATTTATACTATTATATGCTTCTTTTTAGCAAAAAAGTAGTATACCTTCAGAGTCACTTATCTATTCATTATTTAAAAGTAAAGATCTCGTTCGCCTAATTCGAGTTTTTGTAGGCGTTCCCTGGTTTTATTTGCCACTTCTTTTGAGGGGATTAATCCTAAATATTTTTGGATGATGTTTTCACCTTTCCTCTTAACTTCCGGCGTAGCAAAATCGATCAAGTATTCCTTGAACGTAAGAATTGCATTTGGACGGCAGAAATTATGGATATTTCCAGGCTTCGCTATCTCCATAAAATCTTTGCCGGTACGGTGGCTTCGATAGCAAGCGGTACAAAAAGAGGGGAGCAAGCCCTGCTTCAGGAGGCCTTCGACTACTTGATCCAGTGTCCGTTCATCGTTTACGACGAATTGAACTTCATGATCGGGGATCAAACTTTTATCTTTTTTTTCGCTATATCCGCCAACTTCGACACGGGAGGCGGCACTAGTCTGAGAGATGCCAAGCTTGAAAGCTTTTAATCTGGTTTCTGGTTTTTCTCTGGTCGAGATAATCATCCCAGTATACGGGACAGCCAGACGTAGGATAGCAATAATTTTTAGCAGTTCATCTTCGGTGACAGGATATGGTGGCTTGAAATCGACAGTTGCAGCCGGCCTGAAACGGGGGACTGAGATAGTATGAGGGCCGACGCCAAAAACCTTGTCCATATATTGGGCATGTGAGACAAGAGCCAAGACTTCAAATTGCCAATCATAAAGACCGAAAAGAACGCCGATGCCGAGATCGTCGATTCCGCCGGCAAAAGCATTGTTATGAGCAAAAAGCTGACGTTCATATTCTGCCTTGGGACCATTATGTAACTTCTCAAAAGTTGGCCTGTGATAAGTTTCCTGGAAAAGTTGATAGGTGCCGATCCCTGAATCTTTCAATTTTCGATAATTTTCCGCTGTAGTGGCAGCGATGTTTACATTAACACGGCGAATTTTGTTCGGTCCGACATTTACCTTATAGATCTCGTTGATGACCTTAACAACATAATCAATAGGGCATTCAAGAGGATGTTCGCCAAATTCCAAAAGTAGACGCTTATGTCCCATTTTGATTAGGATCTCTGTCTGTTCGCGAACTTCTTGCAGAGTTAATTTTCGCCTTGGCAGGTTGTTCCTTCGGTGAAAGCCGCAATATTCGCAGTCGTTGACGCAAAAATCAGAGACATAGAGCGGGGCAAAAAGAACGATCCGTTCGCCATAAATTTCCTGCTTGATTTTCCAGGCTGTATCGAAGATCTCTTTGATTAATTTTGGTTCTTTGCAACCGCAAAGTAAACCGACCTCGGAGAGGGTGAGCCCTTTTTTCTTTTCCGCTTTCCTTAGAATAGCCTTGATTTGTAGTGGTTTTGGATTCGATGACCGCTTCAAGACATCATCAATCAGTTGTTCATCAATAACTTCTTTTACGTTTTTTCCCATAAGACCATCATAGTGGAAAAATGATTAAGATGGAAGCAAACAAAAAAACCGCTCGTTGCGAGGCGGCATTTTGTTAGCGAAGATAGGCTTTTCTACATTTTTAGCCATTCTAAGACTTTGTATATTACGATTGCCGGCCACACGATGGCTTTTAGAACTCCGAGTACTCCCATACCAAAAGTATCAGCGTTTTGAATAAAATATATTACAGCACCGATAAAGCCCAAGCCATAGACAGCCCCTGGGGTGTTGCCGTAGTTAACTGGCTTTCTCTCTTTACAACAATCGTTTTTTGTAATTTCCTCTGCCATCAGAACTCCTTTTTAATTTATTTTATTATAAACTATTTTTCGGTTCATCAATATATGATTTGTCCTGAAAATTAGAGGTTCTGATTTTAGGGCAGAGTCTACTAAATAAAAATGTGCCTTCCGACGATGTCGGAAGGCACGGGATCGGTCGAAGCTAGGCTAGCTCTTGTAGGTAATCAAGGTTGGCCGCAACTTGTTTTCTCCTAGCTTGTAGCACCTCGGCTCTAGCAAGGAGCGGTTTGAGTTCGACATCAATGTCCGACAATTCTTGTTGGTTGCAACTAATCAGAAAATTTTTAGCAGCTTCAGAGGTTAGCTCAGTCTGAACAGCTTCCGGATTAGCCTCTATTGTCGGCTTTACTGCTGTCGGAGTATGGTTCTGTTTTTTCCTCCTCAACAAAGGAGTTCGCTGCTTGATTGCTTTATAAACTTCCTTCACTACAAAGTTGGATGGGATATCCAGCTTTATCTTCAAACAAGTACTATTATCTCCAGGCTGGACATGAAGAAAAAGCCAATGCTCCCTCTCATACGGATAACCAGTTACTTTTAATTTTCTGGCACCCATATGGGCGGTACCTTTTTCGTTTGAGATAATCATTCCGGTGAATAACATCTCATGATCGGGATAGATCTGGTTTAGGATCTGTGCTATTTCCTGTTCATAATCAGGGATAGAAAAGTCCTCCATCGTGTGACTGTTACCAACACGTAGTACAACTTTGACCATTGCTATTGCTCCTTCTGGGGAATTTGCTCTTCAAATGGAAGAACAGTCTATTTTGTTATATCGAACATGTTAAGTCAAGCAATATAAAGCTGTATATGCAGTTATGGAGGTAGCGGATACTTAAAAGCCGATTAAAAGTTTTGTCAAAAAAATAATAATTATTGTCCCAAAATAGTAACATTCTCCAATTCTTGTGATGGCAAGATGGTTTAGATTACTAGAAGAACGATTGGGCCATATGAAGGAGGTATCTATGGCGAAATTAGTTCTTGCTATCGTAATTGCGGTAGCGCTTGTCGGTGTTTTCGGTTGCGACGGCGGTGATAGCGATAGCGTCCCCACGCTAAAGGGAGTCGCCAATATTCATGCGGAAAGCGTGAAGCCGAGGGTCGGGGCGCTCGCGCTGAATTCACAGAGCGAATTCTATTCCGTAACTTCGACAGGCACCAAGAAATCCAGCAGCGGTTGGCAGGATGTGAACTTCACGCTTCCGCTACCCATCGGACGTTCGCGCGAAGTCTATGCGCTCGCGGCGTACAATGATCTCGATGGCAATCAGGCCTATGAGACCGGTGAACTGCTCGGATTTTGCAGCCACTTCCTGGTCGGTCCGGACTCGGACGGCAAATTCCAGATCGTCAGCTCTGGAAATCAGGTCATCAAAGCTGACGCCACTAAATGCTCGGGTCGCGATGTTTACATTGATTGTCTATTCACCAAAAAAACATCCGTCCAGGACATCGTCGAGAGCTACAAAAAGATTCAGAGTGCCTTGTAGCATTCTGGCGGCTTCTGCCGCATTTTCCGGTGCCGCCCCATGTCGGGCGGCATCTTTTGTGATTTCCTTATTCCTCACTAGAAACTCATCTTATGATAAAACAAAACTTCAATTATAAAAAATCCGGATCGCCCCAGAAGGGTGGGGCGATCCGGCAGGTATTAGAAGCGTCCATCGAAGAGGCGCTTTCTGAAAGGGCGGCCATCGATTTGCTCCATCTTGTAGAGAATATATCTCTTGCCGATTCTCCAAAAAGGGATATGAATCGAGAGATGATAGACAATCGTCTCACGGTCTTTAAAACGGTTGGCCATTTGTGCGATAAGGAGACTCGGATAATCGCCGAAGAAAACGATCATCAGGGATTTTGCTGGTAGGGCATTTCTCTCCAGACCGAATAAACTATCCGGTGATAGGATTTTGAGTTCGCCGACATCCTCAATCAAATGCCATTCTATCGCTTGGAGTAAAACGCGGCGGCTTAAGGAAAACCTCATATCAACCTGTTGTGCCCTCATTGAGTCGTGGATAATGAACATACTCATAATAGGCACCTCCCTCCTGTAAAATAATCTTTATTAGTGCAAAAATAATTGGACTAATTTCCAAAGAGTATGTTTTTGGCGATATGTATTTCTTCACATACTTTCTTGTTGTCTGTTATTCTTCTGGCTACCTCTGATACAATATAAACATCTTAATTATGCTTATTGGGAGATTTCAAGATGAGGGGAAAAATAAGAATCAAGTTGCCGCTCTGGGCAAAAATCACTCTGGGTGCGCTGGCTTTGATGATCTGCTTATTAATAGCGCTATCTATAATTATGCGCCTTTCTCCAATCAAGATCGGCGTACTTTTGAATCTGAGCGGACCGGAGTCTTTGCCCTATAGACAAGTTCTTGAGTGGGCCCGTGAAAACACTGGCCGGAATATCGAGCTTGTTTATGTCGACTCGAATGGCGGCGATATTATGGAAAAAGCCAAGACGCTTTTGGACGATCACAGCATTCGTGTGGTGATCGGACCGCAAAACTCTGACGAAGCGATGGCCTTGGCTCCGCTCTTTATTGAAAAGAAGAAATTGCTAATCAGTCCGACCACTACCTCTGGCGATCTCTACCGGGCGTTCGCAGGAGAGGAATATTTCTGGCGGACAGTCGAATCAGATGTGGCTCAAGCCAGAACAATTATGGATATTCTGGCCGAGAAGGGCACAAAAAAAGTCGCTCTAGTCTATGCCGACACTTCTTATGGCAAAACTTTTTACGATTGGATCGGCTTCTATGCGACTGAAAAAAATATTGAGGTGACTTCGATTCAGGCGCTAAAGACAAACCCGGATTATGATACTTTGGCCGCCAATGCGGCCATGGGCGAGCCCGACTATATTATTTTGACTATGCCTCCCAAAGATTCGATCGAGCTGAAAAACCGCTTCGACAAAAACAACGTAAAATCGAAACTTTTTCTAACTGACTTGAGTCAATTTGATTCTCTGATAGCAGAGCTTGGCGAGAGAGCTGAGGGCTTAGAATCTACCGGCCCTTCAACTGATCCAGAAAGCGGATTTGAGAAAGCTTACAGGGAAAGATTTAGTGAAGACCCGCCGATCATGATGGCTTCGACCTATGACGCCTTTATGATGGCGGCTACAACTCTCGCGAGACAAGAATACGCTCATAGATATTCACTTCTACCTTTTTCCGTCAAGGAGAATACTGCTACATCTCTTAAGCAAATTCTTTTTGGTGATATTGGCGGCAATGAATTTCGCTGGGATGAACTTGGACCAATGCTTGATGATATTGGCCGCGGCAATATTCCTACATTGACAGGCGCTACCGGCATCGTTGCCTACGACAAAGAGAAAGGGGTTGATCCGGTCGGCACCTTTTACGCTTACTCGATTGTGAAAGACGGCAAATTCCACATCGAGCGCTTGATTTCCGCCAACAAGGGCAGAACCGTTTCGGCCGCCGGCACTATTGCAAGCGATCATTTGGCCTATATTTCCGATACTGATACACAAACCAATTTGCCGGAGAAGAAGGATCTGCAAGCCGTTATCATTGCCACGACCGACCAATGGCAAAACTATCGCCATCAATCCGACGCCTTTGCCATGTATCAGCTGCTTAGAAGTAATAATGTCCCTGATGATAAAATCACACTCTTTTTGATCGACGATATCGCAAATTTTTCGAAAAATAATCCAAAACCCAGTCTCTTCCATATCAAAGACGGCTCGGATAATTACTCAAGCTCGGCAATTGATTTTTCGGGGGATAAAGTGACGGCCGAGAATCTAAAACAAACTCTTCTAAATTTGGACAGCGACAACCAAACAAATTTACTGGTTTATGTTGCCGGCCATGGCGGGACGGGTAGCAATTCTACTGATTCAGCCAATAATCAGCTTGGAGATGAGGGGATCATCCGCTTCTCCAATGGCAATAATATGACCTCGACCGAATTAAAATCCGTCATTGAAGAAATGGCTGGCAAGCAAAAATACCGCCAGATGATGGTAGTCTTAGAGACCTGTTTTAGCGGCGCAATGGGTAAGGATATCACAACTCCAAATGTCCTCTTTATGACTGCGGCCTCCGATCAGGAGGTCTCCTATGGCGCCAACTATAGCCCGAAGATCAAACAGTGGCTCGCAGATAATTTTACTTACCAATTAATCGCCCAAATCAATAAGGATCCCGAATCTTCAATCGCCGACCTTTACAGTAAGGTGTACAAAAATGTCCCCGGCTCCCATGTAACGCTATTGAATTGGAAAAACTTCGGCAACCTGACAAAAACACCGATCAGCAGCTTCTTGAGACCGTAATACTGATTCAGGAGAATACCCTCCTTACCTTATTGTCAAAACCGCCGTGCCACGCCGTAGCTCCGCCAGCTGGCGGAAGCGAAGGATGGTACTTAATTATGTAGCGTCCCCTAACCCCTATAAATTCAGAATCTTCAACATGGAACTCTTGAAGTTTGAACAGTTTAATGAAACAACTTTCCGTGGGTAGGCTCCTTGTATTAACTTGCTGGTTATCACAATTAGTCTACCCTTTTTCGTTTTAAGCATAAAACGAGATTGGTAGTACCACATTATTTAGTATAGAGCCAGTTAATTCTTGATAGATTATTCATTTTATGCTATGGATACTAGTATCAAACCCAGGGCAAGGAGGGTATCATAATGCCTGACAACTTACGAGACGCAGTCGACCTGCTGCTCAAGCTTCGGCCTTCTTATGTGAAGGCAGTCTGCTATCTGCTTCAGGATCTAGCCGGAGCCTCCTGTGAAAGTGCTCTTGAATTCTTCAGGTCTGTCCTTGTACAGGAATACTGGACAACAACAGTTCCCAGTGTCGAGACATTCGACGTTGGCGCACATTTCAGAAAAGGAGAAACTGACGGTGTGAAGATTGCTTATTTTGGAATCATCAGTCCTTTGCAGATAGATGGTATCGTCGAGGAAAATGTCCCAGAGCAAACCCTTGGATTCTGTCAGACAAAAAGGGCTTGTGGCTTTGCGGAGATTGCCGATGCTTTCCATCAACCTACTACCACCTACTTTGCTCATATCTGGAGTCTGATGAAGGAAGAAGCCCCAGAGTTCATGGGTGAATCAAAGTCATTCATTGTAGAAGTGGCGGGAAAAAAGCTGCATGTTTCCTGCAGTGATAGCGAAGGCACCTCCTACAATGATAAAGGGTGGCACATACATATCTGTATCTTGGGCGAGGAGGGGTATATTCAGCACAAAGGTACAAAGGTTGCTTTCCCACTCTTTTTGGAGCAGTAGCAAAACCGGAATAAAATAGAATACCGAGACCTTCCCTGCAAATGCGCGGGAAGGTCTATTTTTTTTAAAACAAAAAAGTTTTCAAAAATTCTTATTCAACTTTTTTGGAGGAGTAGCTTTTTGATTTCTGTGATTTTGTTTTTTTGGGGATGCTACACTTCCAAGCGCCATCCTTCGCCAAGCCTACGGAGTGGCACGGCGGTTTTGACGATATTACTGGTATGGCTACCCAAGAATCCAAGCGGTTGCTATAATGTAACCATTGCAAAAATCTAAAAACAAAAAGAAAAAATGGTTAACCAGAGGTTTCTTGGTGGGTTTTTTGGCAGGGATTGAACATGTAAGTTCTAAGTTAATTAAACAATTGGAGGGGGCAATGAAATCGAGCAAGAAAAATGTGTTTAAGATCACAAATTTTATCATTGGAACAGTGCTCGGGATTATCTTGGTTATCGCCGGCACTTTTGTGTATTTTCAAATAAATATTTCTACTCATAGTTTTCCCCCGGCAAATGGCGGGACGGGTGTCAACTGTGGTGAAACAGCTACCAAAGATTTTTTCCAATGCTTCGAAAGTGGCAAAAACAGGCTCGACTGTTACTTTAGCTGGGCTGCCAACATAAAGGCTTGCCAGCCACGACCCACCATGGCAGAGTGCTCTAATTATTTTGTCCCACATTATAATGAATGTGTAGCTAAATGCTTCAAGTGGGAATGTAATATCGGTTGCAACCGGGAGCTGGCAACACTTCAGAATGGTTGCTTTTATACACTATGGTGAGCATTTAATAACTTTGAATTATATTCAAAGAGCGCAAGTGTGGTATGTAGCTCCGACAGATTCCCGCCTTCCGCCTTCGCTCGCTTGAGCTACGGAGGGACAAGTCGCGGGAATGACAATACATAGACATGAGATCTACTGATGGAGCTTACCTCGAACTCGGAGCCCGAAATGACGGTAAAAACTAGATCCCCGGATCAAGTTCGAGTATAACAACCGTAGCTTGGATTAGTCCAAGTCCGAGAGCCTGCACTCGACTCGATTAGGGAAATGGACTCCAGCAAAAGTCAGAATTAGCCGCAAATATGGCTTTTCCGTCAGCTGGCGGATGAAGTGTTCCCGGCGCTCAGTTAAAACTATAATAAAAGCTAATCTTAATGCCAAGATTTCAGTCTGTGTCTGCAAGTTCGCCCTGTGCGATGTCTATAAGCAAGTCTGCTAGATTTTGCAATGCAGTACATCTGGCATTCCCTTCTTGGACGCCACTTGTAGAAAGTCGAACATGGGTTGGTATTTGAGCCTCAAATTCACGGGCTATAGTAAATAAATCTTCGGTGGAGGCATCTAAAATCCGCTCGAGTTTCTCTTGGATTTCCTCCTCTCCAAAATTGGCTGCCTCTAGTAGTTTTCTTATACTATCTTCAGCGTTCAGTAATTGCTCACGGGGATCCACGGGGACTTTGCCAGGGTCACCGGAATCATCAATAACTTGTTCCAACGGCAAGGACCCATAATCTTCAAAAGCCATATTCTCCCTTTTGTTAATTACTTATTTGAATGATTACAGGATAACAAAATGCCAAACATTTAGCAATTTGGCACTCCTTTATAGGGGCGCTCCCAAAACGAAGCAAGATTCTCAATAGACCATTTTTGGCAAAAAAGCCAGGAGATACTAAGCACTGACAGATCCCCGGGTCATGGCGTTGCTTGCCCAAGGATGACAGTATAAGCAAGAACTAAGTCAAGGATTTATAGTCTATCGCTTCCAACCACATTCTCTATCATTTCTGTCCACATTCAATGGCATTCACGCTACACTATTTCTGTCATTCCAGCCCTCTTCAAATGTCATTCCCGCGCAGGCGGGAATCTCTGATGGGTAAGCTCTGGCGGTAAACTTACGAAGAGATGATCTCCGAATACAAATCACGCATTTCCGGGTTATCTTTTCTTATCAAATTAAGCTTCCACTCTCTGTTCCATTTTTTGATTTGTTTTTCTTTCGTAATCGCACTATTAATATCGCTGCAAGAATCGAAATAGAGAAGGTGCTTAATATTATATTTTTTGGTGAAACCATCAACTAGACCTTCTTTGTGTTGGTAAACTCTTCGAATTAAATCATTGGTAACTCCGACATAGAGAGTTAGGCTTATGCTGCCCATAATGTAAACATAGTATTGTTTTTGCATGGTTGCTTCAGCAGATTCCCGCCTTCCGCCTTCGCTCGCTTGAGCTACGGAAGGACAAGTCGCGGGAATGACCTACTAATGTTGTAAAAGTTTCGGCAGATTGCCCAAGGAATTTACCCCCGACAGATTCCCGCCTGCGCGGGAATGACACAGGGATTGTGGGGATGGGCTATTTATACTCCGCATAGTAGATACCTTTTTCGTGCTGGCCGAAGTACATAAACCAATTATCACTGATCTTTATAAAAGTCGGGTCACTCGCTGGATTGGCTACAAATACAACTGATTTATCATTGTTGTTGGTCCAGACAAATTCCGGGGTGGAGAAAGTGCCATTTTCATATTTGGAGTGATAAATACCATTATAGCTCCAAAAATAAGCACGAATCTCTGTCTCGCCGGTCGCTTCATTTGTCCAGCTAACAAATTCTCCGCCATCAGCAAAATTATACAATTCATCATTTCGCGAATCGATTGCCAGTCCCTTCTTTTCAAAAGTAAGCCCATCATTTGAAATTGCATAGAAATATATCTGCGTGTTGTTATTTGGAACCTTCATCGTGCCTTGATAAGGCTGATTGATAGTACCGCGATAAATCATAAGATAGGTGCCATCCGAAAGCTGAATAGTGGAAGTTGCGCCGACATTTTCTAGAGTAAAGCCAGTCTCATCTTTATCTATTCTAGCACCAGCTTCATCAGTGAACTTTAGTCCATCAATAGAAACTGCACTTTTGACCACGCCGCTATTTTGAAAATACATTCGCCATCGGCCATCCGGAAGTTTTATAACATCAGCAAAGGTCGATTTTCGCTTTATTTCTCCTTCATCTGTCCAATTGATTCCATCAGAAGAAACCGCCGAGAATACACGCGCTTGGAAATCGTTTACTTCTGGCTCTTCTGAGTAGTACATCCGATATTGGCCGTTACCCGGATCAACGATTTCAGAATCAGCGTATTTACCGGCAATGGCCACGCCGCCCTCCTGCCAAGTCTTAGCTATCTCGGTGGTACCGATAGTAGAGTCATCTTCGTTGGCAACGGTTTCTTTGGCATCTTTGGGCCACAAAAAGTAGGCAGCCGCCCCTACCACGATAAGGACTGCAATAAGCAAGATAATCAGCCCTAGTTTCTTTTTGTTGCCATTAACTTCAATAGCTTCTATTTCCTGATCCATTTCCCTCCAAGTATATTTATAAATATTTAGTTGATGCTTGCTTATTCGTGTAGCGCCCTCGCTTTGCATATTTAGCTAATTCTTTTTCACATAATCGGCAAAATACGCCGGATTGAGTTTTTCTCCGGTTGATTTTTCTATCATTTTTTGCCAGGGATATTTGGCGCCGAGTGAAAAGACTTCTCTTTGGAAATATTCGCCGATCTTTTTCTCTCCCGAGTAGCTTGCAAACTTTTCAGAACCTTTTGCTATGTTGTTATCAATATAGTGGCGAAATTGAGCGGACAGGAGATAGCCAAGCATGTAGTTATGATAATATACCGGTGTCTGGATAACATGTATTTTGGTTGCCCAGTCGGGCATATCACGATTCTCCGGCCGGTTTACGAGCTGGTATTTCTCTACCAAACCCCACCACAGTTTATTCAAATCCTGATCGGGGTTTTCGTACATTGCTTTCTCGAAGCGATACATTACCTGCGTCCAGCGTGAAAAAATCAAAGCGTTCAAACGATTGTATTCCGAAGCAGCGGAGCTAACTTCAGCGATTTTACCCGCCTCAATGTCAAAACTTCCTTTCACCCACTCAGGAGAATAGACCATATCTTCAAAAAAGAGGGCGACGGCTTCGGTGGTAAAAATATGAGCCGGCGTTCGAAGTTCCCACGGCAACTGTGGATCTATTTTTTGGTCGTACAGAGCGTGGCCAAATTCGTGAAGCGATTTTGCCATCCAATAATTGTTGTTTTCCAGATTGACAATCACTCGGATATCATCGCGTCTGTCCATATTAAAGGCGACGGCATGCTGGTATTTTCCGTCTCTCTGATAGAGATCGCTTTTTTCTGCCAACGGATCGATAGGCAATCCTAAGCTATTGAAATAATCTTTGGCCAAAGTCAACACATTCTTATCTTTGTACAATTCATCCAAGTCGACGCTCAAGATGCGAGGTACTTCCTGAAAATAGCGGTTTTGATAGTGCCAAGGACGAAGATCCTCTACTTTAATCTGATATTTTGAGGCGAGCGCCTCGTCGATTGACGCTTTTGCCTCCGCATAAATTTCTCCGGTTGCGAGATCCAAATCGTCAAAGATCTTGTCCATCTCTGTGGGATCCTGCTCCGAGAGGGTCAGTGTCATCTTTTGAAAATCGGAAAAGCCTAGATCGCGAGCGATTTCGTTTCTGATTTTCGCCATTTTCACAATCTCTTGGCTGGTTAGATCGCCGATTTTTTTGCTTGCCTCCCAAACTTCTTTTAATTCATTCGAATTTGTCGAGGTCTTTAAGATATTTTCCACTTCGTTATCAGTGATTTCTTTCCCATTCAAAGAAGGTCGAAAGGTATTAAACTTCTGCTCGAGTTCACTTTGAGTTATTGTAATTTTCTCAATTTTTTTCTCATCTGATTGACTGGATATAAAACCAGCGTACTGGATATCCAATTGCCGTTTCAGAAGAGGGTCTTTGATATGACCGGCTTCTTTCCATTTTTTTAGCTTCAAAAAAGCATCCTTATCCAAGAAAATCTTTTCCATTTGCAGATTTAGTTCAGTCGATTTCTTGTAATCTTCCTCCCGGCCGGAGGCCAAAGCAGTAAAATATGCGATGTTGGCTTCCTTTTCCAGGGGGATAATACGGTTTTCGTATGAGGCAAGAAATTCTTTGTACCCGGCTTCTGCCCGATAAGTTTTTGCTACCGGATATCCCACGATAACAAATAAAATAGTAGCTACCAGAGACGTTAAAACATACCATAGAATTTTTTTTATTTTAAACATTTCCTCCCTCATTTTTTCATAGATTAGAATTCAATTCATTCAAACCTGCAGGTTCCTTTGCATTCGTCATATTGGGTATCGCATTTGGTAGAATTTGAGCCAAAGGTCATCCGGCAATTTCTAAGCTTGACATCGCATTTACTGGAGACGCATTCGTTAGTGCATTTTTGGGATTCTTTTTGGCACCTCCAGTAGTCCTTGGTGTTGTTGTAACAGCAAGTTTGGAAATTCCGGCACATACTCGGGTCTGACCAAATATTGTTTGAATTCCAACCGCAAAAACCGTAGCCTCCGCCGTTTGTTGGCGGCAGGAGAGTCTTGCTGCAAGAAAAGAAATAGTTATAGGCAAAGAAGCCGGCAGCAATGATAGCCAAGCCGACAACAAAACCAATGATTCCGCCCTTAGTTAAAAATCGCTTTTTCGCTTTATTTTTTGTCATTTATCCCTCCTATCTATATTATATAACGTAACCGCTCAATGTTATTTCAGTTTTACTCTTACTTTGTAGTCCAGACTTTAGTCTGTTTTATTATTTACAAGCTTACTACTTCGTTAAAGCTACCATCCTTCGCCCTACGGCTACGGCATGGCATAGCGAAGGACAAGCTAAAGCTTGGGCTACGGTGAGTGGTTACCTCGCGGCACTACGGCGGTTGCGATTTATTGCCATTTGAACCCGCAAGCCTTCCTACATTTACCGAGGTTTTCGGTGCAGTGATACCATTCCGGACCGTTTTCATCATAGGCCGCGTCACATGCTTCAAATTTGGCCTCACAGCAATCATGGCAAGTATCGATGCATTTATCTTTTTCCTTGGTGCACCCGGTTAGGCAGGGAATAAATCTATTGCACGTGCCGTTGCAGCATCTGCTATATTCAGCGCAATTTCCGGTGCAATTATCGCTGACATTCCAAGCGCACTCACCGTTGGTTGGCGCGTTACCGCAAGAAAAGTAATTGTACGTAAAGAATCCTCCGACGATCAGAACCAACCCGACGATGAAACCAATCACTCCGCCTTTGGTTAAAAATCGCTTTTTGTTTCCAGGTAGTGAAAATTTTGTCATTTTTCAACTTTCTTTTTGTATAAGTATTCTTTAATCATTCGCTTAATAAGTCTAGCTCCTTGGCTAGTTTTGAGATATTTTTCTCTTCGTCTGGCATCTTGCTCTTCCAAATAACTTTCGTAAAAAATTAATTTCCACGGTTTACCGTTCTTTGTTGAAAAATTCAGCCCTTTATTATGTTCCGAGAGACGACGCTTGAGATCACTGCTATAACCGATGTAAAAACCATTGTTCTGTTCACTTTGTAATAGATAAACATAGTGGAACATAGTTATAAAATTTCTACTACCTGGTTTTTTAATATTTTTTTCATTTTCCTCCTAATGGTAAATTGACTGTCAATTGCCCTCTTGTTTTTGGCAATTGCCGTAACAATTTGTACAATCAGTAACACAATTGCGCACGCAAAAATTATTGCCTCCGCAACCCCCAACACAGCTGTTATACGCATAGTCGCAGCATCTTCGGCAACTAGCAAAGCAATTAGTCGGAGCAACTTTTCCTGATGAAGCATAATTGTAAGCCAAAAAGCCGCCGACGAAGAGAACCAAGCCTACAGCAAAGCCTAGAATTGCCCCTTTGGTGATGAATTTATTCTTTTTAGTTTTCATAATTTTATTAATAACCTATCTTTTATTGTTTGAGACCTGCCTTATGAGAAGGTCCGGAACTATAAAAACTCTCACTCTATTCGAAGAATGTTTTCTACTGCCTTGCTTAGAAATTAGTTGGCGGCAAAAGATCGATTTGATAATAAAATTTGAACACCAAATACAGCCCGATCAGACCAATGACAATACCAGCAATCAGGCCTGTCAAAAAGCTCGATGAAACTATTCTTTTCAACATTTTCTCCCTCCGTTTATAGAACAATATTAATTTATGTCTCATGCATTTTCCGTAGACCACGCTTCAGCGTGCTACAAATTCCTTCACGGAAAGTTTTTTTACTGACAAACTAAAGTTTGGTCTCCAAATATGTAAATCCCATATTTCCTCTATTATCCTAGCATTTGGTACCACTTGTCAAACACCCCCACCCTTCGCACAAGGCTACGGAGTGGCACGACATGTGGTGGGGCGTTTGAAATTAGAGATCTTAATCACATCAATTTTTGGAATTATTTAACTTAACGGTTCAAATTTCTTCCATTTGCCCTCGGAAATCACCTCTATTCGGCCATCTGTTACGGCAACTGCCGAGTTGTCATCAATAGCATAAAAAGTTGATTTCAATTCATCCGCCAACACCTGAACTGTCTCATCTGTATATTGAGGACGGTTTGGATTGTAAAAGTGAGGCCTGATGCTGAAATCGACATATTCTAAGCCCTTGTCTCCTTCGAATTCTGGAATTTCCTCAACATATTTCTTAGGTGCTGTTGAAACGATCACCTTCCCCAAAATTACAGAGCCGGCGCTGCAACCAACATAAACTTTTTCTTTAATCAAATCCTTCAGAATTTCTGTCAAACCGGCTTTCTCCATCCAGTAAATCAAATGGTATGGGTTACCTCCGCCAACCATGATTGCATCGGCTTGTTTTAGTCTTGGAAGCCAGATTTCTTTTGGGATGGCGGAAAACTCAACAATATCTATCTTCCCGATTTTCATCTGATCGAGTTCGATTAAATTCTTGATAATCCAACGTTTATCAGTCGGTTTGGCCACGTTTACGGCTGTTGGAATATAAGCAACAGTCAAATCTTGCGGCGGTTTGCCGACCATCTCGAGAAATTTATTTTCTATCGATTTATTTGTAATACCTGTCGAGGTTAAAAGTAATTTCATATAGTAATGATAACATAAGTTTTTGAAACATTTAATTATTTAGCTTAAATCATTGAACGGCCCCACCCTTCGCACAAGGCTACGGAGTGGCACGGCATGTAGCGGGGCGTTTAATGATATTAATTTTATTCACTTCTGTATTCCAAAATATCACCAGGCTGGCAGTCTAGCGCCTTGCAGACTGATTCTAAGGTTGAAAATCGAATCGCTTTTGCCTTGCCATTTTTGAGGATAGAAAGATTGGCCATCGTGATCCCGACTTTCTCCGAGAGTTCGGTAACGCTCATTTTCCGTTTGGCCAGCATCACATCGATATTGATGATAATTCCCATAGCACTCCTTAGACCGTGAGGTCGTTTTCTTTCTTAATATCGATGGCATTTTGAAACAGCTTCTGAAAGACTGCGGCAGCGGTGGCAACTACAAACGAAGCACCGACGATAACCAGGCCAATCAATGCTACCCCAGGCGCGTCGTCTAGCTCTGCCACAATAAATATGAATGGCAGGCACGCTGCATACAGGGCACCGATAATAGTGGCGCAATTTTTTATATTTTTCAACGCTTTGACAGATAGTTCTGAGAAGGCAATATTTTTATCGATATAGGTCAAAAGTTTAAGCGCCTGAAACAAGGCGATATAAAAGGGGATAGTTGACGCGATCAAAACTATTAAAATCGGCAGGAGCTGATACTGAACCGGCATAACATCTACCATTTCTCTGGCTATCGAGGGCAGCACAAATATGCATAAGGCAAGGACGGCTAGGCCAATGAGAATAATAACGCCTTTTAAGAACAGTGTTGATACTTGTTTCATAAAAATTACCTTAACTATTTAATGATTAGTAATGTTGCAAATACGACAAAAGTTACCAAGAATAACCAAATAATACTGTAAATTGCTGATTTCACGCTCTCGGATTTTTTGTTTTCGAAAAATAGGTAAACGGCTGGTCCAAAAACTAAACTTCCGACAATAGCAGCGGAGAGACAGAGGAGCAGAAGAATCGCAAAGGGAGCTAAATTGTTGTCTACTTTGCTAAATAACTGCTCTCCGTAGAACATGAGCTGTGAAATGCCAAAGACATAAGCCCCTGCAAGAAGGATGTTTCGCAGAGTTGCTAGCATTAATTTCTTATCCATAGGTTCTCTCATTTAACTTATATATTAATCAGATGCTAGCAAACTATTTATCGTTTGTCAATAAATAAATATCGATAAAATTACCCTTCGGCTTTTCCAGACTTTCCTTATTTTTGACATAATTATAAAAATGGCAGGAACCTTTCGGTTCCTGCCACGAATACAGCGTTAGAGTGTCGAGTTTATATCGCTCTGCCTTATCTGTCTGGCCATTCCCTCGACAAACTGTGCAAGTTTGCCCTTTGTGTTGAAAGGGAATGGCTTGGGACGGTCATAGATCACCCCTTTGTACGTGACCGAGAGACGGTAACCTCTCACGACATCGTCATGAGACATTACCTTTATGTCTGCAGTCTCGAAATCAGTGATGGCGGCACCCAGACTTATCGCCTCCTCAACCACGGCAGCGCCATCTCGCGATGAACATCGAGCCCCAACAGTTTTGCCCGCCAGGATTTGGCGCGGCACCGGCTGTTTTTGGCTCTGCGCTCCAAGACCGTAACCAATGGCTAAGCCAATGGTTAGGACAATAGCTATGACAAGCATTTTCGGCATTATACTTCCCTTTCACTCTCAGTATAATCATTGGCATGCTACCAATAATATAATCGATAATAGCACATTTCAAGTTTTTGTCAATAAATTTTTCCCGTGATTCCGAAAACCTTGCCATTTCCCTGTTTCTTATTGTTCGAGGAGGAACGACGAGAACTTTGGTTATTTGTTAGTACCGACAGACTTCTCATTTTTAAGAGTACCATTCGAAGAATAAATACATTTAATAGGGTTTTAAGGAATCACAGTTGTGTAATGTTTCAATACCTTGGAAACAGCTTTGCCTCTGGAATTATGTTCTAACCCAGAGCATGCGATCCAACGTGCCGTCCGCCTGGTGTATTGATCGGTCGACTGAAGCTTGACTAAATAAAAAACAATCATCCTTTGATGATCATTTTTTATGTTACTTTTACACAGGGGACAAGAGTTCGAGCTATTGCCATAATCTAAACTGATTAGGGTGCAATATCTGTCTTATAATCCAGAGGCACTGCATCGGAGACTAGCTTTTGATCGGGAAATTCTTTTCTAATTTTCTCAATATCTTCCTTGTCCATTGACCAACCAAGCGCGCCTAAATTATCCTTTAAGTGAGTCAGATTACTTGTCTTCGAGAGCGTTATCACATTATCCTGTGAAATCAACCAGTTGATGGCTATTTGCGCAGTAGTTTTATCATATTTTTTGGCCATCTCTTCGATTAAAGGAGACTTTGGCAAAAGACCTTTTTGTAATGGCCTCCAAGCACTCAGCAGAATATCATTTTTCTGACAAAAATCGAGGACGCCCTTGTCTTCAGCTTCCCGATATTGAAGATTGTAGTGCACTTGATTGCATACAATCTTATTGACTGTATGCTTTTGTGCTTCGATAAGACGATTCGGGGTAAAATTGCAGACGCCAATATTTTTGACAGCTCCCTGATCTACCAAATTGTCCATTGCTTTCATTGTCTCTGAAATTGGAATGCCTGGTTCAGGAAAAAAATGCAAGAGATAGAGATCGATGTAATCAGTCCCAATCCGTCTGAGGCTAGCTTCGAAAGAGTGAAGTAAATCATCATATTTTTGATTACGTCCGGTTACTTTCGTCGCGATTATCAGTTTTTTTCTATCAACACCCTTCAGGGCTTCTCCGAGCAATTCTTCTGCGTGCCCATTTCCGTAGATCTCTGCTGTGTCGATATGGGTAACACCCAAATTAATAGCACTATGAATTGCCTCGATCTCTTCCTTGTCTTTGCTTGTATCGGCTTCCCATCTACCGCCCATCTGCCATAGACCAAGACCGTAAACGGGCAATTCAAATCCATTTTTGAGTTTTTTTACTGGTATTTCCATATATAGATATTAACAGATGTTGAGTATTAGTTCGAATCCAACGGCAGGGGCGCGAATGCTTGTTATTGACAGAATGAATCGCCGTCTTTTGTCATACCCTGATGTTGAAGTAGATTAAATTTTGCCTTATAGGTAGCTTGAAATGAGCTGGAAAAATAGTCATACGGGCACACTGCAGTTGTGTAAATGCTGCTTGTTTGGCTGCCGACATACCGATTGGGTTTGGTCGAATTGTAGACCCCAAAATCCAGTCCATTATTTAATACATAGGGTGGGCCGCCGCTATAGGCAAACAATTCACCGGCCTTAAGAATAATAGGCGGAGAAATCTCTATCTCTCCTGCGGCGTTCGGATCTGCCCCAAACGCATCCTTAATTTTATCGATTGGCTCTGTAACATGCGCCACCCGTAGCGTGACCTCGCAAGTGATGCGAAAATCAAAATAATATGGCCCGCCAGTATAATAATCCCCCTTGATTAGGACCATATCGACTGGTGCATAGAGTGGTACTCTCGAAGAAAACACGTCTATATAACTATGGGTTTTTAAGTGTCCGCTCGGCTGTGCGACATTGGGGGGCGGTAGAATATTAGTGATATAACTCGGATCGATCAGCTGATTAGTAAACACTGGATTTGCGTTGCTTGTACATTTTGTGGGATCTACTACAGCAGGAGTCGATGATGCTTTCGGTGTTGTTTGAGTAGAGGCTGATGATGCCACTGTTTTTTTTGAGCTACTTTGAGCTGCTTTTTCCTTTGCCGCTTCGGCAGCCGCAGCTTCCTCCTCTGCTTTTTTCTTGGCTGCCGCCTCTTCGCCTGCTTTGACCTGGCATCCAAGTATCATACCTTGGGCCGGAGAAAATGACTTTGAGTCAGGAGTAATACCGCCTAACTTGTCGATGCATCCTTGCCAGTTATTTTCACCGGTTAGTCTCTTCCCGTCGTCAAGAATGGTCGAGAAAACTTTTTCTTTTTCTGCATTATTCTTCTTGTTTAGAACCTCTTTCTTTTTCCAATGCGAAAGTGACCTCTCGTACAAAGAAGCCGCCTCGCCATAATTTCCATTGATGAACGACAAGTCTGCCGCTTTGTGATATTTCACGGATTGAGAATATTGAAAACCGGCGAACCCGCCTCCTGCAAGACCAAGCGATCCAACTACGATAAGCGCAATAAATATCGGTAAAATACCTTTTGCTTTTTTCAATATTCCTCCGAGAACTTAAAAGTATAAAGAAATTATATCAATATAAGTGTAGTTTGAAAAACTCTGTGCCAATAATCTTGTTATGGTTCTATGCATCCGTACCTGTGTATCTTTGCCTCGAAGTAGAGTAGCTGTAGTTGTGGCAACTATGCTATGATTATCTTATGAAAATAAAACCAATTACAAAAAAGCCATGGTTTGGACCAAGGAAATTGGGCTGGGGATTTGCTCCTGTCACCTGGGAAGGCTGGGTCTCAATGTTGATACTTTTTGCGATTGTTCTCTACCTCATCACAACAAGGGCAACCGATCCTTATCTAGTTTTTTATATCTTAAGTCTAGTTGCCGTGTTCACAATCTTTTGTTTCTTGACTGGCAGTAAGCCAGGCTACAAACCATTTGATAAAAAGTAGAACCCTTGCATCAAGAATTTTAATTCGCCACCATCTGGCATGTTGACCGGTCAAACTGAAGTTTGGGCTGCACAAAGAAGTGATAGCAAAAGCGGTATATTAGTTAAAAAATATTATAAGGAGAAGAGTGGGCAGCTATATAGAAATAAACGACACATTACAGATCAATAAAGAGCAGGGATTTCCTATCGATCTTGAAATTAGTAAGCATCTATCAAATCCTTACAAGGCAGAGGATTTTGAAGGCAAAGTGTTTAAATTTCAGGGCAAGCCAAGTATTAGATTTTATCACCAACCTCCCGTGAGAGTGTTTCTAGTTGAAAATATTGATGGCAAGTGGGTCTATTGGGGACTAGTTCATATCTTATCAATCACCCATAATTATATAGATAAAACAACTTCTGGCGAATATAAAATAATTTACTTAAATTCCCCGGAAGAGATGAAAAAGGCTCATGATTTAATAGATAGGAATCCAGAAACCAATTATTTTGTAAAATAAATATGAGAATAATTATTGCTCAAAATCTTAATTTCGATGATGACCAATTGGAAAAGTTGGGAAAACTTGGCAGCTTAAAGGTGTATGAAAACCCAAAATCTGAAGAAGAATGGCTAGAAAGGTGCCAGAATGCCGATATTATCTGCAGTGGCTCTAGATTTATGAAAACTGAAGTTTACGGCCTCACGAATAAATTCATTACTATTCCAATGACTGGTTATTCCTGGCTAGACCTTGAAAAATTGAAAGAAAAAAACATCATTTTTGCGAATTGTCCAGGTTGTAATAAGTACGCCGTGACCGAATGGATACTGGCAATGACCTTAGAATTAACACGTAAATTCACAAAGTTTATAAATACCAATAAGTCTTATGATATAAATTTTCCAAGCATTGGTCTTAAAGGCAAAAACATTGTCATCTTAGGAAAGGGTAGTATAGGAGCACTTACTGGTAATGTGCTTACTGCCCTTGGTTCGAGCGTTAGTTTTTATCAAAGAGGTGATAGTCTAGTAGGCAAGATTAAAAATGCTGACATTGTTATAAATTGTCTAAGTACAAATCCAACAACAATAGGACTACTAGATAAAAACTTTTTCGATCATCTTAAAAAAGGTGTTTATTTTGTTACAACTACTCCTTCTGACATACTAGATCAAAAGTCAATGATGGGGGCTTTGGATCAGGGAATTATTGCTGGAATAGCAACGGACTGTGCTTCTGTGGGACCAAGAGATACTGCCGATCCCAGGTACATAGAAATGTCTTCTAATCCCAAAATTATCGCCACTCCTCATATTGCATGGTTCTCCGATACTTCAATTAAGGATGAAAATGATATTATGATTGACAACATCGAAGCTTGGATTGAAGGCAAGCCACAAAATATCATCACTTAGTTCGAACCTAGGTTTTGCTATTTTGGTACGGTTCTCTACTTGTCGACCGTAGCCTTATGCGAAGGTTGATTTGAATACGGTTTTAGCAATAAACTGACAAACGCCCCATGTGGTGGGGCGTTCTAAAAAAGGGATAAAATGACCATAATAAAACACCAATTTCTTGGTGTTTTTATAATGGCTCTGCACAGTAGATGAAGTTCGAACTGTAACCGCTGAATCGGTCACAATAATTAAAATTTAATTACTCTGACCGATTCCATACCTTACTTTATTGGGGTATGGAACGGTAACACTGGCCCGCAGACGATTATTCCTTGCTGTATGTCTTAGGGGTTACTGTGTCGTTCAACGAACTCTTTAATCAGGAACAGCGCGTCATCGGGGTCGTCATATATCTTGCAATCCATCAAGGGCTGCACGAATTGTGATCCTTTCTTGCCCCGAGTGTAACCAGAGATCTTATCGGGGTCAACCCTGGTCGACCACAGGCACAGAACTGGTTTTCCATGATGTAATGCATCAGAGATTTCACTACCAACTCCGAGGCTGGGGTTGCTAATCTCAAAAATGCAAACATCTGAGCGAAAAATTCGCTCATACTCACGATCGTGGACTTCTGTCGGAGCGAGCATAATTTCTTGGCTCACAATGCCGGGCTGGGTTTGATGCTTTGTTGCAAGTTGAAAACCGAGCTTGGTTTCAATGGATTCTTGGATTGAACGTAACTCGTCCTGAGAAACCGCTCCACATCCACCTCTCATTGAACAACCGAAGAAAACAACGGGTTGATTTTCACTCATCAAGGTTACCTCCGTTCATAATATAACATAAATGTCTTAATTTAGCAAATTGAGTCTCTCAACAGCAGGCGGTATTTTTCAGCGCCTTGGAAACAATTCTAGTTCGAGTTTACAGCGGGTAACACAAAAAATAACTAGTCCTAGACTAGTTATTTTTATGGCTCCCCGAACCCTCCTTCGCTTTTTATGCTACGGAGGGGCAGGCTGGATTTATCACATCTCTACAAAAAACCATCCCGCATAGCCAACATAAAGTTGGCAACGTGGGATGGCTCCGTACAGCGAACGAAGTTCAAACTAACGCCATCTAGTCTGTTATCTTTGTCATTTTTCCGCTATTTATGTTCACGTTGTAGAAACTGGAATGATTATCCCAAAGTAGCACATTATTTTCGTTCCCGTTCCAGCCGATTATAGCAAAGAAGCTACCAGGGAATTCAAGATCTTTCGAAGTTCCAGCCGCCAAATCAAGCACTTTCAATCCGGTTTCACCTTTACCAAAGGTATCTGTAGAAAAAACAATTTTATCTGCTTTTGAGTTTACAATCCAATCACGAACTGAAACATCTTCTATGTCTGCATTTCCTATAGAAGCAGTTTTGTACTCTTTTAATTCCTTTGTAGCTTTGTTAAAGCTAGCTAGCCATCCACATTGACGCATGCATGTATGGTCGTAATCAGAAGTAATCCCAAAAACCATATTATTAACTAAGGCTGGGTAAAGCAAATTAAATTTACCATCTTTTATGGTTGTTGAGGTGACATTTCCGCCAAGTGCCACCTGGGTAACGGAGTTTTGAGCCATATGCCCACCAGGCAAATTATTCCAAGTACCGAAAGCTACACTCGTACTTGTTTCATCCCAAACCATGTTGTTTCCTGCCGAAGACCATCGATATGTGTCGGGAACATCGATTGGAATTAATTTCTCTTGTACAACATCATAAAATTCAATCTTGAGTTTCGGATTGGTTTGGCTGTCTAACATCTCAGCATAAGCAAAAAACTTGCCATCAGGAGACCATTTAGGGCTTGTTCCGCTTGAACTGCCAGAAAGATTTTCTGCGATTATCTTCTTAGTTTTTGACGACAGATTAAATAGCACGATATCATAATTATTTCCGCCAATTGTATTGCCATCAACCGTCTCTGTATGATATTTAGCATAAACAATACTGTCCTGTGCTTGGTTAAAATCTAGAGATGAAATAAGGGTATTCTCCTGGACAACTAGTTGCTTTTCTCCAGTAAGAGTGTTCTTTTGCCAAATCTGATGGTAGCCTGCAATCCCTCCCTCGATATAATTAATATAAAATACGACTGGTTGTTTGTCTTGAGCCATAATATGCTTAACCATGAAACTGGAACTTTTGCTGCCCGATGTACTTACTATACCCGTCTTGGCATTAAGCTTAGAACTACCACTGAAATTATAGAGGTTATCCACCAAAGAACCGAGATCATATTTTGTAGTACTGGTAGTGTTTGCTGTTTTTTTCGTATCTGATGATGTGCCAGGGCTTTCTTCGGTAGGAATAAAATAATTATCTTTAGAACCATTCAAAAGCACAACGCTTGATTTATTGTTGACAGTATTCCCGCTATCCTTTGAGTCAATGACTTCGTAGCTCAAAAATCCCATTACTAATAACAATAATACTATTAGCGAGTTTTGAACCGGATGGTTTTTATAGCCATCAATAATTTTTCTAAACATTGAGTTACCTCCTTCTTATTTTTGTTAATCTTATTATACAGTTATCCTTTAATCAGTTCGAGTCCAGTATGGGTTATACTAAAAATAACTAGTACTAAACTAGTTATTTTTATGGCTCCCCGATAGTACTGCTATACGAATGATCTTAAATGATTTCGACTATTGGAGAAGAATTGGTTTTCTAATTGCCGCTACCTCTTAGCTCAACGGTTTGAGATAAAAGGGGCGAGACGTTGCTCTTGAGCAACGCCCGGAGCCCAATACTTTGAACATATTGGTTCAGATCGAGACACGATACTTTTCTGCATCTTGATGCAATCGGTCATACGATGCGCGATCCATCAACCCGCCTGGCCCTTCCAGGACAATTTGTATGCCAGGCAGTGCTTCTTGTAGTTCTTCTACTCGCTTTTCTCCGTGGAGAAAATGCTTGATGGCGGCATTGCGTCTCTCTTCGGAATCTGAGAATCCTCGAGCGCTTCCGAATCGCTCGAAGAGACACTCACGGAATTTGACTTTCCGTCCTTTAGTCGTGAGTGCAGTGTAATCCAGGATATACTGAAAAGTTGCAATCATACCGACTGCTCCAGTTTCAGAGCGATTCTTAGCGGTTAGATTTGGGCTAATCAGCAGTTCCTTTTTGCATCCCTGGCTTTTTAGAATCTCTGCTAACTCAGCCAGTGACTTAGCCTTGAGAGGGAACAAACTCAGTACAAAACGTAGCATCGCCATACTCCTTCACGGTTGAGAACTGGTCTATTATTATGATAACATATTTAGCTATTTATAGCAACTCCATAATCACTCTAGAGATATGCATCACGCTCCAATGCTCGCTTAAAAATACTGGTTTGAGTCCACTCTGGCCTATACAAAAATAACTAGTTTAAGACTAGTTATTTTTATGGCTCTACACAGCCGCGCCCTTCCATAGCTTTAGCGAAGGAGGGTGGCAGAAGTTCGAGCTAGCTTTGTATTAAACCTACAATTGGCTTGAACTATAAATGATTCGAATATAAGATAATTGTATGGAAAAATTTCATCAACCAGAATTTGAAACTCAACCAAAGCAAAGAACTCATGACTTACTAAATTTATCATCTGGTGAGGAGATTGAATTCAACGAAAGAGTTGCTATGTTTAATGGGCAAGTGCGAGTTTTTGTGCATCCTTTTTATTGGTTGTCAAGAGAACCAGTAGATGAGGATACTAAGAATTCTGAGATTGAAGCATTAGAGGTAATCAAGTTTTTATTTAAACTCTTTGAGACTGATAAGGATAAGTTCCCTCCAACAATCGTGATGGATGAATATGCTGCTGCAGATGAAGTCAAGGATATCTATGATAGAAAAGTCCCGGATGATCGTTCTATTTACACTGTAGAAACCCTAGTAAATGAATCAATGCCAGCAGTTACAAGGCCAGAAGGTTTTGATGAAGATGAAATTGAGGCATTTATTCAGAAACATTTTCACGAATATTGGCAAAAAATGATCGATGTATTGAAAAAAGCTGGCGTCAAAAAAATTATCATTTCCGGGATGGATTTGGAGTTGACTAAAATAGGAGAAGAAACCCCAGAATATGTAATTGAAACAATGCTTCCATATCTAAGACAGAGATACCAGAAAGGTGTTAAGAACTTTGATTATTATGCGAAATATTGTGTTGGAACAGCAGTATGGAAATTGGCTAGTGATTTTGAAATTGAAATATCAAGATTTGCAGTACCACACGGCAGAAAAGAGTTACTCGATTATGAAAAAGGCCGCAGTGACTTGCCTGAAGAAACGGAAGAAATTAAACCCATTGAAAACAGCATTGATCGAAATCCTGAATAATTTAAAATAGAGCTTCATAATAAGATTAACTAGTCTAAGACTAGTTAATCTTATTATGGCTCCCCGAACTGTCCGCCGGCTGGCGGATTCGTTAACAGCGAATTGCTCTGCCTCCTCCGTCCGCCAGCTGGTCGGAGGCGGAGAGCTATCGGGGAATAAAAAAATAGTGATTATGGCTCCCCGAACTGGACTCGAACCAGTAACCTTCGCGTTAACAGCGCGCTGCTCTGCCATTGAGCTATCGGGGAGCTTAACCACTATTTTTTATCATGGACTTAATGAATTCTCTGCCTCGGAAACTTTTTAATTGTTTCTCTCTAATTAAAGCTTCCTTTCGAGCGGCAACCTCTTCTTTGTAAATCAACTGCCATTCGCCATCAAACCTAGCCGTATAACAATTTGGAAATCTATGATCATTGTGAGCAGCCATTCGTTCCTCTAAATCTTCAGTCTGGCCGATATAAAACTTTTCGTAAGATTTGTTATAAATTGCATAAATGATTACCATAATGCAATTATAATCCAATTGCTCTGCCTCCGCCAGCTGGCGGAGAGCTATCGGGGAATATCGATAACAAGCACAATCTTAGCAAAAAAAGGTTAATCTGTAAATAATAATTATAGTAAAAATTTTTGTTGACAAAAATAGCAATTAAGCATATAAATTAGACAATAATTTGGCGCTATTTTGGGCAAAGGAGGTAGACGTCATTGCAGAATCCAGAGTATAGGATCATCTACGTGTTCCTTATCCTGACATTGTTGACAAGGAAGGAACTGCATATCCACGTTGCCGCCAACAACGCTCTAACCGGCGGCGACTACAACTGGCCCCATCTTATGGAAATCGGGGCCAGGAGACTGGGACGAGAGTTGGGCCAAACCATCGCTCCGGTAAGAGAGAATTTTCAATTGTTGCCGACCGGACAATACGTTTCTGCTTCTCGAACTAAAAAACCGACGAAGAAGAAGCCACCACCGTCCGAACCGCCGCAAAAAAGGCGCCCGAGGAAAAGGTCCGCTAACGTACAAGAGTCCCTCACCCTCAGTTTGGGACTGTAATCTCTCCCCCCGAGGTTAATGGTAAAAACCTCGGGGACAAATCAGAACAATTAATATTTAATTGCTCTGATTTTGTCTTTAAGGGTGAAAATAATTATGTTTGCTACATATTGTTTATAGGTATATTATTCATTTATGAACAACTTTGGGGTCTCAAAAAGGGGAGAGCTTGCGCCGGCTTCGCCTATTCGGAAACTGGCGGCTTTTGCGGATCAGGCGGAGAAGGACGGCGTCCATATTTACCATCTCAATATAGGACAACCGGATTTGGTTGTGCCAAAGTCTGTAGAGCATAGGATTAAAAACTGCTCCATCTCTTATATTCCGTATGAGAATTCTCACGGTATGGCCTGTTTTATTGATAGTTGGCGACGATATTATGAGGAAATGAATGTTTCTCTAATGCCAAGGAACATTCTCGTCACCTCCGGAGGTAGCGAAGCGATAAGCTTCGCTCTGGCGGCCGTATGTGATCACGGAGATGAAGTAGTTTGCTTTGAGCCGCTCTATGCCAATTATTTAGGATTTGCCAATTTCTTGGGTATAGACTTAAAACCTATCTGTCTAGATGAGAATTATCATCTGCCTAAGATGGAGATAATTGAACACAGCATCGGTAATCAAACCCGGGCGATTTTGTTAAACAACCCAAATAATCCGACGGGTACTGTCTTTTCGGAGCCGGAAATTAAAATGATACTAAAGTTGGCAAAGAAAAAGAGTCTTTATGTAATCTGCGACGAAGCTTATCTTGGGATTACTTTTGATGGCAAATCCAGTAAAAGCATTTTACAAATTGCTGACGAAAGTGAACTCGAGCGAATTATCGTAGTAGACAGCGTCTCGAAACGTCTAAATGCTTGTGGCCTCCGTGTCGGCATTCTCGTTACAAAAAATCTCAAATTAATGGATACCGTTGATAGATTTGCCCAAGCCCGTTTATCGGCCGGCATGCTAGATCAGTGGATACTGGCCGATGCCCCGCGAGAAATTTCTAAATATTCTAAAAAGTTAGCCTCTGAATATCAAAAGAGACGTGACGCTTTTATCGACACCTTTGAGGCGGAATCGGGGATTACGGTACATCGTCCGGAAGGTGCCTTCTATGCTTTTTTCAAAATTCCAGTAGAAGATACTGATCATTTTGCCAAATGGCTCTTGACGGACTTCAGAATTGACAGTAAAACAGTAATGGTTGCTCCTGGCGCCGGGTTCTATGCTTCAGCAGAAAAGGGCAAGGATGAAATACGGGTAGCTTATGTCCTTAAGAAATCGGAAATGAAAAAAGCCGCCAAAATTCTAGCGGCAGCGTTAAAAACTTATAATAGTTTATTTCCAGGAAGAGTAGGCCGATAATTCGGCGAAGATGAAGAGATCCATCGACTTGATAACTCTCGGAACGAGTAGACGTCTCTTTCTAATAACGTCCATTTTTCTCCTTTCCTTAATTACTCTTGGGCTCTCTATTTTAGTCCTCGCTTTAATTTAGTCAAGCAAGAGACCGTCTGCAGATTTTAAATGCGACACGGTAAAGACTTAAGAATTTTATCCTTTTTGTATAAACAGCCAAAAATATGGCTGTTATTTTTGTATTACTAATTATCTTTCTCCAATGCGCTTGTAAGCCCTATAAGCAATAATTTGACTATTCCAGATGCTTTTAAAAAAGAAGGCTATTTTATGTCTATGAGTGCTGCTGAGACTTTATCAAAAGGACAAAAGAGATTGCTGATCATCTTCGGTTTATTGTTGGCGGTTTCTTTGGTTCTTTATTTCCAATCGACTGTTATTACAATCCTGGCCTTTCTCACGGCTTTTTATCTTATCCATGTAATATTCTCATTTTACATGCTGATTAGATCAATGTTTTATGGTCAGGAGATTATTATTACAAAAGAGGAAATAGATAATTTCAAGAATTGGCCAAAGTATACTATACTCTGCCCCTTGTATAAGGAGGCCAATATGCTTCCAGATTATGTTCTCAATATGAGTGCGATCGATTATCCGAAGGAAAGACTGGAATGCCTTCTTCTTTTAGAAGAGGATGATAGGGATACGATCAAAGCCGCAAGAGAATTTGGACTTCCGGACTACTTCAAGATTGTCGTCGTGCCTGATAGCTATCCCAAGACAAAACCGAAGGCGTGCAACTTTGGATTGGCACAAGCCACCGGTGATTTTGTCGTTATTTACGATGCCGAGGATTTGCCGGAAACGGATCAATTGAAGAAGGCTATTCTTGCGTTCCGAAAAGCCAACCGGGATGTAGCCTGTATCCAAGCAAAATTAAATTATTATAACCCGAACCATAATTTTCTGACCAGAATGTTTACTAGCGAATATACACTTTGGTTTGACCTGATTCTCCCTGGGTTTCAATCGATTAATGCTCCGATTCCTCTCGGAGGTACTTCCAACCATTTTCCGACCAAGATTTTGAGGTTGCTAAACGGTTGGGACCCCTACAATGTTACCGAGGATTGCGATCTCGGTTTGAGATTGAAAGAAGCCGGCTTCAAGACGGAGATTTTGGATTCTACTACTTGGGAGGAGGCAAACTGTAACCTCAAAAACTGGATTCGCCAGCGGTCCCGTTGGATTAAAGGATATTTTCAAACTTTTTTGGTTCACGGACGGACTCCTATCTATACCATCAGAAAAATAGGTTTTTTAAATACTATGCTATTTGGATTATTTACTGGATTTCTGCCCTTTGCTTCTATGATTAATCCATTTCTTTGGCTAACCACAATCAGTTATTTTGCGCTGCGTCCCATTATCGGAGAGACGATAGAACAATTCTTTCCAGGTTATATTCTCTACCCGTCGGCATTCTGTTTGATTGTTGGCAACTTTTTGTACATCTATAACTATTTGGTGGGATCGTCCAAGAGGGGATATGACGGCTTGGTGAAATATGGTCTTCTGATGCCGGTTTATTGGCTTTTAATTAGCTTTGCAGGTTGGTATGGGCTGATTCAACTCACTTTTAAACCTCATTTTTGGGAGAAAACGAAACATGGGCTTAGTAAAATCAAGGAAACAAATGCGTAACTTTAAATATATTTTTGCTTTAGTATTCATCATCAGTTTATTTCTGATTGCCACCTCGCGAGCTAGTCTCGGGAGTCCTTCTAAGGAAGATATCCAAAGTAATCTCAAAGAAGCCGGACAATCATTTGAAAGCTCTCAGGAACGGGCTCGTTACTCTTTAGCGGAAGCGATAGTAAGAGACAAAACACTAGTGCTGGATAACTATGCGGATCAAGCCCTGCCCGATATCGCGTATAAGGACAACCACTATTACAGTGTATTCCCGCCAGGGTTTTCCTTTCTTATTGCTCCTGCCCTGTATCTAGGCGATAAAATAGGCCAGCCAGTTATCGCAGTTTTTGCGATTCCGCTCCTAGCAAGTATTTTGAGTGCAATTTTTATCTATCTGATAGCAGTAAATCATCTACAGATCTCAAAATTATCCGGCCTGATCTCGGCTGTAGTATTTTCTCTGACGACTATTTCTTGGAGCTATTCGGTCACACTCTATGCGCACACAACTTCGGCGCTGTGTTTAATTGCAGGCATATATTTTGCCCTCAATTCAGTGAAGGGATCGGCAATCAATCATTTTTTGGTTTGGTTACTTTATGGGATTGCCATTTTGATTGATTATCCGAATGCTCTAATCATGCTGCCGGTAGTCGGATTCATGTTTGTCACGAGTTTTGCGAGAGATAATAAATTTATCGAGCGCAAAGAGAGAATGTTCCTTCAATTCCGATTTGCTTCTACTTATACCATCCTGCCCTTTCTCCTTTTAGCATTAGCGCTTGCGTTTTATAACATCAAAACCTTTGGCGAATGGACAGCATTAGCTCATAATTTTAGAGTAACTAATTTAATCGAGAATGGAGAGGTAACATACCAATTTCTAATTAGTCGCGCTCTTGATTTCAAGTATTTACAAAATGGTTTGTTTACCCTGCTTTTGAGTAAAAGTAGGGGAATAATTTATTATTGCCCTATCCTGTTGTTTTCGATTTATGGATATATAAAGGTAAATGAAAAATGGCCCAAGGTTGCGAGCTTATTCGTTCTGATATTTTTCATTAATCTAGTGATTTATGGCAGTTTCTATGACCCTTGGGGAGGTTGGGCATACGGCCCCAGATATTTGATCGTTGCTATGCCGGTTTTGGCACTTCTAACCGGTGTCGCTTACGAATATATCAAAATTAGGAGTTCCTGGGTCTTTGGATTTGCCCTCTTGTTCTTCGCAAGCTTTGGCATCGCGCTTTTAGGGGCTTTGACTACAAATTTATTGCCCCCAGCCGCTGAGATAGGCCAGCAAATTGGTGCATTGGGTGCTCTGCCGATGCTTCACTCCGGGATAAGTGGTTCTCTTGTATTTAATCTAATTAGAAACACCATCAATATTTCATCACCCGAATTCTATCTTTTTTTAACAGCCCTTTTTGCTCTGTTTTTTATTCCGATTTTTCTTGGTCAAATCACTTTTAACTTTGTATTGGCTTTGAGGAGAAGGCATTCTAAGCAGAGCGAATATATTCTTAGCGAGAAGGAGGCTTTATGTTCTTGAAATACCGCGATGCCATCGTCGTTGAGTTGCCATCAGGTTTGATAGCAGGACTCCGGGAAGGTGCAAATAGTCTTAAGAGGACTGCGGATGTCATTGTTTTGGCGATGGCGAGTGCCATTAGCTTTATCGGCTGGAAATTTTATTTTGACCAAAATCTGGTTTTGGCCTACAACGACTCGATGAGTCATTTGGATATCGCACGCCGGGTGGTTGACGGTTTAAATCCAGGTATCGCTCAGATAGGAAGTGTTTGGTTGCCTTTGCCCCACCTGCTTTCCTTGCCTTTTGTTTGGAGTGATTTTTTGTGGCACTCAGGTTTAGCCGGTACTTTGATATCCTGTCTCGCTTTCATCGGCACAGCGTACTTTCTTTATCGGCTTGTGTTGCTGCTGACCAGGGATACTATCTCTGGGATCCTTGCATCGTTGGTGTACATTCTTAATCCTAACATAATTTATCTTCAAGCTACACCGATGACCGAATCGCTGCTTCTGTTCTTCTTTGTTATTTCAACTTATTATCTACTCCTTTGGCAGAAAAAAGACAGTTATAAATATCTGGCCTTGGCGGGATTTTATACTCTTGCTGCAACTTTGACCCGCTATGATGGATGGATGCTCCTAGCGCAAATGCTGATTGTGGTGGCGATAATCTCATATCGTTTTGGAAAATGGAAAAAAGTAGAGGGCAATCTGTTTTTGTTTGGAACGATTGCAGTATATGGTATTTTGCTCTGGTTTTTGTGGAATTTATTGATATTTCAAGATCCATTATATTTTTTAAATGGTCCATTTTCAGCCAAGGCTCAGCAGCTTGTTTTTGAGGCTGAAGGACGTTTGCCAACCAAGCACGATCTTCTATACTCCTCTTATATTTATATCCTGGCCGTTCTTCGAAACAATGGTGCGCTTCTCTCATTACTGGGCGGGGTAGGTCTGATTGGTTTTCTGTTTAGAAAAAAATTGAGCTCGGAAACCCTCGTTATTTCTCTGCTGCTGTCTCCACTGATTTTCAATATCGCGGCATTATTTACCGGTAATTCTATTATCAATCTGCTTGAACTACCACCTTATACATTATTCAATGTGCGCTACGGCATAATGATGCTACCTTTTGTCGCGGTGATGGTTGCATATTTAGCTAGGAGGCAGCGGTTAATTCAATTGCTGTTTCTCATAGTATTGCTGCTCCAGACGGCTAGTATTTATAGAAATGACGATGTTATTACCGTGAAAGATGGAATTTCTGGAGCTTCGGCCCAAGGAATGACCGAAACCGGACGATGGCTCGGTGAAAATGCAAAAAGCGGGTTAATCCTAATCGCTGCCTCCAGTCAGGATTCGCTGATTTTTCAGAGTGGTCTTCCGATGACACGGTTCATTTATGAAGGTGATGGGGAATACTGGAAGGAGTCTTTGGCGGATCCCACTTCTCATGCTTCCTATATTGCGATGCACCACGGAGATCTTATTTACAGAGAGATTTTTGACAAGTCTTCATTTCTTTTGAATTACAAAAAAATATATGACGGAGAATTCACAGATATTTTCGAATATTCTCCTGATGCAGAGATCCCATTAACGGCTAAGGATCTACCATAGCAAATGGAAATTAACAATTAAGAATTTCTGATTTCTAATCAAATCCCAATTAATTAATTTTAAATTTTCTAAATTGGGGATTGATTAAGCCATTCGAAAATTAGTAATTTAGGAATTTTATTATGGAGTTATCAATTATTATCCCAGTCTACAACGAAGAGAAAAGAATAGGTAAAACTCTCTCTGAACTTCAGGAATATTTATCTAAATGCAAACTTGAATATGAGGTAATCGTCGTTGACGATGGATCAACAGATCAGACTTCTTTTATGCTTTACAGATATAAATCCTTCATTAAAATACTTCCTGTTTGGCCCAACCGTGGCAAAGGTCATGCGATCCGTTTGGGAATGCTGATGGCCTCGGGCCAAAAGATCCTGTTTATGGATGCTGATCTGGCCACCCCACTCTATGAAGTGAAAAAAATTCTTCAGATCTCTGGAGATTACGACCTTGTCATCGGCTCCCGATCAGACCAAAAAATAGCGAAGAGAGAGCGATTCCGCAGCTTGTGTGCGAAAATATTTAATTCTGTAACCAAGGTGATCTTTCCCCTGCAAATTAAAGATACTCAGTGTGGATTTAAGCTGTTCACAAATGCAGCGGCTAAGGAGATATTTTCACGCGCCAGGATAAACCGCTGGGCCTTTGATATCGAGGTATTATTCCTTGCTAAAAAACTGGGCTTTTCTATCGGCGAACAGTCTGTTGCCTGGGAGGAAAAAGCTGGCAGCAAAGTTAGAATGTTCAGAGACGCGTCCAGAATGATCGTTGATCTCGTGAGAATTCGTATATACAATCTGTTTGATTTTTATCATTTGAAAGCCGAAGAAAGGAGCGAAGATGATTCGTTCGCAATCAGCCAAAAACCTCAGGAAATCAAAGAGCTTTAGGATAATTTTTCTCTTACTTATTTTTTTCTTTTTCCCTATTTTGAATATTGGATACGCAAAGTATTCTGATCCGAAAGGGAAGAATACTATTCAGGAGAGTAGTAAACTTTCGGGCAAGGGAATGCAGATCCGAAGCATCGATACCCAGATAGTTTCTAAACATTGGGAGAATGTTGATGAAAACGATATCAAGGAGCAGGTCTTGATGATCAAAAATCTGGGAGCCAATTATATCGCTGTTAGCACTCCCTATGACAATCCCGCTACCTTGAAACTATGGGCCGATTCAATACATAATGCAGGCCTAAATGTTTGGTTTCGTTCTCATTGGCTTGATTGGGAAGGTGATAATAACCATCAATCTGTAATGAAAGTCGAGGACTACTTAAAAAAGACCGGTGATTTTATCCAAGCTAATCCGGCGTTCTTCCGCCAGGGGGATGCATTCACCGTTTGCGTCGAGCCCGAGCAGGTCTTCACCGCCAGAAAAATCCAAGTTTTTGATTGGTACGGCTATAATAAATTTGTTATTGATCAAATTGATATTGCCAATGCCTCGTTTACAGAGATTGGACTTTCCGGTCAAATTCATACCAATTGGATTTCTATGAACGGTTGGGTCGTTGAAAACGGTCTGTCGCAAGAAGCAGTTGATAAAATGGGGTTGATCACCGTTGATCATTATTCCAATGAAAAAACAATTGTGCCTCCTGCCGTTTTGGCGGATAAGATGGCTTCGGATCTTGAGAGAATGTATGAAAAATGGCAGAAGCCGATAATATTGGGTGAATGGGGCTATAACATCGAGCAGGAAGTCGATGATTATACCCAAAAACAAACTGTTGAGGAAACGCTTAATCGTCTGTCAAATTTAAGATTCTTGGTAGGTATAAATTACTGGGATCATATGGGCAACTCATCCAGGCTAATTAATGATGTTGACGGAGTACGCCTCGAATACCGTCCTTCAGCATTGACTGTCAGAGATTTTTTTCAAAGCAAAAAATAGTTCTCTAACCCCTCTTGAGACTTTATTAATTTTGTTTCTAATAAGGAGTTTTTTGTTATGTAAACAAATTTTTTTGCCAAAGAAACTAGTCTTCTAAAGGATTAATATTGGTCCAATTTAACCTTTGGAAGGAGGTGGAAAAAGTGAAATATCTAATATTAAGTGTGGTCCTAGCTTTGACAATGGGTGCCGGTGGATCAATTGCCTTCACATTGCCAACTGTTCTACAAAAAGCAGAGAATAACCCAAATAGAGTTGCTTATTATAAAACTGGAATTCATGGTATTCCTGATCGTCCGGGGATCGTTCATAAAGGCGAGGATTCTGATGACTTTGTCCTGATTCCAGACGCAAGAGAGAACGGTTGGGGAGATTATCTGACTCCCGGTGCTGATTATTGTGCGAAATCAAACGATTTGGCAGTCGAGAATATACCTGGGTTTTAATAGAAAATTTGTCTTGCAGAAATGTCCGGAGATGATGTCAAAGGGCATTTCTGAATGGCAACAATCTTTAACTTTAAACAATATAGGAGTTTCATCTTAAAAACTACTCCGTTGTAGAGTAGTTTTTAAGGGTTTACATGACTCGTTTCCCCTCGGCCATCTGCCCCGATGGATATTGGGGCAGATGAGCCGAAAGTTAAATATAGTATTGTTTTATTATATTCGCGATCGGTCGTGGAGTGTAATCCAGGAGATTGGCTGTATCAAAGAGTCTTGAGGCATGTCCGACATCAATCCAATAGTTCATTCCGATAATATAGCCTCTGGCCGAGAATTCTTTCAGAACTGCTGCCGCTAGTTCTGCTTGGTGATTTGGATCCATACTTTGGTTGAATGTTGAATAGCCCCATTCTCCGGCCATCATCGGCACTTTCCACTTATTATAATATTCATCATAGCCATAGAAACCGTTACCATTACCTTTGAAGAGGGCATTTACATAGGTGCCGGTATCATCTGTCCAGTCAATAATATGATCCAAGGTTAATTGGCCAATCACGTTGACAGTAGCCTGATCAAGCACATTCCAGGCGACCCAACCATTCATGTTGATCCAATTAGTCTTTATCTTGCCGCCAAGCCCAATTTGGCTGAATGCTTCGTTGGCATAGATGACCTGATTTCTGGTAAACGCTCTCCAGCTTTCCCAACCGGTGAAAGCACCGTGGTCGATTCCAGTCCACCAGGCGGCGTTTTCAGATTCAACACACATTGTGAATGCATCGCCTGCTCGGAATAATTCTGGGTGATCTAGAATAAATTGTTTTGTTCTTTTCAAATATTCGATATTGGTAATACCATTTTTTATCTCAGGCTTTTCCCAACTATCCCATTCATCCCAGTGGGCCCGAAACCATACATTTAGTCCCTCGGAATGAATGATGTCGGCCCATTTCCTCATTAACGGATAATTATTGTAATTGATACTGATCGCAATTTGTTTTGCACCGATTGCTTTATCAGCCAGTACCAAGCGACGGATCTGATTATCATCTGAAATAGCCCAGTATTTACTCATAACCTGACTATCGATGGATTGTGCCTGCCATTTAGAATTGGTGGGAGGTATTACTACAGCCGGCACAAGAATTGTGATGGCGTTCGAGAAATCTGAAACCTTGGAACCATCAGTTGCTTTTATTTGATATTGGTAATTATTACCAGCTGAAATATTGGTGTCCGTATAAGAGGAGTTACTCACCCGAGCAATTTCGTTTCCATTTCTGTAAATAATGTATGACGGACCGGAACCATTCCAGGTCAGTAATATTTTATCATTATTATAGTTTGCGTTTAGGCTACTCGGGGTTGTCAGATCGGTGATTGGAGCCGGAACTGTATTGCCAGTGAGAGTTACATTATCGATATTATAGGTACCCGGGAGGTAGTTCCAAAAACGAAAGGAGAGTGACGCGATTCCGTTATTATTATCCAACCCCGGGAATTCGGAGAGGCCGATTTTCACATGCTGCCAGACTGAAATACCATTGGTTACCTTATTCTTTAATGATACCATTCTGGTTCCGCCTTGATCGAAAGAGACTATCGCTGCATCGCCCGAAAGTAGATAGGCGCCATTTAAATTCAAATCGAATTCTATGGTCTGATAACCTTTAAGAACCGGAGAATTTATAATTTTCTTCGTAGAGGCATCACCATTGGCAGGGTTTTGAAGTTGCAATGCTTCGCTATTATTGTTGCCCCTATCAAAACCGTTCAATCCGTTATCAAAATTAGCGATTATGTACCCAGATGCTGGTGTGGTGGGCGGTGTCACCGGGGGAATAACAGGGGGCGTTATTGGGGGGGTGATTGATTTGTTCGAAACTTTGATATTATCAAAATAATAATCACCGGCAGTATAGTTCCAGAGTCTAAGCGTCATTGAAGCGATGCCTTGACTAGTATTTAGACCGGCAAAATCAGACAACGGAATGGTCACATGTTGCCAGCTGTTCTGACTGTTGTTGACATATTTTTTGAGCGGCACCATCTTCCAGCCACCCTGGTCAAAAATAATTCCGGAAGCGTCTCCATCCAGAATAGTTGAACCATTTAAATTTACATCCATCTCCAAAGTTGTCCAACCGTTTAAAAAGCGGTTGTTGAAAACCTTCGTCGCACCCACAGAGTCGTTGGCACTGTTATGCAAGGACAGAGCCTTGCTTGAACTAAAACCAGCCGCCAGACTCCCGTTGTTCCATCCTTCCAAAGTGTTCGTTTCAAAATCAGCAATCTTTGACTCCGCTGCACTGGCAAAGATTGGATTTAGGAACAGAACAGAGGCAAGGATTAATAAAGCCAAAGAGAGTTTCTTCATTTGTAGCACCTCTTGTTATTAATGATTTCTAGATCGATTATATGCTTGCCGAGCACTACTTTTCTTTGGCGAAAAATGCAAAAAGGGTCTTTATAAACTGTGATTAATCAAAAGAAACATATAAAACTACCTTTTCTTTGCGAGAGTAGTATAATGAATATATGAAAAGATTAATGAGTTTCTTTTTTATCGCACTTGTAGCTGCGGCTGTGATTGGAGGATTTACATATTTTTATATTGAGTCCAAATCTGAAAAGGAGTTGGTGAAACTTCAGGTTGAGATCAACCGACTCAAGGTAAAAATTGATCCTGTCTCGGAGGATGAAGATTTGGCAATCGATCTCTCCGGCTGGCAAACCTTTGCAAATAAAACAGCCGCTTATGAGGTAAAAACACCGCCAGATTGGCAGGTAAATAGTCGAAATATGCAGACAGTGACATTAAATAGCCCTGATCATGAGAAGCTACGAGGTATTACAGACGAGGGATATGTCGAGGATATAGTAATCAGACACTATAAAGATATCGCTCAGGCCGCTGTGGCTTTAGCCAGCCCGGCTAAGGACCTGGGAGAATTAGCAGCTGATAGCAAAATGTTTGTTTCTTCAACGAAGACGACTATATCAAAGAATTTGGCCTATGGTGTAATAGCCAAGGAAACAAATGCCTATATAGTATTTTGTGAGAATATGGGTCACATTTATAGTCTAGCTTTTGGCAACCGGCCGAGTGAGGACGAGTTAAATGCTACAGAGAGAGCAATTCTTGACAGTTTTGTATTCATGTAAAAAGGAAAGATTTCCTTTGGACGATTAAGTGGGATGGAACGCTTGAACAACAGAAACCTTCACGAATTAAAATAGATATAAAAAATGCCTCCAGCTTTTACTGCCGGAGGCATTTTTGTAGATCTGATTATTTTAGCACGTAGGTAATATTATCAATATTGTAACTCGCGGCGTGGTCGTTCCAGAAACGGAAGCCGATACTGGCAAGGCCTGATTGCTTATTCAAACCGGCAAAATCAGATAGTGGGATCGACACATGTTGCCAGCCGTTTAAGCCATTCTTGACATATTTTTCCAGACTTACCCATTTCCAGCCGCCTTGATCGAAGTATAGAGCAGAGGCGTCACCGGGAAGGATCTTGTTGCCTTTCAAATTAATATCCAACTCGATATAGTTATAGTTTCCGATCTTGGCATCATTCAAATCCTTTTTTGATCCGTTGCTGCCGTTGATTGGATTGCTAATCTCGAGTGAGTAATTCGAATTATTTCCCTCTGTCAGTCTGCCGCCGACAAAACCGTTCATACCTGATTCAAAATTTGCAAGGATTGAAGATGCTGCAGGATCAGTTTCGCCAGTTGGAGGAGTTGTTGCCAAATTCGCAGAGCCAAGCGAAACATTATCGATATCATAGTTGCCCGCATTTATATTCCAGAATCTGACTCCAAGAAAAGCCGCCTCTGTTCCGTTAAGTTTAAAGTCACTGATTGGAACAGAAATGTGCTGCCAGCCGCTTTGTCCGTTTTGAACATAATTGGCAAGGGAGACGTATTTCCAGCCACCCTGGTCAAAATAAAGTGCTGAAGCATCACCAGGTAAGATTTTGTTGCCGTTTAGGTTTATATCCATTTCCACTTTATCGTAGCCTGATAACGAAATGTTGGATATATTTTTCTTGGCGCCGTTACTACCATCTGCAGGATTCGAAATTCGGAGCGCCCCGCCCGAATTGTTGCCGGCGATAATTGATCCGGCATCCCAACCATTAAGGCCATTTTCAAAATCAGAGATTATTTTTGTTCCAATCGGTGCCGGAGTTGGTGCCGGTGTCGGAGTTGGTGCCGGCGCTATACTGCCAGAATAGTATGATTTTATCACATCGGCTGCCGGACGCATTGTGGTCGGCGTGCCACTATTATCATTTATGATACGGGTTTGGTTACCCATATGATCCCAGTAAGACACTCCCATAATGTAGGATTTCGAAGCGAACACATAATAGACGGCCTCTGTGGCCTGCTTTTGCAGATCGTTTGAAACTTCTCCTCCAATATGATATCCCCATTCGCCAATCATAATCGGTTTTTGCCATTTAGCATAGAAACGATCTAAATCTCCGCTCATATCAGAAGCTAGTTTGGCAACAGGAGTTGGGTTTGAAGGATCGCCCTGTGGCGAATAATGATCAGGAGTGATTAGCCCCATTTTATCGACTGTCGCTTGGGTCAAAGCATTCTCAATAATCCAACCATTCATCGAAAGCCAGTTGGTTTTGATTTGTCCGCCCAAACCTATTTGATTGAAGGCGGCGTTTGACTCGTCGATCTCCTGAACTAAAAATCTGTTGTAAGCATTCCAGTCGGCAAATGCTCCTGGATTGACTCCTGCATTTTCAGCTTCGACCGACATTGTAAATGAATCGCCTGATTTGAAGAACGAAGGATGATCAATTATGAATTGCTTTGTTTTGATAACATATTGGTCTGGTGTCATGTTTTTGGGCTGACCCTCGTCGCCTTCCCAATTTAACCAGTGTGAACGGAACCAAACATTTAGGCCCGCATCGTGGATTGAAGTGGTCCATTTTTCCATCTCCTCCGGACGGTCATACGGAGTGCCGATGGCGATATAATTGACTCCAAGACCCTTGAGCATTTGTACTTGTTGATCTATCGAATTCTGCGGCACGTTATTCCAGCATTTGCTGATTATTTGCGTGTCAACGCTTTTTACCTGCCAGTTTGCTCCTGCCGCTTCAACCGTTTTTGACGGGGAGAAAGCAATTGCGAAAAAGGTTGCGAATGGGAGCATCAGAAAAAGCATCAAGATACTAATCGCTTTTGTCAGACTCTTTCTCGAACCTTTATATTTTGTGGAATTCTCCATAAATTTCTCCTATTAATGACCTCTTTTTGTGAGAGGTGATAACGGAGTATAAGGCCGGAGGGTATCAAAGTCAAGCAAGAAAACAATGGGAAGATTACAAATTTAAAGACTTTAGAAAAGTAACAAATATTCTTTGTTTATGATAAATCTGCTTATTCTGAACCGTATTATTAATAGTTCCTTTGTCTGGTTATCCAGTGTTTTAAGTGCTAGTTCCGTCTATATTCTTAGGTAAGTAATCAAACGGAAAGGAGGTGAAATAAATGAAGTATCTAATTGGAATTTTCTTTGCGCTCGGAATGATGTTTGTGGCCACACCAAAGGCATCTGCTGCGACTTCATCTGCGGTTGATAATTTCTTTCAGAATAAACTAGAGAAGTACGAAGGTCATATCCTTGCCTATTACACAGACGGGCTTCATGGTATTGTCGGAGAATCGGGAATAACACATGAGGGCATCGATCTTGTTGTCGAAGTTTCTCACGGTTGTAAGAAGGTAATCAAGCAATGGTTTTGGGGCACTTCCGACACAGAGGGTCTGCATGGCGAGAAAAGTGTATGGAGAGAAGTCGGTTTGGACGCGAAAAAATGCTTGAAGAGCGAAGTATTGGTTAAGGACGCAAAAGAGAACGGTTGGGGTGATTATTTGAAGCCGGGGATGGATTATTGTGTTAAAACAACCAATTTTAGCATCAAGGATAAAAATCAGAAAGATTTCAAATGGAAAAATAAGCTAAATCATTGGGATTGGGACAGGAGATAGTTTTCTTGTCATTACAAAAAAAGGCTCCTAAAGGAGCCTTTTTTTGTAATGAATTATCAGAACTATTTTGTATAATAATCGCCATAGCAAATAGAATAGACAAACCAGATACCGATAATTATGGCAATTATTGTTTCTAACATATAATTATTTCTCCTCTTCCTCTTCTAGATCGATCATATTTCGACAGACATCGGCGCAATTTCGGCAAGCCATAGCACAATCCTTCATTTTCTGATCGTTGAAAAATTTCTCACATGATTCGGCGCAGTCATCACATATAAAAGCACACAAACTAAGCATATCTCCTGCATATTCTGAATCGCGTAAGAAAAAATTTTGGGCTATTTTACAGATATCGGCGCAATCCATCAACCACCGGAGGTGATCTTTTTCAACGAAATCTCCGCCTTGATCGAGACAATGGGTAATTCCGCTAACGCATTCTTCATAACATTGGTCCAGGTTTGCGATCAGATCTCTAGCTGATTCGTCCTGCATAATGTCTTCGACAATCTCATCTTTTTCTTCCTCGGCTTCTTTGTTCTCGTCATTATCCATAAATCCCTTTTCATTAATAATTATCTTCCAACTTATTTAAACTTCTTTTGCTCCGGCAAAAAATGTCATAGTTTATAAAAAAGACTACTCGATTGCTTCATTCATCTAACTTTTGAATAAAAAGACGATGAAAAGATGGATTCGGAGGACTATCTTCAAATAAATTAAACAAGGATAGTATGGAAAACGTTTTGGAGATTCTTCAAAACAGTCTCAGACACAATCATTTTCTGAAAGCGATTTATTCATCAAATTTCCAGACAATACTGGATGGGATCGGTCCGTTTACAGTGCTAGCACCGGTTGACGAGGCCTTTTTGAATTTACCGGACGATGTCTTTAATAAGTTGCTGGAGAATCAAGATCAGTTGAATATGATGGTCGGGCAACATGTTTTTACAGGTCGTTATGATGAAAAAGATCTTCGGGATACGGATGAAATAATAACAATGGATAACAAAAACTTGGCGATTGAACTGCATGGCGAAGGGCTAATAGTGGGCGGCGCCAAAATAATTGAGTCCGATATTGAATGCTCAAATGGCATCATCCATAGGGTGGATTTAGTGCTATTGTAATAGCCTATGGGGTGATATAATAAAGGCAAATAAAGAAAGTAACATTTTGAGGAGGGGGAGATGAATTTGCATCAATCGTTGTTATCGCTAAAACAAAAGAAGTTCTGGTTAATTCTAGGATTAATTATTATTACCGCCGTAGTTGTTGGCGGTGGTACTTATTATTTCATTCATACTAAGGCCGATAATGATAAAAATAACCTTCAGGCCCAAATTGATGATTTGAACGGAAAATTATCAAATGCCAATGTTAATGCAAATACTAATTTAAATATAAATGCAAATAATAACACGAACACAGCACCCGATCCGACCGCTGGTTGGACTGAATTTTCTTTGTCTTTCGCTAATGCTGCCATAAAATATCCGGCAAATTGGCCTTCTATTAAGAGGTTGGATGCTCCGGCAGATGAAAACCAGGTGGCTTATTACTCATTCGATAATAATCCAGAGATCGAATCACCTCAGCGTGCCTTAACAGAATATAATATAGCTGAGTGGGTAAAATCTACTCCAGAGGAAGGTTACCGTTTATATAAAGAGAGGAAGGCAGAATTATTAAATATAGTAAAAGAGTTATTTGCGACAAGCAGTCTGACTGAAGCGTTAAAAACAAAGTTTAATAATTATAGTCTTGAATTTATGCCTTATAGCACAAGAGTGTATGTCGATTATTTCTCAACGGTAGATGAAAAGTCCAAAGGCATTTCAATGATAAATATCCAGGGACAGGATGTTGGGTTAGCTTCAACTTACAATGCATTTATTTATAACAGTGAGCATAATATTGTTGTAAGTGCCCGCAAAGAATTATCAGCACCATCAATTGAAAGAATCCGCAGTACAGTTGACTACAGTCTTAAAGGAGACCCTTTGGAAAAATCTGGTAAGGACGCTCAGGATTCCTTTGCTAATTTGGTAAAGAATACCCCGAGAAACCAACTTGATTTTGCAGATCAGATGGATGAGGTAAACAACATACTCAAGTCACTAACATTTTAATGACGACCAATAACAGTATTCAACAATTTTGAATATCCCAAAAGCTTGACTCTGATATTTGATTTGATCGCTCTTGCGCTGGTTTGGATAGATTTCGGTTGTTGACAGTTACACTAAATAATGCTATAGTTAACGACAACCTAAACCTATATGGAGGAGGGCTGTCATGGCTCAACTAGAAATCAGCGGATTCCCTATCCACTATGATTATGAAGACCAGAGGCGGGAAATCGAGGATAAGGTTACTGGTGTCGTCAACCAGATCTTCGACACACATTTTATGGTCGGTTATTCGAGCGACATACTCCAGTACTCTGGAGTCGGCTGCGTCGTAGTCCGACTTGAAGTGGACCGGTCGACTGCAAAGCCGGACGTTGCGGACATGCAAACGGCGATCTACGAATTGGGTGTGAATATTTCGAACATCTTACGCCAATCTTTGACGATGTTCGGGATACACGGTATTGATGGTGTCGTAACGCAAATCGACACAGACACAACTGAAAATGCCTTTCTGCAGGTGATCAAGCTCCGCTAGCAGCCGTTAGACAGGCCTTCCGAGTATTCGGGAGGCCTGCATTTATAGTTTTAAGATATTGGTGTTATAATTGATCTATGGTTTCGATTCTGATTTTTATATTTCTTTTGGTTTTGCTCCTTTTGGGACTGCTGGGAGTAATTTTGCCGATGCTTCCAGGCATTCCCCTGATGTTCTTGACGGTGCTGCTTTACGCTATTTTCGATCATTTCGATCGGATTACGGTTACAAATATTGTTATACTCGGCATCTTTACAGCTCTATCTATATTAACCGACTACGCCTCAGGAATCCTTGGCGCCAAATTTTTCGGGGCATCGAAACAGGGGATGATTGGCGGCCTCATCGGTGGTATTGCCGGCTTATTTATCTTTCCGCCGTTTGGAATTTTTATCGGGTTATTTTTGGGCGTCATAGCATCAGAACTATTGCTTACTGGCAAAAAGATAAATCGTGCGATAAAATCAGGTGCCGGAGCCTTGCTCGGATCACTCGCCGGAATCTTAACAAACTTTTTGGTCGGGTTGATATTTATTATCTATTTTATCTTTGGCTTTTGGCGATGAAAAAAAAGAAGAATCAATTAGTAATTGCAATTTCCGGAGTTTCCGGAGCAGGGAAAGGGACACTGCTCGATTTTTTGCGTGATATGAAGGAGACTTTTTGCAATGTACCTTCCTATACAACAAGAGCCAAGAGACCGGGCGAGGCAGAGGGCACAAATCGTTTTTTTATTTCCGAAGAAGAATTTGATGCGGGTATAAAGGCCGGTGAATTTATCGAATGGGAGAAAGTCCATCAATACCGCTATGGCCGGAAAAAGAAGGACGTCGAAGCGGCGATAGAGAGCGGCAAAATCCCTTTTATGGAGATTGATGTCAAAGGCACGCAAAAGTTCAAAAAGATATTTCCCGGACTCGTCAGTATTTTTATATTGCCACCAAGTTTTGAAGAAGCAATGAAAAGAGTTCGAAACAGGGGAGCTGAATCCGAGGAGGACATTAAACTTCGAGCTTCGCGCTATGAAATGGAAACATCTTATAAAAATGCCTATGATCATATTCTGATCAATGATGATTTGAATAAAGCCAAGGCCGATCTTCTGTCGATCATTCGCAAAGAGGAAGAGAAATTAAGAAAAAGTCAATTTGATCTGAGACATTCGATTTTGATCGGTCTGGGAGCGTTGTTTCTAACAACTTTTTTCACGGTGGCTGCGGCAGCTTCACTTCTGCTGACCGGAACGATGAGCGAGCAGACAAAGGAAAACAAAATTTTACAAACGGAGGAAGAAGCCCAAACTCCCGAGCCCGAGGTAGTCGAGGCCATTCCATCTGTAGAAGAAATATCCAAGGAAGTCGCCAAAAATCCTCCAAAACGCACAGCTCCGATAAACTCGGGGCAGACAACCACAAATAGCGACGGAACTAAAACCACGGTTGTTTCGACCGGCGGAGGCCTCGGCGATCTGAGTGGCGTCTTATCCAGCAATGTGAGTGCTAGCACTCCATATGGGGTTCCCTACAGGGATGAGACTGGAGAATATTCTAATTTGGGTACTGTCTTGAAGGACTATCTAAATAACAGTCTTCGCTGGAAGAACGAGATTACTGCCTTGAAGGAGATTGTATTGCGGAATGCCGGCAATACCGGATGGAGTGGCCAGTATCTTGGCCAATATACGGCAGATTCCAGTGGGAAGATTACAAATGCTAGTGGTGTCATCGTTTTGAATGCCTATTATGGAAGCGGCTCCAACTTTATTGAGGATATGAAATTGGTTTTTTCCCATGAATATGGGCATCACTATACGCTTTATCATAAATGGGTGGATTGGAGTTTGCCAAATGGTGTACGCTTTCCTGATAGCTACTATCAACTAAGAGGACTCTCCAAAACAACAACTTCAACAGACTACTCGAAAGGATGGATCAATTGCGAATCTGAAATCATTGCCGAGGACTATTCTTACCTCTATTCCGGCTATGGCTATAGCGGAGTAGCGGATATCTATGGTCTTCCTTCCTCTGCAGTTAGAAATTGGCTGGACAAAATCGGTGATAGTTCGCTTTTGAATACTATTGTTAATCAGGCGCCAACAATTAATATAATTTCGCCAGCTCCCGCCGCTGTACTTTCTGGTACTTTTTCATTTTCAGCTGAAGCTAGTGACGATATTGGAATTTCAAAGGTCTCTTTCTATATCGATAACACTTTGATCCTTGAGGATACAAAGGCACCGTATGCTGTCGAGATCAATACATCAAGTTTCCAAAACGGCCAGTATAATCTTCGGGCTGTAGTTTCAGATGGCACTTTGTCGGCTGAAAAGATTACGGCTGTCACTTTGCAAAATAATGTGGTTGATCTGGAGAAACCTGTAGTTACTATTATTTCACCTACTGAAAACCCTCAAATTCTGAAAAATGATAATTTAACTCTAAATGTTACAGCAACAGATAATAATCGGATTGATCGGATCGAACTCTATCTTGATGACGAAAAGCAAAACAGTTGGAAGCTTGCGGATCTCTCACTACGGGTCTCATTCAAAAATTTCCCTGTTGGGAACTATACTCTAAAATTTAGAGCTTTCGATGAGGCGGGGAATTATGGTGATGCCACACTTCAAGTAGTCAAAATTTAAAAGGCAAAACGAAAAAGTTAAAACTAATCTGTTCGTTCCACGAACGGACTTTATAATAGTTCAGCCACTCTGCCTGCCGGCAGGCAGAGTGGCTACCAAAGTTTTACATTTTTACTTTTAACTTTTAAGTTAATATATGCCCCGTCCTTCAAGATATCATTTTCCAATCAGGGTTTCCCTGTAAAAATAAATTATGTTAAAATCCAATCTAGAATTGCTAAATTAGCACCCTGTTGATAACATCGTATAAAACCACTATATATAGTATATTTGTACTAACATTAACCACTACATATAGTGGTTAATTTTTTTGAAATTGTTGCCATAAAATTTCAAGAATAGTAATATAGTTATTACCGAACAAAAGACGGACAGAATTTTTAGCCGGCGATTGATTCTTGGCCAGAAAATAATCAAAGGCTGGAACGATTAATAATAAGGAATGGAGGGAGAATGTTCACAAAAATCCGGAAAAGAAATGGCAAACTTGTCGATTTCGATGCTGAAAAAATTGCAACAGTCATAGCCAAAGCTGGTAAAGCCGCAGGTGAGTTCGACGAAGCGGTTGCCAAAAAGCTGGCAGACAAAGTCCTGAGGGAGGCACCGGAAAAAATCAGGCGCAAAATTCCGACGGTAGAGGAGATACAAGATATCGTCGAAGACGTTTTATTGACGTCTAAATATAAAGCGACAGCGAGGGGATACGTTATCTACCGTCAGAAACACGCTGAAATGCGTGAATTAGCTGAAACTCAAAGAGTCGATCTGATGGATCAATATTTGAAAAATCTTGACTGGCAGGTCAAGGAGAACTCCAATATGGCTTATTCGCTTCAGGGGTTAAACAATTATATTTCCTCCGAAGTTTCGAAAAGCTACTGGTTGCACAAAGTTTACACTCCAGAAGTCGCCCGTGCCAATTCTGAAGGCGATATGCATATCCATGACCTAGATAAGCTCTCGACCTATTGTGTCGGCTGGGACCTTCAGGATCTCTTGCGCGAAGGTTTTAAGGGTGCTGAAGGCAAGATCGAGTCGAAGCCTGCAAAACATCTCAAAACTGCCTTGGGCCAGCTTGTAAATTTCTTCTACACAATGCAGGGCGAGTCAGCCGGGGCTCAGGCCGTTTCTAATTTCGATACCCTGATGGCACCATATATTCGCTATGATAAGCTCTCGGTCAAAGAGGTCAAACAGAGTTTGCAGGAATTCATGTTCAATATGAATGTGCCAACGAGAGTTGGTTTTCAGACACCTTTTACTAATGTGACGATGGATTTGATTTGCCCGAGCACTTTGGCTGACGAACCGGTTATCTCGGGGGGGCAACCTCAAAAGGAGACCTATAAAGAGTTCCAAAAAGAGATGAATATTTTCAACGAAGCCTTTACTGAAGTTATCTCTGAGGGCGACGCCAGAGGCCGTGTTTTTACTTTCCCGATCCCTACTTACAACATCACCAAGGATTTTGACTGGAGCAACAAAGAAATCGACGGGGTTTGGAAGATGACCGCTAAATATGGAATTCCTTATTTCTCAAACTTTGTAAATTCCGATATGAGTCCTGAAGATGCCCGAAGCATGTGTTGCCGTCTCCGTCTGGATAATCGCGAGCTTCGGAAACGCGGCGGCGGACTATTCGGCGCAAATCCGCTGACTGGTTCTGTCGGCGTGGTAACAATCAATTTACCCAGACTCGGTTACCGTTCAAGGGACAAAAGAGAATTCCTCTACAATCTTTCCTATGTCATGGATCTGGCCAAAGAGAGTCTCGAAATGAAGCGTAAAGTTTTGGAGAATATGACCGAAGCCGGACTCTATCCTTACACCAAATTCTATCTGCGCAATATTAAAAAGAGAGACGATCGTTATTGGGGCAACCATTTCTCGACCATCGGCCTCTTGGGTATGAATGAAGCTTGTCTGAACCTTTTCGGCCGTGATGTTACAACGGCAGAAGGTCAGCAGTTTGCCAGAGAAGTGCTCGAATTTATGCGCGAGAGAATGGCTGTTTACCAAAATGAAACCGGTAATTATTACAACTTGGAAGCAACTCCGGCCGAAGGCACCTCCTTCCGTTTGGCGTTAAAAGACAAAGAGAGATATCCGGACATTATGGTCGCCAATGAAGGACAATATCAAGATCAAAAAGTCTCTCCATATTATACCAATTCATCCCACGTCCCCGTTGATTTTACGGATGATGCCTTCGAACTGCTTGATCTCCAAGATGATCTACAGACAAAATATACCGGCGGTACGGTGGTCCATCTCTTTGTCGGAGAAGAAATAAAGGATACTACGGCAGTCAAAAACTTTGTTCGGACAGTTTGTGAAAATTATCATCTACCATACTTCACGATCACTCCGACCTTCTCTATCTGCCCAAACCACGGTTATATCGCCGGCAAGGTGATGACCTGTGAAAAGTGTGGTGCCGCGAACGAAGTTTACTCACGAATAGTTGGTTATATCCGCCCTATTCAGCAGTGGAATGCCGGCAAACGGGCCGAATTTGATGACCGCCAGACTTACCATATTGAGGTTAAGAAGAACAAAGAAGAAGAAAGCGCAACTGAAGAATTATCATTTGTTGATCAGATCAAAGATAAAGCGGACGAGATCAAGGAGAAAATTGCCGATGTTGTGATAGAGCCGGCTTTAGCGGAGGTGGGAGCAGACTCGGAACAAGCAGCACTGGTATAGGCGGGAACACCCAAATCTCAAGTACCAAATAACAAATAAATTCCAATGCCCAAAAATAAAATATTGGAATTTGATGATTTTAAGATTTATTTGGTACTTGTTATTTGTAATTTATTATTTAACTATGAACATCGCAGGTATCCAAAAACTTACTCTGGTGGACTTTCCCGGTCATGTGGCAGCGACGGTTTTTACTAGAGGCTGTACTTTTCGCTGTCCTTTCTGCCACAATCCTGAGCTGGTTGTACCGGAACAATTTAGTCCTCTTCTATCCGAAAAACAGATTTTTGATTTCTTAGAGTCGCGCTACGGGAAATTGACTGGAATATGCCTGACCGGTGGTGAACCGACCATGCAAAAGGATTGCGACCAGTTCATCTCCCATATGAAGGCGCTTGGCTTTGATATGAAATTAGATACCAACGGCTCGAATCCAAAGATGCTGGAGAAAATCATCAAGGATGGTGATGTCGACTATATCGCCATGGACATCAAGGGAACACTTGAAAAGTATCCCCAAATTATCAATTATCAATTATCAATTATCAATAATGGAATTGGCAATTTAGAGATTGAAAAATTAAGTGAAAATTGGAAATTGAAAAATGAAAATTTAATATCGAACATTCAAAAATCCATCAAATTGATCATGTCATCGGGAATTGACTATGAATTTCGGACCACGATTTGCCATCCCATTCATGAAGTCGAGGATTTCTACGGCATAGGGGAATTGATCAAAGGTGCCAAGCGCTATTTTATACAACAATTTGTCAAGTCAAAACATGTCGATGCTCACCAGAACTTTGAGCCGTTTACTGACTCTGAGATCGCAAAATCTCTCGATATTATACAACAATTTGTCAAGTCGGCAGAGGTAAGATAGAGAAACGATTATAATAATTATCCAGATCTAAAGTACTAGAATCACCAACCTTCTAAGCCATGGCTAAGGTATTGCCAAGAGGGCCGTTTTGTTGTATCATGAGCCCAGCAATGATACCGGAAAGGATGGGCAAGCTCATGAGAAGTAGAGCATATAGGATTTCTCTGCGGGAATGGTTGATGCTTTTCCTATTATCGATCATTTTGCCAAAGAAGGAAATTCATCAGCATGACAGCAATGAAAATATTCCAGACGAGGTGAAAAGAACGATTGCGTATCTCCTGACGCCATGGCGGGAAGACGCCTTGATGCAGATGGAAGCCAGCCTTGTCTTTGCGCTTGACAAGGAGCTTGACCGGCTTCAAAGCCTCTTGGAAAGGACTTCATATTGCCTTTTTGGGATCAAAGATCTCCGGCTACTGGCGCAAAGAAGTCGTTCTGACGGTAATGTCGAAATCGCTCTGCTCGAGAAGAGACGGCAGCTTGCCGAGGTCTATCTGACAAACTTCTATCCGGCAGAACCTTCCTTTGAACAGGTGAGATTCTTCAGATCCTGCTTTCTCTATCTAGCCAAGAAGGCGAGGATGGAAGAGCAGGAAGTGGAGTCTCGGGTCAACATGATGATCCGTTTCCATGCGGAAATCATCTACCAGCGAATAATAGGGTTGGCCATTGGAGACTAGCGGAAACCTGATCATGTCTGGGCGCGGGAAAGGATTCCCAAGCCCAGTTTTTTTTATAAAAAAAGGATACGGCCGGGGTACCGTATCCAAGGGAAATGTGGGGAGGGCTAAAGAAAGCTCTCATTCACCACTTCGCCGGTAATCTCAGCTACTCCGGCCCTTCGGCCGGTAAAACCATGCTGTCCACAGTAGCCTGCCACCGCCTGAGGGATGGGGGTCGTATCAGCCGGACCTTCGGAGAGGAACGGTAGCGGCGGTCCTTCCAGTGTCGAACTCTGTTGTCGACTTGGCCCGTCAGGAATAGGACTGTTACCGTCTTGGACCTGCTTACCAAGCTCTATTGTCATATTCTACCTCCTACGCCATATTGGCGAAGTACTCGGATAAAATGATAAATCAACGCTATCTCAAAATCACCTTTTAGTCAATCCGTATGATTTTTGCAAAAAAGATAATAATCAAATACCATGAATTTATGAACGGTATTATTTATGATACTCTTTACGGCAAAATCCCTTACACAGATCTTGATCTGAAAATTTTTGCATCGCCTGAAATGGCTCGGTTGAGGCGGGTTTCGCTTTCGACTGTGCCAAATTGGTGTTCGGCCAGCGGTGCCTGTTGTAGCCGTTTTGAGCACAGCATAGGTGCATGGCATTTGGCAAAGCTTGTTGCCAGGAAACCGGAGTTTGCGAATATCGCTAAAGATATTGAGTTTGCTGGCCTCTTTCATGATGCCGGCTCGCCGCCATTTTCGCATGGCGCTGACCATTTTCAGAAAAAAATACTTGGTAAAAAGCACGATGAAATTGTAGCCGATCTAATCATGGGCTCAGCGTTAGGGAAGGAGATTGAAAGCCAGGGAGGCAATCCTGAAGTTATCTCTAAATTAATCTCAGGCACGTTTCCGCCGTTCTCAGATCTCATCAATAACTCGATTGATTTGGATAATCTTGATAATACCCTCCGTTTTGGCCTCTCGATGGGGATATTCAAGAAGCGCTATTACAATCCGCTCAGGATCGCTGACAATTTTTACCTAAAATCAGGAGAACTAGCTCTAAGAAGTTCAAAGAATATCAGGGAATGGGAAAATTGCCGGGAGATTGTGTATGACTTCATTAATAATAAATATCCCGAGGGCATGATTTACCGTGCGATGCATTTAGCTTATCGAGCCGGTGATTTGACAAAAGACTTTTTTCGGCTGGATGACTTCCAAGCGACAGCATTTCTAAAAAAGTGTAACCCGGGGACAAAACGGATTATTGAACGGCTGGAATCATGGGACTTTGACAAAGTCATATTTAGCCAGAATTTTCTGAGCTTAGACAAAATCGAGCCTAGAATGATAGATGATCCTGATTATCGCTTCATTCTTGCAGATAGGATTAGTTCTGAATTCAAGATTCCGCCGGAAGATATTTCCTGCCTCGCTGGAAAGAATAAAGGCTTCAAACAAATTCATCTGCCAATTGGCAGAGAATTTCATCAACCGCAGACCAAGCCATCGTGGCGGCTTCGGATTGATGTGAATAAAAAATGGCTATATCTCAAAAAAGAGATAAATCATTTCGTGAAACAGAGGCTGACAAATGGAAATTGAAGGTGAAAAAATAATAATCAGACAAAATAATCTTTCCGAATTCAATTACAACTTTATTCTTCGCTGGCTGACAGATCCGGAGGTGATGAAGTATGTCGGCTATTTTAGACGGACCTTTTTCTTTAAAAGCAAAGAGCAAGCCCGTGAATTTTTCGAGGCGCTAGAAGATGGTGTCTTTTTTGGTATTTATTTAAAGAATAGCGATGAGCTGATTGGCTATGCTACTCTTTCAAACTTCAATCCTGAGAAAAAGGAGTGTAAATTCGGTATAGTGATTGGCGAAAAGAGGTATTGGGGGCAGGGAGCTGGTAGCGAGGTAGCCCTGCTGGTGGCCGGTTATGCTTTTATTAAGTTAAAACAAGACAAAGTAACCTTGACTTGTGCTGAGGCCAATAGAGCCGCCATAAAGGCTTATGAAAATGCCGGCTTTGAAGTTGTACAGAGAATCCCCAAGGAGAGGACTATTTTTCTGAATGGGCGCTGGCAACTACACGGCACGATCAAAATGTCCAAGGATAAAAAATAGGCAAGGATCCTTCGGGGGGAGGATACCTTGCCACGGACGGTTAGATGGATTTACTGGCGACGATTTCATCAACCCTTCGCTCGAAGGATCTAATGGTTGATTCGCCATACATAGTCATGGCTATAAGGAAAGTATCATCATCCTCTACGCAGCCATAGCTTTCATAGCTCCAGATCTGTATCATCACCAGGTTCGACAGTATGAATCCGACCAGTCTCTTTACGTCGGTTTCGGTATTGCCGAGTATGGTGTTTTTGGACTCTGCCGTCCAGAAGATCAGCGCATTGTAGGCACTCCACCACCTGGCCTGCATACTGACTCGGATCAAATGTTCTTTGATGGCCTCCTGCCCTGGCGGCAGATTCAGAACTTCGCTCATCGAGGAAATCGGCGGGAAATCTTTCGGTGCAAAATGGTCTATCATTTGCTCCATAATTTCCCACAACTCGGTTGAGCTGATCGAAGTAGTAGCCAACCTTTTGCCCAAGAATTCATCCATGAAATCCTGGCAGGGACATAAAATGAAGGCTCGAGTTAGAGTCAGATCGTCTTCCTTCGAAAACTCGTCATACTCAAATCCGGCGTCGGGCCCCCATCTCTCGAAGATCCACTCCGAAAATAAATAAGGATCGATAAGCATTTTTCACCTCCAGGATTCGCGTCAGACAATCCTAGCCCAAAATCATAACTTTTTCAACCGTTTGATGTATCGCCCTTTTTAAAATTTCTAGACTGCCCATGCTTGCCAAGATGAGAATATAATAATACTATAAATCCATGACGTTAATTGCCAAAGCAAAAGATTTTTTTCTTCAAACTATCAAAGCAGCAGGACATGACAAATATGGCCTGGTTGCCCATACGGCCGAGATGGAAAAATGGGTATACCGGTTGAAGGAAATGCATCCGGAGGCCGACCTCGAAATTATCCTACTGACGGTTTGGTTCCATGATATTTCTCTCTATTTAGGAGAAGAGAAAGATGACCATGCAGTAAAGTCAGAACGGATTGCCAGAGTTTTTCTGGAAAAAGCAAATTATCCCAAGAATAAAGTTGACCAGGTTTGCCACTGTGTCAGGGCCCACCGGAATCGTGACATTGCCCCTCTGACGCTCGAGGCGAAAATTATTGCCTGTACTGATTCGGCAAGTCATATGACCGGAGAGATGTATGTTTCTATCGCCATGGCAGGCAAATTTGATTTTTTGGAAGGGAAAATAGACCGTGATTATAGAGATATTGGTGTCTTTCCTGAACTACAGCAAAAAATAAAGCCCCTATACGATAATTGGAAAGAGTTTGTATCAATCTATCGCTCTCTCAATATTGTGCCGGAAAAAGAGTACAATAACTAAGAAAGCTAGTGCTTTGGGGGTTTTCCGATGCTGCTCTTCTTTAGTATGACAGCGATTTCTGTTTTTTTAGTGATTGTCTGGATAGGCGACGTACGAGGAAACAATGCTCAAGTCATTGTCTACCTCCTCTACGCAGTACCAAACCTTTTGGCTGCAATTTTCATCAGCCTTCCAGAAATCATTAAAATTACCAGACGTATCCGTTCTGTCCGCCGCCGGAGCTCCTCACCATGAGGTAGGTGAAGAGCTCCTTTTTTAGTACAAAAACGAAAAATAGTTTTTTTGTTGGGTTTTCAGCCAAAACGAGCTTTGTTCGGTAGACCGAAAAATAATTAGAGGGCGGCATTCCGCTGGGAAATGCCTCCCTCAAAGCGTTTTACGGCCTACGCGACCTTTTTATGGCCGGGTATGACTTCGATTTGGTAGTCGTGCTCGCTTGAAGCGAGCTGCCAGGAAATAGTCCGGCAGGTTTCCCGGCCTGCTTCGGCAGGCGTTTCTAATCTGAGAAACATTATCAGCAGATCCATCGTACGTTCACTGATCAGGATAGGTGTGACCTTGCAGACGATACTGGTTATCTTTTCCTGCAGTCTAACCTCCGGAGCTTCTATACAGTTGAGATAAAGCAACTGTCCGTTTGTTTGTACCCTGACGTTTATGCCCTTGGCAGGCATCTCTTCCAATCCCCCGATATTGGCGAGGACGTGCAGGAAAAGCTGTCTGGCATTTACAAGCGCTCCAATGCCAGCCTCGGTGAGTAGAACCATATCGGAAATCCCTCCTTCGGAATTTTGTTCTGCTATTAATGCTAGCGATTTTGAGTAGGTATAGCAAACTTTTTTATGTGCATAAGTCTATGTTTTCTGCATGTATTTATACATTATTAATCGGATGCCTGAAAAATTCGCTCTCAAACAAAGATTTTCAACAAATTTATCGTGAATTGCCTGTAGATTTTTAATTGCTTTTGGTCTATGATTGCAGGGAAGCTAGGGTCGAGGTTTCAAAAAATTAATAATGAATCTAGATTTTAATTAGGGTGCGTTCCCAGTTTAGTCCACGAAATAGTTTTTATTTTTGGCACTAATTAAATCTAAGTAAAGGTAAAATGGACGATAAAAAAGATTTTACTCCTGCAGAGCCAAATCAGAAGCTGTTCATTGGTGGGTTAGCTTGGGCTGCAACTGATGAAGATTTACAAGAGGCTTTCAGTCCGTTTGGTGAAGTTGTTTCTGCATCTGTAGTCAAGTATCCTGACACAGGCAGATCAAAGGGCTTCGCTTTTGTCGAGTTTGCAACCGTCGAGGAAGCAACCAAAGCAAAAGAGGAAATGGACGGCAAGGAAATTCAAGGCAGAGCAATCAAAGTTGATTTCGCTATGCCAAGAAAAGAAAGAACCGAAGAGTAGTCTTCGAAAAGCAAGAAGCTTAAAAAAATACTCCAGAGAGAAATCCCGGGGGTATTTTTTTATGTCTGACTTATCCACAAAACCATGAGTAATCCACAGTATAAAATATACGGTGGTAGGGTATAATGTGGATAGCGGGGGGTATGACGGTGGATAACAGAAATTATCCACAATCCAGCTGTAAAGTTATTAATAGTCCAAGATCAAATCATGAAACACAAAAATATTTATAGCCGTTTGAGGCGGATTGAAGGCCAGATTCGCGGTATTGAAGAGATGATCGAGAAGGGTCGGAGTGAACAGGAAATTATGATTCAACTTCAGGCCGCCAAATCATCAATTGCTGGAGCTATCACCTCGTTTGTTGAAGGGATGCTTACTAAAAATGAAAAAGGCGAAGTAATAGTGCCGCCGGAAAACGCTGCAACTATTCTTCGTCTCTTAAAAAACAGTTAAATTAAGTTTTTACCCAAAAAGAAGTCGGCCGCAGATCATGCCGGTCGTTAGAGCTAAGGATACTGTCAAAAACATCAAAATTAGGTCAGGAAGTTTTAGCCTGCTTATTTGAAACTCAGTTGTACCTATTTCGAAAATGTCAGCTCTGTTTTTCATAATCGCCTTTTCTAAATTAAGCCATTGTACCAAATATATAACATTTTGTCAAGGTGTTAGCGCCAATTCGCCTATTATAATAATGAATGCCTCTTCGCAAAGCCATTTTTTCGATTGCGCTAGAGTCAAAATATGAATATAATAGATTAAGTTAGTATTAAGAGGATTTTTTGCATGTCAGAAGAAAAAAAGAAAGTTTTGAAAATTGATGAGGACGTTTGTATCGGTTGCAATACCTGTGAAAGTATAGCGCCAGATTATTTCAAGATTGATGGCGGAGTCTCCAAGGTGATAAAAGCTTATGACGAGAATGATGCAGAGCTAATACAGGACGTTATTGACAGTTGTCCGGTTCAGGCTATTACTGTTGAGGAAGAAACACCGCAAGAATAAACATTTATTGTTCCAGCTCTAAGAATTAAGGAAATATTTTAATTCTTAGGCTTGATCCTTAATTGCTGGAAATAATGGAGAGGGGAAGCAAAATAAACACAATTTTCTCTTGGTGGTATGGCCTGGCCTTTCAGAATCTGGCATCCAACCTCAGAGGAATATATCTATATCTCTTTGATGCCTTTTCGGTCAAGATTTGCCTCTCGACTCTCTTTTCTGTTTGGCGCCGGGATATGATTTCTTATCAGAATCTATCACTCCAGGAAGTTTTGCAGGCTTGGATGCTAAATTTATCATCAAGAATAATAGGCTTTCTGGTAAAAGTAGCTACACTGATATCTTTTGCCGCCATGACGCTAGCTTTCTCATTTGTTTCGGTGATTCTGATTTTTTGCTGGTTTCTCATGCCGCTCCTAATCCCAGCAATATTTGTTATCGGCATTAAAATTGCGATAGGAGTTTGAGATGCCGGTAAAGTACTATCTGAAGGCGGCGGGTCCTATCTTCCGCTCAGTAAAATATAAGGGCAACTACACTTCCTCATCTTATAAATTCTTTTCTTTTGGCGTCTGGCTATTGGGAATATCTTCGATAGTTACGATTATTGCCAATTACACCTTTTATCCTTTTGGAAATGCGATTGGTTTTTCGTTTATGATTTTCGCCCCTTTCTTAGCATATGCGATTTATAGTTTCTATATTAAAGATACTATTTTAGAGCCAAAATATCCGGCGTTGGCAAAGATCAATGAGCGAGAAGGGGACATTAATCTTTTCGACTATATCTCAGTCGATCTTGCTGAAAAAATTTGGCCGCTTTTCAAATCGGGAAATGTTGTTTCCTCGATGGAATTCTTACCCAAACTAATCGAATGCAGCTCTCTAAATTTCATTTTTCTTCGTCTGGGAATTAACAAAGACGATTTTTTGGCGGCCATCTTGGCCATACCCAAAGAGGAGGACATTACTTCGACAATATTGAAAACGGTTAGCGTCGCTATTAAAAATGGTCATTCTTCTATTTGGGCCGGGGATATATTGATCACTTTGGCGGAAGAGGGACGGATGGATAAGATTCTCGACGCTCTGAAGCTTGAGGAGAAGGATCTTATCTCATTGGTCAGGTGGCAGACGAAAAATTTAGATAGAATCAATGAGTTCAATAAGAGATTTGATTTCAAGAATCCTAAATTGACGGGAGGCATCGGTCGGGATTGGGCCTATGGCTACACACTTTTTCTGCGTCAATTTGCTTATGATTTGGAGTCGATAATCCAAAAGTCAGGTCTCGGGTCCGAAGTCGTCGGTCGGGAGAGAGAGATGATGGAGATGGAGGAAGGATTGCTAAATCAATCTAATAGTAACGTCGTAGTTGTGGGAGAGGCTGGGGTAGGCAAAAAAACAACCATCATCGGCTTTGCAAAAAAGATATTGGACGGAGAAGTCAGCCCCGGATTGGCACATTACCATGTCTTTCAGTTGAATATTGAAGCGCTGTTATCAGGGAGTGGCGGTATTAATGAAACTATTGCCAACATCGGCCAGGTTATGGCCGAAGCTTCCTACGCCGGCAACGTTATTATTTTTGTTGAGAATATAGACAATCTTTTCTCCAACCGAAATGCCGGTCAGATCGACGCGTCTGAGGTATTAATGCCTTATCTCGATGCCGGTAATGTCCGGATCATCGGTACCTGCGATGTCGCTGGTTATAACAATTCGATTCTTTCTAATTCAGCTCTTTCCAGTAAATTCATCCGGGTTTCCTTAAATGAACCGACTGTTGATCAGACCATCGAGATATTGGAAGATTCGGTGCCGCTGATTGAATATAGGACTAAATCGATTATTTCATATGAGGCATTGAAGGAGGCCGTTAAGCTGGCGGATAAATTCATTATGGATATTCCAAATCCAGAAAAATCAATTGGCTTATTGGAGGGAGCTTCTTTGCGAGCCTCTTCCGATCGAGCAGAAACTATTGTTCTACCGAAGGATGTCAGCGATTATATCGAATCGAAATATCAAATTCCTCTTGGAGAGGTTACCGACAAGGAGCGAGAAGTCCTTTTGGCTCTTGGTGAGGAAATGCACAAATCGGTAATCGGGCAGAATGAAGCGATCGAATCAGTCGTCGGAGCGATGAGAAGAGCCAGGGCTCAGGTGACGGACTCGAAGAAACCGATCGGTTCTTTTCTCTTTCTGGGGCCGACAGGTGTAGGAAAAACGGCGACTGCAAAAGCATTGGCCAAAGCTTATTTTGGCGGAGAGGAAAGGATGATCCGCTTTGATATGTCTGAATATCAAAACAGCCAAGATATATATAGGCTCATCGGTAAAAGTTTTGGTGGAGATGAAGAGCAGGGAAATCTTGTCACTGCAATTCGTGAAAAACCTTTTTCTTTGCTTTTATTTGATGAGGTAGAAAAAGCCGATCCGGATATTCTTAATTTGTTTTTGCAAATATTGGACGAGGGCATTTTGACCGATGGCAGTGGACGGAAGGTGTCTTTTGCTAATACAATTATTATTGCCACTTCGAACGCCGGTGCTGATTTGATACGTGAGTCGATCTCAAACGGTGAAAACTATGAAAAAACTAAAACCGCTCTGGTTGAATATTTGCAAGATCAGCATATTTTCAGACCCGAATTGATTAATCGTTTTTCCGGCGTCATCGCCTTCTCGACTTTGTCCTCAGAGGAGATCAGGCAGGTAGCTACTATCATGTTTGCAGGCGTTCAGGACACAGTTTACAACAATCAGGGAATTAAGGTGATGATTTCACCTGATGCCATCGATATTCTCTCCGAGATGGGCTTTGACCAGAGGATGGGCGCTCGTCCGATGGAAAGAATTATTCAGGAAAAGGTTGAAAATCTCTTGGCTGAGAAAATATTGAGTCGTGAACTAAAAAAGGGTGATCAATTTATGATCACCAAAGAGTTGATACTTTAACACTAATTATCAAGATATCAAATTTTACGTCTTAGACCTTAGACCTTAGAACTTAGACCTTAGACCTTAGACCTTAGACCTTTATTTATGGATATACACGGTGGTTCCGATATCAGTCCAATCGAAAACTGTTTGGGCAGAGCCTATTCCTAAGCGAACACAGCCATGGGAAACAGGGGTGCCCAAATGGGATTCGCCTTCCTTGTAGCCGTTGGGCCACTCGGGAAGTTCATGGATGCCATAGTCTCCACTAAACTGCTGCCAGTATGGCATCCAGAGACCGTATTTGCCTGACCATTGTTTTGGATTCTTGCTGGTAATATGAAATTCACCGGTTGGTGTAGGCATTGACGGCTTCCCTGAGGATATAATAAAACAATCAATTAAATTTGGACCCTCTACCCTGCATAGCTTTTGGTTTGCTAGGTCAATGTCTATATATTTGCCTTCATATCGTCCAGCGGTTAACCCTTCGGCGGTTGCGACCTTTATCTCTTTGGGTTCTTCGGATCTTGTAATAATTTCAAGATTGACCGTTGGCTGGATCATTTGGCTCTTCAATGCCGCCAATGTTTTGTCAGCATCGATATAAAGTCCCTCGACGCCCTCAGTGATGACTGCTCCATCTGCGCTGTTAATTTTTCGGTCAACTTTTTTTATTACAAATTGTGCTCCTATCTTGTTGAGATAAGCCTTAATATTGGAGTCATCTAAATTAGCGGCGATTTGGCCGTTGTTGTTAGAAAAAGTAATCCAGTTACCAATCTCGTTTTTTGTCGGAATAAACTTTTTATCTTTATTTGCCAATACAATTTTTTTGTTTAGATAATAATTTGCCTGAGAAATTGCATTATCAAAATCAGCATTTTGCACCTTGGCGTCCTTTGATCTGGATGTCAAAATAATCTCTGTCTGGCCGTTTCCCGCTGCAGACACTATTTGATCTGCCAGGGCAGAAGTGTCTACTACCTGGCCGCTTTTTGCGGCAGTGCTCTTGACCTCGCCATTGTCAATGGCTAGCGTTGCATCCGATGGTTCTGAATTTAATTGTGCAACTGCAATTTCTAAGAAATCGTTATAGCTTTTTTGATCAATTCTCGGTGCAACTGACAGTGTGCTTTTAGTAAAAAATGTTTTCGTAGACGCGATTAGGCTATCGAGAAAGCTACCCGTCCTGCCGATTGAATAGCCGCTGTTAATAGCTTCTTCGATGTTGAAGGTTAAGCCAGTGTCGGCAAGATTTGCTCTAACTTCCTTCTCTGGAGTCCTAAGAAGAATCTCCGTACCCAAAATAGTACGAAATTTAGAGCTAAGCAATGTCTCAGCTTGTTTTTTTGTTTTACCTGAGAGATCGATGTCAGCGAAGATAACATTCTTATAAATTTTCCCGGCATAAACTTTCTGGTAGCTAAAAAGAGCTCCCGCCATTCCCAATAACACAAGAAATAGGGCGGCAATAGTCAAAAATAGAACTTTTTCAGATTTCATCAGCCCCCGCTTTTCAATTATTTAAACTAACGATTTCTATTTCTCAATTAGTGATCTTCTTATGCGGCCTAAAAACAGCAATTGATAAACGGCAATCATAAATAAAAGGATGGTGGGCCTGGCTGGGTTCGAACCAGCGACCAATCGGTTATGAGCCGACTGCTCTAACCACTGAGCTACAGGCCCACAGCCTCTAATCACTCATATAAATGTAACAGAATTGAAGATCATTTTCAATAAAAGCAGTATAAGATGCCGTGAAATAATCCATTCTCAAAGTTAATTTAAAATCATAGCGAGCCTAAGCATTCATTTTTTACAATTGGTAGATTTGGTTGGAGAAGTCAGATTAGGGCAGCAACCCCTTGACAAATCGTGTTCTAATTGATATAATGGTCTAATTTTGAAAAACCAAGTTATGAAAAAATCATACAAAAAATCTACAGCCATTTTCTTCTTGGCTATAATTGGGATATTTGGTCTGTTATTCGCGGGCAAACCGGTTTTGGCATCTGAGATTAGTCAAGAAAATATTTTATATTTGATCAATAAAGAGCGAATTTATTATGGTCTCAATCCTTTGAGAATTGACGACGATCTAAACAAAGCTTCTCATTGGAAGTCGAATGATATGATTTTTAGAAATTACTTTGAACATTACGCCTATGGTTTATCGCCCTGGGATTTGTTTGTCAACGCCGGATATGAATACTCGGTTGCCGGTGAAAATTTGGCCATGGATTTTGAGACTTCTGAGGGGATTGTCGATACATGGATGCAATCGCCGGCTCATAGGCAAAATCTTTTGAACCCTAAATTTGAAGATTTGGGCATCGGAATTGCCGAAGGATCTTTTCTGGAGGGCGGAAAAGAACGTTATACAAAAATAGTATCAGGACTAATTGGCCATCGTAAACCCAAAATGGTCTCATCGCTTTCAGGTATTATTTCCACTCTGGCGTCCGTTTTCAGTTGGAATAAGTAGCGTATTATTTCCATCTGATTAATTTTTATGCTGTGGATAACTAATAATTTTGACTCTGGAAGCGCACATTAGACGATCGTTGACAGTCTTGGGTCTTGCTATATACTAAGTACACGAGGTCAAGCGTGTCTATGGTTAAAAGTATGAAAAAGTATGACAAATCATGGGCTGATATCGTTTGATTATTTAAAAAACAAAAATATAAAGGTTTAAGCGCAAGTTTGGGCCGCTGATAATAGTTAGATGTTTCTTGCCAGAGGGGCAGCAGGGATTTTTTTATCCTGCAGTTTAGTGATATTCTTTTTGCTCTTTTGGAGGGAAATGTCATTATGTGGTTAATCTATAATTTTATAAAGCGAAAAGTGAAGTTTACGATTCTAGCTTTATGACTTTATAAACTTTTAATTTTTAAAACTAATTTGGAGCGGTTATGAAACAATTTTTAACAAAATCACTCATCTACCTTTTGACCTTTATGCTAGTCGTCCCAACGTGGCTGGTTATTGGTATGAGTCCAGAACATGCAAAAGCAGCTTCGCTCATTTATGAGCATTTTGATCAGGAAGTGTTTGGAGCTCCTGACGGTTGGACTTTTACTAGTGGTATCTCTGAATATACCGGTGCAACTAGTTATAAAAGCGCGCCGAGATCGCTTGCCTTGAAAGAGACGGGCGACCAGGTCTATACGACATTAATCTCTGGTGCATCAAATCTATATTTTTGGACAAAAGGGATGGCGATAAGTCCTGATTCTTACTTGTTAATCGAAGGTACTGCTGATCAGCAGAATTGGGATGAGGTCGGCAAGCTGAGCAATATCACAAATTCGGGGGTAAATCAGCATCTCTCTTTGCCGTCAGACCTTTACAAATTGCGGTTTACTTATCACAAAGTAGCGGGAGGAGTCGCTCTCGATGATGTCGAGGTTACTTCCTTACCGAAACCGGTTTTGAACAGTACTGTATCTGGTGCAACTAACGTCTCTCCAATCCCTGTTTCTGCGTCTTTTTCTGATGATGTGACCGGAGTAGACGGTACTTCCTTTGAGATAGTAAATGGTATCGTAACGACTTTTGAACAGGTCAGCCCTAAAAAATACAATCTTTTAATCACACCAGAAGAACAAGGACTGGTGACCGTCCAAGTGAAGGCAGACGTCGCTACAAGTCTTATATATGAGGGTGAGAAGAATATCGCTTCCAATGTTTTCTCGGTTATATATGATGACGTTCCGCCGGCTGCAGAAATTAGTAATCCTCCGGCACTATATACAACTGCAAACTCTTTCAGCTTCAACGTTACGGGTGATGATGTTGTGGAATATAAGTATTCTATCAATGGGGGTGAATACTCTCCTAAGTATCCTATAAGTGGTGCTTTGATTGAGAATAATTTGCCAGATGGCCAATATATCTTGAATTTGGTTGGATTGGACATCGCTGGCAATTTGCAGGAAATTCCAACTACCACTGTTTGGAATGTGGCTGCGAATAGACAAGTAACATTGCCGATAATAAACGGGGTTGACCAGGACACTTATACTTTAGCTAGCAATATGACAATTGCTACAACCTTACTAGAAAAAGAAATAAGCATCTTTCTGCCTGCTGGAACTACAATTACTGGACCGTCAGCTTGGGATGGCAAGTTCAGTCTGCCGGTGTTAACAAATAATTCTTTGGCTTATGCCGTAGGCACGGGGATGGCAGGGAAGGGAATCACACAATTTGAAATAGGTGCTGGGGATCTTGGATTATCGTTCGATGCTCCGGCCAAGATTGTTTTGAGCGGAGAAAAAAACAACTTGGTAGGTTTTGTCCGTGAAGGAGTCTTTGCGCCCATAAAAAAAGTATGTGTTCTTGATGATAAAGATGTTCCCAATAACATCGTTGCTGGTGAGGAGTGCAGAACTTCTTCCGGTAATGATCTGGTTATTTGGACCTATCATTTTACTAACTTTGCCACATATGGAGAGGCTGTTGCTATCCCAAATAATCTCACGGCTTCTTCATTCGTAAAGGATAACGCAAATTATATTAAAGCCAGTTGGACGGCTACCGGAGCCTCGTCCTATAAAGTTTATGTAAACAATATCCCGGTAGATACTACTACTAACAGCGCTGAAATCAAAGTTGCCTCATCGGGCCAGTATTTGGTTAAAGTCTCGGCTGTAGTTGATGGGGTGGAGTCTGTCCTTTCGGAAATTGCAACTGTCAACATTACGGAAATTCCGGCAACGGTTGTGCCTGTCAGGACTGTTCCTGTCGAGGCTGCTCCTGTAGTAAATGTGGCGCCGAATAAGGCGAAAGCGGCCGCTCCTGCTCCGGTCGAGAGTAAAGTTGAGACACCAAAGGACGAAGGACAAATCAAAGGAGTCGAGGATACAAGCGAAGAGGAGGAGAGCGTAAATTGGACGCCATGGATAGTTTTATTCTCGCTCATTATTTTGGCTGGTGCAGTAACTGGAGGGTATTTCTACTGGTTTTCTGGACGAGATGAGGCCATCGAAGCCAGCGAAAAGACAAAGAAAGACATAGTTAAGCCAGAAAAAGTTAATGTGACTGTTCGGAATAAAAACCAGAAGAATCAGAAGAAGCAAAAGCGCTGGTAAATTTCGAGAGCCATTGAACAGTATATCTAGAAGGAAATTTCCCCCGGGTTAATCTCGGGGGAAATTTTGTGTATAATATGATTGATGAAGGATCGTTTGAACAAATTGCGAGAAATTGTCGACAAAGTTATCCCGATGACGTTCGGGAGTCTTTTGATGTTTTTGTTTGTTATTTACTTGCTTATTATTGTCGGCAAGACGGTCGCTACAAATTATAAATCCAACAAAGATATTGAAAGTCAGGCGGTCAAATTGATTGATTTAGAATCACAAATTCACCAATTGCAAAATGAAATCAATTATTTCCAAACTTCTTCATATAAGGAAAAAGAGGCGAGGGCTAAGCTCGGATATAAATTATCCGGCGAAACTGTTCTATCGATGCCGATAGATACAGACGAAGAGAAAGTACCGGATAGTAGTCTACTAGAAGCGAAGGTAAGGGAGCCAAATTATCGTTTATGGTGGCGGTATTTTTTTGGAGAATAAATAAACAATTAATTGTTGAGGAGTAAAATGCGTGAAATGAGACCGATTTGGGTTATTGTGATCATTGTTTTTACAACTGCAATCCTTGCTAGCGGTGTGACTTATTATTTTGTGGATGCCAAAGTATCAAAAGATAAAGATCAATTGCAAGCACAGATCGATGATTTAACTGGCAAATTAGCGAACACCAATTCAAGCTCTACTATCAGTGAGGTTACAAATACTAATGCCAATATCAACTCCAATAATAATTCCAACTTAAATTCAAATAATATCTCTCAAAGCGCCGATTGGAAAACTTATACCAATAATGATCTTGGCCTTTCTCTTCAGTACCCGAGTGATTGGACTTACAACAAATTTGATCAGACCGCTGGAGAAACGACTTTTAATGATGCGGACGATCATTGGGTAATAAATATTGGTGTTGGTAACACGACAAAAAAGTTAGATGAAATTGCCAGGGCAAAGATTATGGAACTTGGAGGTGGAGCGGCTGGCGGGAGCGGGGTCGTGAATACGGATGCTTCAATCGGAGGAATTGCTGCTAAGAAGATTACCGCTCCTGTCGAGGGCGCAGGACAAAAGATTATGTATTTAGTTTTAAGCAACGGTAAATTATTTACGATCAATCTTTTTGCCGAAGATAATACGACTGATAAAATTATTTCAACTATTTCGTTTATCAAATAATTGTACTGTGTAGCTGGTTAACAAAAGAATCACTCCGACATATCGGGGTGATTTTTTGGCAACAATTTAGTAATTATCGAGCGTTTGGTTTATAATTAGACCATGAAAAACAAAAATTCACTCATCAAAAAACCAAACGCGTTTTTAAAAGTTCTAGAATGGATTGGACTAAGTCTGGTCGCTCTTGTATTACTTGGCTTTATCTATGAGCAAATTTCAGAATATTGCGATAAAAAAACTTTAAAAGCATCCGGTCAAATGATTCAAGTTGGCGATCATAAAATGCATATTTACTGTACTGGTGAAAACAAGAGCGGAAGTCCAACAGTGATACTTGAAGCAGGAGCAGGTAACTTTTATGTCACATGGAGTAAAATTCAGCCAGCAATTTCCAAAGAAACAAAAGTGTGTTCTTATGATCGGGCTGGTCTGGGCTTCAGTGAAGATGGTAGGGATAAGTCAATTAAAGAAGTTGCGGCAAACTTACATGGCCTACTACAAGGATCTGGAATTACCGGGGATATGATCTTAGTTGGTCATTCAATCGGCGGTGCTTATGCAAGGGTTTATTATGGTAAATACCCCGATAATATTAGAAGCTTAGTCCTTATTGATCCGGCTGAAGAACATATGGCAGAATATATTATCAATAATATATCGCCGATTGGCCAGCAAATTTTAAATAATTTACTATACTTTGGGTCATATTTTGGACTTGGTCGTTTGGCAGATACTGTAAACCCCTATCTATTATCGCCATCTTATAGATCAATATCGAAAAATGATCGCAAATTAATTCATGCGCTAGGAACCAAGCCAAAAAGTGTTCACAATGCTTTATATGAAGGGTCTTACAATTCTGCCAAGAGTAGTCTACCCGCATTGAGAGAAGTTGAGAAAATAAAAGTGCCAGTGATTGTTCTTGGCGCTGATTATCTTGGCGAATATACAGCTTGTCAAAATGGTCACAAGGAGCTCGCAAATCGATCACCATTTGGAGAATGTGTTTTAGTGAAAGATACGAATCACTATATTCAAATTGATCAGCCAGAAATAGTTATTGAAAAAATAAAAGAATTACTCAAATGAAGAAAGATATTGGTCTTAAAAAAGGCTTTGTTAAAGTAGAAAAATATAATCCTAAATGGCAAGAAGAGTTTGATAAAGAAAAAGAAAACTTAGGGAAAATATTTGGCAATGTAGCCAAATCGATAGAACATGTCGGTTCTACCGCTATCGTCGGTTTATCCGCAAAACCAATAATTGATATTGCCATTGGCGTTGACGCACTCGAAGATATAAATAAAGTAAAAGAAAAAATATTAAAATTCCCGCATTATACAATCAAGCAAGATAATGCAATTGGCGAAATACTTATGAGAAGAGGTACGCCAGTAAATCCAGGAGAAATTAAACCAGACTACGTAACTCATTTCATACATATTATGGAAATAGGTGGTAGGAAATATAAAGAAACGTTTACCTTCAGAGATTATTTAAGAGCAAACAAAGAAGTGCTAAAAGAATACGATAATTTAAAACAAAAGTTAGCTATAAAATTTGAAAATGATAGAAAAGCTTATACAGAAGCTAAAGATGAGTTTATAAAAAGTGTTTTGAGTAAATGTGATTTAAGCTAGCCACGAACTATTTGTAAATAAAAAGTAAATTCTTAAAGAATAAATATAAATAAATATACAACTATGGAGCAAATATGGAGATTTCGCCCGAACAGTCAGAGATTTTGTCACAATATAATCACAATTCTCATCCGGCCCGAATAATATTAACAAATATCCAGTCATTGACTCTAGAACCAGAAAGTATAAACAAAGAAAGCAAATATTACTATTGGGATATTATCAAATGCTTTTATAGTTTCTCGCTATTGATGAATCAGATGGATGGATGGGCTCTCTCTATAATGGCTTTTATTGATAAAGGTTTTTCTAATTCATACTTACTAATTCCTACTTTTTTTGATTCTTGCTCGTTTTCTGCCTTTATGTTTCGAGAAAAACTTGGGATGTTATTGATTAATGAATATTTTGATTATAAAGATTACAAGACAGAAGAGCTAAAAGGTATAAAAGGAATGGATTTTCTGAATAATGCTTATAGGGGTATGGATTCTAAGGAGAGAAATAGAAAAGGATATCTGGTAATTCAGGCCTTTAACAAATCCAAGAAAATGATGAAATTGATTTCGATAAAAAACGACGCACATGATAAATACCGTATCTTCTGTGAAATAACGCCACTTAAACTAGCATTTCCAAACCCTGGGAGAGTAGCATTTAGTGAACCAAAAAATTTCCCTAAATATTACAAAGCAACAAGAGATTATTATCATGAAGCGTTTCATGAGATGCAAATTATTTTCGAAGAACTTACAAGATTAATTAATTACGGAAGAATTAACTTTGACGCTTACGAAGTGATTAAAAAACAACCTCAAGGAATAATTATCAATGGCGAAAAAGTACAATATAGTCTTAAATCCCCAAAAAAACTGTTTTTTGCCTATAAAAGTCAAGGTTTCTCTATCGATCGTCCTAAAAATTTTAATATGAGAGGCATTGAGGAAGCAATATCAAAGTGCATTGATAGATGGAATAAAGAACAGAGCAAATGCAATCGTCCGATAGCAGATCTGTAAAATAGTGATTTCGTTCATCAAATAATTATCTTATTAAATTGAGTCAAACCAAAAATCACTCCGAAATATCGGGGTGATTTTTGGTAGGGCGCTAAGCGTCCTAAATGCCAAGCTGATCTTGGTAGCAGGGGGGAGATTCGAACTCCCGACCCCAGGCTTATGAGTCCTGTGCTCTAACCAACTGAGCTACCCTGCCATATTTTGAAAAAAACCAAATTTCAAGCAACAAATTACAAACAAATTTCAACATTCAAATCCAAAAATATTGGAGGTTGTAAATTGGAACTTATTTGGAACTTGATATTTTGTTATTTGGAATTTCCCAAAATCTTTAAATTTTTGGTAGGACGCTAAGCGTCCTTAACACCAAGCTAAGTTTGGTAGCGGGGGTTGGATTTGAACCAACGACCTTCTGGTTATGAGCCAGACGAGCTACCGGACTGCTCTACCCCGCATCAACATTAGAATTTTAGCACGAAAGGAACTTTTAATCAAGCAATCTTATCATTAGTAAAGGGAAACGACTATCCTTTTATTGATTATTCACGCTCAAAATGCTTTAATTAACAAGAGGGATGATATATAAAACGGATTGACTATTGATAAAATGATTCATCCTGTAAATCAGCCATCCGGTAAATCTGTTATCCATATTATTATGAACAAATACCCCCAAAAATCAATCGAAGGTAAGGTACTCCGGGATATCCGGACTAATTTTTTGATTGAAGAAGGCGACGATATTATTGTGGCTGTGAGCGGGGGAGCAGATTCTCTAAGTCTCTTATATATATTAAATGAGCTGAAAGATACTCTTCAATTTACAATTTCCGCTTGTCACTTCAATCATCGCTTGAGGGGAGAGGCGAGTGACGAAGATGAGGCGTTGACGAAAAAAAATTGTGCTAAGCTTGGCATTGCTCTGGAGGTTGGTCGGGCTTCGGCAAAGAATTTATATAAAAGTGAGGATAAAGCCAGAGAAGCCAGATACCGTTTTTTTGAAAAATTAGTAGGGGAGAGGACAAATACGAAGGTTGCTTTGGCTCACAATTTAAATGATCTCGCGGAGACATTCCTCTTCAACGCGGTCCGTGGTTCAGGATTAAAAGGACTCTCCTCTATCCCCGCTTCTAGAAAAAATATAATTCGGCCACTATTGTCGGCCGGCCGTGCCGAAATCGAAGATTATTTGCAAAAAAAAGGTATTACCTATTCAATTGATCGTACCAATTCTGATCTTAAATACTCACGTAATTGGATTCGCCATAAGTTAATCCCAATGTTGAAAAATATAAACCCCAATGTCGTGGAAACACTTGGCAACAGTGCAAAGATCTTTGGGGATGATTTCGATTTCATCAAAAATTCTGCTATCGCTTCCCTATCTGATACTATGGTCTTGGAAACGAAGAATCTGATTGTTCTTGACAATAAAAAATGGTTGAGGCTGCCCCCTGCTCTGCAGAGGATGGTGCTCCGCCTTGCTCTCTCGAAAATTGACTCGTTGCTCGATATCACTTTTAAACAGTTGGAAGAAGTAGAAAATATGCTGAAAAAAGGCCACGGAGGCAAATACAAATTACTGCCTCATTCATTGCGTATCGAGCTTGCAAATGATAAAATAACTATATTCAAATCCAAAAAAGAAAGCAATTAGTAACTAAACGAGAAAAATATGAAACCAAATTACAATCGAACCATCATTTATATATTAATAATCATCATTGGCTTATTCCTTTTGTCGAACTACCTTTTTCCAAAGGGAGATCAGCCCAAGAGCGTTCCGATATCAGAGATTTCTCAGGACGTTGAGAGAGGTGATGTCAGCAAAATTGAGGTTAAAGATAATAATGTAATCGCTACATTGAAAGATGGACAGAAGCTCGAGGCGGTCAAGGAAACCTCTGTCGGCTTGATGGACTACGGAATTACTCCGGATAAAGTAGAGATTAACGTCAAAGATAGTTCTAGCGCTATGGCCTGGTATTCTATATTACAAATTTTGATCCCAATCCTTCTAATCGGCGGTTTCATCTACTTCATGATGCGGTCAGCTCAGGGAGCAAATACCAAAGCGATGAGCTTCGGCAAATCAACGGCCAAGCTTTTTATGGGTAACAAGAAGGTGGTCTTCGATGATGTAGCCGGATCGGCTGAAGCCAAACAGGAACTTTATGAAGTTGTCGATTTCCTGAAAAACCCAAAGAAATACCGGGATCTTGGCGCTGAGATTCCTCGCGGTGTCCTTTTGGTCGGCTCGCCTGGTACCGGTAAAACTTTGCTTGCCAGGGCGGTCGCCGGTGAGGCTGGTGTGCCCTTCTTCTCTATCTCGGCTTCAGAGTTTGTAGAAATGTTTGTCGGTGTCGGTGCCTCTCGGGTTCGAGATTTATTCCAGAAGGCGAAAAAGAACGCCCCTGCAATCATCTTTATTGATGAACTTGATGCTGTGGGCCGTCAGCGTGGAGCCGGACTCGGCGGTTCTCATGACGAACGTGAGCAGACATTGAATCAAATATTAGTGGAAATGGATGGCTTTGAGCCGTCAGACAATGTAATTGTCGTTGCTGCGACCAACCGTCCCGATGTGTTGGACCCGGCCCTTTTGCGTCCAGGTCGTTTCGATCGTCAAGTCTACATTGATCTACCGGATCGGGCTGAGCGAGAGGCTATTTTGAAGGTACATACCAAAAATAAGCCAGTCGAAACTGAGGTAAATCTCGAGCGGATCGCCGCTTCAACTCCGGGTTTCTCTGGTGCAGATCTAAGAAATCTGACAAATGAAGCCGCTATCACAGCTGCCAGGAATAATAAAAAGACAGTTTCGCAAGAGGATCTGACAGAGTCTATTGAAAAGGTGATGATGGGACCGGAAAAGAAAACGAAAGTCCTATCTGGCAAGGAAAAGGATATCACTGCTGTTCATGAGGCCGGACACGCTGTTGTCAGTCATTTTTCGCCCAACGCAGATCCTGTCCATAAAATCTCAATCATTTCACGTCGGATGGCTTTGGGCTATACTTGGAACATGCCGACTGAAGATAGAAAACTACAAACAAAAGCTCATTTCATCGATGAGATTGCAACATTGATGGGCGGGCGAGCGGCAGAGGAGGAATACTTTGGCATCGGCAATGTGACAACAGGGGCCTCAAATGATATGAAACGAGCTACACAAATCGCCCGGGCCATGGTCACTGATTATGGTATGAGCGAACGGTTAGGTCCCCAAATCTATGGACACAAAGAGAGTATGCCGTTTTTGGGCAAGGATTATAACGAGCAGCGAAATTATAGCGAGGAAGTCGCCAAATTGATTGATGAGGAAGTGGCTAAATTTATCTCTCAGGGCAAAAAGCAAGCAACGGAGATTATCAAGAAACACCGCAAGACTATTCGTCAGATCGCTGATGATCTGCTAAAGAAAGAAACAATCAACGATCAAGAATTCAAAAAATATTTCGAAGCCGACAGTAAAACAAAATAAATGAAGAAATTTTTAAACCTATTTCATCGGGAAAGTTCCATTCGCGGTGCAAGTCTTGTGTTGATTATAACGCTAACTTTGAGCAACGTCTTGGGGCTTTTTAGGGACCGTTTTCTTACGAAAACTATTTCTACTTTCAATTTAGATATCTATTATGCTTCGTTCCGAATTCCTGATCTTGTCTTCAATACTTTGATTCTTGGTGCTATTACTTCAGCTTTCATCCCAATTTTTTCTGATCATCTGGCAGCAAAAAATCAAAAAGAGGGTTATCGAATTACCAACTCCTTGATAAATCTTGCTTTAATTTTTACCATTGTTTCGGCTATTATTCTTTTCTTTTTAATGCCGTATATTACTCCTCTGGTAGTTCCAAAGTTTGATGCCGGTCGAATGGCTGAAACAGTCAAGTTCTCACGTCTTTTGATGCTGACTCCGATTTTCTTTTCTCTGTCTTATATCATCGGAGGAGTCCTCAATAGTCATAAAAGATTTCTTGCATATTCCCTTTCTCCCCTGATCTACAATGGCGCAATTATTATCGGTGCTTGGTTTGTAGCGCCACGGTATGGTCTTATCGGCGTAGTTTATACAGTACTAATAGGATCTGCGTTACACGTTTTGATTCAGCTGCCGACGGCAATTCGTCTCGGTTACCGTTATATGCCGGTCATAGATTATAGTAAAAACATTCAAAAAATCTTATCATTGATGCTCCCCCGGACTATCAGCCTTGGGGCTAGCCAAATTATGTTGATTGTTTATACTGCCGTTGCTTCAGCCATGGCCGCTGGTTCGATTTCGGCTTTTAATTTAGCAAATAACATTCAAACTATGCCAATTATTGCTCTCGGCACCTCTTTTGCCACCGCCGTTTTTCCGACTTTGGCACAGAAAATATCGCAGAATAAAGAGGAAGAATTTTCATTTTATCTGAGTAGAGCCCTCCGGGTGATCGGCTTTTTGCTGATACCATCATCAGTTATTTTTATTTTACTTAGGGCACAGATTATCAGATTGATTCTTGGTTCGGGAAAATTCAGTTGGGACGACACCAGAATGACCGCATTAGCTTTGGGATTCTTTTCAATCTCAATTTTGGCTCAGGGTCTGATCCCCTTATTAGCCAGGGCTTTCTATGCTCTAAAAGATACAAAAACACCGATGAGGATTTCTATATACACCGTCATCATCAGTGTATTAATCGCATTTCCTCTCTCAAAATATATGTCGGTGGCCGGACTGGCGCTGGCTTTCTCTATTGGCAGTTATTTTAATGCTTTTATGTTGATCTACTATTTACGCAAAACATACCCTGCCATTTTGGACAAGGATTTATTTTTCTCTTATGCCAAGACGACTTTTATTTCACTTTTGATGGGAGTTGTTGTCTGGGGCTCGATGCATATAGCAGCTAATCAGGTAAATATGTCAAAATTCTTCGGGGTGCTGGAACAAACTGTTTTCGCTTGCGTTGTCGGGCTTGTGACTTTCACTGTTCTAAGCATTGTTTTAAAACAGGATGAACTCAAATGGGCGTTCAAGAGAAAGATTGATGGGAAATAAAAAAGAGGAAAATTCATGGGATTTGCCTAAACCTACCCTGTCGGTCACTTCGGTAATTATCATTTTGGCTGCCCTGCTTCTGGTCTGCTCTGGATTTCTTTTTTTTCTAAAATTCAATAATGTTTTCAAAGATTTTCGGTTCACTAAGGATAATATCAACAAGCCCTCTGTTTTTCAGACTATCAAATCGAACATAGATGATATTCAGGGCCCGGACGTTTTTTTGAAAATTACAGAGGACCAACTCGCTGAAGCAATCGGAGTCGAAGATGTAGATTTTCCTATCCAGAAAGCGAAACTATCAATAACAAATGACGGTATAATCCTAAATGGTAAGTCTTCTAATTCAATTTTTGGTTTGAATCTGGAAGTTAAGGCCTTACCTAGAGCAGAGAATGGCAAAATAATGATTGACATCAATGAGATCACGGCAGCCGGCATTAAGGCACCGCCCAAGATTGCCGATCCCTTAAAGGACCAAATCAATACTTTGGTTGCGAATAATATTCCCGGACAGGACGAATTGAAAGTTGAAGAAATAAAATCGAATCCTGGATTTTTGCTTTTGTCAGGAACAAAGAGATAGAATGAAGGCTTTTCTTTTTGCTGATATTCATGGCAACTATAAACAAATTGCCAATATAGAAAAATTTCTCAAAAATGAAGATATTGATCTTATTCTATTCGCCGGTGATCTTATCAATATGGGAGAGCCGGTTTCTTTTGCTAAATACTCTGTCGAGATGATAAAGAAGACTAGTCTACCTTTCTTCTGGGTACCAGGCAACAATGACTTTGGACGCGGTTATTTTAAGCTTGATGCTGCTTTCAAGTCACTGGAGGGCAAGATAATGGAACTCGGCAACCGTCATTTTACCGGGGTTGGCGGTTCTCCAGCTTCATGGGCAGGGCAATATTCCGGAGAGTCAATGATTGAGCAAAAGGTAATAGGCGGCAGCATTTTTGTCTCGCACGTACCACCGCCAGGGATTCTAAATTACCGGAAGGATGATGATGTTCACATCTCAACATCAAATAGGAAGTTTTCAAATTCACCCCTGGTTCATATCTGTGCGCATATTCATCATCAGTGGGGAGTAGCATATCTTGGCCAGACGAGAGTAATAAAACTGGCTGCTGCTGAATCCGGCCATTATGCTATAATGGATCTAGAAAACCTTAACGTTGAGTTTTCTAGGTTTTCTTAAATTTAAATAATCAAATCCACCGGCCGGCGGACTAATTAATCTGGGTGTTAAGAAGATCAATTAGAAATTGGAGTGTATTATGCGACTTGGTTGCCATATTTCAACTGCAAAACCTTTTTCTGACTCGATTTTACGAGCCAGGGAAGTTGGATGTGAATGTATGCAGATTTTTGTGAATCCGCCTCAGCGCTGGAATCCCATAGCGATCGCAGAAGAAGAAATTATCAGGTTCAAGGAATTAAATCGTGAAGCAAAAATTAATCCAATAATCATTCATAGTATTTACCTGAATAATCTTGCCTCCGCTAATTCATTTTTCTACGAGGCATCGGTCAAATCGTTGACTGATGATATGCGGAAAGCAGAATTAATCGGAGCACTTGGTGTCAATACTCATCTTGGCTCTACTAAAGGCGGCGATTTTGATGAACTTCTGCCGAAAGTGACGAACGCTATCAAGCAAATATTAGATCAAACTGATCCATCTACCTTTTTTATCATTGAAAATGCTGCCGGCGCCGGCAATATTATTGGCGATACGATCGAGGAAATAGCAAAAATCATACAAAGTGCGAAATCTGACAGAGTCAAAGTGTTGATTGATACGGCTCACGCTTTTGAATCAGGTTATGATTTGCAAACACCTCAATCCATTGAGGTGTTTATCCGAAAGTTTGAAAAAGAGATTGGACTCGACAAATTGGTTGGTTTCCACTTAAACGATTCTAAGACAGAGTTGAATTCGAGAAGAGACCGTCATGCTGATATTGGGGAAGGCTGTATCGGAGTTGAAGCTTTCAAATCTCTACTGAACAATTCAAAGCTTCAGGATAAATTTGGTATATTGGAAACACCACAGGACAAGATGAGCTGGAAGGACCAGCTCAAACTTTTGAGAAGTTTTAAAATATAGAGGCTATATATTTGTATTATCTTTCAGTTTGTTTTTTTAAAGGAGATTTATGAAGATCGGCTTAGCGCTATCGGGCGGTGGAATGCTTGGGGTTGCTCACATTGGACTCCTTCAGGAGCTTGATAAAAATAACATCAAGATTGGTGCAATCGCTGGTGTATCAGCTGGTGCAATCATAGGATTGCTGTATTCGTCCGGAGGAGTAAAAGCCATCGATAATTTCATCGAAGATCTGGGAAAGGCCGGCTTATTTTCACGCGGAGGGCTAATCTTAAATATGACCCCTGACAAAATTTTTGATCAAATAAGATCGGCGCTAAGAAAAAATGTTGCTGAGGAACATTTCTATGAGCTTCCGGTTAAATTTCAATGTGTCTTAACAAATCTCATCACTGGTGAAGCAGAGGTGATAAAACACGGTAATCCCGTTGATGCCGTGATGGCTTCGGCGGCTTATCCGGGGGTATTCTCGGTTCAGAAACTCGGCGGCAACTTTTACATCGATGGCGCTATTACCTTGAATCTACCTTGTAAAACAGCAAGGGAAATGGGTGCTGATTTTGTGATCAGCTCATCTCTTTATAGCGTGGGTAAAATAAACAGCTTTGATGATAAGGGTAATCTAAAGACCAGCAGAGCAACTATTGCACTCAGAGCAGTAGATATTATGCAAAAAGAACTTGCCAAAATTAGTATGAAAAAGTGTGATTTTTGTTTTACTCCACCAATTGAAAGCTATAACTGGTGGGATTTCAACCGAATAGCTGAGATTAGAAAAGTCGGCGAGGAATATGCCAGAGAAAACATTGGCGCGTTGGAAGGAAAGTTAGGTCTTACGAAGCCAAAAAAGAGAAACTTCCTTGAGAAGCTATTAGGAAGTTAAATTTAAACATTGCCATTCCCGAGCAGGCGGAATTATAAGGAGTTGTCCTGCATACTATGGTTGGATCAGTGTGCCTTTGCATGACCTGCAGTACTACCATCTGGGTTGAGTGTTATAATTTAAAATAAAAATATAATAGGGAGGATCATGAAAATTTGGTTACAAGTGTTAATTACGGTGCTCATTACGGCTGGTGTTGCAGGAGGTGGAACATATTATTTTGCAAATGCAAAGGCAACAAAAGACAAAGATAATTTGCAGGTACAGATTGATGAACTCGGCGCCAAATTGGCAAAAGAAAATATCAATAGCACAATCAGTGAGACATATACAAACACAAAATATGGTTTTCAACTAACATTGAATGATTTGTGGCTAGGTTATAAATGGCAGGAGATACCTTCGACGAGTTACCAAACGAGTTTCATTCGGTTTTATGCCCCTACGGTTGATCCAAATATAAAAACAGACACAACATTAGGAGGCAAATATGCTAACATTTTTAATATCGTAATATATACACTGACCCAATGGGCGGCTATTCAAGCTGCTGGTGATGCAGATGCAAAAGACTTAAAAGCAAATAATATATACTTAACTAAAAATTCGAATTATGTTTTCGCGTACACTCGTCCTACTGTAACTGCATCGGATTTAACTGGAAAGGATTTTAAGATTAGCGCGGTCGCAGCAAGTTTTGGATTAACTCAATAAACTAATGGCTCGTAATATTTCAATTCGCCAATTAGCTTGCTAGAAAATGGGTATGATTTGTGGTATAACAAAAGTGTCCCAACCGGGGCACTTTTGTTAAAAAATAATCATCGTTTACTACTCTTCGAAAGGCGTTAGCCATTGAGAAGTTTAGAATAGTTCTCACTTCGAGAACATCGTTCGAACAATAGACATTATGAATCAAGCCAATATTCGAAATTTTTGTATCATCGCCCATATCGATTGCCTTACTTCGCTTAAGCTACGCAGGGCGAGTTTAGTTGGATTGGAGGATCTTGAAACAGAGTAATATCCGTAATTTCTGTATCATTGCTCATATTGATCATGGTAAGTCCACACTGGCTGACCGGATGTTGGAAATCACCGGTACTATTCAAAAGCGTGATATGAAAGAGCAATTGCTCGATACTATGGATTTAGAGCGTGAGCGAGGAATTACTATCAAACTAGCACCAGTACGGATGCGATGGGCACATTCACAAACTCCAAGTATTAAAAATCAACATCCAATCAACAATCAAGAACCAAATTCCACATTGGAACTCGAAAAATTGAGTGGAAATTGGGGGTTGGATGCTGAAAATTCAAATTCAGTGTTTGAGTTGAATTTGATTGACACTCCGGGGCATGTCGACTTTCAATATGAGGTCTCAAGGTCACTCGCAGCCGTTGAGGGAGCTATTTTATTAGTTGATGCCACACAGGGCATCGAAGCTCAAACTTTATCAGTGCTTTATTCTGCGGTAGATAACGACTTAAAAATTATTCCGGTAGTTAACAAAATTGACCTGCCAGCTGCTCGTCCGGAGGAAATCTCTGAAGAGATAATAAAAATACTGGGTTGCCAAAAAGAAGAGATACTTTTTGCTTCCGGCAAGACCGGTGAAGGTGTTAGAGAAATTCTTGATACAATCATCGAAAAGATACCTGCTCCTGCTGGGTCAGAGGACAAGCCGCTAAAGGCCCTAATATTTGATTCAATTTATGATTCGTATAGAGGAGTAGTCGCCTACCTGCGAGTCTTTGACGGCTCCATCGCCAAGAATGACTCATTCTTTCTGATGGAAACAAAAAGCGAGGGAGAGGCGATAGAGGCAGGCTATTTCAGTCCGAAATTTATTGCAGAATCCCCTCTTTCAACCGGAGAAATTGGCTATATTATTACCGGCTTCAAGAGCGTTGCCGAAGCTCGTGTCGGCGATACCGTGACTCTCAAAAAAAATCCGACTGACTCTCCCCTGCCTGGCTACAAAACAATTCAGCCATCTGTTTTTGCTTCGATTTTTTGTACCGAAGGGGATGATTACCCGGATCTGAAGGTTGCAATAGAAAAGTTAAAATTAAATGACGCTTCTTTGGTTTACGAACCGGAACAATCTGATGCACTTGGTTTTGGCTTCCGCTGTGGCTTTCTGGGCCTTCTTCATATGGATATCGTCCGCGAACGATTGGAGAGGGAGTATAATTTGTCGCTTGTGGTCTCTAGCCCGACAGTCCGATACCTTCTAACTAAAACAAGTGGTGAGGAATTAGAGCTCGAGAAGCCAGGCGATCTACCCGAGAAGGGAACTTTTAATGAAATCAAAGAGCCATGGATTGATCTAGATATTTTTACCCCCAAAGAATATGTGGGTAATTTAATGGATTTGGTTCAGAAGAAGAGAGCGGTTTATAAAAATATTGAATATCTTGACGATGAGAGGGCGATTATCCGCTATGAAATGCCGCTCGCCGAGGCTATTATCGACCTTTATGATTCCCTAAAGAGTGTGTCTAAGGGCTATGCTTCGATGAGTTATGAGCAGATTGATTATCGTGTTGCGGACCTGGAAAAAGTCGATATTTTGATAAATCTTGATAAAGTTGATGCTTTAAGCTTTATTACTCACAGATCAAAGGCCGATAGCGAAGGAAGGCGCATTACCGAGCGGCTAAAAGAGCTTATCCCTAGACAAAATTTCGAGATTAAAATTCAGGCGGCAATCGGCGCCAAGATCATTGCTTCGGAGAGAATCTCACCCTACCGCAAAGATGTGACGACAGGTCTCTATGGTGGTGATATAACTCGAAAAAACAAGTTGCTTGATAAGCAGAAAAAGGGTAAAAAGAAGATGAAGTCAATTGGTAGGGTAGAAGTGCCAAGTGATGTTTTTATCAAGGTCTTAAGAAACGAATGATGATGCCAAAAACGAAATTAAACTAAACAACTAAAATTTTCGTATTTGCGTTTATTTTAATATTTAGCGTTTGCAATGAAAAAGAACTTACGGATTGGAACTATTCTGGCAATATCCGCAGCCTTGCTTTGGGCGGTGAATATTATTATTACCAAATTCATCCTGCGAGCTGGTGAAAATCCCATCAATATAATCTTTTGGATCACTCTCTTTGCATTGCCATTCTGGCTGGGGCTTTTTCTGCGCAAAAGGCAAGAGGCTGCGAAGATAACGAAGAAGGATATCTGGATACTCCTTGCAATAGGGATTATTAGTACTCTTTTCATCGCGGTCGTTGAAGCATTCGCTATCAAATATACGCCGGCGATTAATTATTCCTTTCTAATACGTTCAACCTTGCTTTTCACTATTGGTTTTGCGGCGATATTTCTTGGTGAAAAAATCACATTAAAGAAGATAATTTTAGGCGTTTTGATTCTCTTGGGAGCGTATTTAGTTGCAACTGGTGGTAAAGTTATTAGCCTTAGTGTAGGCGACGGCCTGACTTTATTGGAGGCAGCCTTAATCGCCTTTGGTAACACGATACTTGGAAAAATTGCGACAAAAACGATGAGTTCACAATTATCCTCTTCTGGCAGTTTTATGTTTGGTCTCCTGCCGGTAATAGCAATTACTTTTTTAACAAAATCATTTGCTTTTCCTCACACGATTCCACTTCTGATACTCCTGAGCCTGCTGGGCGTCATTTCGTCATCAATTAGATTTCGTGCCTATGAGCACTGCTCGGCATCATTTCTAGCTATGACTTATTCGCTGACGCCGGTATTTGTTTCAATTATTGCCTTTTTCCTGTTAGGAGAAAGATTGACGCCTATTCAGCTGATCGGCGGATTGCTAGTTGTTTCAGGGGGAGTCTTTGCTGAAAAAATTAAATTATAATTTTGACCATTTTTTTCGGGATATTTGAACGATCGTTTAAATATCCCGAAAAATAAAAATGATTGATTAGTTGAAAACAGGGAATTGATAATTGTAAAATTATATAAAGAATGCATACAAACTTTCACAAAGGAACGCCGATATTTATCATTTTTAAGGACGATAGCACTACTTGCGGCAAATTTTCTGATCACAAAAGCGGTAAAGTTTTGCTTGAGGACGGCAGATCTATTGAACTCTCAAAAGTCCGGACTATGACAATCCGAAAACTCAAAACCTCGGAGGGGGAGAAAAGTGGTAAAAAAATTATTTTTCGAAAAAAATAATAAATGCTGGTAATAAAAAAAAGCGTAGCCCTGTACAAGCGGCTACGCCTCGGTCAGCATACCGAGAAGATGATCTCGATAGCTTTTGTTATTAGGATTCGGTTCCTGTCCTCCGGAGAGTCCATTGTGGCAGCCTTCAAGTGGGCTGCCAACCGAGCCAATTTGTCTGCTTGTTCAGCATCGGGCAGTTTGAGCTGTGATCTTAGACTTGGGCTAAGATGTATCCATTGATCTCTCCTGTCAATCGAGACTGATGCTAAGATATTAAGAACCAGGTAGTTGGCAGAGTATTTTGGCCCCTCTTCGCGACTTTTCAAAGCGTTGGCAACAACATTCAGTAGGCAATAAAATTTGTTGCTGACTCTACCTTCCTTATCGCAGAAGAACCAAAGAAGAAAGATGATGAACGATGGCAGGCTGTCACCTGGCAACAAACGTTCGTCTAATGCAAGCTGCATTGCTTTTAGCCTTGCTTCATCAGTGTATTGTATAGCAGACATCGATATTACTCCTTTGTCAGAACAGAATGGGGTATTATAGATACTAAATATTAAAATTAGGCTTTTGTCAATATTTTTATACCAGCTCATCTTTCCCTAGATTGACTTCAACCTCTTTTTAAGGTACTATTCTATAGTAAATATAGGGGCGGTTAGCTCAATGGTAGAGCAGTGGCCTTTTAAGCCATTGGTTCCGGGTTCGAGTCCCGGGCCGCCTACCAAAAAAAAGACCAGAATTATTTCTGTTCTTTTTTTGATTAGGGCTCGTAATGCATGTTGTAAACTATTTGGGGCGAATAACTTTTACTTTGTTGCTGCGATCGAAATAATTAAAGAGAGTAATCACAATTGAGTAAATAAAGGCACCCCAAAATGCTGACCAAAAATCGGTGACTTCAAATCCTTTGACTATTGTGCTTGCCAGCCAGAAAATGAGGGCGTTAATAATGAAAGTAAATAGACCTAAGGTTAAAATGTTCACAGGAAGGGTTAGTAAAATCAAAATTGGCCTGATGAGCGCATTGAGAAAACCAAGTACTAGAGCGGCTATCAACGCTGACCAAAAGGAAGAAAAATGTATGCCTGGCACTAGTGAAGCGACAAATATCAATATTAATGTGTTTAGGAGCCAGCGGAGCAAAATCATAGTTTAAATGCTAAAGGCTAAAATAAACGAAATAACGAAATCATAATTTTTAGTTCTTTAGTTTCCTTTCGTTTTTAGCATTAATTTATTTATCTTTCTTCTTCCAGTTGATAACTATTAACATAATTGGCGGGGTGATAACAAAAAGAGCTCGATACAAATAAAGATAGTGAGCTGATTTTGAAATTTCTAGGTAATGGTTTCGTGAAGCTTCAGGCAAAAAGCCCAAAATTGAAGAAAGGATGAGGGCGACCGTCAGAACGCTGTAGAAAAAAACCTCAATAACTGAGATATCATCGGACTTTTTCCCTCTGGAATTGATTGCTCCCGAAACAAATATCACAGAAATCAAAAAAAGAACAATTGCAATTGTCGAAGCTGAGGCGTTACCTTTGATCCAGACTTCGTTTGCGATGACTTTATTGCCGTTGAAAAAATCAAAAACTGTTTGCGAGAAGCTCGTAGCAATCACAATTCCGATATAAACTGAGCATAGGTACGTAATAACTTTGTCTTTTTGCAAAATAAAGCCATAGCCGATGCCAAAAGCAAAAATAAGTCCTATAAATACATCCGTGCTCGGAAGCTGCATTAAATATTCCCCTCCAAGTATAAATTAGCAACTCAGAATTAACTTTCTTTTATATTATCGGTCAAAAGATGCCATAAGTCAATAAAAAACTCTCAATGCCAAAAGCGAAAAGAAACTAAAGAACTAAAGGGGGAATTTTCGTTATTTCGTTATTTTAGTTTTTAGCATTAAATATCGAAACCTGGGAATTGTTCTATCCCCACCACCCCCGTTTTTTTTGATCTTCTGCTCTTAACTTTTCCCAGAGTTCTTTTTGTTCTTTCGAAATATGTTTTGGCATTTCGATTGAGATAGTAAGAATGAGATCACCTCGCTTACCATTTTTGTAAGGCCTGCCCTTCCCCGGAAAACGATATGAGACGCCTGATTGAGTGCCAGCAGGAAGATCGAAAGAGACTTCTTCTCCACCAATTTCAATATTTATTTTATCCCCTAGGACTGCCTGTGCCGGCGATATCTTTAGCTCTGCTTGAACTTGTGACATGCTGGCGCCAAAAAAATCTTCAAATATGTCTCCAAGCCCGCCGAAGCCCGAGAAACCACTAAAATCACCTTGACCAAAGCCTGAAAAACCACCTCCGAAACCTTGTCCGTTCCCAAATCCGCCATTCTTGAAGGCAGCATCTCCAAACTGGTCATATTGTTGTCTTTTTTGCTGATCTGAGAGTATTTGGTAAGCTTCATTTACCTCTTTGAATTTAACCTCATCTTCTTTGCTTCCACCACGATCAGGGTGGTACTGCAAAGCGAGCTTGCGGTAAGCTTTCTTTATTTCATCAGCGGAGGCATTCTTTGACACCCCCAATATTTTGTAATAATCGGTTGACATAATAATAAAGCAATGAGAAATAAGTGGTAAGTAGCAAGCTAAGAATCAAAGCTTACGGCATATTACTTATATCTTATTGCTGATATTATTCCGTAATTTGTTTGCCCGAGCTGGCATCTAATGTTATCACATAATTACTATTTTGGCCTTTGTATTCCACAACCCAGACCAGCCAGCCTTTTTGAGGAATGGTTTTAAGAGTCAGCCTCAATTCAAGTAATGTATTTTCTTCTCGCCATTTGAGACCGCCAGCCTTCTCTGCCAGCTGCAGAGCAGTAACATAATTGTATTTCCAGAGTTTGGTATCGACTGTTGCCAGATTACCGGCATAGTCTTCCTTCGGCACCAGCGCTCGGCTATAGGAATTATCTTTTTGCAGCACCGTAATCATCCAGTTATTCGATGTATCATTTGCGGCAGAGAATATATAGCGCAGTGACGTTCGATCGGCTGTCATCGAATCATCAATTGAAACTTCGATTGCCGATAGAGCATTATTTGGGTTTTGCAGAGTTGCCTTCTCTACTGCCAGTGCATACTGCTGTCTCACGGAAGAGTCAAAATCTGTAGGATCAAGATTGGTCAGATTGGAAACCACCGAAGGGCTGTAAGCATTGGTATTGATGTTGGTCTGCGTCTGCGCTGTCTTTTTGGCCTCTTGGCGCTTGGAAATAAAATTCCAGCCGAAAGCGATCAAGATCGCAACAACAAAGAGAATTAGCACAACAGGTTGACGGAAAAAATTATTCATTTTCTAACTAGTTGAACTAGCCCCTCCTAATTTTAAACCTACTTTATTTTATCCTTCTTTGGCCGCTGAAACAAGATGGTGGCAACCGCCCCTATGGTACTATATACGGTGTATCTTGGAGGTGAAGGATCTATCAGTATCCATTGTGATAGATCCTTCAGTCCTCAGGATGACAGATCGAAAAGAAACTCTGACTCTATTTTTCTTCTTCTACCTTTTCGGCTTTTTCTTCCTCTGTCTTCTCGTCTTTTTCTTCTGTTTTTACCTCTTCTTGTTTAGCTTGGCTTGCCTGCTCGTACATCTTCGCACCGACTTCTTGTAAAGCTTTGCTTAAAGATTCGGTTTGTGTCTTGATCTCCTCCAGATTGTCTTTGTCTTTCACTTCTTTAAGCGCCTTAATTTTTTCCTCAACGTCGGACTTCAAGTTGCTATCAACTTTATCACCGGCATCACCCAAGGTTTTTTCAGACGTATAAATCAGAGTATCAGCCATATTTTTGGCTTCGATCAACTCTTTTTTCTGTTTATCTTCGTCGGCGTGCTCTTCGGCTTCCTTCTTCATTCTCTCAATTTCTGCTTCAGAAAGACCAGACGAGGCAGTAATGGTGATCTTCTGCTCTTTGCTGGTTGCTTTGTCGACGGCCTTTACGTTTACAATGCCATTGGCGTCGATATCAAAGGTAACTTCGACTTGAGGCACGCCTCGGGGTGCTGGTGGAATACCGTCGAGCATAAACCGGCCAAGAGTTTTGTTGTCAGCTGCCATTTCGCGTTCGCCCTGTAAAACGTGGATTTCCACGGAGGTTTGATTGTCGGCTGCTGTTGAGAAAATCTGTGACTTGGAAGTAGGAATTGTGGTATTTCTTTCAATCAATTTGGTCGAAACGCCTCCAAGTGTCTCGATGCCGAGGGAAAGGGGAGTGACGTCGAGTAAAAGCAAATCTTTGACCTCGCCGCCGAGAACGCCGCCCTGGATGGCAGCGCCAAGAGCGACAGCCTCATCAGGATTGACAGAGTGATCCGGCTCTTTGCCGAAGAATTTTTTGACGGCTTCTCGAACTGCCGGCATTCTGGTCATTCCGCCGACTAGAATTACTTCATTGATATCATTTTTTTCAACCTTGGCATCCTTCAAGACCTTTTCGCAAGGTTTCAAGGTTTTCTCGATCAAAGGCTCTACCATTTTTTCCAGCTGCGCTCGGGAAATGGTCATTTGCAAATGCTTAGGGCCTGATTGATCGGCAGTCACAAATGGCAAATTAATCTCTGTCTCTTGAGCTGTTGAGAGCTCAATCTTGGCTTTTTCGGCTGCTTCTTTGACGCGTTGGATGGCTGCTTTGTCTGAGTGGAGATCAACACCCTGATCCTTTTTAAATTCATCGATAATATAATCCATCACGACCTGATCGAAGTCGTCACCGCCGAGATGAGTATCGCCGTTGGTTGCCTTGACCTCAAAAACGCCATCGCCAAGTTCCAAAATGGTAATATCAAAGGTACCGCCACCGAGGTCGTAGACAGCAATTTTTTCATTCTTTTTCTTATCAAGACCGTAAGCGAGTGATGCTGCTGTCGGTTCGTTGATAATTCTTTTGACGTCTAGCCCGGCGATTTTACCGGCATCTTTGGTAGCCTGTCTCTGTGCATCATTGAAATAAGCAGGTACAGTAATTACCGCTTCGGTGACTTTTTCGCCGAGATAGGTTTCGGCATCTGCCTTCAATTTTTGCAAAATGAAAGCTGAAATCTCTTGTGCGCTATAATCCTTGCCGTTCATAATGACTCGAACGGAACCGTCGGAGGCCTTTTTGCTCTCATAAGGCATTTTCTTGAGATCAGCCTGGACTTCAGGATCGTCAAATTTTCGTCCGATAAATCTCTTGACTGAAAAAATAGTGTTTTCTGAATTCGTTACTGCTTGACGCTTCGATAGTTGTCCGACCAATCTGTCGCCTTTTTTTGTTTCGGCAACAATTGAAGGAACCGTTCTTCCACCCTCGGAAGAAGTAATAATTTTTGCCTCGCCACCTTCCATCACAGCCACAGCCGAGTTGGTCGTGCCAAGATCGATACCAACTATTTTACCCATTGTGTCTCCTTGAATTATTTTTTAATAATGCTCTCAATCAGTCAAAAGCAACTGACCAAGAAATTAATTGTATACTAAAAATGTAAAGTATACTTTACATTTTGTCAAGAGGGATATTATTAATATACAGATTTCTTGCTTGCAAACAAATTTGGCTAGTCATAGAATTAGCTTAAAACAAGGAGATCATTTGGATATCTATAAGATCGAATTCTTCAAAAAGAGGACTGTTATTCATCTATTAATTCCGCCTGCAATCAGGAAGACAAGTCAATTGCCCGGTTTCGCCAAAACTTTGATTTTACAATTGCCAAGATTGAAATATCATCTTTGTGATAACGAGCAGCATCAATCATTTGCCGACGAACTAGAGAATACCGAATTGGCTCATGCCTTTGAGCATACATTGATTGACTTGATAAGAGGGATAAAAAGGTCGAAGTAATTAAGGCGGTTACTTCTTGGGATTGGTCTAAATATCCAAGAAATTCTTTTCAGATAGAAGTAGAATATTCAAAGAAAGACAATATGTTAAAATCGTTGATGAAAAGCGGAGAAGATAATTAAGGGATTAATATTGCAAACAACAAAGAAGCAAGGTCAGTCTTTGATTTTAAGAGATTACATATATTGTTGAATTAATTTGCGATCGCAAATTAATTCAACAATATGGCATACATTTATTGTTCGCAAAAAAAAGAATTATAAAAATTCTTTGTGCTCTAGGCAAATATTAGAAGGATCCTTTATTTATCCCAGCCTCGATCTTCTTTGCGCATTTCTTCGGTTTCGGTCGGTCTATTATTGTCATCTTCGAGCCTAAAAGTGTTGCCGATCTCAGGAATTGAGGATTCGATGAAAACTATATTCGAGACGGCTGTGACTCGATGGATTTGTCCTGGCTGCATAAAATAGCCTTTGTTCAACTCCATCGGAATCTCAATCGTCTGGCCTTTTTCATCAGACAAAGTTATTTTTGCTTCTCTTCAATCAGGCATAGAGTTTCGATCTTTTCATCATGATATTGCAAGCTTAAGCGTTTGCCGGCATTGACATGCAAAATCTTGCCGACGGCTGGTGCTTCGGGCGGGGTATAGACAATCTCAAAACCCCAAGGCTTTTCAACTCTTGTTTGAAAGGGAGTTGTGTAATAATGTTTAGGATTAAAATTGTTGCTCATTGTAATTTCACTTACTGCAATTGTTGAATTAATTTGCGATCGCAAATTAATTCAACAATTTTATGACACAGGAACCTTAACACTTAGGGCGAATATTCGACTCTGGCGACAGATGAAAGAACAAAGTTGGGTATAGTACTGATTTTTTTTATCTATTTCCCCGCCGATACCTTCACTTTGGCAGGCCTAAGTACTGAGTCATCAAACTTGTATCCACTGGTTAGCTCTTCGACAATTATATCAATAGGTTCGTCACTTTGGATATGTTCAATTGCCTCATGAAGATGGGGGTTAAATTGCTCTCCGACTGTAGGAATTTTCGAAAGGCCGGAATTTTCCAAGATTGATTCTAGCTGTTTCTCGATCTGCTTAACACCTATAACCCAATTATTGCTTTCCAATTCAGTCGGCACGTGTTTGGCGGCTAGTTGAAAGTTATCAAGAACCGGCAGGATTTCCATTATTAGATCGGTGTTGGCTTTTTTAATCAGCTTTTTTCTGTCTTCTTCTACCTGGCGGCGGAAATTTTGAAAATCAGCCTGGGTTCGTTGCCAACCTGCAGTTAATTCTCCGATTTTCTGGTTTAATTCTTCGATTTGGGGATTCTGTTTTTCTTTTTTCATAATTATGCTCCGATTTTGTCATCCTCGGAGCAGGCAAAGCCATGGCCCGGGGATCCAATTCCTTATTTTCTGGATTCCCGCCTCCGCGGGAATGACAGGTAAATAATATTACTAATGACTATTAACTCTATAACTTTAAACTATCCTTATGCTATCATAATATTAAATTAACCTATTTAATAAAAGTGGGCAAGGTTTTCAAAAACCTGTATTTCCCTTTTAGAATTTTTACAGTTCTTTCTTTTTCGTTTTTGCTTGGTACACTCTTCGTTACTTTCATCAATCTCGATTTCAACCGGTCGTGGCCGGTTTTTTTATTTATAATTCCATTCTTTCTAATCTCGGCGTTTATTAATTTTATTTTAAATAATAAATTGATTGTCCTATGGAGTTTTGCGTTGCTAGCTTTCAGTTTTTCGCTCTTCTATTATTCATATTTCGAAGCCAAGAACAAGGTCAATCTTCCTTATGACCAGGAGATCGAAATCACCGGCCGGATTGAGAAGCGGCCGGAGGTTGACTGGGAGAAACAGAAATTGGTTGTTCTGGCTCAAATAAATGATCAAACGATCAATATTTTGGTCAACGCTCCCCATTTTCCCGAGTACCATTTTGGTGAAACCGTGAGAATCAAGGGCAAGATCGTAGAGCCTGTGAATCTCGGTGATTTTGACTATAAAAGTTATCTAAAACGCTATCTGATTTTCGGCCTTATCAATAATCCTGAAATTTCCTTTGAAAATGAGAACCATGGGATTTATTGGAAAACTTGCGAATATCTCTATAATATCTCGATTGCCTTCGAGACGACAATAAATAGGTTGATTTCCGAACCTCATGCTTCTCTGGCAGCAGGACTAATTCTGGGAGTTAAGCGCAATATTCCAGATAATTTGATTGATCAGTTAAAGATTACCGGATTAACGCATATTATCGCACTATCGGGTTTTAATGTAACGATTCTAATCGCCGTATTTAGCAATTATTTAGTCGGAATTGTCGGCCGGAAGAGGGCGTTTTGGCTCGGGCTTCTTATGGTTATAGGATTTGTTTTAATGACGGGTGGGGCGCCAAGTGTTGTTCGGGCCTCAATTTTTTCACTGTTAATTCTCTTTGGTCGTACGGTCGGCCGTCAGGCTGATCAGACAAATTTGATGTTGTTGGCAGCCTTTGTTATGGTAATTTTCAATCCTTTTATCGTTCGATATGATATTGGTTTTCAGCTTTCTTTTATAGCTTTTGCCGGCCTAATTTATTTAACTCCAGTAATTGAGAAAGGGATTGAAAAGTGGCGAACCAGAGCTTTGCCCCAATTTGTAAAATCAATGCTAGCCGAAACACTAGGGGCTCAGTTCGCTGTTATGCCGATCTTGTTTATTCAATTTGGTACCATTTCCCTAATTTCTCCATTTGCTAACATTCTAGTTGTTTGGATTGTTCCGTGGGCCATGTTGGCAGCATTTATCGCCGGCTTAATTGGCATTATTTATTTCCCATTGGGCAAATTAGTCGCATTATTGCTCTGGCCATTTCTCGAATACATTATTAAAATAGTGGAGTGGCTAGCGCAAGTGCCGGGAGCGGCGATTAATTTTAAATAATTAGTAACAAAAATATTATTGTTCGACTCCGTGTTCTCGCGGGTGGAGAACCTGGAAATAGAACTGCTCCAACCTCGCAGCACCGAGGGGTCGAAGAATAATAGGTAAAATTAGAAATTTAAAGAAATATGTCAAAGCTAACCAAAACCTTACTATTTCTCTTTCTGCCAGTTGCCGTTTTGATTTGGGTGGAAATTGCAAAGAGTCCGACCGCTGATTCACGAAAAGATCCGGCGGTCTATTTTCTCGATGTCGGTCAGGGGGATGCGCAATTAATCCAAAATGGTAATTATCAAATTCTAATCGATGGCGGTCCTGATGATAAAATTTTGCCAGAACTCGGTAAATATATGCCGGTAGGGGATAGAGAGATCGAAATTGTCATACTTTCTCATCCGCATGCCGATCATTTGGTGGGCTTAAATCAGGTAATCGATCGGTATCAGATAGGGAGAATTTATACCAACGGCGTGCTTTATGATTCCAATCAGTACGAGGAATTTATCGATAAAATTAAAGATAAAAAGATTGAGACGGTAATACCCAAGATCGGTGAATCGATTATCCCATTTACCAATTCTGCTCTAACATTTCTCTGGCCTGGCGAAAAATATAAGGATCAAATAATTAAAAATCTTAACAATAGTTCGGAGGTAGTTAAATTTTGTTATCTTCTAAAATGTGTTCTGTTTACAGGAGATCTGGAAGAAGATGAGCAAGCGAATATGTTTACCTTTTATTCTTCAAGCGCCGGTGATAATTTCAAGGCAGATATCCTCAAAGTTCCGCATCACGGTTCATCAACTGGCCTTTCGGACGACTTATATAATTTCGTTGCGCCTACAGCGGCGATTATTTCAGCAGGGATTGATAACAGATATGCCCATCCGCACAAACAAGTAATTGATTATTTAAGTAGCAAAAACATCGAAATCAGGCGAACGGATTTGGAGGGAACTATTGTAACTGGATTGGGTCAATAGTCTATTGGATTGAAAAAACGGTGATTTTGGAGTAGATTACAAATGAATTATGAATTACGAATTACGAATAATGGTAATAATGAAGTAATCAAACTTTAATTCTTAATTCTTTATTCTTAACTCAAATTAAATATGAGCGGTCATAGCAAATGGGCTACAACCAAGAGAAAAAAAGGCGCAATCGACGCAAAGCGATCGAAGGTTTTTACGAAGGTGGCAAAATTAATCACAATTGCGGCTAGAGACGGTAAAAGTGGGGATCCGAATATGAATCCCTCGCTTCGAATTGCTGTCGACAACGCCAAGGCCGTGAGCATGCCCAAGGAAAACATTGAGAGAGCAATTAAGCGTGGTATTGGCGGCGGCGAGGGCGGGGCTGATCTGGCTGAAATCACCTATGAAGCCTATGGGCCAAACGGCGCGGCTATTTTGATTGAGTGTTTGACTGATAACAAAAACCGGGCGCTTGGCGAGATCAAAGCCGTTTTAAGTAAGGCTGGCGGTTCTCTGACTAGTGCTGGCAGCGTTTCCTATCAATTTAAAAAAGTTGGCCAATTCATTATCGACGAGACAAAAAATGGTCTTAAAGGGGAAGATATGGAAATGGTGATTATCGACTCTGGAGCGGAAGATTTCGCGCGGGAAGATGATATCTATGTCGTTACTTGCGCATTTACCGACCTAAATAATGTCAAACACAAGCTCGAAGAGTCGGGTGTAATTATCGAGAGCGCGGAAGCCGTCCAGACTCCAACTTCTTATGTAGATATTCCGGAAGAGAAAAAAGAATCTATCGAGCGTCTTCTGGAAAACTTAGACGATCTGGATGATGTGAATAATGTATACAGCAACGCAAATCTTTGAGTAAATACAAAATACCAAGCACCAAATAACAAATAAATCCTAAATATCAGTTATCAAAAATTGAGAGTTAGGATTTGAAGATTATTTGGAATTTGTTATTTGTAATTTGGAATCTTAATTTTTATGTCAATAAAAATATTAGGTATTGATCCGGGTACAGGTCTTATGGGCTGGGGATTAATCGAAAAAACCGGAGTGAAAATTATTCCTCTCAAATACGGCTGTATCAGAACTCTTCCAAACAGTAATAAATTTGACCGACTTTTGCATATTTATCAATCCTTATCTGATATAATTGAGAAGTGCTGTCCTGATGAACTTTCTATCGAAGAGCTTTTTTTCTTCAAGAATCAAAAGACAGTAATTTCAGTAGCTGAGGCTCGCGGAGTTGCGGTGGCGGTAGCAATGAAATTTGGGCTTAAGGTTTTTGAGTACACTCCGCTCCAGGTGAAACAAGCGATCACGGGCTATGGGAGGGCCGATAAAAAGCAGATTCAAGAGATGGTAAGGATCACTTGTAATTTGAAGGAATGTCCGAAGCCGGATGATGCAGCCGACGCTTTGGCTATTGCCATCTGCCATGCACAAACTAATCAACAGCTAACTGTTGATTAGTAAACTCCAAATCCCAAAAAACAAATTCCAAATAAATTCCAATTCAAAATGTTAAAGTTATTTGTTGCTTGAATTTTATTTGTTTTTTGTAATTTGCGATTTGTTATTTACTCCGAAGGAGGGTTTGTGCCAGAACTAAGACAAAATATTATCACCGGAGATTGGGTAGTTATTGCCCCAGAGCGGGCCAAGCGGCCTCAGGACTTTGTGATCCCAAAGGGTGTTCGGATCACAGATAAAACAAAATGTCCGTTCTGTGTTGATTCAGACGGATACAAAGCAAACAAGAAATTAATAGAGTTCGAAACCGATGAACTATATGTCGTTCCGAATAGATTTCCTGCTTTTATTGAAGATGAAGCGCAAAAATCAGTTAGGAGTTTTTATCCGGAAAAAGGATTCTATCGGGCCAAACCTTCGGTTGGGAGGCATGAGGTTGTTGTCATAAAAGATCATAACGAAAGATTAACTACGTTCAGTCGGCCGTTAATAGGCAAAATATTAGAGGCGATAAGAGACAGATATCTGGCGCTGAAAAAGGATAATAGGATTTCCTCTATTATGCCGATATACAATCACGGTGCTGAGGGCGCTGCGTCGATTGATCATCCGCATGCTCAAATTTTTGCCTCAGGTATTGTCGCCAATACAGTCGGGCGGGAAATTGATGGAGCAGAGGATTATTATGGGATAAATGGAGCTTGCGTTTACTGCGATATGATTAAGCATGAGGAAAAAGAAAAAGCCAGAATTGTTTACCAAAACGATCAATTCATTGCGATAAACTTTTTTGCCTCTAGATTTCCATTTGAGACATGGGTTCTGCCCAAAAAACATGAGAGCCAATTTGAAGAAACCAGTAAAGAGAGCATGACAGAATTCGCCGATGCCTTACATAAAGTCTTCCATATGCTGGACAAGACCTTGCAGAATCCACCGTTAAATTTTTATATTCATACTTTGCCAACTATTCATGAGAATTCAGCTTCTTATCACTGGCATCTGGAAATTACGCCAAGAGTCTCAAATTTTGGCGGGTTTGAATTAGGAAGTGAGGTAATCATAAATGTAATGTCTCCGGAGGAAGCCGCCGGATATCTAAAAGAGGGTTAAAGCTTATCGGCTTGAGCCACTTTTTTTGAGATGTTGATTTATAACTTTTATCATTTTTTTATAATATTCTTCAGCCTCTTCAGCGCTCTGGCCAATGCAGATGGCACCAAAACGGCCGTATTCTTCTAGCATACCAGTAATATAGAGAAGGACACCTTGTTTTGTTTCTTTATTGAAGGAAATTTTGCTATTCTTGACCAAGTTGATCAGCTCCTCTGAGTTGAATTGCCGATATTTCTGATCCTCTATAAAATCCATGGCATAGTAATGGATTGGAGTCTTGCCGGACATTAGATTTCCTGTCGTCGGATTATAGATGGCCCCCGTCAGGAAGAAAGCAGTTCTAAAAGGATGCGTGGTACCTCCTTTTCGGAGGTTAATTTCGATTGGCCAAACGATCGGATTTTTATGATTTTTGTCGTATACTACAACATAATCAATCGCAAAGTTACCAATAATGCCCTTCTGAGCTAGCACATTTGCGATTTTTTCGCCCTCTTTTATTATGAGTCTTCGGTGTGAAGGTATGGTCGGAAACTTGCAACCCAAAAATAATTGATTGTCCGGTCCGCCGAGAATTTGCTCATGAGTAGATACAATCCTGGCCTTTTTATCGGCGTTGATCAGAACCTGAGTGCTTGGGGAATATTTTATTTGTCCTGGGATATATAACTCAATAATTCCGCCACTTTGGTTGAATTTTTTCACATAGTCGGCGTAAACCTCGTCCTCTTTTTGAAATATCATGTAATCTTTTAAATTAGCCTTGATGATTTTTTCTAGTTTTTGGGAGTCTGTCCTAACTGAATCGACATTGTGATCCTCAAGGAGGTGACCGATTCTTACGATGCAGTTGCCTTTGCCAGATGAAGAATAATTGCGTTTAATCATCAATTTCTTGTAATTGGGGTATTTCTTGATTAGTTTGACGATGCTTGCGATCAAATCATTGAAATGCATGATGTCCTCAAAACCAGGGATTGTGTTTGCTTTGGCCAACCGGAACATTTTTCTGGCCCCGCTCTTAGTGCCGATAAAATCAAACTTCTGGCCAGATCCAAAAAGAGGCACCCCTAATTTTATAGCCAGTTCCCTTTCTGCTTCGGTGACATTGTATGTGCGTAGAACCGTTCTTTCAGGGTTATCGAGCTCATTTTTGATTTTTTCGATTATTCCCGGATTATCTAAAACTTTATGAACAAGCGCCATATTCTTTTTGTTATCAACTTCAATATGAACAAGTCTTTTTAGGCGTTCATTCATGTCTGCCTCGTCTTCTGAAATCAACCCTACATAATAATTAAACAGATCTTTGTTGAAGCCTTTAGTAGTGACATAAACAATCTTGGTGTTTTTATATTTTAGGAGAAATAGAAAAAAGAACATTCTTTCCTCTGTATACTTAAGACCCTGAACCTTTGACAAGTCGACATACTTCGGGTGATTTAATCCCGGTACAACGACAAAAGTCCTTTCACCACGATAGCGATAGTTCAATATTTTGGAATTCCGTTTTAGAATCTTTTGTAAGTTGGAAAAACTGTCTTGCATTTTATTATTATAGTAAATTATTGTTTTCTTAGCGATAGATTGTAAAGAGCTCAGAGTTCAAGTATATTATTTAGGAATTTATCTATAAACTTTTACCATAAAAAAGAACTTCTTACAAATTTTATCGGAGAAAAATGTTATCAAACTTCAAGGGATCTAATAAAACACTGATTGAGGAAGCCTTGAGCTGTGGAATAAACTTAGTAGATACTATTGGTGAAAAAGTAGCTTTGCTGGAACATGACGGTCATTTTGAATACATTCATTCCCGTACCAGTTCCAAAACCGGGGCATTCGCTCATATAGTATGCAAAAATAAAGAATTATCCAGCGAGATTCTATCAAGAGCTGGCATATCTTTACCGAAATATGCTTCTTTTCATAGTGGAGACTTCAAAGACGGGGTCAAATTTGCGAAGTCATTTCAATGGAAAGTAGTTATCAAACCGAGCGATTCGTCCGGAGGAGAAGGGATAACTACTTTGATCGAAAATGAAGATGATTTCGAAGCAGGCTGGAAGATTGCCGGCCCTGGCAAAATAATTATCGAAGAAAAATTTTTCGGATGTGAATATCGGATTTTTACTACCAGGGATAGATTCATCGCTGCTACTCTCAGAGATCCTGCAAATATTATCGGCGATGGCGTTAACACTATCCAAGGATTAATAGATAAGAAAAATGCTGATCAGGGGAGATCACGAGAAGGCGAGATAGACAAGCCTCTGTATTTTATTAAAGTTGATGAAACAGCATTAAATTTTCTGAAAAAGAATAATTTGTCTACTGAATCAGTACCCGATAAAGATCAGAAGGTTTATCTGAGGGAGAACAGTAACCTGTTGACGGGGGGAGACAGCATCGACGTTACGGACGAAGTTCATAGTTCGGTCAAGGAAATATGCTTGAAAGCAATAAAATCTATACCAGCCTTGCCATATGCCGGCATAGATTTTATGACAAAGGATATTTCTGCCGTCCAGACTCAAGATAGTTACCGGATTTTGGAAATTAATTCTAACCCGGGCATAGAGATGCATCATCGACCGATGGTAGGAACGAGCCGTAATGTGGCTCGGGAAATTGTTGGAGTGATTTTTCCGGAGGTAAAGAATGAAAAATAATATTGATTTATCAACACAATTGATTGTTGAAGAAGCCGTCAGTCGGAATATTGCTGCTGTGCGTCTAGGAGAGAGAGACATCTTCGAACTAAAGTTGGGCAGTCATACTGATTATGTCTGTGATCAGAGTTTGTCATCTTTTGGTCTCATAGCCAGGGCTTGTTGTGCAAATAAGGAAACCACTAAATACTGCTTAAATAGAGCCGGCATAGCCATAGCAGAAGGGGATATTTTTGCTAGCGGCCAGATTGAAGAAGCGCTCATATACGCAAAAGAAATTGGTTGGCCAGTTGTAATTAAGCCCAGTAACTCAAAATTTGGTAACTCAGTTTTTCTTGATATTAATTCGGCTGATGATTTCATTGATTCTTTCCAGAAATGCGTCAAAAATTTTGACAAGATAATTGTTGAAAAATATGTCGAAGGGACCGAATACCGGATTTTAGCAACCAGGGAGAAGGTAGCAGCTATCACAAAACGGGTACCAGCCAATGTAATCGGTGATGGTCTAAAGACATTGAGCGAATTGATTAAAGAAAAAAACAATGATCTAAGAAGAAAAGAGAAGAAGGGCCTGTTTCCAATAGTTATTGACGAGGTTGCAAAACGAAGCTTTGAGAGAAAAAGCATTCTTTTAGAAACGGTACCCGAAAAAGGAAAGCAAATCTTTTTGAGGGATAATTCAAATCTCTCTACCGGCGGCGATAGTATCGATTTTACTGACATGGCTCATCCAAGTGTAAAGGAAATTGCTGTCAGGGTGATAAAATCCATTCCAGGACTACTTTATGGCGGCGTGGATTTCCTAACCAAGGATATCACCAAATTCCAGACAGATGACTCATATATTATCGTTGAAGTTAACTCAAGCCCGATGATTTCGATGCACCACTATCCTTACAAGGGCAAACCTAGAAATGTTGCCAAGGAAATCATCGATATCGCCTTTCCCGAAACCAAGGAGAAAAAATGATTTCTTATCTCAAAGGGAGAGTTATTATCAGCAAAGTCGGCTTTGCAATTATCGAGACTGGTGGAGTCGGCTATGGTATTAACATCAATCAATCTGTCGTTTTGAAAAATAATGAGAGTGTTGAGCTCTTCATTCATGAACATATACGGGAAGATAGCGATGATTTATATGGTTTTCCGTCATATGAAGAGTTGGATTTATTCCAAAAATTAATTTCCGTAAATGGGGTTGGTCCGAAAGCCGGCCTCAATATTATGTCACAAGCAAAACCGGGCCGAATTATTCAAGCAATTTCAAGAGATGACCTCAGCTTTTTTATCGCTATTTCGGGGATCGGTAAAAAGGTAGCCGCAAAAATCGTTCTTGATTTGAAATCAAAGTTATCAGGCGATAAAAACATTGGCGTTTTTTCAGAACTTGACGGAGCTGGCGATGTTATGGACGCTCTTGTTTCTCTCGGCTACAAGCAGACGGAGATTCAAAGTCTTATCATCAAAATTCCTGGCGAGGTAGTCTCGAGCGAAGATAAAGTGCGCTGGTGTCTCAAGAATCTAGGACGTTGATTTTTGGAATTTGTTTACATCGTTCGATAGACTCTCTATAATAATATTGCTTATTCAGTAAGAGCAGTAACTTTTATGGATCTTGAAATCGACAATTTAGAGACCGATCTTTTGGCGGGAACAGCGTTAAATGACGAAGACCTGAGACTAGATATTTCGTTGCGTCCGGCAAAATTTTCTGAGTATATCGGACAGCAACAAATAATCGAAAATCTCTTAATTTTTATTGAAGCAGCAAGAAAAAGAGGGGAGCCGGTTGAGCACCTCCTCTTCTATGGTCCTCCGGGATTAGGTAAAACTACACTTGCTAATATCATTTCTAATGAGATGGGAGTAAACTTCCGCCTGACCTCCGGGCCCGCTATCCAACGTTCGGGTGATCTGATCGCGTTGCTTACAAATCTTTCCGAGAGCGATATATTATTCATAGATGAAATTCACAGACTTAACCGGACAGTAGAAGAAGTCCTGTATTCGGCGATGGAGGATTTTGCGGTAGATCTGATTCTCGGTAAAGGCCCTTCGGCGAAGGCGATGAGAATCAATCTGCCAAAATTTACTCTTATCGGTGCGACTACAAAGTTTGGGGCCTTATCCTCGCCGCTTCGAGACCGTTTTGGCTTCATTCATCGACTGGAGTTTTACAACGAGAAGGAGCTCTCTAAAATTATAAAGCGCTCTGCCGGCATTCTTAACATAGCGATTGATGATGGAGGAACGGCTGAAATTGCTAAAAGAGCAAGAAGAACTCCGAGAATTGCCAACAGAATCTTAAAGAGAGTTCGTGATTATGCCGAAGTTAAGCATAATGGGAAGATCGACGGTAAGATTGCAAGAGAAGCGATTGATAAATTGGACATCGATCATCTGGGACTTGATAAAAACGATAGGGAATATCTAAATTGCATAATTAATAAATTTGAGGGCGGTCCTGTCGGCCTGGATACGATTAGTGCTGCTCTTTCGGAAGACAAAGACACAATCGAAGATGTAATTGAGCCCTATTTACTTCAGCTTGGATTTATAAATCGTACGAACAGAGGTAGAATTGCGACAGTTCATGCCTATGAACACTTCAATAAAAAGGGACAATGAAACACAGTGAATAATTAATTTATAAAATGAATCAGCCCTTAAAGAAAATTTTAGTTCATACTTGTTGCGCTCTCTGCAGCAGCCATGTCTTGAAGCAATTGGAGCACGCTGGTTTTAAAGTTGTTATATTTTTCTACAATCCTCAGATCTCTGACCCTGAAGAACATCAAAAGCGGTTGGATGATGTCAGAAGAATTTGTCAGGACAAAGATTATGAGTGGATTGCCCCGGATTTGAAAGTCAGTGATTTTTCCAACTTAGTTGAGCCCTATAAAAATAAGCAAAATATTAAATATATAAGTGATAAAGACCGATATCAGCGCCGTCGTTGCAATATCTGTAATACTCTTCTCATGCAAAAAACTGTTGAACAGGCAAAGAAGGCAAGGATTAAATTTTTTACGACAACTCTTCTCTGTTCGCCCTACAAAGATCATGATTTGATTATTGAAGTTTGCAATGAGAGGGCACTGGATTATAACGTGAACTTTTACTATCAAGATTTTCGTAAGGGCTATTGGATGGGTAGAAATTATGGCCGGAGCCATGACGCTCATATTCCTGCATTCTGCGGTTGCGAAGAATCAAGGGAGGAAAGGAGATTAGAATAGCTAGTATTATCTTAATTTATTCAGTTTTTGTCTGTTCTTTTGCCGCAGCAAGCTTGCTTGCAATCTTTTCGTTAACCAGGTATGCCGATGCCAGTAAACTTGCTAAGCGGATTTCAACTATTTATGGTGCCTTGTGTGTTGGTATTATTGTCGCTACCTATATAATTTTGATTATTAGAGCTTCATCAAATGAACAAATGTGAAAAAAAATTATTTCCTACTCAGGAATCTTCCGAAAAAGTTTTTATTCTTATTCGGAAACATTGGTTTGCTTACGCCTTATTTTTCTTTTTAGCTCTAATTTTCGTTATTCCCCTTATAGCTCTAATTATTTATTGGAGCTATAATCCAGTGGTTTTTTCTGGATTTGCAGGAAACATTGCGGTAATCTGTTCCAGTATCTATTTCTTGGTAATTTTAGGAATTGAATTTTACGGCTTTATTGATTTTTATCTTGATGTTGACATTGTGACCGACAGGAGAATCGTTGATATCACTCAGGGAGGCCTATTTAAAAGATCAATCGCCGAATTGCATTTGCGGGAAGTTCAGGACGTTCATGCTAAAGTCCATGGCTTTTTCCCTACGATGCTGAATTATGGTGATGTTGTGATCCAGACTGCAGGGGAGCGAGCCAATTTTATTTTTTCCTCAGTACCAGATCCTTACTCTGTCGCCAAAAGAATTATCGATTTGCATGAACACCAAATCCAGATTATTGATGGGAGTGAAGACGGTACTAACTGCGATCATCTTACCGAAAAAAGGGGGGAGGGTAAATTCAACTTTAGGGCTGGCTCGGAATCAGAACATTTAGTTAGGACAACTTTGTCAGAGAGCAACAATGTTTTACATGTCGGTCATAAAAACTTAAACCAATTGAGAAACGGCGAGTCTAATTCAGGTGAATTATCAGCAGGTAAAGAGGTCAATCTATGATGAAGTTATCGGATTTTGATTATCTTATCACAGATGATCTAATCGCCGACAAACCGGTGCCGAAGAGGGATTCCTCCCGTCTGCTTTTTCTTAACCGTGAGAATGGAGCGACCGAAGATTGTGCTTTTGGCGATTTAAAAAAATATTTAAAAGACGGTGACCTACTAATTTTAAATAATTCCAAAGTCTTTCCAGCCCGTCTTCTTGGCGAGAAAAAAACTGGAGGGCGATTTGAAATATTGCTTGATCGACAAATCTCTAGCAATACCTTTTTGGCGATCGGAAAGGGCCTAAAAGTTGGACAGAGTTTGTCATTTCCGGGGAGTAGATTGATAGCAAAAGTGACCGCCAAAGATGACAACGTCTATACTATAAAATTTAACTTTGCCGGGAGTCTACTATTCGATGAGTTAGAAAAAACCGGTCAGATTCCGCTGCCTCCCTATATTGAAAAAAGACGCATCAAGAATGGCTTCACGGGGTTTGATGATAGATCACGTTATCAGACAGTTTATGCAAAAGAGACCGGCAGCGCGGCAGCGCCGACGGCTGGTCTTCATTTTACGAAAGAGCTTCTTTCCGAAGTGGAGGCTATGGGCGTAAAGCGGCTCGAGATAACTTTGCATGTTGGGCTGGGTACATTTTTGCCTGTAAAAACCGATAATATTCTCGAACATAAGATGCACGAAGAGTATTTTAGTGTTGATCCACAGGTTCTCGCTGAAATATCAAAAGCAAAGCATGAAGGGCGGAGGATTATTGCTGTAGGTACGACCACCACTCGGGTGCTCGAACATTTAGCCAACGCTTTTGATTTAGAAAATTCAATTTCATTGCCGTCCTCAATAAGCGGGACAACTGATATATTTATTTATCCAGGCTATAAGTTCAAATGTATCGACGGTTTGATAACCAATTTTCATTTACCGAAATCAACACTTTTGATGCTTGTATCGGCCTTTGCCGGGAAAAATGCAGTAATAGAGGCATATAAACATGCAGTTAAAGAAAAATACCGATTTTTTTCGTATGGTGATGCCATGCTCATTTTGTAATTTTTGCTCTCATTCTAACGGCAGAAAAAAATTTAGCTCAATCAGTTTGCCGTGTTTATAGAATATTGCCAACCGAACACGAAAATGTTAGAATTTTAACTTCGGCGAAGCTGCCGGCAGCCGGATAGAAGTGAGTTGTGAACTATTATCGGTAGTTTGTTTGAATTATGGAATACATTTGTAAAACCGAGCAAGAGACTGCTGATCTTGCTAAGAAGGTCGCGAGTGGAGCAAAACAGGGGGATATCTTCGCCCTTTTTGGCGAACTTGGTTCCGGAAAGACAACCTTTGCGAAATCATTTTCCAGTGCTTTGGGCGTCAGGCAGGTTGTCACTAGCCCAACCTATTCGATAGTTAAATCCTACAAGATAGATAAAGATGGAGAGATCGGAAAAGTTTATCATCTAGATTGCTATCGGCTAAGTAATTCCTTGGAGATAGAAACTATTGGCCTGGAAGAAATCTTGTCTGACGGTGATGCCGTTTTTCTGCTGGAATGGCCAGAGCGTGTTATGGAAATATTGCCTAAAGATAGACTAAAATGCATCTCGTTTTCTTATGTTGACGGCGATACAAGAAAGATTACGATATGATTTTGTTTATTGATACTTCGTGCCAGGAGACACTAATAAAATTAATCTACGGGCAGAAGACCATTCGTAGTAAGACTTGGCAATCAATGCAGAACCATTCTGAAGAGCTATTGCCAGAGATTAGCATCTTGCTCGGTGAGGATAAGTCGAATATAAAGAAAATCATCGTGAACTCTGGCCCAGGCTCATATACCGGACTTCGTGTCGGTATTACGGTGGCAAATCTGTTAGCGTTTGCCTTTGATATTCCGGTCGACAAAAAGGGCGTATCGAGTAGGGAAAAATCATTCCAATTGCCAGTTCTTCCCGAATATGGCCGTGACCCTTTTATCACCAAGTCCAGATCTGGATTATAGAGAACGATTCTGTTAAAATTAGTTTGTCAGCATTTATTATGAATTTTTTAAGAAAAAAACAATTTTCCAATGAGCTATCGAAAAAGCCATTTTACAAGAAACGTGGCTGGAAGATAGTATTTTTAATAATTTCTGTGCTCTTTGTAGTTGGACTCTCCTTTGCTTCCTATTTATTTTCAAAAGGCAGCAAGATTTTTGAAGGAGGCTTTAGCGGCTCTGAAATTATTAAAACCCTTTATGGCCAGGAATTACTGAAAGGTGAGAAGGAAGATCGAATTAACGTTTTACTTATGGGTATAGGAGGCCAAAATCATCCCGGTGGATACCTGGCTGACTCGATTATCATGATCAGCATCCAGCCATCAACAAAGAAAGCTGCGATGGTATCTATTCCCCGCGACTTATATGTCTCAATTGAAGGTCACGGAGAAGCTAAAATCAACGAATCCTTTGCTGATGGTTATAATGATTACATAAATAAAAATTGCAAGAAGTCCCAGAAACAGTGCCAAAGCTCGGCAATTTCGGCCGGGGCTGAATTGAGCTCCAAGACGGTTGGAACAACTTTAAACCAGCCAATACAATATTATGTCGTGGGTGATTTCTCGGGCTTTGAGAAGATTATCGATCAGCTGGGCGGAGTCGATGTCTACGTGGACAAAGCTTTGTATGATCCTTTTTTTCCGGCTGACGACATGGTTAACTACGCACCATTTAGGATCAATGCCGGACAGCAACATTTGGATGGAAAGACGGCGCTAAAGTTTGCGCGATCCCGTGAGACAACATCGGACTTTGATAGAGCCGCACGTCAACAGAAGGTAATGGCTGGGATCAAGAATAAGGCTATGAACGCTGGTATACTAGCCAATCCCAAGAAAATATCTGACCTTGTTTCGACCTTAGGTGACTCTGTTCATACGAATTTTTCTCCGTCCGAATTGCGTTCTTTCCTCAATATTATCAAAGATTTGAATGATGGCGATATGATCAATAAGGTTTTGAAAACTGGCGCCGACGGGGAACTAATCGACTCTAACAATGGTACATATTACCTTAAGCCGAAAAGTGGAAGCTATAGAGAAATTCAAAATACAATAAAAAATATTTTCACGATCGGTAATAGTGACGAAAAATTTGAGGTTGAGGTTATAAACGGCTCAGGGACATCGGGACTCGCTTCAAAAGCATCAAAAAAAATTGAAGATATATCAAATTTAGAAATTGTTAGTATCTCCAGCTCTACATCAAAAGTCGCTAAATCAGTAATCAACGACTATTCAGACGGAAAGAGTAGTCAAACAATTGAACTTATAAAAAAGAACCTTGGTATTAATTTGGTTGTTAAAAAGACCGTTGGCGCCAGTAATAATTCCAATGCCAACAAACAAGTTGATATCTCTATTATTATCGGCGGTGACTACAAAATAGCAAATTAAAATTATTTATGGCTTTTTTACATAACCAAATCTTTCGGAGGGTTGTTTTGAGTCTTATTTTGTCGTGGGGAGTTTTTACTTTCTACTGGACAAATCCCGGCAATTGGTTCCAACTGATTTCAATTTTCCTCATAGGGGTGGTCTGTCTTTTCTTGATTTGGCGAGAATATTCGCCTGTTTTTATACTTCTTTTTCTCTCGTTCACTTCATCTTACTCCTTCAATGTTTTTCTAGCCCAGATGAATTTACCTGTTTGGCTAATAATGGTTGCATTATTAATTATTTTCGGATACCTTTTCATTTATTTGGAACAAAAAATCGGAATTTTAGGGAATAAGCGTTTGATATATCTTATTCTTTTTAGTTTGATTACTTTAGAGATTTTTCTGTCTTTGACATATTTTTTAATCAGTCCTATTAGTCAAAGTCTGATTATTGCAACTACGAGTTATCTGTTCGTAGGGTTTTGTTATACTATCTTAGCGAAGCACGTAGATAACAAATTCTCGACTTACTTAATTATTTCTGGCATAGTTATATTACTTGTGTTTCTCACGTCCAGCTGGGGAGGCGGCCTTGCTTAAGTTTGAGATTAATCCTATAATCAAATAAATCAATTGGAGAAATTATGTCTGAAACCAAAAACGGGAATAAAAAAGTTAGTTTAAAGCTTCCAAAGATAGCGATTCCGGATAAAGGCGTCATCTTTTTAAGAAAGATCGGCGAAATCTTCAAAGGATGGAAAATCAAGCTAGTAAAGTGCATTAGAACCTTTTTAAAATCAAGGCTTGCTGGAGTTCTTTCTAAAGTATTGATTGTCGTCGTTATATTATTTGCATTCGTTGAAGTAGCCGCCGGAGTGATGCTATATGGGCTCCACCAGGAAAACAAGTTTCTAAACATCATGGCTAAGATAGTACCCATGCCTGTTGCTGTTGTTAACTACGATTTCATTACGTACAATGATTACCTTCGAGAAAAAGAATATATTCATCACTTCTATGATGCAACTCAGCAGGGAGATGTTAGCTTCGGAGAGATTGACAGTCAAATTTTAGATCAGCTTATCGAAAACAAGATTATTGTTTTTGAAGCATCAAAGAGCCATATTAAGGTTGATAGGAAGGAGATCGATATCACTATTAACACAATTATCGATCAAAACGGAGGGCAGGAAAAAGTTGAAAAGGTCTTAAGCGATCTATATGGTCTCTCCTTGAAAGACTTTCGAAAATTAGTCACTACTCAACTTCTCCGAGACAAAGTCAATAACAGTGTTATCGCAAAGGTTGAGGTTGGACATATCTTAATTAGAGTTGATCAGGATGCGACTGAAGAAAAAGTCACTGAAGGAAGAACAAAAATCGAGGGAATACTAGCCGACATCAGAGATGCAAAGATATCTTTCGAAGACTCTGCAAAGAAAAACTCTGAAGACATCGGCAGCGCTGAGCAGGGGGGCAGACTGGAGGCTTTTGCAGCCGGAGAAATGGTACCAGAGTTCTCAGACATGGCTTTTGAGACGAATGTTGAGGAAATATCTGAGCCGGTTAGGACCGAGTTCGGCTGGCACATTATAAAAGTCTATTCAAAGACCGGCTCTGTCGAAATGAAATTTGCTGACTGGGTGCAAAGTCTTCGCAGCAAGAGTTTGATTTTAAAATTATATAGTTTATAAATATTCCAATCAAATAAAAAAAGAGGCTTGAAGCCTCTTTTTTTCAACTACTTTTTGAATGATCTCTAATCTCTTTTCTAATTACATTGCCAGAATCATCGATCTCGTAAATATAGAGGACGCCAGTCCCGAGCACAACTTCCGGAATGTCTTCATCTGATATCTCCTCTAAATGTTTAACGATGGCGCGAAGAGAGTTTCCGTGAGCGGCAACAATGACATTATGTCCAGCTTTAACGTCTTTCATTATCTCTTGTTCGAAGTAAGGCAAAGCCCTCTCGGCCGTGTCCTTTAGGGATTCGCCATTTGGTGGAGCAATGTGCCAGCTTCGGCGGTAGAGTTGAAATTTTTCTGCGCCAAAGTGTTTTTTAGCCTCATCTTTATTCATACCGGCTAGATCACCGTAGTCCCGTTCTTTGATTGCCGGATGCTTTTTTACTTCGATATGTTGTTGGTTGGTTCCTGCCAGAATTATCTTGAGTGTCTCCTGAGCTCTCTTTAGGTCGGAGGTGTGTGCTTTGTGCAGAACTATATCCGATAACAGCCCTGCGGCCTTTCGGGCCTCTTCTCTACCTTGTTCGGTTAATTCAACATCGGTATGTCCTGTGAATTTATTTATAACATTCCACTCTGATTGGCCATGTCTTACCAAAACTAAATATGCCATGTTTTCTCCAAATTACAATTTAATAGTTCCTAAAATAAAAAATTAACCGGTTATGCATCGATTGAATTATGTTAGGTTATTTTTTGAAATTAAAAGCGTCTATGCCGGGGTAAACTGCTTTGTCGCCAAGCTCTTCTTCTATTCTAAGCAACTGATTATATTTGCAAACTCTTTCGGAACGGCAGAGGGAACCTGTCTTGATCTGACCGGTACCGAGCCCTACTACGAAGTCAGCAATTGTTGCATCCTCGGTCTCGCCCGATCTATGGGAAACAACGGCAGTAAAGCCTGCTTTTTTTGCCATTTTGATAGAGTCGATTGTCTCGGAGACAGTGCCAATCTGGTTTAGTTTTATTAAAATAGAATTCGCTGCTTTTCTCTCGATGCCCTCTTTCAATCTAGAAACATTTGTGACAAAAAGATCATCCCCGACTATCTGGACTTTGTCTCCCAGTTTTTCCGTCATCAATTGGTAGCCCTCCCAGTCATCTTCTGCAAGCCCGTCCTCAATGGAAATTATCGGATACTTGGAGAGCCAGTCAGCGTAGAAATCAACCATTTCGCTGCTTGTAAGCTGTCTATTCTCAGTTTTGAGGTCATATTTGCCGTTTTTGTACAATTCGGTGGCTGCACCATCAATGGCAATCATTATGTCTTCTCCTGGTCTGTAGCCGGCTTGTCTGATTGCTTCGATAATGATTTGCAACGCTGCCTCATTGTTTGGTAAAGATGGGGCGAAACCGCCTTCATCGCCGACTGACGTATTGAGTCCTTTTAGGGCCAGTAATTTCTTCAAATTATGGAATGTCTCAGCACCGTATCTCAGGGCTTCTTTAAAGTTAGGAGCACCGACTGGCATGATCATAAACTCCTGGAGGTCAGTTGAATTTTCGGCATGCTTGCCGCCATTCAAAATATTCATCATTGGCACGGGGAGTTTTAAATCTGTGCCTCCGTATAATTCAGCAAAATATTCATATAACTTCATACCTTTGCTTTTTGCTTCAGCATGGGCAAAAGCAAGTGAGATACCGAGAATCGCATTGGCTCCAAGGTTGCCCTTGTTATCTGTCCCGTCTGTTTCAATCATTTTTCTGTCCAGAGAGCGCTGGTCAAAATCATTTCCAATGAGTTCATTCTTTAAAGTAGTGTTTGCATTTTTGACTGCGTTTATTACTCCTTTACCTAGATAACGGTTACCGCCATCTCTCATCTCTACCGCTTCGTAGCTTCCAGTCGATGCTCCTGATGGCACAGCTGCACGGCCGAACGAACCGTCTTCCAAGGTTAGATCGACTTCTACGGTCGGATTGCCACGAGAATCAAGAATTTCTCTTGCTAAGATACTTTTGATCTTTGACATTTGTCTCCTCTAAATTATCTATTTCGAACTAAACTTTATCATTTTACGTTCAGAATTGGAAGCCACGATTTTTTTGCAAAAAGACCTAATGATTTCCGTGTTCTATTATTTCTTAATATACAGGAAGGAGAAAAATGATAAAAAAATATTTATGCATGAAAGAGGGAGAAGAATTTGTAACTGAAGATGAGCACGAAGCGATGGATCATCTCGACTTGGGGATGGATCATGAAATTGTCGAGATAGAGATGCAAGATCACCGAGTTGAGAGTCATGTTCTCGGAAGAATCGCCGGTCCAGAAATAGAAGAAGAATATGAGGTTTGAATGAGAGCGATTTGGTCAGGTTCTATCAGCTTTGGGCTGGTCAATATACCGGTTAAGCTTTATAGCGCCGTAGGCGATGAACGTCTTGATTTTGATATGCTTCACAGGGACGACCTTTCACCAATTCGTTTCGCACGTTTTTGTAGGGTCGAGGAAAAAGAGGTCCCATATGAAGAGATAGTTAAAGGGTTTGAATACGAGAAAGGAAGATATGTTGTTATTACCGATGAGGATTTTGAACGCGCTAATGTTAGAGTAACGCATGCAATTGTAATCCTAGATTTCGTTGATCAGAATGAGATAGAACATAAATATTTCGAAAAACCATATTATTTGGAACCGGACAAGGGTGCAGACCGCTCTTATGCATTAATGAGGGAGGCGTTAAATCGATCTGGTAAAATTGGGATTGGTAAATTCGTACTAAGAAATCGTGAGCACTTAATTGGATTGCGTTCCGAAAAAGGCATTTTGGTTTTGGAGCAGCTACGCTTTGCTAGCCAAATCAGAAAAACAGCGGGGCTGAATAAGGCTGATAATATTGAATTAGACGAGAGAGAGGTCGAGATGGCTCTAGATCTGATTAACCGACTCTCTCGACCTTTCAAAATCGAAGAATACAAAGATACATATACGAATGAGTTGAAGAAGGTGATAGCAGAAAGAATTTCCGGAAAAACTCCTTCAGCTGTTGGTACTCCTCCATTGCCGACACCTGTTCCAGATTTGATGGAGATGCTTAGAAAAAGTTTAGAAGAACAAAAAGGGAAAAGCAGAACTTAGATGCTTAGGACGAGAGGAATGAAATAGAATAAGGAGTCTATGCCTTTCAAAGAATATGAGAAAAAACGAAAGTTTAGCTATACCCCGGAGCCAAAAGGCAATATAAGACCGAAAAAAGGCCAACTGACTTTTGTGGTACAGAAACACGATGCTTCTCATCTTCATTATGATTTAAGGCTTGAACTAAATGGAGTCTTAAAGAGCTGGGCCATACCCAAAGGGCCGACTATAAAGCCTGCTGGCAGACGTCTGGCGATGATGGTTGAAGATCATCCCTATAATTATAAGGACTTCGAAGGCATAATCCCGGAAGGCAACTACGGTGCTGGCACTGTGATGATCTGGGATAAGGGACAATATCATGCCACATCAACCGCTGATTCCACGGAAAGCGAAAATCAACTAAACGAAGGTCTAAAGAAGGGTCATTTGAGCTTTGTTTTGGAGGGCGAAAAGCTCAAAGGTGAATTTGCGCTGGTTCGAATGAAGAATGCTAGAGAACCGAATGCCTGGCTCCTAATAAAAGCGGATGATTCAGGATCGAGCGAAGAAGATATTTTGAAAAAAAATAAGTCAGTTCTCTCTGGCAAAACGATCGAGGAAATTGAAGGCCAGTCAGAGGACTTTTGGAATTCTCGATTAGGAGGAATTATTATCTCTGAGGCTCCTAAGGAAAAAATGCCAGACAGAGTTAGACCCATGCTCACAACATTTGTAGACTCGCCATTCAACGGCAAGGACTGGCATTTTGAGATAAAATGGGATGGCTATCGTATTATCGCATTTAGGGATCACGATAGTTTTCGGCTACAATCGCGAAATTTCAAATCATTAAATCAAAAATTCAAAGAAATTGTTACTGACTTACAATTATTTCCACACCAGATCATCTTGGATGGAGAAGCTGTTGTCTTAAATCAAGAAGGTATGCCTGATTTTCAACTTCTTCAGGACTATGATAAAAGCCATAACGGGCGCTTAGTTTTTTATGTTTTCGATCTTCTTTATCTGGAGGGACGTACCCTAGAAAGATGCCCATTGTCTATGAGGAGGGAAGTGCTGGAAAAGATTATGCCCAAATGTCCATATATTAAAATAAGCGAGGCAATCATCGAGAAGGGCGAAGGTCTTTTCGATGCAATCAAACAAAAGGGACTAGAGGGAATGATCGCTAAAAAACTAGAAAGTCCATACCGACAAGGTGTTAGATCCGGAGATTGGTTAAAAATTAAAACTCATTTAGAGCAGGAGGTGGTGATCGGCGGGTACTCTGCGCCCGCCGGAAGCCGGATGTACTTAGGTTCATTAATTGTGGGAGTTTACGATCAAAAAAAACTAATTTATGTCGGCAGTGTTGGAACGGGGTTCGGCAATATGGTTTTGAAGGAGTTGAAGAAAATGCTGGACAAAGAGATTATAAAGAGTTCCCCTTTCGCAAACATTAGTCATATAAAAGGGGCTACTTGGGTAAACCCAAAGTATGTAGCAGAGATTAAATTTCAGGAGTGGACCAGAGATAATCTTCTTCGCCAACCGGTCTTCCTGGGTCTCAGGGAAGATAAGGATCCAGGAGAAGTAACCAAAGAAATTCCTAGTAAATAAAGGTCAATATAAATAATAGTTATAAGGTGTTAAGAAATAAACATCCAAGCTAAATAGGATATCATAAATGTCCAATAACAGTTTAATAGAACAACAAGGGAATCAGGAATTAGAAATTGAGGGCAAGATTTTAAAATTGACTAATCTTGGTAAGGTTTACTGGCCGGAGGAAGGTTTTACCAAGGGAGAACTTTTAAATTACTACTTACATGCTTCAGAGTTTATCCTGCCTTATCTTAGAGATCGACCCGAATCTCTGCATCGTTATCCTAATGGGATTAAGGGCAAAAATTTTTATCAAAAAAATGTCGACCACCAGTTTCCGGATTGGATAAAGACCGCCGATATTTATTCTGAGGGTGGAGACAAAATCATAACCTATATGATCATCAATGATCTTCCCTCTCTCCTTTATGCTGTCAATCTGGGTTGTATCGATTTGAATCCTTGGAGCTCACGGCTTGGAACTTTGGATAATCCCGATTATCTTTTGGTTGATCTAGACCCTGAAACAATTCCTTTTGATTATGTGATCAGTACGGCTTTAGCGGTTCAAAAGATTTTGGATGATTTGAAAATTGTTAGCTATCCGAAAACCTCGGGAGCTACCGGTATACATATTTATATCCCTATGCAAGCGAAATATTCGTATGAACAAGTAAGACAGTTCGCAGAGTTGCTTGTTGGCCTAGTCCATCAGGAAGTACCAGAATACACCAGCTTAGTTAGAACTGTGAAAGAGCGGCGGGGCAAAGTTTATCTTGATTGGTTACAAAACTCCTGGGGACAAACTTTAGCGGCTCCATACTGTGTTCGACCGAAGCAAGGTGCCACGGTCTCAACGCCGCTCGAGTGGAATGAAGTTCAAAAAGGATTGAGTCCTGGTGATTTTACAATCAAGAATGCAATGAGTAGATTCAAAAATAAGGGTGATATTTTTATGGGAGTCCTTAACTCAGGGGTTATAATAGAGGAAGTTCTATCTAAATTAAAACATGTCTAAGAAGTCTTACCCCTCACCATTGTCAGCATCATTTTAAAAGGTTTTTTGGCAGTTAAGGAGTGAGGATGATCCGCTGGCAAAATGATAATTTCGCCGCTTTTTGCTTCATGGGTTACTCCATCGATTGTAATTAGAGCTTCCCCGTCTATAATGTAAACCAGCGCTTCGTAGGGGGCAGTATGTTCGCTCAGGCCTTGGCCTTCACCGAAGGCAAATAGAGTAACAGTTCCTGCCTCGTGATTCAGCAAGGTCCGGCTGACGACTGCGTCTTCCTGATATTTGACTAAATCTTTAATTTTCTTAACTTCTCCTAGGCAATCTATGCTCATTTTATCTCCATTAAAAATTCATTTTAATACTTGTAAAAGCCAATTTTCAAGTGTCTTATTTAAATTCTCTTCGAAGTCATGTGGAGAGATAGGTACGCTGTCATGGAAGATAACATAATGCTTAAAAAATTCTTTATTTGAATCTAGTCCGATTATATCGACAGAGGAGTTATAAAGATTGTTTTTGGTCCTTTCCCAATCGAATTTTAAAAAATAGCCTGATTGCCTAAAGCCGTCATTAACTTTGTCAAAGCTTTCGTTGATTATTTTTTCAATATGTTTTTCGAACGTTTCATACTTTTGCTTACGATTGAACATATAGTGATTATAGACATAAAAAATAACAATTTCTTTGGCATAAAATAAAATATAGACTTAGAACTTAGAACTTAGAACTTAGAACTTAGAACTTAGAACTTAGAACTTAGAACTTAGAACTTAGAACTTAGAACTATCATCTATCTCGGTGTGCCGTCGATATCGATCTTCATCAATTGGAAAGTGAGCGCTCCATTTAACGCCTTAATCTTTCCATTTTTATCGATCAGATAGCTTTGTGGTGTGCCTGAAACCCCGAGTTCTAGAGCTGATGCAATATCAGCTTCGACTTTGGAAGACGTTTCTTTGCTTTCAAGATCGGTTTTAAATCTGTCAATGTCGAGTCCAAGATCAACGGCATATCGCAAAATATCCTCTTCCCTAATTCCGGCTCCATCGGCTTTCGAATTTTCCATCATTTTATCGCTAAACTCCCAAAATTTGTTTTGTAGAGCAGCAGCTTCAGTAGCAATAGCTGCCTGATTTGAAAATTGATGTGAGGAAAGTGGAAAATGGCGGTAAATCCATTTAACCTTTTTGGGGTAGACATCCATCACTTCTAACATTGTTTTGTGAAATTTGACGCAGTATGGGCACTGGAAGTCAGAATATACAATAATGGTGTTCGGTGCGTCTCTGTCTCCGCGGACTTGATCTTTCTCTAATAACTTGAGGACTTCACTTTTTTCGGCCGTAAGCTGACTATTCTCCTGATCGGTCTGGTATTCTTGATACCGGTTGAATAGGTTGATAAGAACAAAAATTCCAATTATCCCGGCTACAATCATAGTTCCTATTTTCATAATTTTGTTGTCCATAATCTTATTATATCGTAAATTGGCGTCCTATCAAATTGCCCAAAACTGGAAAAGTGATATATTATATTAAAGAAGTTATTAATCTTTGAGGAACTGATGGAGAACATTTTAGAAGTAAAAAATTTACAAAAGTCCTATGGTCTTTTTCAAGCCGTTGATAAAATTAATTTTAAGGTCCCTAGGGGCGAAATTTTTGCACTGATCGGACCAAACGGCGCTGGTAAGTCGACTACTTTAAAAATGGTGTCAACGCTTCTTTCTCCTTCAGGAGGTGAAATTAAGGTGGCTGGGTACGACATCATCAAGGACGCCGATGCGGTTCGCCGTCAGATTAGCTATCTTCCCGAGGATTCTGGCGCTTATAAGAATTTGAAAGGTGGCGAGTATCTGGAGCTAATGGCTGGTTTGTATGCAGACAATTCAAAAAAGGCCGTTGAATTTGCAAAGAGAGGGAAGGAGATTTCTGGTCTAAATGAAAGGTTGAATAATAAAACAAGCACCTATAGTAAAGGAATGGTTCGCAAACTTTTGCTTGCTCGGACAGTGATGATCGATCCAACTCTTGCAATTTTGGACGAACCGACAAGCGGTCTTGATGTTATTAATGCAATGGAAATCCGGAAGATGATTAAAGGTCTTGCCAAAAAGGGGATGACAGTGCTTCTGTCCAGTCATAATATGCTAGAAATTGAATTCTTATCCGACCGAGTGGCAATTATCGACAGGGGCAAAATCCACGAAATTGGTACTCCGGCTGAGTTGAAGAAGAAATACGGCGTTTCAAATCTTGAGGAAGTCTTCGAAAAAGTAGTTGAGAAAGGGTTTGTGAAATGAGAAAATTCTTGCTTTTAGTCAAAAAAGAGATAAAAGAATTGCTGACAGCACAGGTAATTTTGCCTTTAGTTTTTACTGCCTTACTCTTCCTCGTTATCGGAAATATTATGGGCAAAGAACAGGAAAAAGCGAAAAAGCCTCAGGAAGTCGCAGTTGTCAATGAAGATGGGGGAATGGTCTCAAATGTTTTGGTGGAGACATTAAAACAAAGCAGTTTAAATGTTGAATTGATGAGTGGCGATAATGCGCTCGAGTCGAGCCAAAAGGAGAATAAAGTTTCTCTAATCAAGATTCCGGCTGGATACTCTGAAAGCGTTCTCAACTCTGAGCCGAAGAAAATTGAGATTCATACATTCGTTCGGAATTTTTCAATGATAGGCGGTCAAAATTATGCTTCCGTGATGGCTGCAGTAGCCAAGGCAAACGAAGCAATCAGTAACAGTATTATTAGCGAGAGAGCTTCCGGTCTTGATCCTATTCAACTCAAAAACCCAATTCAGCCAGATGAATTTACTGTGGTTGGTGATAAACAAGCCAATATCAGCCCCAATGCCATTATGGGGTTTGTTACTCAACAGACAACTTTCATACCCATCATCCTTTTTATAGTCATTGTCTTTTCTTCACAAATGATCGCGACTGCTATAGCTACCGAGAAAGAAAACAAAACTCTGGAAACCTTGCTTACAACTCCGGTAAATAGAAAAGTCATTGTGGTGGCCAAGATGGTGGGTGCTGGTTTTATCTCCCTTATCGCCTCTGTGTTTTATATGTTTGGATTTAAATATTATATCGGCGGCTTAGCGGGTAATGTCCAAGCAACTGGTGATATTAACAATTTCATCGAGACACTGGGACTGACCTTTACGCCGGAAGGATATATTCTGCTCGGGGTTAGCTTGTTCATCGGCATCTTGATTGCTCTTTCAATTTCACTGATTTTAGGAGCCTTTGCTGAGGACGTGAAGAGCGTGGCCGGTCTTACTTCACCGATAATGGTTCTAGTGATGATCCCTTATTTCCTAACGATGTTTTTAGATATCAATTCTTTGCCCAGTACCTTAAAATATATAACTTATGTGATCCCGTTCTCGCATGTTTTTCTGGCCGCACCTAATCTTTTTTTGCATAATTATGCAGGCGTGATTTGGGGGATATTATATCAGCTTATCTGGCTTATTATCGCCATCTTAATTGCCGCCAAGATATTCTCAACTGATTTAATTGTGACAATGAAGCTGAATTTCTCAAAGAAGAAATAACTTTTCAAGTTTTTAAAAAAAAAACGGTCTGGCCGAGGTGATACCTCAACCAGACCCCTGTTCAAGCTCCTGCAGCCGTTGCTCCTGTCCATCACACCAAACCAGGATCTTTAGGTACTCTAACCGAATGCTTGGTATAAGGCTTTTGTTGCTATCTACCTTCTTGCAGATCTGCCGAATTTGCCTGATTTGATTGGTAGTAACTTTTTCCCTGGCGATGCGAACCAGGTATTCAAATCGATTATAATTGGTTATCTCTCCCCGGCGAGCGCCTTCGCCAAGCTCAGTTACAATCGTGTGAATTGGAACTACTCCGGCATGAAGTAGCCCTTGGAATTCTGACATAGTATTCCCTCCCCCCGATAAAGGCATATCAATTTTTGCCTATTTAATCAAATAAATCCAAGAGATCCGTTTGTGTGGAAGATTAGATCTTCGAGCCACATTTTATAAAGATCACTATCTTTATACCAAGCGGCATAATCGCTTGGCCTTGAAGCTTGAATTGGTAAATTATGTATTGAGATAAGGAATAAAAAAACCGCCCTCCTTTTTCGAGGAGAGCGGGCGGTGACAGTTAATGGAGAAGACACTTCATTCGGCGATATCCCGTACAGTTTTTTCGCATAGCATACGGCATTCTTCGGAGCAACCATGCCAATACTGCCCACCGAAAAATATTATAGCCGAGTATCTGGATACTATTAGTTTTTCAACTCCATCCAGTGCCAGGACGGCGGCGATAAAAGTTATCGCTTCCGAACTGATTAGGTTAGTGCAGTTAAAGATCTCACCGGTCTCTTTCATATAAGCCAGTGTTTGATCTGGAAATTGGATCACGTTCTCTGTCACGGTCAATTCACCGGCTCTGGATGCCGGCAATCCTTGCCAGGTCAAAAGGACGTACCCGTTGCTCTGCGTGCAAACCAAGCTTTCCCGCAGGGTTTTACCCTGCGTTCCCTTTGTCATGTTCAACCACCTTCTTTCAACCAAGGCAAATGCCATTGGTTAGGGTTAACTTACTTATATCAAACCTTCAGTACCAAATGCAAAAATTACCAGCGATGATTTTTGCTTGGTAGTTTCTTACATGATTACTAGTTCTACTTTTCGCATCCAAGGGGTTATCAAAATTTTCGTCACCTCTTCTGATTATAGAAGAGGGCTTCAATATGCTTTAATTCTGACCTCGGCTCCTCCAAGCTAACACTCCTCATGATCTCACCTTTTTCGGTGTCTTCAAAAATAATTGTCCACTTGCCTTTGTCTTGATTGAACATACATTCAGGGAAAAACATATGATGATGCCAAAATTTACCCTGTTTATTCAACTCTTTTGCCCGATCTATCATTGCCTGTACTTCTGGTGCCAGTTCAGTGTACTCATTATTTTCATTCTGAGCAACCGAAGAGTCTCTGATCATATCTTCTTCATACAAAAGTTTTAACAAATTTTTGCCAAGTTCCGTCAAAGGCTTCGTCGAATATAAAACAAAGGATTCGTCGTCGGTAGTGTTTTCAAGCATCATCACGAAATCATTGCTCTGGTTTAATCGACAATCAGGCGTCAAGATATGAAAATGCCATTTTTTGCCTTTTTTCTTATATTCCTTTGCTAACTCTTCAATTTCTAGTTCAGTTATTTGAGTCATGCTAGATCCTTTCCAATTTCTTGGAGTAATTCCTTAAATTCAGTGAATCCGGCCTTTTTGTTGAAATGACCGCATCTCGGCCGGAAGTTTAATTCTATACCTAGGTTTTCGGCCAGTTTCTTACCATTCTCGAGCCCAACATAAGGATCATCATCAGAATGGAAAACAGTAAATTTTTTGCAGTTATTTTTAATTCTTGTCCAATTAAAAGGATGGCCGGTAAATGGCTGATCGCCTGACCAGTTTGTAATCGGAGGTATGCCGATCGGAGTAGCAACCAGAAAAGACGCTTTGACTGGCTTGTCTAAACTTTCGAGTACTCTTAATAAAAATGATCCACCAAGACTATGGCCGATCAAAATTGTATCGGCACAAATCTTATCTCGATACTTATCAAAAACCTCAAACCAGGTCACAGGCGTTTGATTCTCCGGAGTAGGGAATTGTGGTATGAAAACTTTACACCCTTTTTCTTCTAATTTTCCCTTGAGCCATGGAAACCAATTCTCCTCCGGATAGCCACCGGTGCCGTGAAAAATGAATACATTTGCCATAATATTTTCTCTTAATTTCTGATTAATAATTCGATGACGCTTCTATGAAAAGGATTGATATTATTTAGGTCTATTTTGCATAGATCAAACCATTCTATCGTTTCTACCTCTTCCATAGTCATTTTATTTTTGCGTTGTATTTTTGTGTCTATGTCGATGAGGGCAAAGTTAACCAGAGAATTATAAAATGAAGAGCTACTCATCGAATAAAAGCAATGCTTCTTTTGAAAAAAGTTTCCTCTGATTTCAGTGATTGAGTAGCCCGTCTCTTCCAACATTTCCCGCCTTAATCCTTGCTCTAACGTCTCGCCTTCCTCTATTTTTCCACCAGGAATTTCCCACTCAGGAAAATCTGGCGCCTTGATCAATAATATCTTGCCCTCCCTGATTGCGACACCGCAAACTGAAACACGCTTTATCGGCGCAATATCATCCGGTTTTATATGTTCATTGCCTAATCGATCGGTGTAAATATTATTTTGCATACTCAAATTTTATGCTCAAATGCAAAGCTTTTCAACCGCTTTGTTAATTTCCAATCCAAAGAGTCGATAAATCACACCTAATTTGATCAGTGCTCGCTGTAATAAATTAGATGCTATAGCGAGTAATCTGTTACATTTCGAAAGTGGGGAAGGGAAAGTTTACTAGCAAATTAAATGATCATTGAATTATCTTTATATGGGTTGGCAACAATGGTGATTAAGTCAATTTTGGCAGATAGATGCCCGAAATCCTTCGAAGGCCAATGAAATTATCAAGACCCTTTACTTCGGCGAGGTCGAAGAAAATAAATCAGCTCTTGTATTCAACTGAAAACTTTGATTAGTTTAGTTCTTTCAATATTTTCTCTAAATCGAGCTGATACATTCGGCAGATTTCTCCTATTGTCAAAGTATTTAGTTCCAGAGCCGCCATCGGACAGCTTAAGCAGGGGACTCCATTTTCTTGCAAAACTTGCGATCCTTTCTTGAGTGCTAAAATATCTCTGAGGGTGGTTTTGGAAGTTACTTTCATAATGAAATCTCCTTTGTTTAAACTATTTGGTTATTAAATAAAATATAATGCTAAGTATTATAAGAGGTAAGAGCGGCATTGCAATCTTTTGAAATGGAAACCAGGGTTTGCCAAAGCGTACTCTTATCTCTATATAGAGAAGATGACCCAGATAAAAGAACATTGAACCCAAGATCATACCAAGTATGATCTTATCAATTCCCCATAGCGTTTTTTCCGGATGGCCGATTATATCCGCCATATACAATGGCACAACGATCGATCCGTAAGTAATAAAAAGTACGAAGAATGAGCTTGCTTTGAAATCAAATTCTCTTTTTTTCAGCCAGTTATTGACCATTAATCCGGACGAAAGGGCAAATGCACCGATCCAAAGGCCAGAGATAGTATTATCGACTCCATATTTCTCGAGCATTACCATTGCGCCGCCGACAGCTATTGTACACATCGGACACATCGCCGATATCTTTAGCGGTAGAAAAAGTGGCAAAGTAAAAAAGACGGATGCAATTGTTTTTAATATTCTCCTATTCATTTAGGGGTGGGTCTAGCTTTTCTTTTAGCTGTTCGAAGGTCAGAGCACCTCGAAGCTCTTCGATATTGTTATTCTGATCGATTAAGTAACTTGCCGGAGTACCTTTAATTTTTAAAGCGGTACCTGAGGCGGTATCATTCTCTACTTTAGCGATAACTTTCATGTCCTTTAAGTCATTTTTAAATTGATTTTCATTGAGTCCTAGCTCTTTGGCATATTCTAATAGATTCCTTTCCTGAAACTTACTTCCGTCTGGCCGAGATTTCTCGACAATTTTATTGTGAAATTCCCAAAACTTGCCTTGTTTGCCTGCTGCTTCGGCTGCGATCGCCGTGCCCTTGGAGTATTTGTTGGAAGGCAAAGGAAAGTGGCGGTAAACCCATCTAACTTGACCAGGATAGGATTCAACGATTTGCGTCATAGTTTTGTCGAAATTGATGCAGTAAGGGCATTGGTAGTCGGAGTAATTCACGATCGTAATCGGCGCGCTTTTGTCTCCTAAAATATTATCGCTGTCTGTTATTCTCAATATTTCTTCCTTGGAACTGTTGGAAAATGAAATTGTATTATTGCTTTCGTCGGTATTTTTGTTCTTGCTGATCGCGTAAATTCCCAAACCAATGATTGTAATAACTGCGCCCGCGATAATTATTTTAATAAAGTTTTTCATCAATTAATTTCCAAATTAATTATTCAAATTTAGGGTCCATTAAAAATGCCGTTATTCTTGCATTTCTGTTTTTGGCACTGCGACTGAAGAGGGAGCCTCTTTAGTCATATTTTTTTCTGACATTTGCGAACTGATTTTAGCGAATTGGAAAAACAGAAGCGAGAAAGCTATCACCATAATTGCCGGAGCGACGATGGAGAGCCAATTCTTTTTGTGGGGCTTAAATCCCCGAAGGAGCATTGAATTGGTGACAACTGAGACGGAACTTAGCGCCATTGCGATACCGGCGAGCTCTGGTTTTAAAACCAAACCGAAGCCGAAGAAAATCCTGGCAGCGATCGGAATTCCCGCAACATTATAGAAGAGGGCGAAGAACATATTTTGGCGCACCTTCCCCATCGTTTCTCTTGAGAGTTCAATCGCTTTGACAACATCCCTAAGGTCATTTTTGATAATGACGATGCCGCCGGCTTCCATTGCGACATCAGTGCCCGAACCCATTGCGATGCCAAGGTTTGCTTGAGCCAAAGCCGGTGCATCATTGATGCCGTCCCCGACCATTGCCACCACCTGCCTATGGCGGGAATTTCTAATTTCTAATTTCGAATTTCTAATCAAATCCCAATTTCCTAATTTTAAATTTTCGATATCATTCGACTGAATTGCTTTGACTGCCAGTGCTTTTTGATCTGGTAGTACCTCTGATAAAATATTTTCCGATGCTATTCCGACCTGCTTGGCGATTGCATTGGCAGTCCGCTGGTTGTCTCCGGTGATCATCCAAACTTGGATACCCATTTTTTGCAGCTTTTCGACTGCCTCTTTGGAAGTTTCCTTGACCGTATCGGCAACCCCAATGACACCTAGAATTTCCTTGGAGTTTGCAAGAATCATTACGGTTTTTCCTTCTTCTTCGATTCGGGACATTTTGCGATTGATGCGATCTATTTCAAGTCCGACAATATCGGTGATAAGTCTTCTGTTACCGAAGTAATATTTTGTATGATTAATTTTGCCTTCAACACCATGGCCAGGGATTGCCTTGAAATCGGCAACTTCATCAGGTTTTATCCCTTCCTCCTCGGCATAATTGTAAATTGCCTCAGCCAGCGGATGTTCCGATGACTTTTCAAGGGAAGCCGAAATCTGCAAAATATCGTCTTCATCAGTATTTGAAAAGGATAAGATATCAGTTACTTCCGGTTTGCCGTTTGTAAGGGTGCCGGTCTTATCAAAAACTATTGTTTTAACCTTTTCGGCTGATTCAAGCGGTTCGCCGCCCTTGATTAGGATACCGTGTTCTGCTCCTTTGCCTGTGCCAACCATGATCGCGGTCGGAGTTGCCAGGCCAAGCGCGCAGGGACAAGCAATCACAATGACGGCTGTAAAAGCCATAAGGGCGAAAGGCAGAGTCGCTCCAAGCAATAACCAAACGATTAGCGTTAATATTGCTAAGCCGATTACGGCCGGGACGAACCAGGCGGAAATCCGGTCTGCAAAAGCCTGAATAGGAGCCTTTGAGCCTTGTGCCTCTTCGATTAGGCGGATGATTTGAGAGAGAGTTGTCTCCGAGCCTATTTTAGTAGCTTCAAACTCAAAACTACCAGTTTTGTTTATGGTCGCGCCGATAACAGTGTCGCCAACATTTTTCTCAACAGGCAAACTCTCTCCCGTAACCATCGATTCGTCGAGCGCTGATGACCCTTTGGTAATCATACCGTCGACCGGAACTTTTTCCCCGGGCCGGACAAGGATGATATCGCCATGCACGACTTTATCAACCGGAATATCGACAGTTTTGCCGTCGCGAATTACTCTGGCCGTCTTCGCCTGCAACCCCATCAGTTTTTTAATTGCATCGCTTGTTTTGCCCTTGGCTTTTGCCTCAAGCCATTTGCCAAGAATAACAAAGGTGATTAGAAAAGCCGCGGTTTCGAAATACATATCCGGAATTTTTTGGCCATTTTGGCCCAAGACTGAGCCTGTAGCAAAGACATATATCATGAAATTTATAAAGCTATAGAAGAATGCGGTCGAAGTTCCGATCGCAATCAATGAATCCATATTGAAAGTCCTCATTTTGAAGGCAGACACCATACCTTTGTAAAAACCGGCCCCAATTATGAATTGAACAGGAATCGTCAAAATGAGCGAAACGATGCCGAAGTATGGCGGCAGAGAATTCCCGCCAGGGAGGCCTGGAAAGAAATCGAGCAGCATAAAATACAACATCGGCAGAGATAGGGAAAGACCAAGAATAAATTTTTTGAAAATATTATCAATTTCACTTTTTTTATTCTTTCGGGCGGAGTCGATTTCTCTGTCGTTTATTTCCAATGCTTTATATCCCGCTTTCATTACTGTGGTAATCAATTCTTCTTTAGTGATTATATTATCGTCAAAAACAATCCTTGCTTTCTCGATGGCAAAATTCACACTTACTGTCTCTACCCCAGACAATTTTTTCATACTTTGTTCAATTATATTGGCGCAAGAGACACAATGCATCCCTGATATATTCAAATACATTTTCTTGTTCATTCACTCCTACTTTTATTTTCAGTCACAATAAATTTGCCGGAATACATTCCCATAGAGCAGGAGAATTTAATCTCACCAAGCTCGGTCGGCGTAAATTGTATTTCGTTCATTCCAAGATTTAGGGCCTTGCGAATTTTTAGTTTTGATACAGATAAACTAGCGGCGCAGGAGCGATCTTCTTTTGAATCAATTTGCCATTTGACCGGGATATCTTTATAAATTGTGAATTTGTTTGGTTTGTAGCCGCTGGAAATTTGCGACATTTTTACTATTTGATATCCGTCTTTTTGGGTGACATTTGGATCATTGTAAGTCGATAATTCCTGTTTGTCGCTGCCGGCAAATATATTTTTCCAGCCGGTCAAATTATAGCCGTTTGAAATATTAAAGAAAGCCAGGAAGATGACAAGAAGCCCCACAAATTTGAAAAATTTTTTTGCAAAAGCCCCCTTTACAACAGAAGCAAGTCCACCCAAGCCCAAAAGTCCCGGAGCAGTTCCAACAGCAAAAATGCCCATAATAAGTGCGCCCTGCCAAAAGCTGCCTGTCGAGATGGCAAAAAGCTGCATCGCTTGAGTAAAGCCGCAGGGAAGGAAGAAGGTGAGTGCGCCGATCATTATAGAATTATTGTGACTGTACTCTTTGTTGTGATGCTTTTTGATGCCCAATAACCTGGCCAAGGCTGGTGGCAAAGTAAATGAAGCACTTGAAATTCTGGGGAATAATTCGATCAGTTGCGCCCCCATAATTAGCATCACCACTCCGACAAAAATTGTTAGAGCGCCGAGCGTAGGACCGGAAAGTTGGAATGCTTTACCCAAGAGGCCGATCAAGCCACCGAGAATTGCATAGGAAGTGATCCGTCCGATATTGAAGAAAAGATGGGGACGGAATTTTTGGATGGGACTCGCTTCGGGATGTTTCTCCGCGTGACGAGCGGCAATACTTAGAACCAGGCCACCGACAAGCGCCGCACACGTTGAAATTCCTGCTGTCAGGCCAATCAGTAAGACAATTAAGTAGCTGCCGCTCGCAGTTGAGCCGGCATTGATATTGAAAAATCCTAATTTGTTGCCGATTAGATAGAGGAGATAGAGAATTATTAGTGAAAAAAACAAGTCTTTGTAAGCTTTTGGATCCCTGCTAATCCATGATTTTGAATCGTCGACACCAACCTCGTAGCCGGCCTCAATTATTGCAGTCTCCAAAGAACCTTGATTGATCGGATGTTTTGTATAAATCAAAGCCTGCTTCTTCTTGTAGCTGACCTGGACATTTTTGATTTCTGGAAATTCTTTAAGCTTTTCCTCGATCAAAATCTCGCAAGAGCGGCAATGCATGCCTTTGATTGGTAATATAATTTTGTTCATAACTTTTTGTCCCTCGTATATCTTGTCGTTCCAGACCTGATCTGGAATCTATTAATGAATTGATCCTGAATCAAGATACGGATCCCTCGGCTTTGCTCGGGACGACTGAGTCGGTTCAGGTTGACACCAATGTCACTTGTTTGCTAGCTTGGAAACCTTTAAAATTTCTTCGATCATTTCCCGTTTTCTATTCTCATTATTTGACTTCATCGCATTCTTAAAACAGGTATTTAGGTGCCCTTCCATCAGCATCTGGTGAGCAGATTTTAGAAGACCAAGCACAGCTAAATTTTGTTGCATCACGTCAATGCAGTATTCGCCATCCTCGATCATTGTAACGATTTTGTCAATGTGGCTTCTTGCCTTCTTAAAATTAATAATTGTTTTCTCGTGTTTTGAATCCATTTTGGCTCCAATATTATTGTTATCCCATACCTATGGTGGGGGTATAAAGATTTTATCAACCCTGGCTCACATTGTCAACTATTTTTCGCCTTTTTAGAGAATGTTAGTAATTCATATAATTTTTTTACTTAGCTTTAGTGCTATAGCTTAAAGAAGCATCTTTTTGGGAGGGGGAAGCAAATGCAGGATGATGAGCTAGCTCGAATAGAAGAAGTCGTGGACCGAGTTTTTGGGGAAATCTCTCATCAATTTACGGGATCGAGGGATGATCCTCTCGAACTGGCCCGTGTCCACGAGGTAGCGGTTGAGCAGGCTGAGGCAATTCTTCACGAGGAAGGCTTTACCCAGTTTGATCAATGGATTACTCTGTCTGTTAGCCGTCGCTGGAAGGAGTGGACAGCTAGTCTACAAGCAGGGTAGCTACAATTATCAACAGGGAGGTAGGAAGATGTCAGGCAAAGGTTCTACTTCACAGCGCAAGAGAGCCAGGGAGATCGTGGCCGGCGTATTTGCCGAAAAAGTTTCTGATGACGTTTCAGATTATGGCACTGACCAGATGGCTGCTTTGAAAGTAGAAATATTTATGGAGGTCAAGCGCCGGATCAGTCAAGCTGAGCTGAATGTCACCCGCTTTTTGTGGGAGAGGGAGATCAACGAACATTGGACCGCTGTAGTCAGGAGGCACTATGGCGCCTAGCACGGGGAGTACCAAGAAGTACTCCCCCATTTTTATACAATTAAATTAATTGGGAATTGGGTTTGCCCTTGCTTTTTTGCCAAAAGTCCGTATAATATTTGATTGGCAATTTATTCGGGAGGTATTTTTTGATGATAGCTATTCGCTGTCATGTATTGTAGGGTATGCCGGGGAGGGAGTGTGCTCCACCAAATAGTATTTTACTAGTCTCTTTGTTGGAGCACACCCTTCCGTCAGCGCAAGCTGAACCGGCGCGCCCAGCACATCCGTATCCGGCAGTTATGCTTTTTTAGCAATTACTGCCGGGTTTTCTTTTCAAGTTGATTTTAACCTAATTTTTTGTTATAATCTCTTTGATTTGAGGGGAATGAAAGCAGTCTAAATAGTTTACAGCGGGGTCGTAGTTCAGTTGGTTAGAACGCCACACTGTCACTGTGGAGGTCGCCGGTTCGAGCCCGGTCGATCCCGCCAGTAAACTATTTAGACTGTTTTTTTGTATCTGTTTTATATTAGTTCTCTCTAACAATGCTTATTATACTGCCGGGGATAATTCTGATTTTTGTTGCTCTGATTTGCTGTTCTTTGCAAATATAAAGATGACTAGTGATAAAATTACAAATGATAATCCTGCCCAGCCGAACATCCCCTGAACCCCAGCATGATCGCTAATATATCCAAAAACGGCCATGAGCCCAGATATGAAGAAGCTGCTAATCATATTTGAGGTTGAAGCGATAGTCGTTCTATTTTTGGTTGTTGCTTCTTTATTAATAGTACTATTTATTAAAATATCAGTGACACCATCAAGCAATCCGGTCATCATAATAAATATGATCAGAAAATAGCTATTTGCAAAACCAAAGCCAAGAAGAGTAACAAGAATTAATAATGCGTTGAAACCAAATAGTCTTTTATTCGAGAATTGCTCAAATTTATGAGTGATATAACCGCCAAATCCTTCAAAAAATCTGGCAATACAATAAACCAATCCAAAATATGCTAACGGCAAACCAGCAGCTTTAATAATTGGCTGGAAGTACTCAAATAGCAGGAGAATAAATCCGAACAGACATTGCAAACAAACAGAGATGATTAATTTTTTGTTTGAAATAATTTCTTTGAACGACCCAAGAACGGCTTGTGATATTTTCTTGTGGCAATCAGATTTTTTTTTCGGTGGCTCTTTGAAAAAGAGAAAAGCCGAAAGAAATGCTATCAGTGAAAATATAAACCCAAGAACGAAAGGCAATCTAATATTGTGTAGATAAAGATATGGTAAAACTAAAAGCATAATACCATTGAATATTTTTTGTGGAAAGATAACCTTGCCTCGATATTTCCTAAATTGATGCTCGAGTTTTAATACTCTCAATGTGTCATAAAGAAATGAGCTGGCATTACCTGACCCAATGGCTAAAGATAGTCCATAGATCAAGTTCGCTAATGCAAAGTGCCAAAATGAATTACCAAAGATAAATATGGCGAAAGTCGTCATACCAAGTATGGCATAAAGAATAGATGCCTTTTTTCTACCATAGACATCCGAAAATGCTCCACCAAATATTTCAAGCGAAGCATCACTAAGCCAGAAGATGCCTGACAAAATTCCAATTTGAGTGAAATTCAAACCGAAAAACTGATAAAAGAGCATCATTACTGGACCGGTAATGCGCTTCGAAAACATCAGATGGATAGTAAGGGCTAAAATATTGCCCTTGTATTTGTTTTTCATAAAAAAATAGAGAATTAATTATTAAATCGAGAGTACGAATGAGATTAATAATTTAGAGAGGAGTTCTTTTCAAACAGCTAACTTTATTTTATGAGGTCTCGAAGTGCCGAGGATTGGCAAATTATATTGCCAGATAATTCCAAGGATTAAAAACCTGCCCATTCCGCCAGCTGGCGGAGGGCCAAAAAAATTAGCTTGTTTGCAAAGAGTGCATACGAGGTGACTAGTTGACATTGATCTTGAATCCGCCAGCTGGCGGAGCTCGCCCTTTGGTCGCCTGCCTGCCGTCAGGCAGGAATATACGCCAAAAAATATTGGGTCGAGATTAGAGATCTTGCAAAAGTTGCGTCGCCGCTAGTCAAATACTTAAAACAGATACTTAAAGTGAGTACAAATTAGTAAGTATATATATTATATCACTTCTAACCGACATTTGTCAATAGCTTCACTCTGTGATTCCAAAAACCTTACTATTTCCCTGTTTCTTATTGTTCGAGGAGGAGCGACGAGAACTATGGTCATTTATTAGTACAGAGACAGACTTCTCATTTTTAAGAGCACCATTCGAAGAATAAATACATTTAATAGGGTTTCCGGAATTACGGCTTCACTTTCTTGATCATTATCTCTGTCAGACTAGTTGACGATGGATAGCAATAGCTGGTATTAAGTATTTACCGCAGAGTTGTTGAGAAGGAGGTTTGTTTCAGTGAGTAAAACTGCTTTGCTTACCGGTTTCGGACCCTTTGGTAGCTACGAGCGCAATCCTACTGAGTCCATTGTTCGAGAATTGCATGGAATTCAATTAAGTTGCGGTTTGGCAATTTACGGAGAGGTACTGCCTTCGTCATATTCAAGCGCTCCAGAGATCCTCTTGGGGCTGATTGATAAATTTAGTCCTGATGTTATTCTTTCGCTTGGCTACTTCAGCCGAGCACCCCGAATTAGAGTTGAGTCCCGTGGATACAACGAGATGGACAGTCAGTACCCAGATTCGTTGGGCGTTCAATATTCTGGAGTGACGATTGATTATGAAGGGCCGGAATATGTGGTGACCACAGCTGACAATGAGGCCCTCGTTAAAGCAATCAGGCTCAGAGGTGTTGATGCCGAGTTATCAACTGATGCTGAGCGATTCATTTGCAACGGTTTGATCTACAGAATAACTCGTGCCAGGCCGGAGTTTACCTTCGGTTATCTTCACACGCCGACACCGGAGTCCTTTGCGGACTTGATTGCTGGTCAATCCGGAAAAAACAGAAAAATCCTGATACCAGACGATCATTTGTATATGGCAGTTGTGACGGCTATTGAAACGATGATCGGCTAGCGGATTGGCGAGCAACATAGCTCGCCAATCCGTATTTTATTTTTATATATACATTGAACACTGCCCCAGAAGATTTTAGAGATCACACTAGAAAGCAGCTTAATTATTTGATTTAATAAGGCAATGGCTTATCTGATTAAACAAAATATTTCTCTCCGAGAAGTCAGTAATTATAAAATAGGCGGAATTGCTGATTATTTTCTAGATTTTAAGACAGCTGATCAATTAAAAAGTGGTTTGACGGAATGGCGGCAAATTGCAAAGGCAAAAGGGCTTGATCAAAAGCATATTCTTGTGATTGGCCAAGCTACAAATATACTCTTTGACGATGCCGGATTTAGAGGACTGATTGCTAAAAATTCAATTGATACTATCAACTTTCATAAAGAAACTGCTAGCATTGGCGCAGGCCTCGCGATAGACAAATTAAACAACTACTGTATCGAGAATTCCCTTTCCGGCCTAGAATGGTCTGGGGGATTGCCAGGGACTCTCGGCGGTGCAATTTATGGTAACGCCGGAGCTTTTGGCGGAGAGATGAAAGATTCTATTATAAGTGTGAAAAGTTATGATTTTAAAACGGAAAATATGTTATTACGACGGAATAAAGAGTGCCTTTTCGGCTATCGGAGCAGTATTTTTAAGTCACACAAATTGCCAGAGATTATACTATCAGCCGAACTAGAATTTAAGATGGGAAATAGTGACCAAATTAGGTTGGCAATAGAACAGAAAATCGATTACCGTCAGAAACGTCAGCCGTTAGATTTTCCGAGTGCAGGCAGTACCTTTAAAAATTTTCCGGTAGATCAAGCGCCAGGCAAATTAATCCAATTTGGTCGGAAAGAAATAAAGAATGATCCGTTTCCGGTGATCCCTGCTGCTTTTCTGATTGCTTCGGCGGGATTGTCAGAAGCTAGAATAGGTCGGGCCATGATTTCCAAAAAACATCCGAATTTTATTGTCAATACAGGAGGCGCAAGTTCAGAGGATGTATCTAAGCTAATAAGTCTTGTCCAAGAAAGAATTCAATCGGAATTTGGCATTCTTCTTCAACCAGAAATTATCAAAATTTCAGCCGAATATTGAGTATTTGCCAATGAAATACAATCAGGTTTCCTCTATCTTCGGTGAAGGAAAGGAGTTTTATGACCAAATATGTTTGTGCAGAGGAAGGAGATAATTTTTATACTAACGACGAAGCAGCAGCAATGGACCACTTAAATACTTATCCTGAACATCAAATAGTCTCGGTCTCGCATGACTATGCAACCGGAAATATCGAAACTAGGATTATCGAAACCGAAGACACTCAAACGGAATAGTATTATTTTTGTGGCTTGAACTCATCCAAAACTTTTTTCTGATCTATCGAAAGTGTTTCGACGCTATCGGTATCTTCAAATTTCAACAAAATAATATTGGAGTTGTCAGCAAGGATTACATTGAGATAGGAAACATTATTTGCACTTGAAACAGCAGCAAATCCCTGAAGACTACCAGCCGAGATTGGTTTCGCATTTTGATCGATTTGCAGAGCGAAGCTCAGAACCTGATTTAGGTGACTTTGAGTAGCCGGTAGATCATTTGTACCGTCTGGGAAAGATGCCTCTTTATAAGCAAGAGAACTAATCAACACGTCAGCGTTTTGATCTGACTCAGTACCTAAGCTAGCGCTATTAGTACTTTGAGGGCTCTTAATGCTAACAGCCGCTGTGCTGCTAGATACTTGCCATGTCTTTGGATAACTAACTGTGTAATTCTCTGTTGAGAGTGTCGATAGTGTTGGATCATCCACATTGGCGCCTACAGTATAATTTATTTTAGGAAGAGTAGCGGAAATATTCGTATTTTCATTGCTGTTTGAACCTTTCTCCTGGACCACAAAACTTTTGTAAACATAATATCCTGCGGCAACGAGTGCAACTAACAATATAATAGCAACAAGAATCGGTCTAATTTTTTTAGTCCAATCAATCGGATCACTTTCTGTTGCTGGTTCGGGATTTGAGCTCGGAATTGTCTCTGGCTGCTGAACTGGTGGTGGGGGCTGAGTCTGGGTATCCTCAGACACAGCCGGCGCCGGCTGTACTGGTGTCAAACTATTTTCAGGCTGATTATCCTCCTGTGATATCTCGGGTGCCATTTTTCCTCCTATTTAATCTACTATATATTAACACTTTATTAGATAAGAAAGCTATTTTGCCAAAGATTTGCGAGAAGAATCTGCTTTGAACCGGTTTAAAATAAAGAATCCTGCCAGGAATGGCAGCCAGAAAGAAATACCTCGAAAGGCCAGCGCGATAACAGTCGCAGTCGCTATTGGAGTGCCCAAACTAGACAAGACAAGTATTATCGCACCCTCTGAGAAGCCGATCCCCTGGGGTGTAATCGAAATGATCGTGAAAAGTATCGCAATAGAGTATGCGATTATCGGCAAGGCGATTGAGAAGGGTCCGCCGAACGCAAGAAAGGTAAAGAACAACGCGGTAACGCCAGCTAGATGCGAAATGAAAGCGAGCAATAGTATCTTCAGCAATTTATTTCGCTCTCCTTTCAAAAGAACGCCGATCGTTTCCAATTCATGAATGGTCTCGTCTACCCAGCTATCTTTGATATTTTTTGCTTGTCCGAATATTCCAGCCAATCTTTTAACGACCGTATTTATGATGCGAAAAATCAGACCGACGATTTTGGGTTTCTTGAAACTTAGGATAATAAGGCCATAACCAAAAAATATTGCCATAAAGAGGATTGAAGCGGTAATTAATATATATGGCTTTAACGATTGCTGTGCTGCCAACAGCATGAGCCCAACGAAAAGAATTCCCAGGAAGGCAGCAATATTGCCAATCATTGAGAGTGTCGCGCCTATTGCTGTTTTTGCTGCTGATTGATTTCTTGCAACTGCACTATCGACAAAAAGGGCGATGCTGCTCGCGCCGGCAAGAGGGATTGCAACATTGATAAATATCGAAGCAAAAGTTAGTTGTAGGAGTTCATAAATATCGGTTTTTTTGACTCCAACAATTTTGAACATCCGCTGATAAATATTGGCGTAAATTAAAAAATAAAAAAACTCGATGATCAGGGCGATCCCAAGCCAGTACCATTTGCCCTGAAGCAGGACAATAAAAACTTGCTTTACTTGAGCGAAATGAGTGTAGATAATCCAGATAAAAGCGAGTGCAATCAGTCCGAGAAATAGCTGGCGGAAATTTAGTTTGAATGTTGTTGTTTTATCGGTCATAGTAATTGCTAAACTATAGGGCTAAACTAATAATTAGTTAGTAACATTATAGCTATTTTATTTCTGGCGGCCAAGAGGTGTACAATAGTTATATTGGTAATTAATTATAGCATTTAGTTAGATAAAATTATTAGAGGAGTCAGAATGGCCATTTTTGATAATATTATTGCGAGAGTAGAGCAAATTCAGGCGTTGATGCTTTTGGACGACGAAACCATCAAATATCTTTTGAAACCCAAGAGGATTTCGACTGCCGAGATAGAGATAGAGGGAGAAAAGATATTAACATGGAGGATCTTGCATAATGAAGCCTTGGGCGCTGGAAAGGGTGGTATTCGATTTCATCCGGATGTTTCCGAGGATGAAGTAAAATCCCTCTCGTTTTGGATGTCTCTCAAAAACTCATTAGCCGGCCTCCCGTATGGTGGCGCAAAGGGAGGAGCCAAATTTAATCCAAAGGGCCGGTCGAAGGAGTTCCTTGAAAAAGTGAGCCGTGCTTATGTTGACGCCTACTATAAAGTGATTGGAGCCGATAAAGATATACCTGCTCCTGATGTTTATACGACACCAGAAATCATGGGCTGGATGCTTGATCAGTATGAAAAGAAGGTAGGGCATCATGAACCTGCTATGATCACTGGCAAGCCAATCGAGCTTGGCGGCCTCAAATTAAGAGGTGACTCGACAGCACGAGGCGGTTTTATAATCATCAAAGAATTACTTCATCATGTTAGAAACCTATCCAAGCAGCCGACTGTGGCGATTCAAGGCTTCGGTAACGCCGGTTTGAATATTGCCAAAATGCTCTATAACGATGGCTTTAAAATTATAGCAGTAAGCGATAGTAAGGGGGGAGTGGCCGATTCAAAAGGCCTAGACATTCAGGATGTAATCGAGGTCAAGACGACAAAGCTTTCAGTCACCGAATATAATCATAACGCTTTGAAAATAACCAATGAAGAGCTTATTGAAATGGATGTGGATATCCTGGTTCTAGCTGCTCTTGAGAACCAAATTACCTCAAAAAATGCTAGCAAGATTAAGGCCAAGTATCTTTTGGAGTTGGCGAATGGTCCTGTTAGCAACGACGCAGATGAGTTATTGTTCAAGAACGGCAAGACAGTTATACCAGATATTCTCGCTAACTCTGGCGGTGTGATTGTTTCATACTTCGAATGGGCGCAAAACAAGACTGGCGACATTCTAGATGAGGATTATTTAGAACAAAAGCTATTTAAAATAATGGAAAGTTCTTGGCATAAGGTTTATGATCTTTATCTAGAAAAGGGTAATATTGATCTTCGGACCAGTGCCTACATTATAGCCATAGATCGTATTATCAAGGCTGAAAAAGCCAGAGGAAATCTAAAATAGTTTATAAAATTTACTTTTCTGCTATCGGCTCTTTGGACTCAAAAAACTGCATACGAAAGAATTCATCTGGTTGATTTTTCGGAGTTATTTCGTTTAGCCAGTCGGCTTGATCAAAAAAGTCATTTGAAGTGCCGCCCCATGTAGCAATCTTGATTGGTTTTTTGGTGGCAATTCTCTTTAGCTTCAGACCGACTTGCCACAGTGTATTATAAGAAAATGGGTTAAAGAGAAAGAAGATATCACCATCGTCAAGATTGTAATTCAGCACATTTCCCTCGAAAAATTCAACATTCTTTAACTTGAGCCTTTTTATGGCAAGATTTGCTTCAGCAATACGATTATGGACGATCTCGATACCTTTAAATCTGGCATCATTTACAATTCCACAATAAATTAGGACTCTGCCATAACCAGAACCAAGATCATAAATAGTATGATCTTGGTCTGGGTTCAAAAAGTTAATAAACTGGCGCAAATATGCGTAAGGAGTAGGTTCGTGGATATATTGTTCCTTTCCCAACTGTTGGATCAGTTTTGATTGATCAATCTCTTGCTCATGATAATTAAGGCCGATAATACTATCGATCAAATCGTCATCAACACTTAATTTAGTGCAGTGGATTTGCTTAATTAATTTTTTTACATCAACGTTAATTTCCATAGAACCTTTTTTTATTGTTCTCTCATAATAGGGAAGCTCTCATAAAAAACATTGGTGTTGCCAACAAAAAATGACCGGTTATTCCGGTCATTTTTTGTTCACCTTATTGTAAAGAGATGTTATCGAGGTCAAAGTTGCCTGAGACTGAATCCCAGAATCGGAATTCGACATACGCGATCGGTCGTTCCGTATCCAATTCAGTGAAGGCGCTAAATGGTATCTCAACATGCTGCCATGAAGGATTGGTCGGATCAATATAAGGCATTATTGAGACTCCCTTCCAACCATCCTGTTCGAACCCTATGGTCGCTGAACCCGGCTCGAGATAAGTTGCTCCGTTTAGATTGATGTCAAACTCAATTTTGTCATAACCTTTCGCAAAATCATTATTGAAATCTTTGTGAATGGCTGCTGCATCATTTTCTGTATTTGTGAGGCGCAGAGCATAAGAGGAATTAAATCCGGCAGTCAAGATGGCATCGCCAATCCAGCCGCCGTTCGTATTATCTTCGAAATCTGCAATAATCGAGGTATTATTCTTCAATGTTCTGGCGCTGACCTCGTTTGAGGATTTTGGATCGGAGACACCATCGGTCGCAATGATGTGAAAATTGTAGAGAGTATCTTCCATCAAGTTATTAACAGTGAATTCCATATTATTTGTTTCTCCGATTAATTGATCTTCCTGATAAATCTTGAAAATTGTAGCGTTACCCTGCCAATTCAACCTTATTTCGTTAGCAGAGAGAGGCACTGCTAATACCTCGGTAGGGGCCATAAGAGTGCTCATAATCTTCCCCGACAGGACAATATTATCGATGGCGTAATCAGCCTCCTGATCATTCCAAAAGCGAAAGTGGATGAAATCAACCTTATTATTCAGGCTTAATCCGCTGAAGTCAGAGAGGGGAATCTTGATATGCTGCCAATTAGTTTTTGCTCCATCGGCATATTCTGAAATGGAAATCATTTTCCACTCCCCGCCCTGTTCGAAAGCGAGTGCAGAACCGTCCCCATCATAGAGGGCGTTGCCAAAAGTATTGATGTCCAGCTCAATATTCGAGTAATTTGTCAGAATGTTATTATCAATCAGTTTCTTTGTCGCGCTGCTGAAGCCGGCAGAATTGTGCAATTTTAGAGCGTAGTTTGAATTTCCGCCCGGAGTCATAATGGAGGCGTCTTCATCCCAATCATCAGTTGTACCTGTTTCAAAATCCGATAATTTAGTATTCACAGTAATTTCAGGCTGTAGCTCCGTGGTAAATTGCCAGTTTATTCCGCTAAAAGGATTATTGGAGATGTCTTTAACAGAATTAGTGATTGAAACAATGTAATCAGTCGAGTAGTTCAAATAGTTATCTGGCAGGAATACGGCCTTTTTTTCGCTGTATGTTATTGTTCCACTAACTGGACCTGCCACATTTTTGACGATGAAACTATCTGTTGTTATGGAGTCCGGGCTGATCTCTTCATTAAATAAAATCGAAATTTCAGTTTTTACAGAGACTTCTGTGCTGTCGGGACTTGGGATAAAAGAGACAATTTCCGGCGAAGTAGTATCTTGCACCGTTGCATCCTCTTCTGTCGAGGCGACTGTGCTTGTTGGAGCAGCGTCAACCTTGTTTGTTGGAGCAGCGTCAACCTTGTTTGTTATTGCGACGTAGGCGGGATCGGCTGTTACTTTGTTTTCAGGTTCTGTGGAAAAGTCGCTATCGATGTTTTGAGCAGCCTCTACAATCTCCGTAGATTGGGTGGTTGGCGAAATACCAGTATCTCTAAAGACCCGAAGTACAGAAATAATTATGAATATAGCCATTAGAATAATAGCTATAATGAGCCCTCCTACAAAAGATTTTCTCAAAATGTTCATCGAACTCCTTTTTAATAATAGCTTGAGAATCAAGCATTTACTTACAAGGTAATACTTCGTATAAAGATAGACATTAGCTTAAGTGCAAAAAATGCCAAAGATTTTTTGTCAAAATTGCTAAATTGGCCAAAAAGCAAAGGTTTTAGAGTGTGAGAAATTGATTTTAATGAAATCTCATCAAATAAAGGAGCGATTTAAATGATATTTTTTCCCTATGATCAGAAAATACCCTAAACATTTCTATGAAAAGGAAAGGATTGAAATAGCTGTTAGTCAGATTCAGCATGATCTCCGGAAGCTATTACCCGATATTGATCCCAAAGAATGGAAAAAGATTGATTTGAACATTTCTGGGTGGTTCGATGGAAAAAAATATGAGCTTGAACCGGTTCATGATTTTTGGAATTTTTTTGGCGGTTTCGCCAGAGGGCTGAAATTAAAAAGCCTTTTGTTCTGGATTACCGCCGACAATGTGAAATGGAGTAAAAAAGAGGTCCCTCTTGCCGAGATAGTGATTACATGGGACTACCCAACTTTCAGTGGTTTCATGGGAAAAGCCCCCTATTCTGCTTCGGAGGTTATTAGTTTCTTGAATAAACCAAAGAATGCCGGCAATCTGGAAGAACAGAAAAAAAATTCCGATATGCATTCATACAAATATCCAGAAAGAGACAATTTTCCAATCGTTGTTTTTTTCGATGCTCGGGGCGGCGTTATTGATAAACCGCCGGGCTATTATATCCTTGAGGGAAACAGGAGAGTTGCCCGCAGTATTGTATACAACAAGAAAACGATCACCGCTTTTGTCGGAGAACTAAATCAGAACGAGGTTTGGCCGGAGAACTTCTGGTTTCGGACAGGAGTTCTCCGAGATCTAATATTCCTGGCTATCGCTTATGAAAAGGAAAAAGATGATCTAGCTTTCAGGGTCGTTCGTGATTTTTACCAACTATTACTACGAGATTTTGAAAATGTCAGAATCACAACGATAGATAAATCCTTTAAGAATTTCGAGAAAAGTAAACGACTTTTGGAAGAAATTATGCTGGAGGATTTAAAATGAAATTCGGCGTCATGAATCATCCAAGAGAGAATGTTTTAGAGGAGATTAATTGGGTAAAAAATCATGATTTTGATTTCATAGATCTGACTTATGAGCCCCCTTTTTCCGATAATTATAATGCCAAGGAAATTAGGGCAATGTTGCTGGATTCGAAGTTAGAGGTAGTCGGCCATACTAGTCCGTCCTTGCCTGCGATATTTCCGGTCGAAGAAATCCGCAAAGCATCTCTTGATGAGCTAAAGAAGGCTTTTGATTTTTTGAAGTCGGTTGGAGCAGAGAAAGTCAACATCCATCCATTTTATTATTCCTCTCATCAAGATATTGCTGCTGTTATTGATGCTAACATCAGTTTTTTAGGTAAAGCAATTCGACACACGAATGAAATCGGATTAAAACTCATGCTTGAGAATTCCCTGGCGCCATTTGATACAGCTGCGGTCTTCAAAAGAATTTTGTCCTCAGTGCCGGATCTTTTTATTCACCTTGATATTGGACATACAAATATTAATAATAATCCTCTTCTTTTAACAAAGAATTTTTTTAAAGTCTTCGGCCAAAAAATCATACATCTTCATATTCACGATAATAATGGCAAGCTGGATCAGCATTTACCTGTCGGCTGTGGAGATATTGATTGGCAAATGATTTTTAAATTATTAAAGTCAAATAATTACCAAAATACTATGACTCTTGAAGTTTTTTGTTTGGATAGGGATTATCTTATTATTAGCAGGCAGAAGGTGTTGGAAATAATAGTTAACAAATAATTAGTTCTCCGATTTCCTCTGGTAAAACAGCAATAATTTTATCCGCTTCAGCTGGATCAATCGTTTCAAATACTTTGTTTATTACTGTATGAACTACTCGTTCAATTCCACCTTCGATATCCAATTTTAACTCATCGCCAATTCTCGTCATAAATTCTTTGCGGTTCATTTTGATCGGAACTTCATCAAGGCTCCAGCCATCAACGAAAACCCCTTTGATTAAAAGGGGCAATTGAGCGACAAAGTGCATAGCTTCTTCGGCGGGTAGACGATCACGTAAGGCATGTAGAACCACTCTCAATGCCTGGTATGTCTGTTGAGGCCGTTCTTCCCAACCTAGCTCTCGGCCAATTTCGTTAATCAACAAATTGCTTTTTTGGATTGTAGTATCGAAAACGTCGATTCCTGTGCTCATGGCGAATTCCTTTTTTAATATTTTATCCTAGAATAAATTATTTCAAAGGGCTTGGCTTTATCTGATTTTGAAATTTTAATTATAAAAAATAACAATTGTGTTTTGGCAAGATTGCATATCGTTGATTAAAAAGATTATCTAAATTGTATATGAGGAGGTGATTAAAAATGCAAAGCAAAGAGGAACTTAAACGGCTGGAAGAAGAAGTTCGACAGGAGCTCGGGATCAAAGAAGTAGGCCCCAACATGACTACTCATGAAGCAGGGATGATCGGCGGCTATATGGTTAAGAAATTGATCGAAAGAGGCGAGGGCAAAGAAGGCGACGAGGGAATGGAGTCATAATAGATAAAAAAACCGGCCTGAGGCCCGCGACGCGGAGGCCGGTTTTTAAATTCTCTTGTACTATATTTAATCTCCGGAAGTTTATATTTACTTGATGTAAACCTTCCCCCGCATTTCGGGATGAAGGGTACAATAATAGGAAAAACCACCTTTTTCTTCAAAGGTGTATTGATAAGTCCCCCCAGGGGCTATTGTTCCGGAATCGAAAGTTTTGTCGAAGGCTGTCACGGTATGATCGTGGTTATCGTCGTTTTTCCAGACCACCGTGGTCCCCCGGTTTATTGTGATGGTGCTGGGGTTGAAGGAGAAATTCCTTACCGAGACGCTAGACATATTTGTATAATTGGAATTGTAATTTTCGTTGTCGTTATAGTTTTCATCTTTGCCCCTGTCTTTATTATAATAGTAATCGGGATTGTCCCCGTCATTATCATAATGAGAGTAGATTAAGTCAACAGGATTATTCGACCTGTACAACTCCTGATTGGCGGCGTAGATGATATAAACATTGCCATAAATTTTTATATCGGTATTGCCCGATTGCCATTTGCTGAATTCATCATGGGGACTATCGATTTTATAGTTTTGTCCTTGGCCGATTGTTTGTCCAAAGTAATATGGAACTTTTTTCTGATAATCATAGGATTGGTACATTATATTGTTGTTATCCGGATGATATCCGATGATTTTATTTCTATATTGGGGATAGCCAATATTCCCGTAATCTTGCCCTGACACAGGATCCATCATACTATATGTGCCATTATAGTAATCAGAATAGTTATAATTTTCGTTATTATTTCGGTCGTAAACATTATGATTATAGGCTGATGAGAAATAATCGTCTCCAAAGTGTTGGTTTGGCATTGCTACATAGCGCCCGTCTGGGCTTAGCCAATACGGGTTTTTATAACCTGTCTGCTTGAATTTCTTCGTGTTCAAATCGAAGTAAAATAGGGTTTCGTTATTACCTCGAATACCTATGAATACGATAATATTATCTTGCCGCCAAGCATAAGGGTAGAGAGCATTTAAGCCACGCCCTTGAAATATCACTTCATCTCGATCGTCCACATAATTGTAATTGTGAATTCTGTAATTATTGTAAAGTTTCTTACTCTGATCCACAAAAACGATGTTTTTTCCGTCGGGGGAATAAATTAGATTGGTTATCTGATAGAGTGGCTTATATATATTTTTTGTTTCTTTCGTCTCGAGATTGTAATTCTTGATTTCATTCCCATAGTTTAGAAAGAGATTACTCCCGTCGGGGCTCATTTTGTAGCTCGAAGGATTGCCAGGGAATGTCGCGAGAGTATTCGCTTCAGAATGACCTTTCTTTTGCATCAAGTATGTATCATTTTGTTTTTTCTCAGCATAATAAATAGTAGGAAGCTGGGTTTGAGTATTGTCAAAATCGTCAGCTTTTGCCTGATCAGCCAAAAAATACTGTGATGATAGCATGATTCCAATGAAGGTAGTGGCAACTAACTTATGCATATTTCCTCCTTAATTTTTAAAATATTTCGACCTGGCTATATTTTATCCGAAAAGAAAATTGAAATTATGCATTTTAAAGTAAATAATTTTATTAATTTTTTTGGCAGAGTGAAATTCTTGTGATTTTGCCTGCTTCGTGATAATTTAGATATTGAAATACGCTTAAATCGATTCTTTGCGGGTATGGTTTAGTGGTAAAATGTATCCTTCCCAAGGATGAGTCACGGGTTCGATTCCCGTTACCCGCTCCAAAATTTAAAATGGAAGTTCCCTCCAGAGTTACGCGCTAGAATAGATTACAAATGATTGATCAAAATTATATTTACGAAAAAATAATTTCTTTGCTTGATGATAATCTTGCCGATTACAGGCTGTTTTCTCACAAGGAAGCCCTGACTTACAGTGAGCTGGAAGAAGTGCAAAAGGAAGCGGGATTCTCTGGAGCAGAAATGAAATGCATGGTATTGAAAGCCGATACTAAATTAATCGTTTATATAACGCTTCAGGGCAATCGGTTGAGTTTTGATGCAATAAAAGAAAGATTGAAAGTCAAAAAGGTTCGTCTGTCCACCGAAGACGAGTTGAAAGAGTATTTTGGGGCCAAACCTGGCTGTGCTTATCCGTTTGGCTTTGATTCTCGATATGACATTTATGTCAATCCTAGAATTTATGAAGAGGAATGGCTGTTATTTAGTCCGTTGTTAGCGACAAAGACAATTCAAACCAAAGGTTCAGACTTGAAGAAAATTTTGGATTCATTGGAAAATAAGGTTGAGGAAGCTTTAAATTTCGACTTGTAGATACCTAATCGAATTTGTTTTTGTTGTCATAAAAGGTTTTAATTTAATTGCTAGAGGTATATATTTAGATAAATTTATAGCTTGGAGTGGGGAATGAAAAGAAAAAATATTGTTCTATTAAGTATTATTTTGCTAACTATCGTCTTAGTTGGGGGCGGCTATTACAGTATTGAAAAGATTAACTTCTTAGCAGATTCTGTCGCAACTCCAGCATCAATTGATCTTGCGACTCTGGCCAATGCGACAACAAACCAAACTAATGTTATCCCAAGAATTCAACTTGACTACACCAAACAGGAGATTGAAACGGCTCTTTATAATTACAGAAAGACATCCCTTCGAGATATCAATAATTTAGCAGCGATCAATAAGGAAATCATCGCTGAAATTAACCAAAAACAATTTTCTCTTAAATCATCTGATGAATCGGCTGACCTGGGACAAGTTGTTGTTCTCGATAAGAACAATCAGGAAATAAATCAGAATCCACAAGATCCTCAAACTAGATCGGCGTCTGTCCCAAGTCAAAATACAATTACTAAAATAGAAGATAATTTTGATTTTGCAGTAGATATTCCGCAAGAGACAAGAAATAATCTTTTAGAGATGTACCCCAAAATCGAAGCTTTTTATGGCAAGCGCTCAATTACCGACAAAATAAAGGTTGTATCAACCGATAATTGTTCCTACGGAAGGTCTTGTTATTCGAGTGGAGAAAATGCTCTAAAGTTTACCCCAGATGGAATGCTAAGCAAGCATACAAATACCCACGAGCTTATTCATGCCTTCCACGGTCCGTATATTTTGCGCCCTCTTTGGGAGGAAGGGATGACTGAAAGCGCGACCGAAATATTACTGCAAGATTTTAATCAGTACCCAGTTATTAGAGGTGGACTGGCTATGATCGAAAATAATAAGCCAGAGGATGATTACTCAAAAACTAAAACCGCAGAAAATAGTGATCCGTATGGTGCAGGCTCGGCAGTGATTTATAAAATTTATTTGGAGAACAGCAATTTCTATAAAAATTTCAATGCCAAATATTTAGAACAGGTTAATGCTAAACAGACAATTACTGACTCTTTGTTAATAAAGTTAGTCGCAGATGTAATTCCAAAAGTTGAAAATGAAAAAACATCTGATTGGTTTACCCATCAGTACCCGTTCATTAATCCAGACGAAGGGGAAGTCTCGACAAATACTTTCGGGGGTCAAATTGGGGCAGGAGACAAGGAGGGTTCAAAAATTGCATATTCAATCAGTTATAATTCAACAACGAAATATATTGACTTTAAGGCATATGATGCACAGAACCGCTTGGTAGGAGAATGCAGCCAAATAAAGCCGGACGAACAGCCACCCAAAAATGACGCCTTGCCCGATGGGAGATGCAAGACCTATGTCTCACTAAAAGATTATTCAGGATTGGTCAAAGTTGTTTCAGTTCAAAATGGTGACCAGAGTGATTCTAGAATAAGATATGCAGATTGGAATATTGATACTAAAAACGATATTACCGCCACAATTGCCGGTCACGCTGATTATGGAATTATTTCCGACACAAAAAATTCTTTCTCGATCAAAAAGCCAGTAATAAACGGTAAAATAAATATCAGTGATGAAAGAATTAAAAAAAGCGGAAAATATAAAGTAGGCTTGTTTACAAGTCAGCGTATTTGCAAAAAATATGGATTTTTTACGCGTTGCAGCAATCAAACAAAAACTGTCGCCACTCATTACTTTAACAAGGCTGACAGTCCATATTTTGTATTTGTTTCGACCGAATCAAATCGTTGTAATCCTAAAATTACAAGTGTTAAATCATTAAATCGCTCAATTTCCTTCCAAACAAGTACGACTGCTTATTGCGGTCAGACGATTACATTAAATGGTGTTCCTGTTCAGCGAATCTGGGACAAAAACGGGCAGATTACGATTTCAAATCTCAAAAAAGGTAAAACATATCAAATAGGCGTTTTTGCTAGTGAAAATTCAAATCTGGGAACTTCTGATTTAGCGAAAGTAAAAACTCTTTCAGCGGCTGACTTACAGTTAGTCAAGGCAGAAAACATGGGTGATATTGCTGCTGGTACTTTTAAACGACGTTACACCTTTAATCAACCATATTTACCTGATTCGACAAAAAGTATTTCTATCTCGCTAGCAGCTAGAATTTACAAAAAAATACCTGTAGCTGTCAAAATGGTTTCGCCCACTTCTTTTGATGTTATCCCTAGCTTGCCGCTCTATTATAATGCTGGATATGAAATCAACGATATTGATAAAATAACTGATAAAGTTGGTAATCCTTTGTATAATTACGACTTTGGTAATAGCTACATTTCATTTGGACTTAATCAGATAACCAAGAATCAGCCCGAATACGGCCTGACTTATATTGAAAAAGGACCAAAAAATCCGGAAGCATCTGTTATCGTTACTAATAATTTCGTATCAAAAGAATTTGCTGATCATATTGACCCAAAATATAACAACTTAGTTAACTATCTGAATGATATTGTGGTGGAAAAAAATGGCACAATACCGATAAACGAAGTGACAAGACTGGCAGGGATCGTTAAAGGTTGCATGGTAAATATTACTGATTCTTGCGTTAGTTTTGATTTAAACGGCGACAGTAAGGTTGATTTAGATGATGCCAACCTTGTAGGGAACTACTGGAAAAATGGTATTAGCTACTATGATCTAATGTTCAAATATCAAAGAATTATGGTAGGCAAATACAATAATGACGACTCAATCACAAGTATAAAAATAAATATTAATCAGATAAAAGATAACGGTTTTGAGATAACCTTCCCTGATGAACTGACAAGTAGAACTACATATTTTGTTAATATTCCATACATGGTTGATAGTGATAGTAACCTTGTTTATCCCTCAGATGCATTCTTTACTGCACAATAAAAAAGAGATATACGGAGCTTGTTTAAATGATTTCAATTATTCCCCCGTAAGCGGCGAGCCTGTTGTCGGGGAATAGTTTGATTACGGAGAAGGATACAGATGAATGGAGACACTCTCTCCAGGATGTCCAAAATATTCAAAAATTTATGCTCAAAAACGGGAAATATATAAGACTGGCAATATGTTTAGATTACACTTTTTTTGTTACCCAAAACTCAGTTTGGAATATTATTTTGCCAATCGGATTGAAAATGAACTGAATTTATAATAGTATAGGTTTCAGGGAGAATATCTTTGTTGCCCAAATTGTCGTGGACAAATTGCCGATGTAGCTCAGTGGTAGAGCAATTCTTTCGTAAAGAAGAGGTCGGAGGTTCAACTCCTCTCATCGGCTCCATTAAAAACTCATATAAGATGAATCAAAGAATAATTGATAACTCACGATATCTAAAGGAAGTCATGGTCGACGATCATATCAACAGATGGCTTTTTGTTGGGATAGTTTTATTAGTAATTCCGATCTATCTAATTTGGTCTAAATATCTGGTTGACTATCAGGTTGGTGTTTTTCTAAAGATAGGAGTCTTTCCCTTAAAGTACTTATTCATTATACTTATTTTAAATACGGTTCTTGCCGTTTTCTCATACCGGAAGGAAAAGGAAATTGCATATCTGCTAATGATGGGTTCGTTGGCTATCACTATATTTATCTTTATTTTAGAAGTCTTTTATTTAAGAAATATGCCCAATGTCTAACTGGAAATACCGACGTCTATTTGAGATTTTGCCAGGAGCAATCGCATGGTTTTTGTTACTTGCGCCGCTCTTGTTGGCTTTGATCTCGGCGAAGGTTTTTGCTGTGTTTATGATCTTTTTCATCAGCTTCTGGCTCATAAAAACCTTTTTTATGACGTATAGGCTGATTATCGGATACAAAAAATATCGTAAGGATATTAAAACTGACTGGTTCTCGAAATTGAGGGGGGCATTTCCGGAGGATAGGTGGCAGAGTATTTACCATTTGGTGATAGTTCCGACATACAAGGAAGATATTGATATCTTGAGATCATCTCTCGATTCGGTTATCAACTCTGATTTTCCAAAATCCAATATAGTTTATGTTTTGGCGACGGAAGAAAGAGATAAAGAAAGAGCTTTATCATACAGCAAAATTCTATCTAAAGAATATAGTAGCCGCCTCGGATATTTTTGCGCCATTATGCACCCCAAAGATATGCTAGGTGAAATTGTTGGCAAGGGCGGCAATATTACTTTTGCCGGTAAACAAATTCTCGGATATTTTGACAAAAAGGGAATTGACCGTGAGAATGTTATTGTGACCACTATGGATGCTGATCACATTATGGATAGAAGATACATATCTGACCTTACATATAAGTATTTATCAGATCCAGACCCCGTCCACAAAAGTTTCCAGCCATTGCCGATGTTCTTCAACAATATCTGGGATGTACCGATGCTAAATAGACTGATCGCCATGGGTTCTTCATTTTGGCAGTTGATTGTAACGACCAGGCCATCGCGTTTACGAAATTTCTCTGCACATGCACAGAGTTTGGAGGCACTAGTTAGGGTGGATTTCTGGTCGACAAAGACAATAGTTGAGGACGGACATCAATTTTGGAGGACATATTACAAATTCAACGGTCGTCATGAAGTTGTCCCAATGTACACTCCAATTTATCAGGATGCAGTCCTCGCAGGGAGTTTCAGCAATACTATGAAGGAGCAATACCTTCAGAAAAAGCGGTGGGCTTGGGGAGTGTCAGATATACCATATGTTATGGAGCATACTTTCAAGGATCATAAAATTCCTTTTTTCGACCGTTGGGCAAATGCTCTTATTCTTTGGGAATCGCATCTTTCTTGGTCCACGGCATCGATACTACTGGCTACCTCGGCTTGGATCCCCACCCTTTTTGAAAATAATTTTAGAGAAGATATTGTAGCTTATTCCTTCAATTTTGTTTATAAGGAGATGTTGGCAGTTGCCTGGCTTGGCATGATTGTGACCTTGGTTATCTCAACCTTACTGGCTCCGCCGAGAAGGGGAAAGAAACCTTTTCGCAGAATATTGCTGGACTGGATATTGACCCCGATAGTGATGCCTATCTCTAGCATCTTTTTTTCCTCTTTTCCTGCCCTGGAATCGCAAACCAGGTTGATGTTTGGAAGATATTTAGAAATATTTCGTGTTACAATAAAATCTACAAAAAGATCAAATATTTTGGAGGGATCCGATGCGCAAAAAGCTGAGTCAGTTCATTTTAAACCATAGAAAAGTTTTTACTTTTTCGGCGGTCGTTTTTATCTTGGTGTTTATGTTTTTGGTCTCCTACTTCTCATCAAGGGGGGCTTTTGGCGATCCGGGAGATTCGGGTATTGTCGATGAAATAGCACATATACCTGCCGGATACACTTACATCAAAGACCAAGATTTCAGATTAAATCCCGAACATCCTCCTTTAGCGAAAGCAATCTCTGGCGTCTCTCTAGTGATCGGCAGTTTCAATGGTCCCGAGGCAAGCTGGGCTTGGAATGGCATCAATCAATGGGAATCGGGATGGGGCATGATTTATCGTGCCAATGATAATCCTGAAGCGCTGTTTATTTGGGCCAGATTGCCGATGATTCTTTTGATGATTGGTTTGGGACTCTTTCTTTTCAAATGGGCGAGGGAGCTCTTTGGGACAAAAATCGGTCTGATTGTGCTAACTCTTTATGCTTTCTATCCTGATGTGATTGCTCATGGACGTTTGGTTACAACTGATATTGCGGCTGCTTTCGGCTTTGTGATTGCAACATATTATTTCGATAAAGCTGTTATCTATAAAACGTGGAAATGGATTATCTTTGCTGCATTGGCTTTGGCATTAGCGCAGTTACTGAAATTTTCGGCATTTTTACTGTTCTTTGTCTTTCTGATCCTTATACTTATTCGCGCGATTATTGACAGGAAAGACGGAGGATTTAAACTTAATCTCTGGAGGGGGATGAAGGTTTATTTTTGGACATGTCTCATCTCGGTTCTTTTAGTTTGGATTGTCTACACGCCATTTACCTGGAGAACTCCGCCAACTATCGAACATCAAGTAATAGAAAATAACTTAACCCAGGACCCTCGTACTTTACCTTTGCGGAATATGTTGCACCAATTCGAGAACACGCCCGTTCTCCGCGGCTTGGGTCATTATTTCTTGGGCGTTTTACTAGTAATAGCCAGAGTTGAGGGCGGCAACAATACATTTATTTTGGGTCATCTCTCCGATAAGGCAATTTCCTGGTATTTTCCTGTAGCGTGGCTTCTAAAGACCCCTATTACAATCATTCTACTCGCTCTGGCTAGTATCTTTAGTCTAATTTTTGCCTGGCCGAAAGAAAAGGAAAAAAAGTGGCAGCTGGCATTAATTTTGGCTCCTATTGTGGTCTATTGGGGATTTACTTTAAAGGGATCCTTAAATATTGGCATCAGACATCTGATTCCGACAATTCCTTTTGTTTTGCTTTTTATCGGTTACTTCCTGAAAACCCTGTTTGCTTCCAAGAAAAGGGCAATTTACAAAATGGTAGTTGCGGCTCTTGTAATTTACATGGTTATCTCAACTTTGGCTAACCATCCTAACTACATCGCATATTTCAATGAGTTAACACCAAAAGATCAGCGCTATACAAGGCTCATTGATTCATCATTGGACTGGGGGCAGGATCTTTTGAGGCTTAAAAAATATGTCGATGATAATCAGATCGATGATATAAAGGTGGATTATTTTGGTGGATCTACTCCTGATTATTATATTCCCGAAGCAAAGGAATGGCATGCAGAATACGGTCCGACTACAGGTTGGCTGGCTATTTCGGCGACTTTTTACCAATCTTCCAAGCTGGTGGGGCCAAAAGAAGGAAGATGGTCATATAGTTGGCTTGATCAAATGAAGCCGGTGGAGCAAATTGGTGGGTCTATTCTGATTTTTCATATCTTGCCAGAAGATTTGACAGAAAACCCTCCAGTTTCACCATACCCGATCACTCATTATAGTTTCCCTAGTAATTAAATTCTTAAATCGTATGGAAGCAAAAAAAGAAAAAATATACTTATCCATCGTAATTCCTGCCTACAATGAGGCAGATCGAATCGGTATTCTCCTGGAAGCAATTTCGAAGTACGAGCGAACAAAAAATTTCTTGATTGAAACGATCGTAGTCAACAACGCCTCAACAGACACGACTCACGAAACAATTGAGAATTATAGAGGCAAAATCAAGAACTTGGTCATCATGGACAGAAATGAAAAGGGTAAAGGTGGAGCCGTTCACGAAGGAATGCTAAAAGCACAGGGAAAATATGTAATTTTTGCTGACGCAGACAATTCCACTCCGATTGAGCAGGTAGATGAGCTTCTAAAATATGTCGATAAATATGACGTAGTCATCGGTTCAAGATACTGTGCCGGTGGCAAATTGGCAGTACCTCAGCCATTAACGAGAATCTTGGGTAGCAGAGCTTTAAATTTTGTTATTCAAGCCCTTGCGGTTCCAGGGATAAAGGACACTCAGTGTGGATTTAAGCTCTTTGCCCGCGAAGCTGCACAGCAAATTTTTACAAAACAGAGCGTTTTTGAATTCTCTTTTGATATAGAGCTTTTGGCAATTGCTCGAAAACTTGGCTACAAGATCAAGGAGGCCGGCATCACTTGGTACGACAATCCTCATTCGACTGTCAATCCGCTGCGGGATGGTCTCCGTATGGTTCGTGATGCCTGGAAAGTCCGGTTAAATATTGTCAAAGGTATCTACAGATAATTTGCGGCTTAATGTTGCAATAGGCACTGCTTTACTGGTAAAATGTATTTAAGTAAAGTCGAGGGGTTTTAGTGTCCATTGGAAGGAAATTGCTCTCTATTTTCAAAAAGAAGACGACTGACAATAATGCCGGCCAATTTTTGTTGCCCAAAGACAAGGAAGCCATCGCCGGTATTGCTATGCAGGAAGCCCTCCTCAAAGCCCAGGAAGAGCAGTTGGAAAAGCAGATTATGCTGGTGCAGAAGAGTACCCGCACATCCTTGCCTTTCTTTATGCAGTTTCACAACAAGCTTCGTATGCGCTATCAATGGTATTACCGTTGGCACCTATCTCCATTTGCTTCAGTCGTCCACTGGATGACTTTGGCCGGGTTTACAATCGGCTTTACGGCCTTCTCTTTGGTTTCATTGATGAATACTAATGTTGGGATGACATACGCATCTGCGACCAATATAGATCAGGATTACTTAGCCAGTGATGAGGCGGCAGCGACTTTTTCTGGTAGCCCTAGCAAAATGTCAGTCACTTTAAATGATGCCGCTATTACTAAGTACAAATGGGCAAAATCTCAAGGAGCTACATTGTATTTTGGCTTAAAAGGCTCGGTCGAGGATGTTGCAAATAATTACCTTGCAATCGCTGGCGGGTCTGGCACTCGATTAAATATTGATAACGGATCTGAATATGCTCCTTTGCTGATTCAGGAAGCTCTGCCATTTGACTGGCAGGGTGGTTTCCAAGTCGATAATTCGGGCAATATGACGAGTATGGTTATGAGAGTGGGACAGGAATGGAATGGCAATGTTGTCCGTGCTGTTATAGGTGTTGATTTGTCCGGTGTCTCGATAACCGATCCAACTTCTCTCGTGTTGGAGTTGGTAGATGCTGAAGGAGCTCCTTATACCGGGACTGTGCACGCAACCGTATTTGCCGACGATACCCCGACGACAACTTACACCGGATCTCAATTATTTACTCAACTCGGCACAAGTAGTGTTTATACTCCGCCAGTCGCTTCTACGGCCAACATTGATGGAAACTATGTGGCTTCTGATGATGTTGAACTGGCGGCAAATCAATACACTGATATTGCCCTAAACGCATACGGCCTTGCAAAGCTGGAATACTGCCGTACGAATAGCAAGGATTGTTATATCGGCCTAAAGGGTGATGATGAAAGTGCCACTATCCAAATATTCATGGATAATGATCCTGACACCCGTCCAAATATTCTGGTCAATGGTGCTAGTACGATTGACCCGGCAGTGATCGTTACGGTCGGGGGAGCGATGGAATTCACCACCAAGACATTCTATATAGATCTCAATACCTCGCAGGCTGGTTCTGATTATCTAGAGGGATATATCGGTTACGATGATCTAGATGGATTTGAAAGTGCCCGCCAATTGCTCAAATTCTCTAGTCTAGGCTCGACCGAAATAACTGCTGCCGTTTTACGGGTAAAGGCCTTTACAGCTCCTGCCGGTAAGACTGTACATGCAGTTGTTCTGGCTTCAGATACCCCGGAAACTGATGGCGATAGTACAACTCATACTGCCCTTGGGACTACAAACGGCCATAGTGTAGCAGAAACCGGGCATACTATTACCCCTTCTGCTGGTGCCAATGGTGCCATCTCTCCAGATGTTGCCACTGAAGTTGCAAATGCTGGCAGTCAGGACTTTATCATCACCGCAAGTGCTGGCCATTATATCGCAGAGATTAAAATCGACGGTGTCTCACAAACAGGATCGCTGACTTCGCCATACTCGTTTACCAATGTCACCGCAGATCACACCATCGCCGTTACTTTCGCCGCCAACAATACTTGTGTTTGGGATGGCGGGGATGCCGATGATGATAATTGGTCTAGTGCCGATAACTGGAGCGCCAACACTGTCCCGTCGGCCACTTGCGCTGTTATTTTCGACAATACCTCGGATGATAACTCTACGATAGATGCCTCTTTCTCCAATCATATTCTTTCGTTCTCTCTAAACTCTGGTTATGATGGCACAGTTACCGCAAACAATAACTTGACCGTTGACGGCGATTTGAATCTCGCTGCCGGTACTCTCAAGGCAAATAGCTATACTCTAAATGTTGGCGGAATTTGGAACAACACCGGCGGTATATTCACTGCTGATACTTCGACAGTTAAAATGGATAATACCGGCACCAAGAGTGTAGTCCCCGGCAATAGCAACTTCTATAATTTGACCACTGGCAATAATGCATTTAACAGTATCAATACTGGCATGACTGCTTATTACAAGATGGACGAGGCCTCGGGTACTGCCACTGTGGCTGATTCTTCTGGTAACAACAATACCGGCACTTCGACTTCATTAACTAATGTGGCTGAGGGCAAGTATGCTAATGCCAGAACTTTTTCAGGAATTGATTACAACAATATCACTGTCAATGTCCCGGACAATATTATCAGCAATAGTGACGATATGAGTTTTGGGGTTTGGTTCAAGAGGACGATAGCGGGAATTAGCGCATATATATTCATCTCAAATAACGATGGCGGAGACGGACGCTTCTCTGTAGGAATCGAGGCTGACAAATTGACAATGTTTATCGGCAAGACAACGGGAAACTTTGCTTTAACTGGTATTACGGATATTACAGATACGACCTCTTGGCATCATGCGGCGGCTGTCCGCCAAAGTGGGGTCTGGACACTTTATTTGGATGGTCAATATGAGAACTCCGCTGCCACAACAAATGAGATTAACAACACAATGGATTTGAAAATTGGCGCCCATGCTGCCGGCACTAAGCCTTACGTTGGTTCTCTCGATGAAGCCCGTTTTTACAACAAAGCCCTAACTTCCACTGATATCAATTCTCTAAATGTGGACACATTCCCTGCAGCCGGTGGAATTACTTTGGAGGGCAATTTAACTGTTTCAAATAATTTGAGCTTGCCATATGGCACGTTTGTTTCTGGATCAAATAATATTACAGCGGGCAATTTTATCCAATCCGGCGGCACATTCACCGCTCCTGCGGCTGGTAGTTCATTTACAGTAAATGGTGACTGGAACCACTCTGCTGGAACTTTCAATCATAATTCGGGTACCGTTACCCTTGTTGGGGATGCTTCGATACAGGGAGATACTACTTTTTATAATCTTACTCACGCCACGCCCAACAAGACCATTATTGTCACAGCAGAAACGACACAAACGATTGCCAATGACCTGACGATTACGGGCACGGATGCCGATAACAAAATTACTCTTGTTTCCTCTTCGCCAGGAACGGGTTGGAATATTGCTCCGACTGCCGGTCACATTACCGTTGCTTGGGTGACTGTTTCCGACTCAACCTCATCAGTTGCTATTAATGCGACCAATTCTACTGAAGGCACTGCTGATTCTACAACGAACTGGTTGCCGGCATCGGCTCCAACTGTCTCGACTCAAGCAGGATCTGATGTAGCAGACAAAACTTTTACCGGCAACGGCACGATCGCTGATGACGGTGGAGCAGCTATTTCGGAGCGAGGCGTTTATTGGGCTTCGGCGGCTTCGGCCGATTGTTCGGCTGCGGCTGACGGAACCAAGGTTGTCGGTACTGAAACAAGTCCATTTACGGCAGATATAACAGGACTATATGGCAATAATTTTTACTGCTACCGCGCATTCGGCACAAATACAGTCGGCACCGGCTATGGTGATTGGGTTTCAGTCCAAACCACGGCTGGGATAACCAGAACTATATCTGATGCTGGTGGAAATTGGGATTCAACTTCGACTTGGAGAGAAGGTTTGGTGCCAACTTCGGCGGACGATGTGGTAGCTACTGCCACCAGCGGCAGTATAGTAATCAACGTAGCTGCCAGTTTGAATAATATTGATACGACAAATTATTCAGGCACTTTAAATGTCGGCTCGCAAACCATCAATGTAAATGGCAATTGGAAATGGGTTGGCGGCACTTTCACAGCTGGTACGTCAACCATTAATATGAACTCTACTAGTACTGGCAAGACTCTCACATCAGGTGGTCAGACTTATTATAATATTACCTTTAATGGAATCGGTGGAGGGTGGACACTTCAGGACGCTTTGACTACAAATGTTTGGGGAACAGTTACTTTGGCAAGAGGCGCACTCAACACAAATGGCCAGACGTTGTTGATAGGCAATTTTAACTCCTCAAATTCAAACGTTAGAACTCTTGAGCTTGGATCATCAACTATAACTGCTCACGGAGCTGGCGGTATAGGTTGGAATTTTGGGACTTCGACTAATCTTACATTCCAGGCCGGGAATTCAATGATAATTCTTCCAGGGAGTTCTACTGCTTTTTTTGGCGGCGGACTTGCTTATAATATTGTTAACTTAAATGGTCCCGGTGCAGCGCAGATTTTAAACGGAAATAGTTTTGCGTCGTTAATAAGAACCGGTACTGACACAAAGGCCGATAGTCTAAGTTTTTACGCAAACCAAACGATAACTGGAGAATTAGTTATAAATGGAAATAGTCCTCTTAACAGACTGCTGGTCAATTCTAATTTGCTTGGAACGGCGAGGATTATCACAGCTGGTTCTCATTCGATTTCAAACTCTGATTTCCGTGATATCACCGGTGCTGGAGCAGCCAACTGGGATCTTTCGGCTATCACTGGCGGATCTGGTGATTGTGGAGGAAATATTGGTATTAATTTCACACCAAGTACCATTCAAACATGGAACGGTACAGCCGGCAATTGGTCTGATTCTACCAAGTGGACTTCTAGAGTGCCTTTGCCACAAGATGACGTTGTCTTTGCCTCATTTGGGGAAGCTAATAGAACAGTAGTTTCCGATATGCCGAGGATGGGACGATCAATTGATTGGTCCAGTGCAAATAACAATGCTGTTTGGAATAACACTATCAACACAACTCTTTATGGATCATTGACTTTTGGTTCTGCAATGAATTTGGTTATGAGCGGTGACATATATTTCGAGAGTAGATCTGCAGCAACTCTGACTTCGGCTGGCAAAAATATTTCCAAACATATAACATTGCAGATGATAGGTGGGGCGCTTACTCTTATGGATGACCTTGCTATTACTGGTAGTACGACTTTTACTATTGCCAAAGGAACTTTTGATGCCAATGATCATAATCTTTCCATGTACAATTTCGATTCGACCGGTAGTGGAGTTAGAGCAATTAATATGGGGAATGGAACGTGGACCATTTCAGGTGCCGCTTCAACTCCTTGGGGTGTATCATCATCAGCTTTAACTCTTAACGCTGAAGGGTCAACAATTATTTTATCCAATGTCAGTACTGGCAACAAAACTTTTGCCGGTGGAGCACAAACGTATAATAATCTTTCCATCACTGGCGGTGGAACCGGAACCTGGACATTTACAGGCAGTAATTCCTTTAATAACTTCGCTATCAATGCGCCAAAGACAGTCACCTTTACCGCCGGCACTACACAAACCATCAACGGAACATTTACTGCTACTGGCACTGATGGTAATATTATCACTTTGAATTCTTCTACACCTGGCACGCCTGCCACGCTCACAAAACCATCTGGCTATGTCTATACTGATTACTCTGCTGTGACTGATGTTAATGTCACAGGTGGTGCTTCCTGGGCTTATGGTGCAAATTCTACTATTACTACTTCGACTGGCTGGACGGCTGCTGCTGCTCCAACTATTACTACAGAAGCTGCTTCCTCGATAGGGGACAAAACCTTCACTGCCAATGCCAATGTTACCAATGGCGGTGGCCTGGACATTACAGGCAGAGGAATATATTGGGTCGCAGCAGCATCAGCTGATTGTTCAGCTGCTGCTGATGGTACTCAAGTAACTTCCGGTACTGGCACAGGCGCATTTACAGCTGATGTATCCGGACTTTATGGCAACAATTACTATTGCTATAGAGGCTATGCAACAAATCTTTTGGGAACAAGCTACGGTGATTGGGTATCGGTCCAAACCACGGCCGGCACGACCAGAACAGTCTCAGCAGCAGGTGGTAATTTCAGTGATGCATCTACTTGGATTGAGGGCATTGCGCCTACCTCTGTTGACGATATTTATGCTGATGCAAACTCTGGAGATTTATCAACAGACATTTCGGCGGTCGTTAGGTCATTTGATTTCACGAATTATATTCATACTTTGGCTCTAGGTAGCAGTTCCTTGACCGCAACAGGTGAAAACAATTTATCGGTTAATTGCATACTTGGTTCAGGTATGACGATCACCGGCACAGGTACATTGCGCTTGAGTCCTACAACAACTCGAACGATTGATTTTTACACCAACGGTTTGACGATTCCGGTATCAATGATTATTAATGCCGGCGCTGGCACGGGAACGGCAAATTTGAGAGACAATCTGTTGATGGTATCCGATAAGACTTTCACTGTTACGGGCGGCACTTTCAACACCAACAACTTTGCGATGAATATTGGCCTATTTAATTCCTCCAACTCCAATACTCGTGCTGTCAACCTCGGCTCGTCAAATATTACAATCGCTTACAGCGGCAGTGCAAGTTCTGCCTGGGATATTGCTACATTTACAAATCTGAACTTGGATACTGGGAGTTCGACAATTACTTTTTCTGGTGCTGAGGTTTATACTCAATTTGGGAATAAAACATATAACAATGTTGTCTTTACTGCGGCAACCAGTTCAAATCTTGCCGCAAATGGTTATACGCCAACTTTTGCGAATTTAACTGTAAATGGTGGTGCTGATAAAACATCTGTTTTTGTTGTTGGACAGCCCATCAATGTTACAGAAACACTTACAATTGACGGTAATAGTGTTACCAATAGATTATTGGTAAAGTCATATACTATAGGCACTCCCGCAACTGTCACCGCCGGCACTGTTTCAATCTCCAATGCTGATTTCCGAGATATTACAGGTGCTGGCGCGGCTAATTGGAATTTATCGACAGCTACCGGAGGATCGGGGGATGCTGGCGGCAATACTGGTATTACATTTACTCCAGCATCGACACAAATTTGGGACGGCGGCACTGGCAGCTGGAGCGATATCACCCATTGGGGTAATTTGAGACAAAACCCTGGCTTTGAAAATGGCATAGGTCTTTCCTCGACTGGCTGGACTGTTCCGGCGAATGATGGCACCATTGAACAAACTTCTGTAGCTGAAGAGATCAGATCTGGAACTTATGCTTCTAAGTTTACTGCAGGAGCCAGCACAAATAATTTTACTTACGGCAGTATCGCCACACGACCTGGCCGGACTTATACGGTGAGTTTCTGGAGTAGGGGCGACGGCTCAAACGCCGGCAGATATCGACTTCGAGACAGTTCGAACGGTGTTGATATGGTTGCTGCAACGACTACAGGGATCACAGGGACTAGTTATAGCCAGTTTGCGACCACTTTTGTTGCTCCGGAAAACTGTTACTCTGTACTTTTGTATCTATATGCCCCCGCTGTCAATAGCGCCGTGGCTTACTTTGATGATGTGGCTATTTATTATGATGCAGCCCGGCTTTCTGGACGAGTGCCTTTGCCTCAGGATGACGTTCATTTTGATGCCACCTCTATCCCGACATTAGGTCAAACTATCACTGCTGATATGCCTCGTCTGGGTAAGGATATTGACTGGACTGGCGTCACCAATACACCGACCTTTGCATTGAATACATCTATAAATAATACGGTTTATGGCTCAATAACTCTTATTGCAGACATGGTATTTACAAATTCCAGGTCAATGTATATTGAAGGCAGAGGAGCTCATACGATAACCAGCGCAGGTAAAAGTTTTACTACTATTCAATTCCAGGCTTTTGGCGGGACTTATACGTTTCAAGATGCCTTTACTTGTGGAGCCACAATAATATTTGCCAACGGAACTCTTGATGCTGCTACAAATAATGTTAATGTTACCACTTCTGTCTTTAACTCTACAGGCGCTGCTAGTAGAACCATAAAAATGGGAACTGGTATTTGGAAAACCACATCAACGGCAGCTGGGAACACTTGGCAGGTATCTGCCAGTTTAACAATTGATCAAGTAACTAATCTAGGTACGATTAACTTAGCCAATTCATCTTCAAACGTAAGAACATTTGTAGGAGCTGGTTTAGCCTACAATAACATTACGATCGATGCTGGAGGTGTGGGTGCCTGGGCATTTACCGGTGCTAATACGTTTAACAATTTCACTATTAATGCTCCGAAGATTGTCACTTTCACGGCCGATACTACTCAAACCATCAACGGCACATTTACTGCCGCTGGTGATGCTGATAATGCAATTACTATAAATTCCTCCTCTGCTGGTTCTCCTGCCACTCTTACTAAGTCTTCCGGTATTGTTTCGGGCGATTATTTATCGCTTCAAGACATTACTGCCACTGGTGGGGCCTCTTGGTATGCGGGGAATAATTCGACTGATGTTTCCGGTAACTCTGGCTGGATATTTACCAAATCTCCTAGCGCCATTACTCTAGACACCCCACAAGCTGACGGGTTGACTGCTCATTGGACGGATAATAGCTCCGACGAAACACAATTCAATGTCTATGTTGCTGATGGCAATGATGACTGTTCGGCGGCAACTTACGGTGAGACGGCTGACTTTACTGCCGATGCTGGCGCTACCAGCAAAGCGATTACCGGCCTGGGCGTGAACACCCGACACTGTGTCAAAGTTACTTCAGTCGGTCCGACTGGGGAATCGATCGCTGCTCACGCCGAAGCGCCCAAATATACGCTTGCCAATATTCCGTCCATCTCGGCAGCAGGGGATTATGATACGACGGATAATTATCATGTTGATTCTGTCATCACACCAAACTTGAATCCCGAGGGGACGAATTACTATATCCGCTATTCGACCGATGACACGACCTACGTGGCACCAGCCGGTATGGATTGGCAGACCGGGACAACTTATAATTTGAAGAAGGATAATGATAATGCCGATCTTCTTGCAAATACTCAGTATTATCTGAAGGTCAAAGCCAAAAATGGTGATGGCGTGGAAACAGATTATTCAACTGCCGCCGCCGATGTGACGCCGCCGGCTGCTCCTGCTTCTTTGCAAACATCCAATATTTGTTCGACGACGACTTTGATCTCTTGGGCGGCTGCAACCGGGGCGAATTCTTACAATGTTTCATATGGCACAGATGAGGCTGCTACAAATTTAGGGGTTATCAACGATATTACAGAAACTAGTAAATCCCTAAGTAGTTTGAGTGACGGGTTGACATACTACTGGAAAGTTTCTGCTACTTCCACGGCCAACGGTACCGGAGCCTATTCTGCGATTGAAAGTTTCGAGACTTCTGCTTGCGTTGCTCCACTTGCTCCTAGTGATTTCAATGGTACTGCTGCTTCCTCGACAGCAATTAATTGGGCTTGGTCTGATTCGGCTACCAATGAAACGGGTTACAAAGTTCAGGATACGGAAGATAGTGACATTGCAACATTGGAAGCTAGCTCAACTAATTACTCTGAGGGGAGTTTATCCATCAATACAGTCTACACTCGCCACGTTAACGTTTACAATTTTATTGGTAGCAATAACTCAAATCAGGATACTGTTTATACTTTGGCCGCAGTCCCTGGAACTCCGACCTTGGCAGTAACGTCATCAAATTCTATTCGAATCACCCTTGATCAAAACGGTAATCCGGCAAATACCCGCTTTGCCATCTATAATCAGACACTTGATAAATATGTCAAAAGTGCTGACGGCAGCGTTCAAGATGCCGAGGATTGGCAGACCTATGCTGATTGGGGTGGAGCCCTAGGCTTTATCAATACAGGTTTAACGGTTGATACTAATTATATTTACAAGGTGAAGGCGCAAAACGGCGATAGTATTGCGACCGCTTTTGGGGACACTGCCAATGCGTCAACATTGAAGACATTCACCATCACAATCGGTAAAGACGGCAATGGCGATGGTACTTTTGATCAGACATCTCCTGTAACAGTTGACGAAGGCTCGACAACTACAATTACTGCAACTCCAGCCATTTCATCGAATTTCACCTCTTGGGAGGGTTGCAGCTCCAGCCCCGTAGACCAAGCTTCAGCTTGTGTGATCTCCAATATTTCGGAAAATAAGAGTATCACCGCCACTTTCACTCTGAAGACCTATTCCCTTACGATCAATACTGCCGGCAATGGTGCAGGGCAAATAGCGATAGGGGATAACGAATTGGAAATTCCATTCGTAACATCGGTTGATTATGGATTTAGCTTAACCGCTGTTGCTACTCCAGCTACTAGCTCCAACTTTACCTCATGGACTGGCTGTGATAGTACTTCCGGAGACCAAGCTTCAGCTTGTTCCCTGACTAACATCACTGCCAATAAATCGATCACTGCCACCTTTACTCTCAAGACCTACACTGTCACTATTGGAAAGACCGGCACCGGCACTGGCACCTTCGATCAATCATCTCAATCTGTCAACTATGGCAGCAACTTAACCATTACCGCTATTCCATCTTCTACCTCTAGCTTCATCGCTTGGACCGGTTGCGACTCAAACCCAGTAGATCAAACTTCAGTTTGTGAGCTTTTAAATATCACCTCAAACAAGACTCCTTCTGCTCAGTTTGAATTAAAACCAACAGCTATTCTCTCTGTTTCCAATCTGACTAACCCAATATCGAACAAAACGAATAAATCGAATATCGAATTAAGCATTACACCAAATGTTACAGCAAGTGAGATGAAGCTGGCTAATTCCATGTTAGATCTAAACGGCTCATCCTATGGGGCGATTGAACAAGCTAAAGCTTGGACTACGACAGAGGGTGATGGCGAGAAGGCAATCTATCTCAGGGTCAAAGATGCTTATGGCAATGAATCAGCTGTCATTACTGCCAGCATAATACTTGATACTACTCCTACTGCTAAAGTAACTAATCTTACTGCTACTCCCGGTCAAACATCTGTCTCTCTCTCCTGGACTAATCCAACAAATGCAGACTTCACCCGAGTTGCCATCTTCCGCTCTACCACCCCTGCTTTTACTCCTAACCTTGGCACCAACAAGATTGGCAACACAGCAACAAAAGATGAAGCTACATATATCGATACCACAGTTGAAAATGGAATCACTTACTACTATCAGATTAAGGCAATAGATGACATCGATAACTATTCATTAACCTCCAATGAAGTATCTGCCAAGCCAGACTCTGATCTGCCATCTACTCCAGGTAAACCAACCATCTCAAACAGATCCAATATACTTTGTCATTCCGGACTGGATCCGGAATCAAATAAAGAGATCCTGAAACAAGTTCAGGATGACAATGCTTGCAACGGTACGATTGTTGAATACATCAACAAGCAAGACATTACAATTTCTTGGGCAGCCTCCACTGATGTTAACTCAGGTCTTAAATCCTATATCTTAAACATTGGTACAACCTCAGGCACCTCAGATATTATTGGCAAAGAAATTCTTGTATCTGACCTAGTTGATCAAAACTTACCAGCTTACCAGCTTACTAGCTTATCTGCTGATGGCACTTATTACGCAAGAATCCAAGCCAAAGACAATCTAGACAACCTCTCTTCATTCTCACCAGAGCTCAAGTTTATTGTTGATACGGTGGCACCAGAAGCGCCGGCTGGGATTGTAATGTTTGATGCTTCAGACCGCTCAAAAGATATTTATGCCGTTGCTCTCTCTTGGAAATCGTCCTCTGATACAACATCCGGATTAAAGGGTTATCAGATTTCGCGCAATAATACGCCGTTAGTTAGCGAGGATGATCTGACAAAAGTCCAGACGGACGAAAAAACCGGTATTTCTTCCTATCTGGACATTCTCTCTGCGGATGCCACCGTTTCATTCTCCATTAAATCCACTGATCTTGCCGGCAACTCCACAGATCAAATCTCTGCCAAACTTGCGGATACGGAAATTACCAAATTGACAGGCCAGGTAGCCAATGGCACAAGTATAAAACTGATCAGTTCGATCATCGGCGAGGGCAAATTGGAGCTCTCCGATATTGAGGCCAAACCTTCGGAAGTAGTCGGCGAAAAGACGCAAGCAACGATTTCCTGGAAAACAAGCGTTCCGGCTGGCACAGAAGTAAGATACGGTCAGTCAACTGAATACAATTTTAATACCGAAGCCGATCTCGGCCTCAACTCGACTCATTTAGTCGTACTTTCCGATCTCCTGCCAAATACCACTTACCACTACCAAGTTATTTCCAAGGATAAATATGGCGACGAGCTATTATCGGATGACCAAACCTTTACAACCAACAAAACCGTCAAAGAGAACACTGTACTCGAAATTATCGTTGATAATGTCACTGAGTCAATGAACAAAATCTGGAGTACTATTAGAGAAATATTTGCTCGCGGCAACTCTGTGTTTGCCGCCTCATTAGAAGAGCCCAATGATATTTCTGTTGTAAATATATCCTCAAATGGTAAAGATTCTTATGCAATCTACTGGCCAAAGAGCTTGGGTCAAGTTACAATTGAGAGGTCCAACGACGGGGAAACATTTGTATTAATTGGCGACACCTCAGCAAACTTTTATCTTGATTACCCGCCGCAAAACAATTCTAGCTATACTTATAGAATTGGCAAACTGGTGGCCAAGGCATCAGATCAACTCTCTGGCAAGCCATCAATTTCCCAGATATCTATCAATGAAGGCGTAATTACAAACAGTCAAGCCAGCTTAATCGTAAATTTCAAAACTGATAAATTAGCCAATGCCCAGATATTTTACGGAGAGGGTTCTGATTATGCAGAAAAAACAGAATTGAATCCTGCCCTGAACCAATCGCATACAGTTTTGATCGAGAAACTAAGACCAAATACTACTTATCACTTGAAAATGGTAGCCAAAAGTAATACCGGTGAAGCTGTCGAAAGCGAAGATCAAATCTTCACTATTGGTCCTGCGCCAAAAGAAGACACCATTTTCAATATCATCTTCGAGGCTTTATCACAGGCTTTCTCCGGTTTTAACCAATGGATGAAAACCTGAAGACAAAAATAGTAATTATCCGGAGGATATTATGGATTCTGCAAAAAGATATAGGTTAGCTTATCTAACATTTTTCTGTCTGGCTATGACAGTCGTTGCGATATTACTCTTCGCACTCCAGCAACCGGCTAGCGCATTGGAGAGGGAGAAAAATGTTGTTATTTCACCCATCATTACCAATGGTCAGAATGGATTTCTACTCTATTGGGCGATCGATGGTAACGCTCTAGTCGAGAGATCCATAAAGGGAAATGGGACATGGGAGAGGATTGCCGAGGTTGACGCCGATCATTTTATGGATCTGACTATTGAGGATGGTATTGAATATGATTATCGCATAAAAGTCGGGGAAGAGTCGCTTGAAGGTAGTGCTATAAATGTTGTTGGCAAGCCAACAATCTCGGAGATAAAGGTGTCGGGATCTACCGGAAAGAGTGAATCGAGTGCCGTCATTTCTTTCAAAACAGACCGTCTGGCCCAAATCCAACTCTTTTACGGGGAGGATAGCACCTATCAAAAGAATACAGATCTAAACAATGCTTTGAATCAATCCCATACGATTGTCTTAAATCAACTAAAACCAGGGACTGTTTATCACTTTAAGATTAGGGCGTTGGATAAAAATGGAGAGAACTTGGCGGAAAGTGCAGACCAGATTTTCAATACCGATAAAGCTCTGACGGGACAAACAGTTTTTCAAATTATACTAGAAGCCCTATCAAAGGCTTTCGTCGGTTTTGAGAAGTGGTTTAATAATTGATTTGCAAATGAAGAAAAAAATAATTTTAATCTGTGCATATTTTGAACTCGTCATCGGGATTATTTTCGCTTGTCTTTTCATCGGAATCGGTATATATCTGCTTCTCGCTTATCCGGAATTTAATTTACTGAAAAAAACTATGCTAGCGGTAGGTAGTTTTATAGTCGGGACTGTTGTTCTGCTTATTACGCTTGGAATCTTTGAGGCGTTGAAGGATCTGGTCAGAGTCGAAGAAGAGCTTCTTGAAATCGAAAAAAATTATCCGAACTTACTTCAGGAGAAAAAATGAGCTCCTCCGTAATTCGGGCAATTAATCTAAAAAAGGCCTTCTTTGTCGGGAAGAATGCTATCGATGCCCTTCGGGGAATAAACATGGAAATTGATGCCGGCGACTTCGTGGTGATTTACGGTCCTTCGGGATGCGGTAAGACAACTCTTCTCTCACTTTTAGCAGGCCTAGACTCGCCAACATCAGGAAACGTAATTGTTAGGGATGTTGATCTAAATCGGTTGAGTCAGGATGAATTAGCGGCTTACAGGAGGAACAAAATTGGCATTGTCTTCCAGCAGTTTAATCTTGTACCAACTTTGAGCGCTATTGAGAATATTGCATTGCCATTATTATTATCCGGAACTAGTAAGAAAAAGTCGATTGCCAGAGCAGGGGAACTATTGCAGGCGGTCGGTCTGGGAGATCGAGGAACTCATAAGCCCGGTGAGATGTCCGGCGGCCAACAACAACGGGTTGCCATCGCCCGAGCCTTGGCAGCAAATCCATGGATACTTTTCGTTGATGAACCTACCGGTAATCTCGATATTCCGACTGGGGACGAAGTAATGAAAATATTAAAACAAGTAAACGACTGGGGCAGAACCATCGTCCTTGTAACGCATAATCCTGAATATGTAAAATACGGCGATAAAGTTTACCATATGGAAGATGGAAAAATTGCCAGAGCTCAAATCAATTCCAATAAAAATAGGATCGATGCAAAGGATAACCCTGCTCTTAAATACTATTTTTCCGACAAAAAAAGTGGCGGAATGAGATTTTTCGAAAGTCTTCATATCGCTAAAATTCATTTCTTGAGTAAAAAGTTACGTACTTTCCTAACAACCCTCGGTGTCGCTCTCGGCGTTGGTTCCATCGTCACCCTAGTTTCATTGGCCATCGGACTTCAACAAATTACTCAGTCCCAACTAGCCTCTTTCGACACTCTTCGAACGATCACTCTATCCGTCAGCAAAGATTCGCTGAACAAACTTGATGATAAAACGGCCGAAGATTTAATCAACGTCGATCATGTTACCTTAGTTAGCCCTACTCTCAATCAAACTGCAAAAGCGAGGTTAAACGACTCAACCTCGCAAATATTATTGCAAGGGATCAATTTAGAAGCTCTTGATTTTGAGGGCATTAAACTGGAGGCTGGTAAGAAATTTGACGATGATTCGATAATTATATCGAAAGCAGCTGCGAAGAACTTTGATGTGAAAGATCTAAATAGCATTATCGGTACAACGATAAAAGTAGATATTTTGGTAGTCCCAGCCAATCAAAGCTTTTCCTTCGATCAGTTATCCCAGACCAAGCTTATAAGTATCGACAAAACAATCGCTGGCGTTTCCGGCGACGATCTTATCGCAGCAGTGTATATGCCTCTATCGGCCGTAAAAACAATTTCCGGATTGTCCGATTACAGTTCGATGAAGGTAAAAACCGATGATCGAAAAAATGTTGCTCCTGTTAGAGATCAGATCGAGAAGAAGGGTTTTAAAACGACGTCGGTTGTTGATTTGATCGAGCAGGTGGATAAGGTTTTCTTGATAGCTCAGATAATACTTGGAGTCATCGGGGGGGTTGCGCTGGTAGTCGCCTTGATCGGAATTGTAAATATCATGACAATATCATTACTGGAGAGGACTCATGAGGTTGGCATCATCAAGGCTATCGGGGCTACAAACAAGGACGTACAAAAGATTTTTGAATATGAGGTTATTTTATTTGGTCTCTGCGGAGGTGTTGCAGGAGTGGGAGGAGCGTGGCTATTCGGAGAATTTATCAATATAATGATCCAGTACCTTATGCGTTTGAGTAATATTGCCGGCGAGATGGTAATTTTCATCACGCCTCTCTATTTTGCGCTCGAAGTGATAACTCTGACCGTTTTCGTTTCTATGCTGGCCGGTTTCTATCCGGCCCGCCGTGCCTCCAAGCTCTCACCAATGGAAGCACTGAGGTACGAATAAGTTTTAAGGTCCAAAGTTCGTAAAGTTATAAAGTATCTTTATCTTATCATTTCGACCCCTCGGTACGTTGTCGAGGTTGGACCTGCCTGTCGGCAGGCAGGGAAATCTCCTGCATCAAATGTCATCCTCGGGCAGGCATCGCCATCCCTCGACCATGAGCAGCTCGGGATCGAATGGTGACCCGGGGATCCAATACCATATTATTGTTCGAACAAAGTGAGAACTATTTCCTTGTTATTTCTACTCCCGATACGTTTATCGAGGTAGGACCTGCCTGCCGGCAGGCAGGGAAATCTCTCATTAATAAAAAATACCCATGAAAAAATCATAGGCATTTTTTGGTCGGGGATGCGAGACTCGAACTCACGACCTCTCGGTCCCAAACCGAGCGCTCTACCAACTGAGCCAATCCCCGAAAACTAGATTATTTTACCTGAATTCAATCAAAAAGTCAATTTGAACGTTATGTTTCAATACCTTGGAAACACCCTGATAGAATTGGAGGTATGTATACAACAAATCCATTCATGCCCAGTGTCAGGATGAATGCGGTTAAAAAGGTCCGCTCTGGCTGGGGCATTCGAAAAACAGCCAGGCACTTTGGTGTAAGTCCTGGCACAATAACAAAATGGTGTAGAAAAGTGCCCGCAAAT
>JBAYVE010000002.1:0-207016 GCA_041674765.1 Patescibacteria group bacterium
CGTTAACTCCAATACCCCACTAGTTTGAACGCCAAGATCAAATCCCTCAGTGTCCGAATCAAATTTGGCAATTACATAGCCGGCCGCAGGTTGATTGGGATTATTGGGATCGGTTATCTCCGGAATATCGGTATTTAGCTCTTGTTGCGAATTAACTTCGGGAGTACTAGTTTCAACTGATTGATTTAATATTAAATTTTCTCTATGATCAGCCGCTTTTGCTCTCCCTGCAATTGATAACCCAAAGAAAATACATTGGGTCATGATTAATGATAGGATGATTTGTTTAGCAAGTTTATTTCTCATGGGCTTATTAAACACTTATGGGGATGATTTGTAATTGTGAAATTATCTAACTAAAAAATTAATGATTGGAATTATATAACTATGAGGGAGGTTAGAAGTAAAAGTAAGATAGTTGTCGGGATGTTATTTTTTTTATTAGAAATATTAGTAATAGCAGAAAGAAATTTATGTATTCTCCAATTATATTCGGACCAAGTTTTTTGGGACACTTTGTAATAACAATAGTTGGCGGGATAGTTTTTATGCCCGCAAGGTTATTCCGAAAAATCCAAAAGAGAAAATGATAAAGAGAAATTTTTGCGCTATTATACCAGCTTTCAATGAAGAGAAGGTCATCTCTTCATCTTTATGTTCTCTAAAAAAAATTTTTGGCGCCAAGGATATTTATGTCGTTAGCGATGGTTCGACTGACAAAACTGTTAGTCTTGCTAAGTGCGCCGGCGTAAATGTTTTGGGCCTCAGGAAGAATGGGGGCAAAGCTCTTGCTCAGGAAAAAGTGATTAAAAAATTTAAATTGACGAAAAGGTATAAATACGTGCTATTTTCCGACGCAGATAGTCAACTAGATCCCGAATTTCTAAACGCCGCAAAAGTTTATTTTCCAAAATTGCCTGCGTTGATAGTTGGGACGGTAAAATCAGAAAAAAAAGGCCTGATAAGCGCGTTTAGGGCTTATGAATATGGCTTATCGCACAGAATTTTTAAGAATGCTCAGAATTTAATCAGCGTGATCACTGTCGCGCCCGGCTGCGCTTCTTTCTACAACAGCAGTGTTTTGGAAAAACTTTGTCTAAAAAGCCCCACATTGACTGAAGATTTTGATCTTACAATTCAAATTCACCAAAAAAATTTAGGCAAAATAATATATGCTTCAAAGGCAATTGTAATAACTCAAGATCCAAGTAGCTTTAGGGATTATTGGAAGCAGGTACTTCGTTGGAATATTGGTACTTGGCAAAATTATTTTCTGTACAAGTTATACAAGCCCAATTCCAAGTACAATGTTGAATTGAATTTCCTGTTCTTGGATAATTTTCTTTGGGTTGCTTCGATTATAATCGCTTTGTCTTTTCCCGCAACATTAATCAATATTTTGATTGGCATGATTTTAACAATTTATTCATCGGCATTGATTGTTTCATTTCTTGAAAAAAAATGCTGGATTATCCTGTATATTCCGGTGTTTCCAATCTTTTTATTTATCAATATTGCATCTTATTTCTATGCCATTTTTAAGGTTGTTTCTTCGCCAAGACGAAGGACTAAACTTACCTGGAACAAAGTGGCAAGATACTAGTAAATCATTTTACTCAACACGATTTCTATTTACGGTTTGCAATTGTGCTAGAATAAATGTATGAGTGCAAGCGTAAAGACATCAGGTATAGTTCTAAAAGGCACCAATTTTGGTGAAGCGGACAAGATTCTAACGGTTTTTACTGAGAGATTCGGCAAGATCAAGGTGATTGCCAAAGGTGTCCGCAAAATTAAATCACATCTGGCCGGAGCCCTCGAGCCATTTATGCTTGTTGATTTACAGCTTCATCAAGGTAAGACCTTTTTTATTGCTACAGGTGGTGTGATTATCAAAGAATTTGCAAACCTTCATGGCGATCTTTCCAAAATCGCCAAGGCTTTTTTCTTGGGCGAGATGACGGACCGTTTTTTAGAAGAAGATCAAGAGAATACGGAGATATTCCAGCTTTTCTTATCGGCGCTTGATGAAATTGACAAAAGTTTGCCTGGACCGTTGATTCAGGCCTTTCAATTAAAAATCGTCGAAGCAGCTGGTTTTATGCCCGAGCTTTATGAGTGCGTGCATTGCAAAGAAAAATTGACTCTAGGCGATAATTTTTGGGATATGGCCGAAGGAGGTGTGATTTGTGAATCGTGTAATCAGAAAACTGGTCATGGTAAGCAACTCTCCGATGAAACGATCAAGCTATTCCGTTTTATAACTCAAAATAACTTTGCGGCAATTTCCAGACTAAGAATTGCTTCTGAAATAGATATTGAGGCAGGGGAAATTCTCAGTAATTATGTAGAGTCAATCTTGGAGCGTGAGCTGAAAAGCCAGCGGTTTCTAAAAATGCTATAATGGCCTTATATATTAATTGTGGGAGGAGAAAATGGAAACAGCTCTTTTGTTCCTCAAAAAATCGATTGCCAAGTTTGCTGACACCCCATTTTTTCTGTTGGCCCCTGCAGAACAAAAAGAAATTAAGGATGAAATTCTATCTCTCTTTACATCGTTGAAACATGAACTCGAACAGAATGATTTCAAAGATACTGATGCTGATAGGCTGGTAGCCAAAGTAATCTTGATATTGAGTGCAGATACTTTAAATGAGTATCGGCTTTTTGACAGCCTCTTTGACATATCATTGAAAATGACAGCTGGCGATACCAATAGGACAAAGAGCGAAAAGGAATTTGCGATAGCACTTGAAAAGGGATTAGAGAGATCAAAACCGTTTTGGTTAATGATGGAGCAGATAAATAAAAATTGCAAGAGCGTCGAAGAGATTAAAGAGATCACCAAAAAGGTGCTTGGCCGTGAAATGCAAATTTATGCGCTTGATTACTTCCTTTCAATTTACAAGCTACTCTCGACTTCAAGTCTGGAGGAGCAAAAGAGAATTTTGCTAAAGGGACACGGAAAATTGCCGGCATTGATAGAAGACGGCTTGGCTGACGACATGCTAATTAAGGTTGTCTATAATCTTTATGACCAAAAATTGCTATATAGGATGATGGTTGATTATTATGCTTATAAGAAAGTTTTTTTAGATATTGGCGATTCCAAACTTGACGAAGAAAATATTAAACAGATAATTTTGGCGCTGAAAAAGTATTGTCTATCATTGGTCTTATTGAGTAAAGAATATGAGGTCGAGAACCTAACTGATGGACTATATTTTCCATATGGGCAGGGAATTAGTATAGATAGCCTTATAAAGGAGCTAAGATGACTGACAACATAAATCGAGAGAGAGCCAGATGGCATGAGCATTTCGTGCCAAAGAAACAAGACGATGGCATGGCTGCAAAAGATAAGAATGCCTTTAATTTGATTCGAAATTTTTTCAATCGAGCGTTTTTGCCTAAGGCAACAGAACAAAAGGAAGATAGGGAATGGAGCCCAGGTGAATATGTCAGCGAATTCTACGGGCCGCTTGATCCGGAGAATTTGGAGATTATCTTGGCACAAATTGAAAATGGCAAAATAGATTCGAAGATGGATATTCTTGGTCAGGATATTGATAATATTGTTATCGACTTAAAGAAGATATCTGCCGGTCTCCAAGAGCAGTCGCTTGAATATAAAATTGAAGATTTGGAAAATTACAGCATTCTTTACTTCATGGCCAATGAAGTTTTGCCCAAAGTCTTAACCGATAGACCGGAAGATCATCTAAAAATCCTTGATGTTGGAAGTGGTCCGACAATTTATCAATTTATTTTTTTGGCGGCATTGGCTGGTAAGATCCAGCCGTCTGAATGGCTTGAGGCAAACAGACAGTTCACTTGTGATTGGATTGACGGACAGAATAATTATGACTGGAGTAGTTATTCCAAGTGTCTGTCAGCAGCGATTGATAAAATTAAATTACCAGTGGACGATCGAACTCGACAAAAAATTAATTCCTTCATCGAAAATCCATCCTCAATAGAGGAATATTTACACCAGATTTTGGCCAAGCCGGTCAAAGTGGATGTGTTCGCAACAGGTCTGGAAATCCAGAAAAACATAAAAGAAGATCTCGATCCAGATCTAGTTCATGTCGGCAAAGAGGGAAGTATCGAGCTTTTAACATCAAATTTCTGTGTTGAGTCAGCTTTTATCGACAATTTGGATGATTGGCACAAGGGGATGAAGAATATCACCGACGAAATAAGAACGGGCGGTTTCTTGGTGATGACGGCGATAACCGGATCCACGTGGTATTTAAGCGGGCCGGGCAAAACCTGCAGGGCGGCCAATGTGAATAGCGAAATACTAACGAAAGAACTCTTGAGTCTTGGGTTCGAAATCAAATCGCTTATGACCTTAAAAGGCAAAACTCTAGAAGACGTAAAGGCCGTCGGTATGGAAAAGGAATATAGCGGCTATAGTGGTATGAGTTTTGTATTAGCAAAAAAGAAATAACTATGCTTACGGTCCGACATTCAGTTTTTTTCAAACATGAAAATTTGAGGAAAGGAAAGGTTTGGAAGCCGAGAGGGTTTTGAGTAATTATGTAGAGTCAATCCTGGAGCGTGAGCTGAAAAGCCAGCGGTTTCTAAAAATGCTACAATAAAGATAACACTATTTGTTAACCTTTGGATTTTTGTTTATGGCAACATTGCGTCATCTCTATGTTCATGTGAAAAATTATGGCTTTGGCAGTAACGGATTGTTTCTATTGGGTATGCTCATTTTGTTCTGGGCTATTTTTGATGGAATTATATCATATATTGCTCCGATTATTATTACTCAAAATGGCATCTCAAAATCGATGATGGGTCTAATTATTGGTTCTTCTTCGGTCGCCGGAGCTTTGTTTGATTTTCTGATGTGCCGTATTTTCAAAAGCACATATTACCGCAGGATGTTCTTGATTATGTTTGGGCTTTGCTTTATCTTCCCTCTATTTCTCTGGCAGGCGAAGATTATGTCATTATATTTGATAGCGATGGCGATTTGGGGGATTTATTATGACTTATCGAATTTTGGTAAATTTGATTTTATTACTCGTAACATCAAAAAAGATCAAAATACTTCCAGTTTTGGCGTAATCCAAGTTTTCTACTCTCTCGGATACCTGATTGCTCCATTGCTGGCAACAGTTGTGATAGGCGAGACAATTGACTGGAAGCCATTTGCAATGGCTTGGGTTTTTATTATTATTTCCTTTATATTTTTTCTCTTACTTATCGGTTTGAAGCGGAAAGAGCGAGGTGAAGGGTCAGTTTGCCGAAAAGCAAATTTTTTTGCGGAATTTCACCTTTGGGGAAAAATCGGCAGGATACTCTGGCCAGTACTAATTCTAACCTTCATAATAAATGTTATTGATGCTTTTTTCTGGACTATCGGACCACTTTTGGCAGAGAGTTTGCGTGATATTGCACCTTTTGGGGGACTTCTTATGTTTGCTTACTCATTTCCGGCTCTTATCGTCGGCTGGCTGACTGGCATTTTTACTGGAAAATATGGCAAGAAAAAAGTGGCATTTTACTGCCTTTTATTTGGATCCATCGTCCTCTTGCCGCTGTTTCTCGTCGAATCGGCTTTTCTGGTAATAGCTATTGTTCTTTTAAGTTCTTTTCTGCTTTCCTTTACATGGCCATCAATAAATGGTGCATATGCTGACTATATGGAAGAGGCAAAAAATGTGGAAAAAGAGATAGAAGGAATTGAGGATTTTTGTGCTAACCTTGGTTATATTGTCGGTCCCATTTTGGCTGGAGTTTTATCCGACACTACAAGTGAGAATGGTGCATTCTCCATCCTTGCTGCATTTTGCGTCTTAGTAGCGTTATTTTTATTGAAAGTTACACCCAGAAATATCAATGTCCGCAAACAGCTTTCTCTGGGAGAAATTGATTGACTAAAGAATACTGGATTAAAGAAATGCGCCCGTTCCGAAATTTCGGAACGGGCGCTATACAATACAGGTCTGGGACCTGCGACGGACAGCTAGAGAACTATCCGTCCGGTTATCAACAGTCTTCGGCTGCGGCAATAGCCGCTTTTCGGAGTGTGGTCAAGCACTCTGAAAAGTAAATCATCATCGACCGGTTGAAGAGGGTTTCAGGGTCAACACAATGGCCAGCCGCAAGGAAGTTTCTCCAGCCATGGCGCTTGGCTGCTCGAGCCATGTCTAAATGCAGACCAACGGCATAGTGACGGGTGGTGACCATAGCCACACTTATCGGTCCGCTCTCGGGGAATTCTTCGTGATAGAAATCCATCACCCTATCGATAACATCATCGTTGCCAGCATTGGGATTATCGGTGCGGACGGTATAGACCGGAAGCGTTGGATATTTCTCGAGAATTCTGAGGCTTGCACCAAAACAAAGGTCGTATTCGGTTACTGCATCGGGCGCATAGTCCTGTACTATTGGTTTCTCTTCGTCTTTCAGAAGACGAGTCGAACCAGCAATTACAAGGATTTTTGCATCAACCCGACCCTCGACGATGGACTGGGCAGCAGCACAAGCCCGATGTAGCGGTGCTCTTCTGGCGCCGCCGGGTGCAGCGATCAAGTCATACTTTCCAGTCAGGGTAGTTTCGCCTCGCAACATATTAAAATATCCCGCGAGGTTGAGGGTGGCATCCATGATTTCCTCATCGAGCGGCCTCAAATCGCGTTCCAATTGAAAACGCACGAGGTCGTTTCCTTCACTGAATCGAGGATTACGCATAGAGCACTCATCCTTAAATTCCTCGAGTTCCGTGAAGGGATTCCTTATGATCCCCACGGCTCTCCGGAAGATCTTGGCGGGAGGACCCGTCAATACCTGCTTTCCTGATAAATACATCTTTCTCACCTCTCGGCGTTTTGTCACTCAACTTGAGTGCCTGAGTATTTTAGCATGAATATGAGTTTAGTCAATGTCAGGAGAGTGCTTCATTGTCAAATGACGGGCAAAATGGTAGTTTTAATAGTGACAAGGCCTTTATTATCATACTGTCATTCCGGACTTGATCCGGAATCTATAAATTGTAATACTGGATCCTGAATCAAGTTCAGGATGACAAAGGAATTCAATATGGCAAATGAAAAAAAAGAATTGATGGATCCATCCAACGCCAAGGCTTCCCACTTCACCGAGGTTACGAGGGACAAGACGGAGAATCTAATGGGAAAAATCATCTCGCTTTGTAAGCGTAGAGGTTTTGTCTATCCGGCCTCGGAGATTTATGGTGGCTTTGCCAACGCTTTTGATTTTGGTCCGCTCGGCAGCCAGATGAAGAAAAATATCAAAGACTATTGGTGGAAAAAGTTTGTCATTGGTGAAAATAATATTGTCGGACTTGATTCTGCTATTATTCAAAACCCGAAAACTTGGGAAGCTTCCGGTCATTTGACTGCATTTACTGATCCCCTCGTTGAATGCAAAAAGTGTCACAGGCGTTTTCGCGCAGATCACGTTGAGGAATTAAATTCTCAATTCTCAATTTCCAATTTCCAATCAATTTCCAAGGATCAAATTTCAAAATTATCAACAGAACAAAGAGAGATGTTGATTTGTCCCAATGGCAACGGACATGATTTCACCGAAGCCAAAGAATTCAATCTAATGTTCAAGACATTTGTTGGTGTCAACGAAGATACTGCTTCGACTGCATATTTACGACCAGAAACGGCACAAGGAATTTTCCTAAATTTCAAAAATGTCATTCAATCGACCAGAATAAAACCACCTTTTGGCATTGCTCAAATCGGCAAGGCTTTCAGAAACGAAATCACTCCTGGCAACTTCATTTTCCGCACGCTAGAGTTTGAACAGATGGAGATCGAATTCTTCGTTGAGGCAAGCCTCGAGGAAAGTGCCAAATGGTATCAGACCTGGATCAATAAGTCTAAGGAATTCTACAAAGAAATCGGTGTTAAAGAACAGAATCTGACTATTCGTGAACATGAAAAAAAAGAGCTTTCTCATTATTCGGCCGGTACTTCTGATATTGAGTATAAGTTTCCTTTCGGTGTCTCTGAATTGTCGGGTATTGCACAGAGAACTGATTATGACTTAAAACAGCATGAGACTGTTTCCGGTCAAGACCTGAAATACTTTGATGATATAAGCGGCAAAAAATATTTACCTTATGTTATCGAGCCATCATTCGGTGTTGACAGAGCTATGCTAGCCTGTCTTGTGGATGCCTACGACGAGTCAGATGGCTCGGACGGGAGAGAAAAGGGTGAAGTAACACTCCGGTTGGATCCAAAGGTCGCACCGGTCAAAGTAGCGGTTTTCCCACTAATGAAAAAGGAGGGCCTGCCTGACATTGCGAAGAAAATTGCCGATGAATTGCGTGGAGCGGGTATCGCCATATTCTATGACGAATCTGGCTCAGTCGGCCGCCGTTACCGCCGCCAAGATGAGATCGGAACGCCTTGGTGTGTTACCGTTGATTTCGATTCTCTCAAAGATAACACCGTAACGCTTCGCGATAGAGATACGATGAAGCAGGAACGGATTGAAATTTCTAAGATTCGCAGTTATTTATCGGGAAAGCTATAGATGCAGGAAGAAATTGTAAAAATCATCGTTGGCGTACCGGAAGCCCAAGCCGATAAGATAAGGGAAATATTGGGTAAAAATGGCGCCGGAAAAGTCGGGAATTATGAATATTGTAGCTTTTCTTTCAAGGGTATCGGCCGCTTCCGTCCGCTAGAAGGGGCTAGGCCTGCAATTGGCAAGATTGGAAAATTGGAAGAAGTACCTGAAGAGCAAATACAGACAATTTGCTTGAAAAAGGATCTGGCCAAAATCATTGAGGCAGTCAAAGAAGCTCATCCTTATGAGGAGCCGCCGATCGAGGCTTGGCCTTTGATTTTTCCGGAATAAAAAACGGATAATATTATTTATAAATAAGATAGTCCAGACCTGTTAAATTAGGCTGGGCTTTTTGTATCCACAATATAGTCTCAACAAAGAGATTATTTGAGTTGACGCACTCTCTTTTTGCGCTTAAAATGTAGACAGGTGGTAAATAGTGGGAGATTGTGGGAGAACACAATAAGGATAGCGGATGGAACGGATAGCCGATTGATAATAATTAAACACATTGACCAACGATGTTTATAGGCGAGTTTAGTCACACAGTTGATCAGAAGGGGAGAGTGTCAGTGCCGGTCAAATTCCGGGATCAACTGGCAGGGGGTTTGGTTTTGACTCGTGGATTAGACGGATGCCTCTGGATTTATTCTCTGGAAGAATGGCAAAAAATCGCTGATCAGGTTGCGAATATGCCTGTTACTCAAAAAAATGCCCGTTCTTTTGCCAGATTTATTTTATCCGGAGCAATGGATATGAAGACCGATAGAGCAGGCCGGATAAACTTGCCAAAATATCTGGTTGATTACGCCGGCATCAAATCAAAGGTTATCGTTGCCGGAATGTATAACCGTCTCGAACTTTGGTCGGAAGCCAAGTGGAATGAATTCAAGCAGGGGATGGAGGCGAATTCGGAGGAGGTAGCCGAGACACTTTCAGAGATAGGGTTCTAGGTAAATTGACGATATATTATTCTTCGAACGCCAGTGAGAAGTTTATCAGTTCTCGCTAACGCTCGAACAATAAAGTAAAAGGATTTAGCTTCTAAAGTCAACAGCCAGCAAAAAAACTTTAGGCCTCAAACCTTAAGGAGGGGTGAGGCGTAAAAATCAAAAACAAAAATTAGATCAGAAAAACAGCGCATAAAAAAATCCCCTTAGAATCTCAAAAGAGAAACTAAAGGGAACCATTCAAGAGAATTATATCTCAAAATGCGCTCGAATACAAAAATGCTGGCTGGTGACTTTAGAAACTAATATAAATCGCAAAAAACTAAATTGATATTTCTGTGTTTCAATTAGGATTTAGTCTTTCGTATGAGATGGAGGGTGTTTTGGGAAGAGGATTTGTTATATCGAATGGCAGTCATGCCGAATCAAACAAAAAGAAGAAGACTATTGGCAGAGCCATAGTAATCGGGCCCAATGCAATCAAATTTGTTACAATCACCATAATTGCTATTTTGGCTGTGGTCTACTTATCGCAGTCAACGGCCGGTGCCAGCAGAAGTCTGAAGATTAGGGACATCGAGAGCAAAAAAGAGGATCTGCTGTTGCAGAAGGAGAGGTTGGAAGCAGAGCAAACTCGTTTACGTTCTTTAAAAGAGATAGATAATGGTATCGAAAAACCAGCAATGGAGCCGGTTTCATCTGTCGATCAAAGTTTAAACCGCTCAGCGGTTGCCAAAGTAAATTGATTCTCCTAAAATAGAAAAGTTATGGATAGTTATTCTTCAACAATTGAGTTGCGCCTCAAATCTTTGGGCGTGTTTATTCTGGTAATCGTCGGAGTTCTGCTCTGGCGCATGGTTGATATTCAAATATTGCAGCACGTGAAGTACCAAAAAATGGCAACAGGCCAACAAAGGTTCGAGAAATCTCAGATGGCCGAGAGAGGAAAAATTTTGGTTCACGATTCACCTGTGGATAAAAGTCAATACTATCCCCTCGCTTTTGATATCAAAAAATTTGCAGTGTGGATTGTCCCCCGCAATGTAAAAGATAAGGACAAGTTGGCCGGAATTCTAGAGCCGCTTTTACAGATTTCCAAAAAAGATATCTTTGACAAGATCAACAATAACAAGCAATACATTCCGCCAATGAAGAGGGGGCTTGATCTTGATCAGGCAGGTAAAATTGATGAACTTGGTTTGGCCGGAGTTTTGGTTTTACCTGAATACAGCCGGTATTATCCGGAAAGTATGCTGGCGAGCCAAGTCTTGGGATTCGTCAACGCCGACGGTGAAGGCAATTATGGCTTTGAAGGTAAATACAACGAAGAACTGAAGGGAAAGAACGGAGATATTAAAGGTGAAAAAGATACTCTTGGCAGAGTCATCAGTTTGCTTGAGCAGACAGATCCTAAAAATGGCAACAGCTATGTCTTGACGATTGATCGGGCAGTTCAGTATTTTGTTGAGAAAAAATTAAGCGAAGCCCTGACACTCTATCAGGCATCTTCAGGCACAATCGCTATTATGGATGTTGAGACAGGAGGAATTCTGGCAATGGCGAGCGCTCCGTCTTATGACCCAAATGATTACAGGACTCAGGCCGACAAGGATCCTACTTTATTTATAAATCCGGCGATCTCTTCTTTGTACGAACCAGGCAGCATTTTTAAGCCGATTATAATGTCGGGAGCGATCGAACAGGGTGTGGTTGCGCCTGAAACAGAGGAAGTATTCGACTGGCATACCTGGGTTGACGGTTATGAGATTAAAACAGCGGAACGCAAGCCGTTTGGCCGGGAAAATATGACGCAGGTTTTGCAAAACTCCGATAATGTTGCTATGGTCTGGATCTCGGAGAAAATGGGGAAAGAATCGGTCTACAAATATTTGAAGGCTTATAATTTTTTGGACAAGACCGGTATCAGACTCTCAGGAGAAGCGACAGGTTACACGAGTCCTTTAAAGCAGTGGAAAGACATAAACCGGGCTACAATTTCGTTTGGTCAGGGTATTGCAGTTACTCCACTTCAGATTCTTTGTGCTTATGCCGCTTTGGCAAACGGCGGTGTTTATGAATATCCGCAAATTGTAGATAAAATTATCTACAGTGACGGCACGGAAATAAAGAACGAAAAGGTGGAGGGAGAGAGAATAACCAGCAAAGATACGGCAGACAAAGTCAATGAGATGCTAAGGCAAGTTGTTGAAAACGGTCATAGCAAAAAGGCCAAAGTAGCTGGTTTCAAGGTCGGCGCCAAAACAGGTACAGCACAAATTCCTAAATTAGATGGGGGGTACGAGGAGTCAGAGGATGGCCTTGGGATTTATACGCATTCGCTAGCAGGCCTTGCGCCGACTGACAATCCGAAGTTTGCGATGTTGGTAAAGCTTGACCGGCCAAAATCAGCTAAATATGCTGAATCTACCGCAGCTCCACTATTTGGAGAAATCGCTTCCTTTTTGTTAAACTATCATTATCGGTTAACGCCGACAGAGCCCCTCGACTAGTATCAAGGGCAAATATTTAAGTAGTTACGAACAAATAAAACCCATGAAGAAGATCGTATTAAAATTTATTTACTTTGTTTTGGCAAACTATGCTCGAAAGGTTATCAGGGAGCATAACCCTTTTGTGATTGCTATAACCGGCTCGGCTGGTAAGACAACAACAAAAGAAGCTATCGCAAAAGTTCTCGAAGCTAAATATGGGGATGAAGTTCGAAAGACTGCCGGCAACTTAAATGCTGAGATCGGAATCCCTCTGACGATTTTGGGATATAAGCGAGTCCCCGGCAAACTTAGCTGGCTAGTTTTCCTTATTTCGGCTTATTTCAAAACTAGACCGAAAAGTTACCCCAAATTTTTGGTTTTAGAAATGGGGGTTGAGCATAAAGGCGATATTGAGTATTTCGGCTCGATTGTCAGGCCGGATATAGGTGTCATAACCGGTATTGCACCAGTCCATCTTGTTAATTTTAAGGATTTTGAAGCATTGAAAGCAGAAAAGATTGCTCTAGCCAAAATATTGAAAAAAGATGGCCGCTTGATTATCAATGCGGATGACGCAGCTCTGGCAAAATTGGCTTTCGATAACACAATTTCGATAGGGATTCAGTCAAAAAACGCGGATTATCAGGCAAAAGATATTTCCGTTTCTCCGCTTGGAACGACTTATCGGATTGAAACTGTCGGACAAAAAATCGCGGTTAGAAGTAAATTGATCGGAGAGCAATTCATATATGCTCAACTTTTCGGATTTGCAGCAGGGAAGATATTCGATATTCAGTCTTTGAAAATTAAGAATGCCCTGGAATCACTCGTGCCTCTGCAGGGAAGGATGAATTTAATAGAGGGGAAAAACCAAACACTTATTCTTGATGACACTTATAATGCCAATCCTGCTTCAGTCCATGCAGCGCTGACAGCATTAAATAATTTCGAGAGATCAGGGCGCAAGGTTTTAATAATGGGCAACATGAATGAGCTTGGCTCCAAGGAGAAAGAGGCCCACGATGAGGTTGCAGAAATTGCTATGGGAATATGCGATCTTGCACTCTTTGCCGGCCCTAATGCCGGAAGAATGGCTGCAAAATTCAAGGGTAAAAATGCTTTTGCTTTTCAGGATAGGGGGGCATTGATCAAGTCGCTCGATCATTATATTAGAAAAGGTGATATTATTTTAATTAAAGCTTCACAAAACAATAACTATTTTGAGGAGGTAACAAAGGTTTTGATGAAGGAGCCCAAAGCAGCGGATGATTTGCTCGTCCGTCAGAGCAGAAGCTGGATGAGAAAGAAATAATTAACTAATAATAACTACTAATGGCGAATTTTGCGAATAGAGCGGATAATCGGATTACTTTAGTTAGCCCAATTCGTTATTAGTATTGAAGAAGGATTTTTATGGAGATTTTACTGCTGGAAAGAAGCGATTTGCAGAGAATGTTTTTCATGGCATTTGTTTCCTTTATTATTGCTGTTATCTGGACACCGCTTTTAACAAATTTTCTCTATCGCAACAAGATCGGAAAAAGGATCCGTGATAGTAAAGATGCGCCGATAATGGCCAAGCTTCACGAGAAGAAGGCCGGCACTCCGACAATGGGGGGTCTTTTAATCTGGGTGACAACGGCTGTGTTGACTCTTGCTTTCAACCTGTCTCGGTCCGCTACATGGTTACCTCTTTTTTGTCTCTTAACCACGGGAATAGTCGGGGCCATCGATGATATTTGGAATGTAAAGGGAATAGGAGAAAAAGGCGGGGGTTTAAGCTTTAAACAAAAATTTCCTCTTTATTTAGGGATTGCATTAATCGGTGCGTGGTGGTTTTATTCAAAATTGGGCTGGAACCATATTCATATTCCGGCCTTTGGCGATTTCACGATCGGTTTTTGGTATATCCCACTGTTTGTATTAGTGCTTGTCTGGATGGCATTCGCCTCAAATGCTACGGACGGCCTCGACGGATTAGCCGGCGGGATCTTTATGATTGCCTATGGTGCCTATGCTGTGATTGCTCTGACTCAGGGGCAAAGCGGTTTGGCTGTCTTTTGTGCTACTGTTATGGGCGCTCTTCTGGCTTTTCTCTGGTTTAATATTCCGCCTGCCAGGTTTTTCATGGGGGATACCGGTTCTATGGCTCTGGGCATGACTCTTGGGGTAATCGCATTTCTTACGAATTCTGTGGCTGTCCTCCCGATCATTACTCTGGTGTTTACAATTGAAGGCTTGAGCTTCATCATCCAATTCTTATCCAAGAAACTTCGAAATGGAAAGAAAGTATTCCTTTCTTCCCCAATCCATCATCATCTTGAGGCGATTGGCTGGCCTGAATATAAGATTACAATGAGATTTTGGGTCATAGGAGCCGTCTCGGCTGTCGCCGGATTGGCCCTAGCTATTATTGGTAGAGGCAATCTATAAAAAATGGTTTTGAAGATAGATAGGGGAACGTCTGAGTCTCAAAGTAAGCAGGCCAAAAAATGAACGAAAAACTCGAACAATTTAAGAGAAAAATCGCAGGGAAGAAGATCGCTGTTATCGGTCTTGGCATAGAAGGTATTGCTTTGATAGAATTTTTGTCTGATTTTGATGTCGAATTAGCTGTGCTGGATCAGCAGAACGAGAAGTCACTTATGAAGAAGGCTGACACATATCAGCAGGAGGAGCTTGCCAAAATATTCCAAGACAATACGATCAAGAAATATCTAGGAGATGGTTATCTCAACGATCTGGCCGAATTTGATATTATTTTTCGATCGCCTTCGTTTTATTTCGATCATCCACAACTTGTAGAGGCCAAAAAAAACGGTGCTGAGATTTCAACGCAGATTAAGCTTTTTATGGACCTTTGCCCCTGCAAAATCATAGGCGTTACCGGAACCAAAGGAAAAGGGACGACGGCAAGCTTGATTTTCGAAATATTGAATTCAGCATTTAAGGCTCAGAATTCCGAAATTACTAGTAAGGTTTATTTGGCCGGCAACATCGGTTATCCTGTTATGAATTTGCTTCCGGAGATTGGGATGAATGATATCGTAATACTGGAATTGTCAAATTTTCAATTAGCCGATCTGCATTCAAGTCCCCATATCGCTGTTGTGACAAATTTGGGAGTTGATCATCTTGATTATCACAATAGCGTCGAAGAATATCACCAAGCCAAAGAGAGCATTTTGAGATACCAAACCTCTGAAGATTACGCAGTTTTAAATAGAAATTCAACTTTCGATGAAGATTTCTTGGCCACTGTCAAATCGAGAAAACTTTATTTTTCAAAAGATCACAAGAATTCCGATGCTTATGTCGGCGAAGCAGATGGTGAAAACGCCGCTTTTGTAAAAGGAGCACTTCTCTGCAAGGAGAGCGAAGTAAAACTGATGGGCCGTTTTAACCTAGAGAATATAGCCGCGGCTGCTTTGGCCAGCAGTCTTTCAGGAGCGGATTTTTCAACGATGAAAAAGGCGGTAACTAATTTTATCCCTCTTGAATTTCGAATTGAATTTGTCGTCGAGATTGATGGAGTCAAATATATTAACGATTCTTTTGCAACAAATCCAGGTCCGACAATTGCCGCGATTGAGTCTTTCAAAGAGCCAAAGATTCTGATTCTCGGGGGAAGCAAGAAAGGCGCTGACTTTAGCGAAATGGCTAAAGTAATTACAAAGAACAATGTCATCGCTGTGGTTTTAATTGGTCTTGAGGGCCCGGTCATCGGTCAGGCCTTAGCGGAGGCAGGCTATGGCGGGAAAGTAGTTAAAGGAGAGGACACCATGGAAAAAATTGTAATGCAGACAAAGAATATCGCCTTAAGTGGAAATGCGGTCATTTTTTCCCCTGCCTGTGCCAGTTTTGACATGTTCAAGGATTATAAAGATAGGGGAAGAAAATTCACCGAAGAGGTAAATAAACTTAGATGAATAATAAAATCACAAGACGGCGCTCAGATTACTGGCTATCATTAGCTATTTTTGGCTTAATCGTTTTTGGCCTGATTATGATTTATTCAGTTTCAAAGTATTATTCCCTGGATCTATCAAATGGTCAAACCGATAAATTGTTTCTAAAGAAACAACTGATTACTGCAGCTTTGGGAATCTTGGCCTGGGTTTTTTTTCAGACTGTCGATTACCGGTATTGGCAAAAGAATGCCAAATATATGCTTATTGCGACAGTTGGTTTACTCCTGCTTCCGATGATTCTGGCACCGCTCAATCTTTCACACGCCGGGCGCTGGGTTGGGGTAGGTTGGGCTCAGTTCCAGCCGGCGGAAGTGGCCAAACTTACTTTTATCTTCTACATTTCAGGTTTATTTGCCGCACAGGGTAAAAACTTAAAGAAGATTGCTCAAGCTTTTTTGCCTTTCGCTGTAATTGTAGGATCGATATCTTTGTTAATGCTTGTTCAGAAGGACTTGGGAACTTTGGCGATCTTTATTGCGATTGCTTCTAGTATCTTTATTGTCGCCGGAGCGCCTCTTTACCAAATTTTCTCTGGTATCGGGCTGGCTGGCTTTCTTTTCTGGCTGGCGATAAAATTGGAGCCATACCGGATGGCTCGCTTGACTACATTCTTGAATCCTGACAGCGGCGATGCAGCGACCTATCATATCAAAAATGCACTTATCGCTATCGGATCCGGCGGTTTGTTCGGGCTAGGCTTTGGCCAAAGTAAACAAAAATATCTGTATTTGCCGGAAGCGCATACGGACTCCATTTTTGCTATAATTTGTGAAGAACTGGGGCTTCTTCGTGCCTCCTTGATTATATTGGTTTTCGGCTTTATAGCTTTTCGGGGTATAAAGATTGCAAAGAATGCCCCTGATGTTTTCAGCCGGTTAGTTGCCTCTGGTATCACTGTTTGGCTTTTCTTGCAGATGACAGTCAACATTGCGGCCATGTTTTCATTGGTGCCTTTAACTGGTGTTCCACTTCCGTTCGTCAGCTATGGAGGCTCTTCGCTTATCGTGATCCTGGCCGCTGTTGGGGTACTTACAAATATATCGAAGTTTGGGGAGAGCTATGCGAGAAAATAAGAGCGTTCTACTTGTTGGTGGAGGCAGCGGTGGTCATATTGTGCCTATTTTCGAATTGAGCCAGAGAATCCGACATGATCATCCGGGGGTAAAAGTCTACGTCATAGGTGGTTCTGGTCCAATCGAAAAAGTGTTTTTTAGTTGCCAGGAGAGTTTTTTTATTCTCTATACCGGCAAATTGAGAAGGGTGCTTACTTGGCGTAATTTTACAGAACTGGCCCTCCTTGTTTTTGGAATTTTTCAAGCTCTCTATCTCCTTATCCGGCTAAAACCCAAAGTCATTTTTATCAAAGGGGGATATGTCTCTTTGCCAATTATTCTTTGGGCCCGAATCTTGGCAATCCCATATTTCGTTCACGAGTCTGATATTGCCATCGGAATTACTAATAAATTCGGTTCGCAAGGCGCAAAGAAAACATTTCTGGGATTTCCAAAAAAATATTATAAAGATAAGATTGATATTGCCAAAGCTGAATTTGTCGGCCAGTTGATGAAATCAGGTGCGATAGGCAATGACCATTTTAACTTTGGCTTTGGCGGTAGAAAGCCGGTAGTGCTAATCACCGGCGGAAGTCAGGGCTCAAAGTCCCTAAACAAAGCAATATTTCAAATTATATCCGAGCTGATTAAAAAGTATGATGTTATACATCAGACAGGCTCTCTGGGATATCGGGATGCTATAAATACGCGATCGCTCCTTGCTCACACGGAGAAGAAATCATATTTCGTAACAGATTTTCTTGGAATATCAGTAGATGCTGATTTGATGCGAGCGGCTGAGAAATCGGCAGACCTTGTTATTACTAGGGCAGGTGCTACAACTATTGCCGAATTATCTGCTCTTCATAAGCCAATGATTCTGGTGCCATACAAGCATGCTTCACTCGACCATCAGTCGAAAAATGCTCTGGCCTTGGAGGATTCTGGCGCAGCCGTCGTTATCGAAGATGATGAGAGATTGCATACCAATTTGTTGCATGCGGTAGATACTCTTTTCGGCGATCGTTTACGTATGAAGAAGATGGGTGAAAAGGCAGGAGGAATTTTTCCAGAAGATGGCATTAGTAAAGTTATCGAAAATATAATAAATTTTGAGGCCAAATGAAATACCATCTAATCGGAGACCAAGGTGTCTCGATGAGGGGAATCAAGGAGTATTTAAGTTTTTTGGGCCACACGGTTACAGGGTCTGATTTGAAGACCGGCGGTCACAAGAAGGAGAATATCACGGCTGATTTGGATGCAGTTATCAGGACTTCGGCAGCAAATAATCACTCTGAAGCTAAGATTGAGATCGATGAGGCAGAAAAACTGGGAATCAAAATAATGAAGAGATCTGAGATTTTGAAGGAAATCACCGAAGGGAAACAACTCATTGCTATCTCTGGGATGCATGGAAAAACAACAGTAACGACCATGGCCGGTCTCGTGCTTGCTGCAGCTGGTTTTGATCCAACTATCTTCGTCGGTGCCGATGTTAAAGAGATAAACGGCGTTGTCAGAATAGGTCGCTCGGATTGGTTTGTAATGGAAGCCTGCGAGTATGACAGGGCATTCCTGGATTTTTATCCGAAGATATTAATTTTGACTAACATAGAAGAAGAGCATCTTGACACTTATCCTGGTGGTTTGCCTGAAATAAAGAAAGCTTTTTTACAATATGTCAATCATTTGCCTGACGACGGACTGATTATCGCTTCCGGAGATGACCAAAACATCCGCGAAGTGATGGCGGAGCGATCCACCAAAGCCAAAGTAGTTTATTATGGAAAAGGTTCGACACAGTATAATTCTCTTGAGTTCGAGTTAGCAATCCCCGGCCAACACAATATTCAAAATGCTCTGTCTGTGTTAGCTTTGGCTGATTATCTTGGGATTGATGATAAGATAGTGGAGGACGTACTCAGTACTTTCCAGAATGCTGACCGCCGTTTCGAGAAAAGAGGCGTATACAATGGCGCGGATCTGATCGATGACTATGGCCATCATCCTACTGAAATAAAGACTACAATCGAGGCACTTTGTGAACGATATCCGGACAAGAAGAAATATGTTGTTTTCTGGCCCCATCAATATAAGAGAATTCTTCCCTTGATTGATAAGTTTGCAAGCAGCTTCAAAGGCGCCGATCAGGTCATCATCAAACCGATTTATTTTGTGCCAGGCCGTGATGAAGTTTTGCCGGTAAGCTCCGAACAGCTGGTCGGAGAGATCAACAAGGTGAGCGGTAATGCACTTTTTTTGGCAACAGATCAGGAGATTGCGGAATATTTGAAACACAATCTAGATCATAACTCGGTTTTGTTGACCATTGGGATACCGCCCGTCTACAAAGTCATTGATAAAATATTGGAGAAGAAATAATGGAAGATATGGAAAAATATCTCTTTGATAAGTTGGGTCCAGAGATCAAGCAGAATTATCCGCTCAGGGATCTGACTAGCTTGAGAGTCGGCGGAGTCGCTGATTATTTTTTCGCGGCCGAAAGCATTGCAGATTTGACGGCCGCTGTTTCTGCTGCTTCCAGCAAATCTATTCCCTATTTCATTCTGGGAGGAGGGTACAATATTGTCCCTGCAGACGCGGGGTTTCCAGGGTTGGTAATCAAAAACGAGAGCAATAATATTGTCTTCAATTCAGAGTCTTCTACCGTCATTGTTGATTCAGGTGTAAGTTTGGGCAGACTAATAAATCTGGCGGCAGGGCGTGACCTCGGCGGTCTGGAATTCCTTTTCGGAGTTCCCGGTACTGTTGGCGGTGCTGTCTACGGCAACGCCGGTGCTTTTGGACATGCGATTGGTGATTTTGTTAAATCGATCACGCTACTGATCCCGAGAGTCGACAAAATTTCGATTGTCAGACATGATGCTTCGTGGATGGATTTTTGTTACCGTTCAAGTCGTTTAAAGGAGAAATACACTGGTCAGAATATCAAGCCTGTAATTCTCACCGTTACGTTGCAGCTTGCTCAAAGGAGAAAAGACGAGATACTGCGGTTGATGCAAGTACATATCGGCAGGAAAAAAGAGACGCAACCGGTCGCTGAATTTTCGGCAGGAAGCTTTTTCAAGAATCCGGATAAAAGTACAGCTGCAGGATTGCTACTCGATCAAGCAGGAGTCAAAAAATTAAAATTTGGCGATGCTTGTTTCTCCAAGAAACATGCCAATTTTCTTATCAACCGCAAAAATGCAAAGGCAAGCGACGTTCGTCTCTTGGCAGAGAAAGCGAAAGAGCTGGTCCGGCAGAAGTATGGCATAGATCTCGAGGAAGAAATTGAATACATTGGAAAATGGTAATTAGAGGGAAGAGAAAAGTTAATTATACCAAATACAAATCCTCCGGATTTATCAGCGGTATAAATGCAAACAAGGAAAAAGGGCCTGCCATTTTACCGAAAAATTTTTTCCGCAAGGTTATTATTGCGGCGTCGTGCTTGGTTCTAATTTATTCCATCTTCTTTTCATCAAAGTTCAAAATAAGTGAAGTTATCGTCGAAGGTAGCCATCTCGTCCCCGCGTCTGATATCGAGCAAGTAGTGCCAAGAGGTTCAAACATTTTTTTCTTAAAAAACAACACTATTGAGAGAGACATTTTGAAAAAGTTCCCTGAAATTCAGGCCGTACAGATTTACCGTGGAATTCCTGATGCTCTAAAGGTGGTGATAGTTGAGCGGGATGGTAAGTTATTATGGCAAACGGCGGAGAGAAAATATCTGGTTAGTTCTGAAGGGGAGGTAATGCGAGAGACCGCCGATAACCAGGGAAATCTACCTCTTGTTATCGATAAGTCAGCGCTCGCTGTGGAAACGGGGGATAGGATAGTATCGTCAAATTTTGTTGCGTTTGTCACTCATATTTTCGAGGGTCTCGAGCCAACTTTGAATATAAAGCCATTAAACTTTGAAATCACAGAGACAACATTCGACGTAAATTTGCATACCGATACCGGTTTTTATATCAAATTCAATTCGCTACGCAGCAGCAAGAAACAGCTTGAAAATGCAAAACTCGTTTTAGTACAAAAGCGGCCCGATATTCATGAATATATAGATATTCGAGTTGACGGCTGGGCATATTATAAGTAGAGACAGAAGCTGGGTTATAGGATAGGGCGGTGAATTAAGATTTGAAGTTATTAATAATAGAGGGATAAGATGACTCAAAATATTTTGATGGAAGCATCGCAAGAGCAGGAGGGAAGAAAAGGTGAATTGAAAAGATATCTTTCTTCTATGATGAAAAGGCAGCCTGACTTGTCAGAGCAAAAAAGTAGTGTGCTCTCAGAGCTTTATCGAGCATCCAGTAGAGATGATTTTGGATTGATATGTAGCAAAGCAAACCAAATGATTGAACAGAGAAGGGGACTGTCGCCTTTAACAAACGAGGAGTTAAGGCTAAAGCGCAACCTTGCCCTGCAGAGTCTAGAGAATCTAACGGACGCAGAATTTAAACTTCTTTTCGAGTCGATCGATAATATGGTTGGTTCTACTGCAGAAGGGATGGAAGAAACCGGAGATCCTACAGATGCTGACCGTATCGAAGAGCCGGATGAATGTAATCATCTTCCGGTTCGATAAATGATTTTTTTTAGTGAGAATACTTCGAGTAACAAATCGAGAAAAAGTCAAACAGCAGGTTTTAATGAATCTACTGTCTGCCACCTAATACCTAATACCTAATACCTAATACTAATTAAATATATGGAAAAAGTCTGGAAAATTGCTCCCCGAAAGTATGAAAATTTAATCGATCAGCTTCTATATAACAGGGGCATTATCAGTGATCCATCGGATGATGAAAGGAAACTAGGGTTTTTCAAACCGAATTTTTGTTCCAACCTTTTTGATCCTTTCTTGCTGTCCGGAATGAAGGGGGCGGCAGAGAGAATAAAGAAGGCTGTGGAAAAAAATGAGAAAGTCGGAATTTTCTCTGATTATGATGCAGACGGTATTCCCGGTGCTGCTCTTCTGTTCAAGGCGTTGAAGGCTTTGGGATTGGACGTTCATGTTTATATTCCTAACCGCGAGGGTGGATATGGTTTATCGAAGGAGGGGATTGATCAGTTGCTATCGAAAGGCTGTTCTCTCATCATTACTATTGATTTGGGAATTCGAAGTATTAAGGAAACGAAATACTGCAAAGAAAAAAATGTTGATTTAATCATCACTGATCATCATCTCCCCGGCGAAGAATTGCCTAGTCCCCTCTTTCTGATAAATCCAAAGCAAGAAAAAGACGAATATCCTTTCAAGGATTTATGCGGCTGTGCTGTCGCTTATAAATTGGTTCAGGCATTATCGACATTATTTCCCGATAAAATCTCCGAGCAATTTTTAAAATGGAATTTGGATCTGGTAGCGATCTCTACGATCTCTGATGTGGTAACCGTACTTGGCGAGAATAGAACATTGGTCAAATATGGATTGATCGTTCTGCAGAAAACAAAAAATATCGGTTTGCAGGAATTATATAAAATATCAAATATCGACCCTGCTACGATCGGGGCTTATCAGGTCGGTTTTCTGATCGGTCCCCGGATCAACGCGCCAGGTAGGATTGATTTTGCAACTGAGTCGTTTGAACTGTTGGTGACCGAGGATACGGATGAAGCCAAGAAGCTGGCAGTTTCGTTAAATACCAAAAACGAGGAGCGCCAGGCTCAGATGAGCGAGATTGAATTGCAATCAATCTCAAAAATTGAGAAAGAAAAACTTGATCAAAACAAAATAATTATTATAGCCGGTGATTGGCAAAAAGGTGTCATTGGACCGACTGCCAGCAGGTTGGTCGAAAGATACGGGCGGCCTGTTATCCTTTTTTCGGCTTCTGACGACGGTTATACCGGTAGTGCCAGAAGTGTTTCGGGTGTAAACATCGTTGATGTTTTGACCGGGGCCAAAGAAACTATTCTCAAGTTTGGTGGGCACAAGGGAGCAGCCGGAGTCTCTGTAGAAAAGAGCATGTTCAAGAAATTCTTGGACAAGGTTTTGTTTTTGGCGAACAAGGAAATCAAAGATGAGTCTTTGGTTAAGAAAGTGAGGGTTGATGCGGTTGTGGATTTTCAAGAGCTAACCTTTTCTTTGTATGATAAAATCATACAATTCGAGCCATTTGGTATGGATAATGCCCGCCCGGTATTTGCTGCTCAAAATGTTTCTTTCGAAAATTTTCGTTTTGTTGGTAAGGAAGAGAATCATTTTTCAGCAATCGCAAAAGAGAAGAACAGTAAAATAAAATCAATTTATTTCAACTTTCCTCATGCTAAAGATATGATTAAGTATGATACGTCTTATGATGTTGCCTTCACTTTCAATATCGATGAGTGGCGTGGAGACAAGAAACTGTCTCTAAACATTATTGATATCAAGGGGAAAAATGGAGTGTAAAAAACAGAGAACATTGCATCTTGTCCGTGTCTTAATGAGAAATGTCAACGCAGAGGCAAATGCTGTGAGTGCATCAGTTACCATCGTGATCTGGGACAATTCCCGGCTTGCCTAAAAGATCTAAAATAGTCATACTTTAATGTCAATGTTGGGCTCATAATAAGTTTTGAGCAGATCTCTCACAATACAGAATCTGTGTATTTTTATATTGAAACCGATGTTTTAGTATCTATATTAATATTGCTGTATCAAGGAGGAGGTTACAGATGATAAACTTTGCCGAATTCATAGCCCTCCTGGCAAAAGTTCTTTGTGCCAAGACGATAGCAAGAGAACTGGACGGTGGGGAGGCAGTATGCTTTTTCCGTCAGGGGAATAATCCTCTGACAATGGCCCAGGTATTCGCGGTGGGACTGACTACCCTCATAGAGATGACACATTGCTTTGAGGACGTGATTTATAGCGATTCTGTCATCGACGACAAGGGCCAGACCGCATTACTTTGGCTGCAAGATCAACGCATCCGAATAACGGGAAATGGAGAGGGCGTGTTTTGTGTCTCTCTCCAACCATGCTGAGATATGCTCCTGTGCCCCGGTCATATACCGACCGGGGCATATTTTATGATCGACGGTCAACGTCTCTATTTGTGATCCCCTAAAACCCTATTAAATATATTTATTCTTCGAATGGTGCTCTTAAAAATGAGAAGTCTGTCAATGTACTAACAAATGATCAAAGTTCTCGTCGTTCCTCCTCGAACAATAAGAAACAGGGAAAGGGTAAGGTTTTCGGAATCACGGCTCTATTTATTGCTTGATTGGTTATTTTGTGTTATAAGAGCAATAGGAAAATACATTCTGAAAGGAGCACTCTCATGGTGCAAGAAATTATCCATGGGGGTGTGCGGAATGTTGAATCCGACGTTATCCCCCCAGAAGCCCTGGCTATTGCAGCGGCGTATGTGGACTACTTAAATTTCGTTGCAATTCGATTGCCTGGCAAGAGGATCCCCCTGGCGGTCAAACGTTTTATTTACGAAACGGAAAGGTGTTCGGTAGCAGAGGCCGCTAGAGTGATCGATTACAAAACACGGACACTGAATGATTGGGTGTCGGAGGGAAGAATCACAGTCGATGATAGAATAGGCCAGTTGCGTATCAATTTTCTTTCGAGAGAGACCCTGATTTGGCTGGCTGAACTAAGGTACGAATGGATTTCGCTGCAAAAGTTTATCGAGCGTTGGAAGTATCCGCCTATTGGAGTAACGAAGGCAGCCGAGGATGGTACGTTCGGACAAATCCGGAAGGTCGGATTCTCAATTTATATCAGGCGAGAGGTGTTCGAAGACCCCACTGTGATCAAAGAGTATCGCAAGGAGCGGATGGCCGCGCAATCTGTTGAGTTTGCAACGTTTTACCGCGAAGAGATTGGCGAGCCTCGAGTTCCTCCGTACGTTGCTTGGTTCATCTTCGATCACCCCAAGGGCTGCTCTTTCGATAGCGCTGTCCAGATCTTTAGTCTTGATGGAAAGCGCCTGGTGAATTGGGTTGAACCAAAACATCGGGACCGGTTGACAAGCAATAGACTCATAGCCATAGCTTTGCAGATCTATCAGTGGGTGCCTGCATATATTTATGCTGCTAAGCTGGGCCTGAGCGTAGGGAAGTTTCTCAAATATGCGAAGGCCGGATGCTTCGGTGAGACAATTGAGATCCCAAGCGGAGCGCTTTGCATCTCGGCCAAATGGCTGGATAATCTTTCTGAGCTAGAGGAGGCGTATAGCGCGGCAGTTGACAAAGTTCGTAGTTCCACGAACAAGATCAACAAAGCTCTTGGTGAGGATGAGCTTACAGTTACGCAGGTAGCTCAGTTGGTCGGAGGCTGTGCTCACAATACCATCATCGGATGGCTCAAGAAGGCCGGGGTTCCTTATACGCTGAAAGAAGGAGCTCGTGTCATTAAGAAGCCTGATCTTGCCGATTTTGCCAGAAGGGCAGCCGAGGGAGAATGGATTTTCTGGGCTTCCACGAGAGAGCAGCTTCGGAAGCTGTATGCCGCTCTTGCATCAGAATCCGATGAAATCATTGCCGTGGCAGAGGAGTCAGGATGACTCTAGCCGCGGCACTTTTTATAAATAGCTGGCCTAACCGTCATTCCAAAAACCCTATTAAATGTATTTATTCTTCGAATGGTACTCTTAAAAATGAGAAGTCTGTCACTGTACTAATAAATGACCATAGTTCTCGTCGTTCCTCCTCGAACAATAAGAAACAGGGAAATAGCAAGGTTTTCGGAACCACATGCCTAACGCTTGACAAATCATATATTTCTTGTAATATATGAGCCACGCTATGATAGCGATATCGAAAGGACGGTAAAGCAATGGAAGAGTCGACTATCATTCAGGGATTGCCTCCTCGTGGAGTACTCGCAAAGTTGGGCCACACAATCCTGGAACATGAGTGGCCGGAAGGCATGGATGAGGCACGAATCGAAGCGCAGTCGGCGCATGTCGCCGATCGTTTCGTCCTCCTCGGCACGGATGTCGAGGCTGTCGTGGGACAAATTGAAGGGATCGTCGATGTGGCCACGTATTTTGCCACACTGGTCTCGGTCCGCCAGCCGGTCATGGATCGCGAGGACCAGGAAGACGGCAGTGTCCTCGTCACTGTCTATACCGACGAGAATCATGTTCTTGCCGTTATGGACATGATCCTCACCGTGGATGGGAACGATGTCATCGTCACCATTCCCGAACCGCTCGTGGATGAGCAGCCGGGCGAAGTCGCGGAATAATCCGCACACGTTGTACCCGCAGGGGAGTCTCACTCTCCTGCGGTTTTTTTTATCTAGCCATTCGAGTTGAAACGGAGTACTCTTTTTCTATGCGAGTCTGGGATCTGGATGTGAAAAATTTATGTGACAATCATCTGCTCGGCGAACACCGTGAGCTTCATGCTATTTGGAATATCCTGACTTTGGGGAAAAGGGGATATGTTAATCATCCGGAAACCAAACGGTGGATTGGCAAACTCAGGGCACTTTATTGCCGGCACGAGGATGAAGTCAGGGAGATTGAAAGGAGAGGGTGGCATCATCACTCTGATTTGGATGAGAAACTAGCCTCAGGTAATGCAATTCAGGATGTATTTATCGATTCTATAGAAAAGCAAAAAGAATTACTTAAAAATAAGCCGTGCATCTGCTATAAATCAAAACCGGAAGTCTAGAATTTCAAACGCCCCACCTCCTGGGGCGTTTGAGTATTTTAGGGTGTGAAGTATGGAGCCGGCGTTAGATTATAAATCTATTTCTTCGGCAATATAATCAATATCTTTATCTCCTCGACCAGAAAGATTAACCAGAATGATGGCCTCCTTTGGCAGTTTTTTGGCTAGTTTCATCGCATAAGCTACGGCATGCGAACTTTCGAGGGCGGGAATAATACCCTCAACTTTTGAGAGGGTCAGAAATGCATCAATTGTTTCTATATCGTTGGCGGTCACATACTGTACTCTGCCGGAGTCTTTCAAATTTGAATGTTCCGGCCCGACTCCGGGATAATCAAGACCTGAAGCAATCGAGTGAACCGGCAGCGGCTCGCCCTTTTTGTCTTGCAGTAGATAGGTGAACATGCCATGTATTGTCCCTGGTTTTCCGAGGGTAAGCGTCGCGGCATTTTTGCCGGGTTTTAATCCTTTTCCGCTCGGTTCTACTCCTATTAATCCGACATTGTCATTGATGAAACCCTGGAAGATGCCCATTGCATTTGAGCCTCCTCCAACACAGGCTATAACATGATCGGGCATTCTGCCAGCTTGTCCAACAATTTGTTTTCTGGCCTCGCGGCCGACAACTGATTGAAAATATTTTACTATTTCGGGATAAGGATAAGGCCCTACGACCGAGCCTATGCCGAAAAAGGTGTCTTCGTAATTTTGCATAAAGGACATAAAGGCGCTATCGACTGCGTCCTTTAGACATTGCCCGCCGCCTTTTACTTCTACTACTTTGGCTCCCAAGAGTTTCATCCGGACTACGTTGGGGTGTTGCTTTTTGATATCGATCGAACCCATATGAATTTCACACTCAAGACCCATGAGGGCGGCGGCCGTCGCCAAGGCCACTCCATGTTGACCGGCTCCTGTCTCGGCAATCAATTTTTTCTTATCCATTCTCTTGGCTAGTAATGCCTCGCCAATAGTATGATTTATTTTGTGCGCCCCGGTATGATTCAAATCCTCTCTTTTCAAATATATTTTTGCGCCACCGATCTTTTTTGTCAGATTTTTCGCGAAATAAACAGGCGAAGGTCGTCCGACATAATTTTTCAGTAATTCTAAATACTCTTCTTGAAATTTGGGATCGTTGGCCGCCTCTTCGAAGGCTCTGGCGACTTCATCGAGAGCCGGCTTTAGTTCTGGCGGGACAAATTGTCCGCCAAATTTACCGAAATAACCATCTTTTGATAATTCATACTTTTTCATATTATTCCTTATTAACTTTTATATTTTAAATCCTGATTTTCTTCCTCCCCTTAGTAAGGGGAGGTTGGGTGGGGTATGTAGTCCAACATGCTCATACCGCCCCCTAGCCCCCTCCTATCTTAGGAGGGGAAAAATACAACTAGAACCAATTCACAAAAATCACCAGCTTCTTCGCCAGAAATATGTTGATCTGTTGTAAAATTCATATTTGTTCATAAAAAAAATGCCCTTTCGGGCAGTGATTATTCAGTACTATTATTTATATCAAAATTACTGCCCGAGGGTTTGGACAGTCCACCAGTTCAAATTTTGACTCAAATTCTTCATTGATTTATTTATATCATATCTTTAGAACTAATCAAATAGCGAAGTGGGGGCCATCGGCAATCTTTCAAATCTAACATTTCGCCATATATCCAAACAATATTTAAAAAATAAGGACATCGGCGGGTGATCACCGGTGTCCTTCGAAGAGTGTGCTTGCTTAAGACACCTACTGAATGATCTGAATATCCGGTCTGAACCAATAGTCATCATCTTTGTCCGGATGGTCGACTCTGGCAACAAACGCTAGAATTAGATTTCCCGGATCGGATTGAACTTCTGTATAGAAGAACTTATAGACCTGCTCCCGGTCCTGGTCTATGGCCCGTACACTTGCTATGAGGTAGTTACCATCAAGTAAATCCTGGATGTATACTGACACGACCCCACGCTCGCTAGTAGTGGTTACTTTAATTTTTTCAGTAGGCTTGTCGTCATATTGCCAGTCCGTTAGGTTGTGCAAGCCGACTAACAACGGGAAGTCTTCACGCAATCGGTTGATTGCTAACAGTACCAGGGCTGTTATCATCAAACGCAATGTTCCCATTTGACCGTTCTCCTTTGGCGCAAGATAATGCTATGGTATACCTGCGAGTCGAATAAATCAATTCGAATGACAAACTTTGTTTTGCAACTTATCCCTCGCCGTGCCACACCGTATCTTTCTTGTCCTTCCGTAGCCTTGGCGAAGGAGGAAGCGAAGTGGGAGGAGGAACGACGTGGCAATCTATCATATTATTACCCCTGTCGTCTTCTGTGCTTTATTTGTCATTCCGGACTCGATCTGGAATCCGGGAATTGTTGAACAGCCCATCGAGAATTTGCGAAGTTCGGCAATCTTCTGTCATTCCCGTGCTCCGTCGCAGACGGAGGGCCGTAGGCTGAAACACTGGGAATCCAGAAGAGTCTAACGGTTTACTATGAGCTTGTCGAGTAGTTGAAGATCCCTCGCAAAAGGTCTATGCTTTAGCTAGTAATTTATTGTTCGAGCAGGCGAGAACTATTAGGGAAGGATTGAACATGGCAAAACATCAAGAAATCGATGCCAATGCAATTGAACTGCCCAAAGTAAAAAAGGATCAGGAAATTGAGCAAAGAATTGCGTCAATCTGCAATATGCTCAAGGATCTTCAAATTCCTATCAATCCCTTTGTGGCTGAGCAATTTAGTGAGCCAGACTTTTTCAATGCACTTCCTGGAGATATACGCGAATCAGATAACCGTTTGGCAGAATATATGGCTCATACTATGGCCTTTGACGATTATGTCGTATCCGAGCGGAGAAAAAGTTCTCAGAGGAGTGCTGAAGGTCTTTTTGGAGATGAAGTTTTCATACCGAAAACTCCGGCACAGGGCGGTTTTACGAGAAGAGAAGAGTCGGGGAGAAGAATAAATGTTCAAGCCGTTTCAGAGCAGGGTCAGATCAATCCGGAAAAGGTCTTATTCTACCGCGTAACTCAGCCATCTGGCGAGCCAAAGCCGGAATACTACTGGACCAGTGATTTGCATGAAGTGATGCATGGATTAAATGCCGAACTCTCGAGAGAGAAGCAAGAGACTGCTGTTATTCTAGTCTCGGATTTGAGAACAATCAGTGAAAACGGTGGACTGATAGAAGATGTAAATGATGATCAAGGACTAGCAGTCCGGCAGATTGGTATGGAACCGTTTGATCAGAAAAGGTGTCTGGCAATCTTCAATCGTGAAGGTGAAGAATAATAAGGTTCGTAAATTTGTTGTTGATTCTGTTCTCTGTTCACCATCACAAACGCCCCATGACATGGGGCGTTGAAGAGAAGATAGAAAAGGTCTATGATTTAGCTAGCAATAGCTAACGATTTTAGCGAAAGAATAGAAATGGCAGCATCTAGAAAAATTGTGGCAATAGGTGGCGGGGAAATTGGACGTGCCGGCTACTCAGTCGAAACAACAACGATTGACAAAGAGATTATTCGCCTGACCGGAAAGAAACATCCCAAACTTTTGTTCCTTCCGACTGCAAGCGGGGACTCGGTCGGATATTTTGAGGATATCGAAAACCATTTTGGCAAAGAGCTTGGATGCAAGACGGATGTGCTAAATTTGATAAAAGATAAACCAAGCTTTGACCAAATCAAGACCATAATTTACAATTCTGATATTGTATATGTTGGCGGTGGCAATACTTTGCGAATGATGAAAATCTGGCGACGCCTGGGTATCGATGAAATTCTCAAAGAAGCCTATGAAAAAGGAATTGTAATGTCTGGCGTCAGTGCAGGTGCTATCTGCTGGTTTGCATTCGGTAATTCTGATTCACGGAAATTCAAAAATCCCGAGGCAGGTTTAATTAGCGTCAGGGGATTGGGGTTTGTCGATGCTCTTTTTACCCCACATTACGACGTTGAAGCCGACCGTAAACCGGAATTAAAGAAGATGATGAAAAAGAAGCCGGGGATAGCCATCGCTTGTGATAATTGCTCAGCGATAGAAATTGTGGATGATAAGTATCGTATTATTACTTCCAAATCATCGGCCAACGCCTATAAGGTTTACTGGAACCGTGGCAAATTCTTCGAAAAAGTCATCGAAAAAGCTTCATCTTTTCAAAGTCTCAGTGAATTAATAAAAAAACAATAAGGAATAAAATGGCAAAAATACGATGCTCAAACTGCGAAAAAGGAATAAAGCGCTTGAAAAATAAAAATACCACTTTTGAGGAGAGAGAGGAATGTGCTGCAACGGGTGAGGATATCGATGGAGAGGAGTACTACAAAGAAAGAATATGCAAGGAGTTCACGCCCCGACTGGAATATATGCCTCAATTCAAAGGTTATTATGAGAAGTTTATTGATCTCCTGGGGCACATAAATATTAAACTGTAATAATTTTGACCAAACAAAAGTCGAACATATCCACATGCGAAAGTTTAACTTTCGTTCTGTTGTGGTATAGTAAAAGTAAGCAATAAATAAGAAAGCGAGCGTATTATGCCGCAAATTCAATTCAAAGGTAAACAATTCGTTCAAAACTATCATCTATCGGTCAAGTATCATGAGTTGATTCCGGAAAAGGAAAAAAGTTTGACCGATAAAGTTAGTCTACATGATAATCTCATCATTCACGGTGATAATTTGAAGGCGCTCAAAGCATTGCTGCCGACTTATGCCGGCAAGGTCAAATGTATCTACATCGATCCGCCCTACAACACCGGCAATGAAAATTGGGTTTACAATGACAATGTCAGCTCGCCAATGATGCAGGATTGGCTCGGCAAAACTGTCGATCGCGAAGACCTAACACGCCATGATAAATGGCTGTGTTTAATGACTCCGCGCCTACGCTTGCTTCGCGAACTCCTATCTGAAGATGGTGCGATATTTATTTCAATTGATGATAACGAGCAACATCGACTAAGAATGATGATGGATGATATTTTCGGCGAAGAAAATTTCCTTGCGGAATTAATTTGGCAAAAACGAAAAGGTGGGGGGAATGATTCCTCCTATATAGCGACTGATCACGAGTATGTTTGTGTTTATTCTAAAAACACAAGCGATATTTCTGGTAACTGGAAGGTTGATTATGAAGATGAGTACCTCAAACGATACAAAGAGGACGATGAGTTCGGAAGATTTTATTGGGACACATTGTCTCGACCGGGTCTTAATAATCCGATAGTTTATGACGTGCCGTGCCCGGATGGAGAAATAATTCGGAATGGACAATGGCAGATCTCCAGGAAAGAACTAGACCGCAAGTTAGCTATTGGGGATGCAAAAATTGCCAAAGGGAAGAATGATAATTGGAATGTCTACCATAAGGTTAGAATGCCCGAAGGTAGAGTTTTTCGTTCAGTAATTACTAATGTTACCAATTCTGATGCGGCGAATGAAATGGAGGAAATATTTGGACTTAAAAAAGCTTTTTCTAACCCTAAACCATCTCTGCTTATCAGACAGTTACTTTTGCTATTATCTGATAATGATTCCATCGTCCTTGATTCATTTGCTGGATCCGGTACGACAGCTCATGCGGTTTTGGATTTGAACAAGGAAGACGGCGGCAACCGTAAATTCATACTTATCGAATGTGAAGATTATGCCGATAATATTACAGCCGAAAGAGTAAGACGGGTGATAAACGGCGTGCCAAAAGCGAAAGATGAAAAACTAAAGAGCGGACTTGGCGGGACATTTAGCTATTTCGAGCTTGGAAAACCGATCGAAATGGAAAGCATCCTTGAGGGCGATAAATTGCCATCGTATAAAGATATGGCTCGATATGTCTACTACACAGCAACTGGCGAAGAATTCGATGAAAGCCAAATTGATGAAGGAAACAATTTTGTCGGACAAAGCAAGAATTACAATGTCTTTCTCTTTTACAAGCCGGAAGAAGAATACTTAAAAAACACAGCATTAACATTAGATAGAGCTGAAGCTATCAAAAAATATCGTTCAGGCTCCGCGAGAACTGATGGCAAAAAATCTCTTGTCTTAGCCCCAACAAAGTACTTAAACCAAGATCAATTAGACCAACACAAAATCGACTTTTCACAATTGCCTTTTGAAATTTATCGAATGGGGAAATAAGGGAGGAAAAATGGATTTAGTTACTGCTTTATCAAGTATTGGAATTGCGAAGGATATAATTTCTATCATTATCAAAACAGTTTTACCTAAAGTTAAAATTATTCCATCGAAGCTTACAATTGAAAAAGGCGAAGATTACGCGGAACCTATCTTGACAATACAAAACAAAAAGCAAGATATGCTTTATGATATTCAGTTTGCTGTGATTACTAAAGATGTTTCCGGAGAAGTACTGCCAGATTTATTACAAATTATTAAGGTAGATGACCAAGAGAGGGGACAAAAGCTTGACCTAGGACAAGGACTCGTCTTTAATAATTCACTCATAGTTGATAACTGTGAATTCAAAGGCAAAGCATTTCAAGTTATGACTTTAAGGGATCTTAAACCTATGGAATGCAGAAGAATTTTCTTAAGAGTGAAGCCAAGCTGTCAGCTTAATTTCAATATAGCTGTTTTAAAGATCAGTAATAAACCTAGTGTCTTAACAACAAAAGAGGGAGAAATAAATATACCTTGTTTTCCAATTAAAGGAATGAAAACATTCGGCCCTTCTTTTTTAATCGAGAAAAAATAGATGGAGCTTAAAGATTATCAAATAAGGACGCTTGAACAGGTCAAAAGTTATTTGACCCTGCTTTCGGAGTGGAAAAGTAATGCTGAGAAAGTTCCGGAAATGGAAATTGATTTTGCTGTGAAGGCTTGGGAGAAGGCTGGAATTCCAAAAGGTTATCATCCGAAAAAAGATGGGCTGGATAAACCGTTGCCGAATTTTTGTTTGAAGATTCCTACTGGTGGCGGCAAAACACTTCTTGCTGTCAAAACTATTGACCTTATCAATCAAAATTATTTAAAAAAACAAACCGGACTCGTGCTTTGGATAGTGCCGACTACTCAAATTTACCGGCAGACCATTAAAAACTTGAAGGACAAAGGTCATCCATATCGGCAACACTTAGATCTCGCTAGTGGCGGACGGACGACTATCTTGGAGAAATCAGATCACTTCTCCCCGCAAGATTTGGAAGAAAATTTGGTTGTGATGATGTTGATGTTGCAATCATCAAATCGCCAGACAAAAGAGGCCCTCAAAGTTTTTAAGGATAATGGATTTTCAGATTTCTTTCCGCTCGAGGATGATATCGAAGGACAGGCAAAAGTTTTGGAACAAATTCCCAATCTGGATACCTTTGGTGAAAAGGACGGATTTTGGGGACGGCAAATCAAGACTTCGCTTGGCAATGTCCTGCGTCTTTGCCAACCGATTATGATTTTGGATGAGGGACACAAAGCGTATAGCGATGGCGCGCAAGCAACTTTGCGAGGATTTAATCCTTCAATTCTGATTGAACTCTCAGCAACTCCGCCGGAGATGAGTAATATTTTGGTCGATATTCCAGGGATTGAACTAAATCGTGAAGAAATGATCAAGTTGGATTTGCATGTTGTTAATAAAGCCAGCGCTGATTGGAAAGACACGATCCTTGAAGCAATAAATAAAAGAGAAAATCTTGAGACGAAGGCGTTGGAATATGAAGCTAATTCGGGGCAGTATATTAGACCAATCTGTGTTATTCAAGTTGAACGCACAGGAAAAGACCAGAGGGGTGCCAATTTTATCCATTCAGAAAATGTAAAGGAATTTTTAGTTAGCGTGAAGGGCATTTCTCCTGACGAAATTGCTATCAAAACAAGCGAAAAAGACGAGCTCAGGGAAGTTGATGATCTTGGCGGCTTGATGTCGCGAGAGTGCAAGATTCGATATATTATCACCAAGCAAGCACTACAAGAGGGTTGGGATTGTCCATTCGCCTATGTCTTGGCAATTTTGACTAATCCTACTTCCCAGAATGCTCTAACCCAACTTGTTGGTAGAATTTTGCGCCAGCCATATGCCAGGAAAATCAAGACTTATCCAGAGCTCGACGAAAGCTATGTTTACTGTTTTCAGCAGAGCGCCGGGTCATTGCTTGGAAAGATTAAAAAAGGTTTTGAGGATGAGGGTCTTGGTGATTTGTACAGGCATGTCTCAACAGAAGAGGGTTTCGAGGGCGAGAATCAGATTACCGAACGAGAATATAATATTCGAGAAAGGTTCCAAAAGGCAGCGAAGGATATAATTTTGCCGGTATTTGTCGTTAGAGAAAAAGGTGAATGGAGAGAAGTCGATTATCAAGTCGATTTAGTCTCTCAAATAGATTGGTCAAAAATTGATTTAGAGTCGATAAATAATTTGAAATTATCAAAGATTGATGAAGTGGGCGTTGAGTCGATAATCAATATTATTGACGATCGGCAGCAGTTGATTGAGCGACGAGAATTCAAGCGAGTGCGAGAAGAGGGGATGGATATAGATTTGGTTTTTGTCGCTCGATATTTGATCGATGTTGTGCCAAATCCTTGGGTTTCATTTGAGATTGGCAAAAAGGTTTTTGAAAAAATTAAAAGAGAAAATGATCTTAAATTGGTAATAAGTAATTTTGTCTTTATCGTCGAAGAACTCAAAAAGCATCTGATTTCAGAGCGCGACCGGTTGGCAGAAGATATATTTAAAAAGTTAGTTCAAGGTGAGGTCATTAGATTTCTAGTGATCGGAAAGAACATTGGTTATAAATTCCCTCCTAAAATAAAGGTTAAAAATATCGAACCACCAATTCTAAACCAAAATTATCAATTGGTGCAAAGATCATTATTTGATTTTCAACCACTCGGTGATATGAATGAAACGGAAAGATCAGTTGCTCTGTCTATGGAGGAACAAGATAAAATGTTCTTTTGGTATCGGAACAGAGTAAAAACCGATTATGGTATTCAGGGCTGGCGAAAACAAAAAGTGTATCCTGATTTTATTTTTACAACTACTGATGATCAAAAGGATGCCAGCAGAGTATTTGTGATGGAACTAAAGGGTGAACATTTGCTTGGAAGTGATGATAGCGAATATAAAAAAACGCTTCTCAATATGTGCACAGATCTAGCCAAAGAGAGAAATTTTAGTGAATTAGGTTTGGCTTTTAAAGATAGAGACTTGAGCTATGAGTTTGTCGATACAGGGGAATGGAGACAAAAACTGAATGAGATGGTGGATTAGCAGAGACTTTAAGCGAAAGAATTAATATGACATCTAAATTTCCATTAAAATTTTACATTCAAGAAGTCTCAAATCAAATAAAGCTAGCTAAAAGCATATTATTAACATCACTTAATGTCGATCAAAAAGCGCATTATTTTTTAATACATTGTACAATAATAGTAAAGCTAATCATGCCTTTTGTAGATCAAGACAGTATTAATACCAAGAAAAAAGGCTGGAAAAATGAACTATATAAGCTGAATAGGCAACAAGCAATGTTGGATTATTTTCATGATAAAATATTCGATTTTCCGCAAATTAAAGCTATTCGAAATAGTTTTGAGCACTACGACCAGAGACTGGATATTGCTGTTCAAAAAAATGGTTTTGTGGTCCAAGGAAATTTATCAATAGGAAAAAAATTTGATGAGTGCATTGTCGGAATAGATAAGGGTTCGATATTGAGAAATTATGAAGAAGGGCAAGTGGTGATAAATGGTGATCGTTTTAATATGCCCAAAATAATAGCATGGCTGGATTTGATAGAAAAACATATAAGTCATAATCCAATTAAAGAAAGCAATATAGGTCAGATCACAAATTGTAGATTTCATTAGTAAGTGACGCTACGCTTGACATGTATTTTCAGCAAAAATTATATTTGATAGGAAATGCCTCCAGATTTTAAAGCCAATTGGCGATAAGATGTAATTAATGCTATACACTCCTTCGCTGAAGCTATGGTAGGGGCCTTGCAATCATTATTGAAAATTGGTTTGATAGCCCGTCTTTCGCACAAGGCTACGGCAGGGCAAAATTACAAGTAATTTTGGAGGGATTATGAATTGGATTATTGGAATCATTATCGGCATCATTGTTGGCATCGTTGCCACATTGCTGGTGAGTAAGAAGAAAATTGACGAAGCTGGCATGCGGGAGGACGATATTAAGAAGCTGGAAAATTTAAAGAAAATTGAAGGATTCATTGCTAACAAGGAGCGTTTTACCAATGATGATCTTGAAGATTTGCTAAAAGTTTCGGACACCACTATCGGCAGATACTTGGACGAGCTAGAGGCCTGTGGCAAAATTATTCAGCATGGCGATACTGGCTCAGGTGTGTATTATACTAAGAAATAGTAAACGCCCCATGTGATGCCGTGCCCTGCATAGCCTTGGCGAAGAAGGGGGCCGTTCACCTGACCGCACAAAAAGTTGAATTAGTTAATAAGTTACCGTTCTATTATTCCTGTCCCCTAAAATGAGACGATCGTCCCAATAAAGGGTACAATTTACATTGGGACGGGAATTGGATAATAAAGATATTCATTGGAACTATGGAATTTGCCATGTTATTTCCTGCGGGGAAGCAATATTTGTGATAATATAGAAAAACAGAATTAGAACTTATTGGGGCAAAGATATGACAAATATAAAATGTTCGAAATGTGGGAATGAGATAGAGCTTAGCGAAGCTTTGAAGAAAGATATCGAAGCTTCTGTTGTGGCTGATTTGGACAAGAAACATTCTCTGGAAATGCAGGAAAAGCTTGAGATTGAGAGAAAAGAAAAAGAGGAGATGAGGAAGCAAATCAAGGAATTGATCGATCAGGTCCGGGAATCCAACAAGGCGAAGGAAAATGCCGAAATTGTGGCCGAAAAGAAATTACTTGAGAAGGAAGGCCAAATCAAGGAAGAGGCGGCCAAGAGTGCGGAAGAAAAATTTAAATTAAAGATCGCCGAGCAGGAGAAGAAATTGTCGGACACTCAGAAAATGCTGGAAGAGGCGCAGCGGAAATCATCGCAAGGCTCGCAACAGTTGCAAGGGGAAATTCTCGAGCTGGATTTTGAGCGGTCGCTTGCCGATGAATTTAGAGATGACGATATCGAGCCGGTGGCAAAGGGAACAAAAGGCGGTGATATCAAGCAAGTAGTGAAGAGCCCACGGGGGATTGTATGCGGTGTGATGCTTTGGGAAATCAAACGGACGAAGAATTGGACTGATGGCTGGATTGGAAAACTAAAAGAGGATTTGCGAAACGAAAAAGCCAATATTCCAATTATTATTACTGAAGCGATGCCAAAGGAGATCAAGGGTGAGATTGGCCATTTAAATCAGGTCTGGATTTGCAAGCCGAATATGGCGATTGTTTTAGGCTCACTGCTCCGCAAAAGCTTGCTCGATGCTGGGTATCAGAAAGCTTTGGCAGAAAACCGGGGGACTAAGGCCGAGGCACTTTATAGTTTTGTGACAAGCCACGAGTTTATACAGCAGATTGAAAGTATGGTTGAGACCTATCGGGATATGACGACGCAAGTGACCAAAGAAAGAACGGCTTTTGAAAAACTTTGGGCACAGCGGGACAAACAAGCCAGAAGTTTGCTTTCCAACACGGCAAATATTATTGGCAGTATGCAGGGGTATCTCGGCGCTTCGTCAGTCCTAAAAATCAAGGGTTTGGAGCTAGACGAGGAACAAGACCCAAATCAATTGCTGTTGAATTAAAATTGAATTAGTATAGTTTTGCCTTTTTTCGTCAAAACTACGGCAAGGCACAAGGACTATGGTAATTTTATTAACTAATGTGCTCGGGAGGGACCATGAGTGAGATCGGAGTAAAATTTGATAGGTATGAGAATTCTGAGTTAATTGGAGAAGGCACTTCTGCCAAAGCTTATTTAGTCGAACCAAATTGTGACGCACCAGATGAAGAATTGGTTTGCAAAGTGCTAAAACCTGAGTCTCACGCTCTAGAAACTTATCATGGAACTTTAGAGGAAAAATCATTGTTGATGAATAGGGTTACAAAAATTCTAAAGCGCCATCTCGGAGATTATCTGCTTGATGGGTTTTTTACAGTAGGTTTGGACGAGAAAGGACATGAGACGATAATGATGCTGCAAGAGCCGATATCCGGCAAACGTCTTCGTGACATTTGGCCAAGGAGCGAGGGGATTTTACAGCAACACAACGACATTAAAGATAGGGTTGAGGGTCTGAAGGCCGATAAAGAATTTCAGGAACTGCCAGATTTTGTAAATGGTAATGCCCAAAACGAATTTACTTATGATGAAAATATTATGGTTCTGCCTAACGGCAAATTAATCATTTACGACTGGTAGACAAGATGACCAAGTCAACACATTATGATCTGATATTATGTTATGCCCGCCTTCGCCCTTTGGGCTACGGCAGGGCGCAACAGACTATAGTATTTTACTAACTAATGTATTGCCCTTCTTCGCTAAAGCTTCGGCAGGCTTCGCAATACTACTTTATTATAATTCATGTGCTCGGGGGAGGGGCTATAATTGGATACTGAGTTTAGTAATTGGTGTCTCTCTGTCATCATTCTTTACCATATCCCCAAAAATAAGACGATCGTCCCAAAAACGAGTACCAACTAATAAAAAAAATAATATTAATTTTATAATTTATTAACCCAATCAAAACACATATTCGATATACCCGAAAATGAGACGATCGTACCAAAAATGGGCATAATAATCTACAATATATAATAATTAGAGACGGTTTGAAGATTATAAATTATTTAAAATTATTTAAAATAGCTCACGAAGGAGGAAGTTATGGTCAGTCCTAAACAGTCAGGCGAAATGTTGACTTGGTGTATTGAAAGTGCTTTGGGTATGATTTTTAGAGGTACTAAATCAGCTGCCAAGATCCTGAAGCGCTCGGAACTAGGTAAGTATTTGAGAACTGAATTTGGCGATGAAACTACGACCGCCCGCCAGGTCAGCAAAATGGTGTACAAGTTGAAAAAGCAAAAGTATATCGAGGTTGCTGAAGGCGATTCGGTAGTTTTGACCAATAAAGCCAAGATCAAGATTATCGATCAAATCTCCGATTCTCTAGGTTGGGACGGAAAATACCGCCTGGTTTCCTTCGATATTCCAGAAACAAAAAGGGCAAACAGAAATAATTTCCGCAGAGCAATTAAGAGAATAGGGTTTAAGCAAGTTCAGAAAAGTTTGTGGGTCTGTGACCGCAATGTTGGAGAACTTGTCGAAATTATAGCTGCTGAGTACAAGATAGAGGAGTATGTGGCCTACTTTATCGCTGATAAATCAAACGTCGACCGATACATATCCAGTATATTCAAAAACGCCTAAATATTTCTCCTAGATATTTGGATACATATTTTACACACTTCACACATACCTATACCCGAAAATGAGACGATCGTCTCATTTTCGATGACCATTATTTTCGCTTGAAGTCTGAAGAATGGTATTCATTGCAAAGAATGTAAACGGTGAGGATGCTTGATTTTGTTCTGAAGGCTGCAAATTTTGCTCTAAAGGCTGCAAAGGCTACTATTTATGCACTATTTGCGGTAAAATTTCTATTGATAGTATTGATAATAGTTAAAAAATGACTGCAAGATGAATCAATCCCAAGCTCTCGAGATATTGAAGACCGGTGCCAACGTTTTTCTGACGGGGGAGCCTGGCTCCGGTAAGACATATACGATCAATCAGTATGTGGCTTATTTGCGTTCCCACGGGATCGATCCTGCTATCACTGCTTCGACCGGCATTGCTGCTACACATATCGGCGGGATGACTATTCATTCTTGGAGCGGTATCGGTATTAAAAGCCATTTGAACTCGGCAGACTTGCGTCATATTGCGGCCAATAAATATGTTTCAAAGCGAGTAGCCAAAGCAAAAGTTCTAATCATTGATGAAATATCTATGCTTTCCCCCGATACTGTGCAGATGGTGGAGACAATTTGCCGAGAGGTCAAGAAAAACGATCTGCCTTTTGGCGGCATTCAGATTATCCTGGTCGGAGATTTTTTTCAGTTGCCGCCGGTAATCAAAAATATCGTGGATGAATTTGCCGAAGCTCAATTATTTGATGATGTGCCAGCTCGTTTTGCCTATGATGCTCCTTGCTGGCGCGAAGCCGAATTTACAGTTTGCTATATCACTGAGCAGCATCGTCAGGATGACTCTGATTTTGTTGCGCTGCTGGCGAAAATCAGGCGTAACGGTTTTGACGATTCGTCAGAGGCTATGATTCAGTCAAGAAAAATCAATGTTTCAAACCTTTCGAATATGGTGCCAAAACTTTATTCGCACAATCTCGACGTTGATGCGATGAATGACAAAATGCTGGCAACGATCGAGAAGCCAGCCCGGCTTTTCCAGATGGTCGCCATTGGGCATGATGCGCTTATCGCTGTGATGAAAAAGGGCTGCCTGTCGCCTGAAAAGCTCTATTTGAAGGTTGGGGCCTCCGTCATGTTTACCAAAAATAATGCAAAGGAAGGCTATGCCAACGGCACACTGGGAGTTGTGGAGAGTTTTGACCCCGAAACAAATTTGCCAATTGTCCAGATTCGAGATGGGCATAGAGTCAAAGTTGATCTAGCTGACTGGGCGGTAGAGGAAGATGGCAAAGTCAAAGGCCAGCTTACTCAAATACCGTTACGGCTCGCCTGGGCTATTACCGTCCACAAAAGTCAGGGTATCAGTCTGGATGAAGCTGTAGTCGATTTGTCTAGAGTGTTTGAATTTGGCCAGGGATATGTGGCAATTTCCCGCGTGAGACGTCTTTCCGGCCTCTATATCATTGGTTGGAATGAAATGGCTTTTCGGGTCGATCCGGAGGTACTGGAGAAAGATGGGGAATTCCGGGCAGACTCTGTCAGTGCAGAAAAATTATATTCAAGTCTGTCTAATATTGAATTAGAAAAACTGGAGTATGAATTTATCATACAGTGCGATGGCGAGCTTGATATCTGCGATGTCTTGCCCAAGAAAAAAACAAAGGTCAAAATATCGACATTTGATGAAACTTTGAGGTTGTGGGAGGAAGGCAAAAACCCGCTAGAAATTGCGAAGATTCGTGGTCTATCAGAAAAAACCATTTTTAATCATATCGAGGCTTTGGTAAAAAAAGGCAAAATTACCCCCGCTAGCCTTAAGAGAATAGTTAAGTCAGAAATTCTATCCGAGCTGACGGTGATAAAAACAGCCTTCAAAAAACTCAAAACTGATAAACTAACACCTGTTTTCGAGCATTTTCAGGGCAAATATTCTTATGATACTTTGAAACTTGTCCGATTGATAATCAAGTAAAGACTCGATTTCATCTGTCTGGGCCAGTGTTTCGTAGTGTGGGGAATTGTATTATAATTAGAATTGCATTCATCAAAATGTTGCTTACAAAATTCGGATTCAATTAATACGAAAGAGGTCAATTATCAAAATTAGGGAATATGATGACAAAGATCTAGAACAGGTAGTTTCGCTAATGATTGATTTTCAAAATTACATTGCCAGTATTGACAGCAAGATGATTGCGAAGCCTTTTGATAACTCCGCTGATTGTCAAAAATATATCCAGCAACTAATTAAAGATGCAAAGGAAAGAGAAGGTGTCCTCTTTGTCGCTCTGAATGGTAATACAATAATCGGGTTTATTCAGGGTGTTATCGATCGTCACAAGGAGGATGTCATTTACACTCTATCTCATCGCGCTGGTGATCATGGCTGGATCGGAGAACTTTATGTTAATGCAATGTATCGTGGCCAAGGTATAGCAAAACAGTTGGTAGAGAAAATTTCTGCATATTTTAAGGAAAGAGGTTGCGATAATGTCCGACTAAATGCAATGGCCGAGAATAAAACGGCCTTAATAGCTTACAAGAAGATGGGATTTGAACTTCGAAACGTCGAACTTGTTAAATATAGTTTATAGCGGAAAAAGAAGCGGGTTAATTAATATCAGTTTTATGTCACCGGCTGGTATACGGATTCTAATTTTGTTCAATCACCTATTTCTGGTATAATTTGTCTATTGATTTAGTATAATTTGAACTTAGGAGGATGATAAATGGCCAAGGACAAGGGTGCAAAAAAAGAGGTTAAGAAACCAAAGCAGAATAAAAAACAAAAAGGCTTGGGGCCGTTGACCCGGCAATAGGTAATATCGATTTTTAAATTTGAAATAAGTATTGGCGAGGCTAAATGGAATACGTGCTTTTAGTGATCGGTTTAATAATCCTTATCAAAGGCGCTGATTTTTTAATTGAAGGCTCATCGTCAATAGCCAAAAAATTTGGCGTGCCAACAATTGTCATCGGACTTACCATTGTTGCATTCGGCACATCGTTACCAGAGTTTTTAGTCAATATAATTGCTGCCTCAAAGGGATCGACTGAGATGGCATTTGGTAATATAGTTGGCAGCAATATAGCTAACATCTTATTGATTTTGGGCATCACTGCATTGATTCGTCCGCAAAAAGTCAAAAGATCAACTACATGGAAAGAAATACCCTTTGGCTTATTGGGGGCAGTAGCACTTCTAATTTTTGCGAATGATAAATTGATCGATCGAACGCAAATCTCAATGCTATCGAGAATTGACGGCTTGGCGCTGATTCTTTTTATGATAATTTTTCTCTATTATCTCATCGAGATTACACTGAAAAATAAAACCGAAATCTGTGAAACAAACGAGACGGAAACAAAAATATTGCCGACATGGAAAACCGTATTCTATATTATTATCGGATTAGTAACTTTGTATTTTGGTGGTCGATGGGCAGTTGATAGCGCCGTTACTATCGCTCGCAACTTCGGTATGTCGGAATATTTGATTTCAGCAACCATTGTTGCCCTCGGCACTTCTCTGCCAGAACTTGCAACGAGCGTGAAGGCAGCTCTCAAAAATCAATCCGATCTAGCCATCGGTAATATAGTCGGCTCCAACATATTTAATATTTTCTTCGTTTTGGGTGTCACCGCTTTGATTATTCCAGTGGTTGTGCCCGCCTCGATCAACTTTGATTTGATCTTTTTGGCAATTATTTCTCTGCTCTTATTTCTATTTATGTTTATCGGCAAGAAACATCAACTCGAAAGATGGCAAGGAAGTCTCTTCCTGGCTGGATATCTTTTTTATATAATTTTCATTGTTATGCGAGGGTAATCGACGGTCAATTAGTCTTGGACTTATTGTAATATTGTGCTACAATAACATAAGTGGCGTAGTAAAGCGCCTTTTTTATTTTTGAGAGATAAAGATGAACGAAGAAGTAATTTTAAGATTTGATGAAGTCAGTTTTGAATATCAGCATGATAAGCCTCTCCTGGACGAGGCTAGTTTTTCTGTGCGCAAAGGCTCCAAGATTACCCTGATGGGCCAAAATGGTGCAGGCAAGAGCTCGCTATTTAATCTCATTACCGGCCAATTGAAACCAAAGTCTGGTCAGATCAATATCGGCAAGGACATTACTATTGCAACAGCAAGGCAAGTAGTCGCACGAGAAGACCTTGTTTTGTCAATTGAGGAATACTTTGCCAAGGCTTTTGAAATTCGATCAAATGATTTGCATAGCAAGATATATAAGGTAATGCAGGTGGTGAATTTAGATGTACCGACTGAAAGACTGGTCGGCGATCTTTCTGGCGGTCAGCAGGCAAGGTTGCTCCTTGCTTTTGCCTTGATTCAAAATTCGGATATTTTATTACTGGACGAGCCGACCAACAATCTTGATCAGGCTGGTATCGATCATCTTATCCAGTTCATCATAATGTATCAAAAAACTGTGGTTGTCATCTCGCACGATGCTGATTTCTTAAACTGTTTTACCGAGGGCGTCATTTATTTAAATGTATTTACTCATAAGATTGAGAGCTATGTTGGAGATTATTACTCTGTTGTTGAGGAGATAAGCCGGCGTGTAGAGAGTGAAGAGCGAAAGAACGCTCAGCTCAAGAAATCAATCATTGACCGCAAAGAAAAGGTAAATTTCTTTTCCAATAAGGGTGGCAAGATGCGTCAATTAGCAAAGAAACTAAAAGACGAAGCCGCTGAGATGGAAGAGGACATCGTCGATGTCCGGCACGAAGACAAAACTATCCGCAATTTTACAATTCCAGTGCAAGATATTGTTGGCGATATTGTTAAAATTGATGGATTGACTGCTTTTGTCGACCACAAACCAGTCGTGAAAGCAGTTGAAAAAATAATTCGGAAGCGGATGCATTTTATCGTCACTGGTCCAAATGGCATTGGCAAAAGCACGTTTTTGCGCTCACTAGTTTCCGGTCAAAATCAGCATGCCAAAATTTTGGCTGAAGTAAAAATCGGCTATTATAGCCAAGATTTTTCTAATCTAGATTTTGATCAAACAGTTTTTGATTCACTTGACAGTGTGAGAGTTGGTAACACTGATATTCAAACAATGCGGTCGATAGCGGCTGGTTTTTTGATCACCGGCGATCTAATGGCTCGAAAGGTTAGCCAATTGTCTGAGGGTCAGAAAGGCTTGCTTTCTTTCGCTCGTTTGGTACTAATGCAACCAGGCCTTCTAATTCTGGATGAACCAACCAACCATATTAATTTCCGTCATCTCCCGATTATCGCGAAAGCGGTCAATGATTATGAGGGCGCTATGATAATGGTTAGCCATATGCCGGATTTTGTCTCCCAAATCCAATTTGACGACGAACTAGCACTCGGCAAGATTGAATAATATAAATTGTGAACAAATCTACATTCAATTATCCCTTGAAACACTCTATAATTGTTTTATGAACTTTCAATCATACTATCTTGACCAAAATCTTCCGCCGCTTGCACCGCCGGCTTGGCTTTTCGGCGTTGTCTGGCCAATTCTGTATATTCTGATTATCATCTCTTATGGCTGGATTTTTTACAAAGCCATCAAGCGAGAAGTTAATTTTTGGTTTGTTTTGCCATTTTTGATCAATATCATTGCAAATATCTTATTTACTTTTTTTCAATTCGGATTGAGAAACAATACTCTAGCCCTAATAGATATTCTAATAGTACTGGTCACGATTATCATCACCATTACCCTGACCTGGGATAAATATCGACTTATCTCTTATATGCAATTTCCATATTTGGCTTGGGTTTCTTTTGCAACATATTTGCAGATAGGGATAACAATTTTGAACAGATAGCGCTTTTCAGTTTGGCCGAAATTTGATAAAATGGGTGCTGAAGCAATTTTAATTATAGGAGGACATTTATGTCTATCGTCGAAGAGTCAGAGTTTAAGGGAAACCCTATGATCGTAATTAAGAATGATGAGGCCGATCAATATCCTTTCCAATTCGGCGTTAAGAAAGCAAAGCTAGTTCTTGAGAATGTGGAAGCGATCAAAAAATTTGTAGAAAAATACGAAAAATAGTGTGAGCGATAAATATAGAGAGCAACCTCATGCATAGGGTTGCTCTTTTCATAATACCTTGCTCAGAGTATGGTATAATCTTTTTATGAGCAAGAAAAACACAACAATATGGCTATGCGACCAGTGTGGAAATGAGTTCTCAATTTGGAGTGGCAAGTGTTCTGCTTGCGGAGAGTGGAATAGCCTGAAGGAGATGAAAGTTCAAGGCGGAAAGCCAACAGGGAGCAATGCCAAAAACAGAGATTTTGTTGTTGAGAAATTGGCGAATATCAAATTGGACGATTCTGGCCGTCAATCTACTTTGATCTCGGAGCTGGACCGAGTGCTTGGCGGAGGAGTGGTTCCCGGTTCAATAATTTTGCTTGGGGGCGAACCTGGAATCGGCAAATCTACTCTTCTCCTACAGCTAGCGAATAATCTTCAAAATGTCTTCTATCTTTCTGCTGAAGAATCGGCCAGTCAGATCAAATTGCGTGCTGACAGATTGGGGATTAAAAATGATACTATTACTTTGGTTTCTACTCCGGATATCGAAAGTGCTATTAGGGAGGCGGAAAAAATTCGGCCAAATTTGATTATTGTTGATTCTATTCAAACTATCGAACTTAATTTGTATGACGCCACACCTGGCAGTCTTGTCCAAGTGCGGGAATGCGGTATTTATTTACAGCAGTTTGCGAAGAGAACGGGAATTCCCGTAATGATTATCGGTCATGTCACAAAGGAGGGCAATCTTGCTGGCCCCAGAATTTTAGAGCATTTAGTCGACACCGTTCTATACCTGGAGGGAGACCGTTTTAACGATGCCAGAATTCTTCGAGGGGTGAAAAACAGATTTGGTCCAACAAATGAGGTTGGTATTTTTTCGATGCAGGAAGAGGGGATGATGGAAATTAAAAATCCTTCGGAATTATTTTTGGCTGAACGGAAAAGCGAACCTGGAAGTGCAATAACTGTTGCGCTCGAAGGAACTCGTCCGGTACTTGTGGAGATTCAGGCCCTTGTCGTGCCGACTCATTTTGGTTATCCCAAAAGAACAAGCTCTGGCTTTGATTTGAACAGACTAAGTTTGCTGGCCGCTGTTATCGCCAAAAAGACTCCGATCAATCTATCTAATTCTGACATATATTTAAATGTAATTGGCGGATTGAAGTTACGGGAGCCTGCGATTGATCTTGCTGTTTGCGCGGCGATAATTTCTTCTTATAAAAATAAGGCCCTTCCTGCTGAACTCTGCCTTTTCGGTGAAATAGGATTGCTCGGGGAAGTCCGCCAGGTTGTACGGAGTCAAGAACGCCAAAAGGAAGCTAAAGCGTTGGGTTTTGAGTCAAAAGAACTAAAGGATCTCAAAGGATTAAACGAACTTTTCTAATCTTTGATACAAAATTGGCTATGAAGCAGTAAGTGTGCCGTTTTTTTCGCTAACGTTGCCCTTTTGATCGGTCGCTCTGATGTGATAGAGATAACTTTTGCCCTTTTCCAAAGGGATCAGAAAAGTGTGACTTATAGCGGGCGCAGAGTCTGTTCTTGTAAATGTAGTTGAGCTGCCAGTCTCATTATAAACCAGTGTCATCGAACTCTGTTTGTCTGTCGTAACAACTATGTTATAGCTAGATCCCTGTTGACTGATGACTGGGTTAGAGATTGCGGGGCCACTTCCTTCTTCTACTGAAATCATAATATCGGCCCGTCCGTTTGTGCCGCGATCGTCACTCGAAACAACGGAAAGCTTGTGTAAACCCTCCGAAATACTATTGAAATTGAAGGTTTTTGTGAAGGGTGAATTTTCTCCCCCGATTGAGACATCATCGATAAAATACTCAACTCTGGAAACGCCATTGCCGACGTTGACGGTCAAAATAGTATTGCCAGAAACAGTAGCATCCTTGATAGGATTGACAAAAGATACGGCTGGAGTAATCGAGTTTTTATCACAATACTCTGTTGGCACCGATGAAGTAAGATTATTGCCGCTAGCCCAAGCTCGGACGGGATCTTCCCAATTTGGGTTATTTGGCATCTCAGAGTGCAAATCGGTGTAGACTCTCTCCTCAATCAACTCAGAGGCCAAGTCGGCCGGCGCCAAAAGGTCTGTCCCACGGCAAACTTTCACAATTTTATGAAGATCATCCTTTTCAGTTGGAATCTGCCATGAAGCAAATATATCTTTAGTAGTTTCTGTTGAATATTGTCCAGGTAACTTATTTGAGTATCTTTCTACCGTTAATTCCTGAATACCGTCAGGTTTAATAAAATCTTCATTCGGCATGCTTGCCAACGCTTTTTCAATAAAGGTATGAAAGATGGGGGCAGCTATTACTGAACCGTCAGCGCCTGATTTCATTGCTGTCGAATTGTTATTTCCAACCCAAACTGCCGTAGCGATAGAGGGAGTAAAACCGACGGTCCAAGCATCCTTGAAGTCAGAAGTCGTTCCGGTTTTGGCAGCAACAGTCCTGTTGCTAAAGGCCAAAGCTGTGCGTGTGCCGAAAACCAGGGCTCTGGCATCATTATCAGATAAAATATTGGCGATTTCATAGGCAACCTGAGGGTCAAGGACTTGTTTTCCCTCTTTCTTTTGACGATCATAATCGTATAGTGTTTTGCCACGGGAGTCAGTAATTTTGAGGACAGGCGTGAGTTCATTCTTTACACCGTTGTTGGCAAATACTCCAAAAGCGCCGGCCATCTCTACTGGCTTGACCTCGCCTGCGCCTAAGACAAGCGATAATCCGTATTGATCGCGGTGAGTTAATGTAGTAATTCCAAGATCAGAGGCAGTACGAAGGACATTGTCTATTCCGGCCAGCGCCATCACTTTGACTGCCGGGATGTTTAAAGAGTTGGCAAGCGCTGCTCTCATAGTAACCGGACCGTTCGTTCGGTTGTTATAGTTGTGAGGCACATAGGCCGGCGTTCCTCCGAAGTCTGTGGTGAAATCGTAGATGATTTTGGAGGGAGAGTATTCCGGTTTTTTGAAGGCGGTCGCATAAGCGATCGGCTTGAATGATGATCCAGGCTGTCTGACCGCATCCGCGACATTTACATTGCCATCGATACTTGTATTGAAATAATCGATTGAACCGACCATAGCGAGAATTTGTCCGTTTTTGGGATCAATGGCCACAAGGGCAGCATTGCTGGCGCCATATTTATTGATTTTAGCTACCCCATTGGCAACCGCTTCTTCGGCAGCTTTTTGTTTGTCATAGTCCAGTGTAGTGATGACGGTAAGGCCTTCTTTTTGAATCTTCTCTTCACCATATTGATCTACAAGCTGTTCCATAATATACATACCAAAATGAGGAGCAAGCATTGAATCACGGCGGGCTTTCATCGCTGTACCGACTGTTGTTGTATCTTCCTGTTTGGCCTCCTTAGCTTGCTCTTCGGAAATTTTACCGGTTTTGACCATTTGATCTAAGACATAATTTCTTCTGGCAATCAAACCATCCACATGCGAACCATAAGGAGAATAATAGGTTGGCGCCTGAGGGATCGCAGCGAGAGTAGCTGATTCGGCCAAAGTTAGATCCTTGGCCGGCTTACCAAAATACATTCTGGCAGCCGCCTCAGCTCCGGCAGTGGCATTGCCGTAGGGAATTTCATTCAAATACATGGTCAGAATTTGATCTTTATCGAACATAAATTCAAGCTCGATCGCCAAGATTAACTCCTTAATTTTTCGGGAAAGACTGCGGTCAGAGGAAAGCAGTGCGTTTTTGACATATTGCTGGGTGATAGTAGAACCACCACGGATAGAACCGCGTTTTCCGGTCAACTTTTCTGCTACTGCTGCTAAGACGGCTTTTGCCTCAAAACCATGATTTGTATAAAAACCTGTGTCCTCAACTGCGACAGTAGCGTCTTTGAGGGATTGTGCGATTTGATCGCTGTTAATGATCGTTCTTTTCTGCTGGCCCGTCTCATACAACAAAGTTTGGCCAGTCCGGTCATAAATCTTAGTTGACTGAGTAGGCTTACGGTTTGCAATTTTATTTGGGGTCGGCAAGTCCTGGGAAAACCATGCAAAAGCCAAAGCCGTGAAAACAATGAGACCCAAAAATCCGTAAAGCGAATAGAACCCGACGCTTCGCCAAATTTTACGCCTGTTTTTTGGTTTCTTCAGTGCTTGATTAATCTTTTCTTTTAAAAATGACATATTCTCTTTGATTAGTTTAGTAACTCTAAGTTTTAGCTTGTTCATAAATTTTTGTTACCTTTTAAACTCTAGAAACTATCTTTCGGGTATAACTTCGTTCCTTTACATTATAAGGCCAAGTTGATATTCTGTAAACAAATAAAACGCAAAATTGTTTATATATTCATAATTTGTGACGGATTAGACACAGTTGATCCATCAAAGGAGAGAGATGCTCAGTGAATTTTTCAAAAGAGGAATAGTTGAAATTATCGAAGAAAATTCCTTCAGTAACCGCCTGAAAACAGGCAAACCAATGAGGATAAAAATGGGATTCGATCCTACTCGACCAGATCTCCACTTGGGTCACGCAGTCGGGCTTTGGAAATTGCGCGATCTGCAGGATGCAGGAAATACGATTATCTTTTTGATTGGAGATTATACAACAAAAATTGGCGATCCTTCAGGGCGCAATACCACGAGGCCGATTTTGACCGATCAGGAAATTAAAGCTAACGCTAAAACTTATTTCGAGCAGGTCAGCAAGATCCTGGATATTAAGAAAGCTGAGATTCGCTATAATTCCGAATGGTTTGCGAAAATGAACTTTGCCGATCTTTTGCAGTTGGCTGGAAAATTTACAGTAGCGCAGATAATCGAGCGTAATGATTTTGAAAAACGGATAAAAGAACATTGCGATATAGGCATCCACGAGTTGCTTTATCCGTTAATGCAAGCGTACGACTCCGTTGTGCTTGAAGCCAGTGTCGAAATGGGCGGTACTGATCAAAAGTTTAATTTGATGGCCGGCCGTGATTTGCAGCGAAAACTGGGGCAGGAGCCTCAGGACATTATTACCGTTGAGCTTCTTATTGGCACTGATGGAAAAGAGAAAATGAGCAAGTCGCTTGATAATTATATCGGCCTCACCGAGGACGCAAAATCAATGTTTGGCAAGGTCATGTCTATCCCGGACACTTTAATTGACTCATATTTTCAACTAGCCACCAGGCTATCTGACAGTGAGATCAAAAAAGTCCGGACCCAGATTCAGGCCGGTGCCAATCCTAGAGATGCTAAGATGAGATTGGCTTATGAAATCGTCAAGCTCTATCACTTAGAGAAGGAAGCCAAAGAAGTCCAAGAAGAATTCATTAATGTTTTTTCAAAAAAAGAATTACCAGCTGATATTCCTGAGGTAAAAATCCCAAGGGGCAATTACGAACTTCCGCTTTTGCTTCAAAATATTGGTGCTGCGGAATCTGCTTCAGAAGCTAAGCGTTTGGCAGAGCAGGGTGCTGTTAGAATAGATGAAGCTAAAATATCCGACTGGAAAGCACCGATTGCAATAAATGACGGTATGCTAGTTCAAGTTGGCAAAAGAAAAATCTATAGGATCAAGATTAAATAATTCATGTCGCAGCAGCTTTGAGTCCTAAGTTCGCAATTTTTTGAGATCAGAGACTGCCTTCGAATATTTGTCCTCCGGAAAGCCCCCAGATTTTTTGTAATTTTGTATTTACGACGAAATCGTCAAGTTTCCGGTCGTCAAACACATATTGAGCAGAGAAATCACCCGACTTATCGAATTTTACTACTCTGTTCATTTCCTTATCTAAAACATATAGATAATTTGTAACATCATCGGTATAAATTTTTGATGAAGATACGTCGGAATTTGGTGCAGGTACGCCTTTGAGTGAAAAGTCTAATTCGGGGCTGCCTTTGACATACTTGATGACCTTATTCTCGGGCATTAAGACGAAAATATTACCGTCAATTGCAAAGTTTATGGCATTCTTGATACTAACTTTTCTGGTGTCCAAATAAGCTGTGCCTTTTGAATATAAACCGTCTCTCAATATATGCTTATAAACTTCACCATCATCCGGATTGAGTAGATAGACATTGGTGGAGTAGGCGGCGACCGCCTTCGATGGTTCGAAGGATGCATCTTCAGCTACTTTTGCGCTCTCTAGCACATTTGTCTCCGGATCAAATAGAAAAAGCGAATTCAGCGTCGTATTTATTAAAACCTTTTTCAAAGAGTCGGAATAAAATGCAGAAATAGGCTGACCGCTCTCTGTGCTGAGCTGTCCAACTAATTTAGTTTCTTTGTCGCGCGTATCGACAAGATATATTTTGCCGTTTTCTTCAATTCCAAAGATCTTAGCGCCTGAGAGAACCATCAACTTTGAGTTATCTGAAAGCTTGAATGGTTGATCGGCATAAATTCTGACTGTTTTGGTTTTTTCATCGAGTATCTCGTTTATGTCGCGGAGAAGCTGGCTCGCTCTTTCGTTGTCTGCAGGGACAAGCTTAGCCTGGTTTGCCTGATCAAGTGCGGTAGTCAGCTCTGTGAGTGCAATATCTTTGCCGAGCGCCAGATCGTCCTTTGCTTTTTTGAAGTTCTCAACTGCTTTTTCATAGGAGTTGCTCATCTCGATCTGCTTAATTTTTTCTACACGGCGGTCGTTGTTAGATTTTACTTTGGCATACCCGACTGAGAGCAAGAGCAAAATCAATATCAAATAGGCATATTTGCGGTTTTCTTTTCTGGCAAAGAATTTAAAAATGCTGATTAGAACATCCCCGATATTTCTAAGCCAATCAAGATTAAAGTTATCCCCCTTTTTGTAGGAGAATGTTTTAATCTTAATATTTTTGAATTCTTTGTTATGTTTCAATTTCTCGAATTGCGGTTCAAGCTTGACTTTAGCTCCGATCATCGTTTTTGAGAGGGATTTCTGGCTCTTTACTAATAGCTCTTTTGATTTTGGACCATAATTTTCTTTCCAATTTTTGAGTGCTGTTTTGGCAGACTTGGACAGGAATTTAAGGAATTTCTTACCATGATGTTTTGATAAGTTGACGCACTCTGCACAGATGGGGGTTAACTTTTTTGTAATTAAACTCAAAGTTGTCTCTTCCGGTTCATCAATAATAAATGTGGATGCTTCCGCTAGCTCGGGAAGGGGAGTCAAATTGCAGAAAAAAGCGTTGACACCAAAACTTTTTGATTTCTTAAGGCTCCTGCAAAGCTCCTGCGCTTCTTTTCCGGCGTCGCCAATTTGAACAAGGCTTCTCAGGCGATCCAAGGTAATCTTTTGTAATAGATCTGAAGTCCCGAAGATCACCTGATCGTCTTTTTGCAGTTTGCCCGCAACTATATCGGTGAAAGTTTTCATGGGATGAGGATTATCACAATTATCTCTGTCACTCAGTGCGGAGATCCGTCCTTTTCTGAAAATATATCCGATAACATTGCCACATTGCGCGAGCGCAATCTCATTCTCTGCTAATATTCCTACAGCTGCATTTAGCCTGCCAATCCAGTTGTTTTCGCCTGTTTCTGCAAGTTTGCTTAAATCCTCGTTTATATATGCCAAAATCTCTTCCAAATTGCTGACAGAAAGATCGGATCTGTTATCTAAGAACTTTTTTAGAGAGCTTGTTATTCTCCTAACTACGGTGGCATTGGGATAGGAATTGCTTAACTCTATTAAATAAAATAAAAAATTATCCGGCGATGCATCAACTGAGAGTTTGCCAGAGTCAAGTTCTTTTCCGTCCCATTTATCTTTTGTTATAACCAGAGCGGTCTGGACAAACAGATTGGGCTTATTCATAGATTTCCTGTCGATCATTTATAGTAATTATATCACAAGTCCCGCTTACATAAAATATTTTTTGAATTCGAGAATTGTTTTTGGTATAATTTTTTTGCTCCGTCTCTGTGATAAATTGGGCTAATACATTTTACTTCGGGATTCCGCACCGCGGAACTTGCATCGAATCATTTGATGCCTGAATCGATATTTGCTCAGACCGTGGTCTGGGCGTGAGATTACCCACTTATTATTTCAAGACCAATTTTGAAACGAGGCGGAGTTTTATTATGCAAAGATCTCTAACTATGTTTAATCATTTTTAGTTTTTTTTCTATCAATAACTTCTTCATATAGATCTAGCATGACGTTGAAGGCTTTATCCATCTCATGATGAAGTGCGATCCCGATCGAAGTCCGTCCCATTCTCTTGGCTTTCTTTTTGTCAGACAAGATATCAATAATACTGGCTGACAACTGTTTGTGATCTCCTGTTTTGAAAAGAAAACCGTTTTTATTGTTGTGAATAAGCTCGGGTAGAGCACCGCTATTTGCTCCAACGACTGGTAATCCGGTGGAGAGTGCTTCTAGTGTAACAATACTCTGAGTTTCAATTGGAGAGGGGATAGCAAAAAGCGCCGAATTTTTATAAAGGTTTACGAAATCCGGTGAATTGTGTTCGATAAAGCCTAGAAAGGTTACGGCGTTGGAGATACCGGCATCGTTGACGATTTTCTGAACTTCCGGCAGCGCTCCGCCCGTTCCGGCAATGACGAAGTGGGCGTTTAATTTTTTTAGTACTAAAGGAATTGCATTCGCGAGACAGGCGATATCTTTGTCTTTGTCAACGCGACCCAGGTATAGAACGATTGGATTATTTGGCAGATGAAATTTATCTTTTGTCTGTTTTAATTCTTTTTCACTAACCTTTTTCAAAAATTGTTCAATCTCTATTCCATTTGAGACCGCTTGTACAGGGGTTTTGACACCCCAGGATTCAAGCTCTTTTCGAAAAGTTTCCGTCGGTGTGACGACCTGATCGCATTTATTATAAAAATTAACCAGATAACTGATCAGCCCTTGGCGAAGCATCGGCATCACCGGTCTCATAAATTTGACGTATGACAGGGCATATTCGAGACTAAAGTGATTGGTCACAATAACCGGAATGTCCAACTCCCGTCCAATATCACGTAGTGCTGTGCCAATGTAGGCTGGATCCTGGATATGAATTAAATCAGGGGCTATTTTGATAACCTCTTCACGGATTTTTTTCTTTGAAGCGAAGGTAACGCGGTAGCCGGCACGAAAAGGATTAATAATTGATTTCAAACGCAGGACTTTATAATCAGGGAAGCGCCGGTCGTATTTCGACTCGTAAACGGCTCCCGGCGTGAAAACAAAAGCCTCATGACCATTTTTCGTTAGGTTCTCTGCTAAATTTTGTGTTGCTGTTGCCACACCGGAGATATTCGGCGGGAACGATTCGGACCCAAGTAATATTTTCATATACTCATTATATCTTTTATGAATATTGATGCAACCTTAGCGGTGATTATAACAAAAAAAGCCTCGAATGAGGCTGCAATCAAAAGTTATATATTTATCCAAATACTGAAAGGAGGTCTGAACTTATTTCTACAATAATGGCAGCGCACTAAACCAATATTGAAATACGTTAAGTTCCAAATGGTCGCACAAGTGATAGTTATCTTGAACACATTTTGAGCTGGATAGACCAGATTATGCAGGTTTATAAGGCAGATGACCAAGATATTATTTGATGCTGAGCGAGTCCATGTTTAGGGTTTTCATAATACTATGCAACTTTAAAAACGAAGGATTGCCTATACCACGCTCAATTCGAGCATAGTAATTTACATCAATGCCTGCTTTGGCAGCAACTTCTATTTGAGTAAGTTTAGCTTTTGCTCTGGCTTCTCTTATTTGCTCACCGAAGTCTTTAAGAATTTTCATTTGTTCATCATTTATCATGCGCAAAATATAGCAGATCTTTGATTAAAAACCAACTTAAGAGCTAAGATTCTATTTTTTACCAGACTCAAGAATATCTAACAATCGCTTTAACCACTCTTCACTGCCAATCTCATCAATTAACGTTATATTCGCCGCAATCCATTTTTCTTTTGTCGTCATAGCCTCGTGTTCTGCTACAAGTAATGGTGAGATATTAATGGCGTAATACGGATTAATGAGAAAATTTTTAATATCTTGTTGATTCATAGTTTTATTATTTTGTGAAAGTAAAACTGGAAATTATTTGGTTACTAGTAGTATCTTCGACAAAAGGACTAATAGTAAATAATTTATTATTCTTAACTACCAAATAGAATATTTCTTTACCGCTTCCTTCTGCTGGCACTGTAATTTTTTTTGCAACTACTCCGCCAATAGTTGTGTCAGTATTTGTAACACCACTACCACCAGAAGCACCGCCACCTAGTTCCATTATCTTCGCTTTGGCAGCATCGCTAAGACTTTGTGTTGTATTCTTTGCAGTAATATTTAGTTCCCAATGATCTTCTGTATCATTGAATGTGACTGTGCCAGCGGTTTGATCAAATTTACCGTATGTCCAATTCTTTGGATATTTCAGTGTAATCCCCAAATCGTCATTATTATACGTGCTCAAGTCGGAAGTCGCGTCCGTTGATGTGGTTATTTGAGGTTGAGTTGCAGAATCACTAGTGCTTGTTATTTTATTAGCAACCGCAGAATCATCAGATGCTAATTCTGCTTTAACCTCATCGTATTTTTTACTTAATTCATCAATCTGTACTTTCATGGCATCTTTATCACTTGATGCTCTTGTGTTTACAAGATAATAAGTTCCGCCTCCAACCAGACCGCCAGTTACCAGTACTGAAATTACTACTAACCAAATTGGTTTCATAATTGTCTCCTATCTAAGGTTTAAATTTATACTTTTGTTGCCAATTAAATTTACATTATTTGTTGCAGTATAAGTTTTATTGTACCATAGAATTTTTGCCACGTACTTGGCTGCTAGGGTGTAGGAACCAGAACTTAGATTTGAGAACTGGTAACTGCCATTTTGAGAAGATGTAACTGTAGATATAACATTTCCTTTATTGTCTTTTAATGTCACAGCCACATCGGACTGGACTTTTCCGTCCTTATAAATAATGCCGCTTATTTTATATCTTTTTGAGGGTATTGAGGATCTTGTATTCTCAGGCGCTGTTGAAGTTGTTTGAACTAGTTTGCCGATCCTTGTAACTTCGTTGATTGGTATTTCGGTGATATTTTGCACCCATAGGTTACCTAAATAATCACCCAGTGGCTTGCAAGTGTTGTTTTTAGTAAACACCAATGCCATATCAATTTTAGTACCATTTCGCCATAAATCACCAATTATCTGGGCGTCATTCGTATTAGTGTTTTCATCACAATTAAAATCATAACTTGTAATACTAATAGTTTTAAAATCCAAATCACGGGAAGTATATCCCAATAGTCCTCCATCTACATCTACAAGAGATCGAAGATTCTCAATAGTATAAGTTAATGAATCTGAAAGATTTTGGCTAGTTGTAATGTCATAAGTAGTATCATTAACTTTATTAACTGTGGTCGGAAGATACATTGAACCACCGTCAGGAGTCTTCTGCGCAAACTTTAAATTTGTTACGGAACTAACATCTGGTTTGTGACTAAAATACAATCTTCTTGAAAAAATACCGGATGATGTCTTGATATTTTCCATTCTCACAATAAGAAATGCTCCAATGGATACAAACTTATCTGCCTGAGAGATACTATATCCGTATCCGTTAGTAATACTTATCTTAGAATTATATTCTTTTTGGGGCATGAGATCTTTAGCAGCCAACAGAAGACTATTTCCGGTAACGTAAGCTCTTTGGATAGGCAAGCCATTTACCATCCAGCTTATTGAGCAAGCTTGCTTGGAGTCATTTGAAAAATCGGCAGAGGCAGATTCATTGTTATATTGAGTACTATTTAACTTGCAGTTATTTGCCAAATTAATCATACGCACAGAATAACTACCTACTAACTTATTAAAGTACTTTTCTGCTAATACCTGGCCATTCTTATCATAGATTGCGACTTTATAACGCCCTTGTTTTTTGGAATTATCAGTTTTTGACAAAAAGAGTCCATTGTTAACTTGAATATCTTCTTTGATGCCAGTGTCTATATTTTCAAGCCTAGCGTAAGCACCAAGCTTATCGGTGATAGCGAGGTATCCGATGATGCCATAGTCTTGAATGTCCTGAGAAGGTAAGCTGGGCATATACTCGGTAAAAGTATTGTCGGGATTATCGTTCCAAACTATTTTTATTTTCAATACTCCCTGATAATCTGTGTCAATTGGTTTAGAGCAATTTGATGGTTTGATATCAAAATCAGAATTAACTGCCTGATAGGCGCGATCACACCTAGTGAGTAAATTATTATTCTGGTCAAAGATCTCCATGCTTAAATTTTGTAAGTTATTTGGCTCATTGGCTAAAACCTTAAATCTTAGTCCGGTAATTTCGTTATCAATAATTCTGTCAATATTGCTAACTGAAAAAGGTATTGGATAGCGATACTTATCATTATAGGATGCAAAGGCAAATTGGTTTGATAACCAATCGTTAATATTAATATTTTCAACACTTGTTAGGATTGATGCAATAATTGACAGCCTAGATGTTTCTGTGGTTTGCAAAAAATCGCTACTGATATCCTGGCTGTAGAGTTTGCTATTAAACTTTATAAAGAAATTATTGTCTTCTAGATAAAGTTTTGCAAAAATACTACCACCAATATAATAAGGGCTAATGTCACTAGAATTCGCATTATTAACATTTTCCATATTTGAGTATGGTACATTATTTATTTCATATCTAGACAAACCATTGGTAACCATCTCGGTAAAATTGTTTATCACTAATTCTGTTACAAATTCTGTCATTCCTTCCTCGAACAAAGCCGGCATCACAAACTCATTATGAAAAGCATGGATAAGTTCGTGTGTTAAAACTTTGGCATTATCGCTTTGAGAATCACAGATAGTAATTTCATTTATAAAGGCAGAAAAATAAGATCTACTGCAGGTAGATCTTAATACTTTAATTGGCACAGTAGTAGACCTTCTCCCGTATACATTTTCGATTTTGGGATAAGCGTCTATAAGAACTTGTTTTTCCTGGTTGCTTAATTGCGAGTCGAAATCAAAGTTTGAGATAGGGGTACTTGAGAGCATTGATCTAGTAGTAGCAACCGTTGTTGTATTGTTAGCTTGAATTGAGGTCGAGACAGTGCTATCATTTTTATCTTTTATTAAAAAAAGTGTTTCTTTGTTTATCGCGAATAGTTCAGATTTTCTTTTATCTATTTCTGCCAGTATATCTTTGTCTTTTTGACTAAGACTTGATAAGTTATTGAGCCTAGTATTCTGATAATCAGAAAGTGCGAGCTCTATTTCACTTTTGGAATAGTCTAATTTAATTACTGGCAGATCGTCTGGACTCTGATTAATTAATGTAGACTTCGAAGCTATCTGGCTATCTGCTGAAAACCTAACTTTTTGAGAGATAAAATAACCGCCTACAGCTAAGATTATTGCAAGCAGAAAAATACTCGATAGAACAATATATTTTCTTTTCATCTCCACTCCAATTAGGTTTTAAGTTCTTTGTATTATTATACCAATTATTTTGCTATTGTACCAATTTAGCTATTCGTTGATAAAAATTTCACGAGCTGTTAATCAGTACATATTTTGCCAAACATTTTATTTTGTGATAAATCTCAATTAATGAAAAACTGTCAGGGAGTGGCTGTGAAAATTATGCCAAAATTTTCCTACAAAAAAATGTCTCAGAGGATACTCAATTTTGTCCTAACACTTGTCCCAGTCATCGGATACAAAAAATAAGGGTTTTTGAAGCTAAAATTGAAAATATTTTCGCACCTACCCTATACATACCATAAATGGTTAGGTAGGTATGGGAAAAGGTAAATAAAATACTCGTCAAAAAATAATCAATCAAAAAAACATGACAAATCAAACAATAACAACCAAACAAGAAGAAATCCTAACTCTAATATATAAATATAAATTCCTAAATAGAATCCAAATACAATCATTTCTAAAACACAAAGATCACAGAAGAATAAACAGCTGGCTTAAAGACCTATCAGAAAAAGAATACTTAAAAAGAATCTGGTCAAATGGCTATGCCGAAAGAACAAGACCGTCTATCTATTATCTGGCGCACAACAGTCTGAATTTTTTGTCAAAACAATATTTCATCACACCAAAATACTTTCCGAAGATAACTAAAGAAGCTGAAGCCGGACCATCGGAACATTATATTACTGATTCCATTTTACTTGCTGATCTTGGTCTAGCTTTTCTAAATAAAAATAAGGAAGCGGCGAATTCTTCAGCTATTACTAAAACTGAATTGGTTGAGCCGTATTCGGAGTATAGTTTTTTAGCTGAGGCCAAGATTAAGCCCGAGCTCCTTTTCGCAAAGAGAGTCAGCAATAAAAGTATGACAAGGTATTACCTTTTAGAAGTTATTGAGAGATACGCTTCATTCATCTTGGTGCGAAACAAAATCAAAAGATATTTTGATTTATATTATTCCAACGACTGGGAAGATAACATGGATGGTGATTTTCCAACTGTACTTTTTGTCTGTCACTCAATGTACTTGCTAATTTATGCCAAGAGATATGCCAGAAGAATCAGAGCTGATGAATATCCAGATGCCGATTTCACAATTCAGTTCGCGCTGTTAGAAAATATCAAATCGAATGAATCAGGCAGTGATATTTGGGAAAAGGCTTAGCAAATTAGCGTATATTTGAACACCTATATTTGTACTCTAGGACTGGTTTATTTGTTATTAAAAAGCTCTATTTTCATCTTGACACTAGGCATATATACCTATAAACTAGTATTATAATACTAGTTTAGGGAGGGAATATGGCGCCGTTAGAACAAGGGGTTTTGAGCTTAAGCCAGACGGGTTTTATCACAGCTAATAGTGCATGGCAAGCGCCAGTGAAAGAACGTGATCTCAACTATTCGATATTGAATCATCGGAAGACTTTTGAATCATCATTGAGCTCTTTATTTGGTGATAATCAAGAGGAGAGCAAGATCCAGAAAGCGAGGGCAATTCTCGGAGAGACGGCGATTGATATCCCAGATAATGAACTAAATACTTATCTAACCGAGTTTCAATACTTATTGGATGAGTGGCTTGATGAATATGAAAAACAGCTATTTAATGGCAAAACATTACAACAATTATTAAGAGAGGGGTGAATATGGATCCAACTATTTTTGGAAAAGTTCAAAAGGAGAAAAGTTGTGCAGTTATTTACATTCGTGTTTCGAGTGAGGAGCAGGTCGAAAATTATTCTTTATCGACCCAAGAGGATATTTGTATTAAAGAAGCTGCTCGCCGAAAGCTTGATATTATTCAGATCTTTCGAGAAGAGGGAAAATCAGCCAAGACCATTCAAGGTCGTCCGGCGCTGATTCAGATGCTTGAATATTGCCGTAAGCACAAAAAGGAAGTAGCCGCTGTAATTGTTTATCGACTTGACCGTATTTCTCGCCAAACTGCCGATTATCTGATCATCCGCAAAAAACTGGCGGAATCTATCGTCAATCTTGTTTCGGCGACAGAGCCAACAGGCAATAGCCCGACAGAGAAATTCGTTGAGACAATGCTTGCCGGATTTGCCCAGATGGACAACGATGTCAGAGGAGAAAGAAGTAAAAACGGCTTACGAGCAAGATTTTTGTCTGGGTTGCCAACCAGCTTTGCTCCATTTGGCTATTTAAACCAAAACGGCTATGTCACAAAAGATCCTAAAACTTTTGACGCGCTGAAAAAAGCTTGGGACTTGATGGCGACAGGAACTAAATCTCTTAGAGAAATATCGGAATACCTGACTGAACAGGGTATTAAAGTCCAGTACAAAGCTGGCAGAGAATTTAAAGTAAAGCCACAAACTATGCATCGGATGTTTCGCAATAAATTCTATACAGGAAAATTGGTTTCCAAGAAGTACAGTCAGGAGGTTCAGGGGCAGCAAGCGCCAATGATAACCGAGGAACAATTTTATCGAATTCAAGCCATTCTTGACGGTCGGAATGTTAATATTTCTAAGCCTCTTGCAAAGAAAAACCGAGACAATCCCGAGTTTCCTCTTAGACGAATCGTAAAATGCGGGTGCTGCGGCCAATCACTCACAGCTGGCTGGTCTAAAGGAAAGAATCGAAAATATGCCTATTATTCTTGTCAAAAATGGTGCAAGGATAGCCATTCGGTGCCGGTAGAAGAAATTCAAGAAGAAACTGATAAGTTGCTTTCAAGTGTTAGTTTGACCCCAAAAGCCCTAGAATTGATTATGGGGTATTTGCGAAAAATTTATTGCCAAAGAGTCGCTACCCTGCAGAAAAGAAGAGAGAAGGCCGACGAGGACTTAAAGAATCTATACAAAACCCGCCAGAACTTAATTGAGAAAAATCTGGCCGGTATTTATTCGGATGAAATCTTTAAAGATCAAAATAGAATCATAGAAGAAAAAATAGCCACCATTCAAATGACAAAGAATGATGACCTAATTACCAAATATAATATTGAAGACGTAACTGTTTTTATCAAAGAAAAGTTCAAAGACCTGGCAAAAACTTTTCAAAATTCGACTCTTCAGCAACAGAGAATGCTCTTGTGTTCAATCTTTCCCTCTGGGCTGTCATGGAACTATCCAGGGTATCTGAACACCCAAATAAGTGACTTCTATCGCTTCATAATGAGCTCAAATGATCGAGCTATCATGCTTGGTCGGAGTGGCGGGACTCGAACCCACGACCTCAGGACCCCCAGCCCTGCGCGCTACCAACTACGCTACACTCCGTTCTTTGACAATACTAAATTTCATCGGATTTTTAAAGGCTTTCTTTTATGCTAATATAGGATCAAATTAATAAAATGGAATCATTATGATAATGACAGACGGTGTTAGGCCTATGCCTGCCGACATCAATGAACCAAATCTAGCAGTTCCGGAATATCCAGAGACTCTAGATTTAATGCTAGAGTTCATTCGAAATCAGGGTGGTAGAGCTCGTTTCGATGAGTATATGAATGAGCATCTGTTCTCACCGATAGGATATTATTCGGCACGAGCGGAAATCGGTGAAGACTTCCGCACTGATGCTATAAAACCTTTTTTTGCCAGAGCGGTCGGGCAATATCTCAAGGAATCTTGTGCCAAAGATAAACTGCCTCCAAACATTCTAGAGATCGGTGGAGGAAATGGCCATTTCAAGAGAAATCTTCTCCAAAATTTTCCATTTTTTAGTTTTACAGCTTTTGACAAATCCCCAAAACTGGCAAAGGAGCAGGAAGGCCAGGTTGCTGACGTTACCAGATTACCTTTGGCTGATGGAAGTTTTGAAGGCATTATTTTCTCAAACGAACTCTTGGATGAATTGCCCTGTCGGATTCTCCAATTCGAGAATAAAAATGCCGGATATGTTGCCGAGAGAGAGGAGCGACCTGATATAGAGTTTGATGATGATTTAAATTATTCTTATTTTCCGGGCACCCCTAAAGTCAAAGAAGAAGGTTTTGTGGAAGAAAGAAACGGAGAGCTTGCTTTGGAATTTATTCCTATCGAAAGAAATCCAGATGGAACGGCCGCGGATCCTTTTATAGCTGAATATGAAAGGTACCTGATTGAGACCCGTTCAAGGGTAAAAGACGGCGATATCATCTCAGTTTCAGATCGGATCAGGCTTATGATGGAAGAGATGAAGAGAGTATTAAAGAGAGGGAAGATTTTATTCTTTGATTATGGATTTATAGGTGAAGGCGCGGGAATTCCTCGAGGTTCAAAGGAGCTTCCTTATTACTATAACGGTCAAAACCATGTGGATGTTCAAGATATAATAAAAAGGCCATATGAAGTAGATCTGACTCACTCTGTTGACTTCGGATATTGTAAATGGATGGCTGACTCAGTTTTCGGGGAATCTGCTACTGTTTCGGCAGGGGAGGACAGGCGAGTTTATGAACAGATCCGGGAACCTCATTTACGTAATCTTTATCAGAGTTCGCCGCATACCTTCATGGATCATGCTGAGGAGCCAGCCGGATATCTGGAGATCGACGTTGATATCGAAGAGAAATAAAAATGAACGAAATTGAAAACCTAAGAGGCAAAATCGATCAGATCGATGGACAGATTCTGGAGCTATTATCTGACCGCTTTGCTTGTGCCAAGAAGATAGGGGAATTCAAAAAGAAAAATGGTTTGCCTATTCTGGATCAAGACCGTTGGCAGGAATTAATAGCTGACAGGATGGAATTTGCGAAAAAAATTCAATTACCAGAGGGTTTCCTCGAAGAATTATTGGAATTAATCCATAAGTACTCGATCAGGGCTCAAGAATAAAAAAGGCGCAGAGATGTTTTCTCCGCGCCCTGAAAATACTTGGGGATGTCGTATCATTGACTTGTCCCCGCCGTGCAAATCTTTTGGAAAAACACGGTGATTGTTCTTTGCGTAAACTATGCCATAACGATGGCATTAGTTGCTGCCATTTTCAAATTCAAATCCAGTTCGTTTGCCATGCGATGGCAAACTTCAACAGTTGGAATGATCCAATCACGGCCGGCATCGCAACCTAGCGATGCTTCTTTGTCAAAGCAAGTGACTTGGATTTTCTGATTGTCTCTCTTGATCTCAGTTTCGGCTGGCAAGCCGAAAGCACGCATGATCGAGTTCGTGACAGCGTCAAAGTGGTTATTGCCGCCGCCAGCTCTTGCGGCAATCCATCCCTGACCTTTCAATTCAATTGATATACGGCATGAAAATTGGCTTCCGAGCCGCACAGTGGAGAAGTCTACTCTGTATTCGCTCGAATCAATAATCAACGATCTCTCCCTTCTCCCATGAAACGTCATGGGGCTAGACATAATGTAGTTTTGCCTAACCTATGAAATTTCATACAAAAAAACCGCTTGTAGAGTAAGCGGTGGAGTTCTTCTTGAATTGTCGAAAGATTTACTTTATGACAACAGAGCCACCGCTTCGAGCGAGGAGGAGTAGTCCGAGAACTAGGTTTTGGTGATTATGTGTCATTAAAACTAATTTAGCGCAGTATTCTGGAAATGTCAATAACAATTATCAAAAAAAATCGGGAGGGGGCCTATGGCCCGCTCCCGTCGGTGATCGTGACATTAACACCCTCATTCTGAAGTTGTCTGGTCGGATCGGAAGGATGGTGTCGGATTTGGCTGAATTCCGGGAAAGAATCGGTAATTTGCCAACAGTCATCCTTTGGACAAATAGTGAATGAGTAGAGACAGCAAGCTGGTTCTGTGGCAGTCAAATCGCTCATTGAATGAATGGTGACTCCACTTTCTGTTATTTCAATCCGTACCTTTCGCGGTGTTCTCCCAATGACCGCCAGACCGCTGATTTCGGCCTCGTTTTCGCCTAGCAATCGAACATCGATATGCCCTCTGGTTTCCCATGAATTGTAGGCATAGCCGGTCCAGTGACTAAACTCAATCCGAAACATCGAATAAGCGCCGCTCATGATCCTCCGAAGTATTTCTACTGGTCCCATGATTTCCCCCTTTAGAAAAAAACAACCGCTCGTAGGCGGTTATTTCCAGTTGCTTTGATCAGAGATACTATTAGCTAACTAAAAATCCGCCCGGTACGGGGATAATAATTGCGCTAATAATAATTGTATTTCTCTGTCTCACTAAAGATAATTTAGCGGAATGTTTGTTTAATGTCAACAAACGCCCCACCCTGGTGGGGCGTTTGCTTCATCATTTATAAATTTATATTTTGTCCTTGGAAAACTTTAGTAATTACTTCTTCTGTGTCGGGATCAGTGATCGAAATATCCCCCGCTTCAAAATGACTGTAAACAGCATTAACGATTTCTCCTAAGTTTTTTCGATCCGCATAGATCAACCCTTTGCCGTCGGTGATGCTTTTATTATCGATTTTCAGATGGGCAAATTTCTGTCTATCTTCGAGATTAGGCAGAAATATCTCAATTCTTTTTTCGTCAGAGAATTTGGCTTTTAAAGATGCTAGTTTGCCGTCATAAATTTTGGCGCCGTGATTGATAATCACAACGCGGTCGCAAAGGGATTCGATGTCACCCATATAATGACTGGTCAAGATCATCGTGCATTTTTTGGTTTTATTAATATCTTTCAGGAAACTTCGTATTGCTTGAGAGGAGACTACATCGAGGCCGATCGTCGGTTCGTCGAGAAAAATGACTTTCGGATCATGTAAAAAACAGGCTACAAGCTCACATTTCATTCTCTCGCCCAAGGACATATCACGCAGTCTCTTCTTGAGTAGATCATGCATCTGGAGAATCTCTGCCATCCGGTCGAGATTTTTTTTGAAATCTTTATCGGAAATTGAATATACTTCCTTTAGCATTTTGTATGAATCAATCGCCGGCAGATCCCACCAAAGTTGATTTTTTTGACCCATAACTATGGCAATATGACGTAAAAGTTTATAATCTCTTTCCCACGGTATATAGCCCATCACTTCGACTGTTCCTGATGTCGGATAGACGATACCTGATAGTATTTTCAGAAAGGTGGTCTTGCCGGCACCATTCGGTCCTAGAAAGCCGACAAATTCACCGCTTTCTATGCTTAAGTCTAGACTATTTACGGCAATCTTCTCCTCTTTTTCCAATTCGAAAGTGCGCCAATTAAACTTGGTCTTAACAAAAGATTTGGTTACATTTTTTGCTCTGATAATTTCAGACATTTTATCCTAACTTGATGCACTACCGTATTTTTGCGTTCCCAATTTCCAGAGCCAATTGGTCAAAAAACCGAAAAGAACGGTTACTGCTATTAAATATATAATATCGGAAAAAACCGGCTTGAAGAAGAGGGTTTTGACCGGGAGGTAAGAAACCACGAGGATCGGAAATAGGGTAAAGAAAGCAATTCTGATAACCCTTGGAAACATTCCGGCTGGATATCTGGCGAATTGGGCCAGCCTGTTCATCAAATTTGACAGAGACCAGAGTCTCGTAAACCAGAAAGCAGGAATTACTGTCAAAACCGAGAGTAAATAGTAGAGAATGAAAGAAAAAACTGCCAGCACGAGGAACCAGACGATTTTTATAAAAGCCAGTTGGAAATGCCCGGTCACGGCAGCATAAATCATCAGACCAATATCGAAAGCAAAGGCAATGAATGAATACATCCTCGGTTTGCTGATAGAAATCAGGATCATCGGGTTGACCGGCTTTGTCAGGAAAAAATCCATATCGCCGAGTCTGATCAGCTCATTGGACATTGAATTAATTCCTTTTTTTAGCCATGCGCCGTGTAGGATCTGAATTGACATAATAAAAGCATAAAGAAAAAGGACCTGATGAAAGTTCCAGCCGCCAACTTCCTGGATATTGGCAAAAATAATATTGAAAAAGAGGATTGAAGTTAAGATATCTACCAGTTGTGAAATAACGCTGAAAAATATAAAGCCGCCAATTTTTGAATCGCGAATATAAGCGTTGCGAAAGATAATGGCGTTGATTATAAACAATTTTTTGATCTCACTGAGCATTTTATCTCCCCGTTCCTGAATAAAGTTTTAAGCCTTGGCGGTATATAAAATAGTATATGCCAAAGAAAATAGCAGCCCAACAAATTCCTTGCGTCCATTGAATATACAATTCTGGGCCTGAAAGTTTGCCCAGAAAAACTGTCGCTGGCGTGAAGAAGATATGTTTGAACGGAAGAAGTTGAAAAATCTCCGATAGCTTTCCGGGCAGGAAGACGAGCGGGAAAACACCACCGGCCACAATCTGAGAAATCTGGGTAACCAAACTAATAACTGCCTCTTGGTCACCAAATTTAAAAGTAAGCGCATTGAAAATTAGTTGAAAGGAGAGATTGATAAGAAAGCCGATTATCAGAGAGATAATAAAATAAATAAGAGTAACCAAGCCCGGAACTTGGACAAAACCGCCGGCCATAATAATCATCACGATGATGAGAGGGGAGAAAATTAGAATTGACAAAGCATTTTCGGCGATACTGTCTAATATACTTACGATGGTAACACTCCACGGCCGGATTAGATCGTTAGATAAATATCCGCTCCAAATTTGCCAGCCCAGGTAAACCGAACTGGAGACATCGAGTTTGAAGATGATGGAACTAACAAAATAGTAGGTGATAGTGTCCTTCAAGGTATAGCCGCTGATTTGGTTTACACCAGTTGTATCGTAAACTGTTTTCCAGAGAGTGAAGAAGATAAAAAAGAAAACGAGCTCCGTGGCCATCCCTAGAAAAAAATCTACCTTGTAAGCGGAGGCAGTATGGAAGGAGCTTTTGAAGTAGGCTAAATATTTACTCATCTATTCAAATATACCATTTATAGCAATTCAAGACGAGCTCTCTGTCCTTTTAAGTTCGTATATTATTTGTTATAAAGAGTAGGAGTCGGGGATTAGCGCAGCCTGGTAGCGCGCATCGTTCGGGACGATGAGGTCGTGAGTTCAAATCTCGCATCCCCGACCAGAAAATGCCCAGCTTTGCCGGGCATTTGTTGGTGAGATATTCAAACTTGGTTAGGAGCTAACAGTGCTTGTAAAATTAATAGTTGAGAGCATTGCTTCGGCGATAGGAATGTAGTCATTTGCATCAATTGCTGGCCCTTGGCCGATTACAGTGCTGATAGCTATTTTATATATACTCATGCCGCTCTTCAGGAAATACCAGTCATACTGATAGGCAGAAGCCCCCTGAACACAATTAACAAATTTAATTGCTGTTTTCCCATCAACGGTGGTCTGAGTTTGTGTTCCGAAAACATCCCCGGGCTTGCCTTGATTTGTCAGAGTCGCCGCTTGATTTTTTAATGTTTCGACGTAATCTGTTAGGGACGATTGGGTTTCTGTTTTGGAGATGCTCAAGAAGAAATTGTCTGCGCTTGGATGAAATAATACAGGATTATTGACGGCGTCCACTACCCAATCCGTAGGATATTTGATGGCATAGCCCAAAAGTGTATCGTTAAACGTTTTCCAGTCAGCGGTTGAAACATTATTCAAAGATTCTGTAGCAGAAGCGGAGGATAGCGCAGCCTGGCTATCAGTAATTCTTCTGTTTAAATTGTTAATTTGCTCTTGCAATGAATTTTTGTCCTTTGTTGCTTTTGCATTAACAAAATAATAAGTACCAGTTCCAGCTGCTGATGCAGAGACCACGACTGCTATCAAAAGAGTCCAAATAGTTTTCAATTTCCCTCCTTGGTTAGTTGGATATATAAACATTTAATATTATATGTCACTGACTCAAAAAGGGCAATCTATTCTATTTTTATTCTATTTTTCCGACTTCTTTTATAATGTCTGCGACTGAGGTATATTCTCTCGCTGGCAATTTGTCCAGAATTGATCTGACTTTTGCGGGATCGGGCATATCGGGTCTGTTTTTATTGCTCTCAGCGACTTTCAAAATATCATCCTTATTTGCGGGAAAATGTATGCCTTTCATATGCTTCATAATATTTGCGGGACCAATTCCTCCTACTCCTCGTGCCATAGTTTCTCCTTTTTTAATTAGATACACTATATTCTAAGAATCTTCTTCATTCGCTGGAATTATGCCAATATCATATTGTTTCATACTTTTTTTCTGGCATAAATATGATATGGCGCAAAAAGAAAAGAAGAAAAACCTAGAACAAAAAATTCAAGAGAAAGTAAATGAAAAAGTCCAAAATGTTGATTCTGAAACGGAGCAGAAAATCGTAACTGAGGTAGATAAGGTTATAGCCGAGGAGATCAAGAAAAAAGTGACGTCTGAAATCGAGCAACGCATTGGGACAGCACCGCCAAGTCAGGGAACACAGAGATTGCGAACTTCCATGACTGGTGTTATCGGTCGAATCTCGGGAGCAACCGGGCAAATTCCCACCTGTTTTCAGAGTGGTGGATGCAAATTTATCTTGTTTTCTTTGCTTGTATCCTACCTGATTATCGGATTGTCGTATCTTTTTTGTGCGCTTCTCCCCGGGAATATCGTTTGTTCATCTTCGCCCTTCAACCTTTACACGGTGATTGTCATTGTCGCCGTAATCGGCGTCATCTTATCAATTACACGAGCTTTATTTTCAACTACTTCTCTGCCGGCGATTCTCTTTTCTTTACTATTGTCATTGCCTTTGCTTATAATTATTTCCATCTATACTTTGCGTTATATCGGCCTCATGTTCATTGTTTTAGCTATTTTTACGCGAATGGGACAGGGATATAGGCGCTGAATTTTAGTGAAAATTCTATATATCTTCTTCGTTTATTAAATTATTTTATTACTGAAAGGAATAATATGGATGATGACGAGAGGCAGAATATTAATAAAATAGTTACAAGCGTTGTTATAGTAATTATTTTGTTATTGGTCGGAGCGATCGCTGTGTATGCATATTTTAGAAAAAACCCGAGACAAGCTGCCGAAACCCCTCCTTTGGAGAACCAGAATATCAACGCTGATCAAAATAATTCTGCTAATACAAATGAATTTATTGAGCAAGAACCCGCAGAGGAAATTTTGCCAGATGAATTAGACTCAGATTCGTTAGGTTCTTATCCTGCGGCAAATCAAAATGCATCAATTTCTACCGGAAATGACTCAACCAGGACACCAGTCTCGGGCCCGGAGCTTGCTGAACCTGACGTTTCGTTAACTTTCAAATAAAAAAGCAAATCTTGTCGTTGTTTATAATTCACATGCCACCGTTGCAAGTAACATTTTTGCTTAGTATCTTTTGGCATTTTCCAGCTCTTTGTCGAATTTCTTCTTTTGTTTGTTGAAACTCTTCTCACTAAAAAAAATCAGGATCAGTCACCAGGTGAAATGGCGGCTGATCCGGTGGAGGCTATCACTCAAAATGTTTAGCTGGCAGAAGCCAGCCGGGCGTGAATACTGGGGCCGATGATCAGTGATTTGAAAGATCCGGCACACTCGCTGATGATTTGTCGCGAGCGTTCCAGGAACCTGGGATCCAGAGGAGTTTCCAGATCTTTTGACCGCAAAGCATCCTGAGCTTCTGAAAGCGAGAGGAAAATTCCGACCAGATGGCCGAGACATTCCAGATCCGGGGCGGTTTCATGCCGGAAGCCGGAGGCATGAACGCTGACTACTTCTTTCAGCGGTAGTCTAGCGCAAATCCGGCTTCCCTCATTCGTCTTAGCAAGATGGATTGTGCCTTCTAACTCCATCACGCTAAGGATCACATATCCGGCTTCAGGATTCCAGAAGCCGAAGTATAGTATATACATACGCGAATTCTCCTTGCCGCAAGATCGCTGTCATTGCTATATCACCATCAATAATCGCTGTCAATAGAAGGCTAATTTAATGTAAGACAATTCGGAGGTTTGTTATTAATAAACTGTCGAAAAACTTCACTAAATATCGTCGTACGACGATATTTAGTGAAGTTTTAGTCTCTAGTGATGAATAAGTTACGAAACCTATGGGACTCATGCGATTGAAAAAAAATTATTTCTAGCATAAGCTATGAGTAGTAATAGCAATAAAGAAAGAAATAAGATGAAGATTACAATCTTGGGAAGCGGATCGTTTATCAGTAGTCTCGACCATTTTGGTCCTGGTTATCTCATAGAAATCAACGGCAAAAAGATATTAATCGATGCTGGGCAGGGGACCATGATCCAGCTTTTAAAACTTGGAGTTAAATTCGAAGAAATAGATTATATTTTACTTACTCATTTTCATGCTGATCATGTGGCTGATTTGGCGCCGCTTCTTCTGTGGAGGAAAATCGCAAGACGTCAAAATATAGGACTAGATAAGACAATAAGAATATATGGTCCGGAAGGAACGGAGAATTTTATCGGAGCTCTTTTTAAAAATTTTAACGATATTGGCGGCGATTGGTATGAGGCATCATCAACTTCGGGTGAGATGGAAATTGAAGGCATTAAGATAGAACCTTTCTATGTCATTCATAAGGATTTAAAAGCGCTTGCATATCGGATGAAATTTGGCAATAAAGTGCTCGTATTCTCGGGAGACAGCGCAGAGTGTGAGGGTATCTGGGAAGCCTCTAAAAATGCAGATGTTTTTATTGTCGATGCCTCTCTACCAAATGGAATTAAAAATAACATCCATTTAAATTCAGAACAGATTGGCAATATTTGCCAAGAAAATAATGTCAAAAAAGTTATCTTATCACACTTAACGCCCTGGGTTTTTGAGAAGGATATAATTAGCGAGGTCAGAGAGGCCTTTGGCGGCGAGATAGTCCTCGCAAAAGATTTATTAGAATTTGAAATAGGAGAATAAATGGAATACAAGGATTTTGCGATAGATTTTGCAGAAAGAGCAGGGGAAATTATCGAGAAGAACTTCATAACTGGGATGAAAAAGGAGTGGAAGGCAGATAATTCGCCGGTCACGGAAACCGATCTTGCCATTAATTTGATGCTAATAGAGGAGGTAAGGAGAAATTTCCCCGATCATGGTGTTTTAGCAGAGGAGGAAAGCTACAATTTAGAGGCACAGACTTTGTGGGTATGCGATCCTGTCGATGGCACTATCCCATTCTCGCATGGAATTCCTATATCTACATTTTCTTTAGCTTTAGTAAAAGACGGGGAGCCGATTATTGGCGTTCTCAACGATCCATTTATGAAGAGGTTATTCTTTGCGGAAAAAGGCAAAGGTGCCTTCCTAAATAATACTTCTATCAAGGTTTCTTCGAGATCAGATTTATTTAACAGCGTAGCAAGTTTCGAAATGTTTCCCCGAGCGCAATATAAAATTTGGGGGCTCGATGAAGAACTGGAAAAAAGTGGCGTGAAGATGACAAAGTTAGCTTCGTTTGCTCTCCCGAGCGCTCTTGTCGGATGTGGGGAATATCTTTTTACAATTTTTCCGCATAATACGGTCTGGGACGCGGCGGCAGTTAAAATTATTGTAGAAGAGGCAGGGGGGAAAGTAACTGATTTATTTGGAGAAAATCAGCGTTATGACAGCAAGATAAGAGGAGTAATAATCTCAAATGGCTTTGTTCACAATCAGGTTACAGAGGCAGTATGTAACGTTTTAAAGAAAAACGGCACGAAGATTGATTAATTAGCTTATTTTCTATATTCTATACCCTGACTCTATTTCTATATTATGCCCCCATAGCTCAGTGGATAGAGCGCACGGTTCCGGTCCGTGAGGCCAGAGGTCCGACTCCTCTTGGGGGTACCAACTCGCTTATTGCGAGAATTTAAAATTTTCAATTATCAATTTCCAATGAAGGATAAGGCATTCTGTATCTTGTTTGCAGGGGCGGTCGGCACATCTAAAACACCGATTGCTCATTATCTGTCGGTTCATTTGGGCTTGCCGATTTTTTCGACTGATGCAATTCGAAGTGAGGTTCGTGAAGACACCGGGAAGGCAGAGCTTGATCTCGACATATTTATTCCGTTAAAAGAGAATCGATTCAAAGAAATAGTTGCTCGCGGCCGGAGTTTTATTTTTGATGCAAGTATTGACCGCCATTGGGACGAAATAAAAGCAGAATTGGCCAAAAAAAAGTATCGCTGGTTTATAATCAGTATGGATTTGAGTCACAAATTCATTAAAAGATTGTATGAGATAAAGAACTATCAGGAATCTATAGAGCGGCTCGATCAGCTTATCACAGATCATAATAATTTCCTGGCGCAAAATGAAGCAGAAGTTGGTTTTTGCATTAATGATTCCAATTTTCCAGACCGCTTGGAAATGGCATTGCAAGCCGCGTCAAAGTTTGTCGGAAAAAAATAATAGTGACTTAACCTGTGATAAAATATATCGCTCTATATCGTCGATCGACGATATAGAGCGATATTTAGTTTCTTCTTTGATCGACAACATTAACTATCTTGGAAATATAGTCTCCGATGACGGGGACTGTATTTAGTTTTGAGAGGATAAATATTAAAACTGCTACCAAGATAACTCCGCCGATAAATACGCCGAAACCACTAATGATACCTAAAAATAAATTCCACCAAGGGGAATTACGTTTTTCTAACTGGTAGGTAAGTCTATCAACGGAAATTATCAATGTATCATTTTCAGATTTTTTGTTAACGTTGCAAAACAGTACTTGAAATAATTTTTTCAGCATTTGCTAACTGTAAAATAATTTGAATAAATTATCGCTGGAGAAAGATATAAAAAAACGGATGAGGCAGGCACGGGCCTGTCCCATCCGCGGACGGTTGCTCGAAAACGGTGTCATTCGGGGATGCCGAGCAGAATCATCCCTTTGAACAGAGTGGCAGTGTCCAGAACCCACTTTGCCCATTCATCCCCATGAGGTTTGGCCGCCTTCGATGTCAGTTCTGCGCTTTCCCTTGTCATATAGCTGATTGCCTGAGTGCAGGTCCATTTATTTTGAACCATCTGGCACCTGATCTCGCCCATAAGTGTTATCTCATCCTCTTGCGGTTGAATCGGATGCCCTTCATAATTCAAGGGAATATGACGGCATTTGTTCCCAAGGGCTGTCATATGCCCCTGACGGGAGATATGGAGACAAGGGCAGTGGTGTCTTGCCAAACGTTCGGGCCAGCCCGAGTTAGGCATAAAAGCGGCGACTTCATCTGTGCTCAGTATGATGCCTCCGAAGATCAGTATCAACTCTTCTTGGCCATCTACTTGAGCTTGATCGGCGTAAAGCGGAACGATCAGATTCCAAAGGCTGTCTACGTCCCTTTCCTTCATTGCTGGAAGTGTAGGGCCAAGGGGAAAAAATCTGAGATGCATAAGTTGATCTCCTTTTGCGGCGAGCGTTCTTGGGTAGAAGATAACACTAATTTGGCCTTCTGTAAACCAATTAAAGGGATTTTGCGTCTACTTGGCTCAAAAGGTTTCTTGAGAAAGTATCCACTATGGAGGCAACACTTGCAATTTGGTGTATAATAACTTTAGAAAGAAGGATAATATGAAAAATTTCTTATCGGTTCTTGCGGTCATAATTGTCAGCGGTGCTTTGGCGGGCGGTGTTTTTTATTATCTCGCGGAAAAAAAGATCGAGGATAGTAAGGACTCGCTAGCTTCACAAATTGATAATTTAAACAAAAAGGTTGAGGGCGATACAATAGAAGACGATTCCAAAGTAACTGAAGATGCAAATCAAGACATCGGTAGCAACGGGAATCAGAATTCAAATGTAAACAACAACAGTAATTCGAACACCAACGTAAATACCAATTCTTCGAATCAGAATCTCTCTCTCGCCAATTTACGCAGTGCAACTTATACGATTGATGGTGCTAGTTACACTTTGGTAAATGGAGTCTATGAGAAGGGCACAAAGCAGGTTTACATTGATACAACTTATGTTGGCTACAATTCTACGAACCAAGATCAGGTTGCTATTATTATTAAATCTACGAATGATGATAAGGCAATATTTCGCCATTTGGTCGTGATGAGTGCGAAGGACGGTAAACCAAAACAAATCGCCGAGAAACTGTTGGGTGATAAACTTTTGGTCAGAGGCTTGACAATGAACGCTAGCACAATCTCTGTTCGCGAACTAACATACGCAGCTAGCGATCCGGAAGGAAAACCGAGCATCGATAAAACATACATTTACAAATTGAACACAGATAAATTGGTGTTGCAATAGTAGAAGGTAGAACGTGGAATGTTGAGTGTGGAACGTGAAAGGCAGAATGTGGAGTGTGTGACGGGGAGGAGCGTAGGGTGGAAATATAGCGAATTAAATTAGTATTTAGGAGGGAAAAGTGGAAGAAAAATTTCGGAAACTGAGAAACTTAAACATTGCAGCAGCATGTCTGCATCTTGTTTCAGGCGTAGTGATGGTGATCTTATCAACAGATTTAGCAATGTCAGTAACGGCTTCATTTCTTAAATTTGATGTGGTTACGCAAAAGCTATATCCATCGATGAGAACATTATTTGACATTCGACTTGGTTATCTTGTCGCATCATTTTTGTTAATGTCTGCCTTGGCTCACATTTTGATCTCCTTACCCGGCATCAACGGTTGGTATAACAAGAATCTGGCCAAAGGCATTAATTACGCCCGCTGGATCGAATACTCATTTAGCTCAACTGTTATGATTATTGTTATTTCTCTGCTTGTCGGCATGTCTGATATTGCAACTTTGGTAGCAGTCGCTTTCACAAATGTTTCTATGATTCTCTTTGGGTGGATGATGGAGAAACACAATCAGGATACAAAAAAGACCGATTGGACTGCCTTTATTTTTGGCTGCATCGCTGGAATTGGCCCTTGGATTGCTATTGCTATCTACCTTGCATCCCCAGGCAGTGCAGATAAAGCGCCAACTTTTGTATACTGGATTTTCTTCTCGATCTTTATCTTTTTTAACGTCTTTGCTATCAACCAGGTCTTGCAGTATAAGAAGTTGGGAAAATGGAGCGATTATCTCTATGGGGAAAAGACATATATAATTTTGAGTTTTGTGGCTAAATCACTTCTTGCTTGGCAAGTTTTTGCAGGAACTCTCAGACCGTAGCTAAGAGAGCTAGAAATTTTTGCATTTATGTCGAAAGATGAGTATTCTCAGCAAATTCTCATCTTTTGTGGTATATTATTAAATCAAAAGTTCATAAATTTTTGAGAGCCTATAAAGCCATGAGAATATTAATTGTTGAAGACGACCACCCTACTTCATCCTGCTTCGCTAGTGGCTTTGCAGGATTACGCAGGGCAGGAAGAGACGGTAATTACATCAGCTGAATTATTTAAGTTCTTTCAATATGAGAATATTAATCGTCGAAGATGATCACAAGATTGCAAATGCAGTCAAGAGGGGACTGGAGCAGGAGTCTTACGCCTGCGATGTTTTGTATGATGCAAAAGATGGTCTGGGTTTTGCGGTGACAGAACAGTATGATCTTGTCATACTCGATCGGATGTTGCCGGGAGGAGACGGTTTGCAAATTTGCAAGGCGATGAGAGATCAGAAAATTCATACTCCTGTTTTAATACTAACCGCAAAGGATAAAATTGGGGATAGGGTAGAGGGACTAAATTCCGGTGCCGATGACTATTTGATAAAACCGTTTGCGTTTGAAGAGTTGCTTGCCAGAGTTCGTGCGTTGCTGAGGCGGCCGCAAAATCAGACAAATTCGACATTGAGAGTTGGAAACTTAGAGTTGAATACCATCGCTTTTACAGCGGCCCGTGAAGGGCGGAGGATAGATCTTTCCAGCAAGGAGTTTTCGCTGCTTGAATATTTGATGAGGAATGCCGGACTGATTTTAACAAAGGGTAATATTATTGCTCATGTCTGGAACTACGATGCTGATATTTTGCCAAACACTGTTGAAGTTTATATTGGGTATCTTCGCAACAAAATTGATAAACCGTTCAAGAATTGTAAGCCGCTCATTCAGACAGTAAGAGGCTTCGGATATAAAATAGATTCGGGAAGAACATAAAATTCTTGCTTTTGTTTTGATAACTTTATAACTTTTGACTTTACTATGCATTTTCCAACTTTTAACTTGCATTTGAAATCGTATTTTAATTCAGCTTATTTAAAGCTGACTCTTTTCTATGTACTAATCGCTATGATTATCAGTGTTTTTTTCAGTATCGCATTATATAATATTTCATCAAATGAATTAGGGCGGGGTTTGGGAAAACAGGCGATGGTTTTTCGTGATATCCCTGATAATACTTTCATACAGCGCAAGATGATTGATCTAGAAAAATTAAGGCAGGATCAGATCAAGGAGAGCAATCATATCCTTCAGCTAAATTTACTCTGGTTTAACTTGTTAATATTAGTTCTTTCTAGCGCCGTAGGGTATCTTTTGGCTAGAAAGACTCTTCAGCCGATAGAGGAAGCTATGGAAGCGCAAAATAATTTCACCGCCGATGCTTCCCATGAATTGCGGACGCCCCTCACGGCAATGAAAACAGAGATAGAGGTAAATCTTAGGGATAAGAGTTTGACTTTGGAAGCGTCAAAGGAACTTCTAAAGAGCAATCTTGAAGAGATTGGTAAATTGGAATCTTTGTCAAATGCACTACTTAAATTAGCTCGTTCGGAAGGTGACGAAACCGATAAATTCGAGAAGATCAACCTGGATGATGCAATCAGAGAATCAGTGAAGAAAATTTCGATTTCAGCCAAAGATAAGGGAATTGATATCGTAATAGATTATGGTCCGCTCGTTGTTCGAGGCATCACACATAGTCTCGAAGAGCTTTTTATTATTCTTTTGGACAATGCTGTAAAATACAGTTCAAACGGCTCGACAATTAATATTAAAATGGCTAAAGATAAAGAGAATGCAGTTGTATGGATAAAAGACCAGGGCATTGGTATCAAACCTAGAGAATTACCTTATATTTTTAACCGTTTTTACCGGTCCGATTCTTCGAGATCGAAGAAAATGGTTGACGGCTATGGACTCGGTCTTGCAATTGCAAAACATATCGTTGAAATCCATAACGGTGAAATTTCCGTAGAAAGTACTCCAGGTGAGGGGAGCGAATTTATGATAAAATTGCCAACCGCTTGATTTTTTGATAATCAACTGTCATTTTGTGATGGATCTATTTTTTGATCCTCCAATCTGATGAACAATGGTTTGTCTGGCAATAGTTAGAACACGTCGAATTGAGTAGGTGTGTTCCTTTTTTCAGTTTCTTCTCAGTTAAAGCAATTATGATATTAAGTAGGGATTGTTCTGGTCTCGCTGGTTACCTCCCTCGTCCAGCGAGGAGTCCCCAAAAATAATTTAGATAAGCAGGAGATTTAATGGGAATTATCAGCCGAGGTATAAAAAATGCTTTTAGAAACACGATTCGGACAGTCTCTATCACCTTTATTCTGGCATTATCGATTGCCATGTCGCTAATTATGCTGTTGGCGCTCCAGACAGTGCAAGCGAAAATCTCGAGTGTCAAGAGCTCGATTGGGAATTCAATTACAGTTTCGCCGGCTGGTGTGCGCGGTTTTGAGGGAGGAGGCGAACTTCTGACCGATCAGAATGCGAGTGATATTGCTTCCATCGCACATGTATCTGGCGTTGTCAAAACCTTATCTGACCAATTAGTAAAGGAGGGAAGCTCAACTCTCAAATTTGGTAACGATGATAGTAATCCGAATAATTTTACTAATCTTGACTCTGCGATTGAGCCAGGCTCATTCGGTAACAGGATGAGAGTACGATCCGGAGGATCAGAAACGAGTGCTAACGGAAGTATGCCCGCAAATTTCTCGATGCCAATTAGTGTTATGGCCACGAGCGACTTTGGGGTGATATCGAGCCTCGGTATTAATCAATTCGATCTGATTTCTGGGGATAAATTTGATGTTAATATAACTCAAAATGTGGCTTTAATCGGGACTGATCTGGCGGCAAAAAATAGTCTTGATGTTGACTCAACTTTTACTGCTTATGGCCAATCGATTAAGATCGTTGGGATCTACGATACCGGCAACAAGTTTACCAACGGTTCAGTGGTAATGCCATTTAAAACGCTCCAAGTGCTCTCGAGCCAGGAAAATCAAATTAATTCTTTAATTATTCTAATCGATTCAATCGATAATGTTTCAAAGGTGCAAAGTGCAATTACAGATAAGCTCGGCAGTGACAAAGTAGACGTTGTTTCTCAGCAAGAGAATTTGGATAATGCGATTGCTCCACTTGAAAATATCAAAACGATTTCATTATACAGTCTGATTGGCTCTCTTATTGCCGGTGCTGTCATTATTCTTATGACAATGATGATGATTGTTCGAGAACGCCGTCGTGAAATCGGCGTCTTGAAGGCGATTGGCTCTTCAAATATCGGAATTATGGCACAATTTACAGTCGAATCTCTATCACTGACATTTCTTTCCAGTATTCTTGGAATTATTATTGGTTTTATTTTTAGTAATCCCGTCTTAAAAGTTCTTGTATCAAACAGCGAGACAAATACCTCAAATGCCGGCAAGGTAGTTGGTGAATTTGCCCGAGGCGGTGGCCCTGGGATGATGGTGGCCAAAATCGGCGGTGGTATCGCTACTGTCAGAGAAAATCTAACGAATCTTCATGCTGTTCTGAATTATGAGGTTATTCTTTACGGACTATTGGTAGCCGTCGTAATTGCGATTATCGGCAGTGCCATTCCGGCGTTTTTTATAGCGAAAATCAGGCCAGCCGAAGTAATGAGAGCAGAATAGTTGTATAAGAGGTAAATATTAAGTATTAAGGAAAATTATGCTCAAAGTAAAAAATTTAACTAAAGAGTTTCAATCCGGCGATAGTAAGGTAAGAGCAGTCGATAATATTGGATTCGAGATTCCAGACGGAGTTTTTGCCGCAATTGTTGGGAAAAGTGGCAGCGGAAAAAGTACTTTGCTTTCACTTCTCGGAGCCCTGGATAAGCCAACCCTTGGTCTTATCGATGTTGATGGCGCCGATATTACACGAATGAGTGATTCTAAACTTATTAAATACCGCCGGAATAAAATTGGATTTATCTTTCAAAATTATAATCTGATTCCAAATCTATCGGCCCTTGAAAATGTGATGATACCGATGGAGTTCGCCGGAATCTCAAACAGGCTAGAGAGAGCCGAGAAGCTCCTGGCCGAAGTCGGGATTACGGGAGATAAACAAAAAAGAAATCCAGGTAAGCTTTCCGGAGGAGAACAGCAGAGAGTTTCGATCGCTAGAGCGTTGGCGAATAAGCCGAGCTTGATATTGGCTGATGAACCGACAGGGAATCTCGACTCTGCAACCGGGAAAATAATCATCGATCTTTTGAAAGATTTGGCCAAGAAGGAAAATACTACTATCATTGCTGTTACTCACGACGCGAGCATCGCTAGTCAGGCTGAGCACGTCTTTAAGCTAAGAGACGGCAAGCTAGTTCGATAAACGGGTGATGTTTTTCTTATTCTGATAGTGTCATCCTCGGGCTCCGACCCGAGGATCTATTCCTTTCTATAGTCATTGCGAGCAATCACGACGAGTAGGGGAGGCGTGGCAACCTATAATTTTGATAGATTGCGTCTTCACTTCGTGATATCGCAATGATAATGCAGTCTTAGCCAAACTAGCCAATCTCTGGACAACTTGGTTGTTTTGTGTTACTATCATGATAGCAATTCCATCATATTATGCGTAGGGGGCATGACTATGAGCGCGCGAATTCAACATTTTCTGAGCGGATTAACTATCATCATCCTGGCCGCCGGCCACGATGAGAAACTTGAGGGGATTGTTCCCTGTGGTTTCAAGGGACTATATCCCATCAATGGGATACCGATGTATGAGAAGATCGCCGCCGCTTTTCTGAAAGCCAGCGAAGGTCTTGCCGAAGTTATTGTTGTCGCTGGCTGGGTTCGGAGCAATGAGGAGATTAAAACGGCTCACGAGAAAGGATTTCAGCTTATTTCCTGCAATAACTCGAAGTCCATCCGACAAAGTATCGAAGCCGGGAGAAGTGCAGCTACTCGACAAAACACCGTGATTGTTACCGCCGACCTCCCCGAGATCGATGTGGCCGAAACTCGTCAGTTGCTGGCCAAGTACGCCCGTTCGGAGGCGGGTATCGTTTACGGAGTTGCCGATGAGCAGACGTACCGTCGGCAATTCAGTGCAGATCGCACTTGGATATCAATTTCGCTCGGTGACAAACCGGGCGAGCGTATCCGCCGGGTAACCGGCATCAATGCTGTCTATGTGGCAGGCCATTGCCTCGAAACCGCGCTCGAAGTTGTAAATAAGCTCTTTGAAGCACGGAAGAACCCATTCCTGCTTGGATGGGTTCTCGGGATCGGCATCGCTCTGCGATTTGGTCATCAGCTCTTGACCCGTAAGCCATGCATCTGCGTCGGTGCCATCAAAGAGCGGGTTTTTCGGAAATTTGGCGTCATTGTCGAGCTCATTGAGGACGCTGGTCCCACGCTCTGCCATGATTTGGACAAGCCGGAACATTTTTCGGTCTCGAATTCCCAGGCGGCAAGGGTGTAACATTGCCTTGCCGATCGTCATCCCTCTTCTCGGGCTTCCAAGCCTGGGCGGAGGGATTTTTTATTTCTCACATAGCAAACCTTATTTTGCCAGCGTATTTTAGATATATAAATTTAAAAAGGAAAGTATGAAATCAATTCGGGATATAGAAGAAAATAAAGCGTTGGCGGCATTAAGCTATATTTGGATTTTATTCTTGGTACCATTACTCTTGAAGCGGGACTCTACTTTTGCTCAGTATCATGCAAAACAGGGACTTATTTTATTTCTCGTCTGGACGATTATCGGTTTTATTTTTTGGTTGCCGATTATAGGCTGGCTGCTTGGGCTAGGCGTTATAATATTATTTGTGATAGGTATGATAAATGCACTTACTGGAAAGATGCAGCCTCTGCCGATCATCGGTAAGTATGCGGAAAGGATGAACATCTAATGGCAGTAAGAGTCCCGGCAATAGTTGGTGATATTTGGTTCAACACGTCCCATCCCATAACTCCTGAGGAGCTTAGTGGCCGAGTTGTTTTGGTCGACTTTTTCGATTATTCTTGTGTAAATTGTTTGCGGACAATTCCCCATCTGAGGAAAATTTGGGATAGATACAAACATTTGAAATTTTTTATCATAGGAGTTCATACACCTGAATTTGCATTCGAAAAGGATTCCGAAAACGTTGAACAGGCTTTGAAAGATTTGGAAATCCATTGGCCAGTCGTCTTAGATAATGATTATATAAATTGGAATAACTTTGCCAACCACTACTGGCCGGCAGAATATTTAATCGATCAAAACGGATATATTGTTTATCAACACTATGGTGAGAATGGCTATGCTGAAATTGAGACGAAAATACAGGAGCTGTTAGTAACAGATTTTGGCGACAAAGGATTGCCGCCAATCGAGGAGGAAAAAACGAAAGATGGCAGGTATTGTACTATTTCAACACCTGAACTCTATTGTGGACATAGCCGGGGCCGGATTGTAAATGACGGAGGCTATCATTATGATCATATCGCCAATTACATAAAACCCGATGAAATCCCCGAAGATTCGATCGCTCTGGCTGGCCAATGGAATGCGATGCCCGAATATCTGGAATCATTTGCCTTTAGTTCAACACTCTTTTTACGTTTTCGTGGCACAGAGGTAAATCTAGTCCTCGAACCCGCTGAAGATGATTTAGCATCAATACATTTGGAACTAGATGGAAAGTCACTCTCAGATAAAATTGCCGGAAAAGATGTGGATCAAAGCGATGTAATCATCACAAAGTCTAGAATGTATAATCTGATCAAAACAGATAAACCGCTTGAAGGTGTTTTGAGTATCAAGGCGACAGAAAGTAATTTTCGGGTATACGCGTTTACATTTTCCGGATGTATATAGTATCATTTCCCTTTTTTGAGGGTAAAGGGGTTCTTTCTGATATACTCAAGCCTCTGCTCCCTACACGGTGCAAAGGTGTTCTTCTCTTTTATAAAAGGTCTCAGTCTTCAAGCTAAATTCCTTTGGGATATCATTTTTTGTGATGGAGAAGAACCATTGGTATTAGTAATCAAACTTTGTTAAAATACAGCAATGAAAAATTATTTGTCAGAAAAAGTTTATGAATTTGTTTCTCAAATTCCGGCCGGAAAGGTCGCGACTTATGGTCAGATTGCCAAGCTGGCCGGCACCGGCCCAAGAGTGGTCGGCAATATCTTGCATAAGAATACTGATCCGGCCAATATTCCTTGTCATAGGGTTGTGAATGCGAAAGGTGAATTATCATCAGCCTTCGCTTTCGGCGGAAAGCAATCACAATATGAAAAATTGAGGAAGGATGGGATAATATTTTCAAACGGCAAGATAAATCTTTCTAATTATGAGATCGATCTTATTAACCCTTTGGTTTAGTGTCAGTACCCAAAAATGAGACGATCGTCTCATTTTTGGGTACAAAGCAGTCTGCTGGTCAGAATTAAACAAAATTGAAAGGCAAGGGTTAGATAAATATTAGCAAAGGGTTGACCAATGGTTGGCTATGCCGGCATTGGCAGAGGAGATTTGCTTTGGTATAATTTTCTAGTTAAATATTAATGGTTTTCTATGGAAAATGTAATTGAAGTAAACAAATTAATTAAGAGGTATGGCAACCTGACTGCAGTTGATGGCATTTCATTCAATGTCAAAAAAGGTGAAATTTTTGGACTTTTAGGAGAGAATGGGGCCGGCAAGACAACTACCTTGGAGATCATCGAAGGCTTGCGGCGGGGAACGGAGGGAACTGTCAAAGTATTGTCTGAAGATGTCACCCGCGGGTGTAGCAAGAGCATCAAAGAAAAAATCGGCGTTCAATTACAATCGTCTGCTTATTATCAATTTCTGACACTCAAAGAAATTTTGGATTTATTTGGCTCTTTTTATCAAAAAGCGCTCTCTTCGGATGAGCTTCTGGAGATGGTCAATTTGAAAAGCAAGGCTAAATCTCTGGTCGCGGCCTTATCCGGCGGGCAAAAACAGCGATTTTCTATCATTGCAAGTTTAGTCAATGATCCGGAAATAGTTTTTTTGGATGAGCCAACGACCGGGCTTGATCCCTTGGCCAGACGAAATCTTTGGGAATTGATTGCCAAAATTAAAAATCAGGGTAAAACGATTATTTTAACTACTCACTATATGGAAGAGGCCGAGGTTCTTTGTGATCGGATCGCTATTATGGAAAAGGGCAAAATCATCGCTGCCGGTGAAACCCATAAATTGATAGAAAGCACGAAAAATCCTTACAAAATAAGTTTCTTTGCAAAGGTTGAATCATCAATCGAAAAGGAGTTGTCAGAACTAGGCGATTTAAAAAATCTGGCGGGTAAATCCAATCATTTTGAAATGCATTTAAAGAGTCAGGATAATGTTAATAAAGCCATGCAGATCATCAACAAATTAAATCCGGAGAGTTTGACTGTCGGACGGGCGTCACTTGAAGATTTATTCATCGAATTGACTGGACGAAGTATTATGGAGGAAGAAAATGCTTAAATTATTTTTAGCTGACTTAAAAATGTTATCAAGAAATCGTCAGGCCTCTTTTTGGGCACTAATGTTTCCGATAATGTTTACCTTTATTTTTGGCTTCTTCTTCGGTAAGAATTCGACAAACGGAGAGATTGCTATCATAAACAACTCAAATACAGAGATTGCTCAAACTTTCGAAAAAACACTGACCGATTCAGGACTTTTCAAAATTCATACCGATATAAAGGATGAGAATACAGCCGTCGATCAAGTCAAGGATGGCAAGGTTGCGGCAGTTGTTGTTGTACCTGATAATTTTGGTGTTCTGTCTCCGGACGCCCCCAGGACAATCAAGGTCATCGACGATCCGGCGAACGCGACGACGAATGCAGTGCTTCTCGGATTTATCGATAAATTTAATACGAATTTGACTTTTCAGGTTAATAAAATCGAGGGGCAAATTTTTCAAGTAGAAGAGGATAAGGTCAACAAGAAGACCCTTACGTATTTTGATTTCGTCTTGGCAGGAATTCTGGGACTTGCGCTGATGAATTCTTCAATCATCGGAGTAGCAATCGGTATGAACAAATACCGTGAAGACAAGATATTAAAGAGAATTACGACTGCACCGATCAAGATATGGTGGTTTATACTTGGCGAGGTGCTATCCCGACTCATAATGAATGTTGTTCAAATTTCAATAATTCTGGCTATCGGCAAATATATCTTTGATGCTCATATTTATGGAAATCTCTTTGTAATCTTTGGTGTTGCTATGGTCGGTGGAATTTTATTTCAGCTGCTCGGCTTTGTTATCGCAAGTTTCACAAAAACCGTTGATGCAGCGCAAGGAGCCGCTACTGCAATCACAATACCGATGATGTTCCTGGGCGGTGTCTTTTTCCCGATCGATACGCTTCCCGGATGGCTATTCTCAATCGTTCAATATTTGCCGATCGCTCCTCTTCTTCGGATAATCAGGGGAGTGGTGTTGGAGGGAGCGTCTGTTTTCGCTACGCCGTCAAATGCTATCATTGTCATGGTTTGGATAGTTGGTGCATTGTTACTAGCAAGTTGGAAATTTAGATTAAGTGATGAATAAAGAATAATTTATTAAGTAAAAAGTTCACAAAGTTCATAAAGTAATCCTTAGAATTTTAATTATTCGAACTTAGAACTAGAAAGCGGAGTTTTATGGAAATATTGAGAAACATGTGGCGGCGGAAATTTAGAACATTTCTAACGGTATTTGGTATTATTATTGGTATTTTTGCTTTTACGGTGATGGGTAGTATGGCCTTGAAGCTTAATAAAATGATTGATGGAGGCAAGCGATATATTACCGGGCAAATCACCGTTTCTCCAAAAGGCTCGGGCGCAGAAGCGCTAAGCGGGATGACAAGTGGGACGTTGCCAGTCGATATTTTGAATAAAATTGCCAAAGTGGATGGGGTAAAAGCAGTGGCGGCAGGAATCAGTTTGATGATCGAGGAACCCGATCCTGAGAATGGGGGAGCTAGTTTTTCAATGGGTCCACTTCCTTCCATTATGGGAGTTGATTCCAAAAGTGATTTTCAAAACGTCAACTGGACGACGATGGATATGAAAGAGGGGGCGATGATTGATCGCAATACGAAAGATGATGAAATTACTATTGGCTATAATATCGCGTTAGATAAAAAACTCAAGTCCGGTGATGCGATGAAGATTAGAGGACGAGATTTCAAGGTAATTGGTGTTATCGATAAGACGATGACCGGACCGGACAGCTATGTCATGATGCAAATGGGGCCGGCCCGTCAACTCTTCGTTGAATCAAACCCTTTTCTAAAATCCTTAAAGGAAAAGTCTGATCAGGCTGCAACAATTTCTGCCTCTGAGATGGCCAAGCTTTCGGCGGAAACACAAGGCCAGCTAGTACAAGCCAAGTCATTCAAAATGGAAGATGTCTCAACCTCCGCATCGGTTTCATGGAAAGATGACTATGATTCGGAAGTTGTTGCGAAAAATATCAAAGACGAGCTGAATAAAGAAGTATCAGTTCTGTCTCCGGTGAAAATGGGTGAGGAGATTGATAAGGCCTCCGCTATGATTAATTCTATTATTCTCGGTAGTGCAATGCTTGCTTTGATCGTCGGCCTTTTTTCAATCGTCAACACAATGGTAATGTCGATTTCAGAGCGAACAAAGGAAATAGGAATCAAGAAAGCCATAGGCGCATCAAATAAATCTATAGCCTTGGAGTATACTCTTGAGGCAGGGGTGATTGGACTTGTCGGTGGTATAATCGGAGGAGGCCTGGGTCTCCTGGTAGCAGCTGGTTTGAATTCCAAAATGGCGGAAAAGGGTGGAGAGATATTTTTGATCAGCCCAAGCTTTTTGGTCGGTGTTTTGGTCTTCTCTTTTTGTATTGGTATCGTAGCAGGGTTTATACCAGCTATGCGTGCCGCCAAGCTGAAGGTCGTAGATGCGATTAGGGAACTGTAGCATCAAGACTAATGGCGAATGTGGCTAATAAAACTAATTTAAAGGTATTATTACATTCGCTTAATTCGTAAAATTAGCTATTAGCATTGAAAGGGATTTATGGATAATAAAGTTATTTTAAAAGCAACTGGACTTAAGAAATCATACAAGATGTCCAAGACTAATGTGATCAATGCATTGGATGGAGTGGATATTGAAGTCAACGAGGGCGATTTCTCGGCAATTATTGGGCCTTCTGGCTGTGGCAAATCAACATTAATGCATATTTTAGGGCTGTTGGATCGTCCGGACGGGGGCGAACTCGAAATTGACGGTGAAAACTTTTCCAAACTCAAAGATAAAATTGCGCACAAAGTTCGATCAAAAAAAATAGGGTTTATTTTTCAGGGATTTAATTTAATACCTACCTTGACTGCATTTGAGAATGTAGTGCTGGCCGGAAGATATGGCGGCATGAAGTTAAGCGAGCGAAAGGAAAGAGCGGCCCAACTTCTGGAAAAAATGGGACTTTCGGAGAGGATAAATCATAAGCCAAACGAACTCTCTGGTGGACAACAGCAGCGCGTGGCTATTGCCCGGGCGCTAATGAACGATCCGGCGATTATTTTAGCCGACGAACCAACAGGGGAGTTGGATACCAAAACTTCACTTGAAATTATGGATATGCTAAAGGATCTCAACAGCAAAGAAAAAAAGACATTTCTAATAGTCACCCATAATATGGAGGTGGCCGAACAGTGCAAGAAAATCATCAAATTGAAAGATGGAAAGAATGCCTAATCTGGAATGGAAAAAGATTGATGAAGCGCTAGTTTACGATGGATATAGGAAGATTATCAAGCGTCGATATCAGATGCCTGACGGTAGTGAGGCTAACTTTGAAATCGTTTGTGGTTTTCCAAAGGTAGCGGTTATCTTCGCTTTGACACCTGAAAACGGAGTGATCATAACAAAGGAATTCCGTCCAGGGCCAGGAAAGGTCCTAATGGAACTTCCCGGAGGTGCCGTGGAACCGGATGAAGAGCTGCTGGATGCAGCAAAAAGGGAACTCTTGGAAGAAACCGGCTATCAGGGAGAAATAACGATGTTGGGCAAGAGTTTTGTCGAGGCTTATACAAAGCAGACAAAATTTCATTTCATTGCCAAAAATTGTAAGAAAATAGCCGAGAAGAATTTGGAAAGAACTGAATTTATAGAGGAGACAATCATCTCTCTTGCTGATTTCAAAAAGTTGGTCCGATCCGGGGAATTAACCGATTCCGATACTGCACTCTACGGCCTTATGAGTCAAGGTATTTCTTTATTTGATTAAGATAAACTGAATTTTAGAGAAATTGCCCTTAAAAAGGGTAATTTTTTTTATATACTGTTTGTATGATCTGGCTATTTATTTTTTTCTGCATAGGGGCAAGTATTTTTGCCAGCCACGGTATGAAGTGGTATGAAAATTATCCCACTCCATTTTGGAAACCAAATGGTTTTTTTGTAGGGCAATTCTGGGCGCTGATTTATCTTTCGACCATATTGTTCTGGCTTCTTGTTTATCCGACAGTGTTGAATTTGATCCTTGTTATTGTGCTCGGGGGTATCTTTTTGTTACAAAGTTTTAGCTTTTTCGTCAGGAAAAGGATGATTTTATCTATAATGGTATCTTTTTTGTCCACTCTGGTACTGGCAATGGTCATCTTTTTTGAAATGTCATCGGTAAATTATGAATTGATTTTTCTGGCACCATTAGCGATATGGAATGTATTTCAGATTATTCTATCTAGAAGTATCAGATCTTACGACAATGAAATGAGGGAATCTCAATGAAAGGAGGTGATTAGAATGAGAAGATTGAATACCTTGGATTGGATAGCAGCTATATTGCTGGTTATTGGAGGTTTGAATTGGGGCCTGATCGGACTTTTTGATTTTAATTTAGTATCTGTTATTTTCGGAGAGTTGTCATTGATCTCCAGAATTATCTATATCTTGGTAGGGATTTCTGCGATATATTTCATCGTTAGTTTGATTAGCAAGGGCAATGATGAAGCCTAATCTACAGGTAATTATTTGCTGTTGTGATATAATGGATGGGTAAAAAAGAAAGGAGAAGAATGATTGTATTTGCAGGCATCACGCCCCATCCACCAATTTTAATACCTGAAATTGGAAAGGACGATCACAAAAAAGTACGAGTTACTTATGAAGCGATGGAGAAATTGGCTATCGATTTGAAAAGGAGTGAACCTGATACTATCATCATCATCTCTCCTCACATGGTTCACTACCCTCATTTGTTCAATGTATGCGGGATGGAGAATTTACGGGCATCGTTCAGTTATTTCGGTTATGAACAATATAGTTGGGAGGGGGTTAATAACTTGGAACTGGCCGAAGAGATTGTTGATAAATCTGAAGGCGAAGGGCTTCCGGCCATTTTGTACAACAATGAAGAAGAAAGTTATGAAATAGATCATGGTGCGACGGTACCACTTTCATTCTTCGATGAAGTTCTTGATTACCAACCAAAGATTCTCCCGATTGGTTATTCTATCGCCTCCCGAGCGGAACATTATACCTTTGGTCAAATCATCGCTGAGGTTTGTGAGAAAAAAACCACTGAGAGGATTGCGGTAATTGCATCAGGAGATATGAGTCATCACTTAAATCATTCTGTTGCTGGAGGCGAAGAAGCCGGTAGAGAATATGATAAGCAGATGATCGATCTACTAAAAAAAGGCGATGATTATTCTATAATAAATCTAGATCCTGAGATGGTCGAAAAAGCCGGCGAATGTGGCTACAGATCAACTTTAATATTGCTCGGTATTTTATCTGGTAGAGATTATAACGCAGATATTTATTCTTATGAAGGTCCCTTTGGCGTCGGCTATATGGTGGCCAATATGAGGATATAGCGAGGTGAGAGAGCGGAATATCGAGCATTTGTATCTACTCTCGATATTCCAATCACTAAAAGCGAAGATACGCCGAACCTTGGACTAGGAATGACAGGAATCTGATAATCGGCTCCAATATTGTGCTAAATATTGAGAATGAGCCCGAGAAGCTGAGGATGATAATGCCAAAAAGTATCAATGGTCCGATTGCACGATAGCTCTCCTTCTTGTCTTCAGGTAAGAAATGCTCGAGTACATGCGAGCCGTCCAAAGGTGGCAATGGCAGGAGATTGAAGACGGCCAAACCCAAATTAATGGTGATTATATATTCTAAAAGCACTAAGATGCTTGAGCTATCAATCAGAATGCCTGACATATTCGCAATCCGGATCGGAATTCCGAGGATGAAAGCGATCAAAATATTTGTAAGAATGCCCGCCATAGCTACCTTCAGTTCGTCATTTTTGCCTTTCAAATAGCGGGGGTTGACCGGTACGGGCTTGCCCCAGCCAAAACCAACAAGAAGAAGCATAATCGTTCCGACCGTGTCCAAATGAACTAAAGGATTTAAAGACAACCGGCCTTCGATCTTTGCGGTCGGATCTCCACAGCGATAGGCAACAAAAGCATGGGCAAATTCGTGAAAAGAAATGCCAATAATAATTCCTGCTAAAATTGCAAGAAACTGAAAAAGGCTGAGCTGACCGGTGAAAAGTGCTAGTAAGAGCATAAGATTGATAAAAAATTAATAATGTGTTAGTATAGGAACATATTTATCAATGGTCATTTAATATTTAATGGTCAATTAGCAATCTATAATAAATTGTAATTGAAATATTAAAGTGAAAAATGAACATTGCTAATTTAATAATACCAAACCTTTTATTAAATATCTATTTCTGAGGAAAAATATGGCTAGATGTATTGTTTGTTCAAAAAGTGCTGTTGCCGGCAGTCAAATATCACATTCACAAATTCATACCAAAAGAAGATTTAAACCAAATCTTCAAAAAGTTGGTGGTGTTTCAGTGTGTACTAGATGTTTGAAAACGATCAAAAAAGTTTCCAACGAAGACTAATCGTTTCCTATAAAAAATAAAAGAGCTATTTTTGCAGCTCTTTTATTTTTTGGTCTCTTTTCTCAATTTCTTTCAGAAAGCAATCTTCACAATATAGGTCATCTGTGGTCGGCTCGAAAGGTACTTCGTTCTTCTTACCGCATTTTTTGCATTTAACCCACCACATAGGATGTTTTTCTCTCAACTTTTCCTTATTCTTGGCGGCACAAATCTTGCAGCGCTTTGGCATATTCTGCAAGCCCCGTTCAACAAAAAATTTCTGCTCACCAGCAGTCCAGATGAATTTATCTCCGCAATCTTTGCAGACCAAGAATTTATCTTCCAGGTCCTCGATATTTACCTGTGGCATGATGCTCCCTTCGGTCGCATATTTAAAACTCAAAAACTAAAAACGCAATATTAAGGCGTTACGTCATTATTATACACAAAAAACGTATTTTTAACAGCAGTTTTGACTTTTTCTTTTATCTTTTGAATCGTCCTAGCTGTCTTGTCATTTGTACTCAGCTCTGGTAAATTTAAGAGTGATGGACCCATTAAAAATTTTAGAGCTTGATTCGTCAAAAGGCGCTTGGGCACACGCCTATCTTTTTATTGGGAGAAGCCAAGACAAGATCGAACTTTTGGTTCTCTATCTTAGAGAAAATATCGGTTGTCTACCCGCCGATGTTACATATCTAGCCTCAACAGATGAAACAGGCAAAAAAGGAGAGATAAAAGTAGCGGCTGTGCGTCAGTTTCTCCATGAATTAAGCTTATCGTCACTCGGCAGCTGCCGGATCGGAATTATCGAAAATGCGGAAAAGTTAAATCTAGCCTCCGCCAACATTCTCCTCAAAACCTTGGAAGAACCACCGAAAAATGTTTATTTAGTTTTGGTTTCAAAGACAGAAGATGTCCTTCCAACAATACGATCCCGTTGCCGTGTTATCAAAGTTCAAAAAGACGACCAAGTCGAAGATAGCCATATCGATGCAGAGTTGCTTCTTGGGAAAAGCTTGTATGAAGCTTTCAAGGAGATTGAGCTTATTGCAAAAGACAATTTGTCAGACCATTTCTTTTCTGCTTTTTTAATGCTCGGACGCAAGATGATGATAAGAGAAAAAAACGCAAAAACTGCAAATTTCCTCTTGGGGGTTGAAAAAAAAAGAAAAGAAGTAGAGAATAACGCTAATCAACGTCTAGCCATGGAAGCTGTTTATCTAAAAGCGAAGGAATTACAATGAAAAACATATTGATCAGGGCGAGGAGCGACGGAAAAGTCTATTCTGTTGATCGGAGTAATCAGGATCTTGATCCAGGTGACAAAGTTTTGTTTGAATCGGACCGATGTCAGGAGATTGCTCAGGTAATATCAGAATCCACGGCAGAGGAGATCAAGCCCGATGAGAATTCCGCAGAATTGATCCGTAGATTAAATGAAAAAGATTTGGAGACCGATGACAAGATCAAGGCTGAAGCCAGAGAGAATCTTGATCGTTGCCGTCAGATTGTGGAGAAACACCAACTTCCGATGGAGCTTTTGGATGCCGATCTCTCCTTTGATGGCAAGAAATTAACCTTCTATTTTTCAGCTCCCGGAAGAGTCGATTTTCGTTCTTTGGTGTCAGAGCTTGCTTCAACCTTCCAAAAATTAATTAGATTACAGCAGGTCGGCGCAAGGGACAGAGCCCGTTGTGTCGGTGGAATCGGCCGTTGCGGTCAGGACTATTGTTGCAAGAGATTTTTGAAAGGTGAGCTTGATAATGTTACAGTTGATATGGCTTATGAACAAAATTTAGCGCAAATGGGGTCGAACAGAGTGACAGGTGCTTGCGGAAAGCTGATGTGCTGCCTTAAATACGAATTGGGATTCTATGAACAGGCCAAGAAAAAAATGCCTCGTATCGGTAGCCAACTCAAAACCGCAAAAGGTACCGGCACTGTTGTTAGTCAGTGTTTTCTAAAGAATAAAGTTACCATTCAATTTTCAGATAAAACTCATATGGAGGTAGATTGCTAGAAGTATTAATAATAATTTGTTTGGCCGGTGCACTATTTTTGCTTCTGCGTCATTATCCTGAGGCTTCGGTTGCCAATCATATCGAACGCAAAAATAAGTTGTGGAAGCTCTTTTCGCATTTACCGAAACTGCCGCACCTTCCGAAAATGGCAAAGAAGAGTTTGGAGACAAGTATCAAGGCAGCGATTGACGCTGGAAATGAACATCTTGTTTTACCCGAGGTAGAAAAGATAGTAAAGACTTACACCGATAGTAATCCGGAGATCAGCACTTTTCTTGAAAAGGCTGAAGAGGCTTATAACACTAATGACTTACGCGAAGCTGAGAACCAGGCGATAGAGGCAATTTCCAAAGATAAAAGATGCGCTGTGGCTTATATTATCATCGGCAAAGTGGCTTACTCAAGAGGTCAGTTTGAAGAGGCAAAGGAAGCCTTTAAGATGGCCATTAAATGCAATCGTGAAGCCGGTGAAGCATATTTTGGCCTGGGCCAAGTAGAATTTCGTCGGGAGAATTTATCCGACGCGATTGAAAATTTACAAAAAGCTATTGTTCTTGAGAAGGGGAATGCCGAATGGTACGGTGAGCTTGGTCGGGCCTATATGGAGGTCCGCCAATATGCCAAAGCGGCGAAAGTACTCAAGCGTGCCGCTAGTTTGGATATCGATAATCAGGAATATAAAACCTTGGCTTCAGAAGCCGAAGATAAGCAAAGAGCTCACTCGATCTATTCGCGGTATAAATAATCCGTATTAAGTATTAAGTATTAGGTATTTAAATACAAGACAAATTTGAACTCGTTTTTTAAACGCTCCATGTGGTGGGGCGTTTGTCAGTGTATAGCAAATTCTCGTTGTTATCTGATTACAAAACATTTCTAAATTGTTATAATCAACTTAAGTAAACTGGGATTCAATATGTTTCGTTCATTTGAGCCTGTGCTATCAGGCAGTATGACTGCTTTCAAGAAAAAAGAGAGACCACAATTCACACCCAAAGAAGCTGAGGTTGAAAAGGAAAGACGATACCTGATAAGTGAGGGGATAACAACTCTTCGCAAAATCAGGACTTTGGTATTTAAGGAAGGACAAGGAGATGAGTCTCAGCAGATGTTGTTGCAAAAAGCCCATCGTTTTTCGGCGCTAATGGGCGATTTTATATTACAAAAATCGCTCAATTATCAAGCAGACTTATCTACCCATCCATATATTGCAGAATCACGTACGTTATCTGATGAATTGCAAAACGAGGCTTGGGATTCCAAGCATTGCATAGTACCGAGTACGGTTTTGCTCAATTTGGAAAAGGCGACTGACGATATAATTGTGAATATTGAGAGCACCGCAGGCTCTGCCCAGAGTCCGAATCATAAACTATCTGAACTGGAGATCGATCTTGTTTTGGAAGAATTTTTGAAAGGCACAAATGATCTAAATAATCATGCTATTAGCAATTTGTTCAAGCCCAATACAAAGGTAGGCGGAGTGTTGACCGGCGGGATGATTTATTTGTCTATCGCCAAAGGAGTTGTTGATAAATATGCCCAGGAGCATCTAAAGGTAGATGATTTTGTGATAGCAGTTGATGCAGCGAACAAAAGAGTTGCCATACAGGAATCGGAAGGTGATATGGCAACTGAAAATGTTTTTGTCCTTGACGACATGATTGATAAGGGCGGGGCAATGTTAGCGGCTACATATGCGGCGGGGGATCACTTTGGAAATGCGTACATATACAGTGGAAAGGGTGACGCGGGTTCGCCGACTCAGAGAGCGGAGAAAAGAAGGCAGGAAAAGACAAATTATTTGTTTGAGTTGTTTCAAGATTTCGCTAGCGCTACAGTTGCAAATGATAAAGAAGTGGCTTATCAAATTTATGCCGAGGCAGAGAGATACGCTGAGCAGAATAGTCTTGAACTACCTGGCGGCTGGAAAATTCGCAAGGAAAAAATGGAAAATGGGATCTTTGGATAATACAGTCGAAAATAATATTACATATGGATTTAGAATTAATTAAAGAGGATATGATAGCTCCTTGCGGGATGGATTGTGCCGTTTGTGTCGGTCATCTACGGATAAAAAATAAATGCCCTGGCTGCAAGAATGGGCCGACTATTCCTCATTGTCAGAAATGTCGGATTAAATTATGCCTTGATAAAAAAGGTGAGTATTGCTCTGATTGCGCAAAGTTTCCTTGCACTAGACTAAAATCGCTGGATAAACGTTATCGGGAAAAATATAGTATGAGTGAGATAGCAAACCTCGAATTTATCCGTGATAAGGGGATGGACTTGTTTCTTGCAAGCGAACGCCGGAAATATCAGAGCGAAGAGGGCACATTTTGCGTTCACGATAAAAAATACTATTAATCATTATTAATTACTATTAATCACAACGAATATTTTTTAACGACGTATATGAATCTGCACTGTAACAGATTGTATGCTATAGCATCTAATGTGTTACAGTTTAATTAACTAATAATTTGGTGTGATGGATGGATGAAATTATCTAGGAAGCAAAAAGAGATATTAAAAGCGGTTGGTACGGGATTAATTTTAACGTCGGCGCTATTTATGCCGAATATTCTTCAATTGTTCAAACCCAAGACTAGGCAGGAAAAGTATTATTATAAAAAAACGATTAAAAAGTTGTTTGACGATAAAATAATTTACCTTTCTGGCGAAGAGATAAAGCTATCGGAAAAAGGCCTCGAATTGTTAAAATTATCTCAAGTTGATGACATAGTCAGTATCAACAAAACCGACGATTGGAACGGTGTTTGGCATTTAGTTTGCTATGATGTTCCTGAGCAATTTAAGGTCAGGCGAGATTGTTTTCGGCGTAAATTAATCGAACTCGGATTTTATCAAGTACAATATAGCCTCTGGGTAATTCCGTGGGAATGCAAGGAAGAGATCGCAATAATTGCCCAAAATTTGGGTATTGCTCCATTCGTCGCATATTTAAACACTGATTACCTACCACAGCAAAAGAAGCTTGTTTCGCATTTTTATCTTAATTAATTATTGCGATAGATTGTAACAGATTAGATGCTATAGCGTGTAATCTATTACATTTTTAAATCGCATTTATTAACATTTATTATACATTTATTAACAATATGAATAGGATTTAAGATGGCTATGGGGATAGAAAAAATTCGAGAGAAGATTGCTTTATTACCAAAAAAGAAGATGGCAAGAACCGAGCAGGAATTTGTCCAGCGGTATTTGGGTAGTCAAAAAAAATATTTAGGTGTAGCAACGGGGGATTTGGTTAAGATCGCCAAGGGGGTTGTCAAGGAGGAGGGGAGTCTCGAAATTTCAGAATTGATAAACTTGTTGGACGAACTGTTTGCTGCTGATAATTTCGAAGAGCATGCGGTTGGTGGTAAAATATTTACTCTTCTAAAACCGGAAACGAGAGCTAGGATTCCGTTTGTGAAACTAGAAATTTGGATTAGAAATGCAAAAGGATGGGCAGAGATTGATGTTATTTGCCAGTCTTCATATTCCGGCATAGAAGTACTCAAGAACTGGAATGAATGGAAAAAAACGATTCACAAATTCTCAAAGGACAGCAATGTTTCATTGCGGCGAGCGAGTTTGGTCTTGCAAACACGATCGGCCAAAGAGGCAAATGATGAAAGGATCCGCCAGATGGCCTTTGAAACTATCGAAAAATTAAAAAGCGAGAAGGATATTCTTATTACTAAGTCAGTTTCTTGGCTGCTTCGTTCTTTGACCATTTTAGACAAAGAGGAAGTAAGGAATTATTTACTTCAAAATGAAACAACGTTACCTCGCATTGCCTTTCGCGAGACGATAAAGAAGATTGAAACCGGAAAAAAAACTTTGTGAGAGTTAGAATTGAATGTTGGAAGTAGGGGATTAATCACTCACTAATTTATTTATTTATAAAAATTGTTAGTCCTATATTTGATAATATATCCACAGAGACCTCTTTACTTGACATACTGAATAATCAGTACTATATTTACTTTAGTACTGTGTTGTATACAGTACTATGTATTATTAACAACCAAAGGAAAGTATGGACACGCAGTTGAAAAAAGGAGTACTCGAGCTTTGTGTGCTTTCGGTCCTTGGCTCTCATGACTGCTATGGTTATGAGCTGGTAAATTTAATTTCCAGGGAAATTGCCATTTCGGAGGGAACGATCTATCCATTGCTTCGCCGGCTCAAGGCGGAGGGATATCTCGAAACCTATCTTGAGGAGTCGACAGAAGGACCGTCGAGAAAGTATTACAAACTCACACAAAAAGGGGCGGAAACTTACGCAGAACTAAAACAAGAGTGGCAGGAGTTTAATCTAAAGGTAAATAATCTCTTGAAGGAGATCAGATGAAACAAGAAACATTTATTAAAAACCTAAAATTATCGCTGAACGGTCTGTCAAAAGCCGAGATTGATGAAGTCGTGGCTGATTATCTCGAGTATTTTGAAGCTGGTGCAGCCGAGAAAAGAAGCGAAGATGAGATTGCCAAATCATTGGGCGATCCGAGAGCAATCGGCAAGCAAATACGGGCAACGGCAAGAATTAAAAAAGCAGAAGATCAATGGTCGGCTACGAACATTACCAGAGCAGTTTTGGCCACGGCCGGTCTTGGGATGCTAAATTTAATTTTCGTTTTCGGACCGTTTATGGGATTAGTCGGAGTGTTGATCGGTTTGTTTGGTACCGGTATCGGAATTACGGCAGGCGGCATTGCCGGAACTATTGCAAGTATCGTGGCTTGGTCAGATCCTGATTTTGCGAGCAATTATATAAATATTGGAGCCCATCCGGCGGCCATATTGTTGCTTTCTGCCGCCCTTGTATGTTTCGGCCTTATCTTCACCGTCGGTTGTAGCTTCCTGGCCAAATGGTTTTATATTCTCACCGTAAAATACTTAAGATTAAATGCCCGGGTCATCACCGGCGAAAAGGAGTAGGATGAAAAAATTTATAATTGTAGCTGCATTATTATTTGTAATTACTTTTGTTGCCGGCTTGATTGTGCTAGGCAAAACTGGATCTTTCGAGATTGGTGGCAACAAAGTCGAAGTATCTGAAACCAAAAGCGCATCAGCCGCTGGTATTGAAAAGATAGAGATCGAAGCTGTTTCGGAGAGGGTAAATATTATAAAGACAGAAGGGGCAGATTTGCGGGCAGATTTAAAGACAAGCAAGCGAGAGGGAAGTGATATTTCGCTGGTAGTTTCTAGAGATGAAAGCAGTAAAATGATCAAGGTAAAGGTAGAAAGGGAGAGAAAAATTGTTTTCTTTTCCAACGATTGGTCTGGGGTACTCGACGTGTATTTGCCTGAAACATATACAGGAAATATTTCCGCAAAAACAGTCTCCGGTGAGATTGAGAGTGCCAATATTTCTGGCTTGAAGGATGTCTCTTTGCAAAGCGTATCCGGAAGAATTGAGATCAAGGGCAAAGACCTAGGGCAGGGCAATTTAAAATTAAAGACAGTTTCCGGACGAATCAACGCAGAGCAAATTTCCGGATTTATGGCAATTGAAGCAGAGTCGACCTCCGGCAGGATTGAGTTTTCTAATTTGACTGGTCCGACCAATGTTCAGACAATTTCCGGCAGGATTAATCTAAATTACGATGCGCTAAAAGGGTATATTAAAGCCAAAAGCACTTCGGGAAAAATTGTCATCGATTTGCCAGAAAACGCTGATTACAATTTCAACTTCGAGACGACCTCCGGTAGGCTTGAGGATAAGGATAAGTTGAATTTGACCAGAGAAACAAGAACATTTTATGAAGGTAAATCTGGCGACGGTAAAAACGAAATCCAAGTCAAGACTGTTTCGGGCGGCTTAAGTATTGAATAAGAATTTAACGAACTTTAGTTTAAGAGAACTCGGGGCTAAGACTATTATCTTTAAAAAAATCCGCCACCTTTTGGCCAAGGTGGCGGGGGGTGGCGAACGGGACGGAACTGATTAGGGCATCCTGCGCTCGTCTGTTCGAACGGGCCAGCCGCCGCAATTTTTGGTGCGTTCTTCGCCTTCTGCATACTGGAGGAGTAGTGTCTCCGGCATCATGTCCCTACAGCAACAGATTTGACCTGCCATTTTGATGGCGTGAAGACACCATCTGCGATCTGTTGGCCGGCAGTAGTGATAGGCGTAAGACTCGGGTGGGGCCGCCTCAACCAGGGGAAGGTAATTAATGACTCCACGACGCCAAATTATGATCGAGTTAGGGTCGATGATGGCGCGATCAAACCTCTGGCCATATTTCTTGACGATCTGGCGCCAAGACATTTCCATGATATGGCCGTCTAGTTTGTTGGTCACGATGAAACTGTCGGCTTTCTCCTCGCTGGTAAAGACGAATAGAGCGCTGTCGCAGGCAAGAAGCTCAGTTAAATTTTGCCCCACTCTCCCAATTAGGTAGAATGGTGCTTGTTCATTTGCAAAGAACATCGGAAGCTCTCCTCTCGCAGAAGTTTTCTGGCGTTAGAATAGCACAAAAAACGGCGGCAGACAACAAAAACTCAAAGTCACTCACCGATTAAATTTATTTCGAGAGATGTGTCTTTATCAGACCGATATATTTTTCAACTTTTTTAATATTTTCTGCTGTTTTCATATTTTCGATCGCATAACTCATCATCGGTTTCAAGGCCTTGACGCCGAAACCAAATTTCTCGGTCATCTCGTCTGTGATAGGGAAGAGCCAGACATGGAAATGGTGTTCACCATTTTCTACCATAATAATGTCAATCTGTGGAATATTTAGCGCCTCTCTCATTCCTTGGCGCATCTTGACCAAAATTTGCATAAAATCAGTCTGCTCAGGCTCGTAGAATTCATCGAAACTCTGAATGTGCCTAATAGAAGAAATAATAAAAAAGCCGGGGATAGGAATTTCACAATCTTGATTGACACAAAAGTGATCAGTCTTCAGGATAAAACCGCCTGGCGGGGTAAATTCGCCCTCAGCTATCGAACAGCCAAGGCAATCGGTTGTACTCTTTTTTCCATAGATGTCGATTATTTCCATAAACTCCGTTCATTGAATTGTTTTGTCATTGGTAATAGCATGATAGCTTGCTTCGTCTAGATACTTGCAATGACTATTATAACAAAATATTAAAAAATCCGTCACCTTTGGGGCAAGATGACGGATTGACTCTGTGCTAGCGGAGTTATTCCACGAGCCGGCTTTGGCTCCCCAGGAGGGTGCCAAGAGATTCGCCATGCGCAAAACGAAGTATGCCGTTGCTCCTGAAATGGGCGATGCAGGTAGCAATTCCGTTCATGTGCATTTCGGCGGCTATTTCCGCCTTGCTTGCTATGCCACCACTTCCGTTTGGTGATTTGTTCTGGGAGAGGAGGACAGCTTCCGGCAAATTCGCCGAATCTAGTTCTCGGTACATCCTTGCACTCGGATCGCGGCGGGGATCTGTCTCAAAAACTCCACCAACTGAAGTTATGATCATGACCTTGTTTGGCTTGTAAATGCCGCAGATATCGGAAGTTAGAACATCGTTTTCTCTCTTCCTGTTTGCTTCATCTATGCCAAAACTCGAGATAGCATCGTTCTCATTGATGATCGGGATGATGCCTTCACTGCTCGCCATTTCCAATCTCGCTGACAGTTCGTCGATACTGTTTCCCTCTTTTCTTGCCTGTAGGTCGGCGTGAGATACGAGTATCTGGCCAGCTAAATGCCCGAATAGGTCGAAACCAGTTTGCCACATGGTCATCAGAATATATTGACCGACTGTGGTCTGTGATCTATCGCTGACTGTCTCGATCGTTCTTCTCATGCGGAGGATTTGCGATCTTCCGGCTTTACCTGCACCAGAACTTACTACCAGCACTTCCCACCCTTGACTAATCAGGGCAGAAATTTGTCTGGCAATGTCATCGAAGTTACTTTGACATAGATCGCCGCTTGCACCAATCAACGAATCTGTTCCGAATTTTAATACTAAGCGACCTTTCACTTTGGTTACCTCCCTTCGAAAATGCCAGGAATTTCTCCCTGGCAGCAATATTCATATAAAAGGACTGCTTGGCAGGGAGAAATAAAAACGCCCTGACCGAGCGTTGAGATTAGTTCATATTTTGCAAAAGCAAACTACACGCTCAGAGAGGGCGTGCTAGGCGGGGTAACCAAGATTATTTTTATTAGTTTGATCATTATGTTCCTAATTTACTCCTATTTTCTTCGCAAATCAAGGTTTCTCAAAAAAAAGCGGGCAGCCGTCCGGCTGCCCTTTGGTAATCAAATCTTCCTTGATTCATCAGTATCTATTTGCCGTCTTGATGACGGCTCTCATCATCAACATGCGAGGCGGAACCATCGCCATCGTCCCGATCGCGATGCCTGTGGCTCCCGCGTTCATTACCATCTCAACGCCCCACGGCGTTTGGATACCGTTTCCGCCAATAATCGGCAATGTCACACCGCACTTTCTTGCCTGGCAAATAGTTCGGACGGTGTATTTGAGGCAACGGGGTCCCGAGATGCCCCCGCCCGAAAATCCTCGCAGTATCAACGGCGAAATTGGAGAGCCGAAGATCGATTCGCCGAGATCATCGTGGGCATAAGGAATCGTGTTAGCGATCCAGAACCCGGCACAGAGGCCCGTATCCTCGAGTTCTTTCAGAAATTCAGCCGGCACGAGCGGACTAAAGTTCGGCACTAGCGGTATCCCAAGGCCGAAAAGGGTCTCGAGCGCGCCTGTCACCTCATCCCGGAGTGTATCGAGCGGGAGTCCGGCGTTCGGACAGCCGAAGTTGACCTGAATAACGAAAGGTGACATGAACTCTGACAAGTGGCTCTTCATGAATTTCGCGAAGGTATCGTATTCCTGTGCCCGTTCATCAGGCGTCTTGCCGACAGCCATGAAGGACAGAACAAACGGTTCCCTCAATTTTTGCCAGAGATCCCGGTATATCAGGTCTATGAAGCCTGGTCCGCTCAATCCGACCGCATTTAGAACATGGCCGGACATGATGTGAGGGATGATGCAGTCCGGAAACAATTCCTTTGGTGAAATACCATCCCTACCTAACTTCATATTACCGCCGTCTTTGTTGCCTGTTCTCGGTCGCAGGGTAATGGTTTTGCTGGCCAGATTTGTCTCCTTCCAAGTCAGGCCCAGAAGCCTGAAATACCGGTGAAACCAATAGCCCTCCCCGAAGAATTCACGAGCGCCGGTTGCGCAGAAAACGTTGAAGGGGAATGTCACATTCCCGAATCTGATGGCCATCTGGCCCCCCTTTCACAAACCCAGTTTGTCGCTGAAAATTCTCAAAATGTTGTCTCGGGTCATAAATCTGATCGCGCCTGGAGTTAGTCCAGAGGCTGGCAATATTTCCCTAACAAATTGACCATAAAGCTCCATCGATGGATATCCTGATAAACACTCAGGACAGTTTTTCTCCTCTGGAGTATGTTTGGCATGATCTGTTTCAATTACCGCGACGAGCCCTGTGGCAACCTGATCCCGTAGTTTTAGCACCAACTCTCTCCTGCGCAGCGGCGGATTCATTTTGTAAATGAGGCCATCTTGGCTGTTCATAATGTCGTCATACCACAACCAGTGATGAGGAGTAACGCCGCAGGAGATTAATAATTCCATGCTTCTTGCATCCCGGACTAGCTCAACTGATTGTGGACACGAAACATGGCAAATATGAATCCGGCCCCGGAAATCCTCTTCCATCGCCAACTGAATTTGATCTCTGACCGACTCAACCTCGGATTCCTCCGGACGCGCCCAAGTATGCGATATCGGATTCGACGGATCCCAAAGCCATGGCTTTCTAAGGGATTTTTTCTCGCAGTGTACGAGCACCGCACCAAAGTAATTTTGCTTGGCCAGAATCCGATAAACTTTTCTTTGCGCGTCTTTCTCCGTGATGGAGAGACTGCCAACGCTTTCGTCGGCAAACATCTTCAATCCCAGCACTTCGGGAATGTTGTCGTAGCACCACAGTGCTTCAGCGATTTGTCTCTCATCATCGGTCAGACCGACATATAGCCGGTAATGATCCTTTTCTTTCTTGGGTACCAGTGCGAGTCGCTCTCGAACTCGGTCCCGGTCAAGGACCGGTCGTGCTGTATTCGGCATGTCGATGATCATGCCTATACCGTGCATTCGTGAAAGACGGAGAACTTCTTTGATAGTAGTTTTCCGCCACTGTTCTTCATCCCGACAATGCACATGCATATCGATCGCCCACCATGGTAATACAGTTGGCGGACGAGTTTCCCACGGTAGTTGCATAACCACCCCCTTTCACCTCTGCAACGACAATAGCAGTTTGATTACTGATTTGTAAACAATATGATCATTGATGGATCATTTCATTAGTTTTTGCAGTCTGAAATAACGCTAACTAAGTTGGCGCAGATAATGAGTACATATTTTGTGATCTTTCTCGAATTGCGGATAATGGATTTTTGGCGGTTTCGAACAAATTGATTACAGAAGACTTCCAAACAGAGTTGATAAAAGGGATCAAAACTGCTATAATTTCTTCAGTTCTAGGAAAAATGAAGTCTTTCTTGAAATTGTCGCTTCCGATGCGATTGATTGTCAGATATGGGAGATATGCGGTATTTAGAAATAATGCCGTTGTAGCTCAGTTGGTAGAGCAACTCCATGGTAAGGAGTAGGTCACCGGTTCAACTCCGGTCAACGGCTCCAGAACAAATTTACAATTTGTTCCATACGAATTAAGAAATCATACAATTTTTAAAAATACTGTATGTATTGCTGGGATAGCGAAGCGGTCAAACGCAACAGACTGTAAATCTGTCGGCCTTGCGCCTTCGTAGGTTCGAATCCTACTCCCAGCACCACGCCGCCTTAGCTCAGTGGTAGAGCAACTGTTTTGTAAACAGTAGGTCGTCGGTCCAAATCCGACAGGCGGCTCCAGAAAATATATAGAAAATGTCATTCCGGACTTGATCCGGAATCCAGGAAAATATTTAAAAAGATCCTGAATCAAGTTCAGGATGACAAATCAAGGAAAAAATTGTTATGGCAAAAGAAGCTAGAAAATTAGTTGCGCTTGAATGCCCAGTCTGCAAAAGCCGAGCTTATCATACAGAAAAACGGCTAAAGGGAATGGACGTCATCAAACGTCTCGAATTTGCAAAATATTGCAAAGTTTGTAAAAAAAGAACAGACCACAAAGAAAGCAAATAATTAATTGGAATTACGAATTAAGAATTATGAATTATGGGTTAAATCCTTTATTCTTAATTCAAGATTCATAATTCTGATTTAGGGGCATAGTTAAATGGTATAACGGAGGTCTCCAACCCCGAAGCTTCGGGGCGATTCCTCTAGGGGGGCAAATGTATTATGTTTATATCTTGATAAGCAAGAAAGACAAACGACTATATATTGGCTATACTGGTGATTTGAAACGACGCTTGGCCGAACATGCGAAAGGCTGTGTTGAATCGACTAAAAACCGACGGCCGCTTGAAATACTTGGTTATGAAGCTTATCATAGCAAGATTGACGCGGAGAATAGAGAACGGTATTTAAAATCTGGCGGAAAGCCTTCAAATGAATTAAAATTACGGTATCAAGATTCTATTGAGAATATTCTTGCGGATAATTAATTGAATATTATAGGGGCATAGTTAAATGGTATAACGGAGGTCTCCAAAACCTTAGTTAGGGGTTCGATTCCTCTTGCCCCTGCCATGAACCACGTTGGGTTCATGACTTCGCCATCACACCGATGGTTGAGTTGTGACTCTAACGTGATTTTTGAGTACAAAATTGGTTCATGTGTCCCAAACCTTACATGGTTTGAGACCAAGAGATATAATAGAAGTATGTATTACGTCTATATTCTTAAAAGCTTGAGTAATAATTTTACCTATGTTGGGTATACGACCGATTTAAAGAAACGGTTCGATTACCACCAAAACGGCTATGTCAAATCAACGAAGGCTTACAAACCTTTTGAGTTGATATTTTATGAAGCTTATAAAGCTATGGCAGATGCTAAACGCAGAGAGAAATATCTTAAAACCGATAAAGGTAAGTCAACTTTACGAATGATGCTGAGAGAATCTTTAAGGTGAATGGTGCTGATATGATATCTCTCTTTTGTGTTATAAAGCTAGATTGACAATTTATGGATTTCATGATATAAAAAAATGTCTGATTGCAATACTTGCCATTGCACAGGCAATACTTGGAGGAGAAGCAATATGTTATTACGAGGCCATCTCTACCTGGCGTCCAAGGGCGTCGTTACTCTCATCGATTACTTCCGCAAGGAAGGATCGACCATCCTCACTCTGGTAGTCAGACCAGAAAGTATCGAGCCCGATGTTCCGACGCAGGAGATCGAGTTCATCCCGGGCGAAACAAAATTTTCGCCGGTACGGCCGGTGCACATGGTGCATGTATGCGCCTGCACATCGCTTCAATTTTGTACATGGGCAAACTACACACTGTGTCCATGTTCCGGGACAGTCATCGGACAAAACTGCCCCTATCTGGCTCGGGAAATGCATTCAGAGGACTGGATCACCGCACTCGATGCCACGAAGGGGTGATTCTTTCAATCCATGGAGGATTGCATGGGAATCTAGGGATTTGCAGGACGCAAACTCCCTCCCTCAACACAAAGTGTTCTGATGAGTCGTTGAAAATTACGACGAAAGGGATAGGCAATAAGTCCTAATTTCCTGCACTGTTCTCTGCCACGCTCAGCGTGCTTCAAAGACGCTTAGCGTCTTGCCAACGAATTTACATCTCTCTGAGATGTTTTTTTGTATGTAGGCAAAGCATAGATCGAACTTTTATTCATTATTTGCTAAAATATTACTAAGCTAACAAATAAACAGAGCAATTATGGATAAAAAATACAAAAAAGAAGATTTTGAATTAATTTCATGGTCTGAGTATCAAAAGATTTTAGATAAATTGTATGGCAAGATAGATAATTATTTAGAACAAACTAATACTAAAATTGATGCAATTGTTCCAATGCTTAGAGGCGGAGGTGTTCCTGGTCTTATTTTGGCTTTTAAATTAAGACTACTAAATATCTTTCCAGTTCAGTATAAATATTTAATTTACAATGAGAAAACAGAGACAAAAGGCATCTTGACTCCAAGCATGATTGACTATCCTATGCCTGACTCTCCAACTTTTCTTTTAGTTGAAAATAATCACTGCACAGGCAGTACTTTCCAAATAGCCGCCATAGATTTAAGGAAGAAGTTTCCTAACTGCAAAATCATATACGCTGCTGCACGGATGGACTATTCTCATCAACAGTTAGAATTTGCAGAAGCTTCTTTCTACGGGGAGCTATCTAATGAATCTAGAAAGTTGTCAGAATCTGAATCAAGCGGACTATCTATCAATAATAGATTGGCAATTTATCCATGGGAAAGTCTCGAAGAAGAATGGTTTGCTGTTCAAGAAAAAACATTTGATTATCAAAATATCTCAAAAATATTCAATGACTTCGAATCAAAAAAGAATTAACAGGCGAAATAAGTTCTAACTTCCTGCACTGTCGCCTGCCATAAAATATCCACTCTATGAGTGGTTATTTTTGTATGGTGCAAAAAGTGGTTAGAGCTTTCCTGCTAAAGACTTCGTAATAGATATGTAAAGAGTGTCTTTACCGCTCCTTGACCTTCATCACTACAACAATTGCATCCTTTAATAAATCATCAACTTGCCTGGCATTTAAATCGAGCGTTTTTGGCGATGTTAACTCTTCTTTTACTTCGCTCAATGGGTGGACTGATTCGATAGCAAATCCTATTTCATCGAAAAACTCTTTTACATGGCCAATATTCGAAAAACGCCAACTAGCGTTATTTCGATCAGATATCTTGCTCAGGCTTTTATTAAAATCAGGCAGGTTTGCGTCTTGATTAGCAATAAACTTTCTAGGCGTTGCGTCGCAAGTAATCCACAGACCACCATGCTTAGACAAAAGGTTACGTATATTTGTGGCAACATGTTTTTTTTCGTCAAAATTTAGATATCGCAGTAATCCTTCATTTGCAATAGCAATTTGCGATTCTTCATCAAAGTATTGCTCACACTTATCAACGTCTTCTTTGTTTAATGCATTTCCAGAAATAACGTGCAAATTTTTTGGTATTGTAGTAAATGTCTTTAAAATTTCTATTTTTTTGTCACCAACTTGGGGCAAGTCCAATTCGACATAGGACATTTGATCATTTCTTACCGTAAGATCAAGTCCACGAGTAGAATATCCCGAAGCAAGCTCTAGTATTTGATTTATATTTGATTCTTCCAACAACTTGCTAATTAATTTATAGCGTGCTTCTAATTCAACGGCTAGCTTGTCGACTATTAAATTACTAGGAATTTTATCCTTGTTTAGCACGTTAAAAACTTCTTTTGCGTAAGGAATATCAGTCAAAGTTCTGGGATATGCTGTTAAGATGGCTGTTGGAATTACACTTTCAAAATCTTTATTTGTCATATATGTTTCTCTAACCTTATTAAATAGCTCCCTCAACTATAGCTAGAAAATGCTCTTGATGCTAATTTAAGTAAACTGATCGATGCAGCCCTCGATGTTCATGAAATTTTTTTGACTTTAGCTGTTAGATCATGCCAACGAAAATAGCCATTCTTGTAGTGGGTATTTTCGTATACTGGCAAAGCATAGATCGAACCGAGGCTTATTTTTTGCTATAGTTAGAGCAATAATATTTAGGAGAAAAATGGAAAAAGATTTACTATACCAAAAAATACTTAATGAATCAGAGAAGGATAATAATATTATTGGATTTGTTTTGGTCGCTGGTCGAGGGAAAGGTTTCTCAACGGAATATTCTGATTACGATACAATGATGATTGTGGCGGATGGGAAAGAAGATCAATACAAGGAACAATACAAGAATTTCAACGATACTTGTGATGTTTATGTTAAACTTTTTAGTCTGAGCGAATTCGAGAAATATGCTGAGTGGGGAAGTGACTTTGAGTGGGATCGCTATAACTTTGCTCACCTAAAAGCACAAATCGATAAAACAGGTGAAATACAAAAAATCATAAATGAAAAAGGTAAATTGCCTGAAGGGAAGATCAGAGAAATCGTTTCCTTCAATCTGGGTTGCTATATAAATAGTTATCATCGTGCAGTTAAGAATCATCGTGACAAAAATGAAGCAGCTTCACATTTTGATGCTGCTGAATCAATCCCTCTTTTGTTAAGTGCTTTGTTTGCGCTGGAGGGCAGAATGAGACCATATAATAAATTTTTAGAGTGGGAGCTTGAAAAATATCCTTTGGCCAAAATACCTTGGGATGGAATTACTTTCTTTGATATGCTTCGAAAAATAATAGATACAGGCGATATCAAGACTCAAAAAGAAATTTTTAATCAAGTTAAAAATTTGTTCTGCAACAATGGTTATAAGGACGAGATAAATGAATGGAACTGTTATTACATGGGCTAACAATCTAAGAAAGTTCCAACTTTCCGAATTTTTTCCGGCCAAAATTGAGATGTTGGAGGTAAACGCGATAATTAATTAAGATGGTTTTATTTTGCTTGAACAGCTTAAATATTACTTTGGATCAACTTTTTTAAATGCACTGATATTGAAGTAGTTAAATAACCCGCGAGATGACTTTCTTGTCGATCCCGCGGGTGGTTTCAGCGCTGCCGGCGTCCCTCAAAGGGAACTGCGCCCCATGCTCCCTCATCTCTAGTCTGGCGGACTACTCTAGTGACGACCGCTTCGCCAACTTGGTCTCCATATGATTTGGCTGAGTGAGTAAGACGATCAAGGGCATCACTGAAGAATCCAGGGTAATTATCCTGGACAATACCGTCACGAACGATATTGCGATATATCCACGCGCGTCGCAGATCCATAGATGAATCCTGGGTTTCATGGAACGCCAGGACTATCAATACCCTGTCTTGATCGTCGTTCATGAAATAGATGGTTTCGGGTATAACCCTCATTGCAATTCCTCCTGTGGGTAGCATTTAACAATTATAGCATAAATAATTGAAATTGTCAATTTATCAATCGTGAATTCTGCTCCAGTTTTGACACTGCCATCTGCCAGCGAATTTGCAACCTCTTAAAATCGTTTAGTTTACAAGCAAAGCATAATCAAATAATGTTTATTGGCGTAAGATAGTGTATATTGAAAATAATATGGATAATATTATTCAAAATTTAGGGTTTGATGGTTTTTTTGAGTCTCATTGCAAAGAATTGCAAATTGGGCAAGATTGCATTGCCCGGATTATTGCTGAACACAAAGGCATGTATTATGTGAAGAATTACAAGGGCGAACTTCAGGCACGAATTACCGGAAAACAGATGTTTGCTGCAGGGTCACGGGAGGACTATCCGGCTGTAGGCGATTGGGTTGTGATTTCCATGATCGATAACACTCAGGCAATAATTGAGCAGATACTGCCCCGAAAAACGGTCATCAAAAAAACTGCAGTCTCAAGGAAGTCTACTGACCGGATGAAGAGTCAAATTATTGCTGCAAATGTGGACATTGCATTCGTAGTGGAATCGGTTGACAGAGACTTTAGCTTGAACCGTTTTGAGAGATATTTTGCCCTGATCGAAGATGGAAATGCAGAGCCGGCCATTATTTTGAATAAAGTTGACTTGATTTCAAAAGAAGATCTCGATGATAAGATTGGTCAAATACAGAACAGATTCAAGGACTGTACAATTATTCCTATGAGCACGAAAACCTTGGAAGGGTTAGATTCTCTAGAAAAGTCTCTCTATTTTGGAAAAACCTATTGTTTCCTAGGCTCATCGGGAGTTGGCAAATCCTCCCTAATAAATGCTTTGATTGGTCAAGACATTGCAAAAACAGGGGCGATCGGTCAGGGCAACGAGCGCGGCAAGCATGTTACTACTCACCGGGAAATGTATTTTTTGAACAACGGCGGAGTCGTGATTGACAATCCGGGAATGCGCGAGGTCGGTTTGGCGAATTTAGGAGCTGGAACACTTTCGATATTCGACGAGATAGAAGACATTGCGCTTAGATGTAAATTTACGGATTGCACCCATATTCACGAGTCCGGGTGTGCTGTGCGGGAGGCATTAGACTGCGATGCTGTCGATAAGGAAAAATATGATAATTTCATACGGATGAAGAAGGAAGCAGAGCATTATGAGATGACCGATTACGAGAAGCACAATAAGGAAAAACAGTTTGGAAAATATGTTAAGAAGTCTCTAGAGCGAATGAAAGAATTTGAATAAGTTAAAGACAACGGATGAAACTTTTATCAATCAATCGTGAATATCAAAAGATCAACAAAAGCTTTCAGAGCTTGGAGATTGGCTGATAAAAAAGAGCGGGTGGTTGGATAACCACCCGCATTTGCTATTTTGGCTCGATCATGAGCCGGATTGCCGTACGTTCGGCGCCATCGACTTGGATGTCGGTGAACGCCGGCCGGCAGATAAGGTCGACGCCCGAGGGGGCCATGAAGCCTCGGGCAATGGCCAGTGCTTTGACGGCCTGATTGAGCGCGCCGGCGCCAATGGTTTGGAGCTCGGCTGCGCCTTTTTCCCGGATGACGCCCGCAAGGGCGCCTGCTACGGAATTGGGGCTGGACTTAGCGGATACACGTAAGACTGCTTCCATCTCTGTTTCCTCCGGTACTTCGTATTCCGTCTGTTGGCTTCAGCCAGTCGGTTATTGGTTACTATATACTAAAAATTTAAAAAGTCAAGCATTTAATACGTGATTCCGAAAACCTTGCCATTTCCCTGTTTCTTATTGTTCGAGGAGGAACGACGAGAACTTTGGTTATTTGTTAGTACAGTGACAGACTTCTCATTTTTAAGAGCATCATTCGAAGAATAAATACATTTAATAGGGTTTTAGGGAATGACGGTTTTGTCCTTTGCCTGTCGAATTTCGCAACACCCCATGTGGTGGGGCGTTCCCAGTTTGCGTTAGAATATTTGGAAATGATACAATATTGAAAAGGAAATAAGCTAAGAGAGGGTAAATCCAATGTGGTTTTTAAATTTCATAATTGATATTGCATTGTATATTTTGCTTTTTATGGCCTGGCGTAAATATTTCAAAAAACGCCGGGGGCTCTTTGTTCTTTTAATGGTTATTCTAACATTCGGTTTGATATTTTTGAGTTTTCTGTTTGTTAAACTCCAGGTCTAAGTTCTCTCTCGATTATTGCATTCGGGATTATCCGCAATGTTTTGTTAATTCCTTCATATTCTTTGTGCTCGAAAAGAGTTACTTTTTAGTTCAATAAGAATTAATCAGAAAGGATTTTCTATGGACAAAGAAGAGATGGAGGATATCGAATCTCAGATGGATGATTTACGACAGCAGTTAGAGGAAATGGGGGAGCGTAAGATAAAGAAGGCCAAGATGAAAGCCCGCCAATTTGCGGAGATGATTAGTGAAAAATCAAAAGCAGCAGGAGAGAAGGCAAAAATGGCAGGTCGTGATATTGATAAATTTGCCCACGAGAAGCCATGGGCTGCAATCGGTGTTGCCGCAGCTGTTGGTATGATTGCCGGTCTGATTGTCGGTGCTGGAGCCGCCAAAAAGAAATATAAATGTTTTCACGAATAGATAATGCCTGAAAAAAAACAGATTCAAATAGCAAAATTATTTGGTATTAGGATTTTTATTGATTTTTCCTGGATATTCATTTTTTTGCTGGTGTTTTGGTCATTTAGCTCAGCCGTCCTGCCATCAATCTATCCCGGTCAATCATTTGTCTCATATCTTATAAGCGGGATAGTTCTGTCGCTGCTTTTTTTTGCATCAATTGTGGCCCATGAACTCAGTCATACCATAGTTGCAAGGAGAAATGGAGTAATGATCAATCGTATTACACTGTTTTTCTTTGGTGGAGCGTCGAATTTGGAGGACGAACCGCCTTCTGCTTGGGTTGAAATCAAAATGGCGGCGGCCGGACCATTGTCAAGCCTGATTATTGGAGTAATCTTGATGTATTCTACAATATACTTCTTGAATCGTGGCCAAGAAAGTTTACTGCTGTATTCCTTATATGCTCTGGGAGTAGTAAATATTAGTCTGGGCATTTTCAATCTCCTGCCCGGTTTTCCGATGGATGGCGGGAGGATTCTCAGGGGAATCATCTGGTCGATCAATAAGAACCTGGCCAGATCGACCAAACTAGCCTCAATCGTAGGCCAGATCATTGCTGGCCTGATCATAACATACGGTGCTTTCATTCTGATTTTTCAAGGCAATTTCTTCTCTGGTCTTTGGTTGGTCTTGATCGGTTTTTTCCTTTTTCGAGCGGCGGCTGGAAGCTACTCACAAACGTTGATGATCATGATCCTTCGAAAAACTAAAGTTAAGGAAATCGCCCAAAAGAGATCGGAGTCAATTTTTGATGATGCAACCTTTTCTACTCTCTATGAGCATTCAAACAACTTGCGCCAGGAAATATTTCCTGTCGTTGATCATGGCGATGATATAATTGGCTTTATTTCGCCTCTTGTCCTATCAAGGGTGCCAGAAAGTGAGTGGTCTGAAACCCGAGTGATCGATTTCACCAAGGATTTTTCGGAATTCCCGAGAATCGACGAAGAGGAAAGTGCACTAAAGCTTTTGAGCTTATTCTCGACCGGTCCTGAGCTGGCTGTAACCGAAAAGGCTGGAAATATCACTGGATTTGTCACTCTGCCCGATCTGCAAAGATATTTGTCCTTAAGAGTAAGAGTTTAAGCTATTTCTCAGGCGAAGACGGTATTCTTTTGTCTCAATAAGTAATTTGGAGGAGAAGTGAAAAAGAGAATAAGCCAGGTTAATTTGACTGTCTTTTTAATGGCTTTGGCTATTGCCACAATCGTCTCGTTTTCGGCGCCGACTTACGCAGCTGACAACGGTGTTACTGTCTCGTTGAACCAGAGCGTGGTCAAAAAGAACAAGAAAACCATCAAAAAGGAATACTTAGAAGCGATCAAGAAGATCAATCAGGAATATCGTGCTGCCAGAGACAAAGCCAGCTCGATATTCAAGGCTAATTTGGCAGCTGCTAAGGACAAGGGAAAGAGAGCCGAGATCCGAAAACATTATAATCAAGCCTTGAAAGAGGCGAGAGAAGTCATGCAGGCAGCGAAGAAAGAAGCTGTGATCACTACCAGATAGGATGCAGAGTAGAAGGTGGAATGTGGAACGTGGAATGGGGAATGTAGGGAATGGGGAGTGTGGAATGGGGAACGGGTGAGAGGAGAATGGATCTGAGATTTTAGAAATGCCGCTCTCTAACGGGCGGCATTTTTATATTGTGGATAACGTGTTCAACTTTTGTTCGGTATAGTGTAGACTGATAAATATGTCTATTACTAATCAACCAAAAGACTATCAAGTTCTGTTCCTTGACATGAATTCCTTCTTTGCCTCTGTCGAGCAACAAGTTCAGCCGGCACTCCGGGGAGTTCCTCTCGGAGTTGCGCCTTATACCGGCGATACCGGTTGCATTATCGCTGCTTCCAGAGAAGCGAAGGCATTGGGGATTAGCATATCCAGAATTGGCGAAGCAAAGAAAATTTATCCCCAGATAAAAATTATTGAGGCGAGGCCGGCGCTTTATATGATTTATCATAAGGAGATCTGTAAAGTGATTGAGTCATTTACGCCATACTTTGAGGCTTTGAGCATTGATGAATTTGCAATCAGACTAACACCGCAAGATCAAAATTATTTTTCCTCAATCAAATTGGCCGATGAATTGAAGAGGGCTATTTTGGCAAGAGTGGGAGATTGGCTTACCTGTTCAATCGGAATAGGACCGTCAGTCTTTTTGGCGAAAGTAGCGGGGGAGCGACACAAGCCGAACGGCTTGACCACAGTGGCCTTAAAAGATTTAGAGGACTTTTATTCAAAATTGAGGTTGACCGACCTGGTTGGGATAAATTGGCGAATGGAGATTCGCTTGAAAAATTTTGGGATTGACTCCCCTCTTACTTTTTATAAAACTTCGATGGGGGATTTGATCCAAATGTTGAAACATGGAGGCCGGCTCTGGTATTTTCGTCTCCGCGGTCACGAGGTCGACGATTATATTATTAAAAATAAAACCATTGGCCATTCCCATGTCCTTCCGCCAGAGTTCCGGACCAAGGAAGGTGCTCTGCAAGTATTACGACGATTAATATTCAAAGCCGGTTACCGTATTAGGAAGGAAAATTACTCTGCTGGTGGAGTCGCTATTTCCATCAATTTTGTAGATAGGCAGGGATTTCAGCAGAGCCGTAAATTTGCCTCTTTCTCAGATAACGATAGCTTTTTAAAAAACGCATATGAAATTCTCAAGGATTGTCCCTGGCGAAGCCGGCCCATCTTAGTTTCAGTTTCTGCTTTTAACTTGGTAAGAAGAGACGGCATTCAAATTTCTATTTTTGCGGACATTGAAAAATCCCGACGAATTTCTGAGGCTTTAGATCAGGTTAATGATGATTATGGCGCCGATACTATTTATCCCGCCTCGACGTTTCAGTCTCGAGAAACAGCGCCAGATCGAATTCCTTTCGGCAAACCGAGATACGAGATATTGCATTAATTAGTGGAAAGTTCATAAAGTTAAAAGTCTTTTTTGAAGTGAGATACAAGTTGCTTTATAAACTTTAAGAACTTTCAGACTTTATAAACTTAATAAACTTATTTTTATTGCAATAAAAAGGTGGCTTGTTTATAATGTAAGAAAGGCGTTTTGTGCCTAAGTTTTTAGTTAGGAAGGGATCTATGGGCAAAATGACAATTGATGAGTTGGCGATGATTGTTGCTAAAGGATTTGAGGAAATGAGTGCAAAGATTGAATCTGAAGTCTCTTTGGTTCGAACTGACTTAAGCAATGAGATATCAGCTGTTCGAACTGACTTAAGCAACGAGATATCCTCAGTCAGGATGGATATTCACCGCCTTGATAGCAAGACAACATCGATGCAGCAGGACATCGCTTTTATCAGAAAGAGGACGCTGGAAGACGATAATGCCATTGTAGCTGACGTCGTACAATTAACCAAAAAATTGGATTCTTTTGATAAAAGAATCACCAAATTGGAAATTGCTAAAGTATAAAACTATAAGTTGAGGGGAATAATGGTAAAACTTTCTATTTCGAGAGTCTTTCATCGACGAAAAAAGATCAGGATTGTGTCGTTACTAGCGTTGATAATTTTGCTGGTTTTCTCATTTCAATTAATGACAAACGGACCAAGACAAACTCATGCTATCGGTGAAACTCCCGATAATCCGATTGCTATAACGACTGACGGTTTTGTCCTGAATAACACTTTTTGTCCTGTCGGCAGCGGTAACTATATTGATGGGGGAGTTTATAACCCAAACGGAGAATTTTCGGGCGTTATTTGTAATAATTCAGTCGAGTTAGCTTCCTTTGGCTGGTATCAAAATAAATGGCAATATATTTATAAATATATTGAAATCAGAGGTAATATTACAGTCACTCTTTGGGGAACTCTAACTGCCAAGGGATTGACGCTCAAGGATGGGGCAAGTGTCACTCATGCGCCTCTGGTGTACTATGACAATACTCCCAAACTTGATTATAACAATACGTCATATGGTAATCTTCGGACTCCTGGATACCAGGTTACTGGCACAGAACATGATTTCGACCAGAATACTGGGATTTTATCGAGTTTAGGCAGTCTCAAAAAAGTCGAAATCAGTGCGACTGATTTCATCCGAGTCGAGGATGGCAGTAAGCTTGATGCAACTGGTCGTGGTTATCCGGGAGGAAATGCCAGTCATGTTGGATATCCTATCAACAACGGCGGCGGTTATCCGACCGTGATATCGGATGCAAACGAATACGGCGTAGGGGTTTCCGGCGGCTCACCGGTGGTTGCGGGTGGAAGCGGACGAACTGCGGATGGCAACATTAACACCAGCAATGGGGTTGTCTATAATAGCAAAAAGACCCCGACCTATTATGGCGGAGGCGGAGGAGCTGTCATGTATAGCTCGACACTTCAGGCTTTGGGTGGCAACGGCGGCGGTTATATCAAGATTTACGGCCAAGGGCGGTTAGAATTGTTTCCAACTGCTCAGATATTAGCAAACGGTACGTCTGGCCTTCCTCAAGCCGGAGGAATTGGCGGCGGCGGCGCAGGAGGGGCCGGAACTATCGACATTGGCGTCAATACAATAAAATCGGTTCCAACCTTTAGCAAATCCCCGAATGTTGCCGGAGGTGTCTTGATCGGGGCCAAAAGTTATCCAAACATGACTCTGACACAACTAAGAGGCGGTTCCGGATCACTTACAAACGGAGCACCTTATCTTTTAATCGGTGATATCCAAGCTGTCGGGGGTAACGCTGTCGTATTAAGCACAAATGCGGCTGTTTCTGGTTATACGGGATCTAGCGGCGCCGGAGGGAGGATTACCATAGCCGGAGCGTATGAACCTTTATGTGAAATTACAGCCAATAGCGGTTTGACATCTATTCCGGCTCAGTGCGAAGGCAAAGACGTTACGCTAAATGGGCAGAACCAAGATAATTTTTATGTTTACGCTGATGGCGTTACAATTTGGCAGCCAGGAGTAACCGGTCAAACCGCCGGAACCGCTTGTAACGATTCGAACAATCAATTTTGCAATACAAAAAGAGTTTTTAGCAGTTTGACGATTAGTAATAAAGCCATTTTGACTCATCAAGCTGTAAGCATACCGGAGATGTCAAATTCAACGGGAAATTCCTTGGCAAATGCCGTCATAGGCACCGGCCGATGGCATAAAGTTGATATAACGACAGCCGGAAATATTAATTTCTCCGGTGGGGGTAAAATCGATGTGTCGAGCAAAGGTTATCCGGGCGGCACTTCTACCCATCTTCCGGGATATGGAATTGGCGGCGGTGGCGGTCAGCAGATCAATGAAGGAGACTCAGGAATCGGAAGCGGTGGCGGCGGACATGGTGGTGTTGGTGGTCGGGGTGAGTCTGATGGCGGCTTGACTGCAACTGGAGGGATTTCATATGAAAGCGAGAGTTCACCCGTAGATTTTGGCTCGGGGGGAGGTTGGGCTAACAATAGTGGCGATGGATCTATTAACGGTGCGCCTGGCGGAGGTAGAGTAAAGCTCGCGATAAATTCTCTGATCATCGGGACCGGATGCACTGCTTCTACTTGCGGTGTTTTTGCCAATGGTGGAGACGGAGGTATCAGTGACGGTAGTTATGCTGGTGCTGGTTCGGGCGGGTCTATCTGGATCGAAGCTGAGGGATCAGTGGCCGGAATAGGGCAGGTAAATGGGGGAACGGGCAAAGAGAACGGCAGCAAAGGAACCTTCGTGTCGGCAAATGTTCTGATTTCTTCAAACGAATTCTATCTGACGGCAAATGGCGGTAACGCGAGTAATGCCGGCACCCGACGTGGTGGCGGAGGTGGGGGCGGCCGGATTTATCTCTTAAAACAGATTGAACAGATAAATGCAGTTTCGATTAAGAAAACGCTAAGAGCCCGGTTTAGAGATGGTAGCGGTGAAGCGATTCAATGTCCGGATGTGCCTAATAGTGACAATAAAAATTGTTTTAATCCTTATGCAATTCGCTACAAAGATACTATCGAGGTTCAGATTGATATTGCCAATCTCAATCTGGAGAAACCGGTGCTTATTGAGGATGAGTTTCTCAACTTGCATAACGCTTCCGGCACGAAATGTAGTCCCGTGGATGGCCATTATGTCGGTCCGACTCAGCCTATTGTCAGCGGAAGCAAGTTATCATGGTCATTTGTGCCATCGTACGAGACTGAAGTTTTAAAGTATTGGTGTAAAGTACAATGATTCACCGATTGATAACAAAAATTATATTTTGGTTATTGTTGATTGTTTTTTTTAGTAATAGTACTGCCAAAGCGGCTGATATGCCAAAGGATATGGCTGTGGGCCAAACCACGGTAACGCAAGGCGATACGATTACTTTCGGCGGCAATTCGGGTAATTTTTCTGTTTTGAACGATATCAATGCCAGCATGGATTATGGTTTTCAAAATAGTATTTTAAATAACAGCGCTTGCTTTGATGTGCCCATCACTCGAGCTGGTTACTGTTTTATTTTGGGTACCGGTCTGACGGGGAACGGTTTAGCCGGATCGAACCGTTTATTAGTTAGCCGTACATACATTAAGGTTGGCGAGGAAGAAATGGCTGAGTTCTTAGAAACACCGGCTCTTTATCTGGGCGGTACAAATATAACCGGAGATGCGTATGGCAATGATTATCTGAAAGATTTTTCTTTTTGGGGAAAAAATTTGGCACAGGGCGAAGGACAAACAGGCTCAGTTGATAACGGAGCAACATGGCAGATGGAAAACTACTCATTGAATTCCGATGCACAGTCCTCCTGGTTAGACGAGACCGGGCAGGAGGCACAGGTTTTTGAAGATTATCGTGCAAAAATTTCACAATTGACTGGTGGCGCCGAATCAATTGACAGTGCAGTTTTGATGGGCCGGAATATCTGGAATCTACAATCATCAGTTCCAAAATTTGGTACTGAAGCTGATGGAGGCTCAGAACAAAACAAATTTCCTGATGGCAAAGTTTGGATTGTTGACGCTGGAGGCTCAGAAATTGTGATCAGCCAAGATGTGACATATTATGGCTTGGGAACCCTTATCGTTAAAAATGGAATTTTCAAAATCGGCGATAATGTGGAGATTTCACCAAATAATCCCAGTACGGATCACTTAGGCATTATGATTATAAACTAACAAAGATGATGAAAGTAAAAATATTTAATCGGATTGCTACGAGAAAACGGCTTATTGCAATTTCAAGCCTTTCTGGTATCGGCTTGATCGTCGGTTCGTTTTTGGTTTTTAAATTCATTTTAGCGGCTCCGGGGGGGAGTTTGGCGATTACAAATTTTACTTCTAGCTGGTATTCGCCGCCGGCCACCCAGCGGATTACACTGACAACAAAGACGGCTGCCATCAATATCACTGATCCTATTGTTTATACCTACTATTGTGACACTAGTCTTAGCAGTCCGTCTGGTAGTGAAATCAAGCAACCAGGGGAGGAAAGTCTTTTTTACTGTGTTTACAATACTGTAGGCGATAGGACCGCTCGAGTAACCGCAAGTGCGGAAGGTCTCAGCAACAGCGCCAGTTTGGTAATAAGTGTTGTTAGTGCGCCAACAAGCGGTTTTAAAAGTGTTAGCTTGACTCCCTCCAAAACGACGGTTGATTATGGAAAAAATGATGTTACGCTCCACGCCACTGCTATTAGCGCTAGCGCGGGTTCGTCATCTACTTGTTATCTGTCCCCGGGGGAGTTAAATGGAGACTTCAACCAGATTCCGACCCAACAGAGTATTGACGAAAATATCGCCAGAAGTTTTTGGAGAGACACAAAAACATGGCCGTCTGATATTGATAGTTTTGTGGATATTCCCTCGAACTTGACAGAGAATACTACCTTCAATTTATTTTGCTATTGTGACACATGCGGCAGCAAGCCCGAAAATCTATGGATTGATAAGGTGAATATCGCTGTTAACACTGATCCTCCGAGTATTAATTTCTTGATAAATGAACAAGTGGGATCTTTTCAGATCGATGATTCCGCAAATCTAAATCTTCGATGGGCGGCAAGTGGAAATTATCTTGACCCTCCGGTATTAGATATTTCCTCTTCTGGAGAATCTACGCTTCCTAACGGAAGCACGTCCAAAATAATTGATCATAGCGAATTAACGGTCGGTACAAATGTCCTCAAGATCGGTTATAGGTCATCTGTTACACAATCAGTTGTTTGGTCTGAGCCGGTTACTGTGGTTGTTAGCCAATCTCTGCCATATCCTATTGTCCGGCTATCCTTCTCTGATGACAGTGACCAGAAATCTGTTGATCAGGGAGGACAGGTCGGGGTTGAATGGAATATCACGACGTCTGAAGGAGGAGAAGTCAATTCCACCGATTATTCTTGCACATGGAAAAATATGACTGGCGGAACGAACTTGCCCCAACCGATAGGCAGTTTAAATTCTGGAACCGTCGAAAATATTACCAAAAGCGGCGAGATCACCCTGACCTGTTGGATTTTAAACCATGAAGAGACTACAACCGCCAAGGATAGTATTAAGGTACTTATCAACTCTGCCCTGGTATTTGGAAAAAACAGTAAATTTCAGGGAGTTGTTTTTTCCGAGGGCACTATCACTATAAATAGTAATTCGGAGTTGAAGGGTTCATTTGTTGGTAAGGATTTCGATATGACTAGTATGTCAAATATTAATATTTTCTATGATTATAATTTAGATGAGGGATGGCCGCCTGGATTCCGGTATCTGAAAATGCCATCGCCAAAAGAAATAGGCAACAGATAGTAACTAAAGCCCGAGTTCTAAATATGGTAAGCCTTGTATTAATTTTCAAGTAAAGATAAAATATAAATGACTACTGGTTAAGATCTAGGAGGGACAATGGGAGGAACAATTCATGGAGGACAGGCGGCAATGCCAGCGATGGCACAGGTCTCTTCTGACGAATTCACGACCTTTTCCGACAAAAAGGGGACCAATCTCGGACTACTTTTTTGTTGGTTTGGAGCTATTATCGCACTCATTGCGACTATTTTATTTGGATTGATGCAATATAGCTCTAATCAGAGGTTGAATACGAAGAAGGGTGAATTAGAGCAGGTTGTTAGTGATATAAACAGCCGTTTTTCCGGTGTGGAAAGTCAGGCCACCTCTTTTAAATCTGCTGTTGCCGGGCTTGCAAAAGCCGAAAAAGACAGATACGAAGTCGAGCCCTTTTTAAAAGAACTTTATACTAAAATCAGTAAGAACGTTGTCATCAGAAACCTTAGTATCAATAGCGATGGTCGGATAAGTATTGACGGTAATACAGATAGTTACCGGTCTGTTGCAGATCAGATGGTCACGTTAAAAGAATGGAAATCCGGCAAGAAGAATATCCTCAAGAATGTAGAATTGAAAGGGGTCAGTGAAAATATAAATTCTGGTACTCCGATAGTTCAGTTCTCTCTTTCGGCTCAGATTGACAAAGACGTCTCTCTGGAACTACCGGAGACGGCTGATCTGACAGGTGAAAGTACTGGTGCTGACTCTGAAGCAGATTCTTTGCCCGATATTATGCTTGATGGAGGTGATGATGCAGAAATCTAATAGAAACCCTCTTAGCGTTTTAACAGCAATTTTATTGATTGGTATTTGCTATATCGTTTCATACATCTTTTTGATTCCCAAATATACTAGTATCAGACAAGACCTAGCCCAGAAGGAAGCCGAGGTCACGGCGGCTGCGGCAAAGAGAGACTCTTTGGCAAAAAGTAAAGAGACTCTAAATGGATTAGGAAGCATCGTCGATCAACTGTTTGTTTCAATGCCCATTGATAAAGATGAACCAAACCTAATCGCTGAATTAGAGGCGATTGCTGCTAAAAATAAGACATATATACCTTCAATACAAATTTCCGATGGCAAAGCAGACATAAATAAAAATCTACTTACAACTGTTTCGTTCTCGGTAAATGGATCTTTCTCGGACTTAAACCAATTCATCTCATCTCTAGAGAACAACATTAAATTTTTCTCGATTAAAAGCATGAGCCTGACAACTGCAGGATCCGACGTTGTCTCCCTCTCAATTTCTATGGATGCTTACCGGTTGCCCGATAACAGTTATTCTCTTTCGACGAGATTGGATCCAAGCAGTTCTTCACAGAATATAATACAATAAAGGAAACGATGAAGAAGCAAATAAATTATAAAACACTGGGGATTATAGGGGGGGCATGCATTTTTGCTATTAGTGCTATCTTATTTTACGATCTTTGGAACAAAACCGTTCCGGAGATTGACTATACTGCTAGAGTCGGCGCTCAATACCAGGTTGTAAATATCGAGAACGAAAAGCAAGAGGCTGAAGAATTAGTCGCGGGCAAAGAAAATAATGTTCCCATGCCTATTTCACCGCTTTCTGGGGATAAAGTCGGTAAAGAAAACCCTTTTTCTAGTTTATAAGAGATAAAAAATGGATACCCAGGCGGAAAACTATTATAATTTTAGTAATAATCTTTTAGCTGACCAGTCGATTCTGGATGTTTTTGTTTTGCAAAACTTAATTGACCAGGATGACGCAGGTAGAATCAAGAAACGGTATAAAACCAACAGAGAAATCGAGGATTTTCTTATAAAAAATAATATTGTTACTGCAGATACGATCAACAAGGCTTATAGTATTATTTTGAAACTTCCGTTCATTGAAATCAAAAATGTGGAAATACCCGATAGTTTAAAAAGTGTAATTCCATTTAAGATTGCCAGAAAATTTGGGATCATCCCTTTTTCAATAGAGGATGGAATTATCAGACTCGCAGTATCGAGACCTTCGGACTTGCTGGTCGGATACCAATCAAGTATTGCCAAAATCATCAATCAAAAGAAACTGGAAGTTGAAATTTTCATCACGGGTGAGAGCGATTTTCGTGAGGCCTTAAGTCAATACAATCTGAAGGCCGATAAGCTATTGATGAAAAAAGGAAGTTTGCCGGTGGTTTATCTCCGCAATCAGCTGATACCCGATTCTTTTTTGAACAAGATTCCAGTCGAATTTATCTCAAAATATAGGATGGTAGTCTTCGGTCAGAATCATAAAGGAACCTATTTTCTCGCTTCTGCGCAACCAGACTCTCCGATTACTTTAAAAATTGTTGACTTTATAAAAAGGGAAAACAATATAGATATCGAAGTGTTTGCGACTTCCAAGGAGGATATCGATTATGTTTTAGAGCAGATTGGAAAAGAAAAATCCTCTAAAATAGTGCCCGAAAAGAAACCTCTCAGCCGGCCGACTACTGTAATCAATGTAGAGCCTCAACCGGAGGAGCCGGTTGAAGACAAGGGCTCGATAAGGGATATCTTAGATTCTATTTTTAGTCCTGAACCTCAAGTTACTATCGATTCAGTTATCTCGAATGATCCGAATAACAAAAGTGACGAAGCTAGTGTACCGGAGAAAAATCTTATACAGGAGCCTGTGAAACAAGAACCAAAACATACCGATTATCAGGCAGACCAGATAAGCATAAATCAAAGTGAATCCAAGACAGAGCTCAAAAAGACCGATGAGAATGTAAACAACGACAACGATACCAAAGAAGCCAATATCGGTTCGCTTATTGAAACAGAGATCACCACTTTGGAGATGCTCAATAAGTCTGTAGCTAGCTCTTCTGTTCCAAAAGTTGTGGCAGCAATTATCAATTTTGCGTTGAATAGCAGAGCATCAGATATACATATTGAGCCTGAAAGCAAGATATTGCGTGTAAGATGCCGGATCGATGGGGTTTTGCGTGACATTGTTAAGTTGCCGCTCGCAATACACCCGCCGATGATCAGCAGAGTAAAGATTATGGCTAAATTAAAAATCGATGAGGCGAGAGTGCCTCAAGACGGCCGTTTTGATATTATTTTCAAGAGCAAGGAAGTTGATGTCCGAGTTTCGACTCTTCCGACTGTAAACGGAGAGAAAATCGTGATGAGACTTTTAGACAAGAGTCAGGGTATCCTGTCGCTGGAAGATCTCGGAATGCAGGGTAGCGCTTTTCTGGCAACAAATGAGGCAATCAAAAAGCCGTATGGTATTGTCCTTTCTACCGGCCCGACAGGCTCAGGCAAATCAACCACACTTTATGCGATTTTAAACAGGATAAGCATTCCGGGTGTCAATATTGTTACACTAGAGGACCCTGTCGAATATGAAATTAAAGGTGTCAATCAGTGCCAAATCAAGCCTGAAATAGGTTTCACCTTCGCAACGGGGCTTCGTAGCATCTTGCGTCAGGACCCCAATATTATTATGGTAGGTGAAATACGTGATGCTGAAACTGCTGGGATGGCTACTCATGCGGCGCTGACAGGGCACCTAGTTCTTTCGACGCTTCATACAAACGATACGGCAGGAGCATTGCCGAGAATGATAAACATGGGAGTAGAACCTTTTCTCATCACTTCTTCAATAAATCTAGTGATTGCTCAGCGTCTTGTCAGACGGATCTGTCCCAAATGTCGTGAAGAAATGAAGGTTCCACAGAAATTGATGGATGAGATTAAAACAGAAATGGCTAAAATCTCACCCAAAAATATTGAGGATAGAAAGCGAATTCCTGCCGATTTCAAGCTTTATTATGGTAAAGGATGTTCGGAATGTGATCATGGCTATAAAGGCAGAATAGGTATCTTCGAAGTGATGCAGATTACACCGGAAATAGAGGAACTGGCAATCGCCAAAAAACCTGCAAGCGAGATCAAAGAAGCAGCAATACGGGACGGGATGATAACAATGAAGCAGGATGGTATCATAAAAGCTTTCTTGGGTCAGACTAGTATCGATGAAGTTTTTCAGGCGGTTATCAATAACTAGCCTATTTGCAAGTTTGTGACTTTGCAATAAAATAAAAGAGATATAATCAAGAAATTGGAGGGAAATGGTTGATACAAATAAAACAGAGATTGCTAAATATCTGGATTACGCAATTGCGAAAAACGCGTCAGACGTACATATCACTGTCGGTGTCCCCGGGACTGTCCGCATCGATGGAAAGTTGGCGCCTATCCCCGATGCACAAATAATTACTGATGAGAAAGCCGTTGAATTAATTAAAACATTTACCCCACCGGAGCTGCTTCTAGCTCTGAAGCAAAAAAGAGAGATTGATTTTTCTTTTGGTTATCAGAGTATGCGCTTTCGGGCCAACGCTTATTATCAGAAGGGTTCTTTATCTGCCTCCCTCAGGTTGATCCCCAAAGATCTGCGTAGTTTTACCGATTTGGGGCTTCCACCGATTCTAGAAAAATTCACAGAACCAAATCAGGGTTTTGTTATTATCACCGGCCCCACCGGCTCGGGGAAGTCGACCACTCTAGCGGCTCTGATAAATAAAATAAACACCGAAAAGAAAAAGCATATTGTGACCATTGAAGATCCGATCGAATATGTTTTCGAGCATCGCGAGAGTCTAGTCTCTCAGCGAGAAGTCGGATCTGACACAAATTCTTTTGCCAGAGCTTTGAGATCTGCCCTGAGAGAAGATCCAGATGTTGTTCTGGTAGGGGAGATGCGTGATCTGGAGACAATCGAGGCTGCCTTGACATTGGCCGAGACGGGACATTTGGTTTTCACTACTCTCCATACCAATTCGGCGGCTCAAACTGCAGACCGTATTATCTCTGTCTTTCCACCACATTTACAACAGCAAATATCAAGTCAGCTCGCCTCAGTTTTGTTAGGTGTTGTTTCACAGAGACTTGTGCCAAAAATTGGCGGGGGACGGGTGCTTGCATGTGAAATAATGATCGCAAACCCAGCGATCAAAAGTTTGATCCGTGACGGTAAGACATATCAAATTCCAAATGTTATTCAAACCTCCGCTTCTGAGGGTATGATCAGTCTGGATAAGGTCCTGGCCGAATACGTATCACGTGGTGATGTTCAGCTCGAGGAAGCCTTGAATTACTCTGTCGATCCTAAGAGCTTCAAAATGATGGTATACTAAATAAGAATTACAGTTTCAATTTCTGGTTCAGTTTCATGTTATAAATTATAAGGTTAATCAGATGCCAAAATTCCTCTATAAGGCAAAGAACAGTAAAGGTGAGATAGTCACCGGAACTGTCAAGGCCTCTACTTCTCAGGAAGCAGAGAATATTTTAGTTAAGCACAATCTTGTTGCAACTGAGCTTATCATAGAAAAGAGAACGTCTTGGGAAAAGTTTTCAATCAGGAAAGTATCTGCCAGGGATAAAGCAGTTTTTTCCCGACAAATGGCTACGATGCTGAATGCGGGACTTTCACTTACCAAGACAGTCAGCGTGATTGCGAAACAGACTCAGAGCGATAAGATAAGACAAATATTTTTAGATGTTTATAATGATCTGGAGGAAGGCTATAGTTTATCTTCTGCGATGTCTCGCCACCCAGAGGCCTTCGATCGTGTGTATGTTAGTGTTGTTAATTCCGGTGAAGCGACAGGCAAACTGGATTTAGTTTTGAATGAGATGGCCAATGAACTGGAAAATGATAGCCAATTCATGTCAAAAGTCAAATCCTCCCTTTATTATCCGGCATTTATTCTAATATGTTTAATTGCCGCCGGTATTTTCATGCTGACGTTTGTAATTCCTAAACTGAAATCGATGTTTGAGAGCGCGCAGCAACAGTTACCAATTTTGACAAGAATTTTGATTTTTGTCTCAAACGCTTTGGTAAATTGGTGGTGGCTGATTATCATACTTTTTATCGGGATTGTAATCGCTGTTAGATTTTGGTCCACTACAGAAGCAGGCGCGCGTTTCATGCATAATATGCAACTTACATTGCCGGGGATATCTACAATTTTTACAGGTATGTACATGTATAGATTCAATCGAATACTTTCGATGTTAATCGGTGCCGGTGTACCTTTGCTTGATGCCTTAAGGATTGCCGGCTCAGTAATTAATAACGTTGTTTATGAAGAAAGTATTATGAATGTGGCGGCGCAAGTGGAAAAGGGTGTCGCTTTATCAAATCAACTTGAGAAAGAGGCCTTTTTCCCTCCTCTTGTTAGCCAAATGGTTGCAGTTGGGGAGGAAACCGGTGAGCTAGACAAAATTCTATCCAAGCTGGCAGATTATTATGAACAGAGTACAAATGATGTCACAAAAGCAATAAGTTCCGTAATAGAACCAGCCGTCTTGGTCTTGGTCGGTATTGGAGTTGCTTTTATGGTGTTTGCAATTTATCTGCCAATCTATCAATTAAATCAAGTCATAAGCTAGCTAAAAAGGACAGGTCGATCAGCTACAGAAATAATTATCAAATATTTAATATTGGAGGAAGAATGCAGAAGAAATTTAATGGCTTTACTTTAATCGAACTTCTAGTTGTCATTGCAATTATCGGAATATTAGCCACAATTATCATTTTTAATTTTGGGAATGCAACTCAAAAGGCCAAGCGTGCAGCAGCGATAGAGAATTTAAACAATTCAATTAAAACCGCTCGAGCCTGTTTGGTTGGTGACGATTATTTGATACCCAAGGGTAATGTCGCAAAACCTGGGGACAAGATTTGCAATAGTGGCTCTGATGCCACATGGCCGGTATTGAAGGGATATTATTATAAAGTCCTAATCAATGCAGACGGTGATGATTTTGGAAGTGCTAACCCATTTACTATTTATCAGGGCGAGTCTCCAACTGGCACCACCATTTCGACTGATTTTACCTGTACCAGTTATGGGTGTAAGTAGATATCTTAAGGGATTTCTGGCATTGGAGTTTTTGTTATCGGCAGCAATCATTTGTGTATTGTTGGGCATAACATTTATCGGGGTGGATAATTCGCTCCGGTCCAGGAGGGATACTATCCGCAGAGACAATCTTCATGCGTTGAAAATTGCGATAGATATAAGCTTTGGAGTTGATATCGACGGGGTTAAAAAAGCCGGTTCTTACTATGCTGCTGAGACTCCAGTAGAAGTTTCATCGCTGACATGGTTAGCTCCGGCCTACATCCCAACTATACCTCCAGACCCAAAAAAGAATGGTTATCTTTATCAAACAGATAGCGAAGGTAAAGTCTTCGCTGTTTACGCAAAACTCGAAGACAATTCCAATACCGATCTTAAAAGTTCAGGCCCTTTTCCGGAATGGAAATTACCAGACGGTTTCAACTATTGGCTAAAAAATAATTAAACAAGAGGCTTATGGCTCTTACTTACAATATAATTCTATTTATACTGGGATTGACGGTCGGGTCATTTTTGAATGTGGTTATCTCGCGTATGGACGAATTAAAAACAATTCTGACCGGGCGTTCTCATTGTCCGATATGCAAAGAAATGCTTTCATGGTATGAAATGATACCTTTATTATCCTTCTTGCTTCTTCGAGGAAAATGTAGGCATTGTGGAGTTAAAATATCTCTGCAATATCCAATTGTAGAGATAGTAACCGGTATTTTGTTTTTGATACTTTTTCAGTTCTTCGGACTAAGCTTCGCTCTTCTTTTCTATCTGATACTTTTCTCAGTATTGATTGTGATTTTTGTCTATGATTTGCAAACTAACCAGACGCCTGAATATTTTGCTTGGTTTGCGCTGTTATTTGCTTTGATTTTCGGCTGGTACTTTACTGGATTGTCTTTTAGTCAGACGCTTTTTGGCGGACTGATATCCGGCGGGGTCCTGGCGTTTTTGGTGTACGGATCAGGTGAGAGGTGGATGGGCAAGGGGGATATCAAGATTGGAGCAATAATTGGTTTGTTGGCAGGGCCGAAGGGTGCGGTGTTAGGTTTGTTTATGGCCTTTGTGCTGGGTGCAATCATCAGCGTATTATTTTTATCGCTGAAAAAGAAGACCATGAAAGAGAGCCTCCCCTTTACACCTTTTTTGATTATATCAGCGCTGATTACTCTTCTTTATGGAAATTATATCATCAGCTGGTATACAGGTAACTTTTTCAGTTTTTATTAGGAGGTCGATATTGGTTAAAGCGGAGGCATATACTTTAATAGAACTGTTGATCGTGATAGTCATAATAAGCTTGACTATCGCTTTCGGTATTCCTGCTTTTTCTGAATATGGCAAGAAGGTGGAATTTAATCAAAAGATTGGTGAGGTCAAAGAGTTAATAAGTCAAGTCCGTCTTCTGGCCAAAAATCCCTCGAAAGATGGTAATTTTTACCAGGTTAGTCATATCCCTGAATCCGGTTTTGTTTTGGAGAGCTGCCAGGATTTTATTAATAAAGTTTGTACGGATAGAAAAAAGATTAGGGAAGTGAAATTCAACGAGTTTGAGTCTGTGCCGCCAAACTATGCCACCCTGGCCTATATCTGCCCCGCGAACTTATCTCAAGGCTGTAGTTATTATTACACTGGCAGCGATATTATTAATGATCCGATCCTGACTTTTCAGAACGCAGAGTTTCAGAAGATAGTTAGATTTCTGCTGAAGAATGACGGTTCGGTAATTGAAGAAATTACAAATCTATGAAGCAAGATATCTCCAAAAAAAATGGTTTTGGCATCATTGAAGTACTAGTAGCCGCAACAATTATAATAGTGATCTTGGCAGCTTTGACTTCCGTCGGAAAGGCGGCCCTGACAAACAATTCCTCTCTTCAGGAAAGATCAAATGCTATCTATCTGGCTCAGGAGGGTTTAGAGATAGTAAGACAGATCAGAGATTCCAATTGGATAGACGATCAGGGTAATAATGCAGTCGGTATCGACGGTCAATCCAGAAATTCTGAGTGGCATGATCTTACTTTTGATGAGAACAGAAAAATGCTCAGGGAGGTGACTATTTCAAATACGGGGGTTGTTAACCCCAATTTAAGCCATTGTTATGCTATAGGTTTTATCAATGATGGTTTAGCTACAAATCGTTTTGCTTTGATCAACGAAGGTTTATGCGAATTGTATGACAAAAAAGAGATTGTTGATTTGAATATAATCGGCCAGCAATCAAAAAAGATTTCATTCAATCGTCATATAAGAATCGAGGCAACGGGAGGTTTAATTCCGTCATTACCCAATGGCACAAACCAGCTTTTCGATGTTCATACTGAGCAAAATGCCCTGAAAATAACTTCGATCGTTGAATGGAAAAATAGGAAGGTCGAGACTAGCGAGATTCTGACAAACTGGCGTCCGAATTATTAACAGCTGTCCAGAGCAGGAGAAAACGTTCAATGAAAAAAAATCAAAATATGAAAGCTTTTACCTTACTTGAGGTCTTAATAGCAACCGCAATTTTTGCCTCAGTTATGGTGATTGTAAGTATAGTTGTGATGCAAAGCTCCAATATCAGCATGAAGCTAAAGGCTGAGAGGGATGTCAACGAAGAGAGCAGCCGCATTGGCGATATCTTAAGCAGAGATATCAAGTCTGCAAGAAATGCTGTGAATATTACAATTGATAATATTTGCGATATCACAACGGGAGTTTGCGACGCAAGTCCCAAGACGTTTGAATACAAATCTGGACTAGCGCTTTTTTCGATGACCGCCGATGAGAAGATATACAAAAGTTACAGCAGTGCCCCCGAAAGTTATGACCATTTTATTGCCCCAACCAATTTTTCTGCCTTTGAAAAAAGTCTTTTAGTCATCTCCGGCAATCAGCTTCAGGGAGAAACGCTCAATTCAATCTTTATCGTCTATCTGGCGAAGAAAGATATTATGGATGTTTCCGGACAAACAGAGTATTCAAATGGAAAGTTATATAGAACTGTGATACCTGCTGATTCTTCATATAGTATAAACATAAGTCAATTTTCTAATTTTGAAAAGGACGAAAACCTTGTGTCAGGAAACGATGAATCATCAATAATCTCCTTTTATGGCTATGCTCCGGGTGAGGGCAGTTGTCTGGAGCAAAGCTGGTGCAAACAGCAACCGTATATAGGCTTTTTGCTGCAGATTGATACAATCGAGCAAAGCCAATATAGGAAGGCGACAGCCATACTTCGTTCTCTCATAACCGTTAGAAACTATAATATATAACTTGTTTTAATATCTTGCTTTGGATATTATTAGACCAGTGTTTACAAAATAGCGAAAGGGCAAATAGTGAATCGAATATTCTCGGGCATTAAACCAACTGGACTCTTGCATATTGGTAATTATTTTGGTGCTATCAAGCAATGGGTTGATCTTGCAAAGGAGTCTAGCCAATCGGTTTTTTGTATTGTTGATCTACACGCTATTACAGTTCCGGAAGAGCCGAGTGAATTAGCCCACAATACTCTATCAATCGCTGCCTGGTATCTAGCCGCTGGTATTGATCCAGATAAATCTATTGTTTTTGTCCAATCAACAAGACCTGAGCATTCTGAATTAGCTTGGATTTTGAACTGTCAGACCAAGATGGGGGAACTTTCTCGGATGACTCAATTCAAAGATAAAATGTCAGGAGGATCAGCAGAAGCAGCAGGCGTAGGCCTATTTGATTATCCTGTGTTAATGGCGGCGGATATTTTGTTATACAATACGGATAAGGTACCGGTAGGACAGGATCAAAAGCAACACGTGGAATTGACTAGAGACTTGGCGATTAGATTTAATAATAAATTTGGTGAGACATTTGTTATCCCAGAACCGGTTATCACCAAGACCGGAGCCAGGATTATGGGGCTGGATAATCCATTGAAGAAAATGAGCAAAACGGCTGTTACTCCTTTGAATTACATCGCTTTGACCGATGATGAAGACAGTATTCGGGAAAAGTTGAAAAAAGCAGTGACAGATTCTGGCGCTGAAATCAAAGCCGTTCCAGGAAAGCCCGCACTTACAAATTTACTAAATATATTTAGTGAAGTTTCGGGTAAAACTGTCGTCGAAATTGAAGAACAATTCGAACACTCTGGTTATGGAGAATTCAAAAGTTCCCTCGCCGAGGCGATTATCGAATATTTAAAGCCGGTCAGAAAAAGGTATGATGATTTAATCAGCGATCACGAGGAGTTAAAAAAGATTTTGAAAAGAGGTAGTGACAAAGCCGCACCTATAGCCGAGAAAACCCTTAAGCAAGTTAAAGAAAAGATAGGATTGGGAATATAAAGAATAGTTTATAAAGTCAAAAGTTTATCAAGTTTATAAGGTAGGGATGAAGCAAAATAATAACTCAACAATCTATATTAATACCGATGGCGGATCCAGGGGCAATCCAGGCCCAGCGGCGATAGGTGTTGTTTTCACCGATGATGATGGAGAAGAAATTTACTGCTGCCAGAAGTTTATCGGCAGGGGTACTAATAATGAGGCGGAATATCAGGCCATAATTACTGCGCTCGAGGTTCTTCTAAAAAGCAAATGGTTTGTTGAAAATAATTCTGACTCACACAATGTCATATGCCGCTTGGACAGCAAATTGGTTGTTGAACAGATAAATGGAAATTGGAAAATAAAGCAGGATCATATCGCCGTATTTATCAAAACAATCAGGGAATTGATCGCCCGGATGAAGTTGAGGATTTCTTTTATTCATATTCCGAGGGAACAGAATAAACGGGCTGATTGTTTGGTAAACCTGGCTCTAGATGAAGAACTAAAATCAAAGACCGTTTCATGATGATAAATGTCAGAGTTATCCCGAATAGAGCTCGAGAAGAAATCGAACGGTTGAAGGACGGTTCTTTGAAAGTCTGGATTAAGGCCAAACCAATCGAAGGCGAAGCGAATAAGCGTCTGACCGAAGTTCTAGCGAAACATTTTAATATCCCCAAAAGTTTTATTGAAATAGTGAAAGGCCAGAAAAGTCGCGATAAGATAGTAGATATTCTAGAAGTTTAATTATTAGGATTTAATGCAAAATTTTATTCTGGGATTTGTGGTTGGGGGCGGGCTTGCAAGCTTGTTGTTCTTTTTTAAAAATAAAAAAGAGATTGTCCGAGATACTAGTGATGACTCCAAAAAGGAATTTATTACTGAAAAAGAGGAGATAAAATCGGCGAATCTGGAGAAATTGAAAGTGATGATATTTGATTCGAGCGATAAAGTTACAAACAGACAAGTATGCGAACTCCTTAAAGTATCTGACGCTACGGCTGTTCGGTACTTGGACGAGCTTGAGAAAGAGGGGATAGTCAGGCAGATCGGCAGAACCGGCCGTTCGTCTTATTACGAAAAGGCTTAAACACCTCAATGGATCGAGGTGTTTAAGTAGTTGTATCTGAGATTGAAAGGGGGGGTATTTTATTGTATGATTAGCATGCAAAGAGACCGGTTAATTTTGGATTTTGCATACAACTATTATATAGATCCCGGTTTTGCCGGGAACGATAAGGAACAAATGTTTAAAGAAATTGATTCAAAGATGAATTTGCCCAAGGTCGAGGAAGAAATCCTTGATTTTTGGGATATGGGTAAAACATTTGAGAAATCTATTGAAAATCGCAAAGATGCCAAATTATATAGCTTCTATGACGGGCCGCCTTTTGCGACCGGAACTCCTCACTATGGCCACATTGTAGCCAGCACGATGAAGGATGTTGTGCCAAGATATTGGACGATGAAAGGAAAAAGAGTAGACAGAGTTTGGGGCTGGGATTGCCATGGTTTGCCGATCGAAAATATTGCCGAAAAAGAGCTCGGATTTACGCATAAGAAAGAAATTCTGGATCTGGGGGTAGAAAAATTTAACGCAGTTTGCCGCTCAAAAGTTTTGGGCTATGTTTCCGAGTGGGAAAAAGTTATCCGGCGGCTTGGGCGCTGGGCCGATATGAAAAATGCCTACAAAACGATGGATCTCTCCTATATGGAGTCTGTCTGGTGGGTGTTTAAGCAGCTTTGGGACAAAGGGTTAATATATGAAGGATACCGTTCGATGCATATATGTCCCCGTTGCGAAACCACACTTTCGCAATCAGAAGTTAGTGAAGGCTATAAGACAGTTAAGGATCTTTCTGCGATTGCCAAATTTGAAATGGTAGATGAGCGATCGACTTACTTTCTGGCTTGGACCACAACACCTTGGACATTGATTGGCAATGTTGCATTGGCGGTTGGTCGGGATATCGATTATGTAAAAATCGAAACTCAAAATGAAGACGGGAAAATAGAAAACTATATCATGGCCAAAGATCGGTTGAAAGATGTAATGAAGGAGCGAGAATACCGGGTTGTAGATAATTATACTGGTCTTAATCTGGTTGGCCGGGCATATGAGCCACTTTTTGATTATTATATAAAAAAGCCAGGCCTTCTGAATAAGGAAAATGGCTGGAAAACAGTCACTGCAGACTTCGTGACTACTGAAGAGGGGACTGGTATTGTCCATATCGCTCCGGCTTTTGGTGAAGATGATATGGCTTTGGGCAAGGACCAAAACCTGCCGTTTATTCAACACGTGGGAATGGATGGTGTTATTAAACCTGAAGCCGGTGAATTTGCCGGTATGCACGTCAAAGATATTGAGGATAACCAAAAAACCGATATTGAAATTATAAAATACCTTGCGAAGAAAGAACTGCTTTTCTTCAAAGAAAAATACGAGCACTCTTATCCGCATTGTTGGCGCTGTGATACGCCGCTTCTAAATTATGCTACTTCCTCCTGGTTTGTCGCAGTTACCAAGGTAAAAGAGGATGCTTTGGAATTGGCCAAGGAGATCAATTGGTCGCCAAAACATATCAAGGAAGGTCGTTTCGGCAAGTGGCTTAAAGGCGCCAGAGATTGGTCTATTAGCCGCCAGCGCTTCTGGGCTTCAGTCATTCCGATTTGGAAATGCGATAAATGTGGAGAGATGAAGGTTTTCGGATCAGTCGCCGAATTGGAAGATCTAAGCGGTCAAACTATTTCGGATATTCATAAGGATACCGTTGATAAAATTATCTTTCCTTGTCAAAAGTGCGAGGGCCGGATGAAGAGGATTCCAGACGTGCTCGATACCTGGTTTGATTCAGGTTCGATGCCTTATGCCCAGCTTCACTATCCTTTTGCAAATCAGGAAAAATTTGAGCAGACTTTCCCGGCTGATTTTATTGCTGAAGGACAAGACCAGACAAGAGCCTGGTTTTATTATTTGCATATTATCGCCACCGCAATTCAGAAAAAAGTGGCTTTCAAAAATGTCGAGGTCAACGGAATTGTTCTGGCGGAAGACGGCAAGAAGATGTCCAAGAAATTGCAAAATTATCCCGATCCTACGCTGATGTTTGACAAATATGGCGCTGATACAATGAGACTTTATCTTCTGACTTCGCCTGTAATGCAAGCGGAAAATCTGAATTTCAAGGAAGCCGATATGGCCGAATTGTCCAGAGGCATCTTCCGGATGCTTTGGAACTCTTATTCCTTTTTCACTCTCTATGCGAATATAGATCGCTGGACACCAGCTCAAAGTCAAAAGTCAAAAGCCAAAAGCCTGAATTTGCTAGACCGTTGGATTATTTCTGAATTAAATACCTTAATTCTTGAAGTGGATAAGTCCATGGAGAGCTATGAATTGATGAAGGCGTCCCGTCTTTTTCAGCCGTTTATCGACAACTTATCAAACTGGTATATTCGCCGCTCGAGAAAGAGATTTTGGAAGTCAGAAAATGACGGAGACAAAGAAAATGCATACCAAACTCTCTGGACGGTGCTCGTTGAACTGTCGAAATTGATGGCGCCATTTACTCCATTTGTCGCAGAGGAAATATTCAAAAATCTGACAGGCAAGGAGTCTGTTCATCTGGAAAATTATCCTTCGGCTGATCAAGAAATGATTGATAATGATTTGAATTTGGCTATGGCGGAGACCAGGAAAGTGGTTGAACTCGGCCTATCTGCTAGAGCACAAGAAAGAATTAAAGTCCGTCAACCGCTAAAGTCATTACAATATTCCGGGAGAAAATTAGAATCTGAGCTAGAGTCAATTATCGCGGAAGAAGTCAATGTTAAAGAGATTGTTCATATCGATGAAAGCAAGGATGCCCCGGGGCTAACGGTCGGCTTAGACTATAGCATTACAAAAGAGCTAAAACTCGAGGGATATGCCCGGGAAATCATCAGAAATATTCAATCTTTACGTAAAGAAAGCGGATTCAACGTTGCCGATAGGATTTGCGTTTATTACAAGACTGATTCTGCGGAAATTGGAAAAACGTTTGAAAACTTCAGTAGTCTGATTGCTCATGAAGTTCTGGCAAATGAGATAATTGCTGGTTTGCCGGAAAAAATAGAAGGACGGCAGTTATTCAAAATTGATGGCGAAGAAATATTGATTGGTTTAAACAGAGCTGCTAGATGAATAGAAGAGCCGACTTTATGGATTGGCGGATTGTGATTATCCCGATACTTTTGATAGCGGTAGGGGTAGCAGTGATTTATAGCCTGGTTATGGGATCACCGAGTTCCGGTATAGCCTTGAAGCAGGGTATTATAGCGATGATCGGACTTTCATTGGCAGTAATAGTCTCTTTTGTCGATTATCGTCTGTACAAAGGTTTCTTTTGGATCTTCTATCTAATTTCGATTTTGCTGTTGCTTTACGTCGGATTATTCGGCAAGACCGTCAATGGAGCGATGAACTGGATTGATCTTCGGTATTTTCAGTTACAACCATCTGAAGTAGCGAAAATTTCTCTTATCATTTCATTAGCTTCTTTTTTCTCAGATAAAGTGGGTAAACTTCGCTGGAGGGACTTTTTGTTCTCCTTTGCCATGATGGCCTTTCCGCTATTTTTGATTTTGAAGGAGCCTGATATGGGTACAGGGATGGTTCTCTGTTTTATCTATCTAATTATGCTCCTAGTCGCCAAACCAACAAAAATTCAATTGGCGATTATTTTCACATCTCTATTTATCTTCTTTGCTTCAGTTTTCTTGGCATACAAGGATATCCAGCCATTTGGCTCCATGATGAAACAATATCAGAGAGACCGCATCTCTGTTTTTCTAGACCCAGCCAAATATCCGACCGACAGTGGCTACAATGTGCGTCAGGCCCAAATCACCATTGGTTCAGGAGGGCTGACAGGCAAAGGGCTCGGCAAGGGTTTGCAAAGTCAACTTAAATTCCTACCTGAAGTAGAGACTGATTTTATTTTTGCAGGGATTGCCGAATCATTTGGCTTTACCGGTTGTATAATAATCCTTGGTCTGCTTAGTTATCTGATTCTTCGGCTGGTAGAAATAGGTTCTATCGCGAGAGATAATTTTGGGTCTCTAATGGTATACGGAATTGCAGCCATGCTTTTTTTCCATGTCCTAGTTAATGTTGGGATGAACATGGGGATATTACCAGTGGCGGGAATTCCCTTGCCCTTTTTGAGTTCCGGTGGCACTTCCTTGTTAGTTTCACTTTTCTCAATTGGTCTGGCTCAGAGCGTATTTATTCGTCACAGGAAAATTACTTTTAGTTAGCAATATCATGTATAGGCTACATAAAATAAGCGGTGATCTTGACAATTCTATAGGTTATGATAATATTTATTTATTAGACCTCGGGTCTTTTTTAAGTTAGGAGAGAATTATGTTTGCAGTAGTATCTTATCAGGGCAATCAGACGAAGGTTGAGGCAGGGAAAGAATATAAAATGGATATCACCGAATCTGACGATAAAAAGATAACCTTCGATGAGGTTCTTTTGATCAGCGACGGAGAAGAGATCAAAGTCGGTGCACCATTCATCGAAGGAGCTAAAGTCGAGGCAGAAGTTATTGCTTCCGGCAGGGGCGAAAAAGTTTCCGGGATCAAGTTCAAGGCCAAAAAGAGGTACAAGCGGACTTTTGGTCACAGACAGCAGTATCAGCTAGTCAAAATTCTAAGCATTAATGCTTAATTATGGTCAATACAATTACAAATTATTTTAAAGGTGTTTGGTCGGAAATGAAAAAGGTCAGTTGGCCGACCAGAGCAACCGTATTAAATCATACAATCATTGTGATAGCATCAATTGTTATCGCGATTGGTCTAACAGCAGCTATCGACGCCGGGCTTACTAAACTGGTCCAGCTGATAGTTCAAAGTAAAAACTAGGGGTAAAAATGGCATTGAAAGTCAAAAGTGAGGACGAAAACGTGCAAACAGAGAAAAAGGAAGAAGGGAAGAAATTCCTTACTTTAAAGCAGACAGGTGAGCGTAATTGGTATGTAATACATACTTATTCTGGCTACGAAGAACAGGTTGCCGACTCTCTTAAACAGAGAATTGAATCTCTTGGTATGCAAGAGAAGATATTCGATGTGATTGTTCCTAAAGAAAAACAGATCGAGATCAAGAATGGCAAACGCAAAATTGTCGAGAAAAAAATATATCCCGGCTATGTGCTTGTTGATATGATCGTCACAGATGACTCCTGGTACGTTGTAAGAAATACACCAAATGTGACAGGTTTTATCGGTTTCGGTGTTAGACCTACACCAATGTCAAAAGAGGAAATCGATCGTATCAAAAAGCGGATGGGTGTAGAAGAGCCGAAATACCAGGTTGATCTTACTGTCGGAGATCTTGTAAAGATCAATGATGGGGCGTTGAAGGGTTTTGAGGGTAAAATTGAAGAAGTTGATCACAACAAAGGCAAGGTTAAAGTCTTGGTAAATATGTTCGGCAGAGAAACTCCGGTAAATTTAGATTTCTTGCAAGTTAATAAGATATAAACAATAATTAAAATTCGAAATCCTAAATTCGAAATCCGAAACAAGTTCTAGATGAAATTTAAAAATTGTTTCGAATATCGTGCTTCTAATTTAGCGCTTCCGAGTATAACGAGGTAACATGGCAAAAGCAATAAAAGCAATTATAAAATTACAGTGTCCGGCTGGGAAGGCAAATCCTGCTCCTCCTGTTGGTCCTGCTTTGGGTCAGCATGGTGTGAATATTATGGAGTTTTGCCAACAGTTTAACGAAAAGACCAGAGAAAAGGGTGATACAATCATCCCTGTGGAAATCACCGTATATGAAGACCGTACTTTCTCCTTCATTATGAAACAGCCCCCGGCAGCAATCTTAATTTTGAAGGCACTCGGAATCAAATCCGGATCTGATAATTCCAAAAAGAAGAAAGTCGGAAAACTAACTCAGGCTCAGCTTGAAGAGATCGCAAAAGCCAAAATTGAGGATTTGAACGCAAATGACGTTGAAGCCGCAAAGAAGGTTATTGCAGGGACTGCCAGAAGCATGGGTATTGAGATCGAAAAATAGACATCAAACTCGAAATATGATAGAAAAAAGAATCCCCCGAAATATCGTGGGATTCTTTTCTTAAAGTAGGTGCCGTCTGTGATTTGAAAGTGAAAGGAGGGGCAACACTTTGAAAAATCACAGACAACACTAAGTCAATAAAAACTTAGCATTTAATGATAGTGCTTGTCAAATGATGGAAAAATCTCTTTTCATAAAAGTAGGAAGAAATCATACTCCAAATAAATTAGCCTCAGAGCTGATCGTATTAGGTTATGATAGGTCAGACGGGCAGACGTTAAAACCAGGGCAGTTTTTTAATATCGGTGATCTCTTTAAACTATATAATATTAATGATGGTTTGCCCCTGAAAATTGATTTTTTTGGAGACGAAATAGAGAGGATGTCCTATTACGATCAAGTTACCGGTAAAAAAGTATCGGACACCAATTCTATTGAGATCTTGCCCAATATACTTTTATTGCCTGATAAAACAATAATTCATGTAGATGATTATGTGGTCCACGACGATCATGGGATTGGTCTTTTCGCTGGTTTTGAGAATAAGAATGTTGACGGTGAAATAATAAAATATGTTTTGATAAAGTATTTAAAGGATGACCTTCTATACTTGCCGATAAATCAACTTATTAAGTTGACTCCATATATAGGAATCGGTAGAAGAAAGCCGAAGTTGAATCGGCTAGGAAGCGGAAGCTGGACCAGAACCTATAAAAAAACGTATGAAGATATCATAAAAATGGCCAGAGAACTTCTTCTAATCTATGCCGAAAGAGAGGTAACAAGAAGACCTAGCTATAAAATTAATCCTGAATGGAATGCTGTATTGGAGTCAAACTTTGGATTTGATGAGACTATCGACCAGGTAAAAGCAATCGAAGAAGTTATGAATGATCTTTCATCGGAGAAACCGATGGATCGTCTAATTTGCGGTGATGTCGGCTTTGGCAAAACAGAGGTAGCTATCCGGGCTGCAGCTCAGGTCATTGCTAATGGCGGCCAAGTGGCATTGCTCGTTCCGACAACCATCTTAGCGGAGCAACACTTCACAACTTTATCAAAAAGATTTGCTGCTTTACCGGTGAGAATAGAGAGAGTTAGCCGTTTTATTGATGGTCAATCACAAAATACAATTCTAAAAGATCTGATTGACGGCCGGGTAGACTTGCTAATTGGCACGCATCGTCTTCTTTCCGAAAAGATAGTCTTTCGAAATTTGAAGCTCGTAATTATTGATGAAGAACAAAAGTTTGGTGTCAAACATAAGGAAAAGCTCAAAGATATTAATAAAGAGGTAGATGCCCTAACTCTCACAGCAACACCAATACCGCGGACACTATTCATGTCTCTTTCAGGTATTAGGGATATATCGATGATCGCTTCATCTCCGGCAGGTCGAAAATCAGTTGATACTGAAGTTTCGAAATTTGATGAGTCAAAAATCAAGAAATATATTGATAGGGAACTTAGCAGAGGCGGCCAAATATATTATCTGCATAACGAAGTCTCAACTATTAACGGCAAGAAACGAAAACTTGATAGATTGCTGCCGGGATTGAGAATTGAAGTTGCGCATGGCCAGATGGGCGAGATGGCTTTGGCAAAAACAATGTCAGCCTTTGCAAGGGGAGATATAGATGTATTAGTGTGTTCTACTATTGTTGAGAATGGCCTAGACCTTCCCAATGTGAACACTTTGATCGTCGAAAACGCAGATAAATTTGGTCTATCTCAACTTTATCAGATCCGAGGCAGGATCGGCCGTAGCAAGAAGCAGTCTTATGCTTTGTTTACTTTTCCTCAAAAAGAAATTACTGCCAATGCAGTAAAGAGACTCAAGGTATTGGTTGAAAATACGGAGTTAGGTACGGGGTATAATATTGCACTTCGTGATTTAGAGATAAGGGGTGGCGGCAATATTTTGGGTAGAGATCAACATGGTAGTATGGAGGCAGTCGGATTGGTTCTTTATTCCAAGCTGCTAAAAATGGCGGTAGAGAAGATCAAAGAGGTATAGAGTCAAAAGTATTCAGTATAAGTTATAAATATACTTTGCAAGGATAACACGAGAATGTGCTCTTAGGTACTTGGAAGGAGCAATATAGCTGCTTGAAGACAAGTTAAGATTGGCAAACGAATTCTTTCGGGAGGACTATTTGTCCAAATTTGCTATAATATAGAAAATGGAGGGATTATCGATACTAAATATTTACTTGCTTTAAATGCTCACCCGAAGATCGGCAGTCAAACTCTCAAAAAGATTTTGGCAGCTTTCGGCGATCCTGCAAAGATATGGAAGGCTGAATCTGTAACTAATCAAGTTAAACTTGATGAAAAAATTATGGCTCTGGTTAGAGAGTGTAGGAAGAACTATGATCCAGACCGAGAGCTTCTGAAGTTGGCCAAATTGGATTTGGGATATGTTACGTTGTATGACAAAGAATATCCAGCACTGCTGAAAGAAGTGTATGATGGCCCGGTGGTTTTATACATTCGAGGCAATGCATCAGTTTTGAATACCCAGTCTCTTGCTGTTGTGGGGAGCAGAAAGTTCACTAACTATGGCAAGAGAATCGCATATTCATTGGCCAAAGAATGCGCCTTGGCCGGCTTGACCATCGTTTCTGGCCTCGCCCTGGGAATTGATGCTGAGGCTCATCAAGCGGCGCTTGATGTCGATGGCATCACCATTGGGGTCGTCGGGAACGGGCTCGACCGTATCTACCCTGTCAGCAACTACGATCTGGGTCGAAAGATCATTCAAAAAGGCGGAGCAATAATTTCTGAATTTCCACCGGGTACGCCACCTATGAAACATAATTTTCCGGCGAGAAATCGTATTATCGCAGGCCTCTCACAGGGTACTTTGGTGATTGAGGCCGCCTCTCAGTCCGGTGCTCTGATCACCGCTATTCAAGCGTTGGAATATAATAGGGAAGTCTTTGCGATCCCCGGCAATATTGATTCCCCGACTTCAGAGGGTACAAATGCCCTGATCCAAAAAGGGGCAAAATTGATTACAAAAGCAGAAGATGTTCTGGTTGAATTAAATGTCGAAGTTAAAAACCACCAAGCTAAAGCCAAAGCAATTTTGCCCGATACCGAAGAGGAAAGCCAGATAGTTGAGACACTAAAAAGAGGTGAAATGCTCGCCGATGAAATTATTAGGGTCACCGGCTTAAATGTGATCCTTGTAAACTCGACATTGACAATGATGGAGATGAAGGGAATAATAACAAATCTGGGCGGGGGAAGATATTGTTTGATCAAATAACTAAAGTTTGTAAAGAATAATATTAGTTAGGATTTTTCGTTAGGTTTTCTTTATAGCTTTGAACTATATAAACTTTATCAACCTTCAACTTTATAAACTTTATAAACTCTCTTATTTGAATAAAATCCTCTCTTCTGTTAATTTAAGTAATAGTTTCAAAAACCAAAACAAAATAATTTAAGGAATAAATGAATTTAGTAATCGTTGAGTCGCCGGCAAAGGCAAAAACAATTGAGAAATTTCTTGGCAAGGATTATAAGGTTCTTGCTTCTTTTGGCCACGTCCGTGACTTGCCGCAGAAGTCCCTTGGTATAAATGTTGAAAAAAATTATGCTCCTGAATATTCGATTCTACCAAAGGCGAAGAAAACTATCTCAGATCTCAAGGGCTATGCGGATAAGGCGGATATAATCTATCTGGCAACCGACTTAGACCGTGAAGGGGAGGCAATCTCCTGGCATCTGGCAGAAGCGTTGAAAATCAAGGATAAAGGTAGATCAAAAAGAATTGTTTTTCATGAGATCACCAAATCTGCTCTGGAAAAAGCGGTCCAAAATCCTCGGGACCTTGATATGAATTTGGTTGATGCGCAGCAAGCCAGAAGAGTTTTAGACAGGCTCGTCGGTTATAAACTTTCTCCCTTTCTCTGGAAAAAGGTAAAAGCCGGATTGTCAGCCGGACGCGTCCAATCCGTGGCAGTCAGATTAGTCGTTGAGAAAGAACGTGAAATCATAGCTTTCAAACCGAGGGAATTCTGGGTTTTGGGGGTAGATTTATCTAAACAAAATAACAAAAAAGTATTCTCGGCATACCTTGTTGAAATTGACGGTAAAGGTATGACAAAGTATGACATTGGTGATAAAAAAGCTGCTGATCTGATTGAAAAAGATCTAAAAGATGCGTCTTACAAAGTTCTTGATGTCAAGGAAAAGGAAAGCATTCGCAAACCCTCGATTCCTTTCACAACATCCGCTCTTCAGATCGAAGCTTCGAGGAAGCTTGGTTTTTCGCCAAAGCAGACGATGATGCTGGCACAACATCTTTATGAGGCAGGTCATATTACCTATATGCGTACTGACTCAACTAACTTATCGGACGAGGCGTTATCTGCTATTCAAAAAGTTATCATCGGTGAATTCGGCCAGAATTATTTGGAGTCCAGAAAATTTAAGACTAAGGCCAAACATGCACAAGAGGCTCACGAGGCTATCCGTCCTTCGCATTTTGAAAATAAAAAGGTAACAGACGATGCGCGCGGTCAAAGACTTTATGATCTAATCTGGCGCCGAACGGTAGCCTCCCAAATGAAAGATGCAATTTTCACAGTCATCAATGCTAGAATTAGTGCAAAGACAGCTAAAGAATTCATTTTCTTAACCAGCGGCGAGAAAATGAAATTTGACGGCTTTATGAAAGTTTATGTTGAGAGTTCAGAGGAAGAGGAGATAAAGGAGAGCACAATTCCGGCGCTTGCAGCGGGTGAAATTCTTGACTTCCACGAACTAATTAAAGATCAGAAATTTACAGAACCGCCAAAACGCTACTCTGAGGCTATGCTTGTCAAAAAGTTAGAAGGTCTCGGAATTGGCCGTCCATCGACTTATGCGCCGACCTTGGAGACTATTCAGCATAGAGGATATGTAATTTTAGAGGAGAAGAGGTTTAAGCCCCAGGAAATCGGCATGATCGTAACTGATCTATTGGTTGCCAACTTCCCCCAAATCGTAGATTACAAATTTACTGCAGAGATGGAAGATGAACTTGATGATATCGCGGACGGAAAACGTGAATGGGTCTCGGTCATCGACGAATTTTATAAACCTTTTGAGAAAAATTTAGAGGTGAAGAGCAAAGAGATCAATAAAAAAGATATCATCAAAGATGAAATTTTGGAAGAAAAATGTCCCGAATGTGGTGAGCATCTGGTTATCAAACTGGGCCGTTATGGCAAATTTATTGCCTGTTCCGGATATCCGAAATGTAAATATTCGAGGCCTCTGGAGATTAGCGCTGAGGAAAAAGTGGAGGCAGCGGGCGAGGTTTGTGAAAAATGCGGGGGAAAGATGATTTTGAAAGAGGGTCGTTTTGGTAAATTCCTAGCCTGCGAAAATTATCCTAAATGCAAGAACACAAAACCGATTTCAAGCAAGACTGGTATTAAATGTCCCAAATGTGATAGTGGTGAGCTGGTTGAGAAGAAAACCAAAAGAAGAAGAACTTTTTGGGGTTGCTCGCGTTACCCGGAGTGCGATTATGCAACTTGGGAAGACCCGGCCAAAAAACCCGAATGATTTTTTGGAATTTCTAGATGCAGATCCCTCGGCAGGTTTTCAACCGCTCGGGACGACAGAGGCGCTGCGATTTCTAAACAAATCCTAATGACCGTGATTCCAAAAACCTTGCTATTACCCTGTTTATTATTGTTCGAGGAGGAACGACGAGAACTTTGGTCATTTGTTAGTATGGTGACAGACTTCTCATTTTTAAGAGCACCATTCGAAGAATAAATACATTTGATGGGTTTTAGGGAATTACTGCCAATGATTTAATTTCTAGATGACAAAATCTGAGTTTAAAAATTGAATAAAAATTAAGAATTAAAAATTAATAATTTTAATGTTGCCAACAAGTATCCAAAATCTAATCGATGAGTTCTCAAAACTTCCGGGAGTAGGGCCGAAAAGTGCGGCAAGACTGACCTTTTATCTGCTTACCAAGCCAAAAGGCGATATAGAGCAGCTTGGCAGTTCTGTTTTAAATTTGGCTCGGAATTTGAAATATTGTAAAGAGTGTTTTAATATTTGCGAAAACGATCTTTGTCAGATTTGTGCCGATGATCGTCGGAACCACCAGATTGTGATTGTTGTAGAAGAGCCTCTTGATGTTTTGGCGTTGGAAAAATCGGGCGGAATAGACGGAATTTACCATGTTCTTGGAGGCGTGATTTCTCCGATTAATGGCATCGGTCCGGATGATCTACGTATCAGTCAGCTCCTCGACCGGCTCGACGAAAGTGAAGATTTGGAAGTAATTTTGGCCACCAATCCAAACCTAGAAGGTGAAGCGACCGCAACTTATGTTAAAAACAAAATTGCAGCATTGGGCAAAAATATCAAAATCACCAGAATCGCCCGGGGATTGCCTATCGGTGGTGATCTCGAATATGCCGATCAGGTCACTCTGAAACGATCTCTCGAAGGAAGACGCGAATACTAGATCCACCTTCGGTGGAATTTTTAAGTCCTAATTTCTAATTTTTAATCAAATTATAATTAAAAAATTAAAAATTCAATAAAAATTAAGAACTAAAAATTAAGAAATTATTTCGCATCAGACAAGCAAAAGCAATGCGCTAAATAGTTGGGGATAAGTTTACTTGACATTACCGAAAAATCACCGCTAAAATCGTTTAGTTAGCTTAAAATTAAAAACAAAAAAAGAGGTCAAATGAGGGTCGAAGATAAATACTGTTGCCCCAATCCGGATTGTGCTTATATCGATTACAATGATGGCGAATGTCCTGAGTGCGGGAAAAAATTAGACAAAATAAAGGGTGATGAGTATCTTGCCTCCAATGATAATTTCGAGGATGATAAAATTCAGCCGTTGGTATCGGATTTTGACGATGACCCTGATATGTGGTACGTAGATGGGGCTGACGAACAACTTGGCGCTATGTAATTGATAAAGTCCAACAAGATATAAAATTGAAAATTTAATAAAGTCTAACAAATAAAATAAATCGCTTCATCTACCTGAGGCGATTTTATTTTAGAATCATTTGTGCTAGGATTAGGGTAAAATTAAGGAGAAAATGAAATTTTTTAACACTTTGAGTTCGAAAATCGAAGAATTTAAACCGATGAATCCGAGCGAGGTTACGATGTACACTTGCGGACCTACAGTCTATGATTCGGTCCATATTGGCAATCTGCGTGCCTACGTTTTTGTTGACCTTCTAAAAAGAGCCCTGATTGCCGAAGGCTACGGAGTGAAACACGTAATGAATATCACCGATGTTGATGATAAGACCATAAGGAAATCGGATGGCAAAAGGGATAAGATTAAATCTTTGACGAAGAAATATGAGGATAAATTTTGGCAAGATTTCGATGAATCGAACAATATCCGACCCGATGTTGTAACGCGGGCGACTGAGTATGTGGAGAAAATGATTGTTTTCATCGAGGAATTGATTAAAAAAGGTTTTGCCTACAAAGCTACTGACGGCTCGGTATATTTTTCGATTGCTAAATTCACGGATTACGGTAAATTGGCAAAGTTGGATTTGTCAGAGCTAAAATCTGGTGCCAGAGTGGCCCAGGATGATTATACAAAAGAGAATCCTGCCGACTTTGTCCTTTGGAAAGCCTGGGACGAAAAAGACGGCGAAATCTTCTGGGATTCTTCTTTGGGTAAGGGCCGTCCTGGCTGGCATGTCGAATGCTCTGTTATGTCTACTGATGTCCTAGGGCCAACTATCGATATCCATGCCGGTGGCATTGACCTTGTTTTTCCCCATCATGAAAATGAGATTGCACAATCAGAAGCCAAATCAGGTCAGAAGTTTGTCAACTTTTGGGTGCATAATGAGCATCTACTGGTTAGCGGACAGAAGATGTCCAAGAGTTTGTCTAATTTTTACACGCTGGATGATATCAGGGAAAAAGGATTTTCAGCACTTGATTTCCGCTACTATGCTCTTGGCGCTCATTACCGTTCCAAGATGAACTACACTTGGGAAGGAATTGAGGGGGCTAAAAATGCGAGAGAGAGGCTGATGCGTTTGGTTGCGGGAATGAAAAGTCATAACGGCAAGGTTATTCAAAAGTATCTATCACAATTTAATGAAAAAATCTTTGATGATTTGAATGTTCCGGAGGCATTGGCGATTCTTTGGGAACTTGTTCGAGATGCTGAAATCCAACCTGAGAATAAACTTACGACAATTCTGGAGATGGACAAAGTTCTAGGATTGAACCTAGGTAAAAAACAGGAACCAGAAGTAATTCCGGCCGAGATCATTAAATTGGCGGATGAGCGTAAACAAGCTAGAAATGATAAAAAATTTGGCAGATCAGATGAGATACGGGAAGAAATGCTAGAAAAGGGTTGGAGAGTAGAGGACTTGGCTAATAATAATTATAAGATAGTTAAAGCATAAAGCTTAAAGCGAAAAGCATAAAGCCTAAAGCCGAAAGCGAAAAGCTTAAAGCATAAAGCAGAAAGCATAAAGCATAAAGCAGAAAGCATAAAGCATAAAGCGATTGTGATGAATACGATAAAAAAATTTGAGGATCTCATTGTTTGGCAAAAATCCAGGTTATTGGTAACTGACTGTTATTTCACTTTTGAGTTTATCAAGGATTTTTCATTTAAAGATCAATTATGCAGGGCTGCCGTTTCTATTATGAACAATATTGCTGAGGGTTATGAAAGAAAAGGAGACAAGGAATTCGGACGGTTTCTTTATATCGCAAAAGGCTCTTCAGGTGAATTTAGATCCATGCTTTATGCGGCTTCAGATCTAAAGTATATTACAAAAGACCAATTTTTAAATTTTTGTGGCCGATCCGAAGAGATCTCTCGGCTTTTAGTTGGTTTAATAAAAAGAATGAATACTTAATGGAGGCTTTCGGCTTTGAGCTTTTTGCTTTAAACTTATTATGAATTTTTGGAAAGATGTTGATAGACCAATCAAAGTTCTCTCACCGATGGCCGGATATACCGACTCGGCTTTTCGTGTTCTGTGCCGCGAATTTGGCGCTGATGTGGTGATCACGGAGCTGATTTCTGCAGATGCTATAGCCTACGGCAAATTTGAAATCCAAAATTTGAAATCCGAAACAAATTCTAATTCTAAAATTCAAAAACTAAATCAAACAATAGTTACAGGAAAAAATACTTCTACGGCGGAGATGTTATCTTTTTGCGAAGAAGAACGGCCTTTGGTGGTCCAATTATTTGGAAAATATCCAGCAAAATTTGGCATAGCGGCTAAATGGGTTACTGAAAATTTAAAGCCAGATGGGATCGATATCAATATGGGTTGTCCCGCTAGAAAAGTGGTCAATTCTGATCATGGCGCAGCATTGCTAAAAAATCCTGATTTAGCTATCGAAATTGTAAAAGCAGTGAAGGAAAATACCGATTTGCCGGTCTCTGTCAAAACAAGACTTGGCTGGGACAATGACGACCAAATTCTAGAGTTCGCGCCGAAACTCGCCAGCGCGGGGATTGACGCTTTGATTGTTCATGGGCGAACCTATAAAGATGGGTTCAAAGGGAAGGCTAGGTGGGAAAATATTTATAAGGTGAAAGCGTTGCTTCCGAATTTAACTGTAGTTGGCAACGGAGACATAGATTCAATTTTCAGTGTCATGCCCGTGAAGGCGGACCAGGAAAATAATGAATTGGATCCCCGGGTCAGGCCCGAGGATGACACTATTGGGCTGGACGGCTATGCCATCGGCCGAGCAACTTTTGGCAAGCCATGGATATTTTCGAAAGCTGAAGTTTCGAAAGACGAGTTGAAGGTGATAATTTTGCGGCATGCTAAACTTGTCTATCGAACAAAGGGTGATTATGGCATGGTTGAATTTAGAAAACATCTCCTGGCTTATCTAAAAGATTTTCCAGGGGCTAAAGAGCTGAGGAAGAAAGCAGTTGCGATTAAAACACTTGATGAGGTTAAAGGAATTCTGGAATTGGTTTAAGGTCTATCGTTCGAACAAGGTGAGAACTAATCTATTTTTACGTGAGAACAAAACAAAACCGTCATTCCCTAAAACCCTATTAAATGTATTTATTCTTCGAATGGTGCTCTTAAAAATGAGAAGTCTGTCACTGTATTAATAAATGACCATAGTTCTCGTCGTTCCTCCTCGAACAATAAGAAACAGGGAAATAGCAAGGTTTTTGGAATCACAGAACGAAACTATTGACAAGATAATAATCTTATGGTAATATAACAAAGTAAGTTAACGCTTAGGCGTTTAATTCACAAAGCGAGGGCTGGGACGCAAATTTTTTTTTATTTGCATTCCATTCTCGTTTTTTGTTTCTTCAAATCCGACTGGGACCTTGGGACATTAGGGCACTAGGTTTTCCGGCTGACTAGCAGAGAGGCCCCTTAAAAAATGCGGGTCTTGCCAAGTCAGCTTCTAGCGTTTCTCACCTTCTTCCTGGTTGGATTCGAGGAAACAATTTGTGAAAATTTTACAAATAGGTAGTCGAATGCTTGTACAATTGAACAAATTTGCTAAAAAAATAGAGCGTTGTAGAGATTAAAATAGTGTTTAAATATTCTGATTGCCAGAGTTAAGCTTTAACTTTGGCAAGCGGAATTTTCCGCTAATCGACTCAACCATGACGTGCCAATCCCATGGTGGGGTGGCACATTTTCATTTTGAGGACCTTTTAGGACAAGGAGGCGCACAAGATGCGTAAACTGCTGGCCGTATTAACGGTAGTTCTTCTGCTGACCATTGCGGTCAGCACCGGCGCTTATGCCGAAGGATTTCTTTTGCTTCCACTGACGTTTACCCACAGCGAGAAGGAGGCTAAGGCAGCGATTTTTGTCGAGGCCAACAAGTATGACCCCAGTGGAAAACCACAGGGTTGGACTGACGCGGAGAAAAAAATGCTCAGTCCCGTCTTCGGGAGCACGCTGGAACTCCGATTTACCGCAGCTCTAAAAACAGTGACAGAGAATAAGAGCCATAAGGTAAAACGGCCCGTTTCCACGGAGTGGTACAGCCCAAGATCAACTACATCGGGCGTGCCTTATGATTATTCGGATAATGCGAAGGCACGTGCCGAAAATGAGGCACTGAGATTAAGGCCTTCGGATCCGACTGACGCGTGTTCGCCAGTAAAGCTCATGTTGTATCCGGCGCAAGTGTTGAATAGGAACACTTATACACCGGGTATCAATAACAAGTCGATGTGGTTACGAGTGGTCAACGGATTGTACATCGTAGACCAGCTCAAGATGATCTTCAAGATTACCCAGGTATCGGGAAATGATATCTGGGTGCAGGTCGTCTGTCAGTTCGTTGCCACTTGCGACGAGATCTATCCTGTCGACACCGGCAATGCCGGAAAGAAAACGGCGACACAGGATGTGATCGATGATATCTTCTGCCGGCTGGATGAGCTTGATGAGATAGACACTGATCATGCCGATCAGATCACCGCTGTAAAAAACGATATCTGCACGCTAGCGGCTCAGATCGGCATCATCACTGATGACATTGCCGAACTGAAGCGCAAGCTGAACGAGTATGCGGCGGAGGCTAACAAGCCAAGACCGCCAATCGTTGTCTACGGAGGTCACCAGGGTCAACCTGGTCCTATCACGCACCAGACTCGCAGAGTCAGGTTTACCATCGCGTTCGTTGATTATATCAGCGCGAAGATGCCGGTCGACAGTAAAGGTCGGTATGTGGCCGGTTCTCTCGAGGAACTGCGCCGTTATGGCTGCCGTCTGACGGCAACGACGATGGAGTGTATCAGCGGGAACGAGTGGATCGGAGACGGGCTTGCCCGTTATCATGATACGCCCATTGAGGAAGGAGTTCAGATGTTCAGCATCCTTGCGGCGAAGGACGATTGGCGCGAGAAGACGATATTCGTGGACTTCGGCCTGGAAAATCGATATCTTGTTGTCCCTGTGAAGGGGCGAGAGTATGAGGTGAGATGATGATGAAATTATTCATACTGTTGGCGTTTATCGCCTGCTCATTCGCGGCAGCAATGCCTGCACCGGACAAATCTTATGCCCAGAATCATTCTGGGCAGCCGGAGACGGCAATGACACCCGTTGGTCTCGAAGGCGCTGTTGTGACCACGGATTGGGTCAAACAGCGGATTACGATCATCATTCCTGCTCAGAAGATCGTCGGTGATGTCATCATCGACTTGCCGAAGATCTCAAACGAACAGGAAGTTCGTGCGAAAATCCGAGTGTGGATTCGCGAGCAGGAGCGTTGCCGCAAAGGCAAATGGAGCGCCAATTACAAGTGGGGCCTTGAGGAAAGGATGGTTCAACTTGTCCGCGGCAAAGCGGCGCATTTCCCGCTCTACCGTGACAACTTGAGCTACGATGCCCAATATCAGGGCATCGAAGTGATCGCGGAATTCGCGAAAGCGATCGGCTACACCTCGGAGATTTGTATCGAGGTGGATATACCCATCGCGCCGAAATTTCCTTCTTTCGAGACGAGGAGCTCCTCCTTTACGTTAGAGTCGACGAAGCTTGGCGAACCGCTTCGTCCGACAATTCACAAGAAGGATCGTGAGGAAAAGCAGGAATGTAAAGAAACTCCTGTGGTAAGCGAAGCATTGGTTAACCCCGGGCTTCGCATTGCGGATCTGCTCCGCACTCGCGATTCCCAGATCGGGTACTTCGGGTATGGCTGGTGGAGTAGACAGATACAGCAGTGCACTCCACCTCAACCGGGGCCAAACCCGACCCCGCCCTGTACGCCCCTACCTCCGGTCCAAAACCCGCCCGGAATTTCGACCGGCAACACCTAAGGAGTGTTTGCCGGATATATCCTCCCCCGACCGCCACGTGTAACGTGGGGCGGGGGTCTCTCTAGAGCGATCAACAGATCAATATTAAGGCATGAATATCAAGCTTTAAGTCGAAATGTTTATCCCTCTAGTAGCGATTAAAAAGAATTGCTATTGAATTATTTGAACAAGTAGGTATTAATTAATTAGCTTTATGCTAAAAGTTATCAAGAAAGGTAAAAATGCGTTTTCTTAAATGCAAAAACGGTAAAATAAGTAAGTTCCTGTTCGCCGGAGCTGCTCTTTTACTGACTGTGTCTCAGTTTCTTACTCCCGGTGTCGCTTTGGCTGATGGCCCGAGATTCAATGATGTACAGGGAGATTATCAGCTAATTCGTGGCACAAACAAGACCAGGAACGATTCTACTTGGCAAAATCCGGTTTCCGGAAATGCCGGAGATGAATTTTCCGCGATTGTTTACTATCACAACGGGGTACTAAACACGACCGCGAACGATGTCCGGATCAAGGTCAATTTGCCAAGTCAGACGACCAACAAATCGGCACTTATTACGGCATCTATCTCTGCAGACAATGCACCTACAGTCACTGATACTATTGTAGGTGGCCAGATTGTTGGCAGCCACGGTTTAAGGGTAAATTTGGACCAGGATGCAGATATTACTTTTGTCCCAGGATCGACGAAATGGTTTTCTGATGTGACTTATGCAGATAAACCGGCTGGCCCTTTGCTTTTTGGGCAGGATGGTAGCGAATTATTTTCTACCGGTGGCCTGAAAATCGGCAATATCGCTGGGTGCTGGGAACATATCGGTTATGTTTCCTTCCGTTTCAAGACTAGTGCCAAGACGGTAACCGCACCAAAGTTCACAATTGATAAGTTTGTCAGAAATGTGACTGTAAATGAAGCTAACTTCATCAAATACAATGATGCGAAGCCAACAGATATTTTGGAATATAAGATTGCATTTGCCAACACTGGTAACGCTTCAGCCAGCAATGTTTATTTAACCGATGTTATTCCCACAAACACTGCTTATGTCGCTGGAAGTACAAGGCTCTTTCTTGGTAATACCGCCACAAGCTTGCCTGATAAGATAACCGGAAATGATGGTCTGAATATCGGCACACTTGAAGCTGGCCAATCTGGTTATCTTCTTTTCAGAGTCAAAATTGCAAGCGGAGTCGCTAATGGCGAAATTCTCGTTAATACAGCAACATTGATTTTCAACAAAGAGAAAATCAGCGCAACTGCACGGACAAAAGTGGTCGTTACACCAGTAACGCCCGGCCAACCAGACACAGGACCGGGTCTGCCCGAGACAGGAGCAGGTACCATACTGCTCTCGACTCTAGCGGCGGCAGGAGCGATCATTTTCCTGAAATACAACCAAATCCGAACAAAAATGAAAATGCTTTCAAAGACTCTATAACAAATAAAATCATCCCGCCGGCGGCGGGATGATTTTATTAAAGCTCTGTGATAAACTATTTGGTATATGGATCTAAGAGAACGACTCTCACAACTCAAAGCGATTCTTCAAATCGATGCAAAGAAGACTGAAATTCATAAACTCCAGGCGGAAATGAATCAGCCCGGATTTTGGCTCGATGACAAAACCGCCGGTCAAGTCAGCCAGAGACTAAAAAATCTACTGCAGGAAGTGGAGCCTTTTGATGACTTATATGATTTAGCTCAAATTTCCTCTCTTCAGGAACTTGAAGTCTTAAGGCCTGAAATCGAAAAATTGGAGATCCTAGCTCTGCTCTCGGAAAAATATGACCAAAACAATGCCATAATCAATTTCTATGCCGGCGCGGGTGGGGTAGATGCGCAGGACTGGACCGAAATGCTCCTTCGGATGTATCTTAGGTTTGCGGAAGAGAATGGTTTCAAAAGTAACATCATCGATGAAACCAAGGGGACGGAGGCCGGTATAAAGAGTGCGACTGTTGAAATTACCGGACCTTATGCCTACGGTAAATTGAGAGGGGAATCTGGCGTTCATCGGCTGGTCCGCCAATCACCATTTAACGCAAAATCCTTGCGTCAGACTTCATTTGCGCTAGTCCAAATTTTCCCCGAAGTAGAATCTTCAGCAGAAGTTAATATTGATCAGAAGGATCTTCGAATTGATGTGTATCGTGCAGGCGGACATGGCGGGCAGTCTGTCAATACGACCGATTCAGCTGTTAGAATTACTCATATTCCGACTGGGATTGTTGCTACCTGTCAAAACGAAAGAAGTCAGTTGCAGAATAAAGAGATGGCCATGAAGATACTACGTTCCAGATTGGCTAAATTGATGCTAGAGCAACACAAAGAGAGAATAGAGGAGTTAAAAGGGGATTACTCCGCCCCTGAATGGGGAAACCAAATTAGATCTTATGTCTTGCATCCATATAAAATGGTTAAGGACCATCGCACCGGGTATGAATCAAAGAATCCAGATGCAGTTCTAAATGGAGAAATAAGCGGGTTTATTGAAGCAGAGCTTAAACAAGCAGTAAGTAGTAAGCAGTAAGCAGTATCGGCCAGAGGCCGACCGGCCTTTAATCATAGCAATAAGTAATTGCATCGGAGGGGATATGAATTTACCAAAAATGAACGTTAATTTCGAAACAGAAAAGATCAAAGATTACTTTCTGCAGATCAATTGGCATTCGGGCTATTTTCAACTCATGTTACTTATCATAATCGTATTTCTGCTCTCATATATTATCGATTTTCTTTTGTCGAGATCAATCTTTGGTAAGCGTTACCGAATATTTGTGGCTCCGGGCATTATTCTGCATGAGCTCTCGCATGCTTTGTTCTGCCTTGTCACTGGTGCCAAGATTACCAAGGTCTCTTTATTCGAAGCGGAAGGCGGTAGCGTCGAACACTCTGCTCCGAAGTTGCCAATTCTAGGACAGATGATGATTTCTCTGGCTCCTTTTATCACTGGTATTGTTGCTATTTACTTTCTCGCACATTTTATCGGCATCAAACCGATAGAGTTTAGCCCGACAGACCTGTCGTATGAAAAGATCATACATTATTTTGTTGCCTCTTTTTCGGCCATCAATGTGTCCAGTTATCGTAACTGGATTATCTTATATTTTATTATCTCAATAATTGTTACTATGACCCCTAGCATTCAAGATTTCAAAAATTTATTAATGTCTACCTTGGTGTTCACGTTATTGATAATACTAGCTGCTCAGCTTAGGCTTTTGAACTTTATCGCCAATTTACAATATGCGCCGGCTATATCGATAATGTCTTCAGTTGTTTCCTTGTTGCTTTTGGCCTGCCTTTTCAGTATTATCATATTTGGCATAACGAAGTTTATAAAAAGATAATTTGAGCTTAAAAGACAAAGATTTTTTTCATTATTTAGTATTTAATAAGAATCAGGGAGCAATATGGTTGATTTGGGAAAGATGAAGGATCTCTACGCATTACAGAAAAAGGCTAGACAGATCCAAAAAGAATTAAAAAACGTCGAAGTTGAAGCATCTAGTAACGATGGCTGGGTTACTGTAGTTTTCAATGGAGAACAGCATCTTACTGAAATTAATTTGGCAGAAGAAGCGCTCCGACCTGAAAACAAGAGAGAACTCGAAAAAGATCTGAAAAATTCAATCTCCCAGGCTATTTCAAGGGCTCAAGCAGTCGCAGCTGAAAAGATGAAAGATATTGCAGGGGGAATGGGAATACCGGGACTTTAAGACCCAGCTACCCTAAAGTCCCCATACGAATTACGAATGTACGAATCTTACGAATGCTGAAGGAAACTATTTGTTGGATTTAGTACCGGGACTTTAAGACCCAGCTACCCTAAAGTCCCCATACGAATTACGAATGTACGAATCTTACGAATATAATTTTCCTAAAATGTCATCCTCGGGCAGGCAACGCCATGACCCGGGGATCCAATTCCTTATACTGGATTCCAGCCCGCCAGCTGGCGGATCAAGCTCCAGTCTGGAATGACAAATGTAATAATTTGAAATTAGTTTAATTTGGAATTGTAAAATTATGCTGCTGATCGTCGGTCTTGGTAATCCAGGGAAAGAATATGAAGGCACCCGTCATAATGCCGGTTTTATGTTTGTCGAAAAAATGGCTGGCCAGCCAGAAATTGCTCCAGTTGAAGGTCCTCTCAATTTTAGACTAGAAAAAAAGTTTAGCGGATTGATTGCGGAGACAGAGGCCAAGGGCGAAAAAATAATCTTACTAAAGCCTCTGACCTTTATGAATCTATCGGGGCAAGCTGTTCAAAAAGTAATGGATTATTATAAAATTTTACCTAAAGATTTGATTGTTGTGTCTGATGATGTTGATATACCGCTTGGAACAGCCAGAATTCGCCACGAGGGCTCGAGTGGGGGACAGAAAGGATTGCAGAATATTATTGACAGTGTTGGAACTGATCAATTCACAAGAATCCGGATTGGGATCAATGCAATCGGCGGTGATGCTGACCAAACTTTTGAAATCACAAATAGGCCCGACACTACGCAATTTGTATTAAGTCAATTCAACAAGAGGGAAGCGGATATAATCGATAATACAATGCAGGAAGCAGTTCGCTATCTCATTCAATATATCGGCGAAAAAGGCGAAATGCCGGCACATACGATTGAGGTGAAAATAGATTCATTGTAGCGCTTGCCCTATGGACTATCATTTTTAGGATGAAAAAGGGCTATTCTAAATAGTGTCATCCTCGGGACCAATGGTGTTCTTGGAAATGGTGTCCGGGGATCCAATACCATATTATTGTTCGAACAAAGTGAGAAGTGATTCTTAGAACGTCATCCTGAACCGACGCAGTCGTCCCGAGCAGAGTCGAGGGATCTGTATCTTGTTTCAGGATCTAATTCTTTTATTTGAGGACAAAGGGGCTCTTTCCGACCTGCCCGCAGATGCTAAAGCATCAGCTTTTGCAGGCGGGGGTCGCCCCTCTATCCTCAAACTCCAACTCCCTACACGGTATAGAGGAATTCTTTTTCTTCATAAAAAATCACTGGCTACGCCGTGGTCCTATGGGCTATCATTTTTTATGACGCAAAAGGACTATTGTAGTTGCTACAAATCAATTTTTCTGTTATATTTTATCAAATATTAATAATGTGGGAGCTTATAAAATAGGCGTTTGCACCACAAAGGAGAACATTATGTCCAAGAAAGACGAACTAGAGACAGCGGGAACAGAGGAAGTTTCCGAGAAAGAGCTGCTGAAGGAAGCAGAAGAGAGAGAAAAGCTTCGAAAAGAAAAAGAGGAAGCAGAAAAAGAAGCTCAAAAGGAAGAAGAAGCTGAGCAGAAAAAAGAGGAGAAAGCAGAGAAGGAAGCAAAGCGCCAGCAAACACAACGCCGAAAGCCACGACACGGTAAAAAATACAGAGCTTTGGCTGAAAAAGTCGAGAAAGACAAAGAGTACTCAATCGATGAATCAATTGAGCTCGCGATTAATACAAATCCATCAAAATTCGATGCGACTGTTGAAATGCACGTGAAAATAAATCCAAAGGAAAAGAGCGTTATTCGCGGAATGGTGAAGTTGCCTGGAGGCGTCACCAAGGAAAAGAAAGTTTTGGAAGTTACTATCGAAAATGTCGACGAAGTTGTTGCTAGCATTAAGGCTGGAAAAATTGATTTTGATATTATGATCGCTGATATTAAGGTTATGCCAAAATTGGCTCAGCTTGCAAAGGTCTTAGGACCAAAGGGATTGATGCCTTCGCCAAAAGCGGGAACAGTGGTTCCGGACGTGAAAAAAGCAGCAGAGGAAATGGCCGGTGGAAAAGTTGAATATCGCGCTGACAAACAAAATATCGTGCATATGGCGATCGGAAAAATCTCGTTCGGACCAGAAAAGATAAAGCAAAATTTTGAAGCAATCTTAAGTCATCTGCCGAAAAAAATTGATTCTATCTATCTTACGACAACAATGGGTCCAAGCATCAGAGTCGCCAAGAAATAACATGACATAGATAGCAAATAAATTGATAGAGGATTGAGATAAAGTATAGAATAGGGCTGCCAAAAGGCGGCTCTATTTTATACTTTACGAACTTTACAGACTTTAAGAACTTTATAAACTTTACGAACTTCTTAAACTGTCTGTTGCACTATTTTTCACTTATTTGTTATAATGTAGACAAGTTAATTCGCGAGGGGAATGAACCCGGACCAGTTTAAAAATCTTGATCGATTAGATCAGGAACTTGCACGAATTCAAAGAAGTACGAAGACATCGTGGCGGTTTTTTGCTGCACCACATGACTGGCTCCGAATGAAATTTCGCTGGTACTATAAGTGGCACCTAAACCCTTGGGCTCAAATGGTGCACAAATTCAGTTTTGGTCTTGTTACTGCAGGGATTTTGCTTATTGTGCTGACTCAATTCGGTCTGTTTGACTTTAATCAATCCACAAAAGCAGCAGCTGTTTCTGTTGATACCTCTACGACTGGGGAAGCGACCAATAATAGCTCTCAAAGAAAAACCTTTACCGATACTGTTAATAATACTCAATGGGCTTTTTATAATAATGGAGAAGCGATAGAATATTCGTACTCTTCTGATGGAAGTTCGTGGGTAAGCGCTGGAACATTGGCGCATAATACTCAATATTTTAGTACTAATTACAAAGCCATATCCGGCGCTGGTTACGTTCTCTTGGCTACGGAATGCAATACTTATGATGTTTGTATTTACCAAGGTTCATTGACTGGAACTAGCATTTCCTTTGGCAGTGCGGCAACTGTTTTTGACGGCGTATCTTTATCAAATAATTATTCTAGACCCACAGTTACTTATGATGGCGACAACTATATTTGGGTTGGAGCGGTAAAGGATTTCGGTAATTCTTCTCCCGATCACCTTCAAGCTCAGACTAAAAAATCATCTTCTGCTAACAATATCTCCGGCTGGGGATCAGTTCTGACAGCAGGTAATAAGATGAAAATACTCACCAATGTAATTATCCTCAATCAGTCCGGTTCAAGTATGTATCTTGTTGCCTCAAATGGTTCTAGTGTTACCGGATTTAAATATACAACCGAAGTTCCGGTGTGGACGAGTGCCAATGATGGTGGGGAGGCTGCCTGGTTTGAGTTTGGGGATGGGGGATTCAGTGCGGCGGTTAATGCGGTAGCTATATCCGGAACTGATGTTTATGTCGGTGGCAGTTTTATCAAAATTGATTCGTTGACAACGAACTTCATTGCTAAATGGAATGGCTCTTCGTGGTCTACTCTCGGAAGTGGTGTCGGCGGCCCAGTTTATGCCCTAGAGGTTGTTGGGACGGATCTTTATGTCGGCGGAAGTTTCAATAGCGCCGGAGCGGTTGCTGTCAACAATCTTGCCAAATTTAATACACTTACTTCTGAATGGTCAAGTGTTGGTGGCGGCGTAGTTGGTGTGGAAGAAAATAGTGCCATTGTATATTCTTTAATCGAATCAAATTCCAGCCTCTATATCGGAGGAAGCTTTGTTTTAGCAGGTGAAACGAGCGCAAAATCAATTGCTAAATGGGATATTGCGGCTGAGTCATGGAGCGCTCTAGGGAATGGCCTTATTGATATGAATGATAGCACCGCAATTGTACGCAGTATTGCGATTGATGGTTCAAGTGTTTATGCAGGTGGGATGTTCGTTCAGGCTGGCGAGGTAGCCGCCAATGTAGTGGCGGTCTGGGATGGTAATTCATGGTCCAGTATGGGGTCTCCTCAAATGGATATGGCGATGACGGTCGCAATTTATAATTCGGAAGTGTATATCGGTGGTCTGGGCTGGAGTGAGGGCAATGCAGCAAAATGGAATGGTTCTGCGTGGGAATATATTAATTTTACGAGCGAAGTCAGAACCCTTGTAGTCAATGATGGCAAATTGTATGCGGGTGGAGGTTTTCAGGCTCTTGGCGAGGATTCTTTTAAGTTTATCGCTGTTTATAATGGAGTTTCTTGGAGTGGGCTCGAGCAAGATCTAAACAATACTGTGTCTCAGCTAACTTTTTCAGGTAACGATTTATATACCGTGGGATCCTATACGGCTGCAGGCACTGTTGCAGCGAAGTATTTTGCAAAATATAGTGATGGACAATGGCAGGCCCAAGGGAGTGTTGGGGGGATAGACGGTGATGTAAATACAATCGCAGTTGATGACAGTAACAATATTTATATTGGGGGCACTTTCAGAACAGCTGGCGGTATTTCTGCTAACAGAATTGCGAAATATGACGGAGATACCTGGAGCGCTCTTGGGACAGGGACTTCTGGCGAAGTTAAGGTAATAAAAGTGGTTGATGATATTGTTTACGTAGGCGGATCCTTTGCAAGTGCGGGAGGGGAAGCTACCTCAAACATCGCGTCATGGAATCCTGCAACTAGTACATGGAGTGCTTTGGGCAGCGGCACCGATAGCACGGTTTATACACTTGCTGATTTTGGGAGTTCTCTATACGCAGGAGGTAATTTCTCTACGGCTGGAGGAGGAGCTGCTAGCAAAGTGGCAACATGGAATATGACTGCAGGAACTTGGAGTGCTCTTGGTAGTGGCGTTAACGACTTAGTTCTTTCAGTCGCCACCGATCCAGAAGGGAATTTATATGTTGGCGGAAGCTTTACTTCGCCTGGCTCGAAAATTGCTAAGTGGAATGGCTTGGAGTGGTCGGCATTAGGAACTGGCGTCAATAATTTGGTTCGATCATTGATATTTGTTGATAGTAAACTATATGTGAGTGGACATTTTACAACGGCTGGCGGCGTATCGTCAAACTTGGTGGCAATGTGGGATGGGGAAAACTGGAATAGTATGGGTCTGGCTGGGAGCGTTGTATACACGATCGCTGCTGACGCTTCAAATAATATTTATGCTAGTGTTCCGACTAATGGAAACCGCAGTGCTCAAGTAAAATGGAATGGCGAAGTTTGGGATAACTATAGTAACGGTTTTGCTGGTTCTGGAGTTTATTCGTCTTTATTTATTGGCGATAGATTGTACATCGGCGGTTCAACAACAGTTTTTTCTTCTTATGGAATGAGCGGAACTTCCCTCGGCTACCTTGAGAATGCTATCGCAAGGAGTACAGATTCAGGGTCAGAAGTGTCTGCAGTAACCGACTCTCTCGGTAATATTCATCTGGCATATTCTGCTTGGTATAATTCCGGACGAGCAATGTATAGTAAGCATTTTGATGCATCTACCAGCCGATGGGGGATTGATTACTCGATTGGAACCGAAGGATCACAACCTTCTCCGAGCATTGCGGTAAATCCTTCCAACAATGATATTTATGTGTTTTTGATTGCTAGCAACAACAGTGTTAAATACTACAAATGGGCCCTATCGACTGATCCAGAAGTACCTTCGTCTTGGGAACTTGTCGATAATATTTATAGCACAGGCACTAATACAGGTGTTTCTGTTAGTGAATATGTTTCAGGGTATAAGCTTGGAATGATATGGACCAACGGCACTGGCTCTCCTTATACTGTTTATGCTGATTCCTTAAATTTTATTACATATGGTACTTTGAGTGGTACTGTTTACACGGATCGTACGGCAGCTACTCATGCTGGTGCCGGTGTGCAGGTCAGATTGGTAATCGATGGTACTTTAAACGAAGAAGTTGCTACTACCGATGAGAATGGCGCTTACTCTTTTGTAACAGAGGTTGGGACGAACGATAACGTCCTAATATTTGCTGATCCTAGCGCCGGCAATATTTATGGAAATGTCGTGATGACTGCAAGCGGTGCAGATTTAACGGGCATCGATATTTACGGTAATGCTGTTATTGCTAGAAACGAAACGGCTTCGCAGGTTACAAATGAAACATTTCAAGCTGCTCACGGCTCTCTCACAGAGACAGGGATATTGTATTCCTCCGGGTTACCCATCGATTCGTCGGTGGATGGAACTTATTTTGACCTTTTGGTTTGGCCTGGCAAGAGTATGACAGCTAGTGCGGACGTTCGTGTTGAAGATCTTGTGATAGGTACTGGTGCTACTCTAAGTGGAATGGCCTCTGCAGGTGAAAATGCATTTATGGTTTCCGGAGACTTTGTGAATAATGGTACTTTTGTTGCCAATCAGCAAAAGCTTATAGTTGAATGCTACGAAGGCTTTTGTAATGGCAGCAGTTCCCAAATTGTCACTACTGGGGGAACCAATGCCACCTTTTACGATATTGATATTTCTAAACAGATTGGAGATTCTGTAATTATCGATGGAGACCTTAAAATTACACATGATCTCAATGTGATACACGGAACAATTGATTTGCTCACAAATACCCCTGATATAGATCTTTCTAATGATCTCTATATTTATACAAATGGTGATATGACAACAATGCCAGGAGATCTAACTTTTCTTGGGGACAGTGAATCCGAGCTGAGATTGATGAATTCTGATGTTTTTAGCCATATCATCATCGGCGGAGGAGAGGGCAAAATTTTATCGTTGATCACATCATCCCTCTTGGCTGATACATTTACTATCAATGCCGGCAATATTTTCAAGCCGCCATACGAAGCGACGGCCACGATCAATGTGAATTGGGAAAATTATGGTACTCTTGATACTTCAAGCGGAAACTTGGCGTTGGTTTTAGAAGGTTCCGCGGAATCAAAAATATACGGCAACAATACTTTTTCTCAATTTTACTGCACAACCCCTGATAAAACGATTAAATTTGAAAGTGGTAAAACTCAAAATATTACCGGTGCTTTGAATATTACTGGTACCTCTGGGCATAATGTTGTCTTGGCAATGCAGGGCGGGACTTCTGGTGTCGACTTTTGGAATATCGATCCCGATACCAGCTCTAGGACGGTTGATTACGTTAAAGTTACTGATTCGACAAATTTAGACGAAGTTTATATCGATCCTCCAAATTACGATCCGGAGAGCAGCCATACTGTAAATTGGTTTCCAGCCGCTCCAACGGTAACAACAGGAGCAAAGGATTCTTATCTAACGACGGATTTTTCATCCGACTGGATTGAGGCAAAGGGATCCATCACTGCTACTGGAGGTAAAAATCCGACTATTCGGGGTTTAAAATATAGCACTGTTGGCGAGCAGGACGATAGCTCTTCGTTTGACAGCGGTGATTACTCAACAGGCGATTTCACAAAAACTCTTTCCAATCTTGAAGTGAATACTCTCTATTATATCCGCGCCTATGCTACAAATACCGGCGGGACAGGTTACGGCAGCTGGATTTCAATGTATACCAAGGCCAATACTCCGGGCATTTCCGTTGCCGGGGATTATGACGAGGTCAGCGGCTATCATCTGGACGCTACTATTTCGCCGAATCTAAATTCCGATGGTACAGAATATTACTTGCAATATTCAACCGACGGAACCAATTTTTATGATCCAACGGGAATGGCTTGGGGGCAGACTGAAAAATCATACATTTTCACAACTGATAAAGACGGTGCTCATATTCAACCATATACCCAATACTGGCTAAAGGTTAAAGCTCGAAACGGGGATAATATCGAGACCGACTATTCATCTTCATCAGCCGATGTTACGCCGCCAGCTGCACCAACAATAACAAATCCGGCAGTTTCAAATATCTGCAGCACTACAGCAACTGTGTCTTGGACAGCTTCCGTAAGTGGGGACAAATACGACCTATCTTATGGTACTGATGCTAGCGCCAGCAATACCGCAGTTATCAATAATATCGCAACAACTAGTTATGAGTTGACGAATTTAGTAGAAGGTGACAAGTATTATTTCAAAGTAAGGGCAGTTTCGAATGCAAATGGAACGGGTGCTTATTCATCAATTTCTGATCCTTTTACTCCAACAGCATGTGTGGCTCCTATTGCGCCAAATGATTTTTCGGGGACCCCTGCTTCAGCCTCAAGTATTGATTGGTCCTGGACTGATAGCTCGACGATCGAAACGGGCTACAAAGTGCATAATTTGACGCATAGTTCTTTGTCCGGCGATCTTCCTGCAGATTCTATTGCCTGGAGCGAACAAAGTTTGGAAGTCAATACTGCGTATACTCGCCACGTTAATATTTTTAACGAGATAGGCAATAATGATTCAAATTCGGCCACGGTTTACACAAAAGCAAATACTCCGGGCCAACCATCGGTTAACCAAATTGATTCAATTTCCTTAAAAGTTATTGTTTCTGAAGGGACAGATAATCCAAGCTATACCCATTATGAAATATATGAAACAACTACCGGTAAATATGTCAGGCAAAGTGATGGCACGCTGCAAGCAACTGAGGATTGGCAAACTTATTCCGGCTGGGGTGGAGCGAGTGGAATAACAATCAACGGATTAGACAGCAATACAAGCTACACCTTCCAAGTTCGAGCTGCTAACAAAGCTGCTATGGGTCTAGACAATGTTTTGACAGATTGGTCTGCTAGCACAACCAATTCGACTTATCCAAAATATTCTATAACTATCTCTATAGACGGCACGGGAGAAGGCACTGTTTCTCCTTCCGCTGTTGATCCGGTCAATAGAGGAACAAGTGTTGACCTTACAGCCTCTCCATCGATTAACTCAAATTTCACAACTTGGACCGGATGCACCTCTGTATCTGGCAATGTTTGCCATCTTTCCAATATTACTTCGGACAAATCTGTCACAGCTACTTTTGCGATCAAAACTTTCACCGTCCAGATATCCAAAGCAGGAAACGGAGCTTCCGTAAGTGATACTTCGCCAAATACAGAGCAGACAGTAAATTATGACGGAAGCATCGACATCACGGCTTTACCCCATATTTCAGCGAACTTTACCTCCTGGTCTGGATGCGATTCTGTCGAAGGTGCAGTCTGTCACCTCACAAATATCACATCCAACAAATCTGTCACAGCTACTTTTGCGATCAAAACTTTCACTGTTGCGGCAACATCCACCGGTTGTGGTTCGGTTTCAAACTCTTCGCAAGCAATAAATTACGGCTCGGATTCTGCTGTTATGACCTTCATTCCAAACTCAGGCTGCTATGTCTTCAATGTTGTCGCCGATGGCGATTCAGTCGGTTCGCCATCTTCCAAACAATTTACAAATATCACACAAAATCATACCGTCGACGTGGAATTTCGTGAATATCCTACGGCAACGCTATCGATTAATTCCGGTAGCCTAAAAACCAATCAGGATACAGTATCATTATCAATAACCCACAATACTACTGCCTTGGAAATGAAAATATCAAATAGCTCTGATTTAACGGGTGCAGAGTATACGCCGGTTCGATCATCTATTAGCAATTGGATTTTGGCCGATTCATCTAACGACGGCGTTAAGACGGTCTATCTAAAGGTGAAAGACTCAGTTGGCCATGAGTCTGGAGTGGTTTCCGCCACCATATCACTCGATAAAACTCCGACTGATGCCCCGCTTAACTTAGTGGCTGTTGGCGGTAAAACCACTACTTCTCTCTCCTGGAAGAATCCTGTGGCCACCGACTTTACAAAAATGGCGGTTTTTCGTTCTACATCGCCGAATTTCATTCCGGATCTGGGTGCAAACAAGATCGGCGACACCAGAAATAACCTTGAGCATAGTTATATCGATACCAACGTAGCCAATGGTGTTCTTTACTATTATCGGATAAAAGCAGTTGATGATGCTGATAATTATTCAATATCCTCTAATGAGGCATCAGCAAAAGCTGATAACGATCTACCTTCCGCACCAGGTCTGCCGACAATCACCGAAAAAACAAACTCAATTGATGATATAGAGTACACAAATAGGGGAAATAATACGATAACATGGCCAGCCTCTACAGATCTTAACTCTGGCTTGAAGCATTACTCAATTATGCTTACCATACCCCCGCTAGCTTCGAACAATTGCGCTGAAACCACTACCGCTAATTCCCTAACATGTAATTTTTCAGATGGTATCTATAGTATCGCCGTTCAGGCACATGACAATACCGGTAATTCCAGTGCTTTCTCGCAAACATTATATTTTAATGTCGATACGTCAGCCCCGACGCTGACTGAACCACTTAGTATCTCCGATGCTCCTACCGATAGGTCAGCGCTCGATTACAAAGCGCTTCTCTCGTGGAGCAAAGCTTCAGATGGCAATACGGGCGGTATCAGCAGCGGAATACTGGGCTATATCGTCTATCGGTATGAAGATCCGATCTTACTTCCAAATCAAATAGTAACGAAGGTCAGTACTGATTCCAGCGGAAATCCAAGCTATGTTGACGCAATTACCCCTGATAAAAACTATGATTATTCGGTGCTTGCTGTAGACAAAGCAATGAACCGCTCGAGTAAAATCTCAAATAGTATAAATGTTGCCGGAATATTGCCAGGGGAGGGAGAACTGATAATCTCTGATATAACATCAACACCATCTGATCAGATGGGAGAGAAAACATTTGCTACTATTTCGTGGAAAACATCTGTTCCTTCTACCAGTATGGTCAGTTATGGTCTTGATACCGGTTATTCTCTGCAATCTCCACTTGACACCGGTCTAAATACGATCCATACAATGGTACTTAGCGATTTGGAGTTCAGCAAAACTTATCACTTCAAAGTTTTCTCCGAGGCGGCAAATGGAGATCGTGCAAATTCTGATGATTACACTTTTACTACCAAGGATATCTTGAAGGATGATGATGTCTGGAGTGTTATACCAGGGGTGATTATTCGAATTGACGATGTTATTTCAAGAATAATCAATGAAATCAACGTTCGAGGGACTGCGCAGACTGTAGCCTTGCCTGTCGCTAGTTCGGCTGCTGTAGTTGCGGCATCTGGGGCAGCTGCTGCCGCTGCGCCGATTGCCAATGCGATGACCCTCTTTTCATTCCCAGAATATTTACGGGCATTGTTATATTCAATATTATCAATCGGTTCAAGGCGTAAAAGGCGGGAATGGGGCAAGGTTGTCGAAGAGGGGACTGGCATCCCGATCGCACAAGCACGGCTAAGCCTGATTAGGTTGGAAAAGAATATTGCCGGTAACCCAATTGAAAAGATAGTTGCAACTACATATTCTGACAAGAAGGGCAATTATGCTTTCATCGCGGAGAAAGGTTCCTACCGTCTCTCAGTAGATAAAGATCTTTACAAAGTCTCGAATCTAAAGGACGTTTATCATCCCTCTGATGTTATAAAGGTAAAGGAAGACAAAGAAGGGCTGATTATTCCAAGTATCGTCCTTTCGATGGACAGCCATTCTGCAAAAAAGAAATTGTTGAGTTTAAATAGACTTAGTAAGTTTGAAAAAGTACTTTTCTATGTTTCCCTGGTCTTCCTGATTTTCGGCACTTATACATCGATACTAAATCTTCTAGCCAATCCCCGAAATCCGCTGAACTTTCTGATTATTATTTATCCGATTCTCTGGGTTGTTACTCTGGCGAGTTTATTCAAAGTCTCCCCATGGGGCAATGTCGTTGATAAAACAAATTCTCAGGGTGTTTCATTGGCTTTGGTTAGGATTATGGATAAAGGCGGAAAAGTGCTCGTAAAGACAGCAATTACCGACCAACAGGGCAAATACCAGACCACCGTGCCTAAAGGTGAGTACAAGATTCTGGTAGCCAAACAGGGCTACTTCCAAGCTGAGCCGGAGACCTTGAATGCGACAAATGAACTAAATGCTTTGAACAAACAGATTGAGGTCGTTCAAAGAAATTAGAGTCCTATGACCATGATTCCGAAAACCCTAATAAACGTATTTATTCTTTAAATGGTGCTCTTAAAAATGAGAACTTCTGTCACTGTACTAATAAGTGACAGAAGTTCTCGTCGTTCCTCCTCGAACAATAAGAAACAGGGAAAGGGTAAGGTTTTCGGAATCACGTTTGATGATTATTGACAGCTTACTTAAATTATGATAAATTAATAGAGTCCAAAGACCACTAGCCTTCGCTAAAACTACAGCCGGCAAACCAGCCCGGATAGCGATAGAAGTCTTGTGCAGGAATTCCGTTAGTATAGAGTAAATATTATTGATATATGTCTATCAGCATTCTGCTGCCATCATATACAATAAATTTTATACTTTCTTGATTTCTGCGCTAGTCGCAGATTTTTTTAAATAGAGTCACAAAAAAGTAACGAAATTTACGAAAGTAAAGGAATTCATGGCAAAAACAAGAGAGAAAAAAGAGGAATTGATTGCTAGATTAGAAGAGGAAATTTCTGGTGCCAAAGCTGCAGTGTTAGTTGACTACAAAGGTCTGAAAGTCAAAGAAACTGAGGATTTGAGGAACGCTTTGCGTGAGAAGGGCATTAGTTTCAATGTTGCTAAAAACTCCTTGGTTAAAATCGCTTTAAAGAAAAATGGGATTACTTTTGAGGAAGGTATCTTCAAAAAACCTATTGCGATCGCTTTTGGCAAAAACGATGAGGTTGCCGCTGCAAAAGAGATAGATCTTTTCGCAAAGAAACATGAGGCCATGGAAATTCTTGGCGGAATTCTTGAAAAGAAGATGATTGATGCTGAAATGGTCAAGAAATTAGCTTCCTTGCCATCACGCGAAGAGCTTTTGGCCAAAATGGTCGGATCGATCGCTTCACCACTATCCGGCATGGTCAACGTTCTTGCCGGCAATCTTCGGGGTTTGGTCAACGTGTTAAAAGCTGTAAACAACAAGCAGTAATCTTATAAACTGAGTATAGTGTCATTCTCGGGCAGGCAACGCCATGACCCGGGAATCCAATACATTAGGTTAATTAAAAACGTTTAATAAGGAGAATCATGGAAGAGAAGAAAGAAGTAGAGGTTCCTGAGAAATTCAAGGATCTCGTCGAAAAAATTGAGAAATTAACAGTTCTCGAATTGGCAGAACTTGTAAAAGTTCTCGAAGAGAAGTTTGGTGTCTCAGCCGCTGCTCCAATGATGATGGGCGCGATGCCTGCCGCTGGTGCCTCATCTGAGCCAGTTGAAGAGAAAACAGCATTTGATGTTGTTCTGACTAGCGCAGGCGCACAGAAGATCAACGTTATCAAAGCTGTTCGTGAAATCAAGCCAGAACTTGGTTTGAAAGAAGCCAAGGATTTAGTTGATGCTGCTCCAAAAGATATCTTGAAAGGTGCTAAGAAAGAAGATGCTGAAGCTGCAAAGGCAAAGCTTGAAGCTGCCGGCGCAACTGTCGAAATGAAATAAGCAAGCGAATAAGCTAGTAAGCTGATAAGCTTGTAAGTGATAAGAATATACCACCTGGAGCCGAAAGGCTCCTTTTGGTATAATATTAATAGTCTTTTTACATCCTTTCTTTTGTCATTCTTGGGTTTCATTCCTCCCCTTTTCGAGGGGAGGTTAGGTGGGGTTTATTGAATTTCAATACCTTGTATTAGTTGCTTGCAAATAAGGAATTGGATCCCCGTGTCATGGCTGCCGCCTGCCCGAGGATGACACTATTGAGAAGACCAATTAAAAATTTACAAAATGTCTTTTAAATTAATCAAAAAATTAGATAACGGTACCCGAATCGGGGAACTGGCGACGCCTCATGGTAAGATTGAGACGCCCTTTTTCATGCCGGTTGGAACTGTCGGCAGCGTGAAATCGGTTTCGCCGAATGAATTAAAAGAGCTAGGTTCAGAGATCATACTTAGTAATACTTATCATTTGTACTTGCGACCAGGGGAGAAACTGATCAAGGATTTTGGCGGACTCCACAAATTTATGAGATGGGATCGGCCAATCCTTACAGACTCTGGGGGATACCAAGTTTTTTCTTTGGCAAGAGGGGACAACCATAATAAGAATGTCATTTATGGTTCTGTCATTCCCGCGGAGGCGGGAATCCAGAAGACCAAGGAATTGGATCCCCGGGTCACCGTTCGACCCCGAGCGACTCACGGTCGAGGGGAGCCCGAGGATGACACCATTATTAGGGACAGCAAAAGGGGTCTTGTCAAAATTACCGAGGAAGGTGTGGAATTTAAATCATTTCTCGATGGCAGCAAACATTTTTTCACTCCTGAGAAAGTTATCCAAATTCAGCTTGATCTGGGCGTCGATATTCTGATGCCGCTAGATGTTTGTCCGAGCGGCAAAGCAACTCGAAAAGAAGTGGAAGAATCGGTTCGATTAACTATTTTATGGGCAAAAAGAGCAAAAGAATATTTTGATTGCAAGATACAAGAAACAAGAGACAATAATCAAAAAAATAACAATACAACAATAAAACAATATGACAATCGACCTCTTCTTCATGGTATCGTTCAGGGTGGTTTATATGAAGATTTAAGAAGAGAGTGCGCCAAAGAACTTATCAAATTGGACTTCGATGGCTATTCGGTCGGCGGATTGGCTGTTGATCATGAAACAAGGGATATGTGGGAGACGGTAAAACTGATGGGGGAGATATTGCCTCAGGATAAACAAAGGTATCTGATGGGTGTCGGTACACCGGATGATATTATAAAAGCTACAGAATTAGGCATGGATATGTTTGATTGTGTCTTGCCGACACGTTTGGCGAGACACGGAAATGTGTATGTCAGAGCAGAAAGCCAAAAACAAAAAGCTAAAAATATTAACCTATATGAACTCATTAACCTCCTCAAATCCGAATATCGAACCGATAGGGGAGTGATAGATGAAAATTGTGGCTGTGAAGCTTGCCAGAAGGGAACGGGTTTCTCAAAGGCCTACATTTCCCATCTAATTCGTTCAAATGAGATTTTAGGGCTCAGACTTGCGACGTTGCACAATCTCTATCAATATCTGGAGCTTATGAGAGAACTCGGTTGGAGAGTGGAACGGGGAAAGTAGAATGTAGAGAGTGGAATGTAGAATGGGGAGTGTAGAGCGTAGAATGTAGAACGTAGAATGGGGGGTGTGGAACGGGGCATGTTCATCTGTGGATTAGCCTTGACAGTCTTCTCTAGTTGCTTGATAATTGAATTAGCGATAGTCCAATCAATTCAAAGCATCATTTTTAAAATTTGGAGGAAGATGACAAATAGTGCCGAACAGCAAGCGCCAGCCGAAGCGCGGCAAGCTGAGGCTGAGCAACAAGCACCTCAGATGACTCCCGAACAGCAACTGGCAGCCAATCGATCCACTGTATTGCAGAAGTCGCGGCAGGAAGCAGGATTTCTAAACTTCTTAACGAAAGCTTCAAAAGCTGCCGGAAATCTTGAGAAAGGTGGCGTTTTAGCTGAAGGTAGTGCAGAAGATTTAGAGGGATATATCCAGAAATATGAGCAGGTCAAGGAAGTTACAAAAGACCTCTCGGACGTTTATGAAAAGTCTATCTTCAAGGGGGTCGGCAAGATACCAAATGAGGCAAAGGCGAAAATTGTCGAATATTTAAATGAGTTGGCAATCAACGATGGATCAGAGTTTCAAAGAATCACCCAAGATGTCAAAGATTTCAAGCAATTAGAAGGAGCTATCGGTCAGCAAGAAAAAGAACTTGAGAAATATGGTGATCTTGAAAAAATAAGAGAGGAAAGAGAGAAATCGGATTCTGCCGCACAGGAGAAAGAGGCAGAGTTGGAGGCACTCAGGAGCGAGCGAGAAGAAAATGGTGACCTTTACGCTGGTGCCTCTATAAAAGTTGGTTGGATAAAGAAGAGAGATACTGATCCTGATGAGGCCGCAAGGCTTGCAAAGCTTATCCAGGAAAACGATGGCAAAATCAAGGCAGTTAGCGGCGAACTCGAGGCTTTGCGAAAAAAATCCAATGATGCAGGGGAAGCGATTCAAAAAGCTAAGGATACAGATACGGAAAAGTCACAGTCTGAATTCCGCTATGATGTCTTGAAAAAACAATTTATCGAAGAGGTTGGCGTCGTCAAGGATTTGAAGAATATCGCTATCAAAACTGTTGAGGAGCGATGCAAGGCACAAGCCTATACGACAGAGACTGTCCACAATGATGATACCGACGAAGACGAGGAAGTGACTGAATTATCTGAAGACTTTGATAGTCTGTCAGCCGCAGCCGCCCAATTCGAAAGGGTGGCGGATAATCAGGAGCTTGATGTCGCCGGTACTGGTGGAGCGACCGCGAAAGGCGCTAGGGAAACTTATAAGACTGTCTTTGAGCAGCTGAAAGCGGTTATGTCGCTGAAGGTTTCCGATACTGTTTCCAATACCTCCTTCACCATAGAAAGTAATCTTGGTCAGATGGAGAAGGCGCTTGGTAATTTCGTTAAAAAAACTGAGGGCAATCCAGGGCAGCGGGCAGAATTGATAAATGCGTTGAAGGATACCAGAAAAGAGATGGCAGGATCTATCCAAAAGAAAGAGGCGGTCACGGGCGAGGAACAGAAGCTGATGGCGCTCAATTTGATTATTGGTGATTTAGAGACAGGAGGTAAATAATGGCTAATTTCGATTATACAAGACTAGAGCAGCTGCAAGATGCAGGGGATTGGGCCGGCGCCAAGGCGATGATCAAAGGTTTCTTTGAAACTGAAGTAACCGCGGGGGATATCGGCGAGGTTTATGCTCGTCTCTCAATTGCTTATATCAGGGTTAGTAATGAGATCAATCAAAAGTATTCTCAGTTTTTGGCGGCCACTCTGGATGCGCTAAAAAAGGTGGATCAGGCAAAAAATGAGAACGATAAGCAGATTGATATTGAGGCAGTCAGGAATCAAATCGCGGGATTGTAATATTTGAAACAGGTGTCGAAACGAGATAGCGCCGGGATAAGTTCGGCGCTTTTTTTGTATGACGGAACCAAAACTCTTGACAAAAAATATAATTCTGATACAATGATCAGTTCTGAGGGTATGGTTCGACTTAGCTCGCCATGAAGGAGTGCGGAAGTCCTCAGGAGGTAAATACATCTTTTAAAAAACAGATTACAGATAATACGGATATACAGAATATTCGTAAATTCATATCCATTCGTAATCTTCGTTTAGTACTTGCGTCAATGTGCTGGTAGTCAATCCATTTAATTGGAAATGTAGGTTCCCCCTCCGCCTGCATGATTATCAGCACAGTGCTGCAAGTCATATTACACCAATCTGATATTCTTCGACTCCGCGGTAATTCGAGGGTGGAGAAGTTCTCCACCTACTACGTAGAGTCGAACAATAGATATGTCAGAACGGCAGACGAGTTATTGATAAAGGGGCGTATTCCTCTTGACAAAAACAAAGCAGTGTGATATAATATAAAGTGTTGGTTGATAGACCAGCAGTAAAAGATTACTTGATCATAAGATTGGCAGGTGGGAATGAGGGATCGGATGCCGATATAATGAATCGAAGAAATTGCAGGCGGCAGCGTCCTGCATAGCTCACACCATCGCAAGATGGACAATGGGTTCCCCCTCCGCCCATTGAAGAGTTATGTAGGACATTGTTGCCTGTTTTTTAAAGCAAAACGGCATCAAAACAGATTACGGATTATTTAAGTATACAAATTTTGGATATTTAAGTAATCCTTTGAACTTTGACAATAGAATATTTATCCGGAGCAAGAAATTTTCATACATTGTTCGGCAATATTTGCATGCGAGATTCCCGCCTTCGCGGGAATGACAAAGAAATAGGGGAATGACAGAAAGTCTGGGGAATGACAAAGAAAACAGGAGAATGACAAAAAAAGGGGGAATATCAGAGAAATATGGGAATAATAGAGAAATAAGGGAATAGTAGATAGACAGAGAAGTTGGCAAACTATTGAAAATTTCTTTGCTCCGTATAAAGCAGAGTCCGTCGATGCAATCCTGCTAGACGGTTGACACATATATCCTGAGGAGGATACGACGATGAGGTTTTTATTCCTCTTAGTGTTGGCCGTCGCATTATTGTCGACGACGGCAGCGTGGGCAAGTGGCTCAACCATGCCCGCGCCGGACAAAAAAGGTGCCCCGTCGGCTTCGCTGAAAAAAGACGGAAGTACCTATGAATTCCACTTCCATTTCGATGGCAGTGGAAATCGGCGTACTACCCGCCGTCAGCATTCGCAGCCCTCTGTGTCTCCTGCAACCACCCGGTCGCAGGAAGACAGCCAGAACAAAAACATCTCCCGTTTGGACAGCAATCAGCAGGAGATGGGGGCAGCGATCAATCAGCTCGCTGCCAATGACACCTCACAGAATCAGGCGATTGCAGCTGGCCAGCAAAAAGACCAGCAGCAAGACAATCAAATCCAGGCGAATGAAAAAAAATTGGAGGAGAACATTATGCCGATGTGGGCAATAATCTTAGGCCTTGTACTGCTGTTCTTGTTAGTTGCTGGCACGATCACATTCATGTGGATCCGTGCATCCATCGCTGGTAAGGCAGCAGCTGCGGCAACACCGCCGCCGACTACTCCTGGCGATCCACCCCTGAACCCTCCGTTGCTCCCTGTCGATCTTAACCTCGACGGGATCAAGGAGGTCAACCCCGACGAAGTCATCAAAGCGAATTTCGCTTTGGATTACCGAAATGATAGGCTTCGAGGGGTTCGATTGAGCCTACGTCCGGGATCTGCGCCGGCTGAGTCCGCCTCGGACCGCAGCGGAGGTGGAAATGTTATTAACAATAGCATTTTCCTGAATGGCGCGAAATCCCTCGGAGATGCTCTTCGGGGCGACGCGCCGGAGCCCGAGGCCCCTCCGCAAACATCTTAACTGCCCCGCCCCCAGGGATGGGAAACGAGGGAATACCGAATGGGAAGTTGCTCAAGTCTTCGGACAAGGGCTCTTCCCATTTTTTTATTACTAAAATACCACCTGCAAGTGCCAGGTGGTATTTCAAAAAGGTTATCATTTTATGCTAAGCGTGGCCGTGTCTTGCTTCCATATCTTTCTTCCATTTCTCGAAATTCCCAGTTAGAAAAGAATACTTTTGCGCCGTCAAATTCTTCTGAAATTCCCCAACAGAGATCGGTTTGAGCGGCGCTGAGGTGAAAATAATTTTTCCTTTTTGATCTAGTCCGAAGGGAGTGGTAGTAATTTTGCCGTCACTGATATTATCTACCTTCAGGAATTCCATTGTGCCGTCGGTTAGCTCCCGTATGAAAACCTGTTCCGGCTTAACTTCGAGTTCCGAAGCTGCCTCAATGTTGCCTTCTGGAGTCAACCTCGGCACGCTGATCTTTGGGGCGGCTTGTGGTTCTTTCTCTTTCTTAAACTCAGTGACGATGGCATAAAAATCATTGAACTTTGCGTTCTTACTTTTGCCTGCTTTTATGAGCGCATCGATAATCTCAGGGAGAGATCTGGAATCCTCTTTTAGTAGAGTAGCGCTAATCTTTTTCTTGTCTTTATCTTGCAAGGCAGCCAGATAGGGATCCAGCAAAGCGATTCGGTCTCCATCGGACATAATCTGATCGCCGAAAAAATAATCGGTATTCTTCTTTTGTTTCGAAAAGATTTCCTCAACTTCGCCGACTTTCGGTATTTGCAGGACAAGGGCTTTGTCATCGTTATGACGGTAGGCGAAAAATTTGCCTTCTTGTGTCGTCACTATCAGAGTAAGGGAGATATCCGCCCCGGCAACTCTAGCACAGAGATCGGAGAGTTTTTTTGTATTTTTATCGGCGGCTGCATCAGACTGCTCAAGATCATCGGCAATTCCAGCATAGGCGCTACCCAATTCTGCGGCTGCTTTTTTCAAATCTGCGATTTTCTTTTCACTTTTATCCGGAGAAGAGATAGAAACAACTAATTGCTGTCCGTTCGGTAGTCGGCCAAACGTAAATGTTTCCCGAAGGGCCTTTTCTTTTTGGTCAGGGTTGGCTTCATGTTGTCCGGCTGTTTCATAATTACCGACTCGGCCTGACTGTTTTTCGAGGAGTTTGCCGCCCTCGGTTTTCTGCATACCTTCGGGCACGTTTTCCGCTGGTTCTTGTACGGGCGTAGGGCCTTCGCTACCGCTTTCGCCGGATCCGAAGCTTGATGGTCCTCGCCCAGATGGTGCGGCTCCAGCACCGGTACTAGCGGTTCCTCTTCTTTCCTCTTCTTTTTTCTTGGCAAATTTTTCATTTCGGATAACCATAATGAACCGGGAATCGGCGCGTACCAAGTCTATCAGGGGTACTCTTTGAACAGGGTTGAATTCCTTGGCCTCATTAACAACTTGCATATCAACACAACTTCTCTCGGGATGATCCAGATCAATCTCATCGGTACGAATAACTTTCATAATTTGGTTAGCTGAATTATCTCCATTTTCGCTTAAATCCTGAAGATAATATTGACCGGGGAGAGGCAGACGGTTGTTCCTCGCCATTTCTAGAAGTTGATCACGAACGTCGCCTTCGGGCAGCAGACGGCGGCGCTTCATCTCCTGATTGTGGATAAATTCTGTTCTGGTATCAGCATCTCTCTGGTGACGGCCGTCATTGAAAAATTTACCGATAAAGAATCTGCCGACGGTTGCTGCCATTACTCCCGCAAGCTGGATACCGACTCGTTTGACTGCTTCGCGGTAAAAAGCTTCTTTGCCCAGCTGCCCCAAAGCAATTGCTCCCTCATAAAGCAGATGCCCGCCATGTTCGGCGATACCTTTAAAACCATCCAATGCGGCTGCCCCGACATCGCCGATTCTCTCGGCTGCCAGGCGCTCACCAACACTTTTATATAGATAGTAAGCCTGATCTTGAATTTGCTTGACGGGATGAGAAACGCCATCGCGGTCAATATCGATGCCTTTGACAGTTTCTCCGCTATTGTATGCATTCGTCATATTGTCATAGGCTTTGCCGGTCAGATGACCCCAGCCGCCGTTTAGAAGAGTTACTGCCGTTACTGCCATGCTGCCGATCATATCGCCCCATTCCGAACGGTTTTCCCAGTTGTGACGCTCTGACTCTAACTTATTGCGAAGCTCTGCCATTGTTGTTGAATCGGGCGAAACGTAACTAGGTTGATACATCTCTGTCCCGTCGCGTTTTTCCGGATTGTTATCGCTGTGCTCTAGGTCTATATATGGATCAATATCGGCTTCTTTGCCAAAAAGTTTACCGAGGAATCCCTTTGTCTTCTTGTTTGGAGTACCGTCATCGTTTTCCTCTTCGCCCTGTTGGTATTGAATGTCGACTGAGAGATGTTCGAAGCTGTTTTGAAAATTGACGCGATCGATAACTGCTTGATTATGCCGAAGTTCCCAAGTCTCTCGTGTGATCGGTTCGTCGGTGAATGGATCGGTCGGATCTGTTTCATCAAATTTCTGGTAGGCAATTTCTCGTTCATTTAACTTATTTAGTTTTTTGAAGTATCGAAGCGTGGCAGCAATTTCTTGTTGTTTTAAGTGCCGTTCCTGGCTACTGAAATGTCTGGTGAGTTCGACGGATCCACGTCCGATTGCACTGCCCAAGACTGTTCGGCCAACCATATCAGCAACTGCCGCTGAGCCCACCTCCGCGCCCAAAAGCCAATTCATGGCCATAGCAACGCCGGCCGTAATTGCGCCTTTTAAGACTATCTTTTCAGCAAAGTTAATAGTCTCCCGAAGGGCGGCGTGACCCCTTCTGTATTCAACCGAACCGGTCCGTTTGTTTATCCGAAAATCGCTACCTTGTAGATCAATATCTACTATTTTTTTATTTTCATCCCGCTTGATTTCCCAATGTCCATCGCCCGAGAGATATGACTGAGCCCGTCCCCAAAAGCCATCATAATATACTTCTCTTTGCCTTTTGGTCAGAAACTCAGCTTCAAATTCACGTGAGCTGATGGCTTCCGCAGTATGAATGACTTCTTCTTCTCGAGAATAATTTTGCTCCCGCCGAAGCGGTGCTTCCGGAGATTCCGGATAATCCAAATTTTTGACAGCATTTGGCGTCTTGTTCCGCCAGAAAGGGTTTCTATCCTGATGTTCAGCCTGGGGTCCGGGGACTGCATGATCAGGTACGGCAGATCTAGCCGGCGCAAAAACCGGCTTTTCGGCTGGTTGCTGTGGCGGTGACGCTTCCGGTGGTCGAACAGCCATCTAGTCCTCCTTTGCTATAACTGGCCTGTTAGCAGTATTAACCATCTCAATCTTGTAATAAACTGCCTCTTCGTTGAAAAGCTCAGACACATTTATGCCGCTGCTGGCGACCGCCTTGGAAAATGAGTCCTGGTCATTTTCGGTGAGAGCTTTCTTGACTGTCTGGAAGTCTTCCTCCGAGAGCATTTCCAGAATCCGTTTGATAACACGATGCTGAATTGTATCTATCATCGTTTTTAGGAGTTTGTTCTGCTGCTCTTTCGTCATATTTTCGACTTTCATCAGAGTGAAAATATCCTTGTCGATGAAATCGTCATATGAAATTCCCGGGAGAAACATCGTGGTGTAGTCATCGTTGGCTACATTTTGGCTGGTGTTCGTGTTTGAGTCCATAAATACCCTTCCTAAAATAATTAATCTTGTTGATTGGGCGGAAGAAGCCTATAAATAGAGACTTCTCACGCTAAGTGTTCGAAGAATAAAAAGAAAATAAGTTCTAATACAATTCTACCATAAATAAGCGTCTAATTGTCAACAAGAACGGGGAGAGGGGAATGTAGAACGGGGAGTGTAGAAGGGGGGAATGTAGAGTGTAGAATGTAGAGCGGAGGGTGATCAAAATTATTGTTCGAGCTTGTCGAGAACGAACTGATCAAAACTTCTCGACTCCACTGCGTTGCGCTCGAAGAATAGACAGTATTTATTGTTCGAGCTTGTCGAGAACTAATCAGAATTATCCTCGAAGAATAAATCATCCTTAGTACTCAGTACTTAGAACTCAGTACTTAGAACTCAGTACTTAGTACTTAGTACTTAGAACTTAGTACTTAGTACTTAGAACTAATTTTTTTATTGCAAATAGAGACGCTCTCTGCGATAATTAAGGCATGATTTGAAGTGTGCTAGGAGGGTATTATTGCTGTAAATGAGAAACCGGGCGGCCCTGACCCCAAAGCAGAACATTATCTGCCGGAAGAGGGGAGTCCTCATACAATTGATGAAATCGTCGAAATGCACAACGCCGAATGCCGGGCCAACGGATGGAAGGAGTTCGAATTTAGTGTGGCTCCCGATGCTGCTGCTCTTACTCTTGCATCGGTCGGGAGTTGGGATGAGCTAAATGCTGATACAGCGAAAGAGGGAGAACAGAAGTTCAAAGAACAGACGAGACGGCTATGGGCAGAGAAGATCGCTGTTCACTGGTTGAGCGAAAGGATGAATAAACAATCTGATTTGGACGGCGAATCAGCCCTTTTCTTGATGGAATGGGCGGCCAAGATTCCACTCAATGCGCATACAAAAGAGGATAAAGTCCAATATACGGACAAGGGAGCAGAGACCCCCGGCAAGATAAATGTGGATAAAAGCAATCATAATGGTGTCGGTTCATATTTTGGCCGGGAGCTGGAGGATTTATCAGCAGAAGAGAAAAAACATCTGGAAGGTGTTTTTGGTAAGGAGATAGGGGAGTTTACTGGCGAGCTTCGATCGATTTTTGGCCGGATAATAGACCCAGCCAAATGGCCTGAAGGGTTCTCGGACGAAGAAAAGGCTTACTTAGAGAGTATATTTGATCATTCTGTTGAATCTTTTACCGACGGCGAAAAGGCTCTTTTTGGCAAAAGAATAGAATATTTATCATTGGAACAGCAAGCAAAGCTGGAAGCCCTGACCGGCAAGAAAATCGGCAGTTTTTCTATTTATGACCGGATCATGATCCAGGCCACCGGTTGGATAGACCACCATGGCCCGTTATCCGGCAGCGACAGTTCGGCTACCAAATTTGTCTATGAGGCGCTGAAGAGCCTTGATCTTATTGATTTTGATAAACTATCAATTAAAACAAGAAGCAAGCAAATCAAAATAACCGAGGAAGAGCTCGACAGGTTTGTTGAGTTTGTCTCGATAAATGACAACAAGGCTTATCCCCAGGAATTTTATAACTCATTTTTCGATAAATCATCCCAAAATATGTTCGGACTAGCGGATGATGTTGATGATCCTGTTGGTTTGTTACGTTTCATCCATGACGGCCATGATCCCGTAAATTATCGTCTGACTTCCCAGGATCAAACTGATTATGGCCTGGTTAAGACAAAATGGAATACTGATCCAATCACTAAGGTGAAACAAAGAAGACTTGATCTAGCAAGCAACGAAAGATTCCAAAAACTCGAAGAGATCAGGGAGAAGTTGGAGAAATTAACCAAGCCAGAAGCCGGATGCACTTACACGCACCAGACTCTGGGGAAGGTATTCGTCAACCCGGGAGAAAGTCTGGGCAAGTTAGCCACAGATGCCATTATTGCGATGGGATATGATACAATTATAAACTGGAACTATGATAGAGATACTGACGCTGCTGGATTCTCAATTAGTACCAGGAACGGCGGTACTAGGGATTTAAATTTAAGTTTTGGCATGCCGATTCGTGACAAGATGTGGATAACTCCAAGTACTCACAGAGGGCGGAGTATGCCATTTGGTTTAGGGGAATTGCTCAAAGAGATTTTCGGGGCTAATTTTGAACCGGCCGGGGGTCTAAAAGATTACATAGAGAAAATAGACGAAGAGAGACAAAAGTTCGAAATCAAAGCGGTGACACCAGAGCCGGCAACTCCCGGAGAGATAGACAAACTATCAGTAGATTTGGGTAAGAAGGGTAAACTTCATCTAGAAGTAGGCCAAATCTGGGATTTTTCAAATCAGGAGCTTGCCAAGGTGACTGATATTGAAAAAAAGGGAGGCCGGATAGTCGGTTTCAAGATCGACGAAATGAGCTTGGCGCAGATACCTCCGACCAATGAAGATTTGCTGGCAATCAAATTTATCTTAGAATATACTGACAAAGACGGGCATCTGAAAGCTTCAAAACTCAATCTTAAATCTCATAAGATTGTAGATTGGGTCAGGGTCTTCCGGGAGGCGGCAAATTACGAGAGTTTTCATCAGTTAGCGCAAGAAAAAAATGGTAAATAGTCGACATCCGATAATCGAACAATTGCATAGTCAGGCGGCCAGAAGAATTGATGCAGATAAACAAAGAGAGGTTTTGTCGCATCACGCGGCAGCGGGTGCAGATTTACGAAGCGGACAAAGAGCTACCGGCGGGAGAGAAGCTTCTCGACGTCTTCTGGCTAAGATAGCTCTAGATGAAGGACACGAGCTATTGCATGAAAAAAATATTACGAGCAAATTGCATCAAATAAGTAAACAAATTCAACGCCGTAAGAGTAGTCTTCGGCCTGGAGGAGAAAAAACTATGGATACTATTGCCAAAGATCGAAGTGCAGAGCCTGAGACTGACGGGACAGTTAATCCGTTTACCGGTCCCGGAGGATTGCGGGAGTTGATAGGGGAGACGGATAAAGGAACAGCTCAAAATGTAGAAGTCACGACTCCGGCTATCGATGCAGCGGAATCGGCTGATTTTGCTGTGCCGGTAGATGATGGAGGTGAGAACGTAAAAGTGCCGGAGACGCCGATGAGAGCTGCGCTGGATGGGGCAGATCCGGGGGAGGCAGGACAGATCGTTCGGACCGCTAGTGAGGATGAAGTGATAAACCAGGCGGTAGATGCAAATATACCACCAATAACGCCGGCTGAGCCCATTGTTACCGATGTTCCTGCCGCAGACACTGTTGTGCCGGAAGCAGCCAAGCCAGCGGTAGATACAAACGCTGTTGCTGCTGATGCAACCGTTGGGGAGACGGTTGTCGCTGACCAATCTGTAGCCGATCCTATTATCAAATCGCAAGAGGCATCAGTCGAAGCTCCGGCGATGGTTGACGAGGTAGTCCCGACAGCTGAGCCGGAGACTACTGTTGAATCGGCATCGCCAGTAGTTGGAGCAGAAGGAACCACTGATGATATTGAGAGAACTTTATCAGAAGAACCTGCTGCAACTGAAGGGCAGACTGATTCTCAGTTAGCCGGAGAAAAGACAGCCAATGATTTTAATCTAAGTCATCTGCCGAATACAGCGGATTCATCAGTCGAAGCACAGCCGGTTGCCGAAGTTCCAGTCAGCGCCGGTGCGCCAGTTGAAGGGCCGAAGGCGAAGAGGAACAGATTTAGAAGTTTATTGGACAAGATCACCGGGATATCGAGTAAAAGTCCGGAAGAGCTTAATTCAGGCGTGATAGCTCAAACGTTACAGCCGGCCGGTAAAGAAGAAGTGGAACAACAAAATAAGGCGGCATAATATATGTACGGAGGAGGGGATTACAATTCAGCACTTTATCAGGAGGGCGGAGGAATGGCCTGGTATTTTTGGCTACTGATAATTGCCGGGGCGATAGCGCTGGTCTGTATGGCTGTGAGCTGGATCAGGGCCATCTTGATTCGCCGGCGGCAAGTGGAACTAACCGACGGCTGGATAATGTATCGTGTCACGGTACCGAAGGAGAGACATGCCGAGGAGGATGATCAACGCAAGAATTTCCAGGAGATGCTGGCAGTCATTGAGCCGTTTTTTGCCAATCTTAATTCTCTCTTTGATCATCATCTATTCAAGCGTTTTCGAGCGCAACCGCACGTTTCGTTCGAGATTATCGCCAAGAGTGGTCAAATACTCTTCTATATTGGCTGTCCGAAGAGTATCTCAGCTGTTATTCTGAAGAATATCCAAGCCCAATATCCCTATGCCGAAGTGAAAGAGGATCAGGATCACTCGATTTTTCCCGATAAGCCTTTGCAGATCAGTGTTGTAAATTTACAGCTGATCAAGCGATATATCCTTCCAGTCAAGACCTATAAGATGCTAGAGGAAGATCCTCTCAATGCTATCACGAATTCACTCTCGAAATTAACACCGGATCAAACCGCGGGAATTCAGTTACTTGTCAGACCGACAAACGGGCACTGGAGAGTAAATGGTGAACGTGTTGCATACAATGTCCAGCACGGCAAGTCCAGGATTACTTACTCGAATAGCTTGCTAGTCCGGGCATCGGAGCATTTTCTTAATTTTGCGAGCGATGCGTCGCAAAATTTGGGTAATAAAAGCCAGGAAGAACAGCCGGTCAACCGGGAAATGTTGAAGTTAACACCGATGCAAGAAAATCAGGTCAAATTGCTAGGTGAAAAAGCAGCCAAGCTGGGATTCGAATGTCAACTACGTGTTGTTGCGGTGGCTGAGAATAAACAGACTGCAGAGGAAATCAGCAGAAATATTGCTGCCTCATATAATCAGTTCAATGCACCGGACTCAAACGGTTTTATTTTCAAATTTCCTATGAAAAAATCAGAGGAAGTAGCTAATTATGTCTTTCGAATTTTTGGTCGACGACAAAAAATGATTCTCAATACTGAAGAATTAGCTTCTATCTATCATCTGCCAAACCGCTTTGTCGATACTCCAAATATCAACTGGCTGTTAGCCAGAAAAGAACCGCCACCAGCCAATCTACCAACCGAAGGCACTGTCATCGGCAAGGCCGTTTTTCGTGGTCAAGAGAAAATGATCAAGGTCAAACTACCTGATAGATTGCGTCACATATACCAGATTGGTAAGACCGGTGTAGGTAAGACAGTAATGTTTCAAAATATGATCCGTCAGGATATCGAGGCCGGCCACGGTGTTTGCTATCTCGATCCGAATGGAGATGCAGCCGAATGGATTCTCAAGCATATTCCAAAAGAGAGAGCTGACGACGTAATCTATTTCAATCCGGCTGACAAGGAGCGTCCGATGGGGTTGAATATGCTTGAGTGGAAAACGCCGGATCAGCGGGATTTTCTAGTCCAGGAATCAATTCAAATATTCTACAAACTATTTGATCCAAATCAGACAGGTATGGTCGGGCCACAATTCGAACATTGGATGAGGAATGCAGCTCTGACCCTGATGTCTCATCCGGATGGCGGCACAGTTATTGATGTGCCACGCCTCTTCACTGATCCTGATTTTGAGAAGGATCGGGTAAAGTATGTGAAAGATCCGGTTATAAGAAGTTTCTGGGAAAAGCAAATGGCTAAAACAGCTGATTTTCACAAATCTGAGATGCTCAATTACTTCACCTCCAAATTCGGCAGATTTATGACGAATGATATGATGCGTAATATCCTTGGACAAACGAAGTCTTCATTTGATTTTAGAGATGTTATGGATAACAAAAAAATTCTGATCTGCAATCTATCCAAGGGCATGATAGGGGAGATCAACGCATTTCTGTTGGGTATGATTATCGTTTCTAAGATAGCTATGGGTGCATTTTCACGGCAAGATACACCGGAAGATCAGCGTATTCCTTTTTTCCTGTATGTTGATGAATTCCAGAATTTCATTACCGATGTTTTTGCCACGATTCTGTCTGAGTCCAGAAAATACAAGTTAGGGTTATCGATTACCAACCAATATATCGAACAGCTCGATGAGAAAATCAGGGCAGCAGTTGTAGGCAATGCCGGTACCTTGATCGCTTTTAGAATGGGAGCTGCCGACGCTGAATTTTTTGTCAAGGAATTTGAGCCTTTAAAACCGGAAGATTTAACTACGATCGATAAATATAATTTCTATATAAAAGAGCTGATAGACGGAGCGCCGACCAGACCTTTCAACGGCGAGAGTATCTGGCCGAAGGATAATGATGGAAATCCAAAACTCGGCGAAGCAATCAAGGAACTTTCCCGTCTGAAATTTGGTCGTCCCCGTGAGATCGTTGAGACTGAAATTCTAGAGCGATCACGTGTTGACACCATCGATTTGCCCGGATTGCAATCTACATCGGCCACGCCAACAGCATGAGATAACTATATGATCGATTCATTATAAGCGTCTTTTTGCAGGTGTGGATAATCTCTAAAACTTGATCTAAATCTGCTTATTTTGTTCTACATTTCGAGAAGTGTTGACGTAATTGCAATAATATGGTAGGGTATAACCAACTTACGGAATATTTTCTGGAAGTAAAAAACAAAGGAAAAATGTCAACCGAACTGGACCTGAAAGCCATTAAAGAATTGCTTGATTCTGCTGAGAGTAAAATCTTGCAGGCCAAGAATCTGCTTTTTTCATCGGGTATGTCTGAAAAGGCCAAAAATATGGATCTAAAGACCGATGGGAAAATTATCGAAGGTGTTTTTGACGGAGAAAAAATGGTCGGTCCTGACGGCAAAGGATATCAAATATCGGCTAATTATGCTTCCAAATCCAAATTGGTCACCGGTGATACTTTGAAGTTGACTATTCTGGAAGATGGATCGTTCGTCTACAAGCAGATCGGTCCAATCAAGCGAGAAAAACTTATAGGAGTTTTGGAAGATGCCGGTGAGGGCAAATATATTGTTTCCCACCAAGATAAAAAATATCAGGTTTTGCCTGCCTCCGTATCTTATTTCAAAGCGCAACCCGGCGATCAGCTAGCGATTCTAGTGCCGGAAGGTGCACCGACCGAGTGGGCAGCAGTTGAAAATTTAATCAAATAAATCGTTAAATAAAATATTTAAGTATCAAGGAAAAAATGGTTGTAAAAAACTTTAGTCCATACAGGGCCATCAAAGAAGCTGTCGAGGATCTCAAGCCAAATGAGAAAAAAGTTGTGCTTGGCCGTTTTGGTATTGATGCTGAGCATCAGACTTTATCGTCTATCGGTAAAGATCTGCATTTATCCAGAGAGCGGATTCGTCAGATAGAGAGAGAGGCCTTAAAAAAGGTTGCTAGAAAAATAATCCATGAAGAAAACCCATATATTTCTCAGATTATTGAGACTATGGAAGGAAACGGTGGTATCACAAATCATGAGAAAATCGCAGAAAAGTTTCTTGATCAGGTCTATGCCAAGAACAAAAATGAGTTTAATTCTCTTCATTTGATTTTCGTGCTGATGCCCGATTTGCTTCGCATCGAGAAAACCAAAGAGCTCGAAGCTAGCTGGATGTTGGCTAGCCTATCAAAAGAAGATGCTATCAAAATCATCAATGATTGGGTAAATCATTTAAAAAAGACAAAAAAGCCAGCTTCTCTGGAGGTCCTAATCGAAGCCAATCCTGATCATCAGAAGCACAAAATTGCTTTCCTGTCAGAGTTGCCTTTGATCAGCAAGAAACTTGTTAAAACAGAGAGTGGTGAAATTGGTTTAGCGACTTGGCCAGAGGTTAATCCTCGTAATGTCAGGGACAAGATTTACTACGTTTTGAAGAAGAATAATAAACCGATGCATTTTGACGACATCGCCAAAGCAATCGGTGCTCAAAATTTCGATAAGAAGAAGATTGTCAAAGCAACAGTTCACAACGAGCTTATTGCAGATGAACGGTTCGTACTCGTCGGCCGTGGTATTTACGCACTTGCCGAATGGGGATTTCAGGAAGGAACGGTCGCAGATATTATTATGGAAATCTTGACAAGCGAACCGAAAGGCTTACCGGTCGAAGAGATCGTCACAAGAGTGATGAAGCAACGTGTCGTCAAGAAAAATACTGTACTTATCAATCTCCAGACAAAGCCTCTCTTCAAGAAAATTTCGGCAAACATATACGGACTCAAATAAAGTAGCTATTGGCTATAGAGTTGTTAGTTATCAATCTTTTTTTGATAATTTATTAACTTTATACCAATAGCTATTTTTTCCATTAATTCATTCCTCGCTCGCTTTTATTCTGCTCATCCAATGTGATATAATATCCGTAAGTTTTAGCTTTTACCACTTGAATTTATATTAGTCCGAATCGTGCCTTTATATTCGCACGCTTCAATGAAGGGAACAAATGAATTATATATTGTATCTAATCTATGCCGTACTCATTATCGGTCCGATTTATCTTATCTGGGCGATCCGGCAGATAAGCAAAAGAATGCGCAAGGTCGAATGGTTGAACTCACAAGAGTACACAGTTCTGCGGATCGATGTTCCTCGCAATAACGAAAAATCTCCTCTTGCGGCAGAACAGATGTTTGCAGCCATTCATGGTATCTATTCCGACAGTTCTGAATTTCAGAATCATCTCTCCTTTGAAATAGTTGCCAAGGATAAATTTATTCAATTTTATATTCATGTGCCGGTACATTTGAAGGATTTTGTTGAGGGCCAAGTTTATGCACAATATCCGACTGTGGAGATTTCTGAGGTTGACGACTATGTTCATAATATTGATATCTCTGAAAAAAATTATGGTATCTGCGAGTTGCTTTTGAATAAACCGGATGTTTACCCGATAAAGCAATTCAGTGATTTTGAAGTCGACCCGATTTCCGGAGTTACGGCGGTGATGTCCAAACTCAACCCGGGAGAAGAAGTATGGTTTCAGGTTGTTATCCGTCCGGTAGGGGACAACTGGCAGGAAAAAGGCCATGCAATGGTCACAGCCGTCAGGAATGGCGCCAAACCGAAGGGCAAAGAATTAAGCCAGCGGATTGGCAGAAATTTATGGAGTTTGGTAGGAGCAGTCGTCAATCAAGCTATCAGACCCGGTGCAGAAAGTACAAGCGGAACTACGGAGATCAAATTGCCTGCTTCTGTCGAGGAAGCTCTGAAAAGCATCGAGCAGAAAATTACAAAGCTGGGGTTTGAGACCAAGATCAGAATTATCGCCCTTGGCAATGATCCTGTTTCGACTCGTATGAAATGTCAAAATGTAGCAGCCGCTTTCAAACAATACAATACTACCAATCTAAATGGTTTCAAGATCTCCGAAATTTATATGAACAGTGAGCATCATTGGAAGGATTATGCAATCAGGTCATTCGAAAAGGACGGCCGTATTTTTAATATCGCTGAGCTAGCCTCTATATATCATTTTCCTCATATGTCTGTTGCAACACCGAGTATCGTTTGGTCTGGAGCCAAGAAAGGGGAGCCGCCGGCAAATCTGCCATTACAGGAAACTACAGCGGAAGATGAACTGACAGTTATCGGAGAGACAAACTTCCGCAACGTTTTTAGAGTGTTTGGGATAAAGAAAGACGACCGCCGCCGGCATATTTATATCGTCGGTAAATCAGGTGTTGGTAAATCTGTTCTAATTGAAAATATGGCCAAGGACGATGTCTATAAGGGCAGGGGAGTTATTATAGTCGACCCACACGGAGAATTGGCCGACAAAGTATTGGCCTGTATCCCGGAAAATCGGATCGGTGATGTTGTCGTATTTGATCCTGCCGATAGAGAATTTCCAGTCGCTTTCAACCTCCTGGAGAGTATAGACGATGATTTCAAGCCGATCGTTGCCTCTGGTTTTGTTGGAATCTTCAAAAAGCTTTTTGATAAATCTTGGGGTCCGAGGCTTGAGCACATTATGAGGAACACTGTTTTAGCGCTTCTGGATGTGCCCGGATCAACTATGCTGGATATCCCGAGGATGCTGACCAATAATCATTTCCGGGACCGAATTGTTGAGAAGGTCAAAGACCCTATTATCCGGGAATTCTGGCAAAACGAGTTTGCCTCATTTGATGCTAAATTTAGAACCGAAGCGGTTTCGCCAATCCTGAATAAAGTCGGACAATTTTTAGCCTCGTCTACTATCCGTAATATTGTTGGTCAGCCGAGATCAACTATCAATATCCGGGAAATAATGGATCAGAAGAAAATTATGATTGTGAATCTGTCCCGCGGTAAAATCGGTGAAGATAATTCGGCTTTGCTTGGTGCAATGATGATTACAAAGATTCAGCTGGCGGCGATGAGTCGGGCGGACGTAACTGTAGATAACCGGCCTGACACTTATTTATACGTTGACGAGTTTCAGAACTTTGCGACTGATTCGTTTGCAGTTATTTTGGCTGAAGCTCGAAAATATAATCTAAACTTGACGATGGCTCATCAATATATTGCTCAGCTGAAGGATGAGGTTAGAGAAGCAGTTTTCGGCAATGCCGGTACAATTATTTCTTTTCGGGTAGGCGGTGCCGATGCATCAACGCTTGTGAAGGAATTTGAGCCGGTTTTCGTTGAGAATGATCTTGTCAACCTTGATAAATTCAATATTTATGTGAAGCTTCTAGTTGATGGTATTTCGTCACCGGCTTTTTCGGCACGGACTTTGCCTCCGGTAGATAAATTGACAGGAAACGTCGAGAAAGTTATCGCACAATCTCATGAAAAATATTCCAGTCCGAGAACCGTAGTCGAAGATATTATCGCTGGCAGATCAGCCGAAGAAGAGGCGGCTTTAAAACAAGAAGCCGAGGTCTTCAAGAAAGGTGGCCTAGAAGCATTACTTTTGAAAAAGAACTCTTCGCCGTCTACTGCACAGACACATCCTTTGAATTCTGCGCCTAGAGGTGAGACTCGGTATATTGCGCCTGTAGCGGCAGCGCCTGTCAAGCCTGCCGAAAGACCTGCTGAAGCCAGCTTGAATGTGGTGCCTTCTTCTCCACCAAATAATATCGATAAACCGGCGGCGATAACAGTAACGTCTGATATCTCCGGTTCTGTAAGCCAAGAAGGATCAAGTGCTCAGGCTATGTCTGTTGTCTCTGACGCTGAGGAAGAGAACGAAAAAGTCAAAGAAGGACCGAAGACAGTAAAGCTTGAAAATATCTTAAATGGGCGTCTTTATAAGGAGAGGACAGCCAGAGGTGGTATAAAGTGGTTTCTGGGCGAGGAAATTGACGAAGAGAAATTAGCCAAAAGCCATATTTTGATCGATGAAAAGGGGAGAGAGATGATCGAACTTTCCAAAAAAGTTTCTTCCGATAAGCCGGTCGGACAATCAAAACGCCAGACACATCAACCTCAGCAGAAGAGTGATACGAGAGTTGATCAAAAACAAGCCTCTGAATCAGGAAAAGGAGAAGTAGAAAAACAGGGAAGTGCTATTAATATTACCGTTGCTCCAGAAGAAAAAAAGGATGAGCCAAAAGCCGTCGAATCCGTAGTCGAAGAAAAGCCGCTTATGCCTATGGTCAGAGCATCGGATCTACCCGAAATAAAAGAAGACTTAAGCCCGACGCCGGCAAATGATCTGACTACTATACATTCCGATGCTTCAAAAATTGAACCACAAATTATTCAGCAGCATCATAGTAGCTCGAGCGTGGCCAGCGCCGGTCAACCGGTTACTATTGATCCTCAACACTTATCTGAAGGGCAGGAGATCAAGCTGCCCAAGGATGAATAGAGCCTAGACCTGCCTAAGTAAAGGCTTCCGACACATCATTATAATTGCAGAGGCTAACTCTCTGTCTCTATTTTTGCTGTGCTACCGTGGGTTCTCTAAAACCTTCATTGTTATCCGGATATTACTTTACTGCAAATCGCGGCCAAACCTCCCTGGATACCCGGATCATGGGTCGCCTTTCTACTATTTTTTAAAATGAAATGGCTTTCATGTCCGAGTATGACACATTGAGATTAGAGTATTCGGAATCACGGGTGCCAATTTGACAAACTCATCCAAAAAGAGTATAATAATGTAGTTATCTATCCCTGAGGCTGTAAAAGTGCAGCTTCCGGAGGTGGGTAACCGCCTCTACCCTCGCGGGCCTGAGCCTGCAAGAGTAAGCAGCGTTTTTTCGCTGTATGGAGGTAGGAGAATGTATCCAGATTGGTTTCTACGGTTGTTGGTCTATCTTGCCGCTGGCAATGCAACGGGGTTAGCCGATCGCAAGGTTTGGCGCCATGTCCAGCGGAGTTATAACCGATCCGTTGTATCCCTGCTTTTTAGCTATACGGGTCACCTAGAGTTACATCGTATCGCTAGAATATCACGTAGGGGACGCCGAACCATCCACGTAGAGGATATCGGAATTGTACAATGGAAAAGGGGCCGAAATACCCTTGGACCATTTTTGCATCTGTGGATAAACGGCAACCATATCATCGCCTGCGAGTATTCTCACCTTGCAGGGGAAGTATTTGCCGAATGGCACACAAATACGCGCGATGGTTTCTTATTGGGGTCACTAAGCATCTAATTCGCCAGGTTGGTGTGGTTTAGACATTATGTCGAACTGCGCCGCCTGGATTTTTTATTTTCCGGCAGGGGAGTGGTATTCGGGGGAGAGGTGGATATCTGCACATTTATCAATTTTTTATTATTGATAGCAGAGCAAATTATTAGGAAGCGGATAACAGCAGGTAGAATAGAAAGAAAAATAAAATGTTAGTAAAACGTTTAGTTCTCACATTATTTTTGATATAAAATAGCTCAAGCGTGGACAATCTTCAGACGCTAACTATGTCGCATAACCTTCATTATGCGACATAATACATACTGCCCGGTAAGGTACTTTTGAACACAATATCCAAGGATGATAAGAAACAATTCATCAGAGCTCTCCCCTCCCCAGCACGGAAGTAACAAGGAAAGAGCAATTTAATGTTTATTATTCTTAAACTATACTATTCTTTAAATAATCCAACCGTTTTTTATGGTTTCCTTTTAGGAATTGTTCTAATGTTTATCTGTCTCTAGACAATTTTTTATTTCAAGAACAGAACACAACATAATAGTCACCATATTAGCCATAAAAAGGCCCAGAATCGTTTCTAAGGCATTTTTATGACAAAGTATGATAACTTATACCTTTAAATCTGAACTAGGGTTGTTTGTGAATCCAATTTTGAATTCCGGATAGGGCGGTTGTTTTTATGATCCCAATATTTGCAAAGATGCGCACCATGAAGGCAACAAGTATAGCTAAATATAAATCGAGGTTCAGCTTGTCTCCAAAGAAAGTGATGAGGACAGCGATGGCCATATTGAATCCGAGGCCTGTGATGAATATGATAGTGTCATACTTTTTTTCTGCCGATGCTCTAATCGCACCGAAAAGGGAATCGAGTATCCCGACAATGGCGACTGCCGTATAGCGGGTGTACTCAGGGGGTATATCTATTTGAATAAAGCCGCCGATGACAAGTCCGACAATCAAACCGATAACAATCAGATACATAAAAACCTTTTATTTTAATTTTTTATTGCTCAGTCTATTTCACCGATAGTCTTCCAGCCAGACCGTAAACCAAGAAAACTATAAATATAAAAATAGTTTCTTTTTCTGCTCCCCTCCCCTATCTTAGCGCACCAGAGGAGATTTTTTTAGCGATTTCCTCTGCCATAAGACAAGGAGTGGTGTAGCGTTAAAAATCGATGAGTATGTTCCGATGACGATACCAAAAACAAGGGTAATAATAAAATGGCGGATAGAACTACTGCCAAAGACTAATAGAGCTGTTAGCACGATTACAGTTGTCATAGAAGTATTAATTGATCGGATTATCGTCTGATTGATACTTTCTTCAGCTAATTGGGTGATATCTTTATGTGGGTTTTTTATAAGGTTTTCTCTTAAGCGGTCGTATACAACTATCGTATCGTGTACGGAGAAGCCCATAATAGTTAAAAGTGCGGTCACAAAGAGGGCATCAACTTCCATCCAGATGAAAAAATGGCCCATGATGGAGACAAAGCCTATAGTAATCAGTAGATCATGGAGAAGGGCAACGACAGCGCAGAAACCGAATTTCCACGAGGAGAGAGGTTTCGGCACTTTTCTAAAAGCGAACGCGACGTAGAATATGATGCCCAACGATGCAATAATTACAGCTAGGATGGATTTTTTGGTGAGATCTTTTCCGATTGTCGGACCGACCGTATCGTACTGAGTTTCACTGTAGTTAGGTATTCTTGCAGATAGATCCGCTGAGATCTGATTATGCTCTTCATTTGTCAGCGTTCTCATCCTAACGATGATTTTGTCTGCTCCTGCTTCCTTTGCCTGTATGTCGGTAAAGCCATCTTCAGCCAGAACTTGCTTGGCGACTTCAAGACTGTTTGCCTTGCCAGAGGTAAATTCCAAAACGGTGCCACCTTTGTAATCAATTCCAATCGGTAAACCGAAAACAAATAAAGCAATAATTGAGATAACTGCTAATCCAATTGAGATCCCAAACCAAACCCAACTGTGTTTTAAAACTCTATACATGGATAAACCTCTTTAGCGGACTAGTTGATAAAAGTAGTAGGATGGTACGCGTGACAGTAATGGCCGTGAACATACTAACCAAGATACCGATAAGCAATGTTAGAGCAAAACCTCTAACCGGACCAGATCCAGCCACAAAGTATAGTATTAGACAAGTAATTATAGAGGAGAAATTTGAGTCACGAACGGAATTCCATGAGCGTCTAAAGCCGTCGATAATTGCCAGATTGAGTTCCTTGCCGACCTTCAGTTCCTCCTTCATTCTCTCAAATATCAGAATGTTGGCATCGATAGCCATTCCGATCGATAGCACGAAGCCGGCAACTCCTGCAAGAGTAAGAGTGACAGGAATCAGTTTGTAGATTGCCAAAGCTAGCGCCGAATAAACCAATAGCGCGACAATAGCTATCAGGCCTGTGAATTTGTAAAAGACAACCATAAAGATGCCAACTAACACTAAGCCGATAATTCCAGCCACGAGACTTAGCTTTAAAGACTCCTGTCCTAGTGTTGCACCGACGTTCTGTTGAGCTATCAACTTGGTCGGTACCGGTAATATTCCCTCACTCAATCTTTTGGCGAGCTGTTGAGCTTCTTTGATATCTTTGAGACCGTTAATGACAGCTTCGCCGCTGGGGATCTGTTCGTTGACGGTTGGTGCAGATACGATGCCGTTATCTAAAACAATAGCTATTCTTTTCTGAACGTTATCTTTCGTTAGTTCACTAAATTTTTCTTTGCCTATATTATCAAATTTAATGCTGACAACCGGTTCTGACTGAACCATCCCCTGGGAGCCTCCCTGAAAAGTAGCGTCAGCCTTGATCAAATCCTTGCCTGTGAGATCAGACTTTTTCCAATAATTTGGGTAAGTAAAAGAGTCGTCGTAATAATCATGTAATTGAATCCCATCACCTTCAGTACCTTCGGTCATAAAATTAAGTTCATAAGTGGCGCCAATCTTAGCGATTGCCTCATCAATGTCCTTGATTCCGGGTAGTTCGATTATGACTTTATTGCCTCCGCTAGTTTGAATGGTTGGCTCAGAGACACCTAACTCATTTACTCTTTTCTCAAATACACTTTTCAGATTATCCATGTCTTTGAGCTTATCTTTTGATTGTGCCAAATCAGCTTCATAAGTCAATTCCGTGCCGCCGACGAGATCCAGGCCCAGGGATGCTTTTATTCTGTCTCCAGCTAATGGCCCTTTTGGTATGTCTATCATAATAGCAACGGCCAGTATCAGTACAATAACACCAAACAGAACCCACAATTTTTTTCTCATTTTATTGGCTTCAAGTTAAGATTAAATATCTTCTTTAATGATAGTACACTAAAAAAACGAAGTCAATTACCAATTAGTGCACTTGCGGTAGAACTGCAATTTTCCCTGCTTTGATCAGCTTGGGCAGAATCTCATCCTCAAGCATCGAGAAACCTCTGGGTATGAGAGCAAAAGTCTCAGGTTCTAATATATAGATACCTTCCATCGTGTTGAGATCATTGGTTAGGACAGTGGCCACGACCCTACGATTCTTGTGATATTCCAAACAGGTGTTGAGGTCGATATCATAGACTTTACCGATATTAAAGACTAAAAAAGTATTTTTAAAACTCTTCTTCAAAGTACTGATAGCGCCGCCTGAACCTTCCCCTTTATCCGTATATTGAATCTGGAGTCCGAATTCCTCTCCGGATCCGAGCTTCTCCTTCACTTTATCGCCAAGAAAGCCGACCGCTATCACTATCTTGTCAAACCCTGATTCTTTGAGCTTTTTTAGATAAACTCTTGTGGCTGGTATCGATTTTAGAGCGTTATCTCCACCTAATAAGATAACAGCGTTTTTTTCAGGCGAATAGCCTATGCCTTTGGTTACGAAAGTTTCGATAGCATGAGAGCGATTACGGATATTTGTGCCATCGATTTCTGCATCAACTTTTTCGAGAATTTTTTTCTTGATTGATATAGTGATTCTTTCTCTTTCCATAATTTTCCTGTTTAATAGTTGTCTTTTTCATAATTTATCATACCACAAAAATGAGAGTCAAATTAATGGGGCATCAGCGATGTCCCCTACTCATAAATATAAGTTCGATATTAACTAATTTCTGAAAATTGATCGATTACAATTTTTATATCGGTCGGCAGTGGGGCTGTAAACTTGCTTGATCTGTTGTTGCCCGGAAGAGTGATCTCCAATTGATACGAATGAAGAAGCTGGCGTTTGATTCCAATTTTGTGGGAAAAAAGTTCACTGGTCTTCGTATTATAGAGTTCATCGCCAAGAACCGGTGTGTTAATCGATTTAGCATGAATCCTGATTTGATGAGTCCGTCCCGTCAAGATATTAAACTTAATTAAAGAAATCTTATTATTATCTTTATCTTTCAAATATTTTTCAACTTTATAGTTGCTGACTGCTTCACGACCTTTGTCCTCCCCCACTTCACAAAATAGTTTGCGGTTCCTGGGATGACGTCCAACGAAACTTCGAATCTGGCCAGACTCCTCTTTCGGCCAGCCGTAGCAAAGTGCAAAATAGGTTTTGGAGATTGTTCTGTTCTGGATCTGGCGGGATAGTGAATGCATCGCTCTTCTATCTTTAGCGATAATCATCACACCTGAAGTATCTTTATCTAATCTTTGGACAAGCCCCGGGCGTGATTCAGAGAGTGGATTCCCTGACTCCAGTACCGCATCTTTAATTTGAGGAAAGTGGTTGATCAGGGCATTTACTAAAGTATTTTCTCTGTTTCTGCCGGCCGGATGGACTACTAGGTTTGGTTGCTTATTGATGACTATGACATCGTTATCTTCATATATTATATCCAAATCAATATCGGCAGCTTCCGGATGGTTGCTCAGTGGATTGGCCCTTTCGCTAAGCGTGATTTGGTCCCCTTGCTGAATTTTGTAGCTTGGCTTCTCGGTCATATTATTCACTAAAACCAAACCATCTTTAATAATATTAGCTAGAAATGACCTTGAATAATCAGGCAATTGTTTTGCCAGAAAGATATCCAGCCGCTGATTCTTCTCTTGTTCGTCAACTAAAAATTCCGTTTGCATTTGTTTACTTTATATAGATTTTAATATTTGTGTCATTATTCATCCGATATCGGCTCAGGACATACGGATCTGAGAAATTTGCGATATCGATTTTGGTAGTTGTAGCATATAGATAGCCCGCTTTCATCGCTAATAATTTTGTTTCTTCTAAAAACTTGCCTGAAGGATAACAGAAGCTAACTACTTGATTCTTAGTCAAGTTTTCCAACGTGAACTTGCTTTCATTAAGTTCCAATATTGCATTTTTTGATTTTGTTAAATCAGGGTGTGAAATAGTATGAGAACCGATTTCAATACCGTTATCGGACATCTCAGTAATTTTGGCACTATCCAGATATAAATCCTTACCAATTTTGCCGGTGATTATAAATACGACTGCTGTCATATTTCGCTTTTTGATCTCAGGGTAGGCGGAGTCAAAAAAATTATGGTAACCATCGTCAAAAGTTAGGATAATGGGTTTCTCTGGAATGTTGCCCCTTGATAGCTCAAGGAAATTTGTGGTTGTATATCCTTTCGATTGTATATATTCTAACTGATCAATAAATTTTTGGGGTGAAACTGACAGATTAATGCCAAGCTTATCAGAAGTATCCTCATAGTTTCGAATATGATGGTACATCAGTATCGGCATCAAGGCATCAGTTTGCTGAGTCAGTTCAACTATGTCTAAGTTTGGGGTTGCAATCAATCCATTTGTGTTTCCGTCAACTGGAGCACCGGAATAAACACCTTCAAGATACTGATTCGAGTTTAGATTATGATCTGCGGTTGCTTGGCCTGTTCCCCGAAAAGAAATCGCGAAAAAAAGACCGCCGATAATAACGATTATGAAGCAGAATATTGCATAAAGAATTCCAAATTTTGATATTAATTTTCTCATTATTCTATCAGAGCGGTTTCATTTTTATCTAAAATATTTTGATTTTTAATTTTATCAATGACAGTGGTAAGTTGCCGATTTCTGGTGTTTGCCACAACATCAAATTGCCGGCTGGTTGAAGAAATTCTCTCTCCGAGTTTGGTTACCTCCTCATAAAATTTCTGATACTCAGAATCGAACTTTTGGATTAGTCCGATGATATGCTGAAGATTTTCCTGGTAACGGAAATTTGTATATGCTTGCTTGACCATGCGAAGGATGGCAGTAAAACTAAATGGTCCGGCCAAAATCACCTTTTTGACCATGGCTTCCTCCCAGATCTCGTTCATCTTATCGTAAATAAAGGAAAATATCATTTCATTTGGGATAAATAGTATGACGAAATCAACCGTTTTTTCTTCGGGGTTGATATACTCCCTAGTACAAATTTGTTTGATTTTTTCTTTGACATCCTTTTTAAAAGCACGGAGATGCATCTCTTTTTCTGTTTTATCCTCAGCTTCGGCATATTTGACGAGTGATGAATATGGAAACTTCACATCGATATTGATCTTGGTCTGGTCAGGTAAAAGGATCGTAAAATCCGGTCTGGTATTTTGAGTTTGCTGTGTTTCATTTCTAGTAAAGTCTTGGCCTATTACGAATCCTGCCATTCGAAGCAGGTTGTCAGCAACTTGTTCCCCAAAAGCCCCTCTCATTTGATTATTCGAGAGTAGCTCTTTTAGCTTGTCGGTACTTAATTTGAGATCGCCTGTAATCTTCTTATAACTGTTCAACTCCTGGGTCAGAGCCGAAAAGACCTTGATTCGTTCTTCGTCGCTCTTTGTCATTTTTTCTTCGGTCTTTTGAATATCTTTACGGATCTCAATAATTAGCTCGTTGATGGCAGACTTCTTGCCTTCTAGGTCCACTTTGATCTCATTTTTTTGAGCTCCCAAAACTTCTTTCGCCAGTGAAAGAAATTGGTCCGTATTATTTTTCAATGCCTCGCCGGAGATTCTGGCAATTTTATCTTCCAAATTTAGGCTCTCCAAATTACCAGTAGACCCACGCCTAATAAAAACATAAACTATCAATGTTCCTATTAATGATGCCAGAAAAACTGCGGTAATTACTAAAAAAATATTCATTCTTCCCTCGGCTATTTATTTAACCAATTAATTATACCGAACAAAAGTCAAACGGGCAAATTGTTTTTGGTCATGGGTTCTGGTATAAGGATGTGGGAGGTGATAGGTGATGAGTTTGATGACTAGCCATGATCCCTTGGAATCACCAATGCCCAAAGGTACGGTCGTTCCACCTATCGACCGGAAAAAGCAACGTCGCCTATTCCGTGAATATCAGGTAATGGACAATCCGTGTCTGGCTGTTTGGACTGTCTTGGTGGTTCTTACCATCGTCATAGCGGTCATTGTCAGAATCCTGCCGTAACCAAATTTCCAGCAGTAATCCCGATAGCTTTCGAGGTCAGTCCGACTCGTAAGCTATTTTTTTAACTTCTCATAAGTCATCTTTTTTAATCCCTGCCACCAAGAGTTAGTGAAGTCAGGATTTGCAATGATCTCTTTCAGAATGTTCTTGGCCGAATCAGTCTCCAAAGCTTCCTCTACATTTTTGATCCAGCTTTCGCAGCCTTTGTGGCCCGTCTCAACATAAACCTTGGCTTGGATAGCGACCTCAAGCCAATCAGCATCTTGGGCGATAATCCCCTCTTTCGTATTTCGGTTATATTTTTCATTCAATAAAAACAATATTTTTTGGCTCAATTCATCGGGGAGCAGGCTAAAATGCTCCATTTCAGCCTTTCTCTCAGCATTTTCGGTCTCTAAATATCTGGCACTAACTTTATTGTGGTCCCCTATTCTTGTCTCGTTGTTGTCATGAAAGAGGCAGATAACCGCACATTTTTCCGGATCGGCGCCCTCCAAGAAACCTAGGATATATGCGATTTGAGCAGCTGCTAGTGAGTGCTCGGCTACAGAGTCGGGATTATCAACGCCTGCGATTGCAACACCTGAGTGCTTAACTCTTTTTAGCATCAGGATTTCCGAAAAGAACTTTGTCAATTTTTCTGTTTCCATAAATGTCCTCTTTCTTATTTAGATTACAATAATTATTTAATCAAATATGGGGGTATTTAACAATGAAAGCATTAAAATAAACCGCATAAGGAAACAGCACCTGCACCTTTTGGATTTGCTTAATATGTGGTATAAATTTATTAATCAAATGCTCGTATTTGGGAGGTTGTTATGGCCGAAGAACTCGGAGTTAAACAGAAAAGGGCCTTTGAACTATTAGCGGCCCGAGCTGATGCGGAGGGAATTGTATCCTATCCCTCTGTGATCCTATCTGCTCAGATGGATTTGGCACCCCGCATTATAAAAGCGTATCTTCGTCGATTTAGCGTCCTCGGTTTGTTGGAGAAGATCGAGGATGATCATTACAGAGTCATCGATACCCACACGAAAGTCGGACGCTGTTTCAGGACAAGCCGGGGAGGTAAAAACGGTCTCTCCGAATATATGGGGAGAAGAATCGATTCTGAGGATGCCAGGAAGGAATACTATCGTTGCCATGGCTATGGCCGAATGAGACGTTTTCGAGGATTCCAAATCGCTAGTCCTCGTGGTAGACGTTCCTCTTCCTAAATTTGAAACCCTCTTTTCAGCAGGGCAGGTTGCTTCACGCTCCCTCGCCCTTTTTATTATCTCAAGTGTTTGGTGCAGTTAATTACCTCGACTTTGTGCTTGCCGTCCGGTCTCAATTCAATTTCCGACAGGGAGGTATTTTTGAATTCAATTAAAAAAACCGTTTCCCTAGGAATTCGTAATAAATAGCTCATAAAAACGTTTTTCCAACCACCGTGCGTTATTATTAGAATATTGTCATCTTGCTTGTGGTTGGCTTCCAAATACTGAACAAATTTACGGACCCTTCTCTTGATATCATAAAAGTTTTCTCCGCCTTCCGGCCGCCAATGTTTGTTTTGGATTCTCTCTCTTTCAGAATAGTATTCCTGAGCCGGCCGGCCTTCAAAAATTGCCTGCTTTTTCTCCCTAAGAATAGGATCATAAATAACAGGAGCCATATGATATTTTAATACCGGCAATAGAGTATTCTTGGTCCTTTTTAGATCACTGCAGTATATGAAATCGATTTTTTCATTTTTTAGTCTTTCGGCCAATTTATCAGCTTGTTTTACTCCAATTTCAGAGAGATCTCTGTCGAGATGCCCCATCATTATCTTCTTGGCGTTTTCATTTGTTTGTCCATGCCGGACAATAAAAAGCTTCATAACTTAGTTATAACAAATTTCTATAATTAATTGCTACCAGCTTTGACTTTGCCTGAAAAAATTTATCAAAAAATAAGAAATATATTATTTATTCCCCAAATATCGTCGATCGACGATATTTGGGGAAGTTTTTAGCGCTGAAATATAAAATAGTTCGTTGTTGAATCTAAAATTGGTAATGGATTTTTAAAATAAAACCCCTCACGCGTAACAATTAACACGTGAGGGTAGCCAATGTTTGAAGGTTTGTCTATTTGCCGTTCTTTAAGCCGGCTTTCTGGATTTGCGTCGATATTTTCTGTCGGCTGGCAATTCTATTGCAAGATGTCGGCTCGCGGGACATTCCAGGAAGTTATACTTCGAAAAAAAATCCTGGTGAAACTTGGGCCTTTCTGTCTTATGCCGGTCGGTGTTTTATCCAGAGAGGAATATTCGTTTTATATGCTCTCCAGTGATAAAACAAAACTATAGGTAGATAAGCAGACGCTATGTGGGCGATAGCAGTTGCGGCTGGCAGAAGTAGAACGCAGATTGCGCAAATTCCAAGGACTGTTGATAAATCCTTGAGGATCATCGTCCAATTGGATTGCAAGCCACAGGTGATTGCTATTGATGGGACTGTTAGCGCGACTAGGACTAGTGGAACTCCGAATTCATGCAGTGCGGCTGCACCTAAACCGATCGCCATTCCGATTGTCATGCGTATTACTCTTATATACTGCGGTCGATTTCCTTCATATTCGGCGGCTGGCCCTACAAAACTAAGCAGGTTGAGGCTTGCAGTGAAGATACTTGAGATGAGAAAGGCTTCAGCTAACGAATATCGGATGCTACTTAGGCTAAAGAGAATTAGCCACATCAGAATATACATCAATTGCCAGACTCTTTTCGGCGAGCGTTCTGTCTCGATTTCCAACGGAGTCACCTTTGCTTTTTTCGTCGTGTTTATTATGCCTGTTGCAATGGTTTGCTGTAACCCGGTGTGCATTCCATGAAGCAGAAATACAGCTATACCGAAATCCAGGATACTTTTAGATCGGCCGACGTTTGCTTCGGAAAGTATTACTGCAGAGATGGCGATAAACAGTGCCGGTAGCGCTTCTCCGTCCATCAGCGTGAGTAATAAACAGCCAGAGATTACCAGTATACTTCGAATTACTGCACGCGTGGCTTCCGTGCCAATGATCAACGGTAACGTTCTTTTGCCAAAAAATGGGTCTTTGTCCACTACGGCATCTTCAGAATCTTTCTGGGGCTCTCTTGCAAACATCAGCAAGAAAACGATCAAAATCATTGGCCAGATCTCGTAATGGCCTTTTGCCAAAGGATAGGAAGCCGCGAGCGAAACTGTGATAGAAACGCTAACGACCGGTAGCACCGGTATAGTGCGTGTCCAAGAGTAGGAAAAGCCGAGTATGCAGAGCAGTGACGCAATCAAACCGTAGCTTTTGTCGTGCATAAATGTAATTGAGCACGTGGCTAGAGTCGCTGCTATCAGAAATGCAGTAACACGCAAAAACAACTTTTCGTGATCTCTGGCAAAAGTTTTACCGTCAATTCCAAGGGCATCGCGATTACGGTCGCAGTAGTCATTGATGTAGATCGTAGTGATATACACCATAAAAGTCGATAGGACTGGTAGTGCTGCTTCACAATCCGGTAAACCGGCCTTGCGAAATGACACCCAGGTCATGAAAGATACGAGTAGAGCTGCTGGCCAGCGGGTGGTTGCCAGAAAAGCTAGGAATAACTTCATAGAAGTATCTCCTTTGTCGAAAGTGCGTCATAAGACTCGCTAAATATAGCAAAAAAAATCTTTTTCGGATACAAGAAAACAATTTTGAATAATTTGTACTTACAATGATAATGATTCTTCTGTTTATCAGCTTATCTGCTGAAATTAATTGTAGTTAAAGAATTTTTAATTATTGATAATATTAAAACTTCCCCAAATATCGTCGATCGACGATATTTGGGGAAGTTTAGAAACCAATTTTTGAGGATGTGATGAGATGACAACTATTTGTCATCATTGTTTTAATATTTGATCGATTGTTTTGTTGATGTTTGTGTTGTCTGACACTATATAAACAACATAGTCCTGGATCCCATATTCCTTCGCTGCTATATCAACTAAATCACCTACAATTCTATCAGTAACCCAAAGACTTTTTTGAATCTGTTTAAATCCCATTCTTTTGATAGTTCGTCGAAATTGATCGCGACTCAAACGTTTCGGCTCAGGAATATCGAAGGAAACAAATCGTTTAGTACCGTCGCAACCATTGCGTGAAGTTATTCTGTCAACAACCACAAGCCGAGCCTTGTCAGTGAATCTTATTGACTCGCCGCTGTTTGTTTTTTTAATCTCTACCAGGCCTCGCTTTTTTAGCCGATAGAATATTTTTGCAATGTTGTCGCAGGTCAAACTTTGTTCGTCATTGAAATGGCCGTACGCTACGCGATAGGCATCCTTTCGGTCGAAACCAGAGACCAATGCTTCTGGGATTCCCAGGAAGAAATCAATTATCTCTAAAGTGATATTTTTTGCCTTTTCTTTGGCTTCTTTTTTCATTTGTCCCCTTTTTATTTAAAGAAATAATTTATGAGAACTTCACCGATTCTCGTCGATCGACGATATTTGGGGAAGTTTAAACAGGATCATATTAGCTCAATTGGTATCATGCTGATATCATGCTTCATAAACTTTATCAATAATCTTATCAATTTTTATTTGATCTAGTTAACTTTGCTTGAGTGACAAAGGTTTGATTGGCTATGTATAGGCTGCAAACATTATGGAGATTAAGTTGGTAATCATTTATCAATTATTAATCCGCCGATGAAGTTTTGCTCGAAGACCAAGATATTGTTATTGTAAATTTTTTCATTGCCGATGAAATCATTGATTTCACCTTTAACCTTCGACATATACCACCATTCTTCTCTTCTATAATTTGTTGGTCCACGATAAGGTTTATCTGGATCCATTTCAAGCAAGGCTTCTTTTAGAAATTTAAAAGTTTCTCCGACAAAATAATCATCGCTAAAATATTGCTCCTTCATTCCCCCGCTATAAGACATTGCCCAAACGGGTTGATTTTTGAAATAGGCAACTTCTTGCCCGGGGGCCATATAATGCCCGGCATAGGAATCCCGAAAATACCAATCCCCTTTTAGAAAATCGAGCTCTTGAAAGCCGGGCCGTTCAGGCAAAATCCTTGCCTCATTCGCGGCATAGCCGTTGGCATTTGCTTCAACCAAAAAAGATTTTAGGGCTGGTATATCCATAATTATCTGCCAGAGTTCAATCAATCAAAGTTAATTTTCCATTTTTGTTGCCGGTTACCATAGCTTCATATTTATTCAAATTTAGACTGTTCAGACCTAGTAATGGACAATCAGAAAATAAGATTTTTGTATTAAATCTTAAAGCAGCAACTTTATCTCCTATCTCAGAATTATTGAGATCGCCAGACAGAACAATTAGATTCTTGGAATCAAGTTTGGCAAATAACTCGCTAGAAAGAATTTCATCAATATTTTTTATGAAAATAATTTTCTCATCATTTGAAAAGATATCTAACACTGATGAAAATAATTGCTGATCACCACTTTTAATAATTATGAGTCGGTAGTCTTTCGCTTTTTCGATATCTTGCACATTCTCTATGTAATAATAATTATTTTCTTCGCCTGTTCCTTGCAATTGATTGATGATTTTCTCTTTTGCCATCGGATAAGCAGTAAAAAATAGTATTTTATTCCCGTTTAAGAATAAGTTGGCTGCAGTAACGATTGAAAAGAAAGAAGCACCGCTTCCCTCTTTGCCGTGGATAATCATCGGCAAGTCTTCTACTGAAAAATTAATTTCTTTTTCCTGCAACAGAATTTTTTTCATAATCTCCTTTTGCTTATTTACTCTCTGGGCAGATATCGCTATATGGACATTGTTTGCACTGGAACATATCGGGCCTGGCAATCATTTCGTTTTTCCGGATGCCTTCGGCAACGTCAAAGATCATTTTTTTGGTATCATCCAATTCCTTTAGTGAAAAGGTTTTGCTACCACGAAGGCCAGACTCAATGAAGATCAATGTTGTTTTTGGCACAACCTTATATTTCTCGTACCAGGCCAGAGCATACATCATCATCTGAGTCGAATCTTTGATCCGTCGATCGGCATCTTTCTGTTCTTTTACTTCGGAGGTCTTAAAGTCGCAGATTTCAGGATTTTCGCTTGCCGTCCCGCATACAAGATCATACCGGCCGTTGATTTTAATTTTGTTTTCGGAAAATTCGAAAATTTCTTCCACCTTGCTAGGGGTGACAGGGTTTTTTTGGTCTTCATCAAAAAATCTGGAAAGAGTGACTATCCCCTGCTGATGGCGCTGCTCTTCTTGTTCACGGGTGATAAAGCCGACATTCTTAAACGCCTGATTGTAATCAGAAAGAAGCTGTTCCAGTGTCGGATCTTCTCCCGCTAATTTTCTTGAAAAATAGTGGTCAAGAGCGGCATGAACAGCAGTACCGTACATAAGGCAGTGATTCTCGAGGAGTGGTATCTTTACTACGTGGGCAAAATAAAATTTCTTCGGGCAGGAGTAGTAGTCGTCGATTTGTTGACGGGATAATTTTAAAGTTTCAGCGGTAAATTTATTTGGAAGCCTGGCAGGTTTTTCTTCTAACTTTTGAAATCGTTCAATTCTCTCGAAAGCGGAGAGCTTATGTTTTAATTTGTCTGTTCTTGATTCATTTAGTAACTCCATCACAAATTGTGATAGCTTCTTGGCTCTTTTCTGTCCGTAATCTTCGGCGGCGGTTAAGAATAAGTAATCCTTGGCACGGGTGGCGGCGACATAGAAAAGACGGCGTTCTTCCTGTAGATGAAAATCCCCTTCCGGCAAGCGTTCTTTGATCAAGCCATCCGGGATTGGAAGTTGGTCGCGTCTTTTTCTGGAAGGAAATTTATCAGCGACACAATTTACAACGAAAACGACCGGCCATTCCAGGCCTTTAGAGGCGTGTGCAGTTAAGATATTGATGGCGTCAATATCTCTATCAATATCGGAAACTTTTGGCTCATCTCCGACTTCCAAGATCAATTCCAGATTTTGTAAAAATGCTAATACCCCTCTTTCGTCCGAAGAATGGTTGAATTGTGCGATTCGGTCAAAAAATTTGGCGATATTATGAATTTTTATTTCATTTTCAGTGGTTGGATTCGCGATCAGGCTCTTTAGATAATTTTTTTCCTTAAGATAAGCATAAAGAATTTCGCCAACCGGCTCACTTTTACGTTCGCGATATTTGGCAATATCATTTGTTAAATTATCAATTATCAATTTCCAATTTTCATTTAATATATTAATACTTTTAAAAACTTCGGAGATTGATCTGTTCCCTCTTTTGGCATCAGTGTAGAGCTCTGTCAAAGCTTGATGGGGAATATTATATAGTTCACTCGTGGCTAATTGATAAAAAGCCAAGTTATCATCCGAGTAGGCGAGGCATTTAAGGAAGGCCACTAGCATCTTGACTTCGGGTTGTGAAAATAATCCGGAAACTCCGGAGAAAATATGAGGAATGCCAGCTAAATTAAGCGCTTGAACGAAAGGCTCGGCAGAACTGTTTGTTCTGATTAGAATTGCAAAGTCATTGTATCTTAAGTTCTTAATTTCTTTTAAACTCTTAATTTTTTCAATGACAGCATCTGCTTCGCTTGAGAGTGTATCGCAATAAATAAGTTCCGGAACAGGGCCGTGCTTTGGTGAAATCAATCTCTTGTCAATCTTGTTCTGTATTTCCAGCCGATCGGGGTTATTATGATTGATTAATTTGTATGATGAATCAAGTATCTCCTGGCTAGAGCGATAGTTATTATTCAAGACTATTTGCGTTGCTTTCGAGTGAGTCTTGTTGAAGTCTAAAATATTGGAGATTGAGGCGCCTCGAAATCGGTAGATAGACTGATCATCGTCACCGACAACGGTGATATTATTTGAGCCCCTTCGGCTTTGCTCAGGGTGAACTCCGGCAAGAAGTTTCACCACTTCGTTTTGAGCAAAATTGGTATCTTGAAACTCATCAACAAGGACAAATTTAAACCTGTCATGGCATTCTTTCAAAACTTTTTTGTTCTCCTTGAGTAGCTTGTAAGTCAGAAATAGTTGATCACCGAAGTCGAGATTGCCGGCTTGAATCATCAGGTCCTGATAGCGTTCGTAGGCATGAGCAAGTTCAAGGATTCGTTCTGAGTCTTCCATGGTAGTTGACGAGGTGATGGGTGGATTAGTTGATGAGGATATCTTCGCATTCTTGTCAACTCTCTCTCTTGTTGTCTTGTTAACCTGATTTTGGGCAAAGCTAATATATTCCTCTGGCGTGATCAATTCATCTTTTAATCTCGAGAAGTGATTTAGCATCGCTTCAATATGGCTTAGGGGGTTGGCGATTGGGCGGTAGTATTTGAGATCAAAGGCGTAAATGTTATGACGCATAAAAATAGCCTGCTCGGTTGCTGTTAGAACCTTAAAATTGGCTGGTAGTCCCAGATCAATCGAGAAATCGCGAAGCAAACGGTCGCCAAAAGCGTGGAAGGTCGAAATCCACATATCGGTATAACCATATGGCACGAGTTGATCTACCCGCTCCTCCATCTCGGCAGCGGCTTTTTCCGTAAAAGTAAGCGCCAATATCTCTGAAGGCTTACAGACTTTTCTTTCGATGAGATAGGCAATCCTGCGGGTAATAACAGTAGTTTTGCCGGTACCAGCACCGGCGATGATCAAAAGAGGCCCGTCTTTATGTGTGACGGCATTTTTTTGGGCCTCGTTCAATCCTTCAAGAATTGAGGATTTCGGTATTAACGAAAAAAGATCTTGTTGCATAGTCCCTAGTATAACGGAAAAACAAATTCAGAAAAAGCGTTTGTATTGATTTACCAACCCTAACATAACTTACGTATTGACACATTTTGTATCAATTGCAGCAATTAGGGTTACCTTTTGGATTCAGAACTAAGCTGTTATGGTATGAGCAATTTACTCGTAAGTTGCTAGGAAGCCATGACAAGAAACACCCAAGGAGAGGTAATTAAA
>JBAYVE010000003.1:0-135112 GCA_041674765.1 Patescibacteria group bacterium
GAAGAGTACATAATTCATTACAACAACAAGAGACTTCACATGGGGATCAAACTGATCACTCCGATGCAGAAACTAGCCCTTCAAACAGCCTAAGTGTTTCCAAGGTCTTGAAAAGTGAACGTTGGCAAAGTATAAAAAAGCCTCTCCGCAGGGGTAGCGCGGAGAGGGCTGAGGGTTTAGCGGATTGTGAGATCCGCCTTTTTTTGTGGCGCTTCTGTCAGTATCGAAGTCAGGATTGCAAACAATCTGCTTCGATCGAATGACAGCAACGATAGGCAACAGGCCTCCTTGTAATCCGCAGGCAAATTGTAAAAACAAATTGACTCGTGGGTCCATACCTCCAGGAATAGCCCAGTGTATGGCTGACCATATGGTAGCCGAAGCACCTCTCTCTTTAGAAACGCTTCAAAAACCTCGTCGCCCAGTGGCTGGTCTGGCCTTATCAGTGTTGCCTGCCTACCGTCTGCGACAATTACTATCTTAATCAACTATCCTCCCTTCCAGGCAAACCACGTATTCATATTATAACATATTGATGCAAAAAAACAAGTGCTTGCTTGATTGCAGGTTGATATATGCCTGCAAATTTGATATTATTACAGCTGATTTTAATATTTTAGAGCCTTTATTGCAGAATAAATTAGGCTTTATTAAAATTAATTAATGGGCCTTTAGCTCAGTTGGCTAGAGCGCATCGCTGGCAGCGATGAGGTCAGGAGTTCAAGTCTCCTAAGGTCCACCATATCCCCAGTATGGTTATTTAAGTGCTGTTTTATGTAGAATGGGAGCGACAATTTAGGTGTTCCAAAACCGGTTTCTAGAGAGTAGGTAGGATTCTCTGTAAAGATCATCCTATGGATAGTGTTTTTTAGCTCTAGGCTTGCTTTTTTCCAAGTTTGAGCCGGTGTTCCAAGAAATTGAATTGCAATGTTTAAAGCTTCGTTAATGTCGGGGGCTTTTTTGTTTTCTGGACCAATATTTATTTCGGCTAGACGTTTATCTAACTGCTCAATTTTTGCCTCATAACGACTTTTAACGGACTCTGATTTGGTTTTAGGGATAAGATCCAGATATTCATCAATAGCCAGCTCTATTTCACGCTTTTCTTCTTCTTTTGCAGCTTGGCTCAATGTTGTGTCTTTTTGTTTTTGTTCCCAAATTCTAGTAGCAACTAACCGACCGATTTCTAGAATTTCCTTCTCGACTTTGATCTTATCTAGAAACTCTACATAATCGTTTTCCAATTTGTCATATAATATGTTTTTTGTCTTAGCCTTACACTCTTTATTGTTGCAAGTGTAGTGTCCATAATACTTGTTTTTTCCCCTAGAAACGCTCCCTGTCATGTTTTTACCGCAAATAGAACAAGTTATTACTCTGCGAAGCGGAAACTCAAGACGATCAGTTTCACGGGGTTTTCTTTCTGGTCTTTCAAGTTTCTTTTGTATCTTTCGATATGTCTCTATAGAAATTATTGCTTTATGCTTGCCGGCCTTACCGACTATGTCCCATTTTGGACAATCGATAATACCTGCATACAAAGGTTGCGTTAAGAGTCCTTTGATGAATTCAAAAGTTAAAGTTCTAGCATCTTTTTTTAGTGCCTTATGGAAACCTTTAGCAGCTAAGTAATTTTGAAAGTCTACTTGCTCGAGAATTTGATTTTCAGCAAAAGCTTTTAAAGCATCAGTAAGTATTCTTGCAGCAGGATTAATCGGAACTATAGTTTTTCCGTGATCCTTATCCTTTTCATATTGATATGCTGTTGGTGGGCAAAAACACCAGTAGCCTTGTTCAATTCTTGCTTTCATTTTTTGGCAAACTTGACGGCGGTTTTGTTTTCGCTCCAATTGGTTTTGGGCTGCAAAGATTGTTTCGACAAATTCACCTTCGGCACTATCATCGAAATTGTAGTTCAAGCATCGCAGTTGAGCCTCTCTTGCTCGAAGTTCGGACTTTAATCTCAAGTGAACTTCGACATCTCTGGCGAATCTCTTTAAGTCATCGAAAATAACACAGTATTTATTCTGCCAGTTAGCATCCATGTATTTGAGCAAAGACTGAATCGCTGGACGATCAAATAATCCACCGGAGATGCCTTCGTCGCGAAAAACGCTTTCAACCTGCAAGCCCAGAGATGCGGCATACTTTCTGCATCTATGTTCTTGGCTATCAAGGCCATTGCCTTCTTTAACTTGTTTCTCTGAAGATACTCGGCAATATATGAGTGCTTTTTTGTACTCTCCCTCCATTAGTCAAACCTTTCTAGGTACCCGGTTATAATTGTATTAACAATACCAATCACACTATTTTTTATATCAGCGATCTGTTCTTTTGGTAAATTATATTTTGCAAGATACTGCTGGCACTCTTCTTCGGTTATTAACCCATCAAGTTCCTGATTGATCTTTGATTTCTTTTTATGTGAGCTCATTTTTCCCCTCAATTTACTATCCTGATAGTGTTAGTATATATCCGTATAGTGTTGTTTGTCAAGAAAAAGCTCGATATATTTATCGAGAGATATGTAGTCCTATAAATGATAAATTGACAAGCTAGTTCTCAAGATTTCCACTCAAGAATACTCTCTGATTTACAGGTATTCCAAACACATTAATCTGCAAATGCAGATGAGGACCAGTTGACCAGCCCGTATCGCCTCGAGTGCCGATAATAGTTCCTAATTCAACTTCTTGACCTTCTTCAACGGCTATCGAATCAAGATGAGCATAGATTGAGGTAATATGATGACCGTTATCAATTTTTACATGCTTCCCGAAGCCGGTTGCTGTTTCGCCTGCATAGATGACTTTTCCTTTCATGAAAGCACCGACCGGATCGCCGGTATTGCCTGCGATATCGATTCCAGTATGAAATAATTGATAAGGCGAGAGTTGTCCGAATTCGAGTGAAATATTGCCAGTTGTCGGCCAGATTCTTGGCTCCTCAATAACATCAATAACTGATCCGTCAGATGGGTCATAGATTTCAACTAATGAAGTTATTGGATTAATGTTTGCCAGAACATCGGAAACAAAATTAAAGCCTGCCTGAGTTAGGATTATGACGGTAAAAACAGGCAGCAAACAGATAATAGCAATGGTCCAAAAGAAAAGTTTGATCTCCTTTTTCATTGAAAAAGCAGCAATGATCAGTTTTAATGTTTGCGGATTCATTTTCTTTTAGAAATAATCTCTGTTGGATCAGTGGTAATTAAAGGATGTTCTTGCTCTGAAGCGGTCACTTTAACGGCGACATGGTGCTGATCTGCGATAATAAGGGCTTCACCTCGCTCACAAGTTAGTAAAAATCTTTGCTCAAATTCACTTAGATGGAACTCTGAAGCGACACCTTTAATAGTTGTGGTATCTTGGCGCATTAATATTCTTAGAGAACTTTGAGAAGCTATTGCTCGGCCGTAGACATTGCCCAGAAAATCATTTGCCTGTTGAGAGATGATACTTACTCCTAAATAATATTTTCTTGCTCGTCTGACTAATCCGGCAATAAATCTGGCACTTTCCTCATGTTCAAGCAAAAGCCACGCTTCATCGATCACTAAGATTCTCTTGCAAGGGTCTGATTTAACTTGGTTTTGAACGAATTGAGCAATGACCAAGTGCATGATTTGCCGCAGGGACTCTGGTAGATCTTTGGTATCAAAGACTACCAATCTATTATCTAGTTCAATGTTCGTTTGGGTATCGAAGACCTTAGATAATGAACCGGTCGTGTACTTTTCTAGTCTTTGGCAGAGTTTAACCTGCTTCATGCTGCGGAGAGTGACATATAGATCATAAAGCTTTGGATACGTTCGGGCATTTTTCTTTTTAATTGAGTTCTTCTGTGTCCAGCCGGCTTTTTGGTAAGTCTTGATGATTGCCTTGTCTACCACAGATTTCTCTTCGGCACTCAAGCCCTCGGCCATGAGCGAGATAATTTCTGTTAAAGATTGGACATGATCGGCGAAGCCTTTTTCCTCTGAAAAAGCATTGACTTCAAGATCGAATGGATTGATCTTTTCTTTAGAATGAACGGACAATTTAATATATGTGCCGCCAACAGATTCTGCGAGTCTTTTGTATTCTCTCTCGGGATCGATAACGATTACTTTGGTGCCCTGCATGAGGTGTCTTAAAATTTCGACTTTGGCGGTGTAGCTTTTGCCTGAACCTGATTGAGCGAAGAGAATACTGTTGGCATTAGGTAAACTGAATCGATCGAGAATAACCAGTGAGCTATTTGATCGGTTGATGCCATAAAGTACGCCTGATTCATGAACAAGTTCAGAAGAGATAAAAGGAAAGGTTAAGGCGGCACTCGAACTATCAAGGTTTCGCTTTTGGCAAAGCTGGTTATCACAACGGGGTAAGACTGATTGCAATCCTTCAATTTGCTGAAAGATAGCAGGCTTAGTATAGAAAAGCCTGGTTGCAAGGACGGTATCTAAGAGTTTGATCGTTTTGTTGAGTTCAGCTAAAGAATCGGCCGATAGTGTGATATATAGGGAAACTTGAAAAAGATTCTCCTGCCCTCGTTGGATTTTGTCCCGCAGATCCATGGCTGAGTCGAGTGGATCGGTTAGCTCCGAACCAATGATCTTTCCGGCTCTCTCCATCGCTCTCTTGGTTGAGATTAGCTCGGTGATTTTTCTATTAAGCTTAGGTAAAGCAAGAGTCGCATCCACAGGCTCGATGTGGTAAGCGATGTCCACGTTGTAATTAAAATTGATGAGATGATTTAGCCATCCGCTTGATGCAGTGTAGGGATAGCCGGAGATGAAAAGAGTTTTCACAAATCTGCCGTCAATCTCAAGATGATTTTGAAATTCTTCAAGTCCTGAATAGGTTATAAAATCGAGTTGGTCTTGGTCGCCAAGGTGGAAAGATAGAGCCAAGTCCTTTTCTTTCTGCTGAGGAGCATGCTTCTTTTTAGCTTTCTTTTTTGTTTTAGAGAAAATCATATTCTCCTGTTCTTTTTATAATTGCCTGAGCCAATGGTTGAATTTTCGCCTGTTCTGGTCGGTAGAAACTGTAAAATAAATCAAGTATTTCGAGACTTGAGAGTTGTCTTGCAGTCATGCCAATTTTTTCTAAACCTTTAATGATGATTTCCTGTTCGAGCATAAGCTGTTCTTTCACTGTAGGAAAATCAACCTTTCCCTTATTGTCATGAGGAATTACAAGGTAAAATTTTCGAGAGAGAATTTTATTGCCAGAAACGAGCTTTTTAATGAACTCTGAATAATTTTTAAGTTGATCCTTGTAGATTGTTTCGGTTTCATTCTTAAGTTTCCCCTCGAAGTCCTCGAGATAACGGTCAATATCAAGTTCTCTGACTCGGACCAAGATTTGAATCGGCATTGTCAGGCTGTTTAAGAAAGCTTGAAAAGCGTCAACGATCACATCCTGTTCTTCCTCGCTTTGGAGTTCAAAGTTTAAAGAAGAGGTCGATAGAATTGTACGATAGCGATCATCCGGCAAGATTAGAATTCCGTCTCTTACCTCCTTGATCCCGATTTGAGTTCGAGCTGAGCCGTTAGTTTTCGGCTTTTTTGAGTTCAACATTTAAACCTCCTTTCTTTGATGGTTTAAAAGAAAGCCTTACCAAATTTTCATTGAATAGCTGATCAATCTTTATCTGGTCATGCAAGCTGATTGTTTTGGTGTTCTTGCTTTCCACTTTAATTTCTGTTTTCTTTGCTTCAGTAACTTTTGGTTCTTTGATAATAATTTCTCGATGGATTGGGTCGTTTTTGGTAAAGATGTATCGCCTTGGACGGGAGTTGAAACGAAGTAAAATGACTAGCCATTCACCCAAGATCTTGCCGTTAAATCGCAAAGATAAACCGCCAAAGAAGATGAACTCGATCGCAATCAAGGTCATCTTAATAGTACCAAAGTGCATCTTGGGCATGACAACGGCATAGATCAGAGCGCCTATTACCATAGACATTACAAGGAGTACGATCTGGGGCAATGTTAAATTTCCGGCGATTCTATCTTCAACGGTGGTGATTTGGGCTGGCACTACTGTAGTTTTCATCTGGCGCTTGCTCCTCTCTTAACAGTTTCCTTAACAACGGTGGTATTCTTGGCATTGGATACTGAAATTACATTCATGATCTGGCCGCCAAGCTTTTTCATCATATTTGAAGATCCGCTCATTAAGGCTAGTTGGATTGCTGTTCCTGTGCTCTTCAGGAGAATCGAGAACAAGGCAATACCGATAAGGATTGAAATGACCGGATTTGCTCCGACCTGTCCGGGGACTGTAAGGAAAGCGGAAGCAAGCTGAATTATGACTACATGGATAAAAACGGTAAAAATGGTGATGAAATATGCCTTTGTTAGATTTGCGGCAAAATCTGCCATACTTGGGATTAGCGCAATTGCGCAGACAAGCGGAGAGATTACAGCACCGAAGGCAAGAATCATAAGGCGCGAGATGTAGAAAAGAAGTAAGACTGCTGCAAGGATGATGAAGATAATAACGAAGATTAAGGTAATGAGCGCAGTTGTGCCACTCAGAAAACTTGCCGGATCAAAAGCATTTAATATCCAAGCTGTACCTAATCCTCCAGTGGCATTTAAAATGGAATTAACTAATGTCTGGCAAAGCTGAATAACCCAATCAATCAAAAAGATTGAGGTGTTAGCTCCGACAAAAGCTAGGGCAACTTTGGGCCAAAGATCTTTCAAACTCACTTCTTCAAGGCCAAAGGTGCTTCCGCTCATCACTCTAAAGCCAAGCAATGCAATGATGATCGCAAAGAGTGAATCTGTGATTCCGACCATGACTAACCAAAAATTAAAAACAACAGAATTTGAAGCTAATGATGGAGTAGAAGTCAGAAACCAAGTTATGCCGTCAAGGACCGGTTTAGTGGCCGACTGGATGATATTTTGCAAGAAGCCAAAGATAGCATCAATAATGACTTGGGCTAAAGAGTTATCAGATTCTACTGGCTCAATCGGACTCATATTTAGAGCAGTTCCAGTTGCGTTATTGGCAGGCTGTGTCATCGCGCTATTTAGCATTGAGCTAAAAACAAAAGCCCCAATAACGATTATTAAACCAATTAAGGCGTTTCTAATCGTTCTCTTTGCTTCATCGAGAGCAGCAGGATTGCCGGTTGAAGTGATATACAAATACCCGCCACGAACAAGGAAGAAAACCACAGCAACAGAAGCAAGACCGATCAAAGCGGTCATGGCGTCATGAGTGAAATTCTCAACCTCTGGATTGGAAGCGGCAAAGGCGATGGCGGGAGAAAACAGAATAGCGCAAAAGAGAATAATTTTAGTGATTACTCTTTTCATCAAGGAATTAGTTGAATGCGTTCTTTGCTAAATCAGTAACAATGTTAGAAATAACGAAAGCAGCAATTGATATTGCTAAACCAAAACTTGAATAAACAAGTGTTTTCTTTGAACGATCTAAATTCTCTGGATTGCCTGACGAAGTGATATATCCAATACCGCCTACTACAAAAAAACCGGCTGCTAATAGACCGGCAATGGTGACGAGGACTTGGATAACGTTTTGTGCAAAGTTTTGTACTTTTGCGATATCGCCAGAATCAGCAAATGCCGGTGTTGCTGAAATTAATAGTACGATAAAGGAGAGACCAAGAGGCCGGAGACGTTGTAACATGATAACCCAACTTTCTCCCCTCACATTTTATATTTAATTTACTAAGCGCTTGCTAACTATTTATTATTACCAATAAAAGGTTAAATAATTATTAAATTAATCTAAAGAAAAACTTAAGGTTGTTATGAAATTGTCATACCTTACTTTGAATATATGTAGCAATTGCTTGCTTGTCAAGAGGACTATATTACTTTGCCTTTTTTTCAACTAGTTCATTTATCCTGTTTACCAATTGTTCTGGCAAGATATCTATCTTCATAATATAATCATCGGCATCACCACTGATCCTGTTTTGATCTATAGGATTCAGGTTTAGTGCCGTGAGAACAACCACTACTATATCTTTTATTCGAGGATCTTTTCTAATTATCTTTAAGAGTTCATCACCTTGCATTTTAGGAAGCATTAAGTCCAGGAGAATAGCATCTGGAAGGTATTCTTTATCTTTAAACATCTCAATCGCATCTTCGGCAGAATAAGCGATTTTTACTTCCCATTTGGCAAATTCAAACCTCATTCGATATAAATCGCTACATCCCCAGTTATCATCAACAATAAGTAATTTTTTAGACATAAGCCTCCTCGCGGAGCAGTTGTATATTAAATTTTAATTAAGTAAACGTTAAAGAACTCTTAAATTCGTACCATCGGAGTGAATTCTCGTTGCCTGTCTTATTTCTTTATACTCCAGTGGCAAGGAAAAGTAAAAAGTTGAACCCTTATCTTTATCCGATTCAAGCCACATATCACCACCATGAAGATTTATTATATTTTTAGAGATATATAGCCCGAGTCCTGATCCTTGCTGTTCTTGGGGATTCCTAGGGTCGAATCTGCCAGCTTGATAGAATTTTTCAAAGAGGTGTTTTTGATCTTCCTTTTCAATGCCGATACCTGTATCAGCCACAGAGATAACAACTTTATCATCCTTAAGCTTCGAAGTGACTGCGATCTTGCCATTATTGGTAAATTTATTGGCATTGTTAATTAAATTAGTTACGACTTCCCCAATTTTGCTTTGGTCAATTGTTAGTTTAGGAAGTGACCTGCTCATTGGAATATATGCAATTGAGTTGCCTTTTTCTTTGGTCTTAATTTCCAGACTGGAAACAATCTGTGAGATTAATGGATCAATATCTGTCTCAATAGGATTAATTGTTAATCTATGTTGATCAATTCGAGCAACATTAAGAACATCTTTTGATAGATGAGCCAGCCTCATTACTTGATCAAGTATCGGCTGAAAGTAGGCTTTCTGTTCATCATCTAATTTGCACATGTTTTCTCTAATAGCCATATCCATTCTACCTTGAATAGCTGTAATCGGAGTATTTAATTCGTGAGTAGCCATCTGAAGAAATTCATCTTTCATTCGATCAAGCTCAACAAGTTCTTTTTTATCATGTTCTAATTGTCTAGCCAATTTCTCGTTTTTTTCAGCATAAAGTATCTGCTGTTTATTTTTTTGAACTAACATGTTGGCAGCTACAATAGTTAGAATCTCCAGAAAGACCTTTATTACAAAACCAATTTCTTGGGTTGAAAATAATGCTAGACCCATCGAAATGACTATAAAATAAGCAATTATTTCAACAGTCGCAGTTTTTAAGTCCATTAAATGTTCTTTCATAATTGCATACGCAGTTAAAAGAACTAGTACAATAGAACTTGGACTATCCAGGACATTATATTTTGATATGCCCATCGAGGGCAAAACAAAACCTACAATCGACGATACTATAACAACGAAAGCCAAACCGATACCAAAAAGTTTGATTTGTTCTTTGTATTTTTTATCGCCCTTGTGATATCGCCAAATAAGTAAACCTAACAATCCCACAAAAAGGATAATCACATATATAGTATATATGCCGAAAAGAGGTCCGGTCTCGTAATGAGAATAATCAGTTATTGATCTAATCATGTCATTTGAAGTAAAGAATAAGACCACAAAGACTGATGCAATAAGAAGTGCCAAATAATTAGCCGCCCTTATAATCCATCCGGAGAGCTGGCCTCCCAAAAGGTTGATAAAGTAGAATGCTGACATTATCAAAAATGGTGCAAGCGCATATATAACGTTTAACACCATCAAAGAATTGGTTGTTTGAAGAAAATAATTTAAGATTACCCACGTTCCTGTTAGAAACGTAAAAAGAGAAAACGATCTGGTTAATGGCTTTTTGTAACCAGATTTTATAACGTAAAAGCTGAGTATGTAATTAAATAGTGCTACGATTAAAATAAATTGCGACATAATCACCCTTATTTATTGCTTGACTTTAGTATAACAGAAACGAGCCCCGGAACAAGATGTTCTAGGGCTCGCTGATACGTGCACTCATATTACGCCGAGAGTTCTCCCTGCATAAGCAAGTGCATCGAGCAATTGCTCGATTTTTGATTCGTCCTTTGCGATGGCATAACAGATATTAATCCGTACCATCGCCTCGTCGATTCCGACGGCAGGTGCGAAATACGCTGGTGCGAAAAGTCCGCGCTCAAGCAGAATCTCCGCTGCAGCCTTCGCCTTCTGCTCTTCAAAGAAACGGACAGGAAGGATTTGGGTTTCGCAACCCAAGGTGTCAAAACCCAGTTCTTTGAGACTGCTATTGATATTATCAGCAGCCTCAAGAACTTTCGTTCGGCGCCAAGGTTCCCGTTCAAGAAGATCGAAGACCTCGAGCAGAGCCGCCGCATTGCCTGGCGACATCGATGTTTGGTATACGTGTGTTCGGCACTGGACTCTCATTTCCTCGCAAAAGGCATGAGTGCCGGTAATGTACCCACCTTCAACACCGAAAGCCTTGCTTAAGGTACCAATGTTGAAATCAACGCCGTCTTCGACGCCAAAATGTTCGGCCGTGCCTGTTCCAGTGTGCCCGTACAAGCCAGCGCCATGTGCGTCATCGACGTAAACGGCAGCACCATAGTTATTCGCAAGTGCAACAATTTTGTCGAGGGGAGCCAAACGACCATGCAGAGAGAAGACTCCATCCGTCAAGATGATCTTGATTGGTGCGGTCGAACTCTGAAGTCTCTTTTCAAGATGATCCATATTGCGATGCTTGAAGCGATTGGCTTCGACAGCACCGCCGGAAAGTCGAGAAGTTGCCTGACGGATCCCGTCAATGATACTAGCGTGAACCAGCTCATCGAATATAAGATCCACAGGCTGATTGATCGACTCCATAACAGTCGGATCCAGAAGACGGATCGCACTTCGAAGTGGTGGTGATGCCAAAGCGACAATAATGCCGATATTGGCAAGATAACCACTGGAGAATAGCACTGCGTCTTCGGTGCCCTTGAAACGGGCGATCCGTTGCTCGAGCTGTTGATGAAGACTGGTTGTCCCAGACGTAATCCGGGAACCGCCACTGCCTACACCTAAGAGTGAACTTGCAGCATTAGCTGCCGCAATCACTTTGGGGTGTTGACTGACAGAGAGATAGCTGTTTGTCGAAACATCCAAGCATTCTCTGTCATCGATAATTGCTGTCCCATCATTATCACGACTTATGATCGAATGATAATGTGGGTAGAATTTGCCTGCCTCAAGTGTTTGCTGGCTGGCATTCAAACGGTTTTTCAGCGCTTCGCTAATCATCTTGTCCTCCTTCAATCATCGACAAGGCGATAATGGCAATTTGACAGCAAATGCTGCCGATTTGATTGCCAGCCTCTACACAGTCTGTTCTCAGTATCTCAAGTTGCCTTATTATAGCGGCAGCTTGATTCACCTGAGTTTCAGAACACTCAAGCTTGTCTGCTGCCATAGGCAACTCCTTTCAGTTTTCAATGTACTCTACGCTCATTGTATCATAGCGAGAGATGTTATATCTTACCATAATAGCGTTAGTTTGTCAATCGGTTGGGGATTGATTTGATCTGTTTCATGGCCATTGATCCCTCGCCATTGGAAGTTCTTACAAAAAAAGCTTGCATAAAGGAAGAAAATCTGGTATGGATTACAATAGTAGCATTTGCTAAGTACACAGACATCACCAACCGGAGGGAAACATGATCACTTGGCTTCCGCATCTAGCGCACGAACCGTTCCCTTATGATCCGGAATGCCATCTTATGTTTGATCGCCACCGAGCTGAAAGTAATATTTCATACTTGGTCTCAACATTTGGCATGAACGATGAAAGGGTTGCTTATCTCTTGGATATATTTGCTGACTACTCAGAATCCATGTCTTTTGTTAGAAAAGCTGGTTTAATTCAAGAACAAGCCGAATTGTTGAGCATAGTGGATATGAACTATGCCGGTACGGTTAGTAACGAAAATGAATTCAATACTCTTATTAAAAGGACTATTGATATTCAAAAACCGACTGTCTTTCTCTCAGACACTCATTCGAGTACTGGATTAGTGCTTAGTGTTTACGAGAAGAACGTGAGGGGTAATACAAAATTTCGGACAGGGGTTGTATGTGTCGATTCACATGCTGACCTGTACGACCACTCACAACCACTTTGGAAGGGTAATGTATTTTCGTCACTGATCCATGCCGGCACCGTTCAAGCGATGGTTATTGTCGGAGTACCTCATTTTCGTCAAATTAGTATCCGAAGTGAATTGACCAATAGTATGAATCAACGAGTGGTTATGCTTGAGGACTTAAATGACCGAGATGAGGTTAATCAAGCTATTGCTTGGCTGGGTGATCAGAATATCAATCAGGTTTTCTATTCGATCGATCTTGATGGTTTGACCACAAGAAAATTGCAGTTGACTGCAATGGAATATTGTCCTTTTCATATCTTGCTCAATCTTGCAAAATATGAATTGACAGGGCTAAACAAAGATCAGATCGATGAACATCTTGATGATATCATTCGTCCCCCCAGCCATCAGCAACTTGGACGACGAAATTTGTTTCACATTGGTGATAACGGATTAAACACTGGAGAACTAATCAAATTTCTTGAAATTTGTTTTGGTTTCTTCAGTCATAAAGGAATCAATAACGGTATTAAGGTCGATCGACATTCGATCGTCGGCGATATCGTTGAGCTTTTTGGCCCGGATGTCGGGTCAAGGACAGCGGTCGAAGTCGCTAAAATTGCGCAAGCATTATTAGTGAACTCTGCCAAATACTCGAAGTGAAGAAAGGAGCAGCCGATGAAGTCCATCTTCAAAGCCAAAGTCAAATCTTTGGTCGAAAAACCGATTGCCTATAACTGTCGCCGGGGCTGAACCGCGGTGAACGACTCATGAGAGTCATGGACTAGGGGGTGGCGAAAGCCGCCCCCTTCTTGCTACAAGAGAGGAGACTGCTATGGGAGAACTGAGTGTGATCGCAATCACCTTCACTAATCGTTGTAATCTCAGCTGCGTACATTGTGGCCGAGAACAGGATTTGTCTCACTGCACAGAAAAAGATGCGGCCTTCTTTATCAACATATTGAAAGAAGGACGTACGCTTGGAGCAAATCAGGTCAACATAACCGGTGGCGAAATTTTCTGCCGCCATGATTGCTTTGACTTGATCCAAGGTGCAATTGACCTCGGGTACTTCGTAAGTATTGAGTCAAATGGTACATTGATTACACAACCATCAATTGACCGTTTATCGTCTTATGGCGACGCCATAAGAGTCTCAATCAGCGTTGATGGTCTGACCGCCGAGACTCACGATGCCATTCGCGGTACCGGAACCTTTGATGTCACTATGGCTACTATTCAAGAATTGAAGAAAGCTGATGTGCCTACAAGGATAATCACGGTATTACACCGCCAAAACATCGGACAAATCCCTCAGATGGCCAGACACTTTGTCGATGATATGGGTCTGGGCTTTCGCTTGTTGCCAAATATTATGGAATATGGCAAGGGCGTATATGCCTGCAACACCTACGGCATTGAATTCGATGAAGCAATGGCACTATTAGAGGGATTCTACTTCGATTTCCTGCGGGAAAAAGCATCGGACAATGTCACGCTGGAGATAAACGTGGCTTTGGCGCCGATGGATATCAATCAATTTTGTCTCTGTCCTTGGGGAAAGGCAATGGTTGGTATTGGTCCAACGGGAATTGTAAGCCTTTGTCACGTTTCATATCATGATGAGCGATTTGTTTTCGGCAATTTGGAAAATACTTCGCTTACGAAGATATGGAATGAAAGTACCATGCTGGATGCGTTCAGAAATCTGGACACCAATACCCTGAAAGGTGTCTGCGGCAACTGTCTTGCGCGAGAAATTTGCCGTGGTGGCTGCCGACTGCATGCTATTACGAAGTACGGAGATTTTCTCGCTCCCGATCCTTACTGCCAGACGGTCTATGATCTCGGGAAATTCCCAGATTATGCCCTGGATAATGATGATAAGGATTGCTCTTTCTGATAGGAGTATCAAGATGTTAAGAATCTCACGATTCGTGCACTTCCTCCACGGAGGTCAAATTCTGTGGAATGCGCTCACCTTCTCAATGATTAAGAATGCCAATGGTCTCGGGAAAATGATTGACATAAACAATCATGACCCAAAGCCCGATTCTTTTTGGCAAGAGATGCTTGGGGGAAAATTACCCCAGATGCTCTCCGGTGGCTTTCTGGTAACAGACCAGCAGGAAGACAACTTGCTGCAAAAAGCTACTGAGGAAGCATCGTCAAGAAGCATTCAGAATCTCTACTTGATCATGACAAATCGGTGCAATTTGGCCTGTTCCTACTGCCTTTACGGAACAAAGAACAGCCAAACGTTGGATTTGGAAAATCAAGCGATGTACATGTCAGAGCAAGTGGCCGGAAATGCCATTGAGTGCTTTGCTGAGATCACCAAGTCGAATCCTCACACTGATGGATACTGGCAGCAAATCACCTTCTATGGCGGCGAACCCCTGTTAAACGTCGACGCTTTAGAAGCATCTGTTGACGCGGTTCTTCGACTAAAGCGCAATGGATTACTCTGGGATGACACCAATTTGGTTATCAATACCAATGGTGTATTGATTAACGATCAGTCAATTGACTTGATCAAAAGGGGCAATATCGAAGTACAGATATCAATCGATGGCTTTGCAGACGTCCATGACAAAAATCGTTACATGCTCACCAGAGATGGTTCCACTGGCAGTTTCGATTATGTGGTCAATGCGCTGCAAAGGTTGACTTGTGCTGGAATTTCAGTGACCCCGATGATTACTGTAACCGAGGACAATCTCGGCACTCTCGATCAATTCGTGGTATGGCTCTGCAAGGAGTTCAGTATCAAATCATATGGGATGAGTATCCTTATGAGTGGAACTGGCAAAACAGCAGAAGATTACCCCGAAAGAGCGGCAGAGATGATGTATAAAACGTATCTGGCCGCCTCGGGCTATGGAGCCTACGACTATGCGCTTCAAGACCAACTAGAAGGATTGTTTGGTCCACGAATCGCCAAGCAGGAGTGCGGTGCCGGTCGGAAATTAACAGTATTTCCGGACGGAATGCTACATACCTGCCAGGCACTTGAAGCAACAGGTCTGACGTCTGTTGGAAAATTGCCCGTATTCGAACAAGCAGAATCAAACTGGCAGAACTGGAGCCAGCGCTCACGTTTCCAGAATCCAGCTTGTCTGGAATGTCCTGTCCTGGGTGCTTGCGGAGGTGGCTGTGCGGCAGGATCGTTTCACTCCTCGGGTGATATCAATCAGATTGATCCCAACAAGTGTAATTGGACTAAGTCTCTTTTTAATCTGCGACTTTCCACTTGCACGTGACAAACCGGCGCCGAGCTTACCACTCGGCGCCTTTGCTTTATCAACTGAAAAATAGTACTATTTTTATATGAACGATATTTTATTGCCAAAAAAAATTTGTAAGGGTGATACCATCGGAATTATTGCTCCGTCCCGACCTGTTTATAATATTGAAGAAAAAATCAAAAAAGGCGCTGAAGTCCTTGAGGATATGGGATATAAAGTCGTATTTGGCAGGAATATAAAAAAACAGTTGTATTACTCTGCAGGCACGCCACAAGAAAGAGCCGATGATCTGAACGAAATGTTCTCCAATCCCAAGATTAGTATGATTTTGTGTGCAACAGGCGGCATTACCTCTAACCAATTACTACCATATATTGATTTTGATATTATCAAAAATAATCCTAAGCCATTTATAGGGTACAGTGATATTACAACCCTTCTTTTGGCAATTTATAAAAAAACAGGATTAGTAACATTCCATGGTCCTGATTTAAGTGATATTGCCGGATTAAATAAAGACGCTCTCCAGTTCCTTTTTAACTTATTGTCTGGAGAAATTAAAAACAAGACCTTATCTCAGGATATAGAAATAATACAAGAAGGTACGGCCATCGGAAAGTTAATCGGTGGAAATATATACCTAATAAATGGACTTTTAGGAACTCCGTTTTCTCCATCCTTAGATGGCTCAATATTCTTTTGGGAAGAGACAGGTGTGCCACCAGCAATGGTTCATCAGGAACTTATGCATCTGAAACTTGCCGGAGCATTAGATGATATCCGCGGAATAGTGATTGGTCATTTATCTGATTGCATTGATAATAAATACGAGAACGAAAATCGATCAATTAACGAGATAATCATTGAGGTGATAAATAATAAAAATATACCCATCATAAAAGTCGACTCTTTTGGTCATGATATAAATGATTTCTATACATTTCCGATAGGACTCAATGCTGAGATCGACACAGTAAAAAAATATTTTTCATTGAAATAGATGATCTAAAAGTTAAATGCCCACCAGTCAATTGATGACTGATGGGCAAGTGTAGCACTATCCGCCACATAGGCACCCCCTGGTGATCGTTAAGACACGATCAATGTTTGTATTACCAGTGAAGTCCTTGTCATGGCTGACAATGATGAGCGCTCCTTGATAGTTAATCAGAGCGTTTTTTAGAATTTCTCTTGACCGTGGGTCAAGATGGTTGGTCGGTTCATCGAGGAGGAGGCAATTGGCTCCACTTAGCATTATCTTGCATAAAGCCAATCTCGCTCGCTCGCCTCGACTCAAAGTGCCAACTTTTTGGTTAATCTGATCCTGGAAGAAAAGAAAGTGGGCTAACGCTGAACGGAGATTCTTTTCTTGAACATCCGAGTTCGCTAATCTTGCTTCCTGCAGAACTGTATTTCCATCATCAAGACCCTCCTGTTCCTGCTGATAGAAACCGATCGTGAGGTTGTGATTCCGCTTCACCGTTCCAGAATCGGGCGAAAGCATTCCGGATAATATCCGGAGGAAAGTGGTCTTGCCAGCACCATTATCACCGTGCAATAGCAGACTTTCAGTTGGAGCAAGCTCCAGAGAGATATCCCTTAGGACAACTCTTGATCCATACGACTTCTTCACATTGCGGGCTTGAAATGCGGCACCGTTCAAAGATCGGGCAATAGGAAAGCTTATATCAAGTTTTTTCTGCTTTTGTTTTGCAGGCAACTTGGTTTTAAGCTTGGCTACAACCTTCTCTCTGTCATGTTTCATTCCAACTTTGCTCTGAGGCGCATTACGTATGAAACGTTCTAGTCGTTCGATCTCAGCAGAAATCGAGCCTCTTTCCTTGCCCTGTCTCTCCATCTCAGCCGTCCGCAATGATACGAACTTTGAGTAGTTGCCAGGGTAAGATTTTAGAACTCGGTCTGCTCCATCGAGATACAGAATTCTGTCGACTACCTGATCCAGCATCGCTGGTAAATGAGAGACGACAAGAATTGACTGTTGTACACGAGATAGATATTGGCAAAGCCACGAATAAGCGGCTTCGTCAATATGATTCGTTGGTTCGTCCATGACTAGCAAGTCAGACTGCTCATAGAGCATCCTGGCCAATGCCACCCGTGATTTCTGTCCGCCACTTAATGTCTTGACTAGCTGAAAAGGATCGACATCAGCTAATCCCACACCGGAGAGCAATTCAAGGATATCGTTTTCAGATCGATATCCTTCACGCTCTGTATATCTTTCCTGTAGCTTGAAGTAGTCGGTTAGTAAAGAATCGTCAGGAATGAAGCCAGGAGATTCCATTGCCTTCTCGATCTCTTCGATTCTGGCGACAATCTTACGTAAACCTCTACCATCAAGCATGTAGGACAAGATATCCAAATTGGCCGAATTGCCATCTACAGATAGAAACTGTGGAATATATGAGTATGGTTTTGGTGAACCATGATTGGTGAACCTTACGGAGCCCTGGTCAGGCAGCAGTTCCTTGACAATCACCTTTAGAAGCGTTGTCTTACCAGCACCGTTATCACCTACAAGTCCCACCTTTTCGCCATCTCGTATATTCACAGAAACATTTTGCAGAATGACTCTTTCTCCGAAAGATACAGAGACCTCTTTGACAATTAGCACCTCATTTACCTCCTTTGATCTGTATGAGAAGCGCAATCAAATAAAAACAAAAAAATGCAAGTTTGTCAAGGTTTTTGAAGAGAGAAACCGTCTTGACTAGTCGATAAGGATAATTGTGATATACTTATATATGAAATGATCGTTAAAATAAGTCATAACCAGCAATAGGATTATCGAATTTAAAAAATGGAAACGAATTTTCGTAAACTGACAATCGAGGATCTACCACATCGAATAAAATGGCTCAATGATCCGGAGATAAATAAGCACCTTGGTACTAGGGTTAGAACTGGCACTGATGAAGAATTTCACAAGAAATGGTTTGAGTGTTATTTTAGTGATGATTTCAGAGAGATATTTACAATTGAAGTGGATGGCAAGCCAGTTGGTCAGGTGGGACTGCTTGATATCAACCCACTGGATAAGAATGGCTGTCTATATATTATAATCGGTGAAAAAAATTATTGGGGTAAGGGTATCGGATCGCAAGCAATGGAATTCATCCTTAATTATGGATTCGATACGCTAGGGCTTCACAAAATATGGCTAGAAGTTTATGCCAGTAACTCAGCAGCAATAAAGCTGTATAAAAAGTTTGGTTTTAATAATGAAGGTATATACAAGGATCAAGTTCTCTATCCAGATGGATTCGTCGATGAAATAAGAATGGCTAAATTTCAAAATTAACGTCCATGTAAAAAATGAGTCAGGAAAAAATATTAAATAAATTGAAACCAGGAAAACTACTCTTAAGTATTGACCTTGATAATACCTTAGTGAATCGGGACAAGGGAGCAAATTTTGTTAAAAAAGAATCGCTCGATTTGCTTAAAAAGATTAAGGAACTTTCTGATGTTAAATTACTCATAAATACCGGAAGAGAAAATTATGGATATCGTTCCTTTGCTTCTAGCCTGATTGATCCTAAAAACGCAATCATAGGCTCAGGAAGCGTAATAATTCATAACGGTGAATATTTTCTAAACGATAAATCATTGATTGATAAAGAACTTGTCGAGAAAATAATCGGATTGGTTAATGAAGGCAATCTAGAATTTGTTGATATGGCACATTTCTCTGACCGGTCAATTATTTCTAATCCTAGCTTTCGAGATAATGCTTTATACTTAGCTCAAAATCCTGTTGAGTGGTTTACCCAAGAATCCAGGAATGAAATACTCTTAGGAGGCAGATCATCTACCGATAAAGTATATAGAATCGAATATCCTGTTTATAAAGATAATAACAAAGAATTTTTTAATGCTCTGCGGGATAAGCATCAAAACTGCATAAGATTTTTATCAAAAATTATCGGCTTTCCCCTTGATGAAAACAGATACACTTTAAAACGAAAAGCTCACTTTTGTGATCAATATAAAGGCAAAGTACTATTTGCAAGATTAGAAGTGTCAGAACAGATTGTTAATAAAGGCACCGGATTGCATAAATGGTTTGAGATTGAAGGCGATAATAAAATCAACGTTTTACATATCGGAGATAGTGATAAAGGAATAGTTAACGATACGATTATAAAAAAGGAAATACCTGAATCACTAATCGTTATGGTTGGTGAAAAGTTCGATAAGAGTAATCCATTTGTTGATGTCTATTTTGAGGGAGATGTAGATGAGGATGTATATCAGATTTTGAAATTAGTATATGAAAGATATGCGTAATTAATTTTCATATTACTGGAAATATTATTTAACTTTTATCCTTATACCGAGTGCTCCATATTGTTTTTCCTGCTCGCTGGAATAATATTTTCTAATTGTATTCAATAGTTCCTCTTTGTTGTCTGAGCCAAAGCTGATTGTAGGATGATCGTTTATTAAATCCTCAAAAGTATTAAATCTTAATAAACCGATTACTGATGTTTCTAAAAGTTTGGTTTTTTCTGGCTCTCTTTGGAAAGTTATTGTATCTCCAAGATCAATTAATTTTCTTTTCTCATCGAACAATCTGACTTCAATAATCTTGGAGCCCTCTTTTATTTTGTCGAAGGAATCAGAATTAAGTTTCATTAAATGATTTTGCATTTTGTTCCTATGATATATATCAGCGTATGTTGAAGATCTTTTTTGCGTTTACATTAAAAATCATCGCCTTTAATTCATGAGAGATTTTTAAATTATTAATTAGATCAATATGTTTTTTTGTGTCACACATAGGGTAATCTGTGCCGAATAAAAGGTTATTTGGTTTATCGATGATTGTCTTCTCTAAAATATCTACGACCTTTTCAATTCCACCACTTAGCTCAATAACCTCATCATCAGCCATGACTGAAGTATCGAAATAAATATTTTTATAAGGTTTTGTTATCCCATAGCAATACTGCATCTTTGGCCAGAAATAATGGGCAATAACTATTTTTAAATCAGGGTACTTATTTGCAATTTCTGCGATATATTTAGGATCGTTGTATTCGGCGCATTCAAAATCGCCAGAATTAATACCGGTATGAATAACTACCGGAACATCATATTTCAGGCAAAGACTATAAATTGCATCACATCTTGGATCGGTGGGATAAAATGGATCATGACCGGGAAAAAGCTTAAGGCCAATTATAGTCTTATTTTTTAATAGGTCATCAAAATATTTAACCTCATTTTCTCTTGGATTTAAAACATTAGGTGATCCGATTATAAAGATATTTTGATCTTTTTCAAATATTTTAATTAAAGTTTCGGTATCAGCACAATTAGTGCAAATGAGATTGTCTGCAATAACAAAAGCCGAAGAAATTTTATTCTCTGCAAAATTTGCGAGTAATCGCTTCTTGGCATTGTCAAAATTTTCTTCCGACTCTTCTTTTGTTAGATGTAAATGCGAATCAATAATCATTGCTGTTAGTTTAACATAGCTCTAATTCATAAAAAAGATTATTCACTAATATAGATACAAAAAGGAATTTATTTTTTCTTCCCCCTGTCTTCTAATTTTATAAAAAAATAGGCTTGCTTGCCTCAAGGTCGTTCATCTCGTCGGGTGCTCCACCTTGACCCAATCAATCCTATTTTTTTGAGTTCTAAACTAGACAGGCGGGAAGGTCGATTCGCCGCATTTTATTAATTAAGAGAAAGGAAGTTAGTATGATACTAACTAAAATTATTATGATCTCAATGTTAAATGATAAATTTAGAAAGAGCGGGTTCGGAGTTACCTTAACTTGCGGAGTGCAATCAGTCACTGATTTGAATGGCTTAATGAGAGCGATTCGAGAGTATGACAACTTTACAGAGGATAACGATCCGTACGGCGAGCACGACTTCGGTAAGCTAGATTGGAACGGCGATAAAGTCTTTTGGAAGATTGATTACTACAATGAGACATTCGACGCTTGGGAGGATCCGCTCACTGCTAAGTGCAGACGCGTGATGACTGTGATGCTCGCTGATGAATATTAGGTTACTTGGGCCTGGGAGTTTATAAGATTCTCAGGCCTTTTATTTTTCACTATAAATTAATAATATAAGGAGATTATGAATCAAGAAGATAAATTTCAAGAAATGGCTAGAAGGAACGATGTCGCAAGGAAGTTGGGACTTGGACTTACGGTTACCAAGAAAGCAGCTGAACTTCCGGATTTAGAAGAGTTACTTTACGCAGTCCGATCATTTAACAAATTTAGTACGAAGGATGACCCCTACGGTTGGCATGATCTGGGTAGGCTTGAATGGAGAGATCAAAGCGTTCTTTGGAAGATTGATTATTATGATCCGACACTTCACTATTTTGCAGATCCACTATCTGATGATTGCAAGAGAGTTATTACGGTGATGTTAGCTAGCGAGTACTAAGAATATTTTTAGCCCGGGAGTCATATCGATTCTCGGGCTTTTTTGTGTCTAGTTTGTGATTGACCATTTAGAATTAGGCTCGGTCGGCGGGTACAGATATACTGGTTTTGTTAATGCGGTATCCACCTCTAAAACAATCCATGTTTCTTTTGTCTCATTTGGTTGAATTAAGAGATCTCTATTATCAAAAGTATAACTTTCGCCGAGTTGTTTTACGTATTCATCGCCAGCAAACGGATATACATCGATTGCCTGTGCAGGGTTATCATTTGTAGCTAGCCAGCCCATTTTTCTACCGAAGTACTTATTGTCACCAGTATTGTTTGTTACTGAGAATTTCAGTCCAACAATATTTCTTTCATTTTCTTTCAGCAATCCGTTTTTATTATTTGATGGTAGCGTAGCAATGTTTTTCTCCTCGAGCAGTTTAAGCTTTAGGTCACCAAGATTCGCTTCATTGCCAACACCCTTTATATGTGACAAGTCAATTTTCAATGCATTTTGCTGAGCGGCAACTTCTTCGGTATGCTTTTTTGCATCAATTTTTTGTCTTGTATCCTTAATTTTTGAATAACCCCAATATCCAGCTGCAACTAAAATTATTAAAAGGATGATTGTTAAGAAGATTAATAAAATACTTTTTATTAAAATGGTTACTTTTTTATCAACTGCGTCTAAGTCTTTTTTCATGCTTTCCTATCCTTTGTTGTTATTGCTTAATTATAGAATAGTTGAAACAGAATTGCTAACAATATCATCCTTGGCAACAATAATTATTTTAATATTTTCCATTTCCTCATTTTCAGTAAGCATTCTTTTCGTGAACTTCCTGATTTGGGTTATTAATTCAATTTCACAGATTAAAATAACTATCGGGAAATCTTCGCCAGTATTATCTTCCCAGCTGTTTGAAAAGTAAAAATCAAAGTAATTTTTAATTCTTTTTCTAATTGAGTATGTTGGCAAGTTAGATTCGAATAACTCAACGAGGTAATGTTTTCTTTTGCAACCTTCCGCTTTTTCAATCACTAGATCAAAAGTGGTTTCGGTTAAAAAATAGTAATCCGAGCTGAGACTAGAAAAGCCGGAACTCGTTGTTACTTTATATGATACATTCTCATCACTCTTATTCCTAAAATTAATAAAAATATCGCCGATCAATTGGCATTTGGTGATACAAGAGTCTTTGCGATCTTTTTCCCGATGCAGTTTCTTGAGCTGCTCTTTAGAACAATCAATTAATGTCTTAATGAGTTTTATTCCGTTTGGTCCCATGTAGTAAACAGCCGGTTTAGTTCTCTCTATATATTTTTCGCAATAGTTTCTGTTTAGGTATTCTTTTTCTGTTAGGTCTTTAAGCCATTCGTTTATTAGTCTGTAATCTTTGTGTTTTAGGAGAGCTTGAATTTGGATCCGGTTTAGGAATCTGAAGTGATAGATATATTTAAGTATTTCTTGTTGTTTGTTTGTTATTTTAGGTATCATATTTTTTTTGAGGGAGCATTACTTTTTTATTTTCCCTTACACCTACCATACCATATGTATATGTAATGGTAAGTGGACAATATTTTGTAATTTTGATCTTAAAATAGGTCTCTTTTTATCCTAGCCTGCTAGGATAATTCTGCAAACTGATTAGTCTCTTTTGAGGAGACTTTCTGCGCCTTCTTTACAGCCTTTTTCTTTGTAGTTTTTACCTTAACCTCTGGCTTAGGTTTACTGGATTCATCCAGCCGACCAGTAAAGAGTTTGTCCAAATACTCTTCGACTTCTTGTCGAGGAGTAGCATTGTGTTTTCTGGAATGTTTCAGGACTTCTTCTTTTATGATTCTACTTGGTTCATTATCCAGTGGTACAGTCACGCCAGAAAAGGCATTCTCACTTTTCTCGTTCGTGAGCTTCATAAAGAAGCGGTATGGAGGGAGATTTACGATATCTCCCTTTTCAACTTCCGGCTCCATGAAGGGCAGGATAAACTTCTCGTCATCAGGACTGGCCTTGAGACAAATAATTGTATTTGCATTGCCGGCGACAACTTTTAGAATATGCTGGTCTTCGACTTGAGCAATGTTTTGGTGAGAAGCAATCAAAGAAACATGGTATTTTCTGCCTTCTGAGGTAATCTCCGAAAACCGAGGGGTAGCAAAGTTTTGAAACTCATCAACATAAAGAAAGAAATCTCTGCGTTCTTTCTCCGGTATCTTTGTTCTCTGATAAGCGGCCATCCAGATGAGGGAAGTCAAAACAGTACCAAAGAAGAAGCTCATATCCTCGCCCAGATCGCCCTTGGATAGGTTTACAAGCAATATCTTGCCTTCATCCATAATTTGGCTAACGCTGACCGTACTCTTCTCCTGCAAAAGAATGTGGCGAGACATTTTGGTAGTAATGAAATTGCCTAGTCTCTGGGTTAGTGGAGCAGTCACGCTTGATAACTGCATCGTGCCCAAAAGGGCGAATTCCTTATTCCAAAACTGTTTTAATACTGGATCCTTTAGATTAGCGGCAACTTTCTTTTGATAGCCTTTATCAGTCAACAATCTTTGCAATGTAAAAAGGCTTGGATTTTCGGTATGTAATGCCGTAAGAGTTGTATTCCTTAAGATATGCTCCATTCTCGGACCCCAATATTCTTTGGCAGTAATTTTGGCAAACACACCCAAGACCGAGCTTGTGATCCATTCCTGCTCATCCTCTTTATCGGTAAATTTGATGCCAGGGGCAAGAATATTCAAACCAATCGGCCATTGTCGATCAGAGGGGTCGAAAACTATTACATCTTCCTTTCTGTTTTCTGGAATGATTTCTAGGAGTTCCTGCAAGAGATCGCCATGCGGATCGAAAACGGCCAAGCCTTTGCCGTTTAGCATGTCCTGATAGATGGCGTTTTTAAGCAAGGTAGTTTTGCCCATGCCAGTTTTACCGATGATATACATGTGCTTTTGGCGCTGTTCTAGTGTTAAACCAATTGGGACATTACCGTTATCGTATTTGTTCACACCAAAGATTACATCGTAATTATTATCGGTTTGGCGAAGTGATAAAGGTGCTGGCAGTTCTCTGCTTTTCACTCTCATTAGGTCAGGTGTATCGGAATCAGCCCGAAATGGGAAATGATAGAGGGCCGATATCTCCGAAGTCGAAAGAATCATCGATGATGAAACAAGATGATATTTAAACTGCCATAGTCTAATCCTCTGGCTAATGTTGCCGAGCAAATTTATTTTAGTAGTTATACTTTGTCCAGTTGAGTGCCTGTAACAAGCAAACGAAGAGATTAGTCCTTTCTGTCTTTCTTTTAATTGATGCTTATTTGTCACAATCAACGCCCTGATTGAGGTCTCAAAGAGCGGTTGTGAAAGCTTGGTCTTCACAAAGCCTTCAATTTCTTTTGATTCTGGAGTGGATGCAATCTTTGTCTTTGATCTTTCCGGCAATTTGCCTTCATTCCCTGTCACAAATTCAGCAGCAACAAGCAAAGGCATTACAGCGATTTTGGCAACGCTATCTAAAATATTTGCCAACACTGAAAAGAGATCGATCTTACCCTTACCACTTAGCCATTCGACAAACCGATCGCGTTTGATCGAAAGTTTTATTTCTTGGATTTTATCCCTAGTTAATCGTTGTTCTATTCGATTTAACGGTTTTAAGACTATTTGGATGACGGCGAGTTCATCCTCTTCAAGTTTGCCCATATTATTTACCATATATGCCAACGGGTCATGCTTTTTTAGATCTTTGTGTTCGCCGATTGGAAAGGCAAAATGTTTAGAGAGCTTAAAATCTAAAACTTTCACCTCTTTTTTCTCGATATCGGTTTCGACTAGATAATCGGATGTTTTCTTAATCTGGATGCCTGGTATATAAGTGCGTAAATTAGTTTCGAAAGAGTTAACTAAATCATCAGGCATTCGAATTAAAAACCGGATGCCTTTTTCTTTGGTAGAAACAATCTCAAATGATGCTATTATTTGCCTAAGCAAAATTTTATCAATCCATGAGTTATTGTCCAAAAGATCGTTGATGAGATTAAAGAGCTGAGTAGTCGAGATCGCTGTAATTTCAGTTTCTTTAGGAGGAGTAATCTCCAAGAAAACAGATGATTCTTTGAGCTGGCGAATCAGAATTATTAATTTAAAAATGACCGCAAGGACAATCCAGGCGGACACAATATATGCAAGATAAACTAGTACTTGAATTGCAATTTGATCGAAATGGTATCGATTAAAAAGTTGAGTGATCTGATCTAAAGTTGGTGTTTCTGTTGGCGCTAAATGCACAATATATCACTTTCTCCCCATCCAATTTAGCAATTCCTTCTTATATTAGGACTATCATAATTTTTCATACATTGCAAAGATACTCAAAAAAGAGCTTGCAATACCTATTTATCACAAAAGATATTAAATATTACTTAAGTAAAAATTAATAAGTTTTTAACCTTTTTTTAATATACTATGACAAACGCTTATTTCTTTAAGAAAGTGTTTATTAACCAACCGCAAAGTGATATGCTAAAGTTAGAAAATTATAAAAATATTTGAGGTAACAATCATGCAAAAATATGCCGTCAATCAATACCTGATCGGGAATATCCTAAGCGATGTGCAAATGGGACAGATCGCTATTCCTGAAATTCAGCGTCCTTTTGTCTGGGATTCTGTAAAAGTCCGCGATCTGATGGACTCACTATACAAAGGTTTTCCTGTTGGCTATATCATTGCTTGGAAGAACCCTGATGTTCGTCTTAAAGATGGAACAATCTCATCCGGTAAAAAAGTGTTGATTGATGGACAGCAGCGTGTCACGGCTCTCAGGGCTGCTATTCTTGGCGAAAAAGTAGTTGATAAGGATTACAAAGAAGTCCGAATCCAGATTGCCTTCAATCCTTTAACCGAAGAGTTTGCTACCGTTACTCCCGCTATCAAGAAAGATATTCAGTGGATCCCTGATATCTCTAGCTTTTTAAAGTATGAAGATATCTTCACCGTTGTAGAAGACTATTGTGATAAAAATACCGAGGCAAATCGCAAGCAAATTGGCGAGCGATTTCAAAAATTGCTTTCTATAAAAAATAAACAGATTGGTTTTATCGAGCTTATGGAAAGCCTCGATATCGAAACAGTAACTGAGATTTTTATCAGAATTAACTCTAAAGGCGTTGTTCTATCTCAGGCAGATTTCGCTATGAGCAAGATTGCTTCATCTGGCGACTTTGGTGTTAATCTTCGAAAGTTAATTGATTACTTCTGCCACTTAGCTAGAGAACCAAAGTTTTTCAAACAGATCAGTGAAAATGACTCAGAATTCATCAATACCGGATACCTTGAAAAGATTTCATGGCTGAAAGATGCAAACGATGATTTATACGATCCTGATTACTCCGATGTTATCCGCGTTGCTTTCACCAAGAACTTCGAACGTGGGAAACTATCGGATTTGGTCAGTCTTCTTTCTGGTAGGAACTTTGAGACAAGAGAGTATGAGGAAGCAATTATTAAATCCACTTTCCAAAAACTTGAGAAAGGGCTTCTTGATTTTACCAATCAGGCCAACTTCGAAAAATTTGTGATGATCATTAAGTCAACTGGATTCTGTTCCTCAAGCTTGATTAATTCTCAGAATGCACTCAACTTTGCTTACGCACTATATCTAAAGATGAGAGATCAGAATATTCATCAGGGCATTATAGAAAAAGTTGTTAAGCGATGGTTTGTGATGTCTGTGTTAACAGGGCGCTATTCCGGCTCTGCAGAATCAACATTTGATTTTGATATCAAGAATATTGTTAAACATGGGGCCGAAGCCTATTTGAAGGAAATCGAAGATTCAACTCTTTCTGACGGTTTTTGGAATGTTGGCTTAGTCCAAGAATTAGATAAATCGAGTAACTCGAATCCATTCTTAAACGCTTTCTGGGCGGCTCAAATTTACTTTAACGACGAAGGCTTTCTCTCTAGTGATATTAAAGTCAAGGACATGATTGAATATCGAGGTGATATTCATCATCTTTTCCCGAGGGATTATATCCGCAGAACATATTCCTCCAAGAGCGATTACAATCAAATCGCAAATTTTGTCTATCTTCAGCAAGAAATCAACATTGCTATTGGCAACAAATCGCCGAAGGAATACTTTGGCGAGATTCTAAATCAGATAGAAACCGGCAAACACAAATACGGCAATATTATGGATAGAGACCATCTCAAAGAAAATTTAGCAAAACATTGTATTCCCGAATTAATTTTTGATGCTACTTCTGATAATTACATGGATTTTCTTGTTGCTCGTCGTAAATTGATGGCTAAGAAAATTGAGAAATATTATAAGAGTCTATAAATGAAGATAACCGATTATCACGCTAAATATTTTGCTTATGAGCTCACCAAACGGTGTGCTTCTGATAGTTTGGAAAAGCTATCATCAACGCTCTCAAACGCTCAAGTCGATTTAAACCCACATCAAATAGAGGCAGCTCTTTTTGCCTTCAAATCACCTTTATCAAAAGGCGCGATTCTGGCCGATGAAGTTGGTCTCGGGAAAACAATTGAAGCTGGACTAGTTCTTTCGCAAAAATGGGCCGAGAGAAAAAGAAAGATACTTCTAATTGTGCCATCCAGTCTTAGAAAGCAGTGGAATTCAGAGCTCCAAGAAAAGTTTTTCCTTCCTTCAATCATTCTTGAGGCAAAATCATTTAATCAATATATCAAGGACGGTAATCTCAATCCTTTTGATCAAGATAGCGCCATTATAATTTGTTCCTATCATTTTGCTAAAGCGAAATCACCTTACATCAAGCAAACATCCTTTGATCTGGTTGTTATTGATGAGGCTCATAGATTGCGCAATGTATATAAAACAAGCAATAAAATTGCCCGTGAAATAAAAGCGGCCGTTCAAGATTATCCAAAACTGTTACTGACGGCAACTCCGCTTCAAAACTCGTTACTTGAATTGTATGGATTAACTAGCATCATTGATGATCATATCTTCGGTGATATCAATAGTTTCAAGGCTAACTACGCCAAGGTCTCCAGAGAACAAGAGACTTACGAAAGCGAACTTGGCTTAGTTACACCTCGGCAAGAAATGTTTGAAGATTTACGAAATCGTCTTAAGCCGATTTGTATTCGCACACTTCGCAGACAGGTATTAGAATATATCAATTACCGTGATCGTAAACCAATTACACAAGACTACATTCCGACCGATCAAGAGATTAAATTGTATGACGGTATGTCAGATTATTTGCAACGAGAAAAACTCTACGCTTTGCCATTCAGTCAGCGCCAACTCATGACTCTTATTTTGCGCAAACTTCTTGCATCGTCATCCTTCGCAATTGCCAGCACCTTGAATGGACTTGTTCATAAACTTGAGAGATTAGAGGATGAAATAAGAGCAGAGGCAGTTTCTCAAGATAGCGATATGACTTTAGGTCTTGAGGATAACTATGAAGCATATTCCGATACAGCTGATGAATGGATCGATGACGAAGAGGATGATGGTGATAGCGACGAAAAAGAAAAGACAAAATTCACTACCAAAGATATTCCTGCCATTCGCGAAGAGAAAAAAGACTTGGAAAAATTCAGGGATCTAGCGAAAGCCATATTCAAGAACTCAAAGGGAGAATCTTTGCTAATTGCCTTGGAAAAAGGCTTTGAGATGACCGAAACGCTCGGTGCACAGAAGAAAGCAGTAATTTTTACAGAATCTAAAATCACCCAAGACTACCTTTGGAAACTATTATCGGATAGTGGCTACAAAGATAAAATTCTTCTGTTTAATGGCTCGAACAATGATCAGAAATCAAAAGATATTTACGCCGAATGGCTCAAGGCCAATCAAGTTAGTGATAAAATAACCGGCTCAAAAACAGCCGATCTTCGGGCGGCTCTCGTTGATTATTTCAAAACAGACGCAGAGATTATGATTGCTACTGAGGCAGCAGCCGAAGGCATTAATTTACAATTCTGTTCACTCGTTATTAACTATGATCTTCCATGGAACCCGCAAAGAATCGAACAGAGAATAGGCCGCTGTCATCGCTACGGCCAGAAACATGATGTTGTAGTTGTAAACTTCGTCAATCGTAAGAATGCCGCCGATCAAAGGGTTTACGAGCTTCTCGATCAGAAATTCCAGCTTTTCAAAGGCGTGTTCGGAGCAAGCGATGAAGTACTTGGTTGCATTGAGTCAGGCGTAGACTTTGAAAAAAGAATTGCCGCAATTTATCAATCTTGCCGCACCGAAGAAGAGATCAACTCGGCATTTGACGCGTTGCAATCTGAAATGGATGAATCAATTCAAGAAGGTATTCGTGGCGCAAAAGAAAAACTATTGGAAAACTTTGATGCCGATGTACATGAAAAACTAAAAATAAATTTGCGTGAAAGCAAGGCATTTCTGGAAACTTATGAAAAATGGCTTTGGGACATTTCTCAATATTATCTTGGCGATAAAGCAAATTATGCTGAGAACGAATACTCTTTCACACTTAAACAGAATCCTTTTCCAAGAGAAGAGATTGAGGAAGGTCCTTATAAAATTGGTAAAAATATAGATGATGCTCATATTTACCGCCCAGGTCATCCCCTCGCCGAAAGAATACTACGAGAAGTAAAATCGCGAGAGCTTTCTGATGCTGAGGTAACTTTTGATTATTCTAATCATGGTCAGATCATTTCCCCAATAAAAGAACTGGTCGGTACTAGTGGCATTATACAGGTGTCTGAATTATCAATTGATTCTTTTGAAACAGAAGACAATATTTTAGTTACTGCCGTGAAAGATAATGGTGATCTAATTGAAGAAGATATCGCTAAAAAATTATTCCTTCTTGACGCTGAGATAAATAACAGCAATATAGATTTAGTAAACGATGGAATCGGTGATAAGGAACAAGAAAAGGCGAATACTCTCACGGCGAGTATTGCAGAACGCAACAGCGAGTTCTTTGACGACGAGGTGGACAAGCTCGACAAATGGGCGGAAGATATAAAAAAGAGTCTTGAGATAGAACTTAAGCGTATGGATATCGATATTAAAGCAGCTAAAACGAATGCTAAAAAGGTTCTAAATCTTCAGGAAAAAATCAAAATCCAGCGTGAAATAAAGGATTCGGAAAAGAAAAGAAACGACTTACGGCAGAAGCTTTATCAGGCCCAAGATCAAGTGGACACCAAAAAAGAAGAACTACTTGAGAAAGTTGAGGCTCAACTGAAACAGAAAACCACACTTACAAAATTATTCACTCTAAAATATAAGGTAATTTAAGCCATGACTAACAACAAACAAAAACTTGAACTAACATGGATCGGTAAAAATAATCCTGAGTATGATATCTCCAATATTGAGCCAAGAATATTGGAAGAAAATTCTGAACTTTCCAATTGCACGAATGATCCAAATACCGAAAACATGCTTATCCATGGCGATAACCTTTTGGCTCTCAAGGCGCTTCTCCCTGAATACGAAGGCAAGGTGAAGTGTATATACATTGATCCACCATACAACACTGGCAATGCTTTTGAACATTATGACGATAGTGTTGAGCATAGCACATGGCTGTCGCTAATGAAGCCAAGATTGGAGTTACTAAAAATGCTTTTAAGGGAAGATGGTATTTTGTGTGTTCAGATAAATGATGAAGAACAAGCGTATTTAAAAGTTTTGCTTGATGAGATTTTTGGACGATCAAATTTAATTAATCAAGTAAGTGTAAAAATGAAACAAACCTCCGGGGCAAGCGGAGGAGGTGAAGATAAACGCCTCAAGAAAAATATTGAGTTCATTTTAAATTACGCCAAGAATTACCAGGTATTCCCTAAGTTTAATGAGGTACTTGAAGAGGAAAATCTTTTTGAATTGATAAATGAAATGAGAGAAGAAGGTAAGAGCTGGAAATATACCAGAGTTATTATGTCTAGGGGGGATCGTTCATTTTTCTGTGAAGTCAAAGATGGTTCAGGGATGCCCATTAAGATTTATAAACATACTGATGTAAAGATAAATACCATTCCTGAATTAATGAAAAATGATGGACTAACCGAAGAGGAAACATATTTTAAATACTTCGACAACATATTCAGGGATACCAATGCTCAAAGCTCAATTAGAGCAAGAGTGATGGAAGCTACAAAAGGTGAAGGAGATTTCTTTAGTATTGAATATGTTCCTCGTTCTGGTAAGTCAAAAGGTCAGATTACTACATCGTTCTACAAAGGTAATAACAGGGATTTGATTGCTTGGTTAAAAGATGTAGCAGTAAAGAAAAAAAATTCAATTGTAAAACTGGAAAAACTTGGAACATATTGGGATGGATTTCCATTAAACAATTTAACCAAGGAGGGAGGGGTGCTATTCCCTAACGGCAAAAAACCAGAAGCACTAATTCAAAGAATATTAGAATTAACAACTCAAAAGGACGACTTGGTTATAGACTCCTTTCTCGGTTCTGGTACGACTGTTGCAGTAGCGCATAAGATGGGGCGAAAATATATAGGAATTGAAATGGGCAATCATGCTTATACCCACTGCAAAGTTCGACTTGATAAAGTAGTTGACGGTTCAGATCAAGGTGGTGTAAGCAAGGTGGTAGATTGGCGTGGCGGCGGAGCTTACAAATTTTATGAATTAGCGCCAAGTTTTATTATGAAAGATGAATTCGGTAATCCAGTAATTGATATTTTTTATAATGATGCAAAACTTGTTAAGGCTATGTGCAAGCTTATGAATTTTACATATCAACCAAGCTCAACTGAATATTGGAAACACGGAATAGGCCAAGGCAAAAATTACTTATATGTTACAACTCAGCTTTTAACTAGCGGAATGATTCAACAAATTGCTGCCCACCTTGCTGAAGGAGAGTCACTTATTGTCTGTCCTAAAAAGTTTGAGCCGGGTGCAGATAAAATTGATGACCGAATCACGATCAAGAAGATACCACAGTCTATACTGAAAGCTTGCCATTTTGGAAAAAAGGAATATCTATTACCTATTAAAGAATCTGCTATAGAAGAAAATGAGTCAGAAGAAGAGGAGGTTGAATAATATGAAACCAGATCAAGCATTGAAATATCTGAATGGTGCAATGAGTCTGAGAGAGCCACAGACAAAAAGCCTAGAACTTTTCGCCCGTTACCTAGAGTCATCTGCCGGCCAGAAGCTACTCGCACGGATGAAGTATAAAAATAAGGATGATATTACTAACCTATTGTCCGAAAGCAAAGACTACTTCAGCGCTATTCCTGAAGCACGAGAATTTGATGAATTTGAACGTGCCTTTCCGGCATATACTTTTGCACTCGCAACAGGCGTAGGAAAGACGAGACTTATGGGAGCTTTCGTCGCTTATCTGTATCTGGTTTATAATATTCAGCATTTTCTTATTGTTGCTCCCAACCTCACAATTTACCGGAAGCTCTTTGATGATTTTAGTAAATCTAATAATCCGAAATATGTCTTCAAGGGTATTCAAGAGATAAATACAAACACGGCTAAAGTCATCACTACAGATAACTATACTCAGCAACGAAACGCTTCACTTTTCGGCAATCAAATTGAAATCAATATTTTTAATGTCCAACAATTTGCTCAAAAAGATATGACAAATGAGCGCGGAATTACTAAAGCATGGGAGACTGCAGGAGAGTCATACTTTGACTATCTAAAAGAACACGATGATTTGGTAGTAATGCTCGATGAAGCTCATCACTATCATGCAGACGCAGCTTTGGGCGCATTAGATATACTCAATCCTCTTTTTGGGTTAGAGATGACCGCAACTCCATACTTGGGCACCCAAGGAAATGGCGGCGGAAATGCACGCCAAATTAGAATGAAAAATGTTTTGTATTCCTATAATCTTGGTGATGCTATTCGTGGCAAACTAGTAAAAGACCCATGGGTCGGCACCGAGGCCGATGTCGATTTTAGTCAGTTTGCGGCCGATTCCATAGAGACAGATGCACGGAAACTTCAACTTGCTGCCTTTTTTCATGAACGAGCTAAAGTTGCCTTAAAAGAATATGCACTGGAAAATAACATGCCAGTCGTGAAGCCAGTTATGCTCGTAGTAGCAAAAGATACAACTCATGCCGGTGAATTACGAGCCTTGATAGATAGCGATGATTTTCGCAGAGGAGAATTCAAAGGTAAAGTAATTGAGATACACACAAAACTCCGAGGAGACGAGGCTGATGATAATATTGAAAAGTTAATCTCTCTAGAACATCCCGATAATCTAGTCGAGATCGTTATCCATGTAAACATGCTTAAAGAGGGCTGGGATGTGACAAATGTTTACACTATTGTGCCTTTGCGCGAAGCTGCTGCCATGATTCTTACGGAACAAACGATCGGCCGTGGTTTGCGATTACCATACGGGGAGCGCACAGGTGTTCCGTTAGTGGACAGATTAGTGCTTGTCGCTCACGAACAATTTTCAAAGGTTGTTGCACTTGCGAAGGATTCACCGCTTATTCAAGGACAAGTAGAGCAGATTACCGGACAAGAGGTTAAAGAGATAAAAATACTCACAGAGATTCAACCAGTTGTTCTCGACACTGTCAGGGGTGAAATAGAGCACAACGAGATAGTGATGCAAGCTGTCTCAGAAAAAGTAGATGAAATTGTTTCTAAGCTTCCACAGATTGAAAGTATGGATGAATCTGTGAAGTCTAAGTTTATCGAAAATAAAAAAGAAGAAATCATCAACGACCTAGCTAAGGAAACAATTAAGAGTAATACCTTCTCTAATTTCCATGGACAAGAATCAAAAGCGCCAACAGAGCTATCGTTTGGTCCCGATACACTTTTTGGCTCGTTTAGCGCTGAGGCAAAAGACGAACTTTCTAAAATTGCCCAAGAATCCGCTAAAGTAATAGAAAAAAGAAACATCCCTATTCCCCGATTAATGCTCACCCCGCATTTTGGCGAGCTCTTTATCGCAGACTTTGATCTTGACACTAGTATAGGAATATTGCGTACATACACAAATGAGCGTGCGATCCTCGAGGAACAGCTGCAAAACAACCCAGATCAGAATCTTTTTGGCGAAGAAGTTCCTGGCCGCAGGGTCACTGAAGTGACTAGAGTGAGTAGTTTTGGTTCTCAAAGTCGGCAGACTCCTCAGAGTACTCTTATAGCTGCTCTACTTGATTTTCCATTAGTAGATTATGACGATGTAGATCAAAAGCCTCTACTCTTGAAATTAGCGGATCAGGCAGTTGCATATTATCGCAAAAAAGCGATTGATGATGATAATTTAGCCCTGATAGTTGAAAGTAACGCGCACTCAATTGCCGGTGATATCTATAAGCAGATTTTGGCACATAAAGAGTTGCGATCAGAAAGCTATATTGAATCAGAAGTACGAGAACCCAAACCATACTTGGAGCAATACAATATCTCATTATCTTTTGGAGAAAAATCAGTTTCCCTTGATTCTCAACTGAACACTTTTAGCGCAAAGTTAGCATATGGCAACTTCCAAAAGGCATGTCATGCGATGTACCGCTTTGATTCTTCTGATGAAGTTCGTTTAGCCTATCTTCTCGATAATGATCAATCCATAGAAGATTGGCTTCGTCCGGCTCCAAATCAGTTTGAGGGTCTGTATTGGCGTGATTCAGAAGGTAGATCCGATCACCGCTATGAACCAGATTTTGTCGTTGAACTCGAGAAAGAAATAGTGATGATTGAGGTAAAGCCTGACGCTGAAATCAGCACGCCCGATGTACAAGCAAAGAAACAGACTGCTGAAAAATACTGTGATGTAGTGAATAGAAATATTGGCAAGTTTGGAATCGTAAAATCATGGCGTTATATAATTGCTCCGACCAGTAGAATAACAATCCACTCAACAATCGATGGACTACTAAAAGACCAAAGTTCAATTTAGGAGTTTTTATATGAGTGAAACAGTAGTAGAAGGTGAATCCGATGATGAAGAGGAAGACGACTATTGGCCAAAAACTAAAGATGAGGCTATAGAATCATTCATGTGTTTAGATTTTACCGATAGAGATTTTGAGATTATTGAGGAATGTGCCAAGAAAAATATTGATAAGATTCTGCCTGATTTTGAGGAATCAATAAGATTGGCCTGTGGGTTTGATTCTGGAAATAAAAAATTATTAGAAGTATGCGGTGATGCAAACATGGACCCACATGATGCTTCACGAGTTATAATGCTCGCAATTTGGGATTACTTTCATTTCACGCAATAAGGATCAAAATGACAGAAAATATGATGGAAAAGATCAATAAATCAAGGAATAAGAATTATAAATACAGAGTAGAAGAATGTGACTGCTATTCTTCTCATATTGATCATGACGATATGGCACTTATCAATGATTTGGATATAGCAAAATTAATCGCCGACAAACTGCAACAGAGTGCAAAATCATATCAGGACTATACTGTTTTTGATGATGAAGGAAAAATGATTTACTCGGCAAAATATAAGAAATAGAGAGGTTGAATGGATAAAGAATTAGAGAAAAAACTTGATTCTATAACTGCTGAGTTATCTAGAGTTAACGGCGTTTTAGAAAGAATAAATGAGCAAGTATATGGAAAGTATTATTCTGAGACACCAGAAGGAAGCTTTGATGTGCTTTTGGATGATGCCAAAAAGCTAGCAGAAGAGGCCGGTTATGTCTCTCCTGGACTATTCCAACGCAAATTTAGGATTGGGTATGCTCGTTCTGCTTCATTACTTGATTTATTAATTGAGAAAAAAATTGTTGAGCCACGGGACGGCGCAAAACCATGTAAATATATTATGGGCCAGGAAGAATAAATATGGAAATGATACTTTCTACAAAAATTAAACTTCCTGAAAACAATGTTGAAATTAAGAAGATTGGGAAGAATAAGATCTTTCAGATTGCTCAAAGGGAAGAAATTATTGATGTGAAAGTCTATCAGTTCAGGCAAAATGTTTACCTTCTTAGAGACAAGGTCGGAAGAGAATATTATCTCAGAAAATTTAATTCACGAGAATCTCTAGTTGGTAATAACATCCTAAGGCTAAAGGAATCTATAGATATTTTAAATTTAGATGTAGACAGCAAGCTTTTATGGCAAAAGCATTCACTGTTTACCGATATTAGAATACCTGAGGACATAATTAGTACTTGGAAAAATTCATTTTCATTTAGACTTGGTGATGATTTAAATCCTGGCTTACGCAAGCCTCAACTGGGGGCAATACATTCCATAGCTTCACATTGGTCTGTTAATAAAGACTGTGGAACCATTGTTATGCCAACTGGCACAGGAAAAACGGAAACAATGCTTTCCAGTTTGGTTTATCAGCAATGTCAGAAGATTTTAGTTTTGGTTCCAAGCAAAGCGCTAAGATCGCAAGTTTCTAAAAAGTTTCTTTCATTAGGCTGTTTACGTGAAATTGGAGTTCTAAACTATCAGGCATTAAATCCAAGAGTCGCGGTGATTGAACATGGGGTAAAAGATATATTAGAAGCAATTGATCTGCTTAATAATGCAAACGTTATTGTCACAACCACTGCAGCTCTGAATAAGTTTCCGGACGACATAAAACAAGAAATTGCAAAAGGATGCACTCATCTTTTTATTGATGAAGCCCACCATGTACCGGCACAAACTTGGAGTGACATTAAAGGACTTTTTTCTGATAAAAAAATACTGCAATTTACTGCCACTCCGTTCCGAAGGGACGGAAAAGAAATTGACGGGAAAATTATCTTTAATTATCCATTGGGAATGGCTCAGAAGGATGAATATTTTAAAAGTATCAACTTAATCGAAATTCAAGAATTTGATGATACAAAAGCAGACGAAAGGATAGCTGAATCGGCGATTGCTGTCTTGAAAAAAGACTTATCAAGGAGCAGAAAAAAAGATCATATATTAATGGCTCGGTGCAAGGATAAAACGAGAGCAAAAGAGATTGTTAAGATATATGAAAGATTAGCTACTGAATACAATCCAATTATTATAGATTCAAGCTTATCGGATAGACAATATAAGGATTCAATTGAAAAAATTGAACAAAGAAAATCTAGGATTATTGTTTGCGTAAACATGCTTGGGGAGGGGTATGATTTGCCAAATTTGAAAATTGCCGCAATCCATGACACACATAAAAGCTTGGCTATTACACTCCAGTTCATCGGACGTTTTACGCGTATATCTGGCAATAAAGTTGGCGATGCTACTGCAATAATCAATATTAGTGATCCTCAAGTAAACAAAGAACTGGAAGAACTTTATGCTCAAGGTGCCGATTGGAACAGTCTACTGAGGCAAAAAAGTGAATCTGTAATACAAAAAGAAATAGATTTTCAGGACTTTATTAATGGTTTCTCTGGAGAGCTTTCAAAACATCTCTCTCTTTGGAACCTAAGGCCTGCTTTCTCAACCCTTGTTTACGAGACAAAGTGTAAAAATTGGCATCCTAAAAAATTTATTGAGGCTATCCCCAAAAATTATCAGTACCTCCACGCGATTAATGAACGTGAAAAAATATTGGTCATATTGATCAGCAAAGATGATGAAGTGACTTGGGGTAAGTACAAGAATATCAGAAACCACAATTTTGAGCTTTGTGTAGCTCATTGGGATGAAAAGCATAATGCACTATTTCTTCAGTGCAGTGATTATGATGCACTCAATTGTACAAAGTTGTCAAAATTAATTTGTGGCGATCAAGCAAAATTAAAAAACGGCCAAAAAGTGTTTAATATATTTTCTGGAGTCGAGCGAGTTCTGGCTAGAAATCTAGGCGTTTCTACGATAGGAACGATCTCGTATACTATGCATTTCGGAAGTGATATAACAACCGGACTTTCTAAGCTTGACAAGTCAGTTGGTGTCTTGAATAACATTTTTGGCTGGGGTTACGAGGAAGGCGTTAGAGTAGCTGAAGGATGCTCGGCAAAGCGTGGCAAAATATGGGCCATAGGTGGCGGCCCTATAACATCATGGAAAAAATGGTGCCTTAAAATCGCGGATAAAATATTCGATAATAAGATTAAAGAAAATAAAATAATTCAGGATTTTCTGAGACCGCAGGAATTGACAACAAGATATCGGTCAATCCCATTGTTGGCACAATGGAGTGAAAATATTTTAGTGACACCAGAAGAAAATGTTTTTGTTTATTTTGGCAATAAGGAATACAAACTACATGATATTGACCTAGAGATTACCGATCATAGCCAGTCAGGCCCTATATTTTTTAAGATTATCTCTGAAACAGAGTCGTCGACTTATAAAATCTCTTTTTTCAGGACTAGGTGTAAATATTCACTTGTTGATGGTCAGGAGATCAGGTTAAGGAGAAATAATGGGGAGCCCATCTCTCTCGTCGATTATATGGAGCAAGATCCAATAACTGTAATTTATTCTGACGGCTCGTTCTCATATAATAATTTTCATGTTCCCACACCTAAACTTAATACCTTTTTTAGTAAGGAAAAAATAATTTCTTTTGACTGGACTGGAACAAATATTAAAGCAGAGTCGATGGGTAAAGAGAATAAAACTGAAAGTATACAGTACAAGATGTCCGAATATTTAAAGGACGATTATGAAATTATATTCAATGATGACTCTTCTGGCGAGGCAGGAGATTTAATAGCAATAAGGCAGGAATCAGTAGATAGTTTTAAATTGCATCTTATCCATTGCAAATATTCATCTAACAAAAACCCAGGGGCACGAATTGATGATTTTTATGCTCTCTGCGGGCAAGCACAAAAATGTATAAGATGGAAACATAATGGAATGGATTATCTTTCAAACCACATGAAAAAGAGAGATGAGACATGGCTCAATGAAGGAAAAACGAGATTCATCAAGGGAAATATAGCTGATTTAAATAAGCTAAAAAAGTTTTCCAGATTTGCAACAAATTTTATTTTTGAGGTATCTATTGTCCAGCCAGGGTTGTCGAAGGATAAGATAACTGACGATATTATGCAGCTTTTAGGTAGTACTGAAGACTATCTACTTAAAACTTCTGGGGCAAAATTTAATGTTATCTGTTCATAATAATAATAAAACTACAATAACCATGATTGATTTAAATAATACAAATTGGAAAAACATTGAAAGTGGATTGTCAAAGTATCTGCATATTATGCATTTGTTCATGGATACAAACGTTCAAACGAATAGCGAATTTCAGCGACTCTTTAATGGATTTTACAAAATCAGACAGCGACCAAAAGAATTTTATCAAGCATTATATGACTATCTCGAGCAGAATAAAAACAAAAAAGCATCTTTCGCTCAGACATTATCGTTTTTTTACGAAAAATTAAACCGCTTTGAACCATCTTTTTCAAGCAAAATTGTGGCAACAATAAATCCGGGATATCCTGTGTGGGATTCCGTGGTTCTTAAACGATTGAACTTGAAATCACCAGTATATAGCTCAAACAGGGATATCAGACTTAATAAAATGAATCAGATTTATGAGGATATTATTAATTGGTACTCTATTTTCTTAACAACAGAGGAGGCGGAAAAAATGCTAATAACTTTTGATGCGAAGATGGGGTCGGTAAATATCTCCGATATTAAGAAAATCGATCTGATACTTTGGCAGACTAGGAGTTAACAAATATGCAAATATCAAAATCAGACTACATGCTTTTTCTTCGCCATCCGGCTTGGCTGTGGCTCAAGAAACATGACAAAGACAAATTACCGCCGGTTGATGATGATACTCAAGCGATTTTTGACGCTGGTTTTCTGTTTGAATCATATGCCGAGCAGTTATTTTCTGACACAATCAAACTGGGATTTGATGGTTATGGAGAATATTTATCCCTTACCCGAAGAACCAAAGAAGCGATTGATAGTGGGGCTAAAACAATTATACAGGCCAGATTCGAAGCTGGAGAGATTACCTGTATTTGTGATGTGCTAGTTAAAGTTGATTATAATACTTTCGATCTATATGAAATTAAATCAAGTACCAGTGCGAAACCTGAGCATCTTCCTGATTTAGCCTTTCAAAAAGAAGTCATCACTCGAAGTGGTTACAAAGTGAATAGGATATTTGTTGTTCATGTTAATTATGAGTATGTGAAAGACGGAGAGATCAAAGCTTGTGATCTTTGCAAGAGCTGTGATGTTACAGATCAAGTGAACGAGCTTGAGGAGGCAACTCGTGAGAATATCAAAAAAGCGCTTGAGATTGTTAATCAACGAAAATGTCCCGATCTGTCACCTAGTCACTGTAAACTTGGTGCTTTTGGCGATTGGCTTTCGATATACAAAACTCTGTCAGATATCGATGAGTATAGTATTTATCATCTGTGTTCGCCTGGAGCCCAACGAATAGGTGGTCTTGAAGAGTTAGGTATAAGACGTCTTCATGAGATCCCGGATGATTTTGCTTTAACCGAAAAACAACAGCGGCAAGTGCTGGCAACGAAGACCGACTGTGTGATTGCAGATAAAGCCAAAATCAAAGAATTCCTTACCGAACTACAGTTCCCTTTATATTTTCTCGATTATGAAACTCTTTCAAGTGTTGTGCCGTATTTTGATGGCTTGGGACCTTATAAGCAACTGCCCTTCCAATATTCTTTGCATGTTTTAGATTCCCCCGATGCCAAGATAAAACATTTCGAATATTTACATAGCGATAATTCGAATCCAGTCAAACCACTGACCGAAGCATTGAAATCACAAATCGGAACCGAAGGTACTGTGCTCGTCTGGTTTGAAGGCTTTGAAAAGACTTGCAACGAATTGATGGGCAAAATCATTCCGAAATACGCTGACTTTTATCAATCTATAAACGAACGAGTCGTTGATTTGATGAAACCATTCGCAGATGGCCATTATGTCCATAAAGACTTCTTTGGTAGCGCTTCAATCAAAAAAGTTTTGCCAGTGCTAATCCCTGAGTTATCATACAAAGAACTAGATATTCACGCTGGTGGTGCAGCTCAAAGACTCTGGACGGAAGCTGTCCTTGACGGAAAAAGAGCTGACGAAAAAGACAAAATTTTGAGTGACTTACTTAAGTATTGCGAGCTTGATACTCTGGCCATGGTTAGGATTTATCAATTTCTAGCCGATTTATAAATTGAAGAAAAGGGAGAAATATAATTGAACAAAAAACATCACAATGAGAACACAAACTATTTCCTTCGTACTCTGGGTTGTATTGGTAATAGTAATATATTAAGTAATCATATTAAAATAATATATGACCGGCTATCGCATAAAGGCAGTAATTTTACTGCTGAAAATGATACTGATTATTATAGCTGGTTGACTTTAAACGTTATTTCCATTTCACAGGAACTTGAACACAAATATTATAGACACAACCCTAATCATTCGCCAGAAAACAACCAGCTACTGTATAAAAATATTATTGATTATTTTAAGATTCACCTTGATTTAGAAAACAAGAACAAATTGCATTACGTTTATAGCACTATGGAATTAAGACATCGGATAATACATCTTGGTGTCCCAAATTTGATAATAAATGTTAAGAATAAAAAGTTTATTCAAAATGTGCTTGATGGTGATTATAAGCTTGCCGAAAAGTACTTTCAGAAAGCCATGACATTGTTATGGATAATTCCCGATCCAATTGCCGAACTCCCTGGAATATGCCAGATTGGTACTTACTTAGAAAATAACTGATAACTGTATGCAACTTAATTCTGATCAAAAAGGTAAAATTGGAGAGAAATTTATACATGATATGGCATATCAGTCATTTTTAAAGTACTGGTGTTATCCCAATCCAAAAGACGAGAAAGGTGATAAAAAAGAAATTTGTGATCTACTAATACTCTTTAAAGATACTCTGATTATCATTTGTGTTAAAAATCTAGAATTTAAAGGGAATTACGATAGATATTTTCGAAAATCAATTGAGAAGGATATTAAGCAGGTTTATGGCGCAGAGCGCAAGCTAACAAACAAAGAAATCGAGACGTTTATTAAACACCCTGATCGAGAGATCGAAAAAATTAACAAAAAAAGCATAAACAAAATAATACGCTTAGTTGTTCATCTTGGAGATGACATTCAGTTTTACCCAATATTTGATTTATCAAAAAATCAAGAATTCGTTAACATTTTTGATAAAGATACTTTTTTCACACTTGTCTCAGAGCTTGATACAATACCAGACTTTATTGACTATCTTGAAAAGAGAGAACAAATATTTCAAAAAACTGACGCAATAATTTTACCGAAAGAAGAGTATGACTTCGACGAAGAAACAGCATTGCAATTTTTTGATTATGACTCACAAAAACCATCCCCTGCCGATAAGAAACACATTTTGATTTCTGGTTCTGAATGTGATTTATTGGCATATTATTTAATGAATAATCGTCAATTTATTGAGCATTTGTCATCAAAAGAACTTAATAGTCTCTCTTTGCAAATTGATGGCAAATGGAAAGAGTTTATTAAAAATAAGCAACTTCTTGCCAAGAAAAATTTAGACAAGGTTAGTTATTTTATAGATGAATTTGTTAGAAAAGAGATACTTGCTTGCCAAAATCCTAAATCAGTCAGAATGGCCCAGGAATTACTGTCTTTTAATAGGTTTGAGCGCCGAATTATTTCCAAATCGTTTTTTGAGTTTTATGATCGATATAAAGATAGTCATGGATATAAAATTGGCAGAAGATTCGGTGAAGTTAATGGAGTTGGAATTGTTTTTATATTCTATTCTTCGGACATGAAAGAAGAGCATGTTAATCAATCATTATCTTTAGCAATGGATAGTTTTTGCATATATAATGGATATAAAAATAATAAAATGATCCTGATAGCAACAACTAATAATCTTAGCCAATTTAAATATGGTTTAGTCGAGAATATAGTTCCATTTGATAGAGTTACGGAAAAAGCGATAATGGAAGATGCGAAACAACTTGGCTGGTTTACACAATTACAATATATTAATTGGCATGAAAAGGAATATCCGGATTGTTAGGTAATTAGTAATAAATGAGATTATCAAGAAAATGAAAGTTCAAGAATTTGATAAAAATGACAAAGTATCAACTTTCTTCATCGATCGCTGGGGATGCGATTTTATAGTTTCAGGTGAAGAGAAATTATATGGCAAAGATTTGCCTGGTTTTGCAGTGTACGGAGACAATAAAATTATTGGCTTGTTGACCTATCATCTTAAAAACAATGAGTGCGAGATTGTAACGCTTGATTCGATTGAACTAAATAGTGGAATCGGATCTGCTCTGCTCAATGCTATGGTTAAAAAAGCAATTGATAATAAATACTCAAGACTCTGGTTAATGACTACTAATGATAATATTGATGCAATGCGTTTTTATCAGAAACGAGGTTTTGTTTTTAGTGGGATTAACATAGATGCAATTCAAAAAAGCCGTGACCTGGGGCAAGAAATACCAGAGACGGGTCATTATAATATACCTATTAGAGACGAGATTGAGCTTGAATATCAATTATAGTAAAAAATATGATTTACCATCCAGAATTATTTTATCTTCAAGACACAAAAAACTTTCCGCTTAAGAAAGCACTTTTAGCGACTGCGAAAGCAGTTTCGACCTTTTCTTATGATTATTATTCTGAGCTCATTACTCCTAAAAAAGGAATCAAGGATAAAATTCGGCAAGGCACATTACCTCAAGATAAAGCAGCAAGAGAAAAATTGATTGAAGAAATATTTGATTGGATCACGGACAATTCGGAATGCTGGGATTTATTTGCTTTATTTTTATATGGAAACCCTCGGAATACTAAGCGGGATGAGTGCGATAAATTTGACCATCATGATGATACTTGTTGCTGGGTATTAAACCTATCAGAAGAAGAGTTTTTAAAAGTTCAAAAAGTCTGGCAAGGAAATGGTCTGCCATCTGATTTATTTTATAATCGAGATCTAGGTGTTCAAAAGGGTTGGCGATATTATTCGCCGAAACGATGGGAAGCTCGTAATAAATAAACGCTTATTAACTTATTACAAAAGAGATACGTATGAAAGAATTAAACCTAAGGGCTCTTAATAAAAACGATGAGGTTGCTCACACATTATTCATTAGTGAAATGATGGAAGCCGACGGTAGAATTGTGCCAACAGCTATGGAAATTATGGAGAGTGATCAATTATTTGAAAATTGGTTAGAACGTAAGAGCAACGAATCAAAAGGTATCGGTCTACCAGAAGGAAAAGTGCCTGCAACGCTATTGTGCTTGTTTGGAGAAGGTGAAAGTAAAATACTTGGTGCGGTACATATTAGACATGAATTAAATGAGCATTTATTGCTTCATGGTGGAAATATTGGTTATGGAGTCACACCATCTGAACGCAAAAAGGGTTATGCAAATGCAATGCTTTCAATGGCTTTAGATTTTTGTAAGAATTTAGGACTGGATAAAACTTTAGTTACTTGTGATAAGGACAACATTGGCTCTGCTAAAACTATTCAGAAAAATGGTGGCGTGCTATGGGATGAATTTGTCAGCGAGCGAGATGGAAAATTAACTCAAAGATATTGGATTAGCCTTAAGTAATTCTTTCTGGGCTTTTTTAATTGCTGCTTTGATTTTCTCTTTATCGTTTGGCTTTACGGTAATCATAGTTTTGACACCGGTATTTGTATCAATAATTATATGCGGGTCATCGCTCCACGGTAGATAATTTATTTCTGTAATCTGCTTAACCGGAATCACCGTTTTGTCCATTCCTCGGAAAATTGAGAATTTCTCCTCGGTAATTCGAATCTCGCCACCTTTTGGGATCTTTGTTTGAAATAATGTTTCCATTTTTTCCCCTTGTTAATTAATATTTAACTTCCTTGATAATAAAAAAGGACAACCACTAGGTTGTCGAGACCAACAACAGGTTGTGCCTATTGCTTATTGTGGTTGCCCTTATTTCAAGCACAACCACTCTGGCCAAAAAAATGACTTGAGTAAAAATACCTTTTTGTTGATCTCGACGTGATTATCTTATCAGTTGGAGTAAAAAGATTCAATGTCTAGTACGTGTCTAATACGTGTTCAAAAAAAGCGAATTGAAGGAGTTACTTTAAGTATTTTTGAATAATACTGTTTGTTTGGTTTGCGATTCTTTTCTTGGCAACTGGGATGAGTTCTGAAACAGAAGATCTAGTCTTTTCGAAGGCCTCTTCTAAAGTAATTCCGTTATTATAATGCTCTTTTTCATATACTTGCACCTCCTTTGCCATTTCTTCGGTAACCGATTCTGGGTTCTTTAATCCTCTTTCAACTTTGATCCACCAGGCCAATTCGTTTCTTAGTTTGGTAAATTCGATCGCATCTTCTCTCTCCATCAAAAAACCAAACCGGTTCTTTACTTTTTGAATCGATTTCCCAATCTCTTTGTCGTTTGGCTCTTGGACTTCTGGTCCCAATTTAGCATTATCTTTATTCATAGCATTTCCTTCTTTTTTAATTGAATAACAAACCAATCAGTGACGCAATCGTCACAGTACTTTTCAATAATAGCACTAAAAAATGAATTGCAAAAATTATCACAATTACAACAGCTGGGGAAGCAGCGCAAATAATTATAAGCAATGCCTTTTTTCTGTTTTTCTCTCGTATGCTTATGACGAGTCCTTGGTACATTTTTTCATACAATTTCTTGTACTCGGCAACCAACATCTTGTTGAGGCCTAAAAACTCAAGCATTTTTAAGCTCGTTGTTTCATCATCTATTCTTCTCATTATCTCTCTACTTTGTCTTTGTGAAAGGATGTTTAGACTGCCTTCCCACAATATTTTACGATCAATCACAGCCATTTTTTGATGGATAAAGCCTGGCAGATAAATAATCGTTGCTCCGTATTCCTCGTACTCTCTCAAGGCGCAGGATATTTCACTTTTTGCAAAGTATTCGTGCTCTTCTAGTGGTCTCGTAAAGATGAATATTGGTATATTTCTTTGCCGAAGCTTGATAAATGTATCTTTGAAGAAACTGGATCGAAATTTGGATATAAATGGGCAATGAATAACAACTTCCTTTTGCGCTGATAATAAATCTTTGACAAACGCTTTGTAAAAAGTCTTTTCGTTAAACAGCTCAAGCTTGCTGATCCTTTCATAGGTCTCAAGATCGACTTCCTGCTGTTTTTTTGCTAGATACCTTTGATAAGATGGCGTTAAAACTGGCATTTCTTCCTCCTTTATTATTTTATTAAGCTGGAAATTTTCGTTAATTGTGATATATTTGTGATATGAACAAGAAACAAAGCGAAGATATATTCAAAGATTTGGGTGTGAAGCTCAGGGGTTTTCGCGAGAAAACTGGAATGACCCAAGCGGAAGTGGCTGAACAGGCCGGAATTCATGTAAATTATTATGCTCGGATTGAGAGAGGCGAAGAGAATCCTACATATGAAGTGCTTCTCAAAATCAAGAGCGCACTAAAAATAAAGTCAGATCTCGTCTAACTCCTTTTGTTCTTTGTAAATTTCCCTTAATTTAGGCTCCCAATCCAGAACTATATCGAAAAAGGTGTTCCATGTTTCAAGATTAAGGTCCACCAATAAAAAGATTAGTCCTAGACTAGTCTTTTTATTATACCTGTAGCGAATAATAGAACCCTGCCTTAAAAAGAAGGAGGGCCAGCGTGCAGCTAGCCCTTGGGGTTGAACGAGGGGTAGGGAAATTTGGAGTTCAATTTCCCACAGAATCTGAGGATGGCATCTCGAGGAGTTTGTAGCAACGACAGTGCTTGCAGCAAGGCAACGACTCGCTGTGGTGCTAAGGTGATCCAACTTGGAATGATATAGCACCAGATCGAGCATCCTTGGCAGAATGCATGCTTGCCCTGCATTTTCATCGCCTTTAAACGATGAGATGAGTTTACCGCTTCGCGAAGATTCAAGTCGTCGAGCGATATACTGCCCACTTCCCGATGGAAACAAGGCAGAACCAGGCGGTTGTCAGACGAGATTGTAAGAACCGAACTAACAGCCTTGCAGGTGGGGTTTTGAATATTATTTCCACCTCGTGCAATAAATCTCAACTTACCGCGACTTGTTTGAACATCGGCCTGTTTCGCAAACCAGAGCAACAACTCCATCTCATCTGAACTGAACTCTGAATCAAACAGTGGATTTACATTGATCATTACGCCAAATTCTCTCGCTAAACGCAGAACATCACAGAATATTTCAGATCTTATATTACCTTTTTCTCCAGGCATTACAGTAAAAAGCAATTGAGTTGGTCTATTCTGTCTCACTGAACGAGCCAGTTCCAATCCATGGAGAATACTGGGGTAAAAACCATGTCCATGGTGATTGTGATAAGACTCATCACCATCAATCGAAAAGCGAAGAATTGTTGGTAAGCCGATTAATTCTTCGCCTCGTCTGGCAATCATCGGTCCACTGACGGTAAGTGAACTGACTTGATCCAGACGGTTTGATAACTTCAATGCTTCTCCTAGCCAATCGCAGAGCAATGGATTGCCACCTGTGAAATCGACATAAGGAATTCGAAGTTCTTTGATCTGGAGCAAAAGGCCTGCAATCTTGTCGAAATCAGCATCTCCAGGATAGGAGGAGCGAACTCGGCAGAAACTGCAGACATGATCACACCTTGTAGTGCAATACAGTTGAACTGCCGAGAGCATCTCGATCTCCTTTCTGGAAGATAAGACGACAATAACAAAAATGTAGTAATATGACAATTTAATGAGCTTAAGTTTCATTTCGAACCGTTACACTTTAAAAAAAGACATCCCAACCTGTTTCCTTGTAATATGGTAGTACCAGCTAACATATACTAGGAGGGAATTAGAATGTCTTACACTTATCTTACCAGAGATGATCGAATTAGTTTAAGTGCACTTTTGAAGGAGGGCTTGAATCTTTTTTTAAGCATTTTTTATTGTAGAAAAACCTCGAAAATGATATTGTTACTCATGAAGAAGCAATAAGGTGTTGGATCCCCGGGTCATGGTGTTGCCCGTTCGACTTTCACTCAGGGCAAGCTCTATCCGAGGATGACACTATTTATTAGAGGATCCAGATGGCAAAAGAATATGATTTTAAGACAATCGAAAGAAAGTGGCAAGATTATTGGGATAAAATTAGTTACGGCAAGTCCGAGGATTTTTCTGATAAGCCCAAGAGCTATCAGCTAGTTGAATTCCCCTACCCTTCAGGCTATGGTCTCCATGTCGGTCATTGCATGGGTTATGGCGCTTCGGATATATATTCCAGAATGCTTCGGATGCAGGGATTCAACGTGATGTATCCGATGGGTTGGGACGCTTTTGGCTTGCCTACGGAGAATTTTGCAATCAAAACCAAGCAGAAACCTCAGATAATTACCGAGCAGGCCGTTAAGACTTTTAAAACGCAGATGAAATCTCTTGGTTATTCATTTGATTGGGACAGAGAAATCAATACGACTGATCCTGACTATTATAAATGGACTCAATGGGTATTTTTGCAATTTTATAAACACTCATACCAAAATGGTAGATTAGTACCCGTCGCTGACGATGACAGGACAACACCCAGACTTGCTTTCCAGGCAGAAATGCCGGTCAATTGGTGTCCTTCTTGTAAAATTGTTTTAGCAAACGAGGAAGTCGTTGCCGGCGCTTGTGAGAGATGCAAAACCGAGGTGTCTAAGAAATCTCAGAAGCAGTGGATGCTTCGAATTACCGCCTATGCCGATAGATTGATCAAGGATTTGGATACTGTTGATTATTTGGACAAAATTAAGACTCAGCAGATCAATTGGATTGGTAGAAGTGAAGGCACGGAAATAGAATTCAAGATTCAAAAAAATAAGGAATTCAATTCCGAAATTACATACACCCCACCTAGCCTCCCCTCTAAAAGGGGAGGAAATGAGTTCGAGGATGACACTATTTTATTCAATGGCAAGAAGAAGGTTATCAAGGTTTTTACGACTCGAGCAGATACACTTTTTGGTTGTACTTATGTTGTTTTATCGCCAGAATGCACTTTGTTGCAGGAACTGAAACCTCAAATAACAAATTGGGATGAGATCGTCGCCTATGTTGAAAATGCTGCAAAGAAATCTGACTTAGAACGGATGGAATTGGAAAAAGATAAAACCGGTGTAGAATTGGCTGGAATTAAGGCAGTAAATCCAATTAATGGCGAAGAAGTACCTGTTTTTGTGGCGGATTATGTCTTAGCGAGCTATGGAACGGGTGCTGTGATGGCTGTGCCGGCTCATGATGACCGGGATTTTGAATTTGCTAAGAAGTATCATTTACCAATAAAGCAAGTCGTAATTCCGGTTTTTGGTGAAAAACATGAAAATGAAGAAACAAGAAATACAATTACTGCTGTTGTTAAGAGGAAAAGTGATGGTAAATTTTTGTTAATATCTTGGAAAGGTTTCGGTTGGTATTCAACTGTGGTTGGTGGTATCGAGCTGGACGAAACACCAGAAGAAGCCGCTGAGCGGGAGGTTTTAGAGGAAACTGGTTACAAAGTCAATGCGATCGAAAAGATTGGTGGAATTACTGAAGCTCATTTCTATCATGATGGCAAAAAAATCTGGCGAAAGCGTTTTGACCAACCAGTCTTTTGCGAACTGATTGATGAGAAACTTATTCAGAAGGCAGAAATTGATAAGCATGCCCCTCTTTGGCTTGACGGGAAAGAGGCATTAGAGAAAATAACTCATTATGATAATAAGATTGGACTGGCCAGATACTTGAACGGTAATTATTCAAACACAGACTATGGTATTCTAATAAATTCCGATGGTTACGATGGTTTAAGCTCAGCAGATGCCAAGAGAAAAATCACCGAAAAGCTGAAAGAAATTGGCGCTGGCGATTTTACTATCAATTTCAAGTTGCGTGACTGGATTTTCTCCCGCCAGCATTATTGGGGTGAACCGATTCCGATCGTTCACTGTGATCCGCAAGCTGGCGGATGCGGAGTTGTGCCTTTGGGTGAGAAGGATTTACCGTTGACCCTACCGGATGTTGAAAACTATGAGCCGACAGAAACCGGCGAATCCCCTCTTGCAAAGATTACTGATTGGGTCGAAACAACCTGTCCGAAATGTGGCGGGAAAGCTATGCGCGAGACAGATACAATGCCAAACTGGGCTGGCTCATCTTGGTACTTCATCGCTTATGCTCTAAATCAAAACTTAAAACTCAAAAGTCAAAAAGAAGGAAATCTATTTGATGATAATAGCAAAGAAGTCGATTATTGGATGCCGGTAGACTTATATAATGGCGGAATGGAACATACAACCCTTCATCTGCTATATTCCCGTTTCTGGCATAAATTTCTGTACGATTTGGGGAAAGTGCCCGGAGCAGAGCCTTATTCTAAGCGTATTGCTCACGGCATAATTTTGGGACCCGATGGCAGGAAGATGAGCAAATCTTTTGGCAATGTGATCAATCCAGATGATATCGTTAAACAATTTGGTGCGGATACTTTGAGAGCTTATATTGCTTTTATTGGTCCGTACGATCAGGAATCGGCCTGGAGTACCGCTGGTGTTCAGGGAGTATTTCGCTGGCTGAAACGGCTTTGGAATAATATTGATAAAGTTGACGACTTCAAAGATGAAGATCAGCTGCTAGTTAAGCTAAATCAAACTATCGTCGGCGTGACCGATGATATCAGAGAGTTTCGTCTAAATACAGTAATTTCCAAGCTGATGGAGATGAATAATATGATCGAAAAAACAGGTAAAATTTCTCGTGATTTATACAATAAATATTTGAGGTTGCTTTACCCGGCCGTGCCTCACATCGCCTCAGAATTGTGGGAGATAGCTCAATTTGAGGGAAAAATTGAAGAACAAGAATGGCCAGAGGCAGATACTAAATATTTGATCTCGGAAACTATTGAAATCGTTGTTCAAATCAATGGTAAGGTGCGGGATAAATTAACCGTTTCTTCAGAAATTACCGAAGAGGAAATGAAAAAAGAAGCATTGAATTTGGAAAAAGTTCAACAGTTTGTGCAAGGCAAAGAGATTGTAAAAACAATAGTAGTGCCAAAGAAGCTTGTTAGTATCGTAATCAAATAGTCGGATAGCCTTGCCGTGATTCGGACACCCTTTAATTATCTTGTCTTATTGTTCGAACCTGTCGAGAACTCTGTCATAAGTAGTACTACAACAAACTTCTCGACTCCAAGAACATCGCTCGAAGAATAACGGTACTGTCTAGGTTTTCGAAAAGCACGGATAAACTTGGAGTTGATATTTTGTGCTAAATGTGCAATAATAAGCCTACCGAAAAATTTTTGATTAATTTGTCAAAATAACTAATAACCAATCTAGGAATACAATGGCCGAACCAAAGAAACGAACGAATAACTCAAAGCAGGGTATGCGGAGAATGCACGACAAAATCGCTAAACCAAGCCTCACTTTTTGCGAGAAATGTCATGAACCGAAGTTACCTCATGTGGTCTGTTATAACTGCGGAACTTACGCAAAAAAACAGGTCTTGAGTGTCGACTCCAGCAAATAGTATATAACTTTATCACAAAGCGAGGAATATGAACCGGCATCTTTCAAGAATGATTGCAATGCAAACTCTCTATGAATGGCAATTTCGTGATGGCTCTGATCTGTCGGAGATTGAAGAGAGAAATTCGGGCGAGTATGAGGAGAAATGTGAGCGTGAGTTTATTCACGAGGTTGTCAGTGGTGTGTCGAAGGATCTACCCGAGCTTATAAAGATTCTTGATGAATCAGCGCCCGAGTGGCCAGTCGATCAAATTTCCCTTATCGACAAAACGATCCTGTATATTTCTATCTACGAGCTTTTAAAATTGAAGGATGTGCCGCCAAAGGTCTCAATCAACGAAGCGGTTGAACTATCAAAGCAATTTGGAGGCGAGAATTCGTCCAAGTTTGTAAACGGAGTCCTTGGGACTGTCTTTAAAAAGTATGAGAAGGAGATTGAAAATAAATGAATAATGAATGGAAAACTCAGGATCTATCTGAGTTTGAAAAAATAATTGGGGTACAATTTAAGGATAAATCACTTCTAGAGACAGTATTTATTCACAGATCGTATCTCAACGAACACAAGTCCTTGGGACTTGAGCAGAATGAAAGACTCGAATTTTTGGGCGATGCAGTTTTAGAGCTTGCAGCGACTAGATTTCTGTATGAAAATTATGACCGTCCGGAAGGTGAATTGACGAACTGGAGAAGCGCACTTGTCAAAGGCGAATCTCTCTCCGAAGAAGCTAAGAGGATCGGAATGGATCCCTATATTAAAACTTCTCGTGGTGAGTCGAAAAATATCGGTAAAGCCAGAGATATTATACTCGCGAATGCTTTCGAAGCTCTGATCGGAGCTATCTATCTTGACCGAGGAATGGATATCGCGTCAGAATTTGTCCTTAAGAATATATGTTATAAGCTGGAAGATATTTTAGAAGCTGGCGCTTATCAAGATGCTAAAAGCAAATTCCAGGAGAATTCTCAGGAACAATTCGGTATTACACCGACATATCAGGTTCTAAAAGAAGAAGGTCCTGATCACTCAAAAATATTTACTGTTGGCGCATATCTAAATCAAAAAAAGGTTAGTGAAGGCTCAGGTCCTTCAAAACAAAGAGCTCAGATTGATGCCGCAGCGAATGCAATTGATCATTGGGGCGAGATCGAAGACCAGATAAGATAGTCTGATGGTCTGATGGTCTATTGGTCCAAGAGTCAGACGGTCATATAGTGGGAAAGTCTAATAGTCTTGATGAGAAAAATAGTTTTGACATCAATATAGATTGAGGTGATAAATTGACCATAAGTAATTTCGAAGAACTTAAGGTTTGGCAAGAATCTATTGATTTAGCATCATTTTGTTATAGAACGCTTAAAGATTGCAGAGATTATAGTTTCAAGGATCAGCTTTGTCGTGCAGTTGTGTCTATCTCGAATAACATAGCTGAAGGTTTTGCAAGACAAGGAGATAAAGAATTTAAGCAATTCCTTTATATTGCAAAAGGATCATGCGCCGAAGTGAGGTCTATGTCTTTCCTGGCAAAAGACTTAGGGTATATATCAGTAGAGCAATATGACATTATCCAAGAGAAAACTTTATTAATAACTAAAATGCTCTCAAAGCTGATTACTTACCTAAGAAATTCCAAATAACTCAACTCGCAATAACCTGTCCAACAGTCCAGTGGTCAATTTGTCTACAGTCCATTGGTCTAATAGTCTAACTGACTAACAGACCATGCGACTGTCCTGACTATCAGACTATCCGACTATTTTATCTTGGCCAAATTATATTCTGCCAACCCCAATCAAGCAGCTTTCTGGACTCCTCGGCAGAGGCCGAAGGAGTGTCGGCATTTGTCTTTAATACTATCGAAATAAGAGTATGGCCATTTCTGGTGGCCGCACCGACTAGACAGTGACCGGCCTCGGGCATATAGCCAGTTTTGACGCCAATTGCGCCAGAATAATCCCACTCATTTACCAACCGATTTGAATTGTTGAGTTCATGCCAGATTTTGCCCGTAATATCCCTAACTGAGGTTTGCTTTATTTGAACTATTTCAGCGAAAATGGGCTTTTTTAGCGCATATTTTGTAATCAGATAAAGGTCGAAGGCCGATGAGTATCCGGTTACATCTAGTCCTGCCGGATCATGATATTCCGTGTCATTCATCCCAAGCTCTTTGGCCTTGGCGTTCATTTTTGAATTAAACTTTGCGATACCGGTTTCGCCAGGCTTATTCATATATTCAGCCAAAGCAATAGCCGCCCCGTTTGCAGATTTTATCAGCAGACATTTGAGTAAATCTCCTACAGTCATCTGTTCGCCTATAACAAGATTTGCGCTAGCACCGATAGTGCTGGCTGCTTCTTTTGAAATAGTAACAACTTCATCTAAGTCGTAATTTTCTAGTACCACAACAGCCGTCATAATCTTGGTTGTAGAAGCGATTGGCACTCTCTGTTTTGCGGCTTTATTGGCAATAATCGTGCCTGATTCAGAATCTACCAGGATATAATTCTGTGCATAAATCAGAGGCTTCGCTGCAAATTCCTTGGTTTTCGGCGGTTCTTTGATCTCTGGCAGAGGTAAATTGATTGCTTCCGCCAATGCACTCTCTTGAGAACTGGCTGACTTTTGAATAATATCCCGGTCTATATTCAAAGAAGCCCCCGAAAATCCGAAGGTATTAAATATAATTGAAAAAATGATTAGTAACTTTTCGGTCATACTATCCGTGATTTGGTAATTTCCATATATCCGCCATGCTTTAAATTCAAGTCGGCCAATTTCAGTTTACCAATCCTCGTACGTGTTAACTTAATTACGTTTAAACCAATTTTATCACACATCCGTCTGATCTGTCGATTATAGCCAGTGTGGAGAACCAAGCTGAAAGCAGAAAGCGGAAAGCTTAAGGCAGGGCTTTTGATTGATCTAGCGACGTCGGCAATCATCAAATGACCATCAATCATAAAGCCGTTCTCGAACATCTTTGTAATTTCTTCGGGGCTTTTAGCTTTTTGCTTTGTGCTTTTAACTATAATTTCATACTCCTTTTCGTGCTCGAAGCTAGGATGAGTCAGATGGTTTGTTAGATCTCCGTCATTTGTCAAAATTATCAAACCTTCTGAGTCCGCATCGAGCCGGCCGACGGGATAAACTCTTGGTTCTTTCGGCACAAAGTCAAGCACCGTTTGCCTGCCGAGCTCGTCCTTGGCAGTAGAAACAACGCCTTTTGGCTTGTATAGAGCATAATACGTATATGCTGTCTGCAATTTGATAATCTTGCCTTTATATTCGACAATATCATGGTCTGGCTCTATTTTAGTCCCCATCTCTGTTACCGGATTGCCATTGACTGTAATTTCGCCAGCCAAAATATGCTCGTCGGCTTCTCGACGAGAGAACAAACCTGCATCCGCTAAAAATTTATTCAAACGAATTAGCATAGAATCAACCTATGTATTCAAATTTTATGCCTGAGCTAAGGACATTGGCACCATTTGGTAATTCAATCAGATTATCGTGATCTTCACGCGTTCCTTGGATTTTTATCTCGAAGTTGCTTCCTGATTCGCCAAATGCTTTCAGTCCAATCATGGCCGCGTCTGGATTGCTTGAGGTTAGAATATCGGTCGCATTCAAATTAACAAGAACAGAAGCTTCTTTCTTGAGTTGGCGCTTGAATTCCATCCATTCGATTCCATTCAATTCACCCTTTATATGACGAAGATATTCATCACTAATATCTTTTGGCGATATTGGTACAAATTCCGACATAATTCTCCTTATATTTTCTACAAAATGTTAATCTCCGATAACTGTATCGGCACCTTTGATCTCTTTACCCTCGGCTTCTTTGCGGAGAGAGATATGAACGTCCTTCAGCTGCTGTTCTGAGACTCTGGAAGGGGCACCCATCATCAAGTCTTTGGCGTCTCCTGTCTTTGGGAACGGGATTACTTCGCGGATTGCATCTTCCTGAGCCAAAATAGCGCATATCCGGTCGACGCCGCCGGCAATACCGCCATGAGGAGGTGCACCATATTCAAAAGCTTCAAGCATATGGCCGAAGCGGCGCTTCTTTTCTTCTTCTGAAACGCCAAGTAGGTCGAATATTTTGTTCTGAATTTCCCTCTTATGAATTCGGATAGAACCGCCAAAGATCTCACTGCCGTTTAGTGCTAGGTCGTAAGCATAAGCTCGAACTTTTTCAGGGGCAGTATCTAGCAGATGCAAGTCCTCTTTTCGAGGCATTGTAAACGGATGATGGCTTGAAACCAGCTTTTTATCAGTTTTTGAATACTTGAATAGCGGCGCGTCGATAATCCAGCAGAAAGCGAATTCCTTTTTGTCATTCTTATCCTCGCGAAGATCCGGTTTGTCTGTACCATATTTTTCCATTGCTTCAGCGTAAGTCATTCTGGGAAATGGCTTCTTGGTGATTTTGCCATCTGGAACCAGCATCTCTGTCATCTCGATCATCATCGGCTCGATCAGCTCCCAAATATCTTCTTGCGACACAAAGCTCATCTCAATATCAAGTTGGGTGAACTCGGGCTGACGATCCCCTCTTTGATCCTCGTCGCGGAAGCATTTGGGCAACTGAAAATATTTCTCCATTCCGGCGACCATATAGAGCTGCTTGAATTGCTGTGGGCTTTGTGGCAACACATAAAATTCACCAGGATAGAGTCTGGAAGGCACTACAAACTCTCTGGCGCCTTCGGGTGTCGATTTGGTTAGAAACGGCGTCTCAAGCTCCTTGAAGTCTTTCTCCCAGAGATACTTCCTCATAAATTTCATCGCATTATCTCTGAGTTTGATATTTTTCTGCATTCGCTCGCTTCGAAGATCCAGATAGCGGTATTTCAGTCTTAATTCTTCGTCGATACCGGCAGTGTTTTTGTCTACCTCAAAAGGAGCGGTTTTGGCTTCGTTTAGGACTTCCATATCGACAGCTTCCATTTCGACGGTGCCGGAAACCATATTCGGGTTAACCATCTTCTCGGGGCGAGCCTTGATGAGGCCGGTAATCGAGACTACCCATTCAGGACGGACGGCCGCGATCTTCTCGTAAGCTTTAGATCCGGGCACGAACACTATTTGAAGAAGTCCTGTCCGGTCTCTAAGATCAATAAAAATAATTTTGCCATGATCTCTTCGTGTATGAACCCAGCCCATGACAGTTATCTCGGTGCCTACTTTTCTGACTGTATCCTCAATAGTTGTACGTTTCATTGTTACCTTTACCTATTAATTTCTAATTTCAAATTTCTAATTTCTAATCAAATTCTCAAATTTCCATTTTTTAGGTTAATTAGGTCAATTAGAAATTAGGTTAGTTTTATCTAGCTTCTTAATTTTGCTTTGAATTTATCTTCTATCTCTTTGACTATTTTATCAATTATGCTATCTGCCTCAGTATCTGTCATCGTTCGATCAAGTGATTGAAGGTAGATATGAAAGGCTACATTTTTCTTGCCTTTACCGAATTTGTCAGAAGCAAATTCGTCAAATAATTCAACCCTGTTAACCAGCTCCGAGACTTCATAGAGCTTATCGGCAATAATATTGGCATCCTTTTCCTTATCGACTATAAATGCCAAGTCTCTGGTAATTGATGGATATTTGGATATCGGCCTGTAGCAGCTTTTTTTAGCAGTCTTGATCAATTCCAGGTCAGAGTTTTCGAAGGAAGCTAGCGAGAGAAGGTCATTAATGGCCAGTTCGATAACGAAACATTCGGATTTGCGGATTTTATAGATATCTAGCACTTCACGATCTATCTTATCAATATTTTGATTAAAATCTACGCCCAATACTGTTTTTAGGCTTGATACAGCTTCCTCCATCGACTTCTGACTACTCTTTCCGGCAGTAATAATGGATAGCGTCGTCTTTTCTTCAATGCCAGAAAAGACGTGTCCGATTTCAAATAAACTAATCGGATCAAAGGTCGGGTTCTTCGCGATGTCCTTCAAAAGTCCAGGGACAAGCGAATTTCTTAAATATTTATTTTCAGGTTGGAGAGGATTTGCAACTTCCAAAAGTATTTCTTTGTTGATTTTTGCGAGATTGGTTTCCTTCTCTGAAAGAAAAATGTAGTTGATAACCTCAGAAAAACCAAGATTTACAAGAAGGTCCTTGATATATTCTTTTTTGTAATAGATTGTTTTTTTGGGGACGCGACTTTCAGGTAATTTACGATCGTTGAGCTTGCTGTAACCATAAATTCGGCCGATCTCTTCAGCTAAATCTTCAGTGATTTCGATGTCATGCCGCCATAAAGGCGCTACAACGCTTTTATTCTTACTCTCAAAGCCCAACTGGGAAAGGATTCCAACCATTTCCGCTTCTGAAATTTCGGCTCCAAGAATACCATTTATCTTACTGCACTCGAGAGGAATCAGTTTCGGCTCGAACTTTCTGCTTTGTCCGGTAATCTTGGCTACTATTTCGCCGCCGGCAGCTTCTACGATGAGGTTTGCAGCCTTCTTGAGTGCATTGGCTACGTTGCCCGAGTCGATACCACGTTCGAAACGATAGCTGGCATCACTATTTAAATTTAAGAGTTTTGTCGATCTTTTGATCGATTTGGCATCAAATTCAGCAGCTTCTAATATGATATCGACGGTATCAATATCAATTTCTGAATTGGCTCCGCCCATTATGCCGGCAATGGCGATCGGTCCTGCAGTGTCGGCGATCACGAGATTGGCGGGGGATATTTTCCGCACTGCGCCATCCAATGTTTTGATTTCTTCGTTTTCTCTGCCGTTGCGGATTATGATTTTTCCGTCAGTTACCTTTTTTGCATCAAACGCGTGGAGAGGTTGACCCAAATCAAGCATAATATAATTTGTAACGTCGACAATATTGTTGATCGATTTTTGCCCAAGCCGTTCCAGTCTATCTCTGAGCCACTTCGGTGAATCACCGGTCTTTATGCCCTCGATCTTCAAAACATAGTATTGAGGGCAAAGTTCTTGATTCTCTACTTCGATTTCGACACCTTTTCCACTTTTTTCTTTGATTGAATATCGAACAGATTCCAGTCCCCTGTCGACGATGGCTGCAAGATCACGGGCAAAGCCAAGATGAGAAAGAATATCTCCTCTATTCGGTGTTACATCTATATCGAATATGGTGTCTGACTCCAGGATTTCGTTTACCTTGCGGCCTACGGCTTCATTTTCGGAAAGAATAATGATGCCAGAATGGTCATCGCCTATCCCCAATTCATCAAAAGCGCAGAGCATACCCTCTGACATCTCGCCCCTGATCTCACTTTCCTTAATAAGAAGACCACTTGAAAGGAGTGTGCCAGTCTTTGCAAGGGGAACTTTTTGACCAACTGCGATATTTGGGGCACCGCATACTATCTTCAATTTGTTTCTTCCATCGTTAATCTCTGCAATTTGCAGCCTATCAGCATTTGGGTGCTTTCTGATAGACAAAATCTCCGCTACTACAACGGTATCGGGAATTGTTTTTGTAAACTCATCGACGGGACAAGAAGAAGCAGTGAACTTTTCTGCTAGTTCCTCGTCGCTGATTTTTGTATCAATGTAATCTTTTAGCCAACTTTTTAATATTTTCATAATCTTTCAATACTAATTGTGGATAGAGCAAATGCTGCATTAGCTTAATTAGCCTTTTTTGCCATTGGCATTAGTCAAAATTGTTTCAAAAATCGTAAGTCACCGGAACGGTAATGTCTTATGTCATCAATAGAATATTTTAGTGCCACCATCCGGTCAATTCCAAGGCCAAATGCAAAACCTCTATAAAATTCCGGGTCTAAATTCATATTTCTAATAACATTTGGATGGACCATGCCGGCACCCAAAAGCTCCAACCACTTACCATTATATAGTACATCGACTTCAAAACTCGGCTCAGTGAAGGGAAAATAGCTTGGACGAAACCGGAGTTTCGTTTCCTCGCCATACAATTCTTTGAAAAAGATATTGAGCGTCCAGAACAAATGACCGACAGTTACATCTTTATCAATATATAAACCTTCCATTTGATAAATATTTGTTTCATGTTTGAAATCAGTCGCCTCGTTTCTATAAACTTGTCCCGGGAAGACGGCACGGATAGGCGGTTTTTTATTCTCAGCATACCGAACTTGGCCGTTTGAGGTATGGGTACGAAGCAATCTTTTATCCGTTAACCAGAAAGTATCTTGCATCTCTCGCGCAGGGTGATCAGATGGAAAATTCAAAGCATCAAAGTTGTACCAGACATTATCTACTTCCGGACCTTCATACACGTCGAAACCAAGCGCCTCAAAAATAGAGATAGCTTGCCTTAAAAATTGAGAAATCGGATGCAAAGTGCCACTTTTAATCATATTTTCACCTGTTTCTTAGTTTGAAAAAATAATTCAAGCAAAACAACTACGATGATGACCGATGCGCCGATCATCCAATCAAGAATTCTAAAACCCCGCAGCATCAGAATGGTGGTAAGGCCGGCGGAGAGAAGGAATGCTTGCCTTACAGATGGCCAAAAGTGATGAGTGTAGGTTTCAATTTTATTCGACTTTACTTTGAGTACAAAGATTATTAGAGCCAGAGTTCCTAATATCCCGGCAAAAAAAGAGGTATAGAAGTTTGCAAATTCAGAAAGGCCGGCTTTTTCAGGATTATAGTTGAAAATGTCTAGGATAACCGATGTTATACCAAAAACAGTAAAAGCAAAAAGGAAAAATAAATTTCGGGTCAGTTTCATTTCTTGATTTCCTCTAGGAGCTTATCAATTCGTTCCGCTTTTTCTTCGGTTTTATCGGCTACAAAGTAAAGACTTGGCACTCTGCGAGCCACAATTCTCTTTGAAAGTACCATGCGGATATCCTTTGCTTGCAATTGGAACTCTTTGACTAGTCCGTCGATATCATTTACGGCGCTGACCCAAATTTTCGCGAATGACAGATCTTTTGAAACATGAACCTGTGTTAACGAAAAAAATCTGTCCGGAAATCTTTCCCGCAATTCGTTGGCCAATTCACGCGTGACTAACTCATCAAATTTTTGCATTCGGTTGGTTACCATAGACAGACTATAACACAAACTGCTTAATAATTCTATTCCATTTTTTGTATCTTTGTAGACTGACATGCAAACTATCTATCAATTTGACGATGTTGACTAAGCTTTAAGTAATACCCGTGATGGTGCGACTGTGTTTGCCGGCTAAAGAACTCTATTACTATAACAATATTGAGACTACTCTTCCGGCAAAAATTAGTGTATAGATAACGCTTTTATCAAAAAAATAGCAATAGTTGTAACACAAAAAACCTGCCGATGAGGCAGGTTTTTCTATGAGTTTTAAATATACTGATAACTTTATATTTCGGGATAGATTCGAGCGCTCAGGATGACAGGGCAAGTGTTAGCGTTTTGCCCATTGAGGAGCTCTGCGTGCGCCACGAAGACCCGGCTTCTTTCTTTCTTTTTCACGAGGATCACGGGTCAAAAAGCCAGCTTTTTTCAAAGATGTGCGGAATTCAGGATCAAACTTCTCCAAGGCTCTGGAAATTCCAAGTCGAATTGCATCTGATTGACTCTCCTTACCACCGCCAAGCACTTTGGCAATAACACCAAAACTACCTTTTTTACCGACGAGCTCAAATGGTGTAACTGTTGCGTCATCTAACTCAACTTTTGAGCCGTTTATTTCAGAGGTTTTTAGGCCTAAGAAAATCTTAACAACAGCAACAGCAGTCTTTCTTCTGCCTACGCCCAACCAATATTCTTTTTTGGAGTCTTTTTCAGTCATATGGATTAGCCTTGATTTTTAAATTTAATGTTTTGGTGAGGATGCTCGGAACCAGAATAAACCTTTAGCCTGGATAAAAATTGGTCTCTTAGCTTATTGGAAGGAAGCATCCCTGTTACTGCATGCTTTAAAATTTCGCCTGGTTTGCTCTTTTTTAGCTCAGGAACAGTAAATGTTTTGAGATTGCCAAGATAGCCGGTGTGTTTATAATAGCGCTTCTGGTCTTCTTTACGGCCCGTCAAAATGAATTTATCGGCGTTTAGCACAACAACATAATCACCGTTATCAGCATTGTTGCTGAAATTTGGTTTGTTTTTACCTCGAAGAATATCTGCAATTTCAGTGCAGGCACGCCCGAGGACTCTGTCCTTCAGGTCTATTATATACCAATCTTTATTTTCACTCGATGTTTGCATTCTGTACCTTATTTAGTATTTTCTTCCTTGTTTTTTTGAGGCTTTGTTGTTTCTTCTGCTTTAACATTTTTGCTTTTGTCTTCCTTGGACTCATCGACGAATACTTTCTTGTCGATTAGTTCTAGGCGCATCATTTCTGAATTGTCGCCCAGTCTGTTCTTTAGATGGTAGCTTTTGATAAAGCCGCTATTTCTCGTTGTATATCGGGGAACTAGCTCTTTGATAATTTTATCTACTGCATTTTTATCGAAGAATATCTTGTGAAGCTTCCGAATAGCATTTAAGTCGCCTTTTTTGGATCTTGCTATGACACGTTCAACATAACTCTTGATTTCTTTTGCTTTTGGCATTGTTGTATCAATAGTTTCATATAACACCAATGAAGTAGCCAAGTTTCTTAGCATATGTTCACGATGAGCTTTTTTTCTGCCGAATTTACGATTCATTACTAACCTATAATTGCTTTAATTTCATCAATTCCCTTTTTTCCCAAACCTTTGATCTCTTCAATCTTCAAAGGGGTCAGTCTCTTTAATCCCCCTATTGTCTTTATGCCTGAATTTAAAAGGGCGTTCATTGTCCTGGAAGAAAGGTTTAAATCTTCAACCTTTGTTTTGTTGCCCAAGTCTTCTTCGACAGCTGCTTCTGAAGTATCACCTTCATCATCGGACTGACTATCACTAACTTCGACTTCTGAGGTATCGCCCTCGATATCTTGACCAATAAATGACTGAAAATGTTCAACCAAGACTGCTGAGGCCTCGTCCAAAGCTTCTTTTGGAGTAATGGTGCCGTTTGTATAAACATCAAGGGTCAATTTATCATAGTTGGTCATCTGTCCGACTCGAGTGTCCTCGATAGCGATTGAAACTCTCTCAACAGGAGAAAACATTGTATCGACTGCAATGCGGCCGATCTCGTTTTTATCGCCGGTAGCTACGCTGACTGATTTAAAACCACGTCCTTTTTCGACGGTAACTTCCATATAGAAATCAGCACCTTTGTCCAAAGTGATGATATGAACTTCGGGATTAGTAATCTCAACGTTACTGTTAGCCTTGAAATCCTTGGCGGTAACTTCGGAAGGGCCTTTCTTCGAAAGCTCAAGAACAACAGGCTCGTCAGAGAATGATTTGAATGAAATTCCCTTAAGATTCATCATTAATTCGACGACATCTTCTTTGGCATGAGGAATAGCTGTAAATTCATGACTGACACCCTCAATTTTGAATGAAGTAGCAGATGTACCAGTGATTGATGACAATAAAACTCTTCTCAAAGAGTTGCCTATTGTTGCGCCATATCCTGGATAAAGCGGCTCGATGACAAATTTGGAGTGCTTGCTATCGATCTTCTCTTCTATAGTTTTGGGAAGCCCAATTTTTTCCATATAACTCCTTAAAATTATCGAGAATAGAACTCAATTATTAAACTTGCATTAACTTGTGTGTCAATTTCATCTTTCGTTGGAAGATGAAGAACCTCGCCAGATACTTTCTTTTGATCCATTTCAACCCATGAAAGTGATTTATTAAGGTCAACTTCTTGGAACTTCTCAGGTTTCTTTGGAGAAATGATGGATCCTGGTTTGACCTGGTATGAAGCAATAGTAACTTTGTGACCGTTTACAGTAAATAAACCATGTGAGACATATTGTCTTGATTCTGATCTGGAAGAAGCATATCCCATTCGAAAAACAACATTATCGAGTCTTGATTCAAGCAAGATAAGCAAGTTCTCGATACTATCGCCGGCCATTTCGGATGATTTCTTGGCATAGTTGCGAAATTGAGATTCGCTAATTCCATACATTCTTCTTGCTTTTTGCTTTTCACGAAGCTGCCGTCCGTATTCACTCATCTTACTTCTAAAACCCTGACCATGTTCCCCAGGGGCATATGATCGTCTGACTACGGAACATTTTGCAGACAAACAACGCTCACCTTTCAAGAGGAGCTTTTCACCTTCGCGTCTGCATTTTTTACAAGCTTTTAACATGATATGTTGTCCTAATTCCTAATGTTCTTATATTTAAACTGTTTTAGACTCTACGAGCTTTTTTCGGCCGACATCCATTGTGAGCAAGAGGGGTAACATCTTTGATAATTCCTGCTTCTATGCTGGTATTGCCGAGTGCTCTGACAGCAGCATCTCTGCCTGGACCGACACCTGACACATAAATATTCGCCTTGTTAAAACCACGCATTTTTGCTTTCTCAACAACGGCAGCAACAGCAAGCTGAGCAGCATAAGGCGTTGACTTCTTGGCCCCCTTGAAGCCCAGAGCGCCAGCCGAAGATTGGGCTATTGATCCGCCTTTGTCATCGGTGATGGTAATAATCGTGTTGTTGAAAGTTGATTGAATATAAATGCTGCCTGAATGAACAGGGGTTTTCGCGCGTTTTTTAACAATCTTTTTCTTGTCAGTTTTTGCTGCTTGTTTGGCCATAATTTCGTATTGAAGTATTTAAATATTATGCGATTTATTTTTTATCAAGACTTCTGCGTCCGGAGCCGACAGTTACCTTCTTGCCTCTTTTTGTGCGGGCGTTTGTTTTTGTGCGTTGACCATGCACAGGCAATCCTTTGGTATGACGGACTCCTCTGTATGTATTGATGTCCTTCAGTCTTTTGATATTTTGAGAAACTTCCGAACGAAGATCACCTTCGACCTTGAAGGTCTTTCCAATGAATTGTCTAATCTTCTCGGCGTCACTTTCGTCTAAGTCTTTGGCTCTAGTGTTTGGATCAATCTTCAACTCGGCCAAAATTTTCTGGCTTCGTGAAAGGCCTACGCCAAAAAGGTAGGTTAACGCGATTTCTATTCTTTTTTCATTCGGTAGATTGATACCTGCGATACGAGCCATTATCTTCTCCGGTTTGTATATTTATGCTAATAACTAATGAAATAGGCTGACTTGATTAGCCCTGTCTCTGTTTGTGCTTTGGATTCTCGCATAGAACAAAAAGTCGGCGCTTAGTACCGGTTCGAGAGGATTTACCTTTCTTACTTCGGATAACCACCTTGCATTTATCACATATTTTCTTGACTGAAGCCTGAACTTTCATTGAATAACAACCTCTAATAGTTAACAAATAAAAACGCCCCTTATTTCGATCTTACGCGGCTTTCGGATTTTGGGGCTGATTGAATCTTCGTATGACTCTCCCCTTGGCCAGATCGTAAGGTGTCAGCTCTACAAGGACGCTATCACCCTGTGTTACTGAGATCCGGTGTTGTTTCATTTTACCGGAAAGATAACCAAGGACGATATGACCATTTTCAAGCTGGACACGATATTTGGAGTCAGGCAAAACTTCAATTACTTTGCCGGTAATTTCGATAACGTCGTTTTTTGTCATATTTACATTATTAAATTTAACATAATTCACTGTCCAAGTCAACACTTTCAGCTAAAGACATAATGGCAGGACGAGAAGCATAGATGATAGAAGGTGACGGAGGTTTTTGACAATGTCATATCCACTCTAATGATACTCAACTATTTGTTACAACTAGCGGTTTACCGTCGATAACTACAACTGTATGCTCGAAATGAGCGGCGATTGAATTGTCAGCGCTTTGAACCGTCCAACGATTCGGATGAACAGAAGTTTCGCCTGCACCCAGAGTCAGCATCGGCTCTATTGCCAAAGCCATACCTTCCTCTATCACAGGACCGGTATTTTGAGTACCAAAATTTGGAATTTGAGGCTGAACGTGCACGCCGGTTCCAACTCCATGACCGACATAATCACGAACTATTCCAAGACCCTTTGATAGCGCATATTTTTCGATGCTGTAACCGATATCTCCGATATGATTTCCGGCTTTGACTTGTGAGATTCCTTGATTTAGGGCCTCTTTGGTGCTCTCAATCAGAATTTTCACATCCTCCGACACTGGGCCGACAGTAACAGTAATTGCCATATCCGTGAATACTCCCTTATATTCAGCGCCCAAATCGAGTGAAACAACATCCGCTTCTCGAAGTATACGTTCGCTAGAGGGCAGCCCGTGAACAATTTCATTATTTACAGAGACACAGAGTGAAAAAGGAAACTCGCCGGCTCCCGGGACATAGTAATTTTTGAAGGCAGGACGGCAGCCATGTGTTAGGAGGTATTCTTCTGCAAGCGCGTCTAAAGAAAGTGTGTCAACGCCCGCTCTACAGAAATCTGCAGCCTTATGGATCGCTTCAGAAAGAATGCGGCCACAAACTTTGATATCATCAATTTGTTTTTTGTTAAGTATATTTTCCATTAAATTCTCATATCAATCTCTACTGTTACCTTCTCAACTGGCTCGTTGCCGTTGATTTCAATAATATCAATGTTATTTTCCCGATAGAATGAAAGGACCTCTTCGATAACAGGTATATTATAACTCATCCTTTCACGCATAATTTCGACGGTATCGTCGGTACGGCTGATCAATTTACCGCCACATTTTTCACATAATTCTAATTCGGTGCTTGCATAAATTGCGCTACATTTTCCGCAAATCTTTCTGGAAAGCGCGCGTTTGATTGCTTTTTCAGGATCAACTTTGATATAGATGATCTTCAAATTGTTGAGATCGTTGGCTAGATATTCGATCAGGAACTTAGCTTGTCCTTTACTCAGCGGGAAATTATCAAAAATAATATCTTCTTGATGAGAGTCCAAATAGTCACTGGCTAATTTTACGGCAACTTCATCGGGCTGTGGGATGCCTTTTTCATAACGGTCTTTTACAGACGCAACAAAACTATCATCAGGGTTCCCCTCATTTATTATTTGACGCACGAGGCCACCCACTCCGATAATCTTTTCAATATTTAGTTTTTGGGCCAGAATTTCAGCCTGAGTGCCTTTGCCAGAGGCTGGCAAGCCTAAAAATGAGTAAATGTGTCTATCCATAGTATTATTTCTTAATATCTTTCATATGTGTGCATCGACATCTGCGATTGAACCTGACGCATCGTTTCGATTACAACCGAAACAATAATCAAAATGCCTGTGCCACCCAATGTCAGCGTCGTAATGTTTGTTATGGATTGGACAACGAAGGGCAACACAGCAATCAATCCTAAAAATAGAGCCCCTACAAGAGTGATTCTTGTTACAACCAATTTCACAAAGTCTTTCGTTTCCGTGCCTGGACGAATGCCAGGTATAAAACCACTTTGTTTCTGGAGATTTTCAGCAATTTGACTTGGCTTGAATACAATGCTGGTATAAAAGAAGGTAAACAGTATTACCAATATGAAATATGTAACAGCGTAAAAAGTATGATTATTGTTAAAAAGATCTGAAGTGTATTTGGCGGCATTTGCAAGCCAAACTGTCTTTGCACTTTCAAGGTATTTCCCGATGACACCAGGTACAACCAAGATGCTCATAGCAAAGATGATCGGTATTACACCGGCGATATTTACCCTGATCGGCAGATTACTGCTATACCCAGCATTTGCGCCAGAACGCATTTTTCTGGCATAAGTAACAGGAATATTCCGTTGTCCTTCTTGAATAAAAACAATCGCTGCCGTAACGCCGATAAAAAGTAAGAGGAAACTAATAGCGCCGATAATCTTGCCCGTATCACCTGATTGGACAAGCAGAACAGTGTTTCTGATTTGATCCGGAAAACCTGAAACAATACCTAATGCAATGATTAATGAAATGCCGTTACCAATCCCCTTTTCTGAGATAATCTCACCTATCCACATCAATAGCATCGTTCCAGCTGTAACGGAGATTAACATCAGAGAAAGGTCATAAATGCTCCACGTAGGAATGATGCCCTGGTTCCGAAGTAGTATAAGCATGCTGTAGGCCTGAAGAACTGCCAGCGGAACAGTCGCCAGACGAGTGTATTGGGTTATTTTATGCTTTCCTGATTCCCCTTCTTTCTGCATCTCCTCAAGAGAAGGGACAATCATCGCGAGAAGTTGGAAGATGATTGAAGCCGTGATATAGGGACCGACACCCATCAGGATAATTGAAAAATTACTCATTGTTCCGCCAGAAAACATATTCAGAAAACCAAAAACTTGGTTTTGGCTGAAGAATTCTTGCAATCTGGCCAAATCAACTCCTGGCAATGGAATATGGGCCAATACTCTGGTTAGCAGCAAAAGAGAGACAGCAACAATAATCTTGTTCCGCAAATCCTTGTATTCCCAAATTTTCAGTAGTCTGTCCATTTATTTGACTATAACTTATTTTCCGCTCGAAATCAACGAAAAATTGCACTCATTTTTGAGATAAACAATAAGTTCGCAGGTTGATGTTTGTATCTTTTTACAAAAACTATTTTTACCTGACGATTAGGCTAAATTACTCTTGAATGCCATCAATCGTTTCTCCGGATTTGACTCCCCCAATCAGCCCTCTTTCTCTGAGCTCCAACACTATGGCATTGAAGTAAGCAGGTCTGGTATGCCAAACATTCACGTCGCTCTCATTCACGCGGGAAATTAACTGATTATTTGAATCCTCGGAAAGGTGTAAATCACTACGCAATGTCTGGGATTGACGAATCAAACCAGGAGTTGTCTTTATCATACTTGCGAGCGATTTCAAAAGCTCCGCAATTTTCGAACTGTCCAAGTAAACTTTTGGTTCAACATCGACCGGCTTTTGAGTAGCAAATGCGAGACTAGAAAAGTCCCTATTATCATCGCTTGGAGTCTCAACTCTCGGCCGCAAAACAAATTTCTCATTCATGTTTTCCCTTGTCTATTTTTCTAGTAACTCTATTCTATCTCAAAGCGGCGAATAATAAAAAATTGTTACATGTTATGGTGATAAATGTGCGGTAAAGGAATATTTTATTAGGGTAATAAGCAGGAGAACTATGCAAAAATTTAAAGTAATGGTGAGGGCTATTATTATTTTGGGGCATCCCGACCAGTTGCTCCTTTATCGCAAGAAAGGGTCAGACATCTATTTTCTCCCCGGGGTCGATATCGAACCAGGCAAACAGGCGACGGAATGCCTTGCAAATTATCTCAGAGAAAAATTAATGATTTCGCCTGGAAAATTTTATTTTGTTGGAACGATGGAGCATATAGCTGGCACCGAACATATTTACACGCTCTTTTTCAAAGCAGATGAATTTGGAAGTTATCTCGAATTGCCTCAAACAGGTCTAGAGGTTTTCGAATGGAAAATGTTGCCGCTTGAACAAAATGTGAAATTAGAACCCAAATATTTGAAAGAAGATCTTTCTAGGTGGCTGAAAGGGAAAGAGATTTTCCTCTCAACAAAGGATAAGGCTTTCTCGGCATAATTAAAGAGTCAACTATAAACTAAATGGCAAGAAAACAAAAAAGAGTTGTTTCTGCCAGCCTTTGTAAACGCCCCACCCCCCATGGGGTGTTTACAAAAATTACTCTCGAATTGAGAGTAATTTTTGTGCTACCTCTTAGCTCAAATAATTGAGATAAAAGGAGCGGTGGAAACGGGTGTGAACCCGTTTCCTGAAACCTCCTGTTTCCCGCTTCATCTTAGGATCGGCCAAATCCGCAGGGATTCGCGCTGAATTCCCTATAGATTTTGATGGCAGTCTGTATCGACGGACTAATCTGGGTAATCGTAACCAACTGATCAGTACCAGTCACTTCGATCTTTGATTTTCCAGAGTGCCGGAATCCAAGCGGACATGGCGTAAATGGATACTGCGCGCTGACAAAGCGCACAACGTTGTTGGGAATCATCCCTAACACAGGATCGAGCCACGAACCAACAGGGATGAAATCCATCCCCGCGTCTTTGTCATGATTAGTGGTCACATTGCCAATCATGCCATCCATGGCAAGCTGAGAGAGGACTGTCATCCATCCGGGGTAAAGATAAATACGGATCGTCATGGTATTCCCCTTTCCGTTCAAGGCTCATGCAAATAATCAAGTATTTGTCAGGCCTTTGATACGGTGAGATAGATATATCATAACATCAGTTATAACCTTTGTCAATAATTTTTATGCTTAAGGTGTCATCTTAAGCTCTTTGAGCTTTCCTGAGGTTGATATAAAAAATCACTCTCGATTCGAGGGTGATTTTTTATAAAGAGATTCTTTGCTTACGCTCAGAATTACAGTTCTATGTAGATAAACAATATTTTATTCAGCTTTTTTCTTTGGAGCAGATTTCTTGGCTACGGTCTTCTTCTCGACTAGTTTCTCGGCTACTACTGCCTCTTCGGTTTTTACTTCAGCGGGTTTATTTTCAGCTTTTGGCTTTTCGCTTTTGACTTCAGTGAATAGCGCCCTGACGGGGCCTGAGACTCTAACCCCAACACCCAATTCAACTTTTACAGTCAAGGTGCCGTTGCTTAAGATCTTCGGAGTCTGACGTCGTGTAACCAATCCTTTTTCTACTAAAGTTGTCTTGGAAACCGTATCTCCGTCCTTGAAAGCTTGAGATATTTGGTCCAGAGAAACTACTTCATTCTTCGCCTTATGAGATTTGAAGCCAGGAAGTTTTGGTAATCTCATCGAAAGAGGAGTCTGACCACCTTCAAAACGGTTTGGCAAGTTGTAGCCACTGCGGGATTTTTGACCCTTAGTACCACGTCCGGCCGTTTTGCCACCGCCAGCAGAGATACCCCTGCCGATGCGTTTTCTATTTTTTGTTTGTACTGATTCTAATTTCATTTGAAACCTAATGTCTAATTGTTCTAATTAATCGAATCTTTTGAATTATCTATTGGATTTATTGATTCGATATTTGGCTGTCTATTTTTTCTTTGCTGCCTTCTTCACGGCTGCTTTACTCTTTACCGCCTTGATTTCTTCTTTTGTCTCTACTGCCGGAGCTTCCTCAACCGGAGCTTCTGTAACTTTCACCGCAGTTTTTTTGTCAGCATATTTTTGAACGGTCTTTGTATATTCAGGATTGAATGAGGATAAGGCTTTTAAAGTAGCAAGTACATTGTTTACTTTGTTGGCACTACCTAGCATCTTTGAAAGTAGGTCGGAAATCCCTGCAAGGTCAGCAACAGCACGAACACTTCCACCGGCAACGATTGAAGTACCGGATGCTGCAGGTCTAAGCATTACGACAGCCGAACCATATTTGGCAGTAATTTCATAAGGAATGGTACCATCAATAATTGGTATAACCACAAGACTTCTCTTTGCCCGAGTTACAGCTTTTTTTACTGCTTCAGAAACATCATTCGCTTTTGCTACGCCCATTCCCACTTTACCTTTGCGGTTTCCAATTACAACAAGCGCGCGGAAACGGATACGTCTTCCACCTTTTACAGTTCTGGCAACCCGACGAACTTCGATGACGCGTTCTTCAAACTCCGACAGCTCTCTTCGATCCCCATCAAAACGCTTTGGACGCATAAAGTTTTTACTTGGTCGCTCTGTTGATTCTGTTGTTGTTGCTTGTTTTTGGATAGCCATAAATAAATCCTTAGTATATTAAATCGTGACGCCGGCGTCCCGGATACCATCGGCGAAGGCCTTCACCTGACCATGATAACGGTAACCATTTCTATCGAATACAAGACTGCCAATCTTTTTTTCTGTAATTTTGGCGCCGAGAATTCTCCCAGCTTCAAATGCTTTCTCAGTTGGTTTGCCGGTCTTTACAATTTGGCTCGAAACCGAAAACAGAGTTTTGCCTGCAACATCATCAATCACCTGACCGGAGATGAATCTGTTTGAACGATAAACCGATACTCTCGGTTTATCTTTTGTACCATTGATTTTAACTGATTTTGACATTTTATCCTTGTAGCGAAATAATATTATTTAGAAGCAGCAGTTTTACCGGCTTTTCTTCTGATATGTTCATCTTTGTATTTAATACCTTTGCCTTTATAGACTTCCGGCGGTCGAACTTCTCGGACTACAGCCGCAAATTGTCCAACACTACTTTTGTCCATACCTGAAATCTGAATAGTATTCTTCACAACCTTGACCTCGAGTCCCTGAGGAATCGCTAACCTAATCTCATGTGAGTAGCCCATATTTAAGACAAGTTCGTTGCCTGAAATTGCTGCCCGATAGCCAGTACCTGTGAAAGTTAACTCTTTAAGGAAACCTTCTTTTACTCCGTGAATAATATTTGATATAAGACGGGCATAAAGACCATGGAGCGATCTGGCAACTTTTGTGTCGTTGGCTCTGCTAACCTGTATATTTCCATCCTCAACAGAAGCACCGATTTCTCGAGGAAGAGTCAATTCTGAAGTTTTGCCGTTAAAAGAAGCGCTGATATTTTGATCGGCGATTTTAATCTCGACACCTTCTTCAATTTTTATTGGTCTTTTACCTATTTTTGACATAATTACCTTTTATTCGTTTATTTGTATGATTCGTAATCTGTTTTGGATTACCATATTTCGCAGATTAATTCCCCGCCAAAACCGCCTTTTCGAGCTTCTTTGCCAGTAATAACCCCTTTGGAGGTGGAAATTACGACAGTCCCAAGTCCTCGAAGAGGCATAGGGATTTCGGCATTCTTTGCGTATACTCTTCGTCCCGGTTTGCTGATTTGTTTCAAATGGCTTGGGGTTTTTGTCCTAGAAATAATGACAGTAAGGGTAGATTTACCGTTGTCCTTGTCTGCCACCATCTCATAGCTTTGAATAAAACCTTCAGCTTTTAGAATATTCAAAATAGCTTCCTTCATCTTTGAATATGGAAGAGTTATCTCGTATTTACCGATTGCACTCGAGTTTTTGATTCTGGTTAATAAGTCTGCTATTTGATCCATTTTTTTCCTCTATTTTGTAATATTCCGAAAAACTTTTACCAACTTGATTTAACAACTCCTGGAATTTCTCCCTTGGAAGCAAGCTCCCGGAAGCAAATTCTGCAGAGTGCAAACTTTCTAATATAAGCATGTTTGCGGCCGCAGCTTTTGCATCGGTTGATTGTTCTTGTTGAATATTTTGGCGTTTTCAGCGCCTTTAATATCATTGATTTTTTTGCCATTTTTGCTCCTTATTCCTTTGCAAACGGAAAACCTAGCTTATGAAGTAACACCCTGGCCTCGTCTTTGCTCTTTGCCGTAGTCTTTATATTTATCTGTAAGCCGAAATTAACGGATATCTCTTCGTATTTAACTTCCGGAAAGATAGAATAATCTCTGATACCGACAGAGTAATTGCCCTGATCGTCAAAAGCTTTTGTCGACAGACCTCTGAAGTCACGGACCCGAGGCAAGGCAACATTTACAAGCTTCTCGATAAAGTCGTACATTCTGACATTTCGAAGAGTAACTGTAACTCCAACTGGCTGGCCAATTCTGAGTTTAAAGGCAGAGACTGCTTTTCTGGCGTGATTGATTTTCGGTTTCTGACCGGCAATTCTGGAAATTTCCCCAGAAATTTTTTCAACGGCATTTTTGTCTTCCTTAAAATCACCAATTCCTGAAGAAATAACTATTTTGGTAATTCTCGGTACATCCAAATCATTCTTTTTCGAAAGTTCTTTTTTGAGCTCCGGCAAAATAACTTTGTTGAATTTTTCAGCTAATTTTTCCATTATTTATTTCCACCTTCTAAACTTTGACCGCATTTTTTGCAAATTCGAAGTTTGCCTTTTTCGGTCAGTTTATATCCAATCTTTGTTAACTTGCCACAATTGGCGCAAACAATCATCATCTTCGAAACATCAACTTTCTGATTGATTTCGATTATTCCGCCCTGTGGGTTTTTCTTTGACGGCTTAACATGTTTTTTTGCCAATGCGATACCTTTGACAACGACCTTTCCTTCGGTCGGAAAGACACGTTCAATAACTCCGGACTTTCCCTTGTCCTTGCCTGCTATGATTGCTACGTTGTCATTTTTCTTTAATTTCATGATATTGTTTGCTTTATAAACTTTATAAACTTTTAACTTTGATCTAAAGAACCTCTGGCGCTAATGAAATAATTTTCATATAGCCTGCGCGCAACTCACGAGGGATTGGTCCGAAAATTCTGGTACCGCGTGGCTCTTTGTTGGTATCTATAATGACTGCTGCATTCTCAGAGAAGCTAATATATGAGCCATCTTCTCTGGAAATGGGCTTGACCTGACGGACGACCACAGCTTTAACAACCTCTTTTTTCTTAACGGTGCCTCTTGGTAGCGCATCTTTGACTGAGGCTGAAATGATATCACCGACCTCGGCGCCGTCTCTTTTGGCACGCCCAAGAACAGTGATGCATTCTATCTCTTTTGCACCGGTGTTGTCTGCAACTTTTAATCTTGTACCTGGCTGAATCATTATTTAACCTTCTTTAACACTGAAAAGTTTTTATCCTTCGAGATTGGTTTTGTTTCAACTATTTCAACAATCTCGCCGGTCTTATATTCATTCTTTTCGTCATGAGCCTTGAATTTCTGGCTTGTAACGTATTTCTTCTTATAAATAGGATGAGTTTTGACAGAATCTATTCTAACGACAACTGTCTTGTCCATCTTATCGGAAACAACTTCGCCTGTTCTGATTTTTTGATTGCTTTTTGTCATTATATCTCCAAACTCTTTTCACTAATTATCGTTTTTACTCTGGCTATATCTTTGCGCACTTTGGTAATTTCGGAGTAATTATCAAGTTTACCTGCCTTAACACGAAGATTGTCACCAGAAAGCTTCTTCTCCAAAACAATCAGCTCAGTTAAAAGCTTTTCTATACTCATCTCACGATAATTTTTTAATTTTTCAATCGATTTCATATTGTTCTTCGATACTAATAACTAATGTAACCAATGGAGCGAATTAAAGAAATTTGACTATTCGTTTTATTTGCTTTATTCGTTATTCGTTCTGTCGCTATTCTTCTTTACTGATGAATTTAGTCTTTAATGGAATTTTGTGCTCTGCTAATCTCATGGCTTCCTTTGCAATATCGTGAGGAACACCATCCATCTCAAAGAGAATTCTACCTGGACGAATAACAGCAACAAAATGATCGACTGCACCTTTTCCCGACCCCATTGGAACTTCTGGTGAAGTGGACGTCACCGGCTTATCAGGGAAAACTCTGATCCAGATCTGACCGCCACGCTTGATATAACGAGTCATTGCACGTCTAGCGGCTTCGATCGAACGAGCAGAAATCCAACCCGGCTCCATCGCCTTGATACCAAACTTGCCAAAAGCAAAATCATTTCCACGGCTAGCAAGCCCACGCATATCACCGCGCTGCTGCTTTCTGTATTTCATTTTCTTTGGCATTAACATATATTCAATTCCAATTTCTAACTGTTCTAATTGTTCTAATTGACCTAAACAAATCTCAAATCTTTAATCTCTAATCGGATAATTTAGTATTTGGTTCTTGTTTAGGTTAACTAGTAATTAGGTTAATTAGATTAATTTATTTTTGTTATTTAATGAATTCTTCGATATTAAAGACTCTTTCGCCCTTGTAAACCCAGACCTTGACGCCAATAATTCCATAAGTGGTAAGAGCAGTCAAGTATTTATAATCAATATCAGACTTAAATGTTGAGAGAGGCACAGTACCGTAGATAAGCTTCTCTGTCCGTGCGATGTCGGCACCATTTAATCTACCTGCGACCTGAACCTTTATTCCTTTTACACCAGCTGCTTTTGCTTTTTCGATAGACTGCTTCATTGCTCTCTTGAACGGAATACGTTTTTCAATTTGAGAAGCAATATTTTGCGCTACAATTGCGGCATCAGAATCAGGCTTCTTGATCTCAATGATGTTAATCTGAATCTTCTCTTTGATGAATGTAGCAAGAAATTTCTTCAATTCCTCGGTACCCGCACCGCCACGGCCAATGACAACACCGGGGCGACCTGAGTAGATATCGATCGAAACCTTATTTGCATCTCGGCTGATAATAATTTTTGAGATTGAGGCATCTTTGAGCCGTTTTTCAAGAGCACGTCGAATCTGCACATCCTGAATAAGCGATTCGCTATAATTTGTCCGTCCAAACCATTTGGACTGCCACAACTCATTTATTTTCAACCGGATAGATTTTGGGTTAACTTTTTGTCCCATTATTCTGCTTTCTTATCCTTGTTATTGCTTTTAATATCTTCTGACTTTTTAGCTTCTGTTTTCTTCAAAGGTTCTTCGACTGATTCCAGTGTTAAAACTATATGTGAAAGTCTCTTTGTGATTCTACGAGCCTGACCCTTTGACCAAGGAATAATCCTTTTCAAACGTGGACCTTCGTTGCAATAAATACTCTTAATTACTACCTGATTTGGCTCAAAGTAATTCTCCTTTGCGGCAGCGATGCCGGACTTAACCAAATTGTGAAGCAATGGTGCAGACTTTTTATTTACAAACTGAAGATTGATTTTTGCTTGATCTGCTGTCATCCCACGGAGACCATGTAAAACAGGCCGGACCTTCCGGGGTGAAATTCTCAAATATGTTGTTTTAACTGTAAATTCCATAATAACCTAATATCTAATTGGTCTAATTGATCGAATCAAAGGAATTTCTCTATTAGATTTATTCGCTTGATTCGACATTCGGTTGTCTTATTTACCCTTTGCTTGTTCCTTGGCCATCTTACCACCATGACTTCTAAACTTTCGCGTCGGTGAAAATTCACCTAGTTTATGTCCAACCATCTCTTCAACAACAAACACCGGTAGATGATCCTTACCATTGTGGACGCCGAAGTTAACTCCAACCATTTCAGGCACTATCGTGCAACTTCTTGCCCATGTCTTGATTGGTTTTTTGTCTCCTGATTGTGCTGCTTTTTGGACCTTCATCAACAGTTTCTCATCAACGAAAGGGCCTTTTTTAAGTGATCTAGACATAATCCTACTATTTCTTTCTTCTGCTAATTATGAGGCCCGAACTTGACTTCTTCTTGTTTCTGGTTCTTCGGCCAAGAGCTGGAGCGCCCCAAGGTGTCTTTGGATATTTCATACCGATTGGTGAATGTCCTTCACCACCACCATGTGGGTGGTCGACCGGATTCTTTGATTTACCCAAAACTGTCGGTTTTACACCAAGGTGACGGACTCGGCCGGCCTTGCCATAAACGACTTTGGAGTGATCAACATTTGAAACAACTCCTAAAGATGCAAAATTCTGCGACCGGATTTTTCTAACTTCACCAGAAGTTAGGCGAATCAATGCAAAGTCTCCATCGAGACCGAGCATTGTTGCAAAAGTTCCGGCGCTACGGCAGATTTGTCCACCTTTACCAGTTGTCAATTCAATATTATAAATTTGAGTTGCGGGAGGAATATTTTTAAGTTGCATTCTGTTGCCAAGACGAATTGGGGCATTTTCATCACAGATAATTGTCTGAGCTTTTTTTAAATTTTCAGGAGCGATCATATAGATTTTGCTGCCGTCTTCATATGAGATCAGAGCAATATTTGCAGTTCTGTTCGGATCGTACTCAATAGCCTTGACGATACCTTTTTTGCCAAGAAAACCAGTCATTGAGAAATCAACAATACGGTATCTTCTCTTGGCTCCGCCACCTTTGTGAGCAGTTAGAATTCTACCGTCTGATCCTCTTCCTACACCTCTTTTAATACCAAAGGTTAGAGACTTCTCCGGACTCTTCTTTTCAATATCGAAAACCTGGAAGGACATTTTCCTTCTAGCATTGGTTGTCGGTTTTGTTTTGATTATTGTCATATGTAATAATGCTAAAGGCTAAATTAAACGAAATAACGAAATTATATTTTTAGTTATTTAGTTTATTTTCGTTTTTAGCGTGCCTTATTTCTTACCTTAACTGTTGTATCTTTGTCTTCTTTTTGAGCCTCAGCCTTCTGGCTCTTCTTTTCTGCCTTGGCTTTTTCACTCTTTGCAGGCTTTGTTTCTTCTTTCTCAATCTCGAAGAGGTCAATCTTCTCACCCTTTCTGAGCGTCACAATGGCCTTCTTGAAATCTGACCGCTTTCCGGAACCCTTCTTTGTCCGCTTGATCTTACCTTTGAAGATGGCAGCATCAACATGTTCGACATGAACACCGAAAAGTTCTTCTAAACAGGCGGCAACTTCTTCCTTGGTTGATTTTTTGTCAACAATAAAGGTGAATTTGCCAGCGGCAGCCTCTTTGAAACTCTTTTCTGTAATTACAGCTTTTTTTAAAATACTTGTGTTCATATGACTATTTGTTATAAATCTCTTTAAGCTGATCAAGTGAACTCTCAGAAATAACGATCTTATCAGTTGAGATAATGTTTAATATATCCAGCTTCATCGGTGTCATCAGATTAATCCCGGCGATATTTCCGAAAGCTCTTCTGGCATTCTCGTCTTTTTCGCTAAACAATAAGGCCACTTTACCTTCTGCCTTCACGTTTGACAAAATGTTGACAGCATTCTTCGTTTTTGGGTCATCGATAGCCAGAGTATCGAGGACAACCGCTTTCTTATCACTGAAAGCTTCGCCAAGACAAGCAAGGATTGCTTTTCTCTTCAGACTCTTGTTGATGCGAATCCGAAAATTCTGATCGCTAGTAGGGCCGAAAGTTACGCCGCCGCCAACCCAAAGAGGCGATCTGGTGGAACCCTGACGTGCACGGCCAGTACCTTTTTGTTTGAACGGTTTCTTGCCGCCGCCGGAAACTTCGCTACGGTCCTTGGTGTTGGCAACAGGACCACGAAGAGCATTCCGCAGGTAATTTATGTATAAAGTTAAAGCTTTATCGGATATTTTGGCATCAAAAGCTTGATCTAGTGTTAGATCTTTGACTTTTTCGCCTTTTTGATTTAAAACTTCAACTTTCATATAAACTACTCGCTTGCTTCTGCTGATTTTTTAGCTGATTTAGAGAAAATCCGAACAATTGATTTGTTGGGGCCGGGAATTGCACCTGAGACAAGAATGATATCTTTGTCTATGTCTATAACCTTCAGATTTTTGACTGTTACCTTCAAATCACCCATATGGCCTGGCATACGTCTGCCTTTGACAACTCTCTCTGGAAAGCCGCCGCCGATAGACCCTGGCTCTCTCACATTGTTGCTACCGTGAGATTCAGGACCTCTGTGAAAGCCATGTCTTTTGATAGTACCGGCAAAACCTTTGCCTTTGCTTGTACCCTCGACCTCGACTTTTTCGCCTGCTTCAAACTGACCTAAAGTGATTTTTTCGCCTACCTTGTAGTCACCAGGGGTCTCAATGCGAAATTCAACAATTTTTGCAATTTTTGAATTCTCTTTGCTGTCTTTTGATGCCTTTACCTGCACGGCGTTGTAGCCATTCTTCTCAATGGTTCTGATTTCAGACACAAAACATGGCAGAGCTTGTACTTTTACTACAGCAATGCTTTTTCCGTCAGCGTCGAAGACGCGTGTCATGCCTAATTTTCTGCCTAAAATAAATTTCATACAAACCGATAACAAATTATATTAGTGTACAGATAGCGATCTAACCTCGTCCAAGAACTTAAGTTATTAAATTCTTGGAAAGATGGGAACACGGTAGCGGTATATGCTCCGTGTTCCCCGAAACCAAGGTATCTGACCGCAATTGGCGGATTAGTGCGATAAGATACCTCAGGGGTGGCAAAAGAAAAGTGTTAAGACACACGCAATCCCAAGTGAGAGAAGGATTACCTGTGCAGAGCCGATACTCTCCAGTGGCACACCCCACAGACAATCTCAAGTGAGAAAGAAAGATCGTCTGTGTTGACCTAAAAATTTTTGTTTTCAATACAAGCTGAACATATTGTTGAGCTCTGATAGAAGGTGTTTCCTTTGTATCAAGGCTCAAACGAATAAATAGCCGTAGATCACATTCGACAGACTGTAGTCTTCTGAAAGAAAACGAGCCGGGTCGAAGGATATCCATGACCTGTTAATGAGATAACAAATTTATCTATCAACAAGTAATAATCTAACCTATTTTGGAACGAAAGTCAACGGTCACCACCAGCTGAAAGCTGAAAGCCAAAAGCCTAAGGGAATAAACTGAATTTTCTTTAAGCTTTTGGACTTTATGCTTTTAACTAGTCAATCGAAGATTGACTACATCTTTATCTCAATGTCGACGCCGTGAGGCAAATCGAGGCTCATTAAGCTATCGATTGTCTTTGGGGTCGGGTTTACAATATCGATAAGTCGCTTGTGTGTTCGCATTTCAAACTGCTCTCTGGCATCCTTGTGGACATGGGTAGATTTTAGAACAGTAATCTTGTCCTTCTCTGTTGGCAGAGGAATGGGACCTGCGACGGTTGCACCTGAGCGGACTGCAGTCTCGATAATCTGTTGAGCAGATTTGTCAATAATCCGGTGATCGTACGCTTTTAGCCGTATCCGAATTTTTTGTTTAGCTTGTGCTTTTTCAGCCATAATAATATTTACTGCTTACTTTATGATTTTTGTTACGACACCGGCTCCGACAGTTCTACCACCCTCACGGATAGCAAACTTGAGACCTTCGTCCATAGCGATAGGTTGGATCAGGGCAACCTTGATGTTGGTGTTATCACCAGGCATGATCATTTCTTGTTCGAAAACAATATCACCAGTAACATCGGTTGTTCTAATATAGAACTGAGGTTTGTATCCCTTGAAGAATGGGGTGTGTCTTCCACCCTCTTCTTTGGTCAATGCGTAAACTTCAGCTTCAAACTCTGTATGAGGAGTAATAGAACCTGGCTTGGCTAAAACCTGACCACGTTCGATATCTTCACGCTCTATACCACGAAGCAACAAACCAACGTTGTCACCAGCTTGACCTTGCTCGAGCTGTTTCTTGAACATCTCGACGCCGGTTACGACCGTGCTAGAAGTTTTTCTGATACCGACGATTTCTACAGTATCACCGATTTTGACAATACCCTGCCCTATTCTACCAGTGGCAACTGTACCACGACCTTTGATTGAGAAAACATCTTCAATCGGCATAAGAAAAGGCTTATCAAGATCACGTTTTGGTTCTGGAATAGAAGCATCAACAGCATCCATAAGTTCGTCAATTGACTTCTCCCATTTATCATCACCCTCGAGGGCTTTCAAAGCTGAACCACGGATGATTGGAGCGTTGTCGCCATCAAATTTGTATTTGGTCAAAAGTTCACGAACTTCCATCTCAACGAGATCAATGAGCTCGGGATCATCAACCATATCGCACTTGTTCAAATAAACTACGATTGCTGGTACACCGATCTGATTTGCAAGAAGAATGTGCTCGCGTGTCTGAGGCATAGGGCCATCGGTCGCAGCAACTACAAGAATTGCGCCGTCCATTTGAGCAGCACCGGTAATCATGTTTTTGACGTAGTCAGCATGCCCTGGACAGTCAACGTGAGCATAGTGTCTGTTGGCTGTTTCGTACTCTTGGTGAGAAGTAGCGATAGTGATACCGCGCTCTTTTTCTTCTGGAGCGTTGTCGATATCCTCAAATTTTTTCTCTACAGCTAATCCTTTTTTCGCAAGCACGTGTGTGATTGCAGCTGTTAAAGTGGTCTTACCATGGTCAACGTGACCGATAGTACCAATGTTTACATGTGGCTTAGTTCGTTTGAATACTTCTGCCATTTGAAACTCCTATTAATAATTTTCAATTTATTTAACTAATTCTAGCAAACTATAACAAAATTCGGGTCTTAATGCAAGAGGAAATTAATACTAAAAGCGAAAGGTTACGAAATATACGAAATAGAAGTTTTCGTAATTTTGGTTAGCCGAAGGCTTTTCGTCTTTCGTATGTTATTTGCTTCTTTTCTCAATGATTTCTTTTGCAACGTTACCTGGGACTTCGGCATAATGGTCGAATTCCATCGCATATGAGGCCCGTCCCTGTGACATTGATCGCAGACTGGTGGAATAACCAAACATGGAGGCAAGCGGAACAAATGCGTTGATACGCTTGATGCCATTTGGTAGGTCTTCCATCTGGTTGATCTGACCGCGCTTGGCGTTCAAATCACCGATGATATCACCCATGAAGTCCTCAGGGGTAGTCGCTTCGACCTTCATAATTGGCTCCAGAATTACAGGATTTGCCTTCTTGAAACCATCTTGAAATGCCATCGAACCGGCAATTTTGAAGGCCATTTCAGAAGAGTCAACCTCGTGGAAGCTACCGTCGTAAACCTCAACAGAGACGTCGACTACTGGATACCCGGCGATTACACCACGATCAAGTGCCTCTTTGATACCAGCTTCGATAGGATTGATGTACTCTTTTGGAATTGCTCCACCGACGATCGAATTAATGAAAGTAAAGCCGACACCGGATTCGTTTGGCTTGATGCGAAGCAGACAATGCCCATATTGTCCCCGTCCACCGGTCTGCCTGATATATTTTCCTTCTGAAGTAACTTCATTTCGGATTGTTTCACGGAAAGCTACTTGAGGAGCACCAACGTTCGCTTCGACTTTGAATTCTCTCTTCATTCTGTCGACAATAATCTCAAGATGCAGTTCACCCATTCCGGCGATGATGGTCTGGCCAGTCTCTTCATTTGATTTGACCCGAAATGTTGGATCTTCCTCAGCCAATCTTTGGAGTGCAATGCCCATCTTCTCTTGGTCAGCCTTTGTTTTCGGCTCGATCGCAATATCGATAACTGGTTCAGGGAAGGTAATCTTTTCGAGAATGACTGGCTTGGCTGGGTCGCAAAGAGTATCGCCAGTGGTTGTGTTGGAAAGTCCGACTGCTGCAGCAATTTCACCTGCGTATACCTCGTCAACCTCTTCCCTGTGGTTAGCGTGAAGACGGACAACCCGTCCGATGCGCTCTTTTTCATCTGCAGTGGCATTATAAATATATGATCCCTTTTTGAGAACACCGCGGTAGACACGGAAGAAGATCAACTTACCGACAAACGGATCGGTTGCAACCTTAAAAGCTAGGGCCGCAAATGGCTCATCGTCCGTCGATTTGACATCAATGTCCTCGCCGGTCTTTGGATCGATGCCGCGAGCAGGAAGAACATCAAGTGGAGAAGGCAAATAACTCACAATTGAATCAAGCAGTGAAGCAACGATGATGCCACGGCCGTCCCCGCCCAAGACAGGATAGAATTTGCTGGAGAGACAGGCTTTTCTGATAAGTTCCTTCAATTCAGCATTAGTAACAGCTTCGCCGCCGAGATATTTTTCCATCATTGCGTCATCATATTCGACAACGCTTTCAACCAATTTTTCACGCCACTCATTGGCTTTTTCAACCATATCAGCCGGAATTTCACCTTCGGTGAGAGCATGATCCTTATATTCTTTATAGGTATAAGCTTTCATATTCACGAGGTCAACGACACCATTGATAGACTGCTCGAAACCAATTGGAATCATGATCGGTGTAGCATTTTTTGAAAGTCGTTGATGAATAGATTCAAGAGATCGATAAAAATCACCACCAGTCTGATTGATTTTGTTGATAAAGCACATTCTTGGCACCTTGTAGGTATCGGCTTGACGCCAAACAGTCTCAGACTGAGGTTCTACACCCATTTTGCCGTCAAAGATAACAACAGCACCATCAAGTACACGAAGAGAACGCTCGACTTCAACTGTGAAATCTACGTGTCCGGGAGTATCAATAATGTTTATCCGGTGATCTTTCCAGAAACAGGTGGTGGCAGCCGAAGTGATAGTGATGCCGCGTTCGCGCTCCTGCTCCATCCAGTCCATAGTGGCCGCACCTTCATGAACTTCGCCGATTTTGTGGACACGGCCAGAAGTGTAGAGAATTCCTTCTGTCACGGTAGTTTTACCAGCATCAATGTGTGCAATTGTTCCAATATTCCGAACTTTTTCTAGAGGGTAATCTCTTCCCATAGTCAATTTCCTAAAAAATAATTAAATAATCATTTCGAGCTCAATAAAGACGCAGCTGATCTGTTTTGTATCAAATTAAAAATCCCCCCAATTTCAAGGATAATGATAACATTTTTAGCCGCTTACTGTCAACGGCTTTTATAGATATTTATTTTTGGTATCTTGACAAATACTTACTATGGTTATATATTTGCCGGTTGCTCTTTTTAATTCAAGATTGAGCACGGGAGGGTAGTATGTACGGTTCCAAAACGCTTCTGGCGTTGATCGCACTGGCACTCTTGATGTCAGGGTGCAGCCAACATGTGAAGATCGGCCTCAACGGCATCCACGTTGATGAACTTGAGACCCAATGGGTCACGTTCGATGCTTCAACCAAGCTTGTGACGGTCCATTTTCATCCGGATAATTCCGGTATCGAGATCAGCGCCGGGCTAGAAAGTCCGACCTATGGCCACGGATCGGTTTATATCCATGATGATGTGTTTGATGAAGGCATACATCACAGCAACGGCATTGTCCAATCTCATTTTACCGATGTTTACTGGTCGAATGGGCCGAATAATGTTGTGCCCGGGAACGCGACCGTAACTGTCTATGTCCGTCAGTTCAAGGACAACGATGTTCTCTATTCGACTTGGCAGGGGCAAAGCGGCTCACTCGCAACCAGAGGCACGACAGAGACCACACTTAAAGAGTGCTGCTGCTATTTCACCGTTGTGGAGACACCGGAGGCCAAAGATGAACAGGGTAAAGTCATCCGACCGGCGATACGGAAAGAAGTCATTCTGCAGGACGGTCGCCGGTATGAACGCGGTGAGTTCCACGAGATCGATTCAGCTATCCTTGACGCAATGCATACGGATAAACGAATTCCCGAGGTAATGTTGGATGATTGGAAGCAGATCCAGTAGTTTAAGCGTTTGACAAGGTCCGCGGTCAGGTTGGCATAGAGGATGTCACCCTGACCGCTTTTTTATCTCTATCTTTCGTCAGCAATACCTTTTAAAATTCATACTAAAAAACGGCCTTTTGGACCGTTTTTTAGTATATATAGCTTTATATTTAGTAGGTTCTTCGTTACACCCCATCTAACTTCCCCTTAAAGATGGGGGGGAACCGTTAAAATCGTGCGAAATGAGCAAAAGCCTTGTTTGCTTCCGCCATCCGATGAGTATCTTCCTTCTTCTTGATAGCGGAACCTTCACCGTTGTAGGCATTTATCATCTCAAAAGCCAATTTATCCGCCATCGGTTTGCCTTTACCGGCCTTAGCTGCAGCAATGATCCATCTCATCGCAAGAGTGTTTTTGCGCTCTCGTCCGACTTCCATTGGTACCTGGTAGTTGGCGCCGCCGATTCTCTTGCTCTTAACCTCGACTATTGGTCCAACATTCTTCAATACCTGGTCGAATACATCCATCGCAGGAGCATTCAAAGTCTCGGCAGATTTTTCCAGAGCTTGGTAGACAATTCTCGTAGCAACAGTTTTCTTGCCGTTTACCATGATATAGTTGATAAATTTGGTTATAGCAGGATTGCCATATTTACTATCGGCTGGAATTTCAATTTTCTTGATTTTTGCGTTTCCTCTTGGCATATTTTTTTTCGTATTAGGTATTTGGTAGTAAGTATTAGGTCAACAATGTAATTATGCGACTGCATAATACCTACCACATAATACAGGTTTATTCGTTTGCTCTCTTCGCGCCATACTTGCTGCGAGCCTTTTTCCGTCCTTTGACACCAGCAAGATCAAGCTTGCCACGGACAATGTGGTATCTCATACCAGGAAGGTCTTTAACACGGCCGCCTCTAATCATAACAACTGAGTGTTCCTGGAGGCCATGGCCTTCGCCACCGATATAAGCGTTTACCTCATATCCATTTGTAAGACGAACTCTCGCAAATTTACGAAGAGCTGAGTTTGGTTTCTTCGGGGTCATAGTACCAACTTTGATGCAGACTCCCCTCTTTTGGGGGCATCCCAATTTAACCGGTCTGTTTGACAAGTAATTGAATGTAGTTTTCAAAGCAGTGGTCTTCGACTTTTTGACCACGCTTTTTCTTGGTTTTCGAACTAATTGGTTTATTGTTGGCATTATTCAAACCTAATATCTAATTTATCTAATTGATCGAACCTACTGATTCTAAATCGATTAATGTTACTTTGTTAATTTAGCATATTTTAGACTCTCTGTCAAAGGTACTCCACCATGATTCCGAAAACCTTGCTATTTCCCTGTTTCTTATTGTTCGAGGAGGAACGACGAGAACTATGGTCACTTATTAGTACAGAGACAGACTTCTCATTTCAAGAGCACCATTCGAAGAATGAATACATTTAATAGGGTTTTCGGAATGACGGTACTCCAGCTATCAGCTATGAAACACTCTCTAATAGCTGATAGCTGTTTCTCAAGGGCTATACTGACAGTTCGTTTATAATGTTTGACTTACGATTCCCGGGTTTGTAATTCCGTCAGCTTCTGACTCTTCTAGCAGGCCTGTGCCAGCTGGAATTAATTTACCAATTATGACGTTTTCTTTCAGACCCCTTAGATAGTCTACTCTGCCAGAGATGGCAGCATCGATTAGGACAGAGGTAGTCTCCTGGAACGAGGCTGCCGATAAGAAGCTTTCGGTCTTCAGCGCGACTCTGGTAATTCCGAGTATTATGTCCTCAAACGCCACTTTCTTCTTACCTTCTTCAGCGATTTTTTTGTTCTGTTGCTGCACCTCGATGCGGGAGATTATTTGACCTGGAAGATATCTGGAATCACCGCTATCGAGTATTTTGACCTTGCTGTGCATCATCCGGACAATTACCTCGATGTGTTTGTCATTAATATCTTGACCCTGAGATTCATAAATCGTCTGAACGGATTTGATAATGTAGTTTTGAGTCTTGGCGGCTCCGTTCAGCTTCATGGCGTTGCCTAAATCATAATGACCTTCTGTTAATGCAGTCCCCCGCTCAACTGCCTCACCGTTCTTGATCAATAATTCGGTATTCTTAGTAGTTGTATATTCTTTTACCGTCTCACCTTCTCCAGTAACTTTTGCCTTTGTGCCGGAAATCTCTATTTTTCCAGGAACCGGGCTCCGGAAAGGCTTCTCTTTTGGATTTTCGGACTCAGCAATAATCTGATTCTTTTGAACAAGAGACTTGTTTTCGACATTGAACTTAAATCCGGCCGGTAGAACGATCTGCTCTGAGTAAGAGCCGACTCCAGACACCGAAATTTTGATGATGTCTCCGTCGCGCTTAATAGAAGCCTTGCCCGGTATTTCAGACATAATAGCCGGTTTCTTTGGCATTCTGGCCTCAAATATTTCCTCAACACGAGGCAGACCTTGTGTGATGTCCTCACCCGCAGCACCACCAGTATGGAAGGTACGCATGGTCAACTGTGTTCCAGGCTCACCGATAGCTTGAGCGGCGATGATACCGACTGCGGAACCGATCTCGACAGGTTTACCGGTCGCAAGATCGATACCATAACATTTCTGGCAAACGCCTCGATCTGATTCACAAGTAAGCAAGGAAAAGATCTCTATAGACTCGACTGCAGCATCATTGATCTTCTTGAGCTCTTCAAGGCCGATATTAGAACCAGCTTTTATACCGGCGACAGCCTTGCCAAGAGTACGGCCGAGAATATATTTATCCCATTGTTCACCAAAATCCGCGTAAAACTTTCTGGTGATCAATCTAGTTGCGGATGTACCACAATCAGTCGAAGTAATCACTACATCCTGCGAGACATCAACTAATCTTCTGGTTAGATATCCTGCTTCTGAAGTTCTAAGCGCTGTATCAGCCCGTCCCTTTCTGGAACCGTGAGTTGACACGAAGTATTCAAACACTGAAAGACCTTCTTTGAAGTTTGAAGTGATCGGAAGTTCGATTACCGCTCCAGTCGGATCAGCAACCAGGCCTTTCATTGCCGCAACCTGAGTCATCTGAGAAATATTACCACGAGCTCCGGAGTTCATAATGATATAGATATCATTATCGTGCGGAAACTGAATCATCATATCTTTTTCCATCTGTGACTGGGCACTCATCCAGATTTCAATAACCTTATTGTATCTTTCCTCTTCTGTGATCAGACCTCTGAGATACAGTTTTTCAACCTTCTGGACGTTCTCATTTGACTCTTTCAAAATTCTGCCCTTAGTAGATGGAATTTTAATATCTTCGACAGCAAATGTAAATCCTGACAACTCAGCATATTTGAAACCAACAGATTTAATATCGTCTACTAGTTTAGCAGTTATCTCAGCTCCCATTGTACGGTAAACGTTCTCGGCGAGCTTTGCGATTGTCTTTTTTGTCATGGCATCGTTGATAAACTCGATACCTTCCGGCAAGATCTCATTGAAGAGAATCCGGCCAACGGAAGTTTCTAGTAGTTTGCCATCGTTTAATCTTACTTTTATCAGCGCATTGATATCTATAGCACCGAGGTCATATGCCGTAACTGCCTGACGCTCACTGGCAAATACCTTGCCTTCGCCTTTGGTGTTGTCAACAACGGCTGTCATATAATGGCAGCCAAGTACAATATCGAATGATAATGAAACTACCGGATCGCCTGAAGCTGGCTTCAGGAGGTTATGAGAAGCAAGCATGATTGTGCGGGCTTCTTCCTGCGCTTTATCAGAAAGAGGAAGGTGGACGGCCATTTGGTCACCATCAAAGTCAGCGTTGAAAGCAGAACAGACCAACGGATGAATCTGAATCGCCTTACCTTCAATCAATACTGGTTGGAAAGCTTGAATACCAAGACGGTGCAGTGTTGGGGCACGGTTTAGCAATACATATTTATCTTTAATCACGTCTTCTAGAATATCCCAAACAAATGTTTCGCCTTTTTCAATTAGCCTTGTGGCATTTTTGACGTTATGAACGTAGCCATCGCCGATAAGACGTCCGATGATAAATGGCTTGAATAGTTCCAATGCCATTATCTTTGGCAGTCCACATTGATGAAGCTTCAAACGAGGGCCGACAACAATAACCGAACGTCCGGAGTAATCAACCCGTTTACCGAGCAAATTCTGGCGGAAACGTCCCTGTTTGCCGCGAAGCATATCTGAGAGTGATCTAAGCTTCCTTTTCCCACCAGCAGAAGATGCGATTTTGTCTTTTCTGGCGGAATTATCAATCAAAGCATCGACAGCTTCCTGCAGCATTCTTTTTTCATTCCGGCAAATTACTTCCGGAGCGCCCTGGGAAAGTAATCTTTTCAGGCGATTATTTCTATTAATAACTCTCCGATATAGGTCATTTAGATCTGAGGCAGCAAAACGTCCACCATCTAACTGTACCATTGGACGCAAATCTGGTGGGATAACCGGTAACCGTGAGAGAACGAGCCAGTCAGGCTTGATTCCGGCCTGTTTCATATTCTGCAAAATGCGGAGCCTTTTTAAAGTTTTGGTCCGAACCAAGCCGGTTTGTTTTCTTGAAAGTGTCTCAAGACCAACAATTGCATCATCGATATTGACTCTCTTTAGGAGGTCGAGTATAGCTTCAGCGCCTATGCCAACTTTGACAATCTGACCATACTTCATATTGAGTTCGCGGTATGCTTGCTCTGAAATGGTTACACCGGCAACTAATCCCGACAATTCACTCTTTGTCTCCTTATAGGCTTGATCAATCTCCTCTTTGGAAACGTCGGATGCCTGCTCGGTAGAGCCATTTTCGCTCAAATAATCCTTATATTCTTTCTCTAAACTCTCGAGACTAGTCTTTTTTAACTCCTCGTTGACCTCAAGAATTGCATAGCTGGCAAAGTAGGCTACCTTCTCGATATCAGCACCTGACATGCTCAAGATAGCCGAAATTACACTGGAAGTTCCACGTGAATACCAGATGTGAGCTACAGGCACAGCCAGATCGATATGACCCATCCGAACACGTCGAACAGCGGAACGGGTGACTTCAACGCCGCACTTATCGCAGATTACACCTTTATAGCGAATTTTTTTGTACTTACCGCAATAACATTCCCAGTCTTTGGTCGGACCAAAAATTTTCTCGCAGAAAAGACCATCTCTCTCGGGCTTCTGCGTGCGATAATTTATTGTTTCAGGCTTGAGAACTTCGCCATGAGACCAGGATAAGATATCCTCTGGAGAAGCGACGGAGATTCGAATTGCTTCGAAATCTGATACCGTAACTTGATCTTTTACTTCTAGACTTGCCATATGTTTTCCTATTTTAAGTTGCTTTAGTATTTTTTAGTTATTACTCTTGTTCTTTGCCCTCTTCTTCGAAGACGATGTCCTCATCGGCAGCAGTCTGCTCTGCAGCGATTTCAGTCAATTTCTCATCGAGCTCTTCATCAAATTCGCCATCTTCAGGAATATCGTATTCTGTAGCGATGGAGACCGGCCCCGCAACTTCTGTCGGCTTTTCGACCGGTTTGTTTTCAAGCTCTGCTGCTTCCTCTCTTGAGGTGATTAAATCAACATCGAGACAAAGACTTTGGAGTTCCTTAACCATTACATTGAAAGCTTCTGGAATAATTGGCTTTTGAATCTTTTCGCCCTTGATAATAGCCTCGTAGATCCTGCTTCTTCCAATAATATCGTCAGACTTTATAGTCAGCATTTCCTGGAGAGTATGAGCAGCACCGTAAGCTTCGAGCGCCCAAACTTCCATCTCTCCAAACCTCTGACCACCAAACTGAGCTTTACCGCCGAGAGGCTGCTGAGTAATCATAGAGTATGGCCCAACGCTACGGGCGTGCATTTTATCATCAACAAGATGATGAAGTTTCAAAATATACATGACGCCAACAGTTGCTTTGCGGGCAAAAGGTTCGCCAGTTTTACCATCGGAAAGTTGAATTTTACCATCATCAGGCAGATTTTGATCTCTCAATCTCTCCTGTATTTCCTCCCATTTGAGACCCTCAAACACTGGTGTGGCGATCTTGTAGCCCCCAGTCATAGCAGCAAGTCCCAGATGAGTCTCAAGGATTTGTCCGACGTTCATACGGGAGATCACACCAAGTGGATTCAAGATTACATCGACAGGGCGGCCATCAGGCATAAAAGGCATGTCTTCTTCCGGAAGGATAGTCGAAATAACACCCTTATTACCATGGCGTCCGGCCAATTTATCTCCGACTGATATTTTTCTAAGCTGAGCGACTGAAACTTCAACCATCTGGAAAACACCGGTTGGAAGCTCATCACCGTTATCTTTTGTAAATACCTTCACATTGACGACTTTACCATATTCACCATGAGGCAGACGAAGCGATGAATCGCGAACATCTTTGGCTTTTTCGCCGAAAATTGCCCGGAGCAGCTTCTCCTCTGAGGAAAGCTCCGTTTCACCCTTTGGCGATATTTTTCCAACAAGGATATCTCCTGACTGAACTTCTGCGCCGATTCTGATTATTCCCATCTCATCAAGGTTAGCCAGTGCTTCCTCGGAAACATTTGGGATATCTCTAGTGAGTTGCTCAGGCCCGAGCTTTGTATCACGTACTTCGATTGAATATTGTTCGATGTGAACTGAGGAAAGAGTATGATTTTTTACCAGTCGGTCAGAGATAATTATAGCGTCCTCAAAGTTTGATCCGCCCCATGACATGAACGCAACTAACAAATTTTGTCCGAGAGCGAGCTCTCCTTTATCTGTAGCGGAAGAGTCTGCAATTACATCACCTTCATTTACCTCTTCACCCACGCTCACCATGGGACGCTGGTTAATCAAGGTTCCCTGATTAGATCGGGAAAATTTTTCCAGATAGTATTCATCTTGGTCATTTTTTTCTGTCTTAACACGGATTAATCGAGAAGAAACATGGGTGACTGTACCAGAGTGCTTTGCCACGACGATTTGACCAGAATATTTGGCCGCGGACTCTTCCATACCAGTACCAACAACCGGAGAATCCGGTTTGATTAGAGGAACAGCCTGGCGTTGCATATTCGAACCCATCATCGCTCTAGCACCATCATCATGTTCGACAAAAGGGATAAGCGAGGTAGCAATCGATACAATCTGTTTTGGCGAAACGTCCATATATTCGACTTCGGCTAGGTCGGCCATATCAGGATGTCCGTTTCTGCGAACTATCACTCGACTATCTTTTATAAAGCTATTTTCGTCAACCATAACTGATGCCGGGGCGATAATTGACTTTTCTTCCTCGCCCGCATCCAAATAAACCGTTTCGTTCGTAACTTTGGCTTTTCCATTTTCAATCTTTACCTTCCGGTAAGGGGTTTCCATAAAGCCGTAATCATTGATTCTTGCATAAGTTGCCATATAACTCACCAGTCCGATATTCGGACCTTCAGGAGATTCAATAGGACATATCCGTCCATAATGACTTTCATGTACGTCACGAACCTCGAAGCCGGCACGCTCTCTTGATAGACCGCCAGGACCTGTTGCAGAGAGTGTCCTTTTGTGTTCAAGCTCGGAGAGAGGATTTGTCTGATTCATAAATTGCGAAAGTTGAGAAGAGGAGTAAAATTCCTGAAGAGCAGCAACAATTGGTCGAGAATTGACCAAGGCCTGTGGGGCAATCTCAAGCGGGTCCAACACACTCATACGGTCTTTGACGATTCTTTCAACACGTAGAAGTCCAACCCGGACCCGGCCCTGAACTGACTCTCCGACGGCTTTTATTCTTCGATTTTTCAAAGCGTCAGTATCATCAGGCAAGGCGCCTGGCGTGTTGTTCAAGCGAATAATTTCCTTAACGATGCTAATTAGGTCATCAAGTCTAAAGACCCGGTTCTCGGGAGTGTTTGGAATATTAACCCCGAGTCGTTGGTTGAGCTTATATCGTCCAACGCGACCAAGATCATATCTTTTGGAATTGAAAAGCATCATCTCTATAAATGATTTGGCGGACTCAGGAGTGGCCAAATCACCAGGACGGATTCTCTTGTATGTCTCGACAAGGCCTTCCTCGTAGCTCTTAGCCGGATCTTTATCGATAGTTACATCAATATATTTAAGATCATCATTGGTATCTACATCGGCGAATGCTGCCTTGATTTTCTCGTCCGTGTCCAATCCAAGGGCACGGAGAAAAGTTGTGATCGGAATTCTTCTCTTGCGATCAACCTTGATTGAAATGACACCTTTGGCGTTACTTTCGAGCTCAAGCCAGGCACCTCTATTTGGAATTACCTTAGCACCGAAATAACTTCGGCCATTGATTTTTTCAGCTGTAAACAAAACTCCGTACGAACGAACAATTTGCGATACAACACAGCGCTCTACACCGTTGATAATGAAAGTGCCACAATTTGTCATAATAGGAAAATCACCGAGGAATACTTCACCTTCCTTGATCTCTTTGGTCTGTTTGTTCAAAAGGGAGACTTTGACACGAAGAGGAGCTTTATAGGTAAGATTCTTCTCTCTGGCGGTTTTTTCATCAATTCTGGGCTTATCAAGATAATAGTCGCCAAAAGTCAGAGAAAACAATTCGCCGGTAAAGTCTTCTACAGGTGAAATCTCGTCAAGCAAGTCACGAAGACCCTCTTTGAAAAACCATTCATAGGACTTGGTCTGAATTTCAATCAGATTCGGAAGATCCTCAAAAACGCTCGTCTTTCTTGGCAAAATTCTTTGGTTTACTTTGCTAGCAGTTGGCATCTATTCTCCTTAGAATTATATATTTGTATGATAAATAAAAAATTAAATTATCGGTAAGCAAAAAATGGCCCGTTTCGGTCTGGGGCTTATTTTTATCTACTGGCTTGGTTTAGAGTGCATTCAATACCCAAGTTTTCCCACTCGAAAATAATTGTATTAATAAAATGTTAGCACACAATAAAACACTTGTCAACACAAGTATTGCACTTAAATTTTTCACATTTCTCGAGTTCAAGATAAGTATATGAGAGCAATAGACTCTTGTCAATTAGCAATATATTCAATACTGCTTTAGCAAATTTTGGACTTTATTTCATTGATTAACTTGTCGATATTCTGGTGAGTTGAAGCAGAGATAAGGATCGTCTTCTTACGAATTCTCCCGAAGGCCGATTTTATCTCCTCTTTTTTATCATCGCTAATAAGTTCAATCTTGTTTATTGCGATGATCTCAGGTTTTTTGGAGAGTTCCTTGGAAAATTTCTTTAGCTCATTCCGAATCATCTTGTAGCCCGCGACTGAGTCCGGTGAAGAGGCATCTATGAGGTGAACAATGATCTTTGTACGTTCAATATGTTTTAGAAAAGTACACCCAAGCCCCTTGCCGCCTGATGCGCCTTCGATGAGTCCAGGAATGTCTGCAATGATGATTCTACTATCACGATCAACATAGGTGCCCAAATTTGGCTCAAGTGTGGTAAAGGGATAGTCAGCAATTTTTGGCCTTGCACTAGTCAAAACAGAGAGCAAGGTTGATTTACCGGCATTTGGTAGGCCTACAAGTCCGACGTCTGCTATGGTTTTCAACACAAGATCGAGCTTCAGGGATTCCCCTTTCTGACCCTCTTTAGCCCACTCTGGCGCCTGCTTAATAGAGGTTGCGAAGTGCTGGTTTCCCCAACCGCCATTTCCACCCTTCAACAGGACTATCTGCTCGCCTTTTTGCGTCAAATCATACATCAACTCACCTTTGTGATATATCAAAGTACCTGTCGGAACTTTAAGAATCAGGTCCTCACCCTTCTTGCCTGCCCTGTTTCTACCCATACCATTCTGACCGTTTTGTGCCATAAAACGTTTTTTCCGAGCAAAGTCAGAGAGTGTATGGACCCTATCATCTACTTCAAAAAGAACATTGCCTCCTCGTCCACCATCACCACCATCCGGACCACCGTTTGGAATATATTTTTCATGCCGAAAAGAAACAGCTCCATCGCCGCCTTTACCAGCCCTCACATAAATTTCAACTTCATCAATAAACATATTTTAGTCAAAAGTTTATAAAGTAAACAAGTTCATAAAGTGATACGCCTTCCCTTACCCGTTCCCCTCTCCCCCATTCCCCATTCTACATTCCCCATCCGATTCCCCCGTTCCACATTCTACTTTCTCCATTCTACATCCCCATTATAATAGCACAAAATATCCTATCTGGCTACATGAACAAATTTGCTCCATTATAAGAGTAAAAGACTTGAAACCGTCTAATTAACAAAACCAATAATTTTGTAATAATTTCTGGACATCGTGCGTTCAGTAATCCAACCGTGAGTATAGTTACTCTCCCGAATATTAAATGAGCCGTCCGAATTGACGGAGGTAACGACTGCAACATGTCCAGCCCAGCTCTCATTTGTGACCACTAAGCCGCCGGCTTTTGGGGTCCTCGAGTTGGTGGGGATCCATTTGGCAAGCCAATGACCGCCAACAGGATACCCTTGGGAGGTCACATAAGTATAACACTGCATCTCGTTCGCTTTGGCTTTACGGACATAACGAACACCGTTGATAGTCCCGACATAGGATTGTGTAGCGCTACGGATACTTGCCGTAGATCGAGCCACGGTTGTCCTATTTGCCGCTGCCAGTTTAGACTTTTTGGCATTCTCCTTTTTGGCAATTTCTGTAGCACTGACTTCGTAGCCCCTCGGCGGTATCTTCAACTTCACACCCGGCTTTATGGAGTTTATATTATCAATATCATTTAGATACTTCAGTGTAGAGAGTTTAACATCAAACTTCCAGCCAAGCCCTGTGAGTGTATCGCCACTTTCCACGATATAATATACGGTTTCAGAAGAATTATCGGGCAAAGGAGTTGTCCGCTCTGTTATCTGAGTATCAACAGGAGCAGCGATTGCCAGAAAACCTTCCTTATCAGCCATCGCAGAATTACCTTTGGCTACTGCTGTTTTGTCATCTAAGATACCGGGGATTGTTGTGAAACGATCAACATTTTCAACAATCGATTGCTCTTCGTCAGGATTAATATTAATAAAGCCCAATGACAACGCACGAGCTTGAGCTGAATCACCAAAATTTGCAACTAAAACGATTAGCAGCAAAAAAACTAGGGCAAAATGGGGCAAGAACTTAAGATCAAACAAACCGCTAAGAGAAGTACTTTTTATGTAAGTTAAAATAGTGTCAAAGCCCGCAAAGAAGAACTTCTTAGCGTCTCGCCTACACACTTTAGCTATCCCGAGTTTAATATGAGTCAGTAAATATTCTTTTTTATTGGCCTCTATCGTCTTTGCAGACGAGGGAGGCTCAGTTCGGTCATGTAAAACCATAATAATTATGTACTGCTTTTCACAGTACACTCAAATAGTTTATCACCAAAATATAAATAGTCAAGCCTTATTTGACTTTCACAATGATCTGGGCAGAGGAAATATTGGAGATAGAGATATCGCTTGGAACAATAAAGTTCTCTGGCTTAAGATCAAATTCGATTTCACGATTTGCGTTCGGTACCTTTCCCTCGAAATCAAAGGTCAGATTCACCTCTGACGGACTCAAATTGTTAATTTTATCGTCGGGACCGGTGCAGGTAAGCCTCAAGCTGTCCGGACTATATGAGATTATTATATTTTCACCTGCATTTATTGGGCGGAAGTTGGTAATGATAATATCTTTGTATGCATTGTATTTGCTCAGTGAAAGAACAATATGTACACGATTACTACCGGAGATTGATATTCCTTGAGGAATAATCAGTGATATATCTTTTTCGAGGGTATCAGAAAGACCGACAATATCTATTGGCACTGTCTCAATGTTATTGATACTATTTATTTGGGAAGTCGCACCCATAATATCTACCACGTTTGGCGTGACGGTTAGACCAGAAATATAATATCCAACTTTCGGTGAACCGCTAAATTTTGCCTTAATCCCCACGGTCCGTATGTTTGCTCCTTTAATAATTGGAACTGTTGCCGTAACATGATCAGGGAAGAAGGAAAGACCATCTATTTCATCGCCATTTTCATTGCGCCCTTTCACCGTAATATCACGCTTAAATTCCGCACTTTCATTGTCCAGTCTGATTATCCCTGAAACCTCCTGTATCCTTTCAATCCTGCTTTTGGCACCACTTACAGTTACTTTAGCTGGGTTGAATATAACATCGCCTGCGATCATTCCCTCAGCTGCACTACCCTCAATCTTGGCTGTTACATCGATTTCCTTCGTGATTTGCTTCTCCAAGCTAACCAAAACCGTACCTGGTGTTTTGTCGATAATTTTAATTCCCGGAACTTTTGTAGTCACTAATATTGGCAACTCATGGGTCCCTTCAGAGAAACCAGCGAGATCAATTGTGGCCAAGAAACTATCGGATGATAACTTCGACCAAACCGAAGGTTCCGCCATTACTTTTACAGACACTGTTCTAGCGTCATAAACAGCTACATAACCTATAGGTGTATTGACGGCTTGAAGTGAAAGATCGCCAGGAAATTTTGCGATAGTACTCTGGCTTGAAGCCACATAAATCCAAAGCAGGGCAGCCATCCCAAAGCAGCTGAGTTTGATCCAAAAATTTTTAGTGAATTTAGAAATTTTCATTTGCCCTGTCTAAGCAATGCTATTAGTCTATTTTTCAGTCGTTCTTCTGTTATTCTCCTGTCAAGCTTGCCATTCACTGCCATTGAGATATAGCCGGTTTCTTCAGAAACAATAATAGCAACGGCGTCAGAATTCTCTGTGATACCAAGTCCGGCCTTATGACGTGTTCCCAAATCAGAACTAAGGTATGCCTCAGAGACAGGCAAAATTGATCTGGCCGAAAGTATTTGATCCCCAGAGATGATTACTGCACCATCATGAAGGGGTGACTTAGGAAAAAATATTGTCAAAAGCATATCTCTGGATACTTGTGCATTTATCTCTGTACTCTTCTCGATGTATTCGCGAAGACCAGTTTGACGCTGAAACACTATTAAAGCGCCAATTTTATTCTGAGACAAGGTTATAACTGTACTGACGATACTCTCGACCAGAGCTAGAGGCTTGGTATGAGAGTTTAATTCTCGTATAAACTTAGCCCGCCCAAGCTTTTCCAGCGCAGAACGCAGCTCAGGCTGAAATACGATCGGAATAGCTACAACAAGCATCGTCATCAGATACTTCAAAATCCAGTTCAGAAGGATAAGATTAAATAAATTTCCTAGAGCGAAAAGACAGATAATTATAACGAGACCATATAATATACGTGCTGCCCTTGTCTCACGAAGGAAGACATAACCCCAGTAGAGCAACAGACCGACGATGAGAATATCTAAGATAAATGTAAGATAACCAGTTCCAGAAACAATCCTGAAACTGTCTATCAGATGACTTGCTTTGATTGCATCTCCAAAAATTTTGCCGCCAGCTTCCAAATTCCCTCTCTCAAGGTTAAACAATAATACTATTATATCATACAACAACCAAAAAAATTATTCGACTACCCGTTTTCTATGCTCGGTCTTGAAAGTGATAAAAGTATCGCCGACAGCGATATTGGCGCCCGCAGGCAGGCTGAAGCCGCATTCGCTCCCTGATTCGCATTCCTTTACCTCACTCTTCTCTCGTCTGAGACTCAGTATTTTGGTTCTATATTTTTCGTTTTTATCCTGAAAAAATTTGATCTCATCATTAGCGCTGATCTTACCACTTTCTACCGATCCTCCCGCAACAAAACCTTTTTTGTCATCTCGGAAAATCGCCAATACCTTGCCTGAACCAAGTTGCTCCTCGATTACCTCCGCGGGCAGTAAATTGGAAAGCTCTTCTTTAATATAATCAATCATCTCATATATAACCGGAAATGTCTTGATGATGACGCCTTCTTTCTCGGCGATTCTTTTTGCGGCCCCAAAAACGGTAGCGCGGAAGCCTAGGACTTGGGATTTGGTTGACTTTGCCAAAGTGACATCTGATTCTGAAATAGGGCCGACTCCCTCAGAAATAATTTTTATACCATAATTTTCGCTTGTTATCTCGCCAATCGATTTCTTTACAGCTTCGAGGGAACCTTTTACGTCGCATTTAATCACAAGTTTTAGTTCGGTGAATTCGACGTATTCCTGGCCTTCTTCAGATTGTTTGATCCTGTGTGCAGTCGCAATATGAATTTGGGGTTTCGCAGAAAACGCCTTTGTGGCATTTTCCTTCGCTTCTTTCTCGTTTGCAAAAGCAGCAAGACGATCACCAAAATCAGGTAGGGACTTCAAACCGGAAATTTTAATTGGAGTACTCGGACCGGCGGATTCGATCGTATTTCCACTGAAATCTTCGAGAGTCCTGATTTTACCATAGACCGAACCGATCGCGACTGGTTCGCCTTTTCTCAAAGTACCATTTTCGATTAAAACCAGGGCCAAAGAACCTTTGCCTTTCTGCATCTTTGCCTCGATGACAATACCAACAGCTGGGCTATCCGGATTAGCTTTGAGATCCATTATCTCCGCCTGAAGTAATATCATCTCGAGAAGGTCATCGACACCTTTGCCAGTTTTAGCCGATATTTCAACCATAATGGTTTTGCCGCCCCAGTCTTCCGCCACAAGTCCATATTCTGTCAGTTGCTGTTTAACCTTCATTATATCCGCGTCAGGAAGGTCAACTTTATTGATTGCAACGATGATCGGTACATTATTAATTCTGGCCTGCTCAATCACTTCAACCGTCTGGGGCATTACACCGTCATTTGCGGCGACGATCAAAACGATAATATCAGTTATGGCAGTGCCATGCTCACGCATAGCTGAGAAAGCAGCGTGTCCGGGGGTATCAATAAAAGTGATGGTTTTATTTTTTATTTCTTTGTTCCGAGTATTATCAAGAGTGACCTGGTATGCAGTAATATGCTGAGTAATTCCGCCTGATTCGCCAGCGGCGACATGAGCTCTTCGGATATTATCCAAAAGTGTTGTTTTGCCATGGTCGACATGCCCCATAATTGTTACCACTGGCGGCCTTGGAACTAGGTTTTTCGTGCTCACCTCAGTCTTCGTGTGTATTTTTGGAGCCGCCTCTTCTTTGTGTTCAACGGCAATATCCAAGTAATCGCCGATAATAGAAGCTGTCTCAAAATCAATGGTCTCGTTGATAGTGGCCAAAATACCATTTTTCATCAGCTCAGAAATAACTGAGGTAACAGGCAAATCTGCCAAGTCTGAAAATTCCTTGACTGTTACGACATCGCCGATTTTTATTGTTTTTTTGTCTGCCACTTAGCTCCTTATAAAGTATGAAGATGTATGATACCAAACTTAAATCGAATTAGCAATTATTCTTTACCCCAATAATTGGCCTTGGTGGACGAATCACTTTCGTCCACTAAATTCTCCGTTTCTTTCTTGCCGGCATTCTCATTCGCAATTTCAATATTATCGCCATAAAATTTTACATTGATTTGTGGTTTTTTGATGGCATTTATCTCTTTTGGAACTACTGGGGTAGATATAGCCGAGGCCGAATCTGTTGGTTTAGCCTCCTTAGTAATTTTCTTCCTATTATCTACCTTCGGTTGCCCTATTTCTGCCTTTCCTTTCGTAGGATCATCGGGAGCGTCAAAGGATATCTGCTCCTGTTCAGCCTCAGCATTGGTATCGGGCAAAATAAACGCGACAGAGGAGACCTTATCATTTTCCTTAAGCCTCATCAAAGTTACGCCTTGAGTATCTCGTCCCAATCTCTTGATATTCTTTAATTCCATTCGAATAAACTGCCCTTTTCTTGAAGCCAAAACAACGTCACCCTTTTCGCCATATACAATATGCATTCCAATCACATTGCCAGTTTTGCTAGTACAGTTTGCTGCTCTTATCCCCATCCCACCTCTCTTCTGAATATGGAACTGCCGCAGACCACTTCGCTTGCCAAACCCGTTTTCAAGAACTACTAGCATATCAGGGGAAACAGCTGTCTTCTTCGTAGACTCGGTTGGCCACAGATTGCCAGGTACAACATCCATCGACATAACACGGTCGTTGGCCCTAAGTTTCATGCCGGTGACGCCCGAAGCACTTCTGCCCATAGGCCTGACGTCGGATTCTGCGTAACAGATGGCTTGACCCTTTTCTGAAACCTCAACGATATAGTCATCTCCACCCGTCGTTTGAACCCACTTCAGCTCATCTTTTCCCTTCAACCCCATTGCAAGAATACCTGTTTTCCGGATATTGTCATATTTTTCGATTTCTGTCTTTTTTATCTGACCATGAGTAGTACCCATGACGAAATATTTGCTTTTATCGCTCGTCGCTGAAGTGAGCAAGGCAGTAACTTTCTCATCTGAACCGATCTGAATAATATTGACGACTGGAGTACCCTTTGATTGTCTGGACGTTGCAGGGAGTTCATAGACCTTACTTTTGAAAACACGGCCCTTGTTAGTAAAGAAATAGATATCATCATGTGTTCGGACACAAGCAAGATGATCCACAATGTCTTCCTCTTTTGTAGTCATTCCAACGACGCCGACCCCGCCACGAACTTGTCTGCGGTAAGTATTGACTTCCTGTCTCTTAATGTAATTACCCCGACTCAAGGATACAATAACCTGCTCGTCTGGGATCAGATCCTCCGCTCGGAATTGACCGAGAGCTTGAGGGATGATAGTAGTCCGTCTCTTATCACCAAACCTTTCGGTAACATCAGCTAGATCGTCCTTAATCAAACCAAGAATCTTTTCAGGATGATCCAATAGATCCTTTAAGTAAGCGATCCTTGCCATAATCTCATTAAACTCATCTTCAATCTTTTTTCTCTCCAACGCGGCCAGTGCTGATAATCTCATATCGAGGATCGCATCGGCCTGAACCACCGAAAAAGAAAACTTGGCAATCAAATTCTTCTTAGCCTCATCACGGTTAGCAGAGGCCCTGATTGTGGTTATAACCTCATCTATATGATCAAGGGCAATCTTCAACCCTTCGAGGATATGGGCGCGGTCTTCCGCCTTTTTTAGTTCAAAAACCGTACGCCTCTTTATAACCTCTTTGCGATGGTCGATATAGAACTGCAAAATATCTTTGAGTGTCATAACCTGAGGTTCAAGTTCAGGAGTCAATGCAAGCATATTTACATGGAAAGCTGTCTGAAGGGGGGTCAGCTCGAAGAGGCGGTTTAATACTTTCTTTGGATATGCACTGGATTTGAGCTCAATTACCACCCGTACACCGTTTCGATCCGATTCATCCCTCAAATCAGAGATACCATCTATCCTTTTCTCTTTGACCAAATCAGCGATCTTCTCAATCATTGTTGATTTATTTACCTGGTACGGGATCTCGGTAACAATAATTTTAAATCCTCTTTTTGTCTCCTCAATTTCCGCTTTGGCCCGCATCAAAATCCGGCCCTTGCCAGTAGCGTAAGCTGTTTTGATATCTTCAACATTATAAATATTTGCGCCCGTCGGAAAATCAGGACCTTTAATATGCTTCATTAGCTCATCAAGGTCTGCTTCCGGATTATCGATCAAAGCGCAAATGCCCTTACAAAGTTCACCCAGATTGTGTGGGGGAATATTGGTAGCCATACCGACAGCAATGCCCATAGTTCCGTTTAAAAGCAGATTAGGAACACGCGCAGGCATAACAATCGGCTCTTGAGTTGTGCCGTCATAATTATCCTGCCAGTCTACAGTGTCCTTATCAAGATCAGCCACCATCTCTTCAGCGATAGCAGACATCCGGCACTCTGTATAACGCATGGCAGCTGCAGAGTCACCGTCCATTGAGCCAAAATTGCCCTGTCCGTCAACCATAGGATAGCGCATTGAGAAATCTTGAGCCAAACGAACTAACGTATCGTAGGCAGCGACATCGCCGTGAGGGTGGTAATTACCGATTACTTCACCGACTACTTTGGCAGATTTACGGTATTTAACATTGTGGCGAAGACCAGTTGCATACATTGCATAGAGAACCCGGCGATGAACAGGTTTTAGACCGTCCCTGACGTCCGGGAGAGCTCTAGAGATGATAACGCTCATTGCATACGAAAGATATGAAGTCTCCATCTCAGAGACAAGCTCCTGCGGCCTAATATGGCCAACCGCTGGATCGTAAACATTTTCGACAATAGACTTATCATCCAAACCTTCAGATTTCACAAAACCGGACCGGTCTATAACTGAATCGGAATTTTCTAGTTCCTCTTCGACGCCTGACTCTTCAGAATTTTCCACTTCGTCAGTAGAAATCTGATCATTTTCTTCCTCTTGATCAGTATCAAGGGTTTCAACCTCAGGCTCAAACTCTGTATTTTCTTCTAAATTATTATTTTGTTCGTCAACCATTTCTATCCTCTATATTAGAAAACTAACTTTTAGATATCAAGATTCTGCGCCGTTTTGGCCCTAGTCTGAATAAACTTCTTACGTGGCGGGACTTGATCACCCATAAGCATCGTGAAAACAGCATCGGACTTCTCTGCATCATCAATTGTAACTTGGAGCAAAATCCGGTTTTCTGGATTCATCGTAGTCTCCCAAAGCTGAGTTGGATTCATTTCTCCAAGACCTTTAAATCGCTGAATCATCACACCAGTTGCTTCGACTTTGTCGCCTCTGAATTTTTTGACGATCTTATCTCTTTCTTCATCGCTATAAACCCAGTGTTTCTCTTTGCCTTTCGAAACCGAATAAAGTGGAGGCTGTGCGATATAGATATGGCCATGCGATATTAAATCCGGGAAATTACGATAGAAAAAGGTGAGAAGCAACGTCCTAATATGAGCACCATCTACATCTGCATCAGTCATAATAATTATCCGGTCATAACGAAGTTTTGAATAATTAATATCTTCACCGACGCCTACCCCCATTGCCACGATAAGGGCTTTTATCTCGTCTGAAGAAAGCATCCTATCTAGACGAGCTCTTTCTACATTTAAGATCTTGCCACGAAGGGGCAAAATAGCTTGAAAGTTTCGATCCCGGCCTTGCTTGGCAGAACCGCCAGCTGAATCACCCTCAACGATATAGATTTCAGTTTTTTTCGAATCTTTAGAGGAACAATCAGCGAGCTTTCCAGGCAAAGTCATGCCCTCAAGAGCGCCTTTTCTGATAATAGTATCCCGTGCTGCTCGAGCTGCCAATCTAGCTTTTGCTGAAAGTGTACATTTGTCGATAATTTTTTTGGCTTCACTGGGATGCTCTTCCAGGTAAATTGTGAGCGCTTCGGCAGTAACAGAATCAACAACCGTTCTAACTTCGGTATTACCAAGCTTTGCTTTTGTCTGCCCCTCAAACTGAGGATCTGGCAACTTCACAGATAAAACTGCGGTAAGACCTTCTCTAACATCCTCGCCCGTCAAAACATCCTTGGTTAGATTGTTCTTTCTGGCATAATCATTTAGAGCTCGGGTTAGAGCAGTTTTGAATCCAGTGAGATGAGTTCCACCCTCAGGTGTATTAATGTTATTTGCAAACGAGTAAAGATGCTCTTTGAAATCATTAGTGTAGGCAAGAGAAAGTTCTACGATGACACCACTCTGCTGTTTTTCGATATAAACAGGGGGCTCAGTATATGATTCTCTATTCTTGTTGAGATGACGAACATAAGAGGAGATACCACCCTCAAAATAAAATGAATAATGCTGAGGACCGTTTTTTTCAATAATCTCTTCGTCTTCGTCTCCACCGGCCCTGCCGGTTCGGACGGTCTCGTCTCCAGTTTCCTCCTCGTCCTTCTCGGCCTTTGGTGCCTGTAGATGTTTGTCCTCACGCTCATCAACAATACTAATCATCACACCTTTTGTGAGGTACGCCTGCTGACGGCAACGGTTCAGGACGGTCTGATAAGAAAACTCGGTAGTCGAGGTAAAGATTTCCGGATCAGGTATAAAAGTAATCTTTGTTCCGGTGCCTTCAGCCACGCCAACCGCTTTTACATTCGCGACGGCATCGCCTTGCCTAAACTCTTGAGAGTACAGTTTACCATTCCTTTTGACCTCAGCCTTGACCCACAAGCTCAAAGCGTTTACCACAGAAACACCAACACCATGCAGACCGCCAGATATTTTATAACCGCCGTCGCCAAACTTTCCCCCGGCATGAAGGACGGTCAATACTGTTTCTAGCGCAGACTTCCCAGTTGCCTTGACGATATCGACGGGGATACCACGTCCGTTATCATCGACGGAAACCGAGCCATCTTTATGAATAGTGACAATAATTTTGTCGCAGAAACCGGCCATTGCCTCATCGATAGAGTTATCTAAAACTTCCCAGATCAGGTGGTGCAGACCATCACTGCCTGTGCCGCCGATGTACATTCCGGGACGTTTGCGGACAGGGGCCAGCCCTTCAAGAACTGTAATTTTTGAAGCATCATATGATTCGGTTACTTTTTTCTTTTGATCTTCAGACATTGAAGCGCTCCCTTTAATATTTCCAAACTAAGAAACCACAAAAGTGATTCTTTACTTATTTTAAACCCTTTCTGACCAAATCGCAAGCCATTAAACCCTAGCGGCTGTTATACAAAAAAAATGCATTCTGACGCATCCTGCAGGTTTTTAGAGGGATGCCAAGATAGCTAAATCTTTTTGAAGTGAAGAGTAATCTCTTTATCCGATTGAAGATCGAAATTTAACTTCATTTTGCCATTGTATGAGTCTTTTACATTCTCGGGGAAAAAAGTTAGAGGATAATAGATGGTCAATTCAACCTTATCATTAGGGGCGCCAGGCTGCTTTTGAAAAAGGATCGAATAGTCAAAGTTATCGTTTGTTTGGACTTTGTAGTTCGGACGATACTCTATCTTTGCTCTGCTTGTGTCACCAGGAATTGTCGACATCCAAAAATTTATCACAGTTTTTCCAGCCTCCTTTGATATCCATGAAGGTTGTCCATCATGATAGCCTCGATCACAATAACGTTCGAAATTGCCCGAGAGAGGCACGAAGTTAAGCAATTTACTCTCTTCCGGTACTAAAAAACGCACATAATTTCTATCCAATCCGTTTGGAAATTCATTCTTACCAGTGTGTTGCCTGATTAATTCCAACGAGTTTTGAATAGTGCCGTCATCATTGATTCTAACATCAATTTTGGCCGTTTCGATCATACTCTGATTAGTCTTGGCGCCAGCGAGGTTAGAGTTATTCAAATAGAAATAGTCTGCAGTAGTCGGCTTCACTTCTCCTGTGAGATTTAATAATTGCAATCTGTTTTGAAAATCATCATTCTCAAAATTAAACAGTATATTTTTGGACTCCATTGATTTTACGAGAGAGGAAACAATAAGAGAACAGCTACCCGCCTTTCCGCATTCGGCGATCCTGTCGATCACGATCGGCATCATATCGCCAAGCATTTTTTTAGGCTCATTTTCTTTCATTCCACCTTCGCGGCCAAAATAGGTAACTTGAACTTCATTTTCTACCGCGAGACGGAAATTATCTGCATTGACTTCAAGATTATAAGCGGGCATGGCGATTGGACCAATCACTTTAAGCAAGGAGATAAATGCGGTGGTATCGATTGTAATGGCTCCGTCGACATGCTGGACAGCTTCCTTTTCATAGAAATCACGGATTGTGTCCAATGCTTCCTTTCCGTCGACAGAAAAGCCGGATTGCTTTAAGGTCAAATATCCCCCGTTGAATGCCTCAAGTTCCGTTGGCGCTGGAATCTGCTCTCTCTTTAGAAATGCATCGTCTAGCTTATAGATATTTGTACCAAAGTCGATATTCCTTAGCTTCCCTCCCTCAAATTTGGCGATACCGAAAGATCCAAAAGACCCTCCGCTGCCTCCGCGAAGCTCATCATTATTCTGAAAAATTATCAAAATATTCTTTTGGCCGGCATCCGGAACTGACAACCAAGGTAGATCTTTAGTAAGTAAAGGTCCGGCCTTCGCAAAAATCACCTCCATTCGATCAATATAATCTCTAAGTTGGACAGACTTCTCATCATCATAAAACTGAAGACGGCCCTGCTGAAATTTCAGCTCGTCTGAAACTTGATTAATTAAACTTATCGAACTTTTGCCAAGGAGAGTTAAATCCGCAAGATAATCAGAACCAGGCTTTTTTAGAATTCCGTCTTTATCGACTTCTATTCTCTCGGGCAATTTTGTAATATCTGCAATAACATTTAATAAAGTCAGACTTCTGGTTATTCTCGATTTACTATGCAAAATATTGAAATAAGGCAAGTTTTGTCCAAATGACTCGGAAAATAACTGTGCCTCAGACGTTATTTTTCCCATATCTTGTAGATTTGAGGTTAGAACGCCAAAGTTTCCTGTTTCCAAAGAATTTTTGATGTTTGAAAGAATTTGGCTGAAAGAGTCGTTGTATAATCTTTCGCCTTTTTTTAATTTATGAGCATGTGTATAAAAGAAGAAGGCTAAAAAGGACAAAAACATTATATATAATATCTTCTTTAAAAGTTTCGGGAACTTTTTGGTGGAAGTTGTCCTGTGGGTTTGAACCGCGAAAGCAGTCTCATCCGACGGCAGAGTCCAACTCTCATTGATATTCTGGAAATCAACGCCCGGTTTGACAAGCTCGGCAGTCATTTGGGATTCGTTGATATCAAATAGACCATCCCCTATTTCCGAATGGTGTTCTTTTTCTCCTTGATTTCCTTTTAGACCATCGATATGCTTCAACGCCCCTCCCTGGCAACTTACTTTTCCATAATCGAAACAACCTGTTCATAGAATTCTTTTTTGAACCTCTCACAAGAGAATCTCTCTGCATGACTGCGGATCACCTTTGAATCGAAGCCTTCTGACTTGAATGATTGAACCGCCCTGATGAGCGATTGTGCATTTTGTTCAGGAAATAAAATACCTGTCTCGCCATCAATAACCGATTCTGAGACACCTCCCTTGGCGAAGGCAATGACCGGCCGGCCGGCCGACATGGCTTCGACTGGCACAATGCCGAAGTCCTCCTCGGCGGCAAATATAAAAGCCCGAGCTTCTGCATAATACTTTTTCATCTCATCATCCGACAGAAAACCTAAAAATTCGATATTACTTTTAGCTATTTTCTGGAGATTACCCTTATCCGGACCGTGACCGATAATTTTCAAAGGCAATTTTAGCTCATTGAAAGCTTCTATAACCAAATCACATCTCTTGTAATCGATCAGCCGGCTAACAAACAGAAAATAATCCTTAACGTTATCTTGATCCGTCGGCAGAAATTTATTTACATCAACACCCGGATATATGACATTGGCATCACGCCGATAGTACTTTTTGATCCGGTTGGCAATATATTTGGAATTGGCTATATAATGATCTACCCGGGTAGCTGCGACACTATCCCAGATTCTCATTTCATGAATGACTTTTTGCCTAAGCCAGTTGAATCTACCTTTCGAGGCTCTGGGATCGACTTGCGGTTCCCAGAGATATCTCGGTGGCGTATGGCAGTATGAAATATGAGTTGTTCCCGGTTTTGTAATAACACCCTTGGCTGCCACTGTAGTAGAGGATATGACAAGATCATACTTTGATAAATCGAACTGCTCAAAAGCAAAAGGAGTGAAAGGAACAAGAAGCTCCCTTTTGGTTTTCGTATATGGAATCTTTTGCAAAAATGAAGGCCGAACATCCAATTTAGCAAATGGTTTTGCCTTCTTGGGATCAAAAACAGCTGTAAAAATAGGAGCCTTTGGAAACAGCTCATGTAAATTTAGAAGGACCCGCTCGGCGCCAGCAACATTTGTGATCCATTCATGTACGAGCGCGATATTCAGATTTTCCAAGGATTGCTTCATATACAACCAACCAAAAAGTTTTAATAATTATTTTTAAGTCGAACCACAATGACCAATTTTCGATATAATAAAGATCATATTTTACCCGCTCAGAAACCGAGGTATCTCCTTTGAGGCCGTTCACTTGTGCCCAGCCGGTCAACCCCGTTTTTACCTTGTGCCGGCGGAAGTAATCAGGAATCTCTTTCTCGAACTTTTCCACTAATTTAGGCAACTCCGGCCGGGGCCCAACGAAACTCATTTCTCCCAGCAAAATATTCCAGAGTTGGGGAAGCTCGTCGAGATTTGTTTTGCGTAAAATTTTGCCTATCGGGGTAACTCTGGTTTTCTCATCCTCTGCCGTTGTCCAATAGATGCCCCCTTTAAAATCACATTTATCGATATACATCGATCTGAATTTATAGAAATCAAAGACAATCTCGTCTCTGCTCACGCGCTGATGGCGATAGAAAACCGGGCCGCGTGAAGTCAATTTGATAAAAAGTGCAATCAATAGGCCGATCGGCGATAAGATAGCCAAGAAAATTGCAGAAAAAAACACATCAAAAAATCGTTTGGCAATTCTGCCCCATCCATCGAGAGGAATCGGCCTTAGCTCCATTACCGGGATAGAACCAGCGAGGCCTGGCTTGAAGCTGGATGTCATAATAGCTAAATCGTCCGGTATGTATTTAAAAGAGATTCTTTTATCATCGCAAAGTCTAACTAAATTGGACAGCTTATCTTTTGTTAGATTAGAATCGGCAAAAATTACCTCGTCGATCTCTTTTTTATTCAATATTTCGGCAATATTATCAAAACATCCTATAATCTTTGTATTGCAATCTTTATTTTCTGTTGTGAGCACAGTTCCGACAACTGAAAATCCGAAACGAAGTTCTCTCTTCACCCTCATGGCAATCTCATCAATGTTCGGAGCACTTCCGATTAGCAAAATATTACGCCGGCCAAGGTCAAAATATGCAAGCAATGTCCTTTGAAGACATTTTAGGACCATTCTGGCAATAAAAACAGCAAGAATACTGGTCAGCCAAATTAGAACCAGAATAATCCGTGAAAAGAAAAGCGTCTTGGCGAAAAAGATTATGACTATAAGACAGAGAATTGCGGTCGAGGCTGAAAGAAATATGCGGTAGAATTCAAAAGCCGGACCAGTATAGTTCCTAATTGAATATAAGCCGTTTAAAGCATTTAGTCCGATCCAGATAGGCAAAAGATAGAAGCCGTAACGTAAATACTCAGAGATACCGATGGCGGAAAATGCTGTCGAGGTTTCAATCTGGGTTCGTAAATAATATGCAAATACGAACGCAATAATGACCGCTATCATGTCGATAGGGATCAGAAGAAATGCAAAAAAAAGTTCCGAACGTTTCATATACTTAATAATAGCCTTAAACTGTCAAATTTTCAATTCTGTTCTCCCAAACAAAAAAGTCCCGCCGAAGCGGGATTTTTTTGTTGGATCAAAAACAAAAATTTGGTTCCAATTATTTGGCTGCACCAATTTTAAACATCTTTGTGCCGCACGCTGGACAAGTACCAGACTGAGCTGGTTTGCCGTTCTTCATGGTAACTTGCTGTGGCTCAACCATTTCCTGCTTTGCCTTGCATTTTACACAATAACCTACTACTGCATCTGCCATTTTTATTCACCTCCTTCCTTATTTTCGACCCGCTGACATTTTATAAACTCAATGAGCTTAAAAAATCATTTCCGGGTTATTTATATAACATATCAATTTTATTCGTGTTTACTCGTGGCTGTCAAGGAACCCGCACATGAATTGATATTATCTTGGCAATATTATAAGCAAAAGTAATTTTTCTCCAGATCCAGAGTAAACAATTCAGCCCCAATCAAATTGACAAGTTCACCTTTCCTTTTTTTACTTCTGGCAGTTATCCCCAGCGAACGTACAAAAATAGACCGTTTGAATGGTCTATTTTAAGCAAATTTCTCTGTAGATTAACTATAGGATACTAATTCTCTGGAGTCGTGGCATTAGTATTATCATTAGTATTTGTATTAATTTCAGCATCCGACTCAGCATCCGACCGGTCAGTAAAGCCAACAATCTCGGCAAGTTCGCTCATTTTTCGCTCTCCACTATATTTCTGACCCTTATAGACCCAGGTCGGATATCCGTCAATTCCCTGCGCAGTACACTCATCGGGGTTAGCATTTTGGCCTTTCGGGTCACATTCAACATAATCCAAATATTTAGCAGCGTCACCGAACATTTTCTTTTGGGAGTTACAATGCGAACACCAGTATGCACCATACATTACCATTCCTTCTGAATTCAGGAATTTCGCAAGTTTCTCCACATACGCATCATCATACTGCTGGTCATTGTTTGTAATTTCAATTTCGCTATCATCGTTATTCTCAGTCTTGGCGGAGTTTTTGCCGGCAGCGTAAATTAAACCCCCGGCTATCACGATAACTACGATCACAATTGATAAAAATGTCTTGGTGTTACTGTTCATATAACCTTCACTTAATACTAACTCTAACCATAGTATTGTAAGAGTATGTATTTGTCAAAACCTTCCGGACAAAAGAATCTCTGCGGGTGCTTCACCGTCATTTTGTCCCTCTGTGATATGTATTTCTGTATGTTTACCAATCTGATTATCCAGTCTAAAGGTTTTTGTATAAAAAGTACCGCTTGGCCGAAGATTCTCCTTCAATAGTGTATATGCATCATCAATCTCTAGCCAGCACTCATATTGATGCTCATCTTTCACATTCTCAATCTTTGCGATCACAACTAACATCGCCTGATTGTCTTCTTCAATATATTTAGCAAGACCAAAATATGTATTATTTTTTATCCCATACAAATATGTTCCCCTAACATCATCACCGGTTATGTCCTCGCTCGCTACAGAAAGAACCTGCTTATTCAAATCCGAATTTCTAGAACGAAAAAGAAAATTTAGGGTTAACGAAAATAACATCAAGAATACGAATGGAAGAATAACTTTAAATGTTTTCATTTTTTGTTTCTTTGAAATTGCCGCCACCAGTTTGACCAGTACCTCTTGTTGAAAGGCCAAAGATTCACCCTAAACTTTAGACGTCTTCTTTCCGCCAAGTGTTCCCTCATACGTCTATCTCCAGCTGGCTTTGAGCGATATATAGAAAGTTTCTTCTCGGCAGTTTTTTTCATTATTCAGCTCTATTTTCAAAATATTTCCTAACAACTTGTGGCAACATCGTTTTGAGTTTCTCGCCAGTTCTGGTTTCTTCTTTGACCAAGTCCATTGCCAGCTCTCGGGTCGCAGGTTCATCGGCGATCTCTGCTGCTGTGGCTATGGCTTCGTAAGTAGCCATTTCTAAGTGTTCGGTTGCATGTTCTGCAATCGCATTTTTTACTATTTTGTCTTTAAAGAGATCTGAGCCCATCCCGGTCATCATTCCCATTGCTTCGGCCAATCCGCTCTTCACACTAGAGACCTCATCTCCTAATCTCTCAACTTCCATTTTGACCCTGTCTGCCTGATCCTTAGTCTCTTCGATATGTTGTTCAATCATTTCCTGCATTTCTGGCATGCTATCGAAATCTTTGGCATGGGCTTCTAGCGTCTGCACTATCTGTTGTTCCATTGCGTAGGCATTTTTCAGCCACTCTATTAAAATCTCCTTGGGTTCCATAAATTCCTTCCTTTACTTAATTATGCAAATCATAAGTCTATGGGATGCTGTTTCCAATGGATTTTTGACCAAAAACCAAGGGCCGGCATATGCCGGCCCTTACTCAATAGCTATCTAATACTTAACGAAACATCTCCGGAGACTACATCTCCGACAACAGTATTGAGTGACACTGTATTGTTCCCTGTATCGACTGTGATATCGACGGTTTGAGTTGAAGATAGATTGCTTACTATCTCACGATATAAGTCATCGCTTACATTGATGACCACGCGGTTAACGGAGAAAGGACCGGTATTTGAGTTTCTAATCATAAACATATTGTACGGCTGATCAACATTTACGATCATCACTCTGCGGGCGATACCGATATTTCCTAATCCATTAATATCAAACGATATCGGCATGGTGTAGAGTCTTTGCTGATAAAGAAACATCTGATCTAAATAATAAGTGGATTGTCTCTGTAGAAACATCGATGAATAGGCGTTTCTGTAAATATTATCACCGTTATAGAAATCCATATTGTAGCTAGCGTTAGCAGTTGGAGCTGATAATGCCAAACTTCCGGCGAGAAGCAATCCAAATAATGATGCTGCAATTATCTTTTTCATTTTTCTCACCTCCTTCATAAAGATATTATAAGGAGGTGAAATGAAAATTTATTTTGACAAAAGATAAAAATAAAAAGTTTATTCTTTAAAGGCATTCCCCATTTTTGAGGTTGCACAAATTAAAAGATCTATCAGAATTGCTCGATCCTTTGCAACTTTGTCTACTTATCCATAGAGCTATTTTCCGGCCATCCTGCAATCATAATCGATTCAGCCAGCGGCGTGATAGCTTTGAGTTCCTGCCAAACTGCCTCCGTCACAAATGGAATAAAAGGGTGAAGCAAAATCAAAGATTCAGACAAAATCTTGATCAATATTTTCTTGGTATTTTCTGATATTTCAGTTGACTTGTCTATTTCTACTACAATAGTGTCATCCTCGGGCCTGACCCGGGGATCCAATTCCTTGTCATCCTGAGGCACCGAAGGATCTCCTTGCGTCTGAGTTTTCGCACTTTCGATATAAACATCGCAAAATTGATGCCAGAAATATTCATACAATTCCTCACCCGCTCCAGAGAATTGATATTTATCCAATTTTGAAGTGACTGATTTAATAATTTCTGAATGCTTTTTAAGTATCTCCCGATCAGCCTTGGTCAGTGCTTTCTCGTCGACATTCAAATCACCAATTTTCTCCTGACCGATTTCGCCCGATTGCAAATCACCGTCTGTCACTCGAAGCATTACAAATCGAGAAGCATTCCAAATTTTATTCGAAAAATTACGATAACCCTTTATTTTGGATTCGCCAACAGCAAGGTCCTGTCCGGGCGATGAGCCGACAACCAAAGCCATACGGAGCGCATCTGTGCCGTATTTTGGGATAATGTCCAATGGATCAAGCACATTACCCAAAGATTTGCTCATCTTGCGATTGTGCTCGTCCCGGACAAGGCCATGAAAGTAAACAGTTTCAAATGGAACTTTATCTGTGAATTCGAGACCAAAAGCGGCCATCCGGGCAACCCAGAAAGGCAAAATGTCATAACCTGTTTCCATAACAGCTGTCGGATAGAAATAATCATAATCTTTGCTTTTGTCTGGCCAGCCCAGGGTAGAAAACGGCCACAACGCCGAAGAAAACCAAGTATCGAGCACGTCAAAATCCTGTGTCCAGCCCTCGCCATCGGGTGCTTCCATTCCACAATAAATCTCTTCCCCCCTGTACCATACGGGAATTTGATGTCCCCACCAGATTTGACGGGAAATGCACCAATCACGGATATTTTCCATCCAGTTGATATACATTTTTTTAAAACGGTCAGGTATGATATCCATCTCGCCTTTTTCAACAACATCCTTTGCTCTCCCGGCCATCTCCTTCATCTTCACAAACCACTGTTTTGAAGGAATAGGCTCAATCGTTCCACCGCAACGGTAGCAAGTAGGCAAGCTGTTATCATACTCATCAACGTGATCGATTAGTCCCATTTTCTCCATATCTTCGACAATCGCTTCTCTAGCTTGCGCCGTGGTCATACCGGCATACTTACCTGTATTTGGCATCATACGGCCATTTTCATCAATTATCTGCTTCATCGGCAGATCATTGCGCTGTGCAATTTCATAATCGGTAAAACTGTGAGCTGGAGTAACTTTGACCGCGCCACTGCCGAATGACGGATCTACAGCATTATCAGCAACAACGATGATCTCAAATTCGCCAAGAACCCCTGGAATCATATATTTTTTGCCTACCATATCGAAATAACGGTCATCCTTGGGACTTACAGCCACGGCAGTATCACCCAGTTTTGTTTCAGGCCGGGTAGTTGCCAAAATAAACGGACCGTATTTAATCCAATAAAGTTTAGATTTTTGCTCTTTGTATTCTACTTCATCATCAGCAATCGCCGTGTGGCAACGTGGGCACCAATTTACCACTCGAAGACCCTGATAAATTTGCCCTTTGTTATATAGATCGACAAATGCAGTTCGAACGGCTTTATTTAGACCCTCGTCAAGAGTAAATCTTTCACGCGACCAATCGCACGAAGCGCCCATCCGCCGTAATTGCCGCGTAATAGTGCCGCCATATTCCTCTTTCCATTTCCAGACTTCGGCAATAAATTTCTCCCGGCCAAGTTCGCGTTTATCAATCCCCTTTTTCTTCAGCATTTTATCAACAACCGTTTGAGTTGCGATGCCGGCATGATCTGTACCCGGCAACCAAAGAGTTGGCTCGCCCTTAAGCCGATGATAACGGGTCATAATATCTTGCAAAGTTACAAACAAAGAGTGGCCAACGTGAAGTTTACCAGTCACGTTTGGCGGCGGCATTGAAATCACAAATGGCTTGCCGTCGATTTTACGGTCATATTTCGGATTACCACCCATATTGATCTCCGGCCGGAAATAACCGGAGTTTTCCCAGCTGTCGTAGATCTTTTCCTCAAACTCTTCGTGGTTGTAGGCTTTGGCAATTTGTTTCATAGATTTTTTATAACATAATGCATCTATTTTTTCTATATTAGGAGAGAGTTTTTGAAATTATTGATTGGTTGACTTGTGTCTGTTTTCAGGGTAGTATATCTCTCAAATCGATCGACTCCCCGAAAGCCGATCGGTGAACACCCAATAAGGAGCACACCCCCGATGTATTTTGCTACCAGAAGGACGCTAACACGTTCTGGCCAGATCTTGAAAGAGATCACTCAACGGCGAGACGAAGCACGCCATGAACTTTCCGGGGCGACCGGAGCCATCGAGGATCGCGAGATCCATCCCACCTCACTGGCCGTACTTGAGCAGAAAAACTCGGCAAATTATGATAGTTTAGTTGCCGAGGTCTTGGGCTCGATTGACATTCAGGTCATCGAAGACCAATTCGACATCGCAAAAGAACATATCGTACAAATCGGCTCCGAGGTTGTATTGGAGATCAAAGGCGCAGGTCGACCAAACCCGCGTACAGCAACCTATCAAATCCTCGGGCCTGTAGAAGCTGCCCCGGATGCCGGTACGGTGATCTGTAGTACAAACGTACTGGCGCGTGCTATCATCGACCATTGCGTAGGTGACGTAGTCGCCTACAACGGCGGAAATACGGCCAAGATCATCAGCACCAAGCGATGGTCTGGGCTTGAAAAACCCGTGCGTCGGCGGAAGCCCCGCCATGAAGCCAAAGCATCATAATTGTGATGCACCCCCCTTTTTTTTACTCCCCGCTGTATCCGCCACCAGCTCTCCCGAGCTGATGGCGGTCTTTTTTATAAAAAAAAGACCCGCGACTACTCATGTGAGTAGAAGCGGGCCTAGCACTTTCCGGCCGCTGTGAGTTCGGCGAGCCGGAGATGAGCCCGATAAAGGATCTCATCGAAAATTTCATTGTACTTGGCAAGCAAGCACTTGGGGATAAACATTCGGCACTCGATAGCCATCCGGTAGAAATCCCCACCTTCGATAGTTTCTCGGAGCATCCGCAATTCTGCTTTTTCTGAGCCTCCGTGAGGACGGCGCAGATTGTGCAGCCGATCCAGTAGTTTGGCAAATGGTATCTGCCACATTTGCCTGAAGAAAAGCAGGAAATGCCTTTTCGACGCAGCCTCGATAATCTGATCGAAGTAGTGTCTTAAGTACAAATCCCTTTCTTCGTCTGAGTTGAATTTTCCATGCTCCTCTTTGGTCAATGCCTTCACGCCGAAGGTGACAAGCGGGCCAAAGATGGGGCCGAATGACCTAGACAGTTCACGTGCCTTTATCTTGCCATCCTCAAAAACATCATGAAGAACGCAGATCAACACTAGAAGAAAATTGTAGAAAAACTCCTTTGACATGTCAGATACTGCCAAGAGATGTTCTACTTGAGGATGTCCAGACCGGTCAACTTTTCCTTTGAGCTGTGAGGTTGTGATATGAACAGCTAAGTGCTCCAATCCCAGAAAAAGCCAATTTGTTCCATGGAGATGCCGCTCCATGTATCTATCGGCGTTTACACCTAGGGGTACATGAATCATCGATCATCTCCTTTCGATTTTGTATGTGCTCGACCAACAAAAAAGGGCCCCGAGGGGTCCTAGTAGTTGGTCGCGTGTTTTTGTGCGCAGAGATCTAGTTTCTTTGAAATAAAGTGCCAAAATTTTTGCCAAATCTTGCTCATTAAAATGATAATAGAGCAAGCACTTGCCAGTGTCAATACGCTATATAAAATAGATCTGGACCGGTGCTAACATTTTCCTACTGTGGATAACTTTATACAAAAATTAGCCAGCCCCGAAGCTGACTAATTTTCTGCTCATAGATATCTATTGTCTGCCTTAAGTCAGACACCGCCTGATTAGCGGTTTGCAGTCTTCCCGAATTTAGCGCGAGTACGAAAGTGCGCTAACTATTGTTTACCTTATATATATGATCGGAAAATATGTCTAAAGTTATTAGGAAATTACTTTTTTTTGTAATAAGTTACAGAATCATTAGCATTTATACTCCATTCCTAAGCTTCAGCTTGCCATGCAAACGCGTGCAATATCTTAGGTTTGACAACGAACAACCTGACGATCTAACCATAGGCTGGCGATGACACAAAATTATGACATTCGCTTTTCATTTTTTTTACCTCTCAATTCAGAAATCGCAGTTGGTACGATACAATAAATTTGTTTTTTAACAAGTATTTATTCTTATTGTCTTTTTAGAAATTCAGTAGTATGCTTTTGTCATACAATTAAACAAATCAAAATGCCAAAGCCAGATAAAGATGTCTTTCGGTTAGCGCATCATTCTCGCAATTTGGGCCTTCTGACCGAAGACAACCAAGACAAGATCAGCAATACCACATTGTTGATTGCTGGCTGTGGTGTCGGTTCTCAAGTTGCTCTCTCGGCTGTCCGCATGGGATTTGAGAAATTTATCATTGTTGATGGCGACACAGTCGAGCTTTCAAACAACAATCGGCAAGGTTACAGTTGGCGCGATGTCGGACGGACTAAAGTCGATGCACTAGCCAAAAAAATAAAATCCATAAATCCTCACGCTCATATTCGAAAATATCCTATTTTTATTGATGCCAAAAATGCTGAACGGATTTCCAAAAAGGCCGATATTATCATAGACACTATTGATCCAGATGCTGTGATTGCAGTTGTGGCGCTTCATCGATCTGCACAGAAGCACAAACAAACTATAATACAACCAACTGATGTTGGATGGGGCGCAATGGTTCAAATTTTCACTCCAGATTCTATTTCATATGAAGAAATGATTGGGATGAATCCAAAGACTAGAATCGATAGAATTGATGAGAAAGAAGGCTTTGCTAAGTTTGTTGAATTTTTTATGAAATTGATGCCTACTTATGTACAGGAGTTAGCTCTTGATGTCGCCGAAGGCAGACGAGATCATTACCCTCAACCAGTCTCAGCTTCATATATACTTTCTGCCATGGCTATAATTGCAGCAAAACGTATAGCTTTGGGATTACCTATTAGAATCGCGCCGGAAGTGATCGACTTTGATCCCAATCTAATGTTTACGCCAGATGAAGAAAAATAATCTGATATTAGTATTGATCGCACTCTCAGTAGCTGACTTTCTTGGTGCAGTTGATTCAACAAGTGTGAATATTGCACTCCCAAAAATTACTGAAACTCTACATACTTCAGTAATCGTCTCTCAGTGGATTCCGAATGCATTTACCCTGACACTGGTGGCATTCCTAATACTAGCTGGCAAAATCGGCGATAAAATAGGAGCCAAAAAACTATATCTATCAGGATTATTATTATTTGGGTTGGCTTCTCTAATTCTTGGATTTACAAATATTACTTGGCTTTTGATCGGATTTAGAGCAATTCAAGGAATAGCTACGGCAATCCTTTATACAATGCCCATGATTATCATCGCACACCATTGGAAAGATAGAGAAAAAGCTTTTGCTGTTACTGCTGCCACTTTTGCTGGCGGAATGCTGGTGGGACCAGTGCTTGGTGGAATTCTCACAAATTTAAATCTTGGCAATTTTTTCAGTTGGCATTTGATCTTTCTAATTAATATCCCATTTGTCATATTTGGTCTAATTATTGCCAACAAATACATTCCTGAGACACCAGCAAAGTCATCTATGAAACTCGATTATTGGAGCGCACTCATACTCGCATTTTCATTAGTCATACTTGTTCTTGCCTTCTCAATCATCAGCAGGTATTTTATCATATTGGGATTTCTTCTACTGGTCCTACTTTATTTCTATCAGAAGAAAACAGAAAACCACCTCCTCGATTTTACGCTTTTTCAAAATCAAACTTTTGCCGCAGCTAATGTTTTAAGTTTTATTTCCATGGTATCGGTAATTGGCATGTCTTTTGTTCTGACTTTTTATCTCCAAGACACCTTACATTGGAACCCAATGCAATCCGGATTCGCATTGCTCCCAGTGCCAATCATTACTGGAGTATTCTCTGGAATCGGTGGTCAAATCAAAAACTGGAAATTAGCAGGGTTTTTGTCTAGTATTTTTATTTTCCTTGGCATCGTATATTTGACTCAAATAAAACCAGAATCTTCATACGTTATATCTATATTGCCAGGCCTCGCATTGGTATCGGCCGGAGCCGGATTTTTGATGACAACAATCTTTGCAGCTATACTTGGATCGGCTCCAACTGAGAATTCGGGTAGCGCTTCTGGTATACTAAATACATTACAACAAATGGGTTCTTTAATTGGAATTGCCCTAATATCAAGCATGGTATTACAATACAAATTATCCTTTACAATACTATCTATATGTAGTATAATAGGTATATTATCGGCATTTTTTATAAAAAATAACAGCTCTTCAAAGAGCGGAAAGTTAGGATATAGGTAGGTAAAATGAAAGAAAAAAAAGCTCCAGACATTAAAGAGATCATGGCTGATTATGATAAAGCTGTTGAATTTTTAGCTAATACCCCGGCTGAAGTATGGGAAAATATCGGTACTAAGACTGCACTGTCTGTTTTTGAAGATACTACTGAGAACATACCTGCATATAAGAGGTTTCTTCAAAATGAAAAATTCGATCCTAAGCAAATTAAAACAATGGATAGTTTTTTTGAAATTCCAGTTAGCGATAAATATAATTATGTTCAACCTTTTGGGTTCAATGAGATAAACTCGGTGCAAGCAGGCAAGAACTTGTATAGTTTTTCTTTGAGCTCGGGTACCGCTGACGATCCGACGATATGGCCACGATATATACAATACGAGGATTTTTTACCTTCAGTCTTCGATGTATTTATGCGCCAATATTGGAATATAGATAAAAAATCGAGCCTTGTACTTAATGCTTTTGCTATGGGCCCCTGGATTGCCGGATTCTGTGTCCATCAAGCTCTGCGGCCTTTGACACAGAAATATAAATTGACTATGGGCACCACAGGTGCTGACATTGAGAGTATAATTTATGCAATTTCAAAAATATCTCAGTACTACGACCAGACAATCATTATGTCATATCCAACCTTTGCTAGAACAATTTTAGACCGTTTGGAACAAACAGGAATTAATATTAAGAAATTGAACCTGAAAATGTTTATTGCCGGGGAAGGGCATACTGTCGAATGGCGACAATACATTAATAAAATGACTTCTGGTAACAAAAATGACTTAATATCCATCATTGATGGATATGGTGTTACAGATACAGGGCTAGCGGGACAAGGATCAGCGTTAACAAACCTGATACGAGATCTCGCATTCAAGGATGAAAAACTATCGAAGAGCTTGTTTGGGGAAGCTAATTCTGTCCCTTCTCTCTTCCAATATAATCCCGGTAATTATTTTATCGAAGAATATAATGGAGAAATATTATTTACGACAAAAGCTACTACTCCGCTAATAAGATATAATATTCACGATAGAGGTGGAATTATTAAATTTCGAGAAATGGAAAGTATCCTTGCAAACCATGGCTATGATTATAAGAGACTGATCAAAAAGGCTGGGCTTCCACTAAGTATTATCAGTCAGCAACCATTTGTTTATTGCTTTGGTCGTCGAGATGACACCATTATTATTGGCGGAGCAAATATTTTTCCAGAACAAATTGCTCCTGCATTATTTAATGAAAAGGTTAAGGATATTCATAGTTTTAAATTGACAACAAAATTTGACAAGAAACAACATCAACTTTCATATGCTATTCTTGAATTAAAATCGGGGATCACTTACAAAAAAAATCAATTAGTAAGGCTAAAAAATAAATATCATAATACTATTCTTAATAGACTGCTGAAGACTAGCAGTGATTATGCTGTTTCTTACAAGGCAGATCCTAAATATGCAGATATAATTATAGAGATTTTCGAGAATGGGCAGGGACCATTTGCCAGCGATAGCAGTCGAACCAAACCTAGACTTATTCTAAAAAAATAGCAAGAAATAGGAGGGACAACGATGCATGATTATGATTTAATTTTAGGACCACTAATATCTTTGTCGTGCGTTGCCATAGGCCTTGTAATGCTTTTTAACGGTGGTCACCATTCAGAAACAAAAGTGGCTTCTATTCTCTCCATCTCGATTGGCATTTGGATAATCAGTGCATTTTTTTCAGATTTACCCTCGCTAGCGAACTATTCACTGTTCTTAAATCGATTGGTATTCTGCGCTCTTGTTATAATCATGAGCTCGTTATTATATTTGCCGTATATTTTTCCTAGACAAACTAAACCAGCAAAGTACATAAAATGGCCTCTAATAATATTTAGTATGATTTTTAGTATTTATGCGATTGTCACTACAGGAATTGTGGAACATATAGAATTTATGAGTTGGGGTACTAATTTAGTTTATGGAAAATTTTTCCCTATTTTTTATTATTATGCAATGACAGCAATTACATTCTCTTTGGGAATGTTTATCTACCACTACATTAAATTAGACAAAAAAGAACGATTAAAAATTATCTATTTTCTAGAAGGTCTTTTCATCTTTATGATAATTACGGTTCTAATCCATACAGTTATAAGGTCTCTAGCGGGCAGCGATGAATATTACCGCTTTGGTAATTATTCAGCTATTGTATTTGTGTATTTCACCGCCTACGCAATCGCAAAGCACCATTTGTTTAACATCAGAATATTCCTTACAGAAATTGCCTTCTCTTTAATTATGTCTGCCATAGTTGTGCAAGCAGGTTTATCGCGAGGAATCTTTGATCTGAGTGTGAACATAGTAATACTATTTATAACTTCTTACGGCGGTTATTTGTTACTAAAATCTATTCGGACGGAAATTAAACAGAAGGAAGATCTTGCTATCCTTGCACAGGAACTCAAAGAAGCCAATGAACACTTGAAAGAAGTTGATAAATTGAAAGACGACTTCTTGTCCATGGCTTCGCATGAATTGAATACCCCTATCGCCGCTATCGAGGGATATTTATCGATGATTTTGGAAGAGGGCATGGGAGGAAAGATACCAGAAAAAGCGCGTGGATATCTAGATAGCGTTTTTGTATCATCAAAAAGGCTCGCTAGCATGGTCAAGGATCTTCTGAATGTGTCCAGAATCGAATCCGGTCGTATTCATATCATCTGGGAACAAAAGCCTGTCGAGGACATTGTAAATCAAGCCATCACTGAGGTCATGTCAAAAGCGAGGGAAGCAAAACACTCTCTTACTTTTGAAGAGCCGAAACACAAAATGCCTGCTACGTGGTTCGACATAACCAGAATTACCGAGGTTGTGATAAATATTCTTGGCAATGCTATCAAATACACTGACCCTGGTGGAAAAATTGTTGCCCGAGTCACAAATGATGAGCACAAGATTGTTGTTTCTGTAGAAGATAATGGCAAGGGTATCCCGAAGGAACGCCAACAAGCGGTTTTCGAGAAATTCACTCAAGTTGATGTGATGAAAGATGAAGTCAAAGGTACAGGGCTTGGAATGTATATTTCGAAGAGATTCATAGAGCTAATGGGAGGTAAAATCTGGTTTACTTCCGAGGGAGCCGGCAAAGGCACAACTTTCTATTTTTCTCTGCCTATTATAAAAGAAAAACCCTCCGACCCGCATGAAGGCGAAGGTTTAGTCCTAAAATAAATACAATATCTCAAATAAAAAATGAGAGTAGGCGTCCGTTGGGAAGCTTACTCTCTTAGGATCTTGAATGCTATGTTTTTTTTGCTCTGGATATCAAATCTTCGATAATGTGAAGCCGGACCTCATGTCCTTGACCTGATATCCCTTCTCCTTGATCGTGTGCCGCAGTACATCAGCACGCGCCCAGTCCTTGGCTTGTCTGGCGGTCTCACGCTGATTTGCCAGCTCAATTACTTCCGCCGGTACCTCGTCCTCATCTGCGAGCAAATCGAGCCCCAGCACTTCGTCATAGCGAGAAAACAAGGCAATCTTCGTCGCATTGCTCATCGATGAATCCACAGTCTCCTGCAAAAGCGCCGTGACCATCGGTGTGTTCAAGTCGTCGCTGATGTACCCGAGGAACGACTTCTCATACCGGTCAAAGGCAGCTTGGTTCAACGGCCCGTTATCAGATGACTTGATCATAGCGATCTTTTCGCGGAGTCGCAGACGAGTGTTCCGAGCGGTCGTCATCGCGTTGTCCGAGAAGACGACTGGGTTGCGGTAAACAGAGCCAAGCAACATAAATCGGTAATCCATCGGCTCATATCCTGCTTCAACAAGGGACTTTATCGTCAGCAGATTACCTTCCGATTTACCCATCTTGGCGTTCTCGCCCAGAACGAGAAATGCATTGTGCATCCAGTAATTGACCCACTTGTGGCCAAAGGCTGCTTCGCTTTGAGCAATCTCGTTGGTGTGATGAACGGGGATGTGATCAATACCACCAGTGTGAATATCGAAGTGCTCGCCCAGATACTTTGATGACATCGCTGAGCATTCGATATGCCAGCCCGGGAATCCACGACCCCATGGTGAATCCCACTCCATCGCGTGATTGGTGTACTTGTGTCGGGTAAACCACAGAACAAAATCGAAAGGTGACCGCTTGTTCGGATCGACCTCAACCCGGCTTTGGATCGCCTCAGGACTCAGGTTGAGGCGCGCCATCTTCCCATAATCAGGAAATGCCGAGGTGTCAAAATAGACGTTGCCTCCAGCCGTGTAAGTAAACCCACGGCTCTCGAGCTGTACGATCATTTGGATCATTTCGGAGATGTGCTCAGTCGCCTTGCAGACGACATCGGGAGTGATAATATGAAGAGTTTCAGCATCGTGGAAGAAGGCGTCGGTGTAATATTGGGCAATTTCCCATACCGATTTACCTTCGCGACGCGCTCCTTTCTCCATCTTCTCTTCTCCTTTTTCCGAATCATCCGCCAAATGACCCACATCGGTCAGATTCATGACGTGGCGCACTTCATAGCCGAGGGTTTGGAGAGTTCTCTTCAAGACATCCACAAATACATATGCCCGCAGATTTCCGATATGGGCATAGTCATAGACCGTGGGTCCACAGGAATACAGTCCGACAAAACTCTCGGTGATAGGGACAAAGGGCTCTTTCCCGTGTGTCAGAGTATTGGTAATATACAGCATGCTCTTCTCCTTCAATTCAATCGACCAAGTTATCCACAATCTACAATTCTTTAATTTATTTGTCAACTTGTCAAGCAAGTCTTGTCTTCCATAAAAAATTTTGCTACTATGAATTCAATGAAAGAATATTCTCAAAAAGTTTGTTGTTGCACTTTCTCGGCTCTCTCGGGTTTGTTTTGTTGATATTGAAAGTAATATTTTAAACAAGCAAAATACGACTCGGGAAAACCGAGTTTTTTTATTTTAGAGAAATAATTAGGAGATCAAATGAAAAATAATGTTTATGACAATGTTCTCGGGTTGATCGGAAATACACCGTTGGTAAAAGTAACTAAGTTTAACACGAACAAGAACGTCAGGATATATGCAAAACTCGAAGGGCAAAATCCTGGAGGATCGATCAAGGACCGCATCGGTCTTAAGATGATTGAGGATGCTGAGAAAAATGGCGAATTAACAAAAGATAAAATTATCATCGAGCCTACCTCCGGGAACACAGGCATCGGTTTGGCTATGGTAGCAGCAGTTAAAGGTTATAAAATTCAGATAACAATGAGTGCAGCAATGAGTGATGAAAGAAAGAAAGCTCTTCGAGCATTCGGAGCGGAACTTATCGAAACCGATCCGACTAAAGGAACCGATGGTGCAATCGTCAAAGCGCATGAATTGTTGGATAAAAATCCGAATACTTATTGGATGCCAAACCAATTCGAGAATGATAGCAATCCGCTAGCGCATTACGTCGGAACAGCAGAAGAAATAATCTCTCAAATGCCAAAAATAACTCATTTCATCGCTGGAATGGGCACTTCCGGCACATTGATGGGCGTATCAAAACGACTCAAAGAATATAATAGCAAAATAGAGATAATAGGCGTAGAACCGATTCTCGGACACAAGGTTGCAGGCCTGAAAAATATGCAAGAAGCAATTCAGCCAAAAATTTATAATGAGGCAGAGCTAAGTAGAAAAATTAATGTAAATGATGAAAATGCTTATGAGACTTCTCGACAGCTCGCGCTGAAAGAAGGCATATTTGTGGGAATGAGCAGCGGGGCAGCCATGTTCGCCGCTCTGGAATTGGCGAACTCCCTTGAGAAAGGCAATATCGTCGTAATCCTACCCGATCGAGGCGATAGATACACAAGCACTAACTTATTTGGCTAGCATTTACTTGCTTTATAAACTTATGTAATATTCTATTCAAGAACGAAAGTCAGAGACCTGACTAATTTTGCACAAGATGTGCCGTTCCTAAGGAAAAGCGCCATGTCAGCCCAGACGCTCCTCCTCAAAGAGGTACTAAGGCGTGATGTACAGCCGGCATTAGGTTGTACCGAGCCTGTAGCAGTAGCACTCGCTTGCAGTGTTGCCGCGCAGGCTGCCCGTACTAGCGAAGTCATCGCAAAAGGTTCTCCGATTGAACATGTTTCAATCGTCGTTGACCCCGGAGTGATGAAAAACGGCAACGCCGTCGCCGTCCCGAACAGCTTTGGCAAGAAGGGCAACCTTATTGCTGCGGCGCTTGGCACAGTTTGCACTCACCCCGAACTGGGGCTCGAACTGCTGCAAGGAACCGACGCTCAGGCCTTGGCTTCCGCCGAACATTTGCTTCGCAGTAACATGATTTCGCTCGTCTATGATGAAAATCAGACTTCCCTCTACATTCGAGCGACGGTAACAATCGGAGCCAATACAGCTATCGCCGTCATAAAAGACACCCACACGAACATCGCTTCAATTACCCTGAACGGGGTGCGGCTTGACAGCCAAGTGACGGGTCAAACGGCGAGGGAAGAATCAACTCTTGACGGTCGACTTTCGTCATTGAGCATTACCGATCTCGTCCAGATAGCCAACAAAGCCGACAAAGACGATATCTGCTACCTCCTTTCCGGTGCTGATATGAATTCAGCTCTTTCCACCGCCGGAATGTCTCTACAAAAGGTAGGACACCATCTCGAGACAATGCTGCTAAGTCGAACCATCGATGACGGACCGATCAATCGTGCAAAAATCGCCGTTGCGGCAGCTACAGATGCACGGATGGCCGGCATAGCACTTCCAGCCATGAGCAGTGGCGGCAGCGGAAATCAGGGAATAGTTGCGATTCTCGTCCCTTACCTGATGGGTAAATACTCGAACGTGCCAGACACTCAGATTGGGAAGAGCCTCGCACTCTCCCACCTCGTCAACAGTTACGTCAAGTGCTTCACCGGAAAACTCTCCTCTATGTGTGGTTGCGCTGTTGCGGCGGGGGTCGGCGCATCTAGCGCAATTGTCCTCCAAGAAAACGGTGACGCGCTAGTGGTCGGCAATGCCATCAACAACGTTCTTGCCAACATCGCCGGTGTCCTATGTGATGGGGCAAAGGGCGGTTGTGCACTCAAGGTGGCAAGTTCCGCCGAAACGGCGATCATGTCAGCCAATTTGGCACTCGGCGGCTATTCGCTTGGCGGTCCCGAGGGCATCATCGGCAAAACTGCCGATGAAACGATCGCCAACCTGGGCAAACTCGCTACAAGCTCTGATCCGGTTGTCAATCAGGAAGTCCTCTCCATCCTCGGACGGTAATGCATACCGCCTCTAACACAACACAAAAGACCCACGCTGGTTTCGAACTAGTGTGGGTCTCATTATTTTATGGTTCAGTTAAATAATAAACGGCGGGTCACAATCCATGTGATCCGCCGAGTTTAGGTTCATTCAAAAGAAGCTCTTCAACTTATCATACTGCTAAGCTTCTTAATCGCAAGTTGTCCGATCCCACTTTCGAGGGAGAAATCGGCACAGATTTGGAGCCATTGCTCTTCCGTTAGCTGCATTTTCGCCAGAGAGGTAATCCCAACATCGTACAGATTATTCGTTGAAGTAATGTCCTTGATGAGAGCTATCCAATCATCAGCTTGCCCAACCTCGACCAGTCTCTCCGACACCTTACTTTTCCCCCGAATATCGCTATCCGGGATTGCTTGGTAAGCTGTCCGCCATTGCTGAAAAGTGATTGCGGTCGAACACATCTCACTCACAGCCTTGACCTCAAGCTGATTACCACGAGGGCATATGGCGTAGATATGGTGCCAATGATCGAAGCTAGCGGCTGTTTCGGTCATTTTCTGCAACACCGTTGATTTAAGCGTCTGGTGACTTTGCAAGGTTGCGCAGACTTCCAGCCACTGCTCAAACGATGTTGCGCGTGTACAGAGGACCTTTATGACCGCAAGCTTGAGATTGCTACTGCCTCCTTTGGCGACTTCGAGCAACCGCTCGAAAGTAAACTGTCCTATGAAATCAGGCGGCAATCTGTGCTGCCAGATTTCAAGTGCCTTAACAAAGCCGACCCGGCTAGCCATTTGATCAAAGGTATACATCACGATTCTCCTAATTGGAACTGGCTTAGTAAAAATTATATCAATATTGAACAAAAAGCAAGGGCTAGGAAAAGCTGAATATCAATTTTGAGTTATTTTCTTGACAAAAATAACTCCTTCACTTACAATATCACACAACGGTAGCCAAGCTATCGGTGTACAAAGGGGGTGATTCACATGGTGCTCAAGGGCCACTGTGGCGACGACTAAGCCATGCCACTAACCGACGCTATGTCGGATGACACGCGTGCGGGGAAGGGTTTTACCCTGAACCGCACGTATTTTTGATGAGGGGGACAAGAATTTTGAGAAAACGGTTTCATCTGGAGGTAACAGGCAAATGCAACCTTCGCTGCCGGTATTGTTACAACTCTGCCTTCAGTACTCCTGAACAGCTCGATAATGAGCTAACTCTCGAAGAACAGCTCATGCTGATCTCTCAGGCATCTACTATGGGTTGTAACAAGTTTATCTGGTCTGGTGGTGAACCTTTCATCTACGACCATATCTTCGACCTGATCGAAGCGTGTCCGAAAACGAGCCACGTCTCTGTGATCACCAATGCATCACATCTCGGCGATAGCATCATCGAGCGGCTCGACAGCATTGAACAGTTCAAGGAGTTGAAGATTTCATGGGATGGCTTTAGCGCCCACGACTCAGTTCGACTAGGTAGTTCACACCAGCAAGTTTATGATGCTATCAGGTCGGCGCGATCACACGCTCCTCGACTCAACATCATCATAAACACGATGATGAGCAAATATAGTGCCGGTGAAATAGGCCGGCTCTATGGTACGCTCAAGGACCTTGGCGTCCACCATTGGCGCATTGATATGCCGTTCAACTCCGGCCGCTGCACAGAGAATGCCGACATTATGGACATATCCTTTGAGCAAATTGTCCTGACATATCGTGATCTGCTGACGCAGTACTTCGCGGACGGCAAGCCGATGATTCTGGAGGTGTTCAATGTCTATAAGTCGATGATGGGCACTGATGCCTATTACGACTTTGACTCCAACGTACATCCGTGTGCGTACTACGACAATACCATTGTTATGCGGCCGAATGGCGACCTGACCTATTGTCCATCACTCGGTTTCCCGCTTGCCAACTGGCGAGACGGAAAAGATCTCGCTGAGACAGAGAGACTTGCTAATCTGCATCCTTATCACGACCTTTTGCTGAGCGATATCGGCGCATGTCTGAATTGCCGCTATATGAAGCTGTGCGGGGGTGGATGCAGAGCGGATGCAATCACATGGGGCAGTAGACTTACAGGATGCGATCCCTTCAACTGTTCGATGATGCCATATATCGAGCGACACATCATACCGATTCTGCCGCCGGTAGAGCAAGCAATGTACAGGTACTACATCGATCCGTCGAAAAATAACCCACGCTCCTACGTCAAGGCCAGTGATATCGACGTCTGACCTTAGATTACACCATTGACCTCGCGCCTAAATCATCCAGGCCGGCATACCAGCCGGCCTGGATTTTTATTTACGTTGCAAAGATGATTGATTTGATAGATACTAAAAGGACGATAACTTAACTAACTTTTCTATTTGAAAATCATGGAAAAAGATTACTCATATGGGATCATACCCATCAGAAAAACAGATGACGCGTATCAGTTCCTGATAATTCTCCATATGGCGGGGCATTGGGGTTTCCCGAAGGGACACAAAGAAGATGGCGAAAACGATAATGAAGCTGCCAGGCGTGAGCTACTTGAAGAGGTCGGTATCGGAGACATTCGAATTGACCAGTCGATTAAATTATATGATAAATATATTTACTCGTTCAACGAAATCACCTATGACAAGACAGTAACTTATTTCCCCGGCTTTGTTCCGGAGAATATCGAGATCAAGATAGACCAAAAAGAAGTTGTAGACTACAAATGGGCATCCTTTGAAGAGGCTTTGGATATTCTAACCTTTGATAATCAAAAAAATAATCTCAAAGAGATTAATAAGTGGTTGAATGATGATAGTACTAAGTACTAAGTACTAAGTGCTAAGTACTACTCTTCGCTCCCCTCTCCGTTCTACGCTCCCCGCTCTACGTTCCACCTTCCCCTTCTACGCTACTTCCCCTTCACTCCGAGAGACAGTAAATCTTCCAACCTTTCGAGCTGTTGTTTGGAATTTGACCTGCCAAAAATAAAGAAAGTTATACCCAGAATAATAAAGGTAGCGATTTCCAAGACATAAATCCAAATCTGGCTCGATAAAACTGCCGAAATTATTTTTTTGGATGCGTTTAGAAGCTTGGGCTCTCGAACAAATTGCGTCTTTTCGAGCAACAAGTCGTAGTATCCCGGACCGATTACTGAGAGCAGGATAAAGATTGATGTCAGCGAAATCCCCACTACTAGGAATAGCAATCCCAAATTTTTTGTTTGCTCGGCAATATTGCCGGTGATAAGAACGATTGATAAGTAGCCGAACAGAAGAAAAACGATCCCCAAACCGATCAAAACAAGGTTCATTCGTCCCAAGAGCATAAACTCTTTATTCTCGGTTAGATTAACATTCTTACTGAATGTATAGTTATTGGCTGCGCCATGACCGTAAAAGCTAACTGGGAAAATCAGATTGGCTGGAGTTGGATTTTCGAAAGCAACAAAAAATCGATCGACAGCACTATCAATGCTTAGCTTGACCGTATCGGCACTCACAATATTATTTATTTCCTCGAAGTTTGAGCCCTCGTCAAGGATTAAGCCTGTGTCCTTGATGATATTATCGCGGATATATGATGCTGAGAGATCATACACTTTGCTTTCAGAAATAATACTCTTGATTTTGTCCTGATCCAGCAGGGCAGTCTTCAAATTTAGCAGCACGAAAAAAGCACAAACTGCAGCAACTGATACTATCGCTAATATAATTCCAAAAAACTTACGCATGTAAATTAGGTTAATTAATAAGGGATAACGGATCGAACTGATGGCGGATTAATAATACGGATAACCAACTGATTTTAATTTTCTAAGTGGTTAAAAATACGTTTAATCTTAACGCCGTCCTTGGTGAAACGGATTATTATGCCAACTTGGAGCCTACTACTTTTTAGGTACTGGAACGTCTGAATACAGGCCTGACGATAGTTATAATTCCCAGCCTTCAGTTCAACTACTATTTTACCACTAATTACGAAGTCAATATACCTTTTTGCTACTATCTGGCCATCAATTCTTATCGGAACATATGCTTCTCTTTGGTAATCAATTTTTTTCTTTTTCAGCAATAGCTCAAATGCATTACCATACGTTTTTTCGTCAAATCCAAATCCTAAATCATCGTCTATTTGATAAGAAATTCCGATGATTTGAAAACTCAGGTCCTCATATATTAGCGCTGCCATTCCCCTCCTTGGAGTTTTATTTTTGGCGACAGAATTCCATCAATCAGCTATCCGATGAATCCGCTATCCTTATTATACCTGATACGTCATTCTCTTATAGACCTTTCTTGTTGCATCGACATCACGTTTACAATACTCGCAAATTTCGTCCGTCTTGCCAGCCAAGAAATAGTCATATACTTTTGACCCATCTATCCCCTCTTCCTTCGGGGAGGTAATTCCGAGTGCAAGTGAGAGTTTATGAAGGCTGCATCCCTGCGAGGCCCATTTTTCCCATTCTTTCATAGTGTCAAAGATAGGCTCAGACCGGTATCTGGCGAAGTTTAATACGCGAGATGGCTGAATATTGTGTATTACGGACCGTTTGTAAATGAAGCGCAGGTCGAATTCCATGATATTGTGGCCGATAAAGGTATTCACATCCTTGGCCAGGCCCCAAAACTTGCGCAGAATCTCTTTTTCGTCTCCAGAGAGGCACTCAGTCTCATCATCATTGATTGCATAGGCAATGCAGAGAATACGCCCAAATTCTCCCTGAAATGAAGTATTCCGAAAAAAAGTCTCGAAGTCACTTTCTGTTTTCTTCACCAAACTGTTTGATTTCTTCTTGGCTTCCTCAAAAAATCTCTTGATCAACTCCAACTTTTCGCCATCTGCCGGAATTGTCTCTATATCCAAAAACATTTTTTTCATAATAAAGTCCAATTAATACTCTTACTTCTGTACATTCTAACAGATCCCCCTCCTATCTCCAAAAAGGCTGGAAGAATATCACATAAATTTACCAAAAATATCGATTTGATTTGGCACGTTTCTCATTGATGAAGAGTGGCTGCACAGGTAATCTAGGCTTTGAGGGAAAACATTTCATAAAGATAAGCTTATGGAAGGAGGTGAAATAAAAATGGCAATGAACAAAGGCCAGATGACAGTTGGCGAGGCCGGAAAAAAAGGAGGCCTTCGAACTCGTGAATCCCACGGGCATGATTTTTACCAAAACATTGGTAGAAAAGGCGGAGAAACGACTAGCCGAGTACATGGTCCCAAGTTTTATCAGCAGATTGGTCAAAAAGGCGGCCAACGCGTCAGGGAGTTGATAAATGAGGGTAAAGGTACAGAAAGGTAATAATTTGTGCAAGACCAAAGAGCACTTAATAATTGTTAACAATTAATTAGATATTGAAATTAGCTATTTAGCCTAAAGCTAAATGCAAAATTAATCGAAAGGAATGAGTAAAATGGCAATGAGACAAACAAACAACAAGGGTGGGATGACTGTTCAGGAGGCCGGTAGAAAAGGCGGCACCAGAACAAGCCAAACACATGGTAGAGAGTTCTATCAGGAGATCGGTCACAAAGGCGGACAGAAAGTCCGTGATCTGATCAACCGCGGCAAAAGACAGGGAATGTAATTGGTTTCCCAAATAGTTAGGAGGTGATAAAAAATGGCAAACAGAAATGAGGGCGATATGACTGTTCGCGAAGCTGGTAGAAAAGGTGGCCAGCGCACTAGCCAAACACATGGTAGAGAATTCTATGAAGAAATAGGACACATGGGCGGTGCAAAAGGCGGACGTGCTACAAGCCAAAAATATGGCCCGGAATTCTATTCCGAAATCGGACATAAAGGAGGACAAAAAGTCCGTGATCTGATCAACAAAGGAAAAATGAACGAGGGCAGATAAAAGTAGAAAGAGTTGGAATTCCAGCTCTTTCTAACTATCCGAAAGGTGGTGATAGTAAATGCAAAAAAAAGGTGATCTTACGGTTAGGGAAGCTGGTCGTAAGGGAGGAGATGAGACAAGCCGTACCCATGGCCATGAATTTTATGAAGAGATCGGTCGCAAAGGAGGAGAAGCCGGTGGCCACAAAGGTGGCGAAGCGACAAAAGAGAAATATGGACATGAATTTTATGAGGAAATTGGACATAAGGGAGGGCAAAAAGTCAAAAAACTGATCGAAGAGGGCAAAGAGAGCGAAAGATGATCAGAAAGTAGAATGTAGAAAGTAGAAGGTAGAAAGTGGAGAGTAGAGAGTAGAAAGTTGAGAGAAAGTAGAGAGTAGAAAGGGAAAAGGGGAAAGTGGAGGGTGGAGAGTAGAAAGTGGGGAGGGGCAGGTGGAGGGTGGAATGCGAATGTAATAATCGAATACTCATATAACAAAAATCCGGCAGATGCCGGATTTTTGCATTTAATATACCTTTATATTTTCGCTCTATTCTCCTTGTCTGCTTCTGAATCCCCTATTATTCCTATCTTCTTCATTTACTATTCCATCGATTAGTAATTTTCCGCCAAAATCTCGTAATGGGCTTGAGGATGAGCACAGGCAGGACAAACCTTCGGAGCTTCTGATCCTTCGTGGACATAACCGCAATTTCGACAGATCCAGAAGACTTTACCATCCTTCTTGAAAACCTCCCCTTTCTCAATGTTTGCCTTTAGTTTCAAATATCTTTTTTCATGATGCTCTTCCACTTCACCAATTTCTTTGAAAACTTTGGCGGCTTCGGTCTCACCTTCCGCTATCGCAGTTTTCTCAAATTCCGGATACATCTTTTCCCATTCGAAATGCTCACCCGCAGCAGCAGCTGCTAGATTCTCGGCTGTACTTTTGACCTTGGGAAAATCGAAAGACTCCATAGAAGAGGTCTCCCCGCCCTTGAGGAGCTTCATGAGTCTTTTTGCATGTTCTTTCTCGTTGTCAGCCGTTTCCTGAAAGATGGCTGCGATTTGTTCAAAACCCTCTTTCTTCGCCTGACTGGCAAAATAAGTGTACTTATTTCTGGCCATACTCTCACCGGCGATTGCCTTCAAGATGTTCTCTCCTGTGCTCATCTGATCTCCTTTTTTTACTATATTATAATTTTATTATAGCAAATTGTGAAAAAATCCAAAGACGAGATCTTGAGAAAGCGTAAAATTTCTTTTGTGCGAAAATTTTTTCGCGCTCATCACAGTCATAGGAGGAGGACATGCCTCTCCGCACAACCCGCCGTAAAGCTTCGAAGAGAAAAAAACCTGTTTCGACAGGCGCTGATAATCGCAGAATCACCGTCATCGTCACTGCCGATGGTCAGGTGATCCGGACAACAGCATGACCCGGGGTTGGGTGCATTCGCGCCCGCCCCTACTTTTTTATCAATTTCCCATGATTCTAAAAACCTTACCCTTTCCCTGTTTCTTATTGTTCGAGGAGGAACGACGAGAACTTTGGTTATTTGTTAGTACAGTGACAGACTTCTCATTTTTAAGAGCACCATTCGAAGAATAAATACATTTGATAAAGTTTTTGGAATGACGGTATTTTAAAATGTTGGTATTCAGCAAAATGCTCTTTTAATTATTCATCGATATGTTCCTGATAACCCTTAAACTGTAACCTGATTGTCATACTCGGACAGGAGGAGTCATTTCCTTTAAAATATAATAGAAGGGCGACCCATGACCCCTAGTATCTAGGAAGTTGTGTTGCATCTGTCGGCATAACAACGTCTATGCTGCCTGGGTTCCCGCCTCCGCGGGAATGACAATACAGGTTTCCGGATTCGGGTTTATACAAAAATTGACAAAACATGTATCAATTGCAGCAATTAGGGTTACCTTTTGGCTTTCGAACTAAGCTGTTATGGTATGAGCAATTTACTCGTAAGTTGCTAGGAAGTCATGACAAGAAATACTCAAGGAGAGGTAATTAAA
>JBAYVE010000004.1:0-92078 GCA_041674765.1 Patescibacteria group bacterium
ACATAAAGAGAGCATAATTTTCCTCCATTTTGTTTTTGTTTTATTCGGCTCACGAATAATTATACAACGATTTGAGGATGTGTGCTCTTTTTTGAGCTCAGAGAATAATTTTCGGATTCACGGTTCATAATATTGATAAAGTTTTAGGTGGTATATGAGTGGAGGTATGACAGGTGAATACAACTTTGTTAGACCGATTGAGACAGATCGGTCAACTGCCTCGAGATGGCCAACGACCTGCTGTAGTGGAAATCGATATGTACCTGAGGGAGAACAACGCAATTCGCGACTTGATCGAAGTGGCGGAGAGCGGCGATCCTCAGGTGCTCTGTGCCATCATCTCGATGGTCCAGGAAAGCTTCTCTGCCGAGGACCAACGCTATTTCTGGGACGAAATTAGCGGTGTCAACGGTTACTCGTTGACTCTTGAGCTGTCTCTGGCATGTCTCCGAGTGGTGCAACGGGACCCGATGGGAGTTGGCAGCCTCACTGCTGTCCAGCTGGCATGGCAACTGGTCGGATCTGACCCTGATCCGAACCATGACTACTCTTCGGTCGTCTCGCTTGCCGGAGAGATCATGGACGCTACGGACGTCGATCGCCCGGTAAAATGTTTGCTCGAGCAGATCATCAACAACGAGCAAGCAGAGGGATAATAGGCCCTCTGCATTCCCGGCATCCTGGTCGACCTTCTAAGGGGGTTGACCAGGATCTTTTTTGTATAAGGCAAAAATTCTATTTAGTCAGCTCTTCGTACGTAGTGACTTTTTCTCCGCCTTCGATAAAACATTTGGCAGCGACCAAGTGAAGGCCGGCAGGATCAATTTTTATGAGTTGGCTATGATCGATCCATTTGTACTCACTATGTTCGTCGCTTAGTCTGACTTGGCCACTTTCCAGATAGGCTAAAGCAGAGAGCTGCAGCCGTCCTTCGTCACAAGTATAAGCTCCGATCAAATTTATATCCTTTATTGATAATCCCGTTTCTTCTATAACTTCTCTTTTCAGCCCTTCGGAGATGCCTTCATGCTGGCCAATTCCGCCTCCCGGCAAATCCCAATGTTTAGGATCATGATCATCATCGGCACTTCGTTTTAAGACTAAATATTGTTTCCGACTATTCAAAATCAGACAGTGGATGCCAACTCGTTGCAAATTTGCTTCATCAATCATCGATTCCTTTGGTTAGTAATGAATAAATATTAACTTAATTGGTATAAAAAATAAATTGTACGAAGTCTACTTTTTTTAAAAATTTTTACAATGAATATTTTGTCGGACGAGTCAAAATGAGGAGTGGAAGGAGATATTATGGCAAACAATAATGAAAAAGGAAATATAACTGTTCGTGAGGCGGGACACCGCGGTGGCGAGGCTACCAAGAAAACACATGGTCATGAATTTTACGAAGAGATCGGCCACAAAGGCGGGCAAAAGGGTGGTCCGAGAGTCCGCGAACTGATAGAAGAGGGAAAAGAAGCCGAAGAGCAAGAAAAGTAAGCTCAAGTGATGCCACCAAGCGTCTGTCTTGGTGGCATTTTGAAATAGAAGATTTCAGGGCAAAAAAATACCCGGCAGATTCGTGATCTGCCGGGGCCGAACGGGAGGGGTATCAGCGGCGGCGCTGATACATGTCATGGCGCAGGATCAGGTAGTCTTCCACGACCAGTTCGGACAACCCATCCGTGAGCTGGTCTGGGTGAATACCCAGTCTCGTGGCCAGATCATTCTGGCCGAGAACGGCGCTTGGGTTGTTGTCGAACAGAGCCCGGATCTCTTCTTTGCGGGTTCGGAATCCCCGGGGTGGTACTGCTTGCTGGGTTTCTGACAACATGGCTGACCTCCAAGAAGATTTTTTGAGTTTTTATTTAACCAGGACTCTACCACTTTTTGCTTCCAAATGCAACATTTTCTTGACGAAATTAAATTTCGTGGCTGATTGGATTATCCAACTTTGGTTTTGGTATAATTAAAACAAGAGTTAAATAAGGAGGTCTATGGTAGATGAAAAAGAGATATGTTGCCCAAAGTTCGATCCCGCTCCGTGGGACGAGAAAGAGGTGGTTTGGAAAGATAGACTATTTATGACCGATTATGTTCGTTCTATCATGCATATCCCGCTGAATATGGGCCAGGTGATTACCCGGATGTGGAAAGCGATCGAGGCAGCTGATGCTAAAGTTCCGGATAAGGATTTTGTTTTACTGTCTTTTGAATATTCTCCCTGGAAGAGCGAGCAATTTATTCCTGTGACCAAAGAAGTGCCCGGTTTTGAGTGCGTAAAACTCTCCGGCACCTACCTAACCAAGGTCTTCGAAGGCCCCTACAAGGACGCTCCTGTCTGGTATAAGGAAATGCTCAACTATGTCAAAGGTCAGGGCAAAGAGGCAAAGAAAATATATTTTTATTACACGACCTGCCCAAAATGCGCCAAAAAGTACGGTAAGAATTATGTTGTAGTTTTAGCGGAGATCTAATAAAGATATTAAGGTGTATTTAGGTTTCCGTAGAATTTTTCCATAATTAATTGTGCAAGAATCGAATGCCAAAAATTTATGTAGTTGATGAAAATGACGTAGTCATCGGCGTCAAGGAGAAAACAGAAGTGGAGGACCACGAATTTAACCGTGTGACTGGCTTGTGGATAAAGAATTCAAAGGGCGAAATACTTCTAGCTCAGCGGAAGCGTACGAAGCGGTATGATCCGGGTAAATGGGGCCCGGCGGTGGCGGGAACCGTTGAAGAGGGTGAGACGTATGAGTCGAACATTATCAAGGAAGCAGAAGAGGAGTTGGGGCTTCGTGATTTAGAAATGACTATCGGGCCGAAGGAGCGGGTGACTTGGGCTGAGCACCGCTATTTTGCCCATTGGTTTATTACCACGCTGGATTTGCCAGTAGAGGCATTTACAATCCAGGAGTCAGAGGTCGAAGCGATCAGATGGATTGAGTTTGATCTCTTTATGAAAGACTTAGAAGAAAATCCAGATCAATATACGATCGGTATGAGAAATCGGAAGAAACTGTTGCCTGATTTTATGAAGATGTAATTTTGTTTTTAGTAAAAATATGGCTGCCTGGCTTTTTTTGTGTTATAAACAAACAAACGCTTGATATTGGAGGTATGACAGTGAAAGCGTATGTTCTGTTTTGTTCACTTCTGGTGGCTACCGGGCTCTATTGTCTGCTTTCGAGGATACTCAATATCGCTGCCGAGCCCGTTCTCGGGGAGAAGCTACTTTACGGCCTATGCTTGTTAGCGGTATGGGCAGGTCTCTGGGTCGGCGTGTATGACGGCATGAAGCGGATGTGCTTACGCCGGATTCTTCGGGGCATCAGTTTCCAGCTCCGGGGTCTTGATTCCCAGGAAGCGAAGTCAATTAATAGAATTTTGCTTCATGATGGGATGGTTGAGGGGAGGTTTGGAGTTTTGATCGAGCCAGCCGACTCGGGACGGGAAAAGGTTATCGGTGTATGCTACCGCGCAAAAGCATGGCATCCTGAGATCATAGTGCCGATGAGCCGGCTTGGGGACTTGTCCTGGGAGATCGCGCACTTGATAATTGCGGTTCAAAGTAAACAACGGAAAGCAGAGAGGGACCCTACAGACTGAAGGGAAACACCTTCGAGTTCATGGGGATGGAGCGGCAGGAGCCGCCTCGTCCCCTTTTATTTTCTTTTTTCGACCACAACAGTGTAATTGGCGGCTAAAGCTGCGATAGCGCCGACAGCTGCCAAAATGGGTGCGAGAACTATGCCGACGACGCCGACAGTGACTGGAAACTCCATAACTGTCTCACCCTTTTCATTTTGAATTATAATTCTGCGTGCATTGCCTGCTCTGATAATATCTTCGATCTTTTTGAGAATATCGGCACCTGAGACTTTGTATTCTTCTCGGCCAGTGTCGTTTGCTTCATGGACCATAGAATCCCTTTCATTATATTTACATTTAGGTCTTTATTATATCGAAAATTTCCCTTTTTTCTATTATGGATTTCCTAATGCATTCATGGCTTTCAAGTTTTGGAGTGATTACATGGAATCATTGATTAATAAAATTTGATTAAATAAAGCAATTGATATATAAAGTAGGGAACGCCAAGCCAAAGACTTCGGAGGAGGAAAATCGTCATGATATCGCGGTTAGACTGGAACCGGTTGGCAATTATAGCCGCCATCGGACTGTTCGTTTCGATCGCCGTATTCTCGGCAGTTGTCATCGGTATGCAGGCAAGTGGAGCGGCGATGGTGATCCGCATCCTACTTGTTCTTGTGTTGGTCGCGCTCATATCGAGCGCGAATTCATTACCATCGCTCATCATGCGTTGGTTAGTGGTGGCTATGGTGAAGTCTACTGATAATGAAACAGGAGAGTACCTTCAATACTCGCCAAGCGGCCATGAGATTTTGCAAGGTCAGGCCTTAATTACATTATTATATGCGGTCTGTATCCTGCTGTCTTCTGGAGATATCAGTTGGATCTGGTGCCTCATGTTTTCGATGTTGCCGCTATCTCATTGGTCATTGCGAGGGGCGCCACATGAGACTATCAATGTACGAAAAATTGCGCTAAATACCATGGGCGTCATCATCATCGTATTGTTGTTCTGCCCACCAGTCTGGAAATTCGCAAGTATTGTTTCGTTGGCGGTTTGCAGGGCGGGGGCATCGTTGTTCTGTTATTGAGCGGTTATCCGAGTAGTGTGTCCAGATGGGGGTCAAAAGGACACACTACTTTTTTATTTCTCCAAGTGGTGAATTTACAACAAAGTACTTTTTGTGGTAATTTCAAGCCACGCCTAAGTGCGAACGATATGGAGGTATCAGTTTTGACTGGTCAAAAAAAGGAACAGCCCCCAACTACTTATGCAGATGCTGGCGTCGATATCGACGCTGGAGCGCGCGCCGTACAGATGATGAAGGAGCACGTGCGCGGAACCTACACCCCCGCCGTGCTGGCGGAGCTGGGGACTTTTGGCGCCATGTTCATGCTGGACATCGGCGGCATGAAAGTTCCGGTACTCGTCTCCAGCGCCGATGGCGTGGGCACCAAGTTGAAAGTGGCGTTCATGGCCAACCGGCATACGACGGTGGGACAGGACCTCGTCAACCACTGTGTCAACGACATCCTGGTGCAGGGTGCGCGTGCCCTCTTCTTCATGGATTACTATGCGGTGGGCAAACTCGACCCGCTGGTGGCGGCACAAGTCGTCGAAGGACTTTCGATCGCCTGCAAAGCTGCCGGCTGTGCACTCATCGGCGGCGAAACGGCGGAAATGCCCGACATGTACACTCCGGGCGAGTATGACCTCGCCGGATTCATCGTCGGTATCATCGACAGGGAGAAGATCATCACGGGCGAGGGAGTACGCCCGGGCGATGTGGTTATTGGCCTGGCCTCGGATGGTATGCACACCAACGGCTATTCATTGGTCCGGAAGCTCGTTTTTGAAATTGCCAAGCTCGGTCCCGAGGATAGATTTCCATGGGGACCGACCGTAGCAGACGAACTGTTGCGCGTACATCGCTGCTATGCCCCTGCCATCCACCCGTTGTTGGCTGACAATCTGGTGCAAGCGATGGCGCATATCACCGGCGGCGGACTCCCCGGTAACGTCGTGCGTACCTTGCCGGAGGGTTGCCGGATAGTGCTCACAGAAGATAATTGGGCGGTCCCGGAGATTTTTACCTGGATGAGTGAGACCGGCAACGTTCCCCGCAGGGATCTCTTGCGCACAGTGAATATGGGTATCGGCTATACGCTAGTCGTGCGTCCGGACGTTGCCCAAGAGGTGGTCACCCGCCTGACAGTTGACGGCGAAAATGCGAGAATTATCGGCGAAGTCATCGCGGGTAAGCGTGGTGTGGGCATTTGCTGTGGTCACGAAGTTTTGTGCTTCTAGCGCAAACCGTTCGGCGCTATCTCCACTCGATGAACCTAAGAGTTACCGGGGTCTCCCCGGTAACTCTACTTTTTTATTGGAGCAATTGGGTTTATAATAAAGGTATAACTTAAACAGGAGGGATTATGGATCTTGGATCACTTATTGACACGAGTACTCCGATCTCGGGTGCGACCGGCTGGGTGCTTGTTTTGATCGCAGTCTGGACATTGATTTGGAAAGGCTTGGCTCTCTGGCGCGCATCCAAAAGGAACGATAGTACTTGGTTTGTTGTCTTATTAGTCATCAACACTATCGGCATTCTCGATATGATCTATTATTTCTTGATTGCCAAGACTGACAAGAAGAAATAATTATATTAAACTTATAAAAATAGGGCTGTCATACGCCCTATTTTTTGTTGCCAAATCAAGCAAAAAAGCGTATGGTTATGATTGGTATCAAGTATTATGGCAAAACGTATAACATTATGACCAAATATATTTTACATGGCGGGCAGACAAAAATTGATTGTGAGAGCAATACTCAGTTCTTCCGGGAATTTTTGAATTTGCAGAAGAATGAGATTACAATTTTACTTTGCTATTTCGCTAGGGCAGGGGAAGAATGGACGAAATTAGAAGAGCAAGACAAGGAAAAAATTAGCGATATCAATTGTCATTCCTGCGCAGGCAGGAATCTAGAAAAAGGAATTGGATTCCCGGGTCATAGCGATGCCTGCCCGAGAATGACATTAAAAAAGAAGATAACTTTCATTTTAGCTAGCAAAGATAAATTTCTTAATCAATTGGTTAAATCCGATGTCCTTTATCTCAGAGGAGGGGACGGTCATATAATTAGGGACGTACTAAGTAAGTATGATGATTTAGGATCGTTATTCCAAAATAAAATTATGGCAGGATCTTCTGCCGGAGCCAATGTTCTGGCCAAGTATTATTATGATCAAGACACAGGTCGGATTGAGGAGGGTCTTGGAATCTTACCGGTTAAAACAATTTGTCATTATGGAGATGGTAATATGTATGGCCGGAGTTTTGAAAAGGAACTCGCAGACTTAACCGACTTAGAAGGCAATCTTGAAACAATTGTTCTTAAAGAAACTCAATTCGTTGTCAGGGAGATAGAATGAGCTCTAGCTGGCTTATTTTTTCTATTATCCCTCCGGCCTTTTTTGCTATTACGAATTTTACTGAAAAGTATGTGCTCAAAAGGTATCTTAAAAAATCTAGCGGTGCTTCATTTATGCTTTTGACTGCTGTGATTGGTTTGGTCATTGCAATCCCGATCTTTTTTATTTTCTACAACCAAATCTATCTAGACGGCTATGGAATACTATTGACGTCATTATCAAGTTTCGTCACTGCTTTTTGCTGGATACTATATGCCAAGGCCTTGAGCAAGGATGATGTTACTGTCGTCATTCCGTTGTATCAGACCATAACAATCTTTAATTATATCTTGGGCCTTATATTCCTAAAAGAAACTCTGACCCTATTACAAATTGTTGCCTGTAGCTTGATTATGCTGGGCGGAATCTCACTTTCTTTGGACCTTACGTCAGGTAAGCCCAAGCTAAAGAAAGAAGTTTTCGTAACAATGATTTCTTGCGCCTTTCTAGGTGCAGTCAGCGTTTTACTGTACAAAATGGCGCTTCTTCGGACTAACTATTGGGGGACAGCTTTTTGGTCATATCTTGCTTTAGCAATTTTCGGCGGGTTATTACTCATAACAGTCAGTCCTTGGAGAAAAGAGCTAGCCTTTCTTTTCAGGCAGAACAGAAAAAGAGTCATCGGAATATCTGCGTTCAATGAGATTATAGGATCAGGGGGTAGCTTGATTTATAACTTTGCCCTGTTGCTTTCGCCTATTGCTTTGGTCTCGGTCGTCTCAAACGGTTTTCAACCTTTTTTCGTTTTAATATTTGGAATTCTAATTACAATATTTCTGCCTAAGCTCGGGGAAGAGAAGATTGCTCCTAAGCACCTCGCCCATAGAGGCATCGCCATTTTGATCATGTTTTTAGGCACTTATCTCTTGAGCTACAATAGTTAAAGTTGTTGGTATTTTTCCTAACAGAGAAAAAAATCGACAAGCCCATTCTAATACCTCGATTCAAAGAATTTGGAATAAATTATAACATTAAGCGGCAATTTTGTCTAGATCTAGCTCTTAAATTTTGCAGAAAAAGAGAGTTATGATATTATTGAAATAAGTAAGAGGGTTTATTATGTTTAACCGGCGCAAGATAGTCAATTTTTCTCTAATTGCCATTCTTTTGTTGGCTTTGGGCTTTGCTGGATATCTATATCTGCCAAAATTTTTTGCTGATCAGGTCTATCCGCTGAAATACCAGGAATGGATCGTGCAATATTCAAAGACTTATGGTGTTGATCCGGCGTTAGTGGCCGCGGTCATTTTACAGGAGAGTAACTACAATCCAAATGCTGTTTCGCCAGTCGGGGCACAAGGATTGATGCAATTTATGCCGGGCACAGCGGCAACGATGGCCAAGGAAGTCGGACTGAAAAAATATGATATCTTTGATCCTGAAACTTCCATAAATTTCGGTGCGGCTCACCTACGTGATCTACTGACGAAATACAATGGCAATGTTGATGCCGCTCTTGCCGCTTACAACAATGGCACCGGCAGTGTCGATAGTTGGATTCGACTAGGATTCCTAAATCGTGTGAGCCAGAGCAATTATGTCAAAAAAATCAAGAATTATCAGCGCATCTATCAGACTTACTATGCTGAACAATTAAATCTTCAGCCAGTTGAATTGAAAGCGTCTGATCCCAAGACGCAGGAATCTGAGATCAGGGGACTGATCTGGACCAGACTATTTGCCAATCTTTTCAAACTATAACTATGGATTCACGAACACTTCGAAAAAAATATCTCGATTACTTCAAATCGAAGGGACATTCTGTTATACCCTCCTCTTCTTTGGTACCAGAAAATGATCCCACAGTTCTCTTTACGACCGCTGGCATGTTTCCTCTAATTCCATATTTTCTCGGGGAGAAACACCCCGAAGGTAGTAAGCTTGCCGATGCCCAAAAATGTATTCGTACAGATGATATTGAGGAGGTCGGCGATCTTATACATCACACTTTTTTCGAAATGCTGGGTAATTGGTCATTCGGCGATTATTTCAAACAGGAGGCGATCGAATGGAGTTTTGAATTTCTAACAGGGAAAGACTATCTAAACATTCCTCTAGAAAAAATGGCTTTCTCGGTTTTTGCCGGCGATGAAGATGCTCCGTTTGATCGGGAATCGTACAATAAATGGCTTTCTCTCGGCGTAAAATCGGAAAGAATTGCCAAATTGCCGAAGAAGAATAACTGGTGGAAACCAGGGGATGTCGGCCCTTGCGGGCCTGACACGGAAATGTTCTATTGGAGCGGTGCTTTGCCCGTACCGGCAAGGTTTGATCCGGATAATGCCAGCTGGGTAGAAATTTGGAATAATGTTTTTATGCAATTTTTCAGAAATCCGGCTGGAAAGCTGGAGGTGTTGAAGCAAAAAAATGTCGATACAGGGATGGGACTCGAGAGGACACTAGCAGTCCTGAACGGATATGACGATAATTATAAAACTGATTTATTTGTACCGATAATTGGCGCCTTGGAAAATATTTCCGATAAAAAATATGAAAATTATAAGTCGGAATTCCGTATTATTGCTGATCATATTAAGGCAGCCGTTTTCGCTATTAACGATGGTGTTATGCCTTCGAATAAGGAGCGGGGCTATGTCGTTCGCCGCTTGATTAGACGTGCGGTTGTAAAAGCAAATGAAATTGGAATCAAGGATAATTTCACGACGAAGATCGCCGAAAAGGTCTTTGAAATATATGAAGGCGTTTACTTTGGCTCTGTCATTCCAGCCCCCGATCAGGTCGAGGGTAAAGCTCCGGCTGGAATCCAGAATAATAAGGAATTGGATTCCGGATCTCAAGCCGCAGTCCGGAATGACACTATTTTAGTGGAGCTCGAGAAAGAGGAAACCAAATTTCGGAAAACATTGGCCAGCGGTCTCAAATTAATTTCTTCCAAAAAAGAATTATCTTCTCACGATTTATTTGATTTATACCAGTCATTTGGCATACCTCTGGAAATTGCATTGGAAGAGGCCAATAAGCTAGGGCTCAATATCGAGACTGACACTATCAGACAATTTCACGAATTGGTAAAAAGGCATCAGGAGCTTTCACGGACCGCTTCAGCCGGAATGTTTAAAGGCGGGCTTGCCGATGCTGGCGAGGAGACGACCAAACTGCATACAGCCGCTCATTTGCTCTTACAGGCGCTCCGACAAGTTCTCGGCGGTACTGTCTTGCAAAAGGGCGCCAATATTACCGCAGAGCGTCTGCGCTTTGACTTTTCCTATCCGGAGAAGATGACGCAGGCCCAAATATCGGCTGTGGAAGCCATTGTGAACGAAAAAATAGAAGAAGATCTTCCTGTCGATATGGAAGAGATGACTTTGGAAGATGCCAAAGCCTGCGGTGCCATGGGTGTATTTGATTCAAAGTATGGGGAGAAGGTAAAAGTGTATACTATCAGAACGCCCCAGGGGGGTGGGGCGTTTAGCCGCGAAATCTGCGGTGGACCTCATGTCACCCATACCGGCGTTTTGGGCAAATTCAAGATTGCAAAAGAAGAGAGCTCTTCGGCAGGAGTAAGGAGAATTAAAGCAGTGCTAGAATAACGGTGATTCCCGAAAACCCTATCAAACGTATTTATTCTTCGAATGGTGCTCTTAAAAATGAGAAGTCTTGTTACTGTACTAAAAATAACCAAAGTTCTCGTCGTTCCTCCTCGAACAATAAGAAACAGGGAAATAGCAAGGTTTTTGGAATCACGAGAATAGCCATTGACTAATTAGCTCGGTGGTTATATTATAATGTGTCCCTTTTGGGACGCATCTTTTGTGAAAGGAGATGGGATATGAATACCATCATGAAATTCCGTCTGTGTTTTTTCCTTTTCATCTGTTATCTTGGTCCCTCTCCTGTAAATCAAAGAAGCTATATGGAGAAGCTTCAGAAATTGATGGGTCCAATCGATGATTGCGACTGCATTTTCGTTCAAGCTTTTGGACGGGGAGATATCGCTGATGAGTATCTGGTGGAATGGCTAAGACCGATCATTGCAGACGATCTGATGCTGACTCTGGCAAGGATCAGGGAGGCAAAGATCGATGGATTCGGATTCAATCCTGGAATGTCCAATTTTGACTTGGCAGAGGTATCTAAGGAGTTGATGGAGGGTAATGAGCGTCTGCTTATCGCCCAATGGGAGGTTGTCTACGCACACTATCTGGTCAGACCGGAATGGGTCGAGGCGAACCGCCGGCGCATAGTTGCGCTTTGGCCCGGCAAAAAAAGCATTGCCAAACGGAATTGGTTCGTGCGTCTGTCCAGCAAATGGCTGCCAGAGCTTGATCCTGAGAAACGCTACTACACTACCGTCGATGTCAAAATCGATTCTGTCAAAGTGATGAGGTCGCGGGGGAAGAGTCGTCCGATTGAACTCTCTCACCAGAATATGGCGGTAAGGTCCTTGGCGATTATCTTCAATCTTGGAGTATTCGCTTGGCTGTACTATGCCTGGATCGCTAACGATCCTAAATCAGTTCAGCGATGGACTCGGTCTGATGAACTTTGGGCCAAGAAGGAAGTGTTTGGTCGCGTATTTCATATTTTGGCCGGCTGGGTATCGTTTTGGCCGCCGCATAGCCGCTAGACAGTGAGTTCGCTTGCTGTCTAGTTTTTTTGTAAAAAAATAACCCCGCGCCGGCGGTTGCCGGAGCGGGGAATGTGATGACTGCCATGTGAGAGGGGCAGCTAAGGATTGAGAGGAGGCCAGCAGTTATTTGGCCCGAAATAATGGGCCCATGTGGTCAACTCTTGGAATTTCCCGCATTCTTCCTCTGAAGAGGCGACGTTTCTCATGGCATGGCCGGTTTTGATCAGGCCGAAGCTGGCGAGAAGCTGGGACTCTTCATCTTCTGTCGATTCGGCAACCTCGAAGAAAACCTCTTGGTTTGCTCTGGCCTCGTGTGTTGGCGTTGACGAAGGAGATTGCCAGATGGCTAACATCAAGATGCAGCCGCGGGAGATGACCGGGTTCGAGCTTCCGGCCATGTTCCGGAGGTAGGGGAGGTGGGCTTCGAGATCGCGGAAGCCGTGATTATAGCTCTCGGCCAACTCGAGCGCCTTCTTCAGATCACCTTCGTTGCCTATGGTGACGATCGTCAGCCAGACTACCTGAGCCCATCGATTGCTCAGCTGCGCAAGGAAATTTGCCATAATACTGATGTTCCTTTCGTATGGGGGATATCGTGGCAAAAGATTAGCGTTTTTTGCCGGAAAAGTCAAAAAAGGGAACCGTAATACCGAAATCATCCATTGTCATTTCTGCCCATTGGACAAGGTCAGGGTAAACTCCGGCGGGAATCCAGGCAGCACAGATATTATTATATGAAGATATCGACCAAAGCTCCTGGATACCCGGATCATGGGTCGCCCTTTTCTATTATATTTTAAAATGAATGGCTCCTCCTGTCCGAGTATGACACATTGAGATAGAGTTTTCGGATCACGAAGCGAATTCTTGCTAGATACTTTCTAGCAAATTAATCCCTGAGATTTGCCTTTGTCCGGCCTTTAGGCTATAAATTTCTTGATAAGGAAGTAAGCCATTTGGCCAGTGGCTTATGTCCTTTTGTACATATAGAACTTGCTCGGTAATCAACCCGAGTGCAAATTCATTCCCGACTTGGTCGGGGCTGTGTTTCCGTAAAGAAAACGGAGAAAGAGAAGGAGATTTTGGATAATTTGCGTGAAAAGATCCCGTTGGATCGCGGGATCATGCCGGCATGCGATGTGTCTGCTATGTGGATGCTCGACCGGTTGGTGTTGGGAACGTGCAATGTTCCCGGTATTGTCGGCTACAAAATTGGGATGTCCTTGACGGAACGTTTTGGTGTTCCTGCAGTGGTCAAGCGTATTCGCCAGCAGACGAGTTTGCCGGTGATCTGGGACCGCCAGAAGGCTGCAACCGACATTCCCGATATTGGGGAGGACTTTGCTTTAATTGCGGCGGATTCGGAGGTGGACGGAGTCATACTGTTCCCGCAGGCCGGCCCCGCTACCTTGCGGGCGTGGCTCGAGGCTTGCAACTTCTGGCCTATCCCGGTGATCGTCGGTTTGCGGATGACGCACAAAGAATACACCCAGAGCGAGGGCGGCTGGATCGCTGATGGTGCTACGAAGGAAGCGTTCCAAATTGCCGTCGACGGCGGTGTCACGGAATTCGTTGTCCCCGGCAACAAGCCTGAGGCTGTGACCGATCTGATGAATTTCGTCAAGGCCAAAGTTGACCGGCCGCGCGCTTGGTCTCCCGGGCTGATCAGTCAGGGTGGTGATATTACGGCGGCTGGTGTAGCAGCAGGCGAATTTTTCGTCGGAATCATCGGGCGAGCGCTGACCGAGCTGATCACTACCCCCCGTGGGACATCAGTGGAGAAGATCGAGGCGCGAGCATACCAACTGGTATCGCAGATTCTGCCAGCCACGGCGTGAGGGGGAGGTGAAATATGATTGAATCGTTGACAGCTTGCCAGCGAGCTTTGCTGGAGTTCCTGCCTGAAGCGCATTATTCAATGGGATGGCCCATACACTCTGAAGAGTGGGCTTCTATCGCCGGTTTATGCTGATTGGCGCCGTTTGCGGGGGCATCCGGTTGCAATGAAAATAGCGGTCATGGCCTGTGTCGAGATGATTGGCAAATCAGGTATCAACTTCAATCATCTCGCCGACATCCCAACTGGCGTGACTCCGCTAGTCTCATCGATATGCTTCCAGATGCATTGGTCTCAGGCGACCTTACATCCACCGAAGGACCATGGCTCCAAAGCCTCGGTCGAAGGCATAGTCTTCCCCGGAGATAGTATCGCCATCTGTGATGATGTTGGTACCAGCGGCGGCAGCCTTGTAAAAGGCATTGAAATTGCCAATGCAGCTCAACTGAACGTGATGGACGAGGTCTTCGTCTTGATGGATCGCGAACAGGGCGCCCGTGAAGCACTGGCGGCAGTCGGCAAGAGTCTCAATGCTCTCTATACACTCCGTCGGGCTCTTACTTATTACGACGATGGCGGGACAATGCCGCACAATAAGTACGTTGAGTGTATGGAATTTCTTGATCGGTAGTTGCTGGCTTGGATGCCGGCGACGGAAGGAGGTGAAAAGGGGAACTTAGCACGCGGGGTGCGCTGGCAGGAGGCCGGTGCACCCCTTTTTTTATTCTGAAAGATTGTAATTGGCAGAATTTTCTCATCTCCATGACGGCACATTTCCTAATGATTTGGCATTTATTTACTACTTGTTATATAATAGAATAAGTTAATAATATTGTTCAGCTTGCTAGTGAGGCGATTCTTCACTTACGTTCAGACTGACAAGCATGGGCACGAGGGGATTTATTTGGCACTATTTTTGAAAAAAAGTAAACACAAGCATGCAATTGCGCTTGATATCGGTACCGAATACGTCAAGGTGCTGGTTTTTCGCATCGAAGGGGACAATGCCAATGTGATCGGTGTCGGCAAGCAAAAGCAGAGTCTTTCTGATATGCAGGGCGGACGTGTCACCGATATTGCCGGTGTGATCAAAAATTGCGAGGTTGCACTCGATCAGGCATTTGAAATGGCTAAAGTAGCGCCGAGACAGTGTGTCATCGGCATTGCTGGCGAACTAGTCAAGGGCGCCACTACGACTGTCCGCTTTGATAGGGAAAACTCCAAGGAAAAAATGACAACCAAGGAGCTAAAAGAGATAGTTTCTGAGGTTCAAACAAAATCATTCGATAAAACCAGGGCTGAGCTAGCATGGGAGACCGGACAGGCCGAAATTGATGTCAAACTTGTTCATTCGGCAGTCGTGGACGTGAAAATTGACGGGTACAAGGTTTCTAATCCAATCGGGTTTCAGGGACGAGAAGTTCAGGTTGGCATTTTCAACGCATTTGCGCCGATAGTTCATCTTGGGGCACTTCAGACAATCGCCGAGGGATTGGGGCTTGATCTTCTTTCGATTGCAGCCGAGCCTTATGCTGTTGCCCGTTGCGTTGGACTCGAGGATTCATCTGAATTTTCTTCTATCTTCATTGATGTTGGCGGCGGCACAACTGATATCGCAGTGGTGCGTGGCGGAGGAGTCGAGGGGACACGCATGTTTGCGATTGGCGGACGAGTTTTTACCAAGTCTATCGCTGATGTTTTTGATAAGAGTTTTGTGGAGGCTGAGAAATTGAAGATTGATTACTCCCTTGGCAAAATTCCGGCTGGTTCCGAAATCCATACCCGGATAAAAAAGGCTCTCGAAAATGATTGTGAGGTTTGGCTTGCCGGAGTAGAATTAGCTTTGGAGGAGTTTTCGGATACCGAACTTTTACCATCCAAGATTTTGCTTTGTGGCGGCGGCTCACTCTTACCTGAGATCACCGAATATCTGGAAAAGAAAGCTTGGGCTAAAAAGTTGCCATTTGCCAGACAGCCAAAAGTTGACTTTATCAAGCCCAAACAAATTACTTCAATTCATGACAGCACAGGGAAACTGGTCGGGTCACAGGATATTACACCGATGGGTCTCGCCAATTTAATTATTGACTTGGCCGGCGATGAGGGAGTGGTTGGGGGATTGCTTGATCGATTAGTAGATGGGATGAGAACATAGAGATTATAAAGATTGATAGGGACAGCAGATTGATTTATAACAAACAAAACAACTATGAATGATGTCATATATTTAGAGCCAGATGAGGAAATTACCTCCGTTGTCGACCGGATCAGGAAATCCGAGAAGAAGGGGGTCGCTTTTGTAATCCCACGGGGAAGTACTATCGGCCAGAGTATTATTAATCTAAAACTATTGAAAAGAAGCGCTGCTAATATTGAAAAGCAAATTGCAATTGTTACAGGCGATAAAATTATCCGGAATTTGGCCGAGCAGGTAAAGATTCCAGTCTTCGATCGTGCCTCCGAAGCAGAAAAAGCGATTCTAAAAGAAACTTTGCCGGATGTCGTTCCGCTGGAGAAGATCGACGAAGAAGAGGACGAAGAGAATAAATTTAAGCGCTACGATCTCTCTTCATTGAATAAAAAAGCTCACTCCGATAAAGAAACCAAAGAGGATACTCAAATAGATGAAGATGATGAGGTTGAGCCAGAGGATCAATCGGATGATTCTGAAAAGGAGGCAATCCCGGCAGACGAAGAGGAAATTTCTATGGAGGACGATTGCCGCTCTCTGGCTCAGGATGAGCCGGAAACAACATCACAGGAAGAAACAATATCAGCTAGAAAAAGTGAAGATCCAAAAGGAGCAGAGATGAACAAAAAGCGGTATATCCATACAGATTCGAGGAGAGGAATAAAGGTTTTTGCTTCCATTTGCGCTTTGGCAATCCTAATTTTGGCAGCCATTTTCGGTCCATCTGCTAAGGCAACAATTAATCTGAAAGCTGAGGATTACGAACAGAGCTTTGATGTGGAAGCGCAAAAGGATCCTCAACAGTCAAACGATAAAGTGGCTATAAAGAGTCAGCTGGCCGAAGTAGAGAAAACATTGAATAAGCAATTCGACGCGACAGGCGAAAAAGACAATGGTACTCCGGCAAAAGGTAAAATTACTATCTCCAACAGTGTTTCAACCAAGGCTCAGATCTTACAAAAAGGCGCCAAAGCAACGGCCAAGGATGGTAAGGTCTTTGTTCTGGACAGCGGTGTGATTGTTCCTGCCGTGACAGCTTCAACCAACTGCCGGGTGGTGGGCGTAGCTCTGCAATGCGATATGGTGCCAGGGGTGGTGGAAACGGCTGTGACGGCTGAGGAAAATGGTGATGCATACAATCTTTCGCCAACAACATTTACAGTCAACGGTATGTCTGCCGAAAGTAAGGCTGCTTTTTCGGGCGGTGTTTCTAAGAAGATAAAGTTTGTCACCGAAGATGATCTAAAGAGTGCACAGGAAAATCTAAGAAAGGAGTTGGCTGAACAGGGAAAGGTCGATTTACTTTCAAACGCAGAAAAGGGTGGGCAGAAAGTCTGTGACAAGTTTGCTACCGATGAAATCATAAGCGTTGAAGCTGATCGTAAAGTCAATGATGAAGTTGAAAAGTTTATGGTTGAAATGAAAATAAAAGTCTATGCACTAGCCTTTTCCGAGCAGGAATTGAAGGATAAGATTACCAAAGAAGTTGAAAACAAATTGGGCGGAGAAAAAATGGTCGTTGATCCGGAGGGTAACAGCATCTCCTATACTCTCGATGCGAGCGATAACGATACAGGTACGATCACAATGAAGGTGAAATTTACGGGCAAAATTGGTAAAAGAATAATTGCCTCGGATATCAAAAAGCAGATTAAAGCCAAAATTTCAAATAATGCTCAAAAGAGCTTATCGGCAATAGAGGGGGTAGATTCTGCTGCGATCAAGGTGACCCCAAGCTTTTTGGCCTTCACTCCAATTTTGTCCGACCGAATCAAAGTCGAATTTAATTATCAGGAGTAATCCTCTTTAGTCTAAGCTCTTTTGCTGATATAATTGATCTATGTATATCGGAATTGATTTTGGTTTGAAAAGAATCGGCTTGGCTTTTGGCGAAAGTTTTGCTTTTGGCGGCGGAATCCTTGAGAATAACGACGAAGCTGTCCATAGGATTGCGGAGATTGCCAAGGAGAAGGAAGCACAGGCTGTAGTGATTGGTATGCCGATTAGGTCTCAGGGAGAGGAGGGAACAATCGCTCTGAAAATTCGGAATTTCGCCAAATCCCTAAATGCTGTTACCGGTTTACCTGTATATTTTGAGGCCGAACAGTTCACCTCAGTCGAAGCAGAGGAGCGGCTATCAAATTCAGGTATTAGGGCGGAAAGATCCAGCGGCAAAGTCGATGAACTGGCGGCGATAACGATATTGGAACAATTCTTTGGCAGGTTCAGAGATGGGGAGGTTGAGCCAGATATCCAGCAAACAAATTAAGCATTTTGCAGAGGTTATCTTTGAGAAAAATTTTATTAATTATAATTTCATCCTTATTGATAATATTGGTCGTTCTCGGCCTTATTTTTACTATCTTGTTCAAGTCAACGGTCAATGCAAAAAACGGGAGTTTGGAGCCGACTTTAATCAAGATTGAGGAAAATCAAAATCTAAAATCTCTGGCAGAGCAGTTAAAAGCTCAAAATTTAATAAAAGACGAAAGAATATTTTACTGGCATGGGAAGTCCAACATCAAAAAAATTAAACCTGGGTATTATGAAATTGCTGCCGGTTCATCCATCAATGATATTGTCGGATTGCTTGCCCAGGGTAAAATTAAACTTGTAAAAGTTACCATCCCCGAAGGTTGGAGAGTCGAACAAATCGGGCAAAGGCTGGATGAACTCAAAATTGTAAAGTACGAGGACTTTGTGGCGTCGGCTAAACCTTACGAAGGGTCTCTTTTTCCCAACACTCATTATTTCAATCCGGTTATGAGCGCCAAGGAGATCATCAATATTATGCTGGAAGACTATCAGGGCAAAATCTCTGCTTCGAATTTAGAAGTTAGCAAAGAAGATCTTGTTATTGCCTCAATTGTTGAACGGGAAGCGGCTGGCGATTTTGACAGAAGTATCATCGCCGGTATATATAAAAACCGTTTAAAAATAGGGATGAGGCTCGAGTCGGACCCAACGGTCCGTTACGGCAAGGATGAAAATGCAATCGTAAATCTTGATGTGACCGAGATAAAAAACTATAAATTTTGGGCCCCAGTCAAAACCAGCGATTTGAAGAGTGTCATTTCCAACTTCAATACCTATCTTACAGACGGTTTGCCTCCTACTCCGATCTGTAATCCAGGCATCAAAAGTATCGAAGCCACAGTTCATCCCGAAGCCTCCGATTATCTTTTTTTCTTTCATAAGGATGGCCAGATTTACCCGAGTAAGACGGGAGAGGAACACAAAGCGAAAACATTAAAAATTTTGGGATATTAATTAAGCATCAAAAAGTTATCTTGGGCATTAACCGTGGAAGGGATTCTGCCGGGAATAGTAAGTGCTTTTGTTTTTATTGACTTCCCAATCATTTATAAACTAAAGTGAAATACTGATAGTACATTTGATACCTGCAAGCTCAGCATCAGAAATCAACAAAAGTTAATTTTTAATTCCTTCTTAAATGAACATTTTTAGCAAATTAATTAGCCGTTTCTCCCATGATATTGGGATCGATTTGGGGACCGCCAATACTTTGGTTTATATAAAGGGAAGAGGCATAGTTATCAGGGAGCCCTCTGTTGTTGCCATAAATAAGAGAACGAAAGACATTTTGGCTGTGGGTGAAGAAGCAAAGAGGATGGTCGGCCGTACCCCTGCCCATATTGTAGCGATTCGGCCGCTAGTAGATGGCGTCATCTCTGATTTTGAAGTTACTGAGCAGATGCTCCGTTACTTTATTGAAAGAGTGCAGAGGGAGAAGTTCACTCTGATGCCGCGTCCTCGTGTCGTGATCGGCATTCCCCATAGTGTTACCGAAGTTGAGCGCAGGGCTGTCGAGGAGGGCGCTATCAATGCGGGCGCCCGGGAGGTTTTCCTAATAGAAGAGCCTATTGCCGCAGCGATTGGTGCCCGTTTGCCCATCCAAGATGCATCAGGCAGCATGATAGTTGACATCGGCGGCGGTACGACTGAGGTTGCTGTCATCGCTCTCGGCGGTGTAGTCGCTTCAAGATCGCTTCGCATTGCCGGGGATGAATTAAATGATGATATTATTCAATATGCCAGAGACAAATTTAATTTATTATTGGGCGAGCGGACAGCTGAGGAGATAAAGATTCGGGTTGGCTCGGCGATTGAGCTAAAGGACAGATTAGAAGCGCCGATGAGAGGGAGGGATTTGGTAACCGGTCTCCCCAAGGAAATTATTGTCAATGATATCCAGATAAGAGAGGCAATGAAAAAGTCATTAAATCAGATTCTGGAGAGCATCAGGGTAACAATGGAGGAAACTCCGCCGGAGTTGCTAGCTGATATAATGGATCGGGGGATAGTTTTATCAGGCGGCGGGGCTTTGTTGCGGGGGCTAGACAAAAAAATAGCATTGGAGACGCAAACGTTGGTTCATATAGCAGACGACCCCTTGACCGCTGTTGCCAGAGGAGCGGGCATGGTTTTGGAAGACTTAGATCTGCTCTCCGATGTTTTATTACCAAAACAGACCAAAATTTAAAAAATGAAGAAACTTCTTAAATTTATAATTTATGCTCTGCTTGTTTCCTCTGTTGTCTTTTCCCTGGCGCCAATTTCCCGAAAAAAGGTAAGCTCTTTCTCCAATGATGTTGCAAGGAAACCGCTGGCTTTGTTTTCCAGGATCGGGGCTTCAATCAAAAGTCCTTTTTCAATCATTATTCATGTCCGTGATTTAAAGGCACAGAATAAGCAACTGACGGGAACGCTTCAGGCGATGGAGGTAGATAAGAGTAGAATCTTGGAATTAGAGCATGAAAACAAGCTGCTGCAACAGGAGCTTGGTTTGCTCGACAAGGCCACACAAAATACTCTGATCGCGGCGCGAATTATCAGACAGGAACCGACTGCTTTTTTGGATTATATTATCATTGATAAGGGAAAAGATGATGGAGTGTCGGAATCTGAACCGGTCATCTCAGGTGGCGTGTTGGTCGGTCTTGTTAAATCTTCGGCGGCACATAGTTCGACTGTAGTCCTGATTACTAGCAAAGACTCACTAATTCAGGCCATGCTTCAGGAGAGCCGCTCAAAGGGAGTGCTCCGAGGTGGGATTTCGGGGTTGCATCTTGATAATATGATGTCCGATGTCGAATACAAAGAGGGTGAAAATGTTGTAACTTCCGGGCTCGGAGAAACACTTAAACAAGGTATTTTAATAGGCAGGGCCGGCAAAACTCGTTCGAGCGGTTCGGGAGTTTTCAAGAGTATTTCTGTTGACCCTATTGTAGATTTGTCAAATTTAGAATTAGTTTTTGTACAAAAACAATGAAACCGATAAATTACTTTTTATTGATTTTACTTTTATTATTTTCAGTTATCTTGGATGTCTCATTTTTTAGTAGTCTTGCCCTGAATGGTGCCTCGATAATGTCTGCTTATCTGATACTGATGATCGGGGCAGTTATCTCCAAAGGCCGGGTCTTCCTGGTTTCTCTTTTCGCCGTCACTATTTTTTACTCTATTTTCACTTCTTTGCCTCTTTTCATATTGCTTATAAATTTTGTAATTTTTCCGTTTTTTATCAATTTTATTAGGTTCAGATTTTTTCCAAAGCCGGCGTTGTTTTCTTCCCTCTTCTACTTTGTCTCAGCTTTCGCTCTACTCTTTCTTGTCAGCTTGATTTATGAAAATTCTTGGGATGCACGTGCATTTTCGACAATGCCTTATTTTGTCATCCTTAATTCTGCCATCGGATTGATATTCTATCAAATATTTTTAAAAGCAGAAGCTAAATTGAAGGTTGGTGAGATAAAATTTTAATGGATATATTTGGTAATTTCAAAAATTTGTTGAGCGAAAAGCAGAGCCGGCGGTCTCAGTCTGACTCTTCTATGATTTACAATTCGACTGACTCAAGCCTCCCGCCGATTGGAACAATCGAAAGTAAAAGTGTAACGATGCCGCTTCTGGCAGTTCGGGCAGGTCTTCTTCTGATTTTTTTGTTTTTAGCTTTTCGTCTGTTCAATTTACAGATTGTCTACGGCTCTTTTTACGAAGGCAAGGCCAAGGGCAATAGAATTATCCAAAGGGTCACTGAAGCGAGCCGGGGGATGATATTGGATTCTAGTGGCAATTGGTTAGCTAAAAACGAGCCCTCGTTTGCCCTAACAGTCACTCCCGCCGACTTACCGATTAAAAAGGCGGACAGAGAAAGCACTATTTCACAAATCGCCGAGATTTCTGGTCTTTCAGTCGAAGATATCATCAAGGCGATCGATAAAGCCGGCTCCAGAGCGTTGAGCGCCGTAATTCTAAAAGAAAATATATCCCATGATGAGGCTCTGCTCTTGGAGGGAAAAGTCACGAATGTTACTAGTTTATCGGTTGCAAATAGGCCGCTTCGGGAATATCGGCAGTTCCCTGGTTTGGCTCATCTCTTGGGATATACAGGCATAGTCTCTGCCGATGACTTGGAAAAATCATCTGTCTACACGGCAACTGCTCGCGTCGGTAAGACGGGCATTGAATCGGTTTACGAGGAATATCTCAGGGGACAGAACGGCATTGAGGAGGTTGAAGTTGACTCCGGCAGAAATGTCATAAAGACTTTGGTTACTCCCGATAATAGTGAACCAATACCGGGAAATGACATTGTTCTGAATATCGATTCTGCACTGCAGCAAAAAACGGCGGAAGCTCTAAATAAAGGAATAGAGGCAGGCCGAGAGCTGACTGGGAGTAAACTAAGCGGAGGATCTGCTATCGTGATGGACGTGAATTCGGGCGCCATTCTATCGATGGTTTCTTTGCCTGACTACAATAATAATCTTTTCTCTACGAGAATCTCGAATGACGATTATAGAAAACTGGCAGAGGATGAAAGCTATCCGATGTTTGACCGAGCCATCGCTGGTGTCTATCCTCCCGGTTCGATTGTAAAAATTGTTTTAGCGGCAGCAGGCCTTGTAGAGGGAAATATCACCTTAAATACTGCCTTTGACACACCTGCTGAGATCAAAATTGGCGATTATACTTTCCCTGATTGGAAAGACCATGGACTAACAGATATCAAAAGAGCGATTGCTGAGTCGAATAATATCTTCTTTTACTCAATCGGAGGGGGCTTCGATAAAATAAAGGGTCTTGGAATCGACAAGATCAAGCAGTACTGGCAGCTTTTTGGCCTGGGAGGCAAGACCGGTATCGATTTGACGGGCGAGGAGAGCGGTTTGTTGCCTGATGCTTCATGGAAGAAGAGAGTCTTTGACCAGCAATGGTATATCGGCGATACTTATCATGCCGCTATCGGTCAGGGGGATCTGCTGGTTACTCCTATCCAGATGCTGGTTGCTACTGCTGCTATTGCAAACGGTGGGAAGGTCATGACTCCACAGATTGCTCAGAAGATAATTGGCAAAGATGGAAAAAGTATCTCCGAGTTCAAACCGAAAATTAGGAGAGAAAACCTTTTGCCGTCCTTTGCCCTGAAAGCGGTTCAAGATGGGATGAGGATGGCGATAACAGAGGGATCAGCCAGAAATTTGAATGATCTTCCTTTTTCCGTTGCAGGGAAAACCGGAACGGCTCAGTTTTTAAATAATCAGAAAACCCATGCCTGGTTTACCTGCTATGCTCCTTATGAGAAGCCGGAAATTGCAGTGATTGTATTGGTCGAGGGAGGCGGGGGAGGCCACGAAATTGCAGCCCCGGTAGCCAAGGAGATCCTCTCCGCTTATTTTAAGCAATAGACTGCAATTTATTTGATGGCAATGGTTTGTCTAGATCTTATACCACAAATATTAAAACATTTCCTTTCCTTTTGAAGGCTTGACAAAGTCGAAGCAATTTGAGAAGATTTCGTGGGTAAAATTAATAAGAGATACATAACACGGAGATCAAAACTTCGTGCTATAATTTTTTAACGGGGTTCCTATGAGCAACTACATTACGGAAGAAGGGCTTTTAAAACTTAAAAATCAGCTTCTTGATGTCAAAAAGAAGATGAAAGATGTTAGCGTCAAAATCAAGGAAGCTCGTGATATGGGCGATCTTTCTGAAAATGCCGAATATCATGAGGCTAAAAATGAACAATCTTTTTTGATGGGCAAAGAACAGGAATTGGAGCAGAAGATCAAAAATGCTGAAATTATTAAAAAAGAGTGTAAAGGCGTAGTAGCTGTCGGCTGTACCGTTTCAATCGACGATGACGGCGAAAAAATGGAATATGAAATTGTCGGTTCTGATGAAGCAGATCCGCTTTCAGGCCGCATTTCCCTTGATTCGCCGATAGGCTCTGCTTTGCTCGGTCATAAGAAGGGCGATACTATCGAAGTAAAAACTCCTGCCGGCACCTCAACCTGTAAAATCGTCAATATTGGATAGACAAAAATAACGAAAACATTGGTAATATAGAATCATGAAAAATGCCCCCTATCTCTATTGGGGCATTTTTCAAATTGGCAGTTTTAATATATGTTGATTTATGGTATAAATGGGCTAAACTACATTGCAAAAAGAGGAATAAATGTCACAAGAATTGGGTACAACTGAAAAAGAGCTCATCAAAAATCGCTTGGATAAATTAGAGGAGATCAAAAAACTCGGAGTTAATCCATATCCGGAAAAATCAAACCGTTGTTGCGTTATCTCTGAAATAAGAGCGAATAGGGACAAAATAATTGATGAAAAAGAGGAAGTCGCTGTGGATGGCCGGCTTATGGCGCTCCGCGGGCATGGAAAGCTAATCTTTGCCGACTTGGAAGATCAATCCGGAAAAATTCAAGCCGTCTTTCGGGCGGATATTTTGGGCGAAGAGGAATTCAAATTGGTTTCTTTGCTGGAAGTAGGTGATTTTGCAGAAGCCAAAGGTACTCTTTTTGTGACGAAAGCAGGCGAACTTTCAGTTGAATCTCATAAGATTAAAATATTGGCTAAGGCGATAAGGCCGCTACCTGAGAAATGGCATGGCCTCAAGGACGTTGAGAGTCGTTATCGCGAACGCTATGTTGATCTGATCGTAAACCCTGAAGTTAGAGAGAAATTTCAAATACGCTCAACGGTGATTCAGACTTTGCGGAATTCGCTCATAAGCGAAGGTTTTATGGAGGTTGATACACCAGTTCTCCAATCGATTGCCGGCGGTGCGTCGGCTAAGCCGTTTACTACTCATTATAATGCTTATGACCGGGACGTTTTTCTCCGTATTGCTCCCGAATTATATCTAAAGCGCCTACTTGTTGGAGGCTTTGAAAAAATCTTTGAGTTTGCCCGTTGCTTTCGCAATGAAGGCGTTGATGCCACTCATAATCCCGAATTTACAAATCTGGAATTTTACTGGGCTTACTCTGATTATGAAAAGCTAATGAATTTTACTGAAAAGCTGGTTCGAGATGTGGTCAAAGAGGTCAACAGCAACAAGCTGGAATTAGAAATTGATAGTCAAGAAATTGATTTTAGCAAGCCTTTCAAGCGCATTACTTTTGATGAAGTTACTGGCGGCAAGAATACCGATGAATCATTTAAAGCTGGTATATTGAAGTTGGTTGAGCCAACCTTTGTGACGAATCATCCGGCCAGTATGATTCCGCTTGCCAAAAGAAATGAAAAAAATCCAGAATTTGTGGACACATTCCAATTAGTCATTAACGGGTTGGAATTGGTCAAGGCATTTTCCGAATTGAATGATCCGGTAGACCAGCGCAAACGCTTCGAAGAACAAATGAAATTGCGGGAGAAGGGCGACGAAGAAGCGCAAGTCATCGACGAAGATTTCCTAAAGGCGATGGAGTACGGAATGCCGCCAGCCGCCGGCTGGGGGATGGGAATTGACCGTTTTGTCCGAGTACTTACAAATTCAAAAACTTTGAGAGAGGTTTTGTTTTTTCCTTTTATGAGACCAGAGGGAAAAATCACCAATAACCAAGAGACAATAACCAAATAAATCTCAATATCCAATAAGCAGTTTGTTGTCATTCCAGACTGTGGCTCGAGATCTGGAATCCATAAGTTTGGTTGCCATAATAAGAAATTGGATCCCCGGGTCATGGCGTTGCCCGTTCGACTTTCGCTCAGGGCAAGCTCTGCCCGAGGATGACACAATTATTTAGAGCAATTAGAATAATTAGAAATTGGAGTATTATGCTTGATATAAAACAGATCCGGGAACATCCGGAGGAAATAAAGAAAAAGATTGCGATGAAGGGTGCTGAGCCGGCGCTTGTTGACGAGGCTATTGAGCTGGATAAGCGTAGGCGTGACCTGATCGTAAAGATTGAGCAATATCAAAATGAGCTCAATTTGCATTCCAAAGAGATTGCCATGTTTCATGGACAGCAAAAGATCGATGCGATTAATGAAGCGGGTACCGTTTCGGCAAAAATTAAAGAATTGAAGCCGGAGTTGGAAAAGGCCAGTATCGAATACCGCAAGATAATGTATGAGATTCCAAATCCGCCGTTGGCCGATGTCATTCCTGGTAAATCCGACAAGGAAAATACAGTCAATCGGAAATGGGGAGAGCCTACGAATTTTGATTTTGAACTCTTAGACAATGTTCAAATAGCCGAAAAGCTGGATCTTTTTGACACAGAGCGTGCCGCAAAGGTTGCAGGGTCTCGATTTTATTATTTGAAAAAGCAGTTAGTAATTCTCGAATTATCTCTTTTCCGTTATGCCGTAGATCTTTTGGTCGCTGAAGGATTTATCCCTATGATTCCGCCGATCTTGCTTAATAAAACGATAATGGAAGGCGCCGGATATTTGCCTGGGCTCGAAGATGAAATCTACAAAACTCAGGATGATTTGTATCTTGCAGCAACAGCGGAGCATCCGCTCGCCGGTTACCATATGGATGAAATAATTTCCGAAAAAGAACTGCCTTTGCGGTATGTCGGTATCTCGACTTGTTTTCGCCGGGAGGCAGGTAGCCATGGCAAGGATGTCCGGGGTATTTTGCGGGCTCATCAATTTAATAAAGCCGAGATGTTTTCCTATTGCAAGCCGGAAGATTCAGAGAAAGAGCATGAATATCTAGTCTCGATAGAAGAGAAACTAATGCAAGGGCTTGGATTGCCGTATCAGGTCGTCAATATTTGTGCCGGTGACTTGGGAGCTCCTGCTGCCAAGAAATTTGATATTGAGGTCTGGATGCCGGGTGAAAATAATTATAGAGAGACTCATTCTTGCTCAAATTGCACTGATTTTCAGGCTCGACGCCTCAATATCCGGTATAAGACAAGATCTGGAAAAATTGAATATCTTCATACTCTCAACGGCACAGCTTTCTCAGAGCGTCCGTTGATCGCAATCCTTGAAAATTATCAGCAACAGGATGGCACAGTCAAAGTCCCAGAAGTATTGCAGAACTACACAGGCTTCAAAGAAATCAAAGGGTAGAGTGGGGAAGGTAGAACGTAGAGCGGGGAACGTGGAACGTAGATTGGGAATGTAGAACGTAGAATGTAGATTGGGAACGTGGGAGGGGGAAGGTTGAGTGTGGAGCGGGGAACGTAGAACGTGGAATGGGGGATAGAGAGCGTCAATAAGGAATAAAAAGTGGCCGGTCACTGGCTGCTTTTTTATTTTGGAAACTTTGGTACAATAAAACTGATATTGCATGTAGAAATTTAATCGGCTAATTTGTTAGAAAGGAGCCAGGATGAAGGTAGAATTTCATATTAAAGACATTGTGATTAGCGCTAAACAGAAAGCATTGATCGAGAAGAAAGTGATGAAATTGAAGCGGTATTTGAAAGATGAGCCGATGATAATCGATATATATTTGAGGGATGAAACCAGCCCTGAGAAGGGTGGCACGGATCAAGTAGTTGAATTATCGGCAGTTTTTGGTTCTGAAAAAATCTTTGTGCAACATGTCGATGACAGATTGATGCGTTCCTTTGCTTACGCCTACAAATCCTTTGAGCGTGCAATGTCGGAATTCCAACGGAAAAGATTGGATAAGACGCAAAAAGGATCGACCGGTAAAATTGATAGAGCACTACGACGGTTGGGAATAAGAAAGTAAGACAAGTTTACTGATGTTTTGTCCGAATGTAATGAGTACTTCTCACGCTCGAGCACCAAGCGTTCGAAGAATAAGTTATATATTTTTTAACTTGGTATCAGTTGCAATTGCTTTCATTGTATTGGGACTTTACTCGTGATAATATCTATTATGGCTGATGCCATTCTTTTAACTTAAAATTTAAAACGGAAAAGTTAAAACCATAATTTAAAAGGCAAAAATTTTCCGTGAGTTAAGTTTTACTGTTTTTGGGTTATGGTTTTTAGTTTTAACCTTTAATTTTTGAGTTATTATTATGTCTTTACTCGATAAAATCTATAATCCCAGCCGTAGGGTGATAAGCTCCCTTCAGAGCCAGGTTGCGAAAATCAACGCCTTTGAAAGCGAACTTAGCAAATTATCAGATGAGGCTTTGAAAGCCAAGACCTTGGAATTCAAAGAGAAGCTCGCTGATTTAGGCCGGCAGAATGAAATCATAGAGGAGATCACACCCGAAGTTTTTGCGGTCATGAGAGAAGCGATGAAGCGTGTTTGGGGAGAACGCCATTTTGATGTCCAGCTGATCGGTGGATTGGTTCTTCATCAGGGTAAGATCGCCGAGATGAAAACCGGTGAAGGCAAAACGATTGTGGCTACTCTGCCCTTGTATCTGAATGCTCTGACCGGTCAGGGAGTCCACCTTGTGACTGTGAATGATTATCTTTCCCGCCATCAGGGAGAAGGAATGGGGGAAGTATTTCATTTTTTGGGTCTTTCTACCGGTATTATCCAGAGTAATCAGGAAACTTATCGTTTCGTTAAAAAACATAATTACAAACATTATTCGGAAAGTGAAGGCCTAAACTTAGAGCCTTGTTCGCGTAAGGATGCTTATGCTTGTGATGTCACTTATGGTACAAACAACGAATTTGGTTTTGACTATCTGCGCGATAACATGGCGCCGAGCGTTGAACTCTGCTCTCAGCGGACGCTTAATTTTGCTATCGTTGATGAAGTGGACTCAATCCTGATCGATGAGGCTAGAACTCCGTTGATTATCTCGGCTCCGGCAGAGGAATCAACTGGCATGTATCAACAGTTCGCCTCACTCGTGCCACGGTTGAAAGAGGGAGAGGGATATATCGTCGATGAGAAGGACAAGGCAGTTTCGCTGACAGATAAGGGAATCGCCGAGATGGAAAAAATGCTTCATATAGACAATATTTATGAAGCCGGTGGTATCGCGATGGTTCATCACCTGGAGCAAGCCCTGAAGGCGCATGGTTTATTCAAAAAGGACCGTGATTATGTCGTCAAGGAAGGGGAAATTATTATCGTTGATGAGTTTACCGGCCGTTTGATGGTTGGCAGACGTTATTCGGAGGGACTCCATCAGGCAATTGAGGCGAAGGAAAATGTTGAAGTAAAAAGTGAGTCGCAGACCTTGGCTACAATCTCCTTCCAAAATTTATTTCGCATGTACGGAAAATTGGCTGGTATGACCGGAACTGCCGCAACGGAAGCAGAGGAATTCTACAAAATTTACAAACTCGATGTTGTGGAAATTCCAACAAATAAATCAGTTGCCCGCAAGGATTTTCCTGATCAGATTTATAAAACGGTCGAAGCTAAGCTCGATGCGATTGTCAAAGATGTCAAAGAGAGAACCGAGAAGGGTCAGCCGATTTTGATTGGTACTGTTTCTGTCGAAAGAAATGAGTTGCTGTCGAAAAGCTTGAAGAGGGCTGGCATCAAGCACGAAGTTTTGAACGCGAAGCAGCATGACCGTGAAGCCAAAATTATTGCCAAGGCAGGCCTCAAGGGCGCGGTGACTGTGGCAACAAATATGGCCGGACGCGGAACCGATATCAAATTGGGCGAAGGTGTCCGGGAAGTTGGAGGATTGCATGTTCTTGGTACTGAACGTCACGAGGCACGCCGTATTGACAATCAGCTCCGTGGCCGTTCCGGAAGGCAGGGCGATCCAGGGTCTTCTCAATTCTTTGTTTCGATGGAAGATGATCTAATGAGAATTTTTGGCGGCGAGCGGCTGAAGAATCTAATGAGTTCGTTGGGTCTGCCTGACGACATGCCAGTCCAGAATGCGATGATTTCACGCTCAATTGAATCAGCCCAGAGAAGAGTTGAGGGATATAATTTCGACATTCGAAAACATCTCGTTGAATATGATGATGTGATGAATAAGCATCGCGAGGTCATTTACAGGAAACGAAGAAGAATACTGGAATTAGAGGTCAACAACCAACAATCAACAACCAGCAACCAATCAAATTCCAATATTCAAAATCCAAATGACTATGAGACCATTGGACAGTCAGAGCCGACTGACCTGAGAAGCGAGATTCTCGAAATCATTGATGATGAGATTGAAGCAATAATCAATTTGAATATTGAAAACCCCGATAAGGCCAAATCGGAACTGACTGTAATGCTTGGTTCCCCGGTAGAGCTTTTGGATATGGAAAAACTAAAGGCTCAGGCAATAAGCCTTTATGAAGCTCGAGAAGAAAAGTTTGGGCCGGAAGTGATGCGTCAGATCGAGAAAGCGGTGTATCTAAGGACGATTGATATGCTTTGGGTCGAGCATCTGACAACGATGGACGAACTTCGAACCGGTATTGGACTTCAGGGTTACGGCCAGCGTGATCCTCTTATCGAATATAAGCAGGAAGCTTACCGTTTATTCGAAGGTCTACTCCGAAGCATTGAAAGTTCTGTGGCTAAAACAATTTTTCGCGTAGAAGTTTCTGCGCAACCCCAGCCGAGACCCATAGAAGAGAAAAAGCTGGAATATACTCAGCCTGATATTAGTGAAGTAGGCGGATTTGAGAATGACCTGCCCGCAGTCGCTAAAGCCCAGCTTTTGCAGGCGGGAAAAGAAGATCTGGCAGTTGCTCAGAAGATGCTTGCTATTCAGGCAGAGAGCCAAAAGCAAAAGGTTAAAAACGATGAGCTTTTAAAAAAATCATTCGGTAAAGGCAGCAGCGTATATGACAGAATGAAGGAATCGAGTGCCTCAGGGCCTGCCTCTCAGGTCAGAAATAAATTATCAAAAGTCGGCAGAAACGATCCCTGCCCATGCGGAGCGACTAAGGCAGACGGACGCCCGGTAAAGTACAAACATTGTCACGGGAAATAAGTTCTGAATTTTGTGAAAATCAAGCCGAGTCCCTTTCGTAGCTTTAGCGAAGGGGGACGGTTCTGGTAAGAAATATAAGAAATGCAACGGGAAATAACATATCTACCTCACCTAGCCTCTCCTAAACTAGGAGAGGGATTAAACAGGATCATTGCAATTATTTCCCCTCCTGGATCAGGAGGGGTTAGGGGAGGTAGTAAAAATAGAATATATTTTCAATAATAAAGATAGTGCTGATCTCAGGCGCAATCTTCGGAAGAATATGCCTATTACAGAAGTGGTTATTTGGCAGAGAATCAGGGCGGGCCAATTGGGTGGCTATAAGTTCAAAAGACAATATAGCGCCGCTAATTTTATTTTGGATTTTTACTGCCCATTAAAGAGACTAGCGATCGAGCTTGACGGTGAAAGCCATTATTTGGGCAACCAAAAAGAATACGATAAAGACAGAACTAAATATCTGAATTCGCTAAATATAAAGGTTGTTCGATTTACCAATAAAGAAGTGATGGAGAATATTGAGGGCGTGATTGAGAGGATACTATCAATTTTAAATGAACCTACCTCACCTAGCCTCTCCTAAACTAGGAGAGGGATCAGAACGGGATCATCATGGCTACTTTCCCTTATTTGATTAGGAGTGATTAGTAGGGCCATTGCAGCTACTTTTCCTTCTTCGATTAGGAGGGATTAAGGGAGGTAGAAATCAGAAGCAATCTTATTTATTCTTATCGGGACAAAGATCCCAAATTAAACGGAACCAAGTTCTATAGGTTTCTGCGAGTTCCGGATTAATCATGACAAAGATTGTGCCGTCCTCGCCGAAATTGCCAATGCCAACACTAGTAAAGGTAACGACATAATCTCCGAAAACATCGGTGACCCCTGGGGCTTCGTAGCCTTTGGGTAAAATTTTATATTCACCTCCGACATTTTTGAGCGCCTCTGGCAGCTCTTTTTTGACTCTGGGATCGTAAAGAGTGTAATATTTCTTACCCTTTCTGGTCATCGCATCCTTATAGTCATCCAAATACTGTTTCTCGACCCAGGGGGTAAACCAGAGGCCCTTGGCACCAAGAAAATAGGTATCCTCCGCCACATTGGCCATATCTCGAAGGTAATTTTTGTAGCCCTCTTTGCCCTTGTAAATAAAGGCGGCTTCTTTTTGGGGCTCAGTTTCATACATTTTTTTTAATTCAGGCAAAATATTATTCAACTGCTCCGACTGTTTCTGAAGCATCTCCTGCAATTTATCAGGACTGACCGCTCGAAATTTATTCTCTTCTTTCTTGAAAATACGAAAAACAAGGCCCTTTTCGATAAGGCGATTGAGCGTATCGTAAACATTGCGCCTGTTAACATCGGCTTTGAGTGAAATTTCGGCTACGCCGATCTCATTGGAAGAGAGTAGCGCCTCATAAATTTTTGCTTCATTGGGCGAAAGCCCTAAGTTACTAAAGATCTCTGAATACATTTTTTCCTTTTCTTCCCCTCATTTTTAAGGAGGGGCTAGGGGTGGTTTATTTATTAATTTTCAATTTTTAATTTAAATTTTTCTAATAACTATCAACGGATCAAATCTCTTCTAGCGTGTCATCCTCGGGACCGGCGGTGTTCTCTAGAGTGGTGCCTCATTCGAGTCTGCCTTCGATTCACACTCAGGCCCTGAGCCTGTCGAATGGGAGCCTGAGGGCTCTTCCCTCAGAGTCGAAGACCGGGGACCCAATTCCTTTTTTGCGGTGTCATCCTGAGGAACCGAAGGATCTCTGAACTTGTTTCAGGTGGCATTGACTTCGCATTCGCGAGGGATTCTTCGCCTCCTCAGAATGACAGACTAATATGGTGTATAACTGATAGATTCTTCGCCTCCGAGAACATTGGCTCAGAATGACAGTTGTTATGGTGTATGTAATCACCATATGGTGATATTGACCACTCATTAACTTTATTATATACTTGCTCATCGTTCTTGTCAAGGCTTGCTTTGGTGAGAATGTTTTAAATATCAATCGAGCTCAAATTATGCTTTCAAGCCTGGTTGGAGCTAGGACCTACACAACCTAGAGCGGGAGGGAAAGGTATGCCAAGAATAGAGAGTGCAATTATCATCACTGATGATATGCGTAATCTGTTGATGCATTGTTGCCGATTGAGTGGGCTGACTCAGAAAGAGCTTGCTCGGAGGGCAGGAGTGGAACAGTCATGGGCTAGCAGAGCCTTAAATGGGAGTCGGAAACGTGTCGAGAGAGCGCTTATTCAAAGTACGGTCAAGGTAGTGGCGTCTGCCCTTGAAGAAAAACAGGAGATAGATTGCGAGCAAGCAGCAGCGCACCTAAGAAGCGCTTTCGGCGTCGGCGGCGAGCTGGTTACAAATACAGCCATGTTGTTCCGGACGATAGCCATCACCGGGCTTGTAAATTGCGGTCTCGGAATGACCGATGAGCAGGCCGTGGTATTCTGCAACCTGCCCTGTCTATTCACGCGTTTAGAAGCAGTGAAAACGATTCTGCGCGGCTTGGTTGCTATTGCCAATGCGTCAAATGGCAAGGCAGCGGAAGCTGTCGGCCAAATGATTATTGTGGGGATTGTCAATTGCGGTCTTGGGATCACGGAAGACCAGGCCAAGAAATTCGTCTCACAACCGAATCTGGGCGAGAGAATTGACAGTGTATTGAGTGCAATGAGTGCCATCGCGGCCGCATTCGAAACTGGCAATTGAGAAGAAGCGAAAGGAAGGGGGCAAATATGCCGCAGGTGGAAGTTACCCTACTAACGGGAGAGATGACAGATCTTCTCGTTAAATGTGTGAAAACGAGCAAGCTCAACCAGAAGGAATTGGCCGAAAAGGCGGGAGTACAACAATCATGGCTAAGCCGTCTTTTGAGGGGGGATCGCCATCGTTTAGAGGTAGAGTCGATCAATAAAGTTGTCGGAGCATTGGCTAAAACACTTGACACGATGGGCGCTGCTGCAAGCAATCAAGCAACATATCTCAGAGAAGTCTTCTTTGGCGATGTACTGAATGCCGGGCCAATGAGTGCTGTCAAAAAGATGGCTGTGATTGGGCTGATGAAATGCGGCCTCGGCATCGACGCAGATAGGGCGGGGGAAATGTTTGATAGTGATCCCTGTCTGATGACGAAAGTGCAGGGAGCCATTCAAGTGCTTAAGGCGATTGAGGCAATCATCAATGCAATCCCTGACAGTCTCAAGGACGCGGCAGTTGGGGAGATGATCACATCAGGGATCGAAGATTGTGGCTTTGGAACTCCTCATGATGTTGCCCGTGAATTCTGTAAGCCTGACGCGAAGGAAAAAATACAGAGGGCAGTGAGTGCCTTGAGCGGAGTGAGCGTCGTCATCGAGATCGCCCGAGGCGAGGATCGAAGTTAATAACTAGTGACGCGCTAGCGAGAGTGGACAAAAACCGACCGTCCGGCGTGCAAGGATGCACAAAGGGCGGTTTTTTTAATTATTAATTTTAGTTATAATTTAATTGCATTTAATATTAGTCAACCTGAAAAGGAATCTATGGAAAATAAAAGTGCTATACATTTTTTGATGACAGGTGGGACTATCGATTCTTACTTTGATCCGATAGAAGGCACAACGATACCCACTGAACACTCGTATATCCCAAAATTCATTCCCTTATTAAAACTTTATGAGAATTGCATTTTTACTGAAGTTTGCATGAAGGATAGCCGTGATTTGCTGGAAGATGACCGAAAGAGGCTGCTCAAAGCTATTAAAGAAAGTGATTCTCAAAGAGTAATTATTACTCATGGGAGTTATACTGTAAGCGATACCGCAAGGTTTATTCAGGAAAATTTCAGAGAGAAAAATAAGACGATAATATTTGTTTGTGCGATGGTGCCGCTGGATGGTTTTTCACCGACAGACGCAGGGTTTAACTTAGGGTATGCGGTTGCTAAGTCTCAGGATTTGGAACCAGGTATATACGTTTGTATGAATGGCAGAGTATTTGACGCCGAAGAAGTTACAAAGATCCTTTCTGAAGGCAGATTTGGGTCAATCTATACTAAATAGCTCGATTCAACCACTTGGGCAGGCGGAGGCTGCTGGCGGTTTTTTAAACCTCGAAATTTGGTTATAATAACTATATGGCAGAGAAGATAAAATATGGTTTTGGGGTGAGGCAATTCGGCAAGACCCCGAGGACTTTCGAGCAGGAAGTTGAGTTTGCAAAGATAAACGGTTTTGATTTTCTGCAAGTTTTTTATTTCTCTAAAAAAGGATTGGAGATGATCCCCCCAGGCAAAGGAATCGAGCGCATTCGTAAAGCCAATTTCCCGGTAATCATTCATGCGGGATTTGAACCAAGGGAGTTTCAAAAACAAATACCAAAGGTTGTAAATATCATTGATGAGCTTGGTGGCGGGGAGGTGATAATTCATCCCTGGAATCCCACAGGTCGGCCTGAGAGCTCTTTCTCCGTCTTGATTCAGGAAATGGCAGTGGCTCGGGATATTTTCGAGGACAAGGGAATCAAGGTCTATGTGGAAAATAATAGCGAAAAGGATTCGATTTTAATAGAACCTGAAGAAATCAAAGAGTTCTTCGGCCAATTTCCAGAGATGGAATTATTGCTAGATATAGGTCATATGGTCAGCTTCGAGAAGACAAAAGCGATCGCAAAAGTGAAATTACCGGCTCTGCTACACATGTCTGATCGTGATTTGAATGGTCCGCCAAATCATCTGCCTATCGGCAAGGGTAATATTGATTTTAAGAGGGTGATTGGGGAGATACTGCCTGATTTTCAGGGTAAGATTATTTTAGAGGTGACGGAGAGCGATGAGGCAATTATTAATTCAAAAAAGATTATTGAATATATGTTAAGTAATAATTATTAATAGTTGGTCATCTCGACATCCGCCTCTGGCGAGACGAGAGATCTTCATTTGAGTGTTTGATTCTGGATTCCCGCCTACGCGGGAATGACAGCAGAAGAGGCGGTACATCAATGATAGATTGCTTCGCAAAGACACTCGCAATGACAGGTAAAAATATTTATGAAAAACAAAAACAAATTATCTTTTATTAAACGATTTGGCTGGTTGATTTTAATTGGTCTTGTACTTTTAATTGGTCTTTATTCGTATTTTGTCGAGCCCAAATTATTGGGTGTAAAGAGTTTCGTGTATGGGGGCGAGCAGGTGCCGGATGAGTTTATCGGCAAGAAGATTGTCTTTCTCTCGGATCTCCATTTTGGTGTCGGCAATTTAGATTATGGCAAAATCGTTGAGAAAGTGAATGATGAAAAGCCGGACATAATCATTCTCGGCGGCGACTATATCGATCGCGATCCCAAGTTTATCGATGAGTGCGTTTCTTATTTGGAAAAATTGAAAGCTCCTTTTGGGGTCTATGCGGTCTTTGGTAATCATGATAATCGCAGAAAAGTGTTACCAGGATTAAAAGCAGCTCTTTCCAAAACAGATATCAAAATTATCAACAACGAGTCCTTTTGGATTAATGCAGGTAGTTCAAGGATCAGAATCGGAGGAGTGGGCGATCTTGATACGGATGACCAATTGATTAAAAAAACGACCGCCGGCGTCTCAAGGGAGGAATTAATAATTTTGGCCTCGCATAATCCTGATTATTTTGAGTCTTTGGTGGGGAATGAAGTTGATCTGGTATTCTCCGGCCACGTCCATGGCGGACAAATGAATTTTTTTAGGCTCTGGTATCCGATTTCGGTGACGGCCTACGGAAAAAAATTTATGAATAGTTTGGTAGAGGAAAAGGGCATAAGTATCTTCACATCAAATGGCATCGGAATGACAGCCCTTCCTCTCCGTTTCTCAGCCAGACCGGATATAATCAGCGTTACTCTTGAGAAGTAGCGCTTCAAGCATCCAAGTTCCAAATTCCAAGAACCAATCAATGTCCAAATTTCAAAAGTTAAGTTCTTTTGATTTGGAATTTAGAATTTGAATGGATGCTAGAGATTGGGTGTTGGTTGTTATTCTGTTGCCAGAAGTTTCTGTTATAATGTTCTTGTTGAATTATCTCTTGGAGGTTTATATGTCGCTCGCTAATAAAGTATTGTTGATTATATTGGATGGTTGGGGATTGTCTGGGAAGAAAGAGGGTAATGCCCCTTTGCTTGCTAAGACCCCGATTTTGGATTATGTCTACTCAACTTATCCGAAGACCTCTCTGACAGCCTCTGGCCTAGAGGTCGGGCTGGGGCAGGGAGAACCCGGCAATTCTGAAGTTGGCCATCTAAATATCGGTTCCGGCCGGGTTATTTGGGAAAATTTGCCGAAGATTGATCAAATGATCGCAAATGGTGAGCTCTACAAGAATAAAGCTTTGCTCGAGATAATCGATCATGTTAAGAAAAATAACTCAACATTAAATTTCATCGGTCTTGTTTCGGACGGGGGAGTTCATTCCCATATTATGCATCTATCTTCAATGATTGAATTTGCAGCCAAACAGGGGATAAAAAATATTAATATTCATATGATCACTGACGGACGGGATACACCGCCTTCTATCGCGGCAAGTTATGCTGAACAGCTCGAGGCCTTCTGCCGCGGTGTTGGTGCAGGTAAAATTGTAACTCTAGTTGGCCGTTATCTCGCTATGGACCGTGACAAGAATTGGGACCGGGAGAAGCAGGCTTTTGATCTTTTTACTCAGAATATAGGTGAAAAGTATGACACGGCTAAAGAAGCAATCGATGATAATTATGCTGCCGGAAAAACGGATGAATTTATTGAAGCCAGTGTAATCGGTGAGGGAGGTAAGGTTTCTGAAAACGACGGTGTTATATTTTTCAACCACCGTAATGACCGGATGCGTCAGCTTCTCGATCTTTTCGAGGGGGGAGAAGGAGCTGCCGTTCCAACCGGCTTAAAATTAATCACGATGACGCAGTATTTCAAAGGACAAAAATCAGAATTTATTTTGTCGTCGCAGAATCTTGAAAATACCTTATCGGAGATTGTCTCCAAAAATGGCGGTACCCAATTTCATACGGCTGAAACTGAAAAGTATGCCCATGTAACTTATTTTTTCAAAGCAGGGAAAGAAGAGCCATACCAAGGAGAGGTTGATGAGGTCGTTCCGTCCAAGAAAACAACTTATGACAAATTACCACAAATGTCAGCTCCTGAGGTAAGAGATCAGGTGGTTGCCAGCCTTAAAGAGGGATATAATTTGGTGATCGTAAACTTTGCAAATGGAGATATGGTTGGACATACCGGTGTTCTGGAAGCGGCGGTCAAGGCTTGTGAAGAGGTTGACCGAGATCTCGGTTTGGTTTTGGAAGGGGCCGCCGAACATGATTACAGGGTATTTATTACGGCTGATCATGGCAACTGTGAAGAGATGATTGCCCTAGACGGTACTACCCCAAACAAAGAGCATACGAGCAATCCCGTCCCCTTTGTCTACTTAAATTTTGAAAATCATCCTTACCGGCCCACCTCAGTGCCTTTTTTGGAACCGGATTATCTCCAATATGCTATAGGAACTCCGGTCGGAGTGTTGGCAGATATTGCGCCTTCCATCTTAGCCAATTTAGAAATTCCTCTGCCTGGAGAGATGGGTGGTATGGATTTGAGCGTAGCTATGCTATAGCCACATTGGTCCTGATTTGCGGCCAGTCTATTTTAGAAGTATAATGTAATAGGAATCAAACCGGGCGAGAGTTTGTCAGGTAACTAAGTATCGAAGTAATATCAAAACAAAATATGGGCGATTTAGATCTGAAAGAAAAAGAGGAAACAGAGGAGAAGGGGGATAAGAAGAAGCCGGTCAAACCGGAAAAACCTTCGGAAAAAAACGAGGTCGTTATCTCATTCAAAAAAGTTTCCAAAATATATCAGTCGACCATCGAGGCATTGGTAGATATATCCTTTGATATCAATATTGGGGAATTTATTTCTGTGGTAGGGCCTTCGGGGGCCGGCAAATCAACTTTGATCCGACTCCTGACTTGCGAAGAGAAGCCCACAAGCGGGAGTATCTTGATAGCGGGCAGGGATGTCACGCAGCTAAAGCAGAAGGATCTACCTTACTTTCGCCGAAAGGTCGGTGTAATTTTTCAAGACTTCAAACTTTTGCCGAAGAAGACAGTTTACGAAAATGTCTCATTTGCGCTTGAGGTGTCTGACGCAACAAACGAAGAGATCAACGACCGTGTCCCGAAGATCATCGAGCTGGTCGGTTTGACAAATCGTACAAATGCCTTAACCGAGCAACTGTCTGGCGGAGAAAAGCAGCGTGTCTCGATTGCCCGTGCTTTGGTTCACAATCCCAAATTACTTATCGCTGACGAGCCGACAGGAAATCTTGACCCCGTTTCTACCTGGGAAATTATCGAATTGTTATTCAAAATAAACAAGCAGGGAACAATAGTGATTTTGACAACACATGATAAAGAGGTAGTCGATTCGTTGGAGCGCAGAGTTGTAACGATAAAGAACGGCAGGATTGTATCAGATCAGGCTAAGGGGAAATATATACTTTAGTTCATCAAGTGCATAAAGCTAAAAGTTCATAAAGACTAAGGTTTGTAGAGTTAAAAGTTTGGAAAGTGCATAAGAACAAGAGTTCGTAAAGACTACTTTCCGTAGAGTCAGTCAGGAAAATTTATATCATTTATTTTATTTATTACTTTGTTAATTTATTAAACTTCAGCTAGCTTATGTTTTTCGTTTCCATTCATAGAATTTTGAAGACGTCGATCATTTCTCTTTGGCGCAATCTCTGGTTATCTCTAGCGGCAATTTTGATTATGATTTTAACCCTTTTCACAATCTCCTTTTTTGTTACCCTGCTTTTTGTTACTAGCAGAACGACCACGTCATTGCAGAGCAAGGTAGATATTTCTGCTTTCTTCAACGATACGACTTCGAAGGATCAGATTTTTGCGATCGAGAATAATCTGCTTTCCATGCCGGAGGTGAAATCAGTAGATTACGTGTCGAAAGAGGATGCTTTAGGGCGCTGGCAGGAGCGTAACAAGGACAATGAAAAATTGAGAAATTTAGTTTCTGCTAATTTTAATCCTTTGCCGAGGAGTCTCGAAGTCAAAACCGACAAGCCGGAAAATCTTGAGAAGGTGTATGGCTACTTGAGCTCAGCTGACTACCAGCCTTTGATAAAAGAAATCAGCTATCAGAAGAACCGGGATCTCATCAATAGGCTCATGAAAATCACTACCTTTATCAAGATTATCGGCTGGGTTCTATCATCCGTATTTATACTTGTCTCAATCTTGATAATTTATAATACAATCAGACTGACAATCTACGCGCGTCATGATGAAATTGAAATAATGAAATTGGTCGGGGCAACGGACTGGTATACTGAAGGCCCTTTCTTCGTAGAAGGTCTCATGTACGGTTTGGTTGCGTCAATCATATCGGCGGTCGCACTTTACTTCGGCTATACACTTTCGATGCCGGCGGTCCAGAATTATCTGGATATAAGTATATTAAATTCCGGTAGCTTGGGATTAAACTTCTGGTTTATTACCTTTGTTCAAATAGTATTTGGATTGGTCTTGGGTACACTTTGCTCTGTTTTGGCAGTTAAAAAACATCTGAAAAAATGAAAAATATTGCGATAAAATTTGTTATGTTTCTTCTACTTTTCACCTTTGTATTTACTCCTTTTTCTGTGAAATCAGCAAGCGTTAGTGATTTGCAAAAAACAAAAAATGCTTTGCAGGAACAGTTAAAACAGATCAGCAACCAAAAGGTACAAAATGAGAAAGATCAGCAGATGCTACAGGACCAAATCACCAGGGTAACTGATCAAATTTCGCAAACCGAAAAAGTTCTGACTCAAACGTCAAGTCAGATCGGTGATACAGAAAGTGCGATCGAGACTTTGCTGGAACAAATTAAAACGCAGCAGGGTATACTGGCGGAGACGAAGGACCGGCTTGGAAGAGTCGTTTCCTCTTGGTATATGGAGGGTAATGATGGTCTATTGACGGCACTTTTAAGCTCGGGAAATGTCTCTGAGTTGGTGGAAAAGCAGGAATATTATGATTCATTAAAACAACAGATCGAATCAGAAATAGATCAGATAGTAACTCTTCAGGCGAATTTGGCGGCTAAGAAGTCGGAGCAGGAGAATCAATTGCAGGCGCTAAATAGTTTAAAGGAAGATCAAGCTAGCCAACAGCAGAATTTAGAGAAAAGTAAACAATACAAGGCTTATGTTCTGGACAACAAGAAGGATGCATTGGACGATCTGAAGACACAGGAGTCGGAAACGCAAAAGAGAATTAGTCAGATTGATTCACAGATACGGGCGTTGACGGCCACTAGCCGTTGGGGAGACCAGATCGTATCAGATAACGGAGGTTTGTCCGTGCCTTTTTACGCGCAGACGGGCAATTATACTAAATTGGGAAACAGTCCATATACAGTCAATCAATATGGGTGTTTGATTACCTCAATTGCGATGGTAGCTTCATACTATGGCAATAACGTCACTCCTACATCAATTGCCTCTAACACAGCAATTTTTGACAGAGAAGGTTATCTATTGGTTACAACGCCGCCGGGGGTTGGAGTTAATGTCCTGCCAAGCCAGGGAATAAATTGGGACACCGTGGATGCTGAGTTGGCAGCAAAGAGGCCGGTCATAATCAGTATATTTTTGCCGACTGTCGGTGCAGTTAACCGCGACGGATCTTCCCATTTCATCGTGATCAAGGGAAAAACGGGAAACAAATATCTGATGAACGATCCGATCGGAATAGGAAGAGGTTACAATATGTCACAGGTGCGATCGATGAAATTAATAAGATCTTATTAGCGTTGAAATCAACTTTAGACAATAAACTTTCAAGTAATTCATGGAAGAAGCAGACTTTATTTTTCGTCGGCCTGATAGTTTGTTTTGCCATAGTTTTCTCGGTTGGTTATTCTATCGGTGAGAACGGCCGTATAGAAAAAAACGTAATTTCTAACTTTAAAAATACAAATTCAGGGAAGCCGGACAATTTAGATTTTTCGCTTTTTTGGGAGGCGTGGAGCAAATTAAGTGAAAGATCTGTTCAAGCGCCTGATCTGCAAAAGATGCTTTATGGTTCAATTTCGGGGATGCTATCATCGATGGATGACCCTTATACGGTATTTTTCTCTCCAGAAGATAATAAGAGGTTCAGAGAAGACATACAGGGAGAATTTGATGGTATAGGAGTGGAGCTGGTTCTGAAGAATGGTTTGCCAACCGTTGTCGCGCCTTTATCAAAAAGTCCGGCAGATCAAGCAGGAATAAAAGCCGGTGATGTTATTTTGGCGGTGGATGAAGTTGATACATCAGGTCTCGGTTTCAATGAAACTGTTGATAAGATTAGAGGACCGAAGGGTAGCAAGGTACGCTTAAGGATATTTCGAGAGGGCAGCGATCAGCCTGTCAACGTAGAAGTTACAAGAGAAACCATTTCAATCAAAAGTGTTGAATGGGAATACCGAACTGAGAAAGGCAAAAAAATAGCGATAGTCCATGTACGCCAATTCGGCGATGATACTGACAAACTGTTTGATGATTTTGTAAGTGAAATAGTAAAGACAAAACCGGCCGGTATAATAGTTGATCTGCGCAATAATCCCGGAGGGTATTTGGAAAGCGCGATCAATCTGTCAAGCTACTTTTTGGATGGCGGCATCGTCGTAAATGAGAAAGGAAGATCAGGCGATAATAAATCATATAATGTGACGAAAAAGAATAGGCTCTCTGGTTTTAGGACGGCAGTTTTGGTCAATAATGGCTCAGCCTCAGCCTCGGAAATTTTTGCTGGAGCGCTGCAGGATCGAAAAAGCGGACGAGTTTTTGGCGAGAAAACCTTCGGCAAGGGTAGCGTTCAGGAGATAGTACAGTTGTCCGATGGCTCTGCTTTGAAGATTACCGTTGCCAAATGGTATACGCCAACTGGGCGTTCGATCAATGGTGAAGGGATAACTCCGGACGTAGAGATTAAAGGTAGCGACAGTAAAGAAGAAGATAGCCAGCTCGATGCAGCGCTTGAATATGTTATCGCTGATTGAGCTTTGAAGCGGTTTTTTGTATAATGTTTCTGGAGGGATAATAATGGTTGATGACACAAACACTACTAATATTGCTGCGAGACCTGCCGGGCAGAATATTGTTACAGGCGCTACATCGAGTTCCAAGGGCTTAAGTCCGTGGGATGACGATCTTGAGCTGCCTGAAGAAAAACCTAAGATTATTGGAACATTAGAGGGCGGCACTAGTCGAGTAGCGGCGAAGCCTTTTAGCTTGCCCGAGAATATAGAATCTACATCTGGCCCGAAAGTGGTTCAGGCCACAGATTTTATTCAGCCTGCGCCTCCAGCACCTCAAATGCCCCAGGCGTTGCAGGAGCCGGCGACGGTACAAGCCAAGCCTGAGATTAGCGGGATTAGCGATGCTAATTCTTCTTCCCCTGTTCCTGCTCAAACGATACCTCAAAAAGCTACGTTGTCATCACCACAACCGGTTGCCACCAAAAAATTTGTTGAGGGCTCTGCCCCCGACCAACCGACTGTTCAGGATATACGCCCTCCTATCTCGACTGTTACAACTCCTCCTGTTATGGAGATGAAGCCTCTCGCGCCAATTCCTGAGTCATCCAAGGCGACTGAACCTGAGCGAACGAAAACGAATCTTTTCTCCAGTTTGAGGATGTTTGGAAAAAAGGAGAAAAGAGCTGTCCCTGCTGCACAAACAATTCAAACGAATGCCAATCCGAATAAAGAACCTTTCAATCTGAAGGTTCCGCTAACTGTTTTTACTTTTATTTTGATATTCATCGCCCTAGTTGCAGCAACGGAGAAAGGGTTTATCTCTATCGGGCTTGAGAAAGTTTACGGCGCTGTCGGAATCGAGCAGCTATGGGGAGGATTATCGAAGAACACAGAGCAGGCGCTTGGTAGATCGATTCTCAGTATGGCGGATCATCCTGAATTCAAGGTCAAAGGCAGTCTGGAACTCACGATAGATAAGACCATAAAATCGGAGATTACTACACCACTAGTCTCTGAGAAAGAGGCCAGACAAATCTGGACTATGGCTCCGTTAACGCAGGCGATTTTGGCAGTTTTTGAAACAGACGTTTACGATGATAATTCAGTATCTGACAATTCAAGCCTGTATTCTACTGATTATAGTTTCGGCGATACGAGTGATCCAGCCGCTGACGACAGTTATTATGGGGATTATGATAATTCAAATAGTAACAACAGCAGCTCGCCGACAAACTCCAATACCGGACTTAGTAATACAAATACCCCTGCAGCTGATCTGGAGAATCCTTACCTAAATGAGAGCGAACTTTCTCCGTATGAAAGTATTGGAACTGAGACAACATCGAAGCAGATCAATATTGGCGTACAAGCCAACTCGAGTGCAGCGGGGCATGAAGCAACGTTGAGCGTTAACCGTGCGGCTGGAAGCTCTCAGATTTCACTTAAAAACAGTGATAATACGCTTTGGGTGAAGAGTGATAATATTTTATTTAGTAACAACGCTGATCCGAATAAATGGTTGCAGTATGACTTCGCAAAGATGCAGGGTAACAAACTGAAGGATGTAATTTTCAGTCAAACAGTCGCAAAGAGCATTGTTATTGATGGTCAGCGCGTCGGAAGCGAAAAAATTGGTCAAACACTAACTTACAAATATACTATCTCTAAACTTGAATTTGGCGATAGTTTAGAAAAAATCGGAATATCCTCCGACGTAGTTCAAAATATTCAGGGCGATGTTTGGATTGGCGTTGCCGATAAGCTCATACGCAAAATTACCTTGAAAATTGGAGCCTCTCCTTCCTATGCCGTCTCTGCGATGATTCTCAATTTAGAATTCTCCGAGTTCGATCAGAAAAATGAGTACATTTACCCTGATGTATCTTCGGTGGTCAAGCCTGACGGGAGTTCACTTGTTTCTGAAGAGATTATTGAGACGCCATCGGCGACTGGTTCAGAATCTTCAGTCAACAGTAATTCTTCTACTGTCACTGTTGTTCCGACAAATGATGAAACAAGAATGAGCGATTTGGCCGGGATCAAGGCTGCACTGGAGAACTATAAAATAGCTAATAAAAAATATCCTATTGCGGTTGAAAACGTCCGTCTCAATACTCTGGGCAATGCCGTCGAAAAGGCACTTGTCCCTAAGTATATTTCGGCGCTTGCAAAGGATCCAAACGATAGCTCCGGATGGTACTATGGGTATAAATCCATCAACGGGTCCAGTTTTGAATTGAGTGCAAGAATTGAAGATATTTCAGACAGTCAGGCAAAAAAAGTCGGAAATGTATATCTTTACATTCTGACGAACTGATAGTACGATAAGACAGTTCATAAGGTAAAGTTTTTAAGGCAGTAAGGAGCTTCAACTGCTGGATGAATTTTCCAACTTTATATCTTGAAAAACTAAAAAAGGAGCAAATATGGCATTTTGGATAATCATTGCTGTTATAGCGATACTAGCCATCGCCGTAATCGGCATATACAATAATTTAGTGAAATTACGAATCAGGGCAGACGAAGCTTGGAGCGATATCAACGTTCAGATGAAGAGAAGATATGATCTGATCCCAAATTTAGTTGAAACTGTCAAAGGTTACGCCAAACATGAGAGAGAGGCTTTTGAGAATGTTACCAAGGCCAGAGCAGAAGCTCTGGGTGCCACGGGCGTCGCCGATAAATCTAAGGCCGAAAATCAGCTGGAAGGGGCGCTCAAAACAATATTCGCGGTTGCTGAAGCTTACCCAGACCTCAAGGCAAATCAGAATTTCGCACAACTACAGACCGAACTGACAGATACGGAAGATAAAATTCAGGCATCCCGTCGCTTTTATAATAGCAATGTGCGAGAGTTGAATATCGCGATTCAATCATTTCCGACCAGCATCCTCGCTGGTATGTTCCGCTTCCAAACGAAAGAGCTCTTCGAATTGGAGGAGGCAGAGGAAAAAGAGCCGGTCAAAGTTAAGTTTTAAATGCTAAAATTATTCTTGGAGTGTTTATATCTTGAGCGTTTAAAAAATGAAAGACGTGTCAGAATGGAACGGTTTTAATCCGTTCGGATAGAAAACAATAATAAAACTGGAGTCTTGATGAAGTTAAATTTCAATAAACCGAACCTTTCGATCCCAAAAATGAAATTGGTCAAACTGGACATTTCTAAGATCAATCTTAGAAAGCTGAACGGAATGACTATTTTGGCGGTCTTGTCATACTTAAGTATACTGGTAATAATCCCGGTATTATTTGGTCGAAAGAGTTCATATATCCGATTTCATGCGAGACAAGGGATCGCACTGCTTTTTTTGTGGGTAATTTTTAGTTTTTCTTTTTATCTGCCTTTCATTCCGTGGGTGTTGGCAGTGATAATCATCGCTTCGATAATCTACGGCATAGTCAATGCGGTGACCGGAAAAGAGAGAATATTGCCGCTGGTGGGGAAATACGCCAAGTAATTAATGCGAAAATAGAAAATAAACTATTATATTATGAATCTTTGGACACAAGTAGATAGTAATAAAAGGAGGAGCGCCGCACTGGTGTTCTTCTTTGTGTTAATCGTGATTGGGCTTGGTTGGCTTTTTTCATATGTTTATAATTCTCCGGCAATTCTTGTGATTGCTGTCATAATAGCAGTTGTTCAAGCGCTTTTGAGTTATTATTCGGGTGACGCAATCGTTTTAGCAACTTCGGGCGCTCAACAAATACAAAAAAAGGATAATCCGGAACTCTGGCGCATTGTTGAGAACCTGTCGATAACTGCAGGCTTGCCGATGCCAAAAGTCTATATTATCCCCGATGCTGCACCAAATGCTTTTGCAACCGGCAGAGACCCGAAACACGCTTCGGTGGCAGTAACAGCAGGGCTGTTGCAACGCCTGGACAAAAATGAACTCTCTGGAGTGATCGCTCATGAACTATCGCATGTCGGTAATTACGATATTCGGCTGATGACGATCGTAGCAGTATTGGTTGGAGTAATCGCGCTCGTCTCTGACATTTTTCTGCGTTCTCGTTTATTTGGCTTTGGCGGGAAGAGGGATGAAAATAGTGGAGGCGGCCAAATTCAAACAATCTTACTGATTGTTTCCATTGTCGCCGCAATATTGGCGCCGATTATTGGCATCATCGTTCAACTTGCAATTTCACGACGGCGCGAATATTTGGCTGATGCCGATGGCGCTTTGTTGACAAGATATCCGGAAGGATTGGCGGGTGCTTTGGAAAAAATATCACAGTATAAGGCTCCGATGCGAAAAACAAGCACTGCTACTGCTCATTTATTTATCGCCAATCCACTTGGCGCGAAAGAAAAGGGTGAGGATCAATCCGGTTTTGTAAAATTATTCTCAACTCATCCGCCGGTAAAAGAGCGTATTAAGATTTTGAGAGAAATGTCTCTCTAATTCAGCTCCAAATGTCATCCTCGGGACCAATGGTGATCTTGGAAATGGTACCCGGGGATCCAATTCCTTATTTATATTAGAGGACAGGGGGCTCTTTCTCTTCGAGTCTGAGCGACGAGGTCGCTAGGCCTCAGAGTCGAAGACCGATGCCTGAATAATTCTATAAACCCCCTCTAGCTCCCCCTTGAGAAGGGGGAGAAAATAGTGTTTTGGTAAGATTCAATTGGATACTAATTAACTTTAAACATCCCGCCGTGGCCGGGGATGATATAATCGGCAAGTTCTAAGACTTTTTTTCTCGATTCGATAAGTTCGGGCATATCAGTTGCATACGGATCATTTTCGGGATAGTTCTCTTTCCAAAAGACATCGCCGACAACGGCTACTTTGCCGCTTGTGGTTTGGACAAGAAAAGTCAGGGCGTCACGGTTATGCCCCGGGGTTTTGACGATCTCAATATTATCAGAATATTTACCATTTTCGATATCTCTGTCTCTACCTTCCTGCCATTCGCCGAAGAATTCAACAATTCTAGTCGTCTCCGGAAACATCCCCGCATTACGATAGTGATCAATATGTGAATGGGTGATAAAGATATGGGTGATATCTATTACTTTCAAATTTTCCCTTGCCAGGGCATCAATAAGCATCTGTTGGCTAGGAAGTTCTCCGGGATCGACAATGCCAATAATATCACCGTCTTTTATCAGTGATATTGTAGCTGCTGTAGTTGGCTCCTTGCCTGCCAAATGGCAGTCTTTATGCAGCCACCCCTCGATCAATATTTTAACTTCTGCTGCCATAATACTCCTTGATTAGGGGGATAATTTCCTTGCGCATAATGATTCCTTGACGGATTGCATAATTATCCCTGAATTTGATATTTAGGACGCTCTCGAGCATTTGACTGGTCTCTTTTTCCGTGGAGATAAACAGATTGAGATTATCACTCAGATCTATTGTTGTCAGGAATATCTCATCAAGCTCAAATTGATTTTTTATTTCTGTTAATGTAATGGATATCTCTTGTAGTTTGCCAAGCAAAATATTTGAACCAGTTATTTCCAGTTGAAGAATACCTATCTTGAGACCACCAAATTCCTGGATTTTCATATCATCAACCAGACTCTCCTCAAGATTGGCGAGAATTTCTTTTGTTTTGGTTTGCAGCATCGTGTCTGCAATATCTTTTGGAGCTTCAGCAATCTTGGATAACCAGTCTGCCATCACGATATCCCTATCAGTAGTTGTATTGGATTTAAAATTTAAGGTGTTGGAAACAATGCCGCCATACAAAAGGAAAGCTGAGTTCTTTGAGAGCTCAATTTTATTATTGTAGAATCTCTCCGCAATGAGTGTAGCTGCTGCCCCGACAGGTTCAATTTGCCGCTTTGCATTTTTGAAAGACGTTTCATCGGTTACTTTGCGGTGATCTATGATTTCGATAACATTGTCTGGGTTGATATCCTTAGACAAGCCTGGTAGATCGCTTGTATCTACCAAAACTAATTGGGATTTTGAACCAATTTTTCCGGTTGGAAATTCGATTTTGAGATAATTGAGTAAGTATTTAACTTCAGGATGCGGCTTACCGGTCAAGATCGGCATTGCCGGTTTGTCATTTTGGCACAAAAAGTCGGAATAGGCGATAGCGGACGCTGTGCCATCGAGGTCTGGCCCGTCATAGCTCGTTACGATTATTTTTTCTGTCATCGTATGTCATCCTTTCAGAAGCTATTTTTAATAACCAAAGCATCTCAAAAAATCTAGCCCTTGACAATATTTAATTGATTATGCTACACTGTGTTAACACGATGATACTAATCAAGAATTATCAAAAAAAGATGAAAAGAGAATTGGAACCGGAATTACAATCAAAAGCAGCCAAGAAACTTTATGAAATTTTGGCGTTGATCGAAAAGCCAGAAGAGATGGCATCCTTTTTGCGCGATCTTTTGACCTTGGAAGAAATCGAAGAGGCGAGCCGGCGGTTTTTGATTGCCGGGCAACTTAAGAAAGGGGACAAAAGCATCCGTGACATTGCGAAGGAATTTGGCGTTTCGACAACGACTGTTGTTCGTATAAATTATTGGTTGCATCACGGCACGGGTGGATATGGGATTGCTTTGGAGAAGCTAGAGTAGATTAGTTTCTCCAAGTGGAATTTCATATCTGCGATGAATCCGCAATTACGCGGATTTTTTGGTGCCAAATTCTAGAGGAGTAAACCATGAAATCACTCGCTAGTACGGAACAAAAACCTCAGGCGGTAATTGCCGAGAGGACAGCACAGACTAGCCATACCACTCTTGAAGTGACTTGGGTCTGCCCGCAATGTAACCGAAAAATTATAACATTGGCATTTCCGGGCGATCTTGAGCTTGAGGCCGATTGTTCTTGCGGACATTCAGTAGCAATCCGTGTTTAGTTGTAATCTTCAGTTAGAGATTAGCGACAACGTCAACCTTTGCCCCGATGGTTTATTCCGTCGGGGCGCTTTTTCTATTGAAGGAAGCAATATTAACGGTTAAAATCATAATAGTTAGAGTTTATAAAGTTCATAAAGCTGGAAAGTTATAAAGTGGATAAAAGAAGGAGCAAAAGCCGAGGGATCTGTATCTTGTTTCAGGATCCAACAATGAAGGAAATAGATTCCGGATCTCAAGCTACAGTCCGGAATGACAATTAATATGGATAAAAACCAAGCCAAAATTAGGATAGAGAAACTTCGAAAATATATCGACGACATGCGGTATAGATATCATGTACTTGACGACCCGACGGTAACGGATGCTGATTACGATTCTCTGATGCACGAGTTGGTTAAATTGGAGAGTCAATTTCCAGAATTCTACGACCCCAATTCGCCCTCCCAAAAAGTTGGCGGTGAGCCAATTAAGAAATTTAAAACCATTGTCCATCAATCGCCGATGATTTCTCTAAATGACGCATTTGATGAGAAGGAGATGAAGGATTGGTATGATCGAATGGTTCGATTGGTCGGGCCGAAGCCGATTGATGACTCGGGCTATTATTGTGAGATCAAGATGGACGGCCTGGCTGTCTCTTTGGTTTACGAAGATGGTTATTTGATATATGGGGCAACGCGCGGCGACGGTAAAGTCGGGGAAGACGTGACTGAGAATATCAAAACTATCCGCAGCATTCCTTTGAAACTCAGAGAAGAATCGAAATATTTTGAAATAGCAAAAAACCGCCGGGTCGAGATACGCGGTGAGATTTATATGCCGATAAAGTCTTTTGAGGCGCTCAATAAGGAACGCCTCACCCGGGGTGAGGCGTTGTTTGCAAACCCTAGAAATGCCGCAGCCGGATCAATCCGACAACTTGATCCCAAGATTGCCTCATCCAGAAACCTCGACTTTATGGGTTATGGCTTGATCGGATTCGAAACTGATACCCATGAACAAGAGCATGAGATAATCAGTAATCTAGGCCTGCCGACGAATAATCATAATAAGTATGAAAAGAAATTAGAAGATGTTTTTAAGCTTTGGTACGAATGGGAAAAGCTCCGGCCAAAACTGCCTTATCAAATCGACGGAATGGTCGTGAATATCAATGATGAAAGATTATTTTCCAAATTAGGTACGGTAGGTAAATCTCCAAGGGCCGCTATAGCCTTCAAGTGGCCCGCAGAGGAAGTAACAACAGTTATTGAAGATATTGAGGTCAGGGTGGGACGAACAGGCGTTTTGACGCCAACAGCGCATCTGAGGCCGGTGGTAGTCGCTGGTTCCACTGTCTCCAGAGCAACTTTGCACAATGCTGACGAGATCGAGAAAAAAGACATCAGAATCGGTGATACAGTCATCATTCGAAAAGCGGGCGATATTATTCCCGAAGTCGTCACAGCAATCAAGGAGTTACGAACAGGCCGGGAGCAAGTTTTTCAGATGCCGACCGAGTGCCCGATGTGCGGGGGCAATGTTTACCGAAAAGTTGGCGAGGTTGCTTACCGGTGTGAAAATACAAGCTGTTTTGCAGTAGAGAAACGGGCGCTGGAACATTTTGTTTCCAAAGCGGCCTTTGATATCGAGGGGCTTGGCGAGAAAATTGTCGAGCAATTGATGAATGTCGGACTTGTCGAAGACCCGGCTGATTTATTTACTCTAAAAATTGGAGACTTGGAACCGCTCGAGCGTTTTGCAGAGAAGTCGGCGAGTAATTTGATTGAATCGATCGAGGCGCACAAGGAAATCACCCTTGAACGGTTTATTTACGCTCTTGGTATTCCGATGGTCGGCTTGGAAACGGCAACGGATTTAGCCGCAAAATTCGGCACTTTGGATCGATTTTTGGAAGCTACGGGAGAAGAGTTAAATTCGATTTATGGAATCGGTGGCAAGGTCGCAAAATCGATTTGGCTTTATTTGTCCGACGAGAAAAAGAGAAGTTACATCGAAAAGTTATTAAAATCGGGTGTAATTGTAAAAAATTATCATTCACCGGTAAAAACGAATAAGTTGCAGGGAAAATCGTTTGTAGTTACAGGCTCTCTTGAGTCAATGACCCGGGATGAAGCTCATAAGAAAATTGTCGAGCTAGGCGGAAAAGTTGGGAGCAGTGTTTCAAAAAATACTGATTATTTAGTGGTAGGAGAAGATCCAGGATCAAAATTAGACAAGGCCAATTCCTTAAAAGTTGAAATATTGGACGAGGAGCAGTTTCTTGATTTAATAAAAAAGTGATAAAATATATTTTATGTTAGATAAATCAGATATAAAAATTATCAAAACTCTTCTTGCCGAGCAAAAGGACGGCATTATTGAGGAGGTCAAAGACATTGTTGATTTTGCGATAGAGAAATCAGAATCAAAGATGAATGATAGATTTGATAAGGTTGATCAGAGATTTGACCAAGTTGATGTAAGACTTGATAAAATGGATCAGTCAATCTCGGATTTGGCGGAAACCGATCAATATATATTGGATCACCTAAATAAGCATGAAAAAAAATAGTTCGTTTGGAAGTAAAAGCCGGAATTGGCGAAGTTTAGTCTCGTGACCTACTATTTTTGAACTATTTAGAGAATCACTTTTTATTTATGAAAAAACTAGATTTACCAAAAATAGATATTCACAAGATTGAAGAAATCGCATCGCTTGGCAAGGCTGATTTGCATATCCACTCGAATCATTCTGACGCTCGTCCCTCAATCCAGGAAATTCTTGATTATGTTGAAAATCATACGAATTTGGATGTGATTGCAATTACCGATCATGACAAAATTAGCGGAGCCTTGGAAGCACAGGAACTTTTGAGACAGAAGAAATACCGCTTTGAGGTTATTATCGGCGAGGAAGTCACAAGTAAAGAAGGACACATTCTTGGTTTGTTCTTAAAAGAGCCAATTCCAGGCGGTTTAAATGCTCACCATACTTTGGAAAGGATTCATGCGCAGGGGGGTATTGCGATTGCAGCTCATCCATTTCAGCATGTCCGGGTAAGAGATCCCAGATATTTAACGCTTGATGGTGTTGGTTTGGTCACAATTGTTAAAGAAAAGAACGGTTTTGATGCCGTTGAAGTAGTGAATGCAACGCCAACCTTGGGTGAAGAAAATCTCCGGGCCGCATTTGTAAATAGAACGATGCTTTTCAAAGGTGAAACTGGATCATCTGATGCTCATATTGTGGAAGCGATCGGCAAAGGTTATACGCTTTTTGAAGGCAATACAGTGCAAGATTTGCACAAAGCATTGAAGCATCATCAGACTCAAGCTATGTATGCCCCCTGGACTTTAATGGCTCTGTTTAAATATCTTTTCTTTTTCATCCCCAAAGGCCTCAGATTAGCTTTTTTCACACTAGTAAAAGGACGGAGAGAGAAACGCCCTCAATTGATCAATTTGCCAAAGATAAAACTCCGTCCGGATCTATTCCTTAAAAGCAGCGGATTATTTACCCTCCGCAAACCGGAAGAAAAAGAAGACGGCAAAGAGGGAAAAATAACCATCAATTGAACGGTTTGCAGTTGAACTTTAGATGCGTTAATGTTAGGATTTCTTTGTAGCATTAACCAGATTTATTATGCCAAAATTGACCGCTGAAGAGGTCTTGCATATTGCTAGACTTTCTAAACTAGAGCTTTCAAAGGAAGAGACGGGAAAATATCAGGAACAGCTTTCTTCTATTTTGGCGTATGTGGAACAGCTAAATGAAGTTGATACAGATGGTGTCGAGCCGACTGCAAACGTCACGGGGCTGGAAAACGTGGAGCGCGAAGATATAGTTGAGCCGTCGGGAATTACACATGAAGATATCGCGAAGAATGCACCTGAATTTAAGGACGGCAGCTTCATTGTTCCGGGTGTATTCGAATAAATGATAAAATCAAAAGGAGATTATGAACCCAGAACAATTTAGCGACGTTGGCGTTAGGCAGCCAAAAGATATGTCCCCAATGGATATACCCAGTGGGGTCGATCTTCATGAAAATAAGCTTCTTGACGACCAGGGAAGAGCCATTTTTAAATATGGCCTAGAGAGGATGTTGGCCGGGTCTATCAGGACTTTTGGAGAAGAACCAGATTCTCCAGCCGAGTATACCGATGGATCACTTCTCATTTTTCAGCCCGGCTATTTTTATGTTCATGTAGCGAAACGAGACTTAGCAGCAGAAGAAATCAACAGTATTGGGCAGCTAGTAGCCGATCTAGATATTAAGTATAGCTATCACGAGTATCTAGCAAAGGCAGTGAAACAACTGGATGAAATTGCGCAGACAGCAAAACCACTCGAACTATCAAGGGCAAGGGTTGAGTCGGAGTATATTGTTGGGGAGAAAAGTAATACTGGTTTCGCTGATGATGCAATGAACAAGGAACTCGCTGATCTGGGTGTTATAGCTGGCAAAATGAGAGAACGCCTTCCTGTCCTGCACGCTGAGATCTTGTCGATTCAAACAAATTTAAAAGAACTTGGAGTCTCGCTTATTCGAAGTCAAACTGGTGATCAAACTGGTGGAAGAGCGTTTCCAATCGGATTAGTTAGAGCGGATATTGAATAAATAATTGCCCCTTGGTTGTCATTTCGACTCCCTGATGTGTTGTCAGGGGCGGAGAAATCTTTTGCGGCACAATGGCGTTAAGTCAGTCTAAAGATCTCTCGGCTGGCTACCGCCGCTCGAGATGACAGAAAAGAAAAACAATGAATTTGCATCAATTTACAATCAAAGAGGCATCTGAGAAATTAAGAATGGGCGAAATTACTTCGGTGGAATTGACCGAAGCCATTTTTGTGAGGATTGATGAAGTCGAGTCAAAAGTAGGCGCATACATTACTCTTTGCAAAGAGAAGGCTATGGAGATGGCGAAGGCATCCGATGAGCGACGGAAAAATGGTAAAATTCTCAGCCAAATTGATGGTATTCCTGTCGCCGTTAAGGATATTATTTTGACGAAAGATATCAAAACCACGGCTGCTTCAAAGATTTTAGAAGACTTTATACCGCCATATAATGCGACAGTATATAAAAGGCTGGAACTATCTGGTTGTGTGCTTATTGGGAAGACTAATCTAGATGAATTTGCGATGGGTTCATCGACAGAGAATTCAGCTCTCGCTGTTACGAAAAATCCTTGGGCGATAGATAGAGTCCCTGGAGGATCATCGGGAGGCTCTGCGGCTGCGGTGGCGGCGGACGAGTGCCTGTTTGCGTTGGGGACGGATACCGGCGGTTCGATTCGCCAACCAGCCAGCTTCTGTAGCGTGACAGGGCTAAAAGTCTCCTATGGATTGGTTTCCAGATATGGTGTGATGAGCTATGCCTCGAGCTTCGATACTATCGGACCTTTCGCCAAATCTGTTGAAGATATTGCCATAATTCTAAACTCAATTGCCGGCAACGACAAAAAAGATGCCACGACAGTTCAAGGAGAACTACCCGATTATTCGGAATGTCTAGCTGGTGACATTAAAGGTAAGAAGATCGGGATTCCGAAAGAATATTACGGAGAAGGATTGGACCATGAAGTGGCCGAGATATTAGAGCAAACTAAAAAGAAGTTTGAGGAATTAGGTGCTATAGTCGAAGAAGTATCATTACCCCTGACGCATTATGCGATTGCGACTTATTACATCCTCGCCAAGTCAGAAGCATCATCGAATTTATCGAGATATGACGGAATTCGTTTCGGACATTCTGTCCTAAAATCACAAAAAATAAACGACAAATCACAAACCTTGGAACAAGTCTATTTGGAATCCCGAAGTGAGGGATTTGGGCCGGAACCTAAGCGCTCAATAATGATGGGGACTCATGCGTTGTCATCAGGTTATTTTGATGCATACTACAAGAATGCTGCTAAAGTCCGGACGAAAATTCGAAAAGAATTCGAAAATATTTTCAAAGAGTATGATATATTACTGACACCAGTCTCGCCGTTTCCGGCATTTAGGATCGGTGAGAAATTGGCTGATCCACTTTCGATGTATCTTGCAGATGTTGATACAGCGCCGGTAAACGTCGCTGGAGTGCCTGCACTAAGCATGCCCGCCGGGCTTACAAGCGACGGTTTGCCAGTCGGAGCACAGCTGATAGGTCCGATGTTCGGCGAAGAAAAAATATTGCAATTCGGCTATGCGTATCAATTGGCTACAGATTTTCATAAAAAGAAACCGTTTATTAGGTAAATATAATAAAATGGGATCCCCGGGTCATGGCTTTGCCTGCTCCGAGGATGATAAGGAGAAAATGGGTAAACGAGCACAAATCAGGAGGGAGAAAAAAGAATATGTTCAAAAGGTTCGCAAGGAAACTTTGCGTATAATTGAGCGAAGCAAAAATCCTTGGGAAAACTTTTGGCGGACGATCAATTTCTGGATTTATTGTGCCTGTTTTATTGCTATTATCGCTTTCCCTTTCATTAAAAAGGACACTATGAATGGAATAGAAAACGCTGTCATCTATACCTCGATGGGAGATATAGAGATCGAATTGTACTCAAAGGATGCGCCGAAGACTGTCGAGAATTTTGTCGAATTATCTAAGCAAGGTTTTTACGACAATTTAACATGGCACCGAGTTATTAAGGGGTTCATGATACAAGGTGGCGATCCGAAGGGCGACGGAACTGGAGGCGAGAGCGCCTTTGGTGGGACTTTTGAGGATGAAATTAACGCGACAGCCCTCGGCCTAGACAAACAGATTGTCAAAAACACTCCTTCTGTCTCCGGCCAAATTGGTACTGAGGATTTGGAAAAATATGGTCAGCTGACAGTAAAGGAATATTATGAACAGATCAAAGGTTACCAGTATAGTGAAAATCTAAAATCTCATAAGATGCAAGCCGGTTCAATAGCTATGGCTAATTCTGGTGCCGATACCAACGGAAGTCAATTTTTCATAATTACTGAACAGGATCAGCCCCATCTAGATGGTATGCACACAGTATTCGGCAGGGTGACGAAGGGCTTGGATATAGCCCTAAAAATTTCGGAGGTACCTGTTGACGACAGCGACAAGCCAATTGATCCGGTGATGATTCAGTCGGTAGAGATTGTTGATTAGAGTTCCTTTGTCATTCCAGACTGTAAGCTTGATCCGCTAGCTAGCGGGCTGGAATCCAGTTACCTGCACAAGCAAAGCAACTTCCTGGATTCCCGGATCATGGATCGCCCAACTATTAGATTTCAAAGGTTAAGGCTCATCCTGTCCGAGAATGACAATACTTAATTTATGGGAAAGATATTATGAATTATAATTCGAGTTATCACAAAAAACAAAAATATCAGCAGCAGCCCGGTGTCGCCGAGGTTTTGATTGTTGGAATTTTTAAGATGCTTTGGTGGCTGGTCAGACTGCCATTTAGGGGGTTGAAGCTTGGTGTTAAGAAAACAGGCTTGAAGATCGAAGATAGAAGTTATATCACTTCTAAAAGGTTAGAGGTCGAAAAAATGTTAAATGCTGAAAATCAAATAGAACTTAAACATGCCGTGATGGAGGCTGATAAATTAGTTGATTATGCTTTGCAAGTAGCTGGATATCCGGGACAGACATTTGCTGATAGGTTTAGAAGTGTACGCAATTCTATCAGTCCATCATTGTATGATGAAGTTTGGCAGGGCCATATTGTCAGAAACCAGATAGCTCATGCGCAGGAGTCGAATATTATGAGTAGCGAATTACGAAATGCTGCCCGGAAACTATTGAATTATTTGGAGAGGATTTAAAATGAGTGGAGAATTTGAAACCGTTGACCCACGTAATCCAAGGGAAATTTTCCATAGTCTTTTTGATACTTATAGTAACTTTCTTCTATCTCTTGAGCATGAGCAGTACGGTGGAATCGTTCAGGCCGGCGGCATCGAGTCCTATTCTAGACTAGGAGAGGAGAGGGTAGAAAAGGCTAAAAAATTTCAGGATCACATCAAGTATGTGATGGGTATAGTCCGCTTGAGTGGAGCCGACATCGCACGATTGAAAGAACTGGAAGGCGAGCCCTCTGAATATCAATTTACCGAAGAAGAAGTACAATTCGCGTTAAAGACAGAAGCCAAAGTGAAGATTGCATTCGAGATGATGAAGGGGCGCGAAGATGAATACACAGAGGAGTTTCTGAAGAGCTAGCAAAGTTTAACAAGAAAATTTAAATTATAATAAATATGACAGAGTTAAAAACTACAATGGATTCGACAAGCTCACCACAGGTGGATTCGACTACCCTCGTTACAACGATCGGATTGGAAATCCACGTACAGCTAAAGACAAAAAGTAAAATGTTTTGTAGTTGTGATAACCAATCCTTCGTTGAAGCTACGGATGGCAAGTACGCTGCAGTAGAACCCAACACTCTTGTGTGCCCAGTCTGTCTTGGCTTGCCTGGAGCTTTGCCGGTGGCAAACAAGCAGGCGATTCTATGGACAATCAAAACAGGTTTGGCTTTGGGTTGTTCTATTCCCAAAATTGCGAAATTTGACCGCAAACATTACTTTTATCCTGATCTGCCAAAGGGTTATCAGATCAGCCAGTACGATGAACCATTCGCGATCAATGGATCGCTTAAGTCAAAAGTTGAAGAGGAAGAAATCACTATTAGATTAAATAGAATTCACCTAGAAGAAGATGCGGGGAAGCTTATTCATTCGGGTGGGAAGAGCTTGGTTGATTTGAATAGATCGGGAACTCCGCTAATGGAGATCGTAACGGAGCCGGATATTACTTCGCCGGAAATGGCGGGACAATTCTTGCGAAAGTTGCAAAAAATCGTTCGGGATGTCGTCGAGGTATCAGATGCCGATATGGAAAAGGGTCATCTTCGTTGTGATGCTAATATTTCAATTAGTGAAAGGCCAAAAGATGAAAATGGGAAGCACAGGATGTCCCAGATCATCGAATTGAAGAATTTGAACTCGTTTAGATTTGTGGAAAAAGCGTTGGCTTTGGTTGAGACCAAGTTGAAAGAGGAGCACGAAGATTGGCCCGCGAAATTGACCAAAGAAACTTGGGGCTATGACAGCATCAACAATGAAGTTTATTTGCAGAGAAGAAAGGAAGAAGCAGCCGACTATCGTTATTTCCCAGAGCCGGATTTGCCGCCATTCGATACTTCGGCTATGAATTTGGATATATTAAAGTCAGAATTCAAAGAGACCGAGGAGGAAAAAATTGATAAATTAACTTCTCTTGGTATCCCTGAAGCGGAGGGCAAAGTTTTGGCTTCCGATAGAAGCAAGAGCCAAGCCTTTTGCCAAATTAAAGATGAACTTTCAGATCAAAGCTATCCACTCCTTGCGAAAGCAATTGTGCATAATTATTTTGGTTTTGTTCCAAGCGATGAGAAAAAGTCGGCAGAATTTGCTAAAGCGATTGACAATTTGGCCGACGGCAAAATCAATAAGCAAACCTTTACGGCTATCGTGCAAGAAATTAATTGCGGGAAAACCTTTGAAGATGCATTTGAAAATTCTCAAGGAGAGGCAATCGATTTGTCGTCGATCGTCGGAAAGATTGTTTCGGCAAATTTGAAAGAATTAGAGCGCTATAAAAATGGTGAAAAACAGCTTTTCGGCTTTTTTATGGGGCAACTAATGAAAGAGACAAAAGGACAGGCAGATCCAAGAGAGGCAAATAGAATATTAAAAGAAAAATTAGAAAAGTAATAAGGAATTGGATTCCCGATGCCACTTCGCCAAGGCTATGAGGCACATGGTCAGGTCGGGAATGACACTATTTTAAGGAAAAACTATGGATAAAATAAAGAAAAAAAGCAATGAGTTGAGAATGGAATTTTTAAAGACAATGATTTCTCTGGCTACGGCTGGCTTTGGCCTTGCTGCGGCATTGGCCTGGAATGAAACGATTCAAGCGGTTATCACTGAGATCATACCAGAAAAAGGATCGGCAATTTGGTCAAAACTTATTTACGCTTTGATTGTGACAGGCATCGCTGTATTGGTAACTTACTCTTTGGGCAAGATGATCCAAAAAGAGGAGAACGAAGCTGAGCTGATCAAAAAGTAAATTTCAGCAAATTTTCAGCTTAATTCCTGATAATAATTATATAATCTCTTGTTGCGTATTTAGGCCAAACGTCATATACTTTAATTTAGCGGAGATTTCGTTATTTTTTATTAAGAAAGGGTTTATCAATGACGTTAGAGCAAATACTAGTTCTCGTATCCATTATTGCCGTTCTATTATTATGTGCAGTTCTCCTGCGTCTTTATCAGATAATGACCAATGTAAAGAAGACGAGTGATATCATGGAAAAGAGGGTTTCCGAGCTTGACCGGGCGATTGATAAACTTGAGGCCAAAGCTGAAACGCTTGTAGAAATGGTGAAAGGTTTTTTCTATTCAATGGATTTTATCAAAAAAATAAAAAGTTCGGTAAACAAAAAAGGAGAGACAGATGAAGAATAGCAACAAATTCGTCCTCGGAGCACTTCTGGGCGGGGCAATCGGGGCAGTCGCTGGCATTTTATTTGCTCCAAGGAGTGGGAAAGAAACAAGAAAAATTGTCAGTAAAAAAGCCAATGATCTGACTGAAAAGGGCAAGGAATTAATTAAAGAAACGGCTGACACCATTTCCGATAAGCTCGATAAATAGGAGAATTATGTCAAAGTTGGAATATGAAGATTCATCTATGAAGGAGTATGTCGCTGATAAAAAAAATAAAGGCGCTCAATTAGCTTTTATCGTTATTATTGTGATTCTGATCTTTTTTGCAGGTGCGGTGGGTGGGATTGGAGGGGTCGTCCTTCTTTCTCAGAATAACGGAGAGTTGGCTACCAAAATAGGGCTATCCAGATTCAAAGATTTAGCGATTCCGACAACATCAACTCAAAAAATTACGGTTGAGGAATCAAATGCATTTATTGATGTCGTTAACAAAGTGTCAAACTCAGTAGTCTCTATTACACAAAAATCGACTGTTCAAACGATTCTTGGTTCTTATGAAACTCAGGCGGCTGGGACAGGTTTTATTATAACAAGCGATGGTCTGATCTTAACTAACAAACATGTCGTTAGCGATACAAACGGGACTTACACGGTAATCATGCGTGATGGGAAAACCTATGATGCCAAGGTTCAGTCGCTGGATCCGGTAAATGACCTTGCTGTGATAAAAGTGGAAGCTCGAAATCTTCCGGTGGTGGAGTTGGGTGATTCTGATCAGCTCCAGGTCGGACAATGGGTCATCACCGTCGGCAATGCACTCGGACAATTTCAAAATACTGTAACTTCGGGCATAATCTCAGCCAAGGGGCGCAAGATTGATGCTTCAAGCGCAAGCGGATCTAGCTCAGAAACCTTGAGCGATTTGCTTCAGACTGATGCGGCAATCAACTCGGGAAATTCAGGTGGCCCTCTGGTAAATCTGGCCGGTCAAGTGATTGGTATAAATACCGCTGTCGCCTCTGGCGCACAGGGAATCGGTTTTGCAATCCCCATCAACGCGGCAAAATCGGCAATTGATAGTATCAAGAAAACCGGTAGGATAATCAGACCATACCTAGGTGTTAGATATTTTGAGATCACACCAAGCGTGGCCAAACAATCCAGTCTCCCGTCTGATCATGGGGCTCTCGTCCAACGCGGCAGGGGTTTAACCGACTTTGCAGTGGTGCCAGGATCGCCTGCCGATAAGGCCGGAATCGCCGAGAATGATATCATTACAGAGGTAAACGGACAGATTATCAATGAAGATCACAGCCTTGTTCAACTAGTTCAGCAATATCAGGTAGGTGAAACCGTCACGTTGAAGGTTGTTTCGAAGGGAGAAACGAAAGAAGTCAAAGTAAAACTAGAAGAAAGTAGATAAAAGGCGGATTACGAATCACAGATTGGAAGAACTCTCTTAGGATGAAATCAAGAAAAACCGTTCCTCAACAGGGCGGTTTTTCATTATCCAACTATCTGTACAAAATGATTTTGTGCTATATTGGTAAGAGAATAATAAAAAGGAATTGAGATGGATAAAATTACAATTGAGTCTAAGGGCATCGATATTAACGGAAATGACTTTAGTCTCATCAAATCCGAAATAGCAGAGGCGTATCAAAAAATTGAAGACAAAAGCGGTGCCGGCAATGAGATGCTTGGCTGGGCTGATCTACCAAGTCAAATAAGCCAATCTGAAATCGTTGATATCAGGGAAACAGCAGAAAAAATCAAGGATAATTCCGATGCTTTTATTGTTATCGGCATTGGCGGTTCATATCTGGGCTCCAGGGCAGTCATCGAAGCCCTGAAGCCATCATTTTTTAATAGTCTGCCAAAGAAGAAAAGGGATTACCCTGAAATTTATTTTGCCGGTAATAATATCAGCGGAAAATATTTATCCGACCTTCTGCATGTTTTAGAAGGGAAGGATATCAGTATCAACGTGATATCGAAATCGGGGACTACGACAGAGCCGGCCATTGCATTTAGAGTATTCAAAGAATATCTGGAGAATAAGTATGGAAAGGACGAGGCGGCTAAGCGTATCATCGTAACTACAGATAAGGAAAAGGGTTCTCTTAAGAAACTCGCTGGTGACGAGGGCTATAAAACATTCGTCATCCCTGACAATATCGGCGGCAGATATTCAGTTTTGACTCCTGTGGGCCTTCTCCCTATCGCTGTCGCAGGTATTGATATCGATGAACTAATCGGTGGCGCTAAAGCGAGTGAAGAAGATTTGAAGGGAAGAGATACTGAAAAAAATGACGCTTGTATTTATGCAGCCGTACGTAATTTACTCTATCGGCAAGGTAAAAGCTTGGAGATCTTAGTAAATTATGAGCCTTCTCTTCATTATTTTGCCGAATGGTGGAAGCAGCTTTTCGGTGAGAGTGAAGGCAAAGGGGGAGCAGGAATCTTTCCGGCTTCCGTTGACTTCACGACTGATCTTCATTCTCTCGGGCAGTATATTCAAGCGGGAAAAAGAAATTTATTCGAAACGGTTTTAAATATACGGGATCAAGAACAGGACATTCCATTGGGGGAGGTCGAAGGAAATATTGATGGTCTGAACTTTCTTGCCGGAAAATCAATCAATTTTGTAAATCAAAAAGCTCTGGAAGCTACAGTTATGGCACATACGGACGGAGGAGTTCCAAATATTATCATCAATATTCCAAAGATTAATGCTTATTATCTCGGCAATCTGATCTATTTCTTCGAGAAGGCTTGTGCTATCAGCGCTTACACTCTGGGAGTCAATCCGTTCGACCAGCCAGGCGTTGAGACCTATAAGAATAAAATGTTTTCTTTGCTCGGAAAACCAGGATATGAAGAACTAAAACCAGAGTTGGAAAAAAGAATCTAAACATTTTTTATTTTATTTGTTTGTCATTTCGACACCTCAATGTGTTGTCGAGGTTTATTCAGGATCAAATTCCTTGCTTCCTCACCTTCTCGAGGGGAGGCTAGGTGGGGTGTATAAAATATAACTCCATTTGTTATTTTCTTTTTTTGAGGACAAAGGGACTTATTCTCTTCGAGTCTGAGAGTCTTTGATGTTTCTTTTTATCGAATTGATATTTGCTAAGCAAAGTAACTGATCATCCCCCCATCGTCATTCCGGACTGTAAGCTAGAGATCTGGAATCTATCGTTATAATAGATCCTGAAACAAGTTCAGGATGACAGAATGAGTGAGGAGTTACTAAGCTAACTATTGACAAAATATTAATAATATACTATAATATATATAGATATCTGGATCTGATGGTATGAGGAGCAAAACTAATGAAAATTCCCATTCATTCAGGATGGTTGGCTGTTGCAACGGCCATGGTGACACTCGCGGCCACGGGTGTAATACCGTGGTTGTGGATAGTGTGCTGGGCAGCGGTGTTTGTAGCCTTTTGGCTCATTACATCGCGTTTCGGGCTTCACAGAACGTGGGCCGCTGATCCTGCTTCAGTATCCATCATCGCAGTTGTTGGCATCGTCCAAGCAGGATTGATTCTGCAGAACTACTCCTTCCAGGGACTGGTATTGGCCTTTGGAAATATGGTCATTATCAGCCTGTGCTGGCTAAACATTCGAAGATTCAGTTAGCCAGTCAGTTAGCCAGTATGTATAATGCTACCCCTCGCCCAACTAGGTGAGGGGACAGCTATATTAATAGCTAGATAACGATATTGTAAGATAACGATCAAGACCTGCAAGGTCTTTTTTTAGTTCTATTTTTGCGGTTGGATAGTGATAGTGTGAAAATTTTTCTATCTCCATAGCATTTCTGGGATCAAGTTCAATTAAAATCGTACCATCTTCAGCAAGGTGGTTTCGGGCTTGCGCTAGAAATCGTTTGATTATCTCTGAACCATTGTCGTCGGCAAAGATTGCATTTTGGGGTTCAAACTTAACCGTATTATGTATTATGTATTTGGTATTATGAGTTTCCAGCTCATTGCTTAATACTTTATACTCACACTTTGATACCAGCTTCGGGACATACGGCAAGTTGGCGATAATAAGATCAAACCCGCCTGACGGCGAGGCAGGCTTTTTATGAAGTTGATGATTTTGGAATAAGTCAGAATGAATAAATTTAATCGTATTGTTCGAGCACAAGCGAGAACCAGCTTGGTTTGATAGTTCTCGGCCTCTGGCCTCGAACAATAACTTCTTTGCATTCTTCCTGGCCATTTTCAGGGCTTTTGCAGAAATATCGGAGGCGTATAAGTTTATAAAGTTGGAAAGTTCATAAAGTTCATCAAGTTTTTTGGCCAGTGAGATGATGAGGCAGCCGGAGCCGGTACCAAGGTCTAAAATTTTCAATTTACAATTTACAATTTTCAATTTTTTCTGAAGGACTTCAACCGCTTGTTCTACCAAAAATTCACTTTCGGGGCGGGGGATAAGGACATCGGGCGTTACCAGAAATTCGTACCCGAAAAATTCTTTTTTTCCGGTAAGATAGACAATCGGTACATTGTTTTGGCGTTTTTTCAACAATTTCTGGAATTTATTAATTTGGCTCTTTGACGGCTCGAACTCAGGATGGCTCAGAAGGAACGTCTTGTCTTTGCTAGTCGCGTATGACAAAAGAACCTGAACATCGAGTTCGGGAGAGGCACTTACCTCTTTGAGTTTGAGGACGGATTGAGAATATAGTTTCTTCAGGTTCATGGATTAATTTTCAATTAATAATTTAAAATTTAGAAATATTTTTAAATTATTAAATTCTAAATTTTAAATTATGACTGTGCTGCCAGCTTCCTTGCTTGGTCTTCGGTCATAAGGGCGTTAACTATCGGCTCGATATCGCCATCCATAATATTTGGCAGAGAGTGCCAAGATTGATTTATTCTGTGATCGGTAACACGATCTTGAGGGAAATTGTAAGTTCTAATTTTTTCAGAACGATCCCCTGTCCCGACCTGAGAAAGACGCAAGTCCTTTCTTTCTTTTTGCAGTCGTTCTTCTTCGGCGGCCAAAATTCTTGAGCGGAGAATACTCATTGCCTTGTCTTTGTTCTTCATTTGGCTTCGTTCATCCTGACACTGCACTACAATGCCGGTAGGGAGGTGAGTGATTCGGACAGCGGAATACGTTGTGTTCACAGATTGTCCGCCAGCTCCTCCTGAGCAGAAGGTATCGATGCGGAGGTCTTCAGTTTTTATATTTATATCGGCCTCTTCTGCCTCAGGCAAGACAGCGACAGTAACGGTGGAAGTGTGGACTCTCCCCTGTTTTTCCGTTTCCGGCGTACGCTGAACACGGTGAACTCCGCTTTCATATTTCATCTTCGAATATACTTTTTGTCCGCTGACTTCAAATGTGACTGACTTTAATCCGCCAATTCCCGTTGTTTGAGATTCCAAAATGTTTGCCCGCCAACCTTGACGTTCGGCGAAGCGGGTATAAAGGCGGAATAACTCGGCGGCGAATAATTCTGATTCGTCTCCGCCCGCTCCTGGCCTTATTTCAATAATAGAGTTTTTTTCATCGTTCGGATCTTTTGGCAGGAGAGCCAATTCCAACTCTTTCTCCATCTTGTCTTTCTTGGGATTTAGTCGGTTTATTTCTTCGTGCGCCATCTCTCTGAGTTCTTCGTCGCTAGAACTGATCATCTCTTCGCTATCGGAGATATTCTTGAGTACGCTAAAATAAGAATTGATTAATTGTGCAAGATCATCAAGACTGGATTTCTCTCTTGCAATTTTAGTGAATTCTGCATTATTGGCTTGAATTTCAGGCCTCTCTAAGCTTGCTGAGAGTTCGTTGTATCTGTCTAAAATTTTTTGTAGTTTTTCTTTATTCATAATCTTTAAATGCTAAAGGTAAAATAACCGAAATAACGAAATCATAGTTTTTAGTTGTTTAGTTTCTTTTCGCATTTAGCGTTGTAATTAAAAAGCCAGCCTTTATCTCAATAATTATATTATAAAGATTTTGGGCCGACTTTAATACCCGCCTGCCGGCGAGGCAGGTAGAGTAGCTATTTGTCTTCTGTTTTTTTCTCTTCTTTGGCAGGTTTGGCTGCTTTTACGGCTTCCTTTTTGGCTGCCTCTTCTTTCATCTTTTTGGAAGCTTCCATTCTGGCCTTGAATTTATCTACTCTGCCGGCTGTATCAACAAGTTTCTGCTTGCCGGTGAAGAATGGATGACATTGAGAACAAATTTCAACACTAATATCGTCCCTGGTTGATCCGGCGGAAAATTTGGCTCCACAGGCGCAGGAAATAGTGATATCTTTGTAATTTGGGTGGGTATTTTTTTTCATTTCAAAAACAGATTACTAATCATACAAATCTACAGATATCGAATTGTTACCGACTATTGGTAATCAATAATCCGTTAGTATTTGTTTTACTTGAATGATTCTATCACACTCTTGAACTTGAGTCAATAATATGATAAGATCGTACTTAGTTCAAGTTAATGCGAAAAACTAAAAGAAACGAAAGAACGAAATTTAGTTTTTTGTTGTTTAGTTTATTTTCGTATTTAGCTTTAAAGGGGGAAGTCGACACATTCGTCTCAAATCTCTCTCCTTCCAAGGAGCCAGTCGAATGGATGAGGATAATAAGAGAAAGTTCAGTTCAACTCTAAAAACTAAAATAAACCAAATAGCGAAATTTAGTTTTTAGTTGTTTAGTTTATTTTCGTTTTTAGCATTATTTAGTAATAAGGATTTTTATGAACCAGTTACCGAGTTTGAGAGAGATGCTTGACGCCGGTGTTCACTTCGGTCACAAGACCTCCAGATGGCACCCAAAAATGGCGCCTTACATTTACATTTCTAAATCTGGCGTCCACGTTATCAACTTGGAAGAGACAGAAGCGAAATTGAAAGAAGCAGTCGAATTCATCAGTCGTGAGGCTTCAGAAGGCAAAACTTTTATTTTTGTCGGGACCAAAAAGCAGTCCGGTGAAATTGTCAAAGAAGCTGCTGTTGAAGCGGGCATGCCTTATGTAAATGTTCGTTGGCTCGGTGGTACTATTACCAATTTTGAAGCTATCAAGAGCGCTGTCAAAAACTTTCAGAAACAAAAGGAAGAACTTGAAAAAAATAATGATCTGCCAAAGAGTGAACTCTCAAAACTTCGTAAAGAAGTTGCAAGAGGCGAAAAGTTTCTCGGCGGTTTAGTCGGTATGGACAGAAAGCCGGACGCGTTGATCCTTTTCGGTTCGTACGACGAGAAGATCGCACTCAGAGAAGCAAAAGGTATCAATATCCCCGTCGTCGCAGTTGTCGATACAAATGCTGATCCAAATGCTGTAGAGTATCCGATTCCTGCCAATGATGATGCCACAAAATCAGTAAAACTGATCGCAGACACTTTCGCTCGTGCTATCAAAGAAGCAAAAGCCAAGTCAGCCAAAGTAGCTGAAACAAAGTAACTAACGCTAAAAACGAAAAGAAACTAAACAACTAAGTATTACATATTTCCCTCGTATGTCATTCCAGACTGTAAGCTCGATCCGCCAGCTGGCGGACTGGAATCCAGGAAGTTTGGTCGTTATAATATAAAGTATTGGATTCCCGGATCATAGCGCTGTCTATCCGAGAATAACATTGGGGGTAATTAAACAAAGGAATTTATGTCAAATATTACAGCAAAACAAATCGCAGATTTGAGAGCCAAAACAGGCATAGGAATGATGGAATGCAAGAACGCTCTTGTCGAGGCCGGCGGTAATGAAGAAAAAGCGATGGAAATCCTTCGCAAAAAAGGTGCAGCCAAGGCAGCTAAAAGATCCGAAAGGGAGACAAAAAACGGAATCATCGAATCATATATACATGCCGGTGGAAAAATCGGTGTAATGGTTGAAGTGCTCGCCGAGACAGATTTTGTCGCAAAAAACGAAGAGTTCAAAGAGTTTGCGCACGACGTTGCTCTTCATATCGCTGCGATGGCGCCGAAATTTGTTAGTCGTGACGAGGTCCCTGCAGAAGAAGTCGCAAAAGAAAGAGAAATCCTTCTCGAAGAAGTAAAAGCTTCTGGTAAGCCTGAGAATATTGCTGAAAAAATTGTAGAGGGCAGACTTTCAAAATTCTATAGTGAAATTTGTCTACTCGAACAATCTTTCGTCAAGAATCCGGACTTAACTATAAATGACCTTTTGAATGAAAAAATTTCTAAGATCGGCGAGAAAATCGTTATCTCAAGATTTTGTCGGTTTGAAATTGGAGCATAGAATAGTGGAATGTAGAATGTGGAATGTAGAACGTGGAAGGGGGAACGTGGAATGGGCGATGGGGAACGGGGCAGAACGGGGGAAAGAATGGAAGGGATACCGGCCGCATGAAGGTGCTGCCGGTTTTTTTAATCGCCCCATGGGGGTGGGGCGATTAAAATCCCAATAAATGGGGCAAAAACCTTCCGCTCGGCGGAACTTTTTGGTATTGTCTAATTATGAAATATAACAAAATACTCATTAAACTCTCCGGCGAGGCCCTTCAGGGGAGCCGGCAGAGCGGCATTGATCCAGAGGTTGCTCAATTTGTTGCTTCCGAGATCAAGGAAGCGCAGGACTTGGGGGCAAAAGTAGCTGTTGTTGTTGGGGGCGGTAACATTTACCGTGGCGCTGAGTCCTTTGAAAAAGATGGGATTAGAGAGGAAACCAGTCATTGGATGGGGATGCTAGCTATTTGTATAAATTGTCTGGCTTTGTCTGATCTATTCAAGTCCTTTGGTGTTGAAAATCATGCTCTCTCTGCTTTGGGACAAGTTGGTGATATGGGATCATATTCAGTTTCAGAGGGCAAAAAAACATTGGACCAGGGTAAGGTTTTGCTTTTGTCAGGCGGTGAGGGAAAACCATTTCGCTCCTCAGATTCTGGGGCAGCGACCAGAGCCAAAGAGCTCGATATGGAGGTAATTTTCAAGATGACAAAGGTTGACGGAGTCTATGATTCTGATCCTTTTGTAAATCCAAATGCGAAAAAGTTTTCTGCGATCAGTTTTGATGAGGTTTTGGAGAGAGACTTGAAGGTGATGGACAGGGGCGCTTTTGAAACGTGCAAGGAAAATGGTATTTCAATAGTTGTTTTTAGGTTGGAAAAAGGTAATATTAGGAAAGCAGTGATGGGTCAGGAAATAGGGACCGTCGTTAAATAATAAAAAACAGATTACAGATAATACGAATGTACGGATATATTTCGATCCAAATATTCGTAATCTGTGGTAAAAACGGAGTAAATTATGATTGATGGAATTTTAAAAGAATCCAAACCAAAAATGCAGGCCTCCATTGCTGCATTTAGTGCCGAACTATCAAAAATCCGCACGGGCAGAGCCAATCCGGCCATACTCGATGGAATAATGGTTTCTTATTATGGCACGAACACATCCATCAAGGAGGTTGCTACAATTTCTGTTCCGGAGTCAAATCAGATCGTAGCAAAACCCTGGGATAGAAACGCTCTTGGCGCTATCGAGACAGCAATTCGAAATTCCGATATTGGGCTTGCTCCTGTCAACGATGGACAGCAGATTAGATTGATGCTTCCTCCAATGACGGAGGAAAGAAGAAGAGAAATAGCAAGTCAGGTCAGAAAAATGGCCGAAGAAGCTAAAATATCGGTTCGAAATGTCAGAAGAGAATCTTGGGACAAAGTCCAGACGGCCGAGAAGAATAATGAAGCAACAGAAGATGACCGTCGTTGGGCCGAAGAAGAATTGAACAAAATGGTTAACGATATGAACAAGGAAGTCGATCGTGTAGCGGCCGAAAAAGAAGCAGAAGTGATGAAAATTTAGTTTTTGCTATTTTCTAGTCGATAAAGTCGAAGATCGTGAAGTCAAAGATTTGCATTTAAGCAAGAATTTTAGAACTTACAACTTGAAAACTTTTAACTAAAGGAATTATGTTAACAACTATTATCGCATTTATCATAGTCCTCGGGGTCCTAGTCATGGTCCATGAACTGGGACATTTCGTCGCGGCCAAGTTATCTGGGGTGAAAGTGTTGGAATTTGCGATCGGTTTTCCTCCGAGAATTATTTCATTCATCAAAAAAGAGACAAAGTACACAATCGGGCTTTTGCCGTTTGGCGGTTATGTGCAGATGCTTGGGGAGAATGGCGCCGACTTCACTTCAAAAACCAGTAAGGGCTCGAACGAGAAGGATAAAAAAGGAAATATTCTTAGCGATCCTCATGCTTTCCTTAATCAATCTCCTGGCAAAAGATTTCTGATCAGTATCGCCGGAGTCCTCATGAACTTTGTGTTGGCTTGGCTGCTTTTGACCGTTGGTTATGTTGCTGGAATGGCCCCGATGACAGTATCACTGGAAAATGTCGCCGGGAAAGTATCATCTCCCAAAATTTATGTCGTCGAGGTGCAAAAAGATTCGCCGGCGGCGAAAGCCGGTTTGGAGCCGGAGGATATAATTTTGAAGGGAACCGACTCAGATCAAACAGTAACCTTCGATTCCGAGCAAAGCGTTAGTGATTTCACGGGTGCCAATAAGGGCAGAGAAGTGACTTTGACAGTTAGCCGTGAAGGGCAAATTTTGGACAAGAAATTGATCGTATCGGACAATAGCGATGCTCCGATTGGAATAGGAATATATAACCAATCAGTGATTAGACTGCCATGGTACAAAGCCCCTTACTATGCTGCCCTTGAGGTCGGAGGCATTACCAAACAAATGTTTGTATTTCTGGGTAGCTTTTTCCACCAATTATTTGCAAGAGGGGAAATCTCCAAAGAGGTAGGTGGCCCTGTAGCAATCTTCAATTTGACAGGCGCAGCTGCAAGAGCCGGTGTAACGGCGTTGATTCAATTTATGGCTTTGCTCTCTATAAATTTGGGTCTAATCAATATTCTGCCTTTCCCTGCACTGGACGGCGGAAGGTTGCTATTCATTATTCTAGAAAAAATATTTGGCAAAAAGGTGGTCAAGGAGGAAGTCGAGGGAATAATTCATACCGTGGGTTTTGCTCTTTTAATACTTCTTATCCTGGCTGTGACATATAAAGATGTGATGAGAATGCTTGGTAAGTAGCCCAATTAAATTGAAAGTTGGAGAAGTTATGAAACAATCGAAATTATTTTTAAAAACTCGAAAAGAAGTGCCGGCAGATGCCGATTCGATTAACGCATCTTATCTGATACGTGCCGGTTTTGTTGAGAAGCAGATGGCCGGAGTCTATGCATTTTTGCCGCTTGGCCTTCGGGTTCTCAAAAAGATCGAGAATATTGTTCGTCTGGAGATGAACGATATCGATGGCCAGGAAATTTTAATGAATGTACTCCAGCCCAAAGAGCTTTGGGAGGAAACAGGACGGTGGGAATCTGCTGTTGATGTTTTTTACAAATTGACGGATAGCCGGGGCAAAGAGCTAAATCTCGCGCCAACTCACGAAGAACAGGTAATTGATATCGTTCGCAGAAAGATTAAGTCATACAAAGATCTGCCGCTTTCTCTTTATCAAATTCAGACAAAGTTCAGAAATGAACCAAGAGCTAAATCTGGGCTGCTGCGTGGCCGTGAATTTATTATGAAAGATATGTATTCCTTTCATGAAAGCGAAGAAGATCTCTGGAAGTATTATGACAGGGCTATCGCCGCGTATAACAAAGTTTTCAATCATCTTGGACTAGAGGTAAAACTGGTCGAAGCATCAGGCGGTATCTTTTCAAAATTTTCGCATGAATTTCAGGTTTTGACTCCTGTTGGCGAAGATACCATTTTCTACTGTGATAAATGTGATTTTGCTCAAAATAAGGAAATCGCCGAAGTAAAGGAGGGCGATAAGTGTCCTAAGTGTGATGGTAAGATCAAAATGGACCGGGGGATCGAAGTCGGGAACATTTTTCCGCTGATGGATAAATATTCGAAGCCGATGAAGGCGACATTTCTCGACAAGGACGGGAAGGAAAAGACTTTTACCATGGGTTGCTACGGTATCGGCATTTCTAGATCTTTGGCGACTATTGTTGAAGTGAATTACGATGCTACAAAGAACCAAATGATCTGGCCAGCTGCGATTGCTCCCTATGAGATCCATTTGATTTCGCTAAACCAAAATGCTGAAGCGGAGAAAATATATAATGGATTAATAAAAGACGGCAAACAGGTACTTTTCGATGACAGGGATATTTCGGCAGGTGAAAAATTCGCCGAGGCTGACCTTGTCGGTTGCCCGGAGAGAATTATTGTTTCCAAAAAATCTCTGGAAGCTGGCGGTTATGAATTAGTCGATGTCAAAAGCGGTAAGACTGAGATAAAAAAATCTAACTTAAAATAATGTCTTCCTGAACCGACGCCAGTCGTCCGTACTCGATGCGGGATCTGCATCTTGATTCAGAATCAAATTCATTTATTGTTCGAGCTTGTCGAGAACTATTTGCTGTTTTTTCTTCTCTTTGAGGACAAGGGGACTCATTCCGAAGTCGTCCCCCTATCCTCAAACACCAACCCCCTACACGGTATAGAGGTATTCTTCTCTTTTATAAAAAATTGAACTCCTTTTAGTCGCCCTTCGGGTAAGTAATTTTTTATGTAGGAGAAGAATTATCTGTATAAAAAAATATGCAGGGCCCCGAATTATCGGGGGCCCTGCATCGGTGCAGGAAAGCGGGGCATCAACCCCGTACGACCATTTCTCCTTCCGGCGTTGACGTGAGCCGTGATCGAATATCACAGAGTGTTTCCATGAGGGAGGGATTGGCACGCGTACCTTCTTCGAGAAATGTCGCCTTGACTTGAGCCACGGCGTTGTCGAAGCGATCGAGGAGAAATTCCGGCAATTGGTCGATCGCTTTGAAGCCGATGATAACAGCACGAAACGCGCGGTGAGATCTGGCGACTTCCAGAAGTTTGATACATTGTACGGGGTCGGGTTGAATTTCAAGTTCAACTTCAATCCGCATGATTTGTGCCCATGTACTCTGCATGGACAAATCGTTCAGCCCTTGATTGAGATACCAACAGGCTTGTGAGCGAGCGAGTGCATTTTGTCGTGCTTGGCGAGAGATTTCATGCAAGGCGTTCGCACGGAGACTCGGTCTTGTTTTGGCGATACTGTACAGATCAGCGATAGAGCGCTGATTCAAAGGAATTCGAGCATTCTTATCCAAGGGTTTGGACATGGGATTTCCTCCTAATCTGGATTGTGTAGATTGCAGGGAAGTCTTTCGGGAGACGTCCCCTGAATATATACAAAAAATCTGGCTCGGAATCCGGCCAGTTTTATTAGCGTTTCAATATTTTAGAATGACGACACTAAAAAGCTGGCCTCTTTGCGAGGAAATCTACCTTACCAACTTTTCTAATACATAAATTCATTATGGGGATATATTAGCAAAGGAGGCTTGGAAAATCAATAGTACCATCTCGGCGTTGACTATTTAGCGTTTTTAGGTTATGAATAGTCTAACTTGTCAAGGCTGGTATCTTGGCTTGATTTTTATGACGGGGGGTCGTTTCATGGCAACTTTCGTATTACCAGAGAAAACGCAAATAGCAAAAATTGTTGACCCTGCTGTTAGAGCAGACACTGTGGCACGATTTGCGCTAGAGCATATTCTGCTCGCTCAGCACATCCAAGTGCTGATCACAGAGGGGATGGAGCTGCCGTTGGAATACAAGGAGTATCTTTTTCCGACGGTAGGCAATATCTCACTGGCGCTCGGAGAGGGCTACGCTGATAATTTCGTCAGCAAGGCACTTCGCCGTAGCAGGATTATCAGCCCTGAGGACAAATCATACCTCAGAATGCTGACCGAAGCCCGTTACTTCCGCCACTCTGCGAAGGAAATCGAAGCCTTACTAGCGAGAATTCGGAAAGAGATCGCCAGCGGCAAGGCTAGCGGCTACAGACTGCTGAAAAAGGAGTTTGGTTTTCAGCCGGTCGAATTGGGCAATTTTTGCCGGGATTTTCTAACGCCTGAACAGTGCGAGGCACGAAACTCTTTGGCGATTCACCACAAACCGGAGAGGCCAACTGATCCCCAGATCAGTGCTCTCATCTTGGCTGACGCTAAGGCCAGGCTTCGCGAAGGAAAAGCCGTGAGTGCTAAGTCTTATGCCAGGCTTCACCATATTGGCTTAGGCAGCGTCAACAAGGGACTTCGGGGACTGAGCCGTGACGAAGCGGCTGATAGAAAACGGATTCTGAAACAGAAGACCTTTTACCCGAATTCCCCTGATCCGGAAGTCTCTCTCGGAGTAGCCATCGATAATCTTTCGAAGATTGCCGAAAGTCCGGAAGTAACGCCGGCTCGTGCTGCAGAAATTGCTGATACGGTCGAATTTTATGTGGCGCGATTGCGAGCATTGGCGGCAGATGCCGATCATGGCCCATCTTGATTCATTCTGAATCAAGATGGGCTTGTTTTATATCAGGAAATTCATTACATTTAGGTGTATGACAAATATCAAAGATAAAATCAAAGATTTACCGAAAGAGCCGGGTGTTTATCATTTCATAGATGAAAAAGGCTCTGTTCTATATGTCGGGAAGGCCAAGAATTTACAAAACCGTCTCAGACAGTATTTCCTGAAAGAGCTTGGACGTGGTCCAGCGATAGAACAAATGGTAGAAAAAGCAAGAGATATTAAATGGATCGAGACAGAATCGGAGATTGAGGCTGTCATACTTGAGGCAGAGCTGATCAAGAAGCTAAAACCGAAATATAATATCCGCCTCAAAGATGATAAAAGCTTTTTGGTGATTAGAATTACTAAAGAAGATTTCCCAATCGTTGAATTGGTTCGCTTTCGAAATGTCGATTTATCGGACAAATCTGCTTGGTATTTCGGCCCATATCCTGCGGGGGAACTCCTTAGAAAATCATTAAATTATTTGCGCAAGATCTTTCCCTTCCGCGATTGCTCTAAGGCAAAGTTCAATACTTACAAAAAGAAGCAGCGAACCTGTATCTATGGAGATATTAGGGTTTGTTCTGGCCCCTGCAACGCCTGGGTGAATAAATCTCAATATAATAAGAATATTATCTATCTAAAAAATTTCCTCCGGGGTAAGAAAGGAAAGATTATTGCCGACTTGGAAAAGGAGATGAAAGCCTTTAGTCGAGCACAGCGATTTGAACAAGCGGCGCTAGTCCGGAATAAGCTAGCGGGACTTGAACACTTAAAAGATGTGGCCTTGGGCCTCAGAGACGACGTTTTCAACGGCAGAGAGGTGTCTTTCCATCGAATAGAGTTTTATGACATTGCGAACATCGGTAAAGAGCACGCTGTTGGATCAATGGTTGTCTTCACGGACGGCAAATCCGATAAAGACGAATACCGGAAGTTTAAAATTGAGGATGAGATTTCTCCGACCTCGAAAACAGGGGGTCGAAATGACACTATTTTATTGAATAACGATCTAGGCCGCTTAAAGCAAGTTTTGCAGAGGAGGTTTAAAAATGATTGGCCAATGCCCGATCTAGTTCTAGTCGATGGCGGACCCCTACAGCTCAAGATTGCCAAAGAAGTAATTTCTGGTCTAGGGCTAAACATTCCACTAGCTTCGGTTTCCAAAGGGCCTCGGCGGGAAAAGAATGATTTTCATTATGGCGACCTCAACATCGCAAATTTCATTGGCAATGATCGGCAACTCCAGAATATTTTGATAGAAGCGAGGGATGAGGCTCACCGCTTTGCAATTTCTTATTATCGCAAACTACATCGGAAAAGTGTTTTTCAAAATGACTCTCAATAATATTTTCTATTTTTTTCCAATCGCTCGCATGTATAGTTGAACAGTGAATAATATTATAAAAACTTGGTGGAAATGGCTGAAATATGGTCCCGACGACCCTCGTTTCGATGCCGGTGGTGATGTAAAGATTGCTGTGATCGGCGGAGGGACAGGCTTGTCCACTTTGCTTCGAGGTTTAAAGCAATATTCAAATAAAATAACGGCCGTTGTCACTGTTGCCGATGACGGAGCTTCTTCGGGAATATTAAGGCGGGAATTCGATATTCTCCCACCCGGCGATATCAGGCAGTGTATTTCAGCTTTGTCTTATGACGAAAAGTTAATTTCCGGAATACTAGAGTATAGGTTTTCCAAGAGCAATAAAAGCTTTGGCGGCCATACTCTCGGCAATATTTGGATAACGGCGCTTTCCAATCATCTTGGTTCTTTTGAAAGAGCGTTAGAAGCAACGACAGCTATTTTTCAAACTGCCGGCAGAGTCTTGCCTGCAACCCTCGAAAAAATCGAATTATGCGCTGAATTTGAAAATGGTACGGTCATAAAAGGGGAATCAAAATTGAAAGCTGGTAAGAAGATAGCAAAAGTTTTTCTGAATAAGAAAGGTGTCCGGGCCTACAAAGAGGCTGTCCTGGCCATCAAAAGCGCTGATCTAATTATCCTGGGGCCTGGAAGCTTATTCACGAGTGTAATCCCAAATATTTTGATCTCAGGCGTTAGGGAGGCTGTATCTGCAAATAGCAAAGCGGTTAGGGTTTTTGTCGCAAATTGCTCGACTGAAGTTGGGGAAACTGAAAATTATACGATAGATGATCACATAAAGGCTCTGAATGCGCATGCTGGAAAAAGAATATTTGATTATTGTTTGGTGAACAGCAAAGTTTTGAAGGAATCAAGAATTACTGAAAGAATTGGTGAAATTAATAACATTACGACAAACAAATCAGTTATATCTGAGGTGAAAATAAAAAGAGCCGATGTGGTTAATAGCGCAAAACCGCTCTATCACGACCCTCAGAAACTAGCAAAGGCATTGATCTCGTTGTATAATGATAATAGGAAATCAAAGTAATCGAAAAGCGAGGGGAAAATGCGCAGGCCTATTGTAGTTGCTAATTGGAAAATGCATACTCACTCGGCAGATGCTGGGATATTGGCAACATCTGTCAGGAACAATGTTGCTGATTTTGAGGGTGTTTCAATTATTATCTGTCCACCGATGATCTGGCTTACTGAAGTTGCGTCTATCATCGGAAAAGGCGGTCGTTTGGAGGTTGGAGCTCAAAATGCCTTCTTCGAAGCCGAGGGCGCGTATACGGGGGAAGTTTCTCCCACAATGATCAAGGACGTCGCCAATTATGTAATTGTCGGCCATTCAGAGCGCAGAGAGTATTTTGGTGAAACTGATCTGGATGTCAACGAAAAAACGATCGCTGCGTTGAAGGCTGGTCTGACGCCAATTATTTGCGTTGGCGAGCGGAAGAAGAAAAACAATCCCGATGAACCGGTAAGTGAGCTAATCGAAGCATTGGCTCATATCCCAAAGAAAAATTACAAAGATATTATTGTTGCTTATGAGCCGGTATGGGCGATCGGAACAGGCGAGAATGCTGATCCAATTTATGTTTCTAAAATAATCACAAAGCTTCGAGAGATAGTTCACTCAAACACGTCAATCCTTTATGGGGGCAGCGTAAATTCAGGGAACGCTGAGTCATACGCCAAGATGCCACAAGTTGATGGTTTATTGGTAGGCGGGGCATCCCTTCGGGCTGCTGATTTTGTCAAAATATGCCGGACTTGGTCGTTATCTAAGAATTTTAAGAATGATCTCTTTGTGATCAAGGAGGAAGATGAAGATAGCAATTAACGGTTTCGGCCGGATCGGCCGGGCTGCCGCCAAAATAATTACCGGACGCACTCAAATGGAATTGGTGGCTATCAATGATTTGACCGATGTCCCTACCCTAGCCCATTTGCTAAAGTATGATAGCTGCTATGGCACATGGAAGTGTGAAGTTGGCTATGACGAGGGGGATATACTGATAGAAAAGCAAAGAATTCACGCCTATGCAGAGAAAGATCCGGCGTTGTTGCCATGGCGTGAGCTTGGGATTGATATTGTTCTAGAATGTACTGGGCATTTTCTCACGACGAAAGATGCAGGGGCGCATCTAAAGGCAGGCGCCAAGAAGGTTATACTGTCTGCGCCGCCGAAGGATGAAACGCCGATGTATGTCATGGGAGTCAATGCTGGGAAATATGATGGAGAAAATATTGTTTCAAACGCTTCTTGCACAACCAACTGTATAGCTCCTGTGATGAAGGTACTCGAAGATGAATTCGGCATTGAAAAGTCTCTGATGTCGACAATTCACTCCTATACTGCCGACCAGAATTTGGTTGATGGACCGCACAAGGATCTTCGACGCGCTAGAGCAGCAGGGATGAATATAGTCCCGACTTCGACGGGTGCGGCAAAAGCAGCATACAAAACTGTGCCGGCGCTTGAGGGTAAATTTGATGGTATTGCGCTCAGAGTGCCGACTCCGGTCGTTTCGCTTTCCGATATCACGGCTGTTCTCAAGAAAAATGTCACGGTTGAGGATATCAATAAGGCTTTTAAGTCGGCTGAAAAAGGTGTTATGTCGGGATTCCTAGCGACGACTGATGAGCAATTGGTCTCAATTGATTTTCGAGGATCTCAATTTTCGACGATTGTAGATCTATCTTTGACACAAGTGGTGGGCGATAATTTAGTCAAGGTGATCGCCTGGTATGATAACGAGTGGGGATACAGTGAGCGTTTGGTAGACTTGGCGGAGCTAATCAACAAGCGCTGATTAGCATTTTCAATTTTTTTGTCATTTGATCAGATGGACTCGCAGGCCCAGAATCTAGTGTTCTGTATTGTCATTCCCGCGGAGGCGGGAATCTATACAATGTAAATTCCTTTTATGAAACTATATTATGTTTATATATTAGCGAGTGAAAAGAACGGAACTTTGTATATTGGTGTTACTTCTGATTCAAAGAAAAGGGTTTGGCAACACAAGAATAAATTGGTAGTGGGAAGATTTATATTTTAATATTTAAGGCAAAACAACTTCCTCGATTCCCGCCTCCGCGGGAATGACGGACAAGGAGAAAAATATGTGTCTTGCGATTCCTGGAAAAATTGAAAAAATCGAAGGCTCAAAGGCATTCTTTAAATATGATCATAAAAAGTATGAAGTTGATATTCTGCTGGCACCCGAAGTCGAGATCGGTGACTGGATCCTAATGCATGATGGCCGGGCCCTTTCAAAAATTACAGAAGAGGAGGCCAAAGAAAATTTAGAGTTTATAAAACAACACAAGGAAATGGCCTGTCTGCCTCATTGAAATGCGAATATATTTACTTTATATTCCATAAAATACTGCTCATAAGAGCCCCCGCTCTTTTGAAGAAAGTTGGCTTTTGGGGAGAAGTTAGCCTCCTCAATTCATTGACCTTTAGTTGTTTGTTGTAGGCCGATTCTTGCTCGCGCAGCAATTTCGCATTTGATCCAGGAACAATAGCATCTCCTCTTCTCAGTGCCGCAAATTGCTCCGGATCAAAACCGGGAACTTTTGGCATTTCCGCAATTTCATTTTTGAGAAGTGCGATTCGAGCCAACCTTCCTACCTCTGCAGATCCTCTATTTGGGGCAGGTTTTTTGGTCAAGTTTTTGCTTGCCGGAGGCATTTTGGGAGATTGCTCTATCGGCTTTTGTTCTTCTGATTCTTCGAAAACTTGAGGTTCTTCTATTTCGCTATTTTCCACTCCCATTACACATCCTTTCGGTTGAAAACAATTAGTGATCCGGCTAAGCCGAGAGCAAAAACTCCTAGTAATACATATATTTGGTAGTATTCAAAACCTGTATTTCTCAATAATTTCTCAGGGTCATAGAGATAAAAAATCGAATACATATCTAAATTCTGTAATTTTTCTACCAGACGGGTAAGTGAGAGAAAGACATAAGACCCAAGTGTGAAGGCGACAGTGAGTAGCATTACTCCGATTTTTGATTTGAGAATCGAAGAAAGAAATAGGCCAATACCATACAGTGCCCATATCAACAACGTGGCGATGACAGTAAAGTTAGCAATGCCTTTGGCACTGATTGCAACATCAAATAAAATGCAGAATAAGTAGGTGAAAGAAGAAACGAAAACAGTGATAAGGCTGGAGTAAAATAGAGCGGTGATTGCCTCAGCTAAAACTAGTTTTGTTCTAGAAATTGGCTGCGACAGGTTGAAATCCATCGTCCGTTTTTCGATTTGTCCGGCAATGGCCGAACCGGCTGCGCTACCTATATAGAAAGAAGTGATCAGAATGAAAAAAAGTGAGAAAAATTCCATTGATAGAAAACCTTCGATCGTACCGAAAGAGGCCATCCCTGAATCACCGAAAAATTTGGCAAAATCCTCCGGATAGCTTGAAATCAAGGCGTCGATGTCCATCTTTTTCATCGAAGGGAACATACTGATCATAAGAAACGTATACCCGACAAGACTGGCGATGTAGACTGCGACACTGTTTCTTTGTTCTTTCAATTTTTGTTTTATTATTGTAAACATAATGCGAATTAAGAAGATATGACTTTAAGTTGAACTACTTATAAAAATGTAAAAATATCTCTTCTAGCGATGGTTCGGTAATTTTGAAATCGGTAATATTAAATTTGGCCAGAGCTTTGATGATCTCGCCGTTTGGTCCGGCGGTCACAAACTTATAACCGTTGGTAGTACGGCCAATTTTCTTCAAGCCGGCGCTTTTCAGGGCGGAGAGGGGAATGGACTCTTTCGTTTCTACGAAAATAGTTCTAATATTTTTCTCTTTAAAATCCTCAATGTTTTCTATTTTTAGTAATTTGCCAGATTTTATGATACCAACTCGATCACAAATTTTTTCTGCTTCGGTCAGAATATGGGTTGAAAAGAAGGTGGTAGTTCCCCACTTCTTAGTCTCTAAAATTGTATTGTAAAATTCTTGCTGGTTGATTGGATCCAAGCCGCTTGTAGGCTCATCGAGGATCAAAAGCTTCGGTTTATGCATTAGAGCCAATACTATCGCTAGTTTTTGTTTATTTCCCTTTGAATAAGCGCTAACTCTTTTTGATAAATTAAGCTCAAACCTTCTAAGCAGAACCTTCAGATAATTCTTATCAATTTTTTCTTTAAAGCCGCTGTAAAAATCGACGCACTCCTGGCCAGTCATATTCTCTTGCAGAAATATTTCTCCAGGCAGGAAGCCTATCCCCCTCCTGATTTGAACGGATTTTTGATTTATATCAAGACCAAAAACCTGACCGCTCCCAGAGGATGGCCGAATCAAATCCAGAAGCAGGCGAATTGTGGTTGATTTGCCAGCGCCGTTTGGACCGATAAATCCAAATATCTCTCCCTCTTCTATTTCTAGATTCAAATCCTTGATGCCGATAACTTTGCCGCGGGAGTAGTATTTCGTTAAATTTTTTGTCTCGATGAGGTTCATATACTGATTATAGCAATTCTTTTTTATTTTATAAACTTTATGACTTTCGACTGTTTAATGTGTTGCACAGGTGATACAGGGGTCATAAGCGCGAATGAGCATTTCAATATTTTTGTTTCTCTCTTTTACAGACAGGTCGTTTAATTTGGGAAGGAATAACGCCATATCTTTTTCCAGAGCTGGTAAGTTCTGAACCGTTGGAGTAACAAGGTCGCAACTGGTAATTCTCCCCTTATCATCAAGTTCATAATGATGAAAAAGAGTACCCCTTGGAGCTTCACAAGCGGCAGTTCCGATACCAAATTTTTTTGGCAATTGTTGGTGTTCTTCTTTTATACTTTTTGATAGTTCTTCGAGTAATTCGACAGAATGTATGACAAAGTAATAATTTTCGATTGCTTGAGCTAATATATTGTCGAATGGATTGAGGAATGGCAGCTTTATCCCCAGTTCTTTCAAAATATCTTTTACAAAATCATTTGGAAAAATATTTAGGTTTGTTCTAGCAGCGGCGCCAACTTGCATTATCTTGCCTTTTAGAGTTCCGAATTTTGTGCTGGTGTATTCTTTTAGCTCTTCATCAATATAATCAGTATAATTCCCGGCTTCAAAAACTTGGCCTGTCGATGTCCATATATCTCCTTCATAGTAGGCAAATTTACCTTTTTGATGCAATGCGCTATCAATAATCTTGCGCTCTACTTCTGGATAATCGAAACTGGCAAAAAGTCTTAATGTTGATTCGGCTATTTCAATAACTGTTTGAGCGCTTCCTATTAATTCTTTTAATTGGCTTTTTGCCGGATAAGATTTGAAACCGCCTGGGACATTGGTAATCGGGTGGACGGCTCTGCCGCCGATTACTTCGATAATTTTATCGGCGAATTTTTTGAGTTCGATCGCATTCTTGAACAGGTCGGGATGATTTTTTTGGAGTTCGAAGGATGAACTAACGCCGACATAGTCAGGCAAAACCAAAAGGTATAGATGTAGTGAATGACTCTGTATCATCTGTGCTGCGAGCATCAATTCACGCAACTTTATCGTCTGGTCCGACGGCGTTATACCGCAGGCGGCCTCAATGGCTTTTGTAGAGGTTACATTGTGTATGACCGGACAGATGCCACAAATTCTCGAAGTAATAATCGGGGCTTCCCAAAACTCTCGTCCGACTAAAATTTTTTCGATAAAACGGTCGTTTTCGAGGCCAATAAATCTGGCCTTTTCAACTTCATTATTCCTCAGATGGGCATAAAATGCCGCATGGCCTTCAATTTTTGGTACTGCTTCCATGAAGAACTCTCCAAATTCCAAAATATTACGAATTAACAGTGCAATTTTTCTTAATTCTTTGTTTAAATCAACATAATGTTATTCACTGATCAGTAAGCCAATACCCTTTTAATCGTGATTCCCTAAAACCCTATTAAATGTATTTATTCTTCGAATGGTGCTCTTAAAAATGAGAAGTCTGTTACTGTATTAATAAGTGACCATAGTTCTCGTCGTTCCTCCTCGAACAATAAGGAACAGGGAAATAGTAAGGTTTTCGGGATCACGTTCTTTTACCTATTGACAAAAGTAACAATTAAGTATATAATGAGTATATTGTTACTTTAGTTGTGGGTGTGGCGTTAAGCCGTGCCTCTCGCGGCAGACGAGTTTATCTGCCGGAAGGAAGGGCCGCAGAAATGTGGTAGATACGACTCGTCGGACACAACCGACGAGTCTTTTTATTTATCCAAATTTCCATAAATCGTGAACAGATTCTCTGTTTCTTCCCTCTCCACCATTGTATCAAGAATTTGCTTCAATTTCTTTACGTTCGGCTGGGGTATCGGGCCACGGCAGCCGAGACAGGCTTCGCCATTATTAACACAGACAGAATTGCAGCCCATGCGAGTGATCGGCCCAAGGCAAGCTTTTCTATTTTTCAATCGGCATTCGTTTTCATTTTGCCGGCATTCGAAGCATACGGCCAGATCTGGAAGTGTGAATTCTTTCCCCCAATAAATGTCCAAGAGGCACTTATAGAGCTCTTCGTGACGGATCGGGCAGCCAGGGATGATGAAATCAACCTTTATTACCTCGGGGACCGTTTTGACTTTATCAGTTTTCGTGAATTCTTTCCCGTTTCGTTCTGATTGTATCCCTCCCAAATGCGCGCAGGCTCCAAGGGCGATGATAATTCCTGATTCTTTTCGTATTTTTTTTAGATGCTCAATCTGTTCTTTGCTGCCAGGGGAGCCCTCAACGATGGCAACATCATAGGGCCCTTCTTCTTTTTTATTTGAGCCGAGCCGGAAGTTCTTTATATCAAAATAGTCCAGTAGTTTGCTGAACTCTTCATAACTATTTAGCATTTCAAATTGACAACCTTCACAGCTTGTAAGCGAAAATATGGCAAGTGACTTCCTCATAAAACTCCTAATTAAATTCCAACTGCAACGCCCAACATCCATTCAAATTCTAAATTCTATTTTTTCAAGATAGCTGCAAAAATAAGTATCAATTCATGAACTTCCTTGTAAATTTTTGCAGCCCAATCTCGCTTATTCGGATCTGCTTTCACAATCATCCTGAGCCAATGTAATGTTTCTTTAGCTTCTTTCTTGGCTATGGCAATCTTGTTCTGAAAATCTTTTTTTGAGTTTGCTTCGTTTGCTTCAGCATAATTAGCCCCTATACTTGTTCCGGATCGGACGATCTGACTTATCAATGGATTGGTAATAACTGATCCCTTAATATTTTGGCAAAATTCAATAACATCTTCGCCAACCTTAGCCGTTCTATCCAGTAGATCGAATTTCTGAATATTGGAATTTGGTTGTTGATTGGATGTTGACATTGATATTTGGAATTTAACTCAGGGTAATTTAAATTGTTAATTAATTATTTATTTAACTCTGGCTGAATATGATCCCACCGGAAAACCGGTCCGTCCTTACAGACTAAGTGTTTTCCGCAGTTGCAATGCTGACAAACGCCGATTCCGCACTCCATCCGTCTCTCCATCGAAACGTAGATTTGGTCATCCAAAACACCACGTTTGTTTAACTCGCTGATCACGTATTGGTACATAATCTCCGGTCCGCAGATAAAAACCAGCGCTTTCTTTGCATTAAATTCTAGCGTCCTGATCGGCTCAGTAATCAAACCCTTTTTGCCGAAAAAATGTCTATCTGATCTCTCGGCATAGGCTTCAACATCAATTAAATCTTGGAGTTTCTCAATTTCATCGTAAAAGACAAAATGGTGTGATGTCTTGGCGCCGGCGATAAGATGGATCTTCTTGTTCTTTGATCTTTTAATCGTAAGATCATGGAGAAGCGACCGGATTGGAACCATGCCCATTCCTCCGCCGACAAGAATCAGCTCTCTATTTTTAATCTGATCTATTGGCCAGCCGTTGCCGTATGGGCCTCTTATTTTCAAGCTATCGCCCACTAGCAGATTTGAAATCGCAGCAGATCTGTTGCCGTTAGCTCTGATGCAGAGTTCGAAAAAATCAATATTCTTATGGTGAGAGCAGGGAGCGAGAGTTATGGTTCCGAAGTGATCCAGGGCGGCTTCTATAAATTGGCCGGGTTTGAAATCTAGATGCCCTTCAAGCCGGAATAAAAAAGATTCGGGAGCTATCTCTTCTTTATCGAGTATCCTATATTCTTTGTATGATAAATTAAGCATTGGCATCGACTTTTTTTAACCTATCTTCTTCCTCCGCTATATTGGCCAGCGTCTGAATTATTTTTTTCTGATTGAGATTGGCCGGGCAAGCTTTGATACAACGTCCACAACCGGTACAGAGAATTTGACCACTTGATTGTTTGGCTCTGACAAATTTATGATGATACCAATTGTATAGACGGTCAGCATTTTCTGGTCGATAGTCAAAGTGATTTTGAATTTCAGAAAAGCTTTTAGAAAAACAGCTATCCCATGAGAGACAATGCCGGCAGCCAGATTTTTCATCATTGACAATCTCCTGTTTGGTACAATAGCAAAGCGGACAAACCGCTGTACATGCACCGCAGCCAAAACAGTTCGAAGCTATTCCTTGCCAAAAAGCTTTAGAGCCAGCCTTGTCTTCTATCTTCTGCTCTAAGAGATTCAGATTTATAATTTCCGAGTTTTTTTCGATTGGTGTAATTGGCCTAGCTTTGGGGTCGTTTTTTATTCCACAATCAATTAAAATCTTTTGGCCCCGGGTTGAACCGCTGAAGATGTCGTATTTCTTACCGTTGGATTGGATATGGAGGTCAAACGATTTAACCTCGTTATGGCCGAAAGCAGTGCAGAAGCACTCTCCGTCAGGTTTGCACTCTGTTGAGATAACTAGCGGCTTTCCGGGTAATAAATTGGTTTCCGAAAATTCCTTGTATAATTTTGCTAGAGCAATTACATCGCAATTTGTAAGACCGAAAAAAGCTAGTTTCCTCGCTTCCTTTTTTGCGGGCAGATATTGGAAGTGGTTTGGCCAGACTATCCCCTTGAAAGGCATGGTTGTCTTTGGGGTTGGTATAGGTATTTGATGGAAGTTTTGCAAAATTCCGAATTTAATATCCCCACCCTCTTTTTTGGTGCCAAAAATACTATATTCCCTTTCGATATAGCGGAAAATATGTTCAAGCTGAAACTCGGTGACTATTGATTTCATCTCTTTTTATTTTATCTTTTTCGAGTTGAAACAGCAATTGTTTGCTGGTATCGCTTTATTATAGTAAAATTATCTTAGGGTTATTAGGTACGAGGGAATTATGGAACTATTACAAGACGTTTCTTTGAGGGGAAAGAAGGTATTTCTCCGGGTTGATTTTAATGTACCTTTGGAAAAGGGTAAGATTTTAGATAACAACAGAATCAAGGCGGCTATTCCGACTATTAGATTCCTAGCGGAAAGCCGGGCTATTATAATTATCGGAACTCATTGCGGCCGTCCGGAAGGAAAACCCAGTCCTGAAACTTCCGTGGCACTGATTGCCAAGGAATTAGAAAGAGTATTGAACCTAAAAGTTTTGATGGCAGAGGGTATTGTCGGAGAAAATATAAAAGGCGTAATAGATAGCTTACATCCAGGTCAAATTATCGTGCTAGAGAATCTTCGCTGGGACCCACGGGAGGAAGCCAACGACCCGGCATTTGCCAAAGAATTAGCCGGGTATGCTGATATATATGTCAACGACGCTTTCGCAGTGTCTCATAGGGCAAATTCATCGGTTGATGCGATCACCAAATTTTTGCCAAGTTATGCCGGACTTTTGATGCAGTCAGAAATTACAAATCTGAGGCTCCTTTTGGAGAAGCCGGTTCGTCCCTTCGTTTTAATTGTCGGAGGCATAAAGGTGGCCGATAAAGCGGCGATGATCAAGAGGCTTGCCCCTCTAGCGGACAAAATTCTTGTCGGCGGCGGAGTGGCTAACACATTTTTGAAAGCAAGAGGCCAGGATATCGGGAAATCGGTTTTTGACGAGGAAATGATTGCTGAGTGCAAAACAATGCTTGAAAAATTCGGTAGCAAGATTGTTTTGCCGGTAGACAGTGTTAGAGAAGATTTGGGAAGCGGCGAGTTTGGGATTATGGATATAGGACCGGAGACTAGAAAAATTTTTATTTCGGAAATATTGAATGCCAAGACAGTTTTGTGGAATGGCAATCTTGGCAAGAGCGAAGACGAAAAATATAGGGATGGTATGAGAGACGTAGCAATGGCGATGGCAAAAATTAGGCAGCACACCGTTGTGGCCGGAGGAGATACGGCCGCCTTTGTAATAGAAGAAAAATTAAATAATGGCATTGCCTTCATTTCTACCGGCGGCGGCGCTGCCCTGGAATTTTTGGCAGGGGAGAAATTGCCTGGGATAGAAGCTCTACGATAATTGCTATATTGCTTTATTGTTAGATTGTTATGGAAACAAAAAAGTATCTACAACTTAATGACATTGAGGCATATAAAACAGCTTTTTCATTATCAAATTATGTTTGGGATAGGATAGTGGCTTGGGACCACTTCTCTAAGAGTACAATCGGTAATCAATTTGTCAGAGCAATCGATTCAATCTCGGCAAATATCGCTGAAGGATTTGGCAGATACGGCAAGAAAGATAAAATCTGTTTCTATCGATATAGTTACGGATCAATCAAAGAGTCCCTTGATTGGAATGAGAAGGCAAAAGATAGGAAATTAATTTCCGAAGAAGAATACAGTCGTATCTTTGCAGATTTACAAAAACTGCCTAAATCTGTCAACTATCTCATCAAATTTACTAACGAAAAATTAACAATATAACAATATGACAATACAACAATCGTCGCCTGATAAAACAGTCTTACAAGTCATAGACGTTAAGTCAGAGTTAATTAGAGCCAGACGTGAACATTATGCAATCGGGGCTTTCAATACCAATAATCTCGAGGTGACGAAAGCAATCTGTCAGGCTGCCACCAAATTTGATGCGCCCATTTTGGTCCAGACAACACCATCGGCGATCGAATATGCTGGATTAAGGCAGATTTTTGATATCATAACAACGGAAATTATAAACACCAAAATCAAGGCAGCAATTCATTTGGATCATGCCAAAGATTTTTCAATTATTTCTCATGCTATACGAGCCGGCTATCGGTCTATTATGTTTGATGGGTCAAAGTTGCCATACCGTGAAAACGTTCATTTAACATCGAAAGTGGTAAATTTTGCTCATAGCTATGGAGCGTCAGTGGAGGCCGAGATTGGTGTTATCTCTCATGAAGAGGGTGGGCATCTTTCTGGTAAAGCAGAATTGAGCTCACCTTTGCAGGTCAAGGAATTTGTCAAACTGACCGGAGTTGATTCCATTGCAGTCTCAGTTGGGAATGAACATGGCGCTCCAAAGGGCGAACATGTTGATTTCAATCTGTTGGAGAAAATTTCTTTAGCAGTGGATATTCCTCTAGTCATGCACGGAGCCTCCGGTTTGACGGCAGGAGACATCCGGGAGGCGATCTCCTTTGGCGTCGCCAAGTTCAATATCGACACTAAAATCAAGAAGGTTTTTACCCATGAACTCGAAACCTCCGAAGCTTCCGATTATCGAGATGCGATGAAGGAGGGAATGGCGGAAGTGGAAAAAGTCGTTGAGAATTATATAAAGCTTTTTTCAAATAACTGATTGCAAATCACAAATAACAATTACCAAATTACAAATAAATCACAAATCTAAAATCACGAATCTAACACAAACGAACAGATGGCTAATTCTGAAAAAATATATGATCTTGAGGAAAGGACTTTTATATTTGCTAGGAATACGGTTATTCTCATTAAAAAACTACCTAAAACAATATCAAATATCGAATATGGCAAACAAGTAATCCGGTCTTCCGCTTCAACAGGCGCAAACTATATTGAAGCGAATGAAGCTTTGGGTAAGAAAGATTTCCTTATGAGGATTAAAATCTCCCGCAAAGAAGCGAAGGAATCGGCTTTCTGGTTTAGGCTTCTGAAAGAAACCAATTCAAATTTTGCTCAAGAGCTAGAATCATTACTGAATGAGGCTACTGAGTTGAAAAAAATATTTTCATCAATGCTTGGAAATTGATATACTTTGGGAGTTGTTATTTATTTGTAATTTGGTATTTGGGATTTGGAGTTTAGAAATATGCAGCATGATGTTGTTACAATCGGAGATGCTTTCGAAGATGTTTTTGTCCAACCTGACTTGAAGGTAAATTCGGATAGATCCTTTGGCTCCGGTAAGGGGATCTGCTTCGAATTTGGTGAGAAAATTCCTCTAAATTTTGTCCAGTATGAAATTGGAGGCTCTGCATGCAATATTGCTGTTGGTCTCTCGAGGCTAGGATATAAAACTACTTTTGTAACAGCGCTTGGCAAGGATACGCCAGCTCAAAGAATCATCCGGCAGCTGGAAGATGAGGGAGTTGATACCAAAAATGTCATTGAAAAATCAGATATTCAAACCGGTTTTTCGGTGGTATTTTCTGTCGACGGTGAGCGGACGATTTTTTCATATCATGCACTAAAAGATTATTCCAAATTGAAGATCAAAGATAGCCTCAAATCAAAATGGCTTTTTGTCACTTCTCTTGGGGAAAATATTGGTGAGATCGAGAAAAGGATAATTGCTGAAGTTTCAGAGGAGGGGTCTCTTTTTGCCTGGAATCCGGGATCCATTCAGATTGCCAGAGGTGCCAGTCATTATCGTCATCTGCTTCGTTGCACTTCGATCTTATTCCTGAACCGTGAGGAGGCAATAAAATTTCTGGATTATCCGGCAAGACCTATCATCGAAGAGGTGATGAAGAAATTGCATAATTTTGGTGCAAGAATTGTTGTGGTGACCAACGGCAAGGAAGGGGCCAGGGCCTATGATGGCCAGGAATTTTATGAGATGTCAGCGATTCAGAGAACTGAGCGTATAGATGCTACGGGTGCCGGAGATGCTTTCGCAACAGGATTTCTAGGTAGATTGATCGATGAAGATTGGAAAAAAGATATTGATTCCGACATCATAAAAAATGCTTTGAAATGGGGGATTGCGAACTCGAACTCCGTGATCCAGCACATAGGGGCGCAAAAAGGGCTGCTTGCAGAGATTGATTGACTCAAAGGAGCAAAAAGTGATATAGGATAAAAAGAACTCACCGCTATTTTCCTGTCCAAGGGCAGGCAAAGGAGTAAAACCGTGAAAAGTCTAACGGGGCAGTGTTATGCTCAGATGATGCATGTGTTGGCAAAAATCGTCGAGCGCGTAGTGATTTCGTGGTCTTTGCCACGACGCCGGGATATTGACCAATATGTCCAGACCATCGACCTCATTGGGATCAACGGCAATGGATTGTTGAGACTCATGGTACAGGATCTCCGGCAGCATCCTGAACGTGCGAATGTTCTGCTTGATTTGATTGAGTCATTTGCACGGCGTCTGGGTGTGGAGTTTCCGGAGGTGACTGATGACATGAAGCGCCATCTTGCTGTGCGCCGAGCTGCAGTTTTGGATTGGTTCGATGGCATCGATCTGGAGTTGGGATTTCCCTTCAATCTGGTTTCCATGGTTGGAACGAGCGATATCACTGTAACATCGAGATTGAAGGACGGTAGTTTTAAAACATCTGGGGTCGGTGCGATTACCTTCCTTAATCCTGATAATCAATCGCCGATCGAGCCAACCATTGGAGCTCTGGTCACCGTCGTTTCAGGGGGCGGTCCGATGGATGGCCAATATCGAATTCAGGACTAACAATGCCTGGCTTCTCAAACGACAGTGCTCGCCGCCCCCGAAATGGATTCGGGGAGCGGCTTTTTATAATTGCTAGGTTTGAAAAAATTTAATTTTGTGCTAGAATTATGCGGAAAATAAAAAATTAATTCAAGGATAAAATGAACGCAAAAGTTGAAAAATTGAAAAACAGTCGGGTGAAGATGACTATCACCGTCGAAGCCTCAGAAATGGTGAATTATTTTGAAAAAGCCTATGAAAAACTTGCTCCTTCTGTTAGCCTGGCTGGTTTCAGACCGGGAAAAGCACCAAAGGATCTGACAGAGAGCTCAATCGGAATTACCAGACTCTTGTCGGAAGGATTGGACGCCGCAATCAATGAAAGTTATGTCAAAGCTTTGACGGAAAATCAATTAAATCCGCTTTCTTCGCCGAATATCGCAATCAATAAATATCCTGAATTCGGACACAATGCCGAGGAAATAAAAAATGATCTCGAATACACTGCTGAAATCGATCTCTATCCCGAGGTGACTCTCGGCGACTATTCAAAACTCAAAGTCGATTTGCCAAAAAAAGAAGAAGCCAAAGACGAGGATATTCAGAAAATTTTGGATAATTTATTAAAACAAAAAGCCTCGTTCTCTGATATCGATAGAGAAACCAAAATTGGCGATTTGGCTGAGGTCTCCTTTGAGGGTTCAATTAAAAAGGTCAAAATCGATGCTATGTGCTCAAAGAATCACCCCGTAGTTATCGGGGAGAAATCCCTTATTCCTGGCTTTGAAGAGGAAATCATCGGAATGAAAAAGGGTGAGTCCAAGGAATTTAAAATAAAGTTCCCAAAGGATTATCACTCCAAAGAATATGCAGGCAAGGATGCAGAGTTCAAAGTAACCCTGAATAACCTCAAAGAAGTGAAGATGCCGGAGCTCGATGACGCTTTTGCTGCCGATTTTGGCCAAAAAAATGTTTCTGATCTCAAGGGAGCTATCAAAAAGAACCTGGAGCATGAACTTGATCAGAAATATGAACAAGAGCTAGAAAACAAAGTTCTTGAAAAAGTTTTACCCTTGGTCAAGGCTGATCTGCCTGACACTATGATCGATCATGAAGTTGAGAGAATGATTGAAGGCTACAAAAAGCAGCTGGAAGGTATGAACTTAAATTTCGATGCTTACCTTGCTAGCACAAAGAAAACCATCGACGATTTGAAGAAAGAGATGCATCCGACAGCCGAAAGAAATGTCAAAATTGGCTTGCTGCTTGGCAAGATTGTAGAGGAGCAAAAAATTGATCACCATTCAGAGGACGCAGCGAAGAAGGCGATAGATTATTTGGTCAAAACCTTAACCAAATAACTTTGAAATCCGCAATGTCTCAAAATAAAAGGTTACTGAAGAATCATTTTTGAATATCAGAATTTGGTTCCCGTAATAGCCTGTTTAGTTTAAATATTTTATCTATCATAATATCGATTTTTCTCTTCAAA
>JBAYVE010000005.1:0-76272 GCA_041674765.1 Patescibacteria group bacterium
ACATAAAGAGAGCATAATTTTCCTCCATTTTGTTTTTGTTTTATTCGGCTCACGAATAATTATACAACGATTTGAGGATGTGTGCTCTTTTTTGAGCTCAGAGAATAATTTTCGGATTCACGGGTCAAAACCATTGACTATTTACAACAAACTTGGTATAATATCGCTTGTCACCATGAGCAAAGTCGAATGGTGAAGAGGCGCAGCCGGTCACCGGCGGCCAAAGGAGAAAAGCCATGTTAACCTTGGCAATCGTATTTGTCGGCGGGATTATCGCCAGTGCTTTCGCTGCCATCGGCGGCGGAGTGGGCATCATGTCGCTGCCAGTACTTCTGCTGGCTGGTTTGTCTCCACAAGCTGCGGTGGCTGTGGGACGGGTTGGCCTTTTGGGCCTGACCATCAGTGGCGCCTATAAGTTTATAAAGGAGGGCAAAGTACTGTGGAAGTATGTGCTTCCGCTTTCCTTAATCAGTATCACCGGTTCCGTCATCGGAACCCATATGTTGATTGCGATAACTTCACGCTACCTGAACATCTTAATCGGTGTTTTGGTGGTCATGACTTTGCCGCTCTTGTACGTGAAAAAGCCGCAAGGTATTGCCAAAAAGGCAGTAACTAAAGCCAGATGGTATTTTTGTCTGGCAGTATACCTTGTGATCCGCACCTATGCCGGCTTATTCGGCGGCGGAGCGGGGACAATTGAGTTCATCAGCCTGGTTCATTGGGCTGATTTGAACTTGGTTGAGGCCAATGGCGTCACCCGGATACCCTCGTTAATTGGGGCGGCCATCTCGGTGACGATGCTGTCAAAGAGCGGTCTGTTAAATCCGACGATCAGCTTGACACTCTTCGTGTCCATGCTAATCGGAGGCTACATCGGTTCCCACATTGCGATAAAGAAGGGTGCCGATTGGAGTAAACATCTGGTTGCCGTGATGATCATCATAGTTGCAACAAAACTGATCTTCTTCTAGGAGATTAATGTCTGGTCCCTCATCATTAACTTGGTGGGGGATTTTTTTATTTAGTACTTTTACTTGCGTTCCAGATAACATCGAACATTGCTTTCTGAGTTTCGACGATGGCGGAATCCTCGATCAGGACGGCGTGGATTTTTTTGCCAAATGAAATCATAGCTAATTTGTTGTCAAATAAGATCATATCGGTCGATATCTTCATCTCTTTGGGCAAAATTCGAAATTCTTGATTAGGTTTTTTGTACCATTTCAGATAGCCAACAACTGGAGAATTAAAGGTGATTAATTCTTTGATTTTAGTATTCTTAGCGTGTAGTTTTCCACTGAATCCCTCGAAGTAGTCACCGATGTATTCATAAATTTTAGCGGGAGAAGCGATGGCTGAAATTTCTTTGGTTTTTAGGAGTATCTCGTAGATCGAAATGACCTCTTCTTTGCCTTCAAAATACCGAATCTTGGGCTTTTGGGGGGCTTGATTGTAGATTGTAGTCAGGTTCGGTAAGACTGCCTCAAAATCGCTTAGACGGGTTTTTAGCATTTCCTTGATCTTCTTCGGATCCTCAGCAATATAGCGCCGTCGGCCATTTTTCTCAATATAAAAAACCAAGCTCTTCTTTTGTAGGTCATCAAGGATGTCGTAACAGTATGTACGCTTGATATCTGCTTTCTTGGAGATAGGATAGACAGTCGACTCACCCAATTCCAAAGCAGAGAGATAAACCTTGATCTCTTTGTTATTCAGTCCAATTTGTTCAAATATTTTGTAATTCATTATTTTACTTCTCTTCCGCTCCTTTTCAAGGAGGGGTTAGGGGTGGTTTATTAATCCAATTCCTTATTTTGTAACTCAACTTCCTGGATTCCAGACCCATTCGGCTTCGCTCAGGGCAGGTTCTCAAAATACAGCCTGGAATGACAAACTATTTTTAGTCATTATTTTACGACAGTAATATCATTATATGTACTAGCATTAATTTTGTCAACGGTAAACAATCGCAAATAGAAATTAAAATAAATAATAAAATCGTCACTAACTATTGACAAAATGCTTAAACTATGATACAATGGCTTGTCACGATGAGAGAGTTAAAGCTCGATCAAAGTGAAGTTGAGGCGCAGCCGGTCACCGGCGGCCTGGAGAGGAAACAAGATGAAATACCTTAAGCTCAGAATATGGTGTTTACTAATAATTAGATTTTGTTCGTGGACAACCTTAGTGGTCGCAATGGTTATGTTCATTGGATTTCCGATTATGTTTCTGCCAGGCTATTACAAGTGGCTAATGGTAATAACCGTTGTAGTATCGCCGTACGTGTACTTTCATCTCTTCGTTTTCGTGGATGACTGTCTGTTGCCGAAAATTGAAAAATTATTGCTCGGCTAGAAGGGGGAAGATATGAGGTTAATACGAGCTGGTCCCTTGCCATGAATTTGGTGGGGGACTTTTTTGTGTCTCAATTAGTTTACATTGGAGTTTACATTAAAAATGAAGTTGTTTACATAAAATTCCATTGTTTTAAATACTGTCATACTATTGACATAATTTATTACAATTTGATAAATTAGAATAATGATTATTACAAAAGAAAAAATTGGCAAGCGGATTCGGTCTATTCGGGAGCAGGTTGGGAGATCTCAGCAGGACGTGTCTGATATTTTGGAAATCCCGCGCGTCTCAGTTTCGCAGCTTGAGGCAGGGAAACGGGAACTGACCAGTATTGAGCTGGCCAAGTTGGCTGAGTATTTTGGTGTCCAGACGGATTATATTCTATCTGGCCAAGATGTCGAGCAGGAAGTCGAGAAACCCAAGGAAGTAGAAGAAACTGAACGGATTGCTGTTCCGAAATTGAAAAAAGAAAAATTCCGGGAAGTATTACTCTATATCTTGGAAAAAACTGCAGGCAAACTTAATGTTGGGCAAACCGTTCTTTATAAACTTCTTTACTTTTCTGACTTTAATTACTACGAAAAATTTGAGGAGCAGCTTACCGGAGCCAAGTATATGAAGAATCACTTCGGGCCGACACCGGTAGCATTTAAGGGAGTGCTTGGTGAGATGATCGAGAGTGGTGAAGTGGCGGTTGATTGTAACAAATTTCACGGCAAAGATCAGACCAGATATATTGCGCTTCGGCGGTCAAATCTGCGAGCGATCAATGGCGCAGAGAAAGAGGTGATTGACGACGTTTTGCAGAAGTTATCAGATATGAACGCCAGTCAAATCAGCGCGTATTCTCACGATGACACGCCGTGGCAGATTGCCAGAGACGGAGAACCGATTGATTATGAAGCTGTTTTTTACCGTTCGCCGCAGTACTCTGTTAAAGATTACGAAGAGCTCTAATCTTTATCGGAGGGAATATGAAATTCACTGAACTCGAAGAGTTTTCGAAGGATTACAAGAAACTTTGCCGTAAATATCCGTCATTACCAACTGATTTGAATTTGAGACAAGAAGTTCTTGCAATGTTTCCAACTGGCCGCGGAAATGATGCTGTGCAAATTCCCGGCCTAAAAATTAAAAGTAAGATATTTAAGACAAGGCTTATGTGTCGTTCGGTCAAGGGAAAATCTTTTCGGCTAATTTATCACTATGACGACGTCAGACAAGAAATAATTCTAATCGAGCTTTATTTTAAAGGTGATAAAGAATTGGAAGATAGAGATAGATTATTTAACAATTTCTCCTAATGTTTGATAAAAAGAAAAACAAGCTGACGGGTAACAAGGGAGAGGAAATTGCGGCCAAATACCTCGAGCAGAAGGGCTATAAAATCATTGATAGAAATGTGAATTTTGAATTCGGGGAGATTGATATCCTGGCTCAGTTAAGTAAGACAATCGTGATTGTAGAAGTGAAAACTGTGCGGGGCAGCGGTTTCGGCCTGGCCCAGGATTTGGTTCGATTTGCCAAGCAGAACAAACTCCGGCTGTTGGCTCGAGCGGTTGAGCAGCAATATCCGAAGAGCCCCATTCGAATCGATGTTATTGGCGTTGATATGTCGTTGGGTCAGCCGGAGATTGAGCATATAGAATCAGCAGTTGAGGGACGATAACTTCTAATTATTAATTTCTAATTTCTAATCAAATCCCAATGTCTAAATGTTTAAAAATTAGATTCTTTAAAAATGAATAAAAAATAGTGTCATCCTCGGCGCAGGCGAAGCCATGACCCGGGGATCCAGTTCCTTATTTTTTGTCATCTCGAGTGGTGTTATTGGAGTCGAGAGATCTTATAGCTGACTGAACATCATTGTGTCGCAAAGGATTTCACCCCCACTTCGCTTGCCAGCTACCACCCTTCGCTAAAGCTACGGAATGGCACGGCGAGGGGCACGGCGGCCGCAAGAACACGGAGTCGAAATGACAATTAAATGAATTGGATTCCAGTCCGCCAGCTGGCGGATCGAGCTTACAGTCTGGAATGACATAACACACCTTACCGTTTATTTTTTTAATTGATTTTGCTATGGTAAGAGCATGAACAAGAACATCATCACACGTTTTGCGCCGAGTCCTACCGGCGAGTTGCATATCGGCAACGCCAGAAGTGCACTTTTCGAATATCTTTTCGCCAAGCATGACAAAGGGACCTTTTTGTTGCGTGTCGAGGACACTGATCGAGAGAGATTTGTTGAGGGCGCAACTGATCGTATTATCGAATCTTTGAAATGGCTTGGCTTTGCGCCTGATAATCTGGCCAAATTTCCGATTCAGTCTGAGAGACTAGATTTATATAAGAAACACGCCTTTGAATTGGTGAAGAAGGGCCATGCATACCTCTGTACCTGCTCGAAAGAGAAGCTGGATGAGGAGAGATCGAAGCTCGAAAAAGCGGGTAAAGCGCCGAGATATACAGGGACATGCAGAGATGCAGGAATCAAGATCGAGGACGTTGAAGAGGGAAAATACGTCATCCGTATGAAGATGCCAAAGAGCGGTAAAATTGTCGTCAACGACCTAATTCGAGGTCAAGTTGAGTTTGATTTATCTCTCGTTGACGATCAGGTCTTATTGAAATCAGATGGCTACCCAACTTATCATTTGGCCGCAATAGTTGATGATCACGATATGGACATTACTCATGTGATTCGTGGTGAGGAATGGCTTTCATCGACCCCCAAGCATCTGACTCTGTACAAAATGTTTGGTTGGGAAGCTCCAGAATTTGCCCACTTGCCGATGATTTTGGCACCAGACCGCACAAAATTATCGAAGCGACATGGTGCAACCAGCGTCGTAGAGTACAAAAACTTGGGCTATCTTCCTGAATCGCTCATAAATTTTATGGCATTTCTCGGTTGGAATCCCAAGGACGACAGGGAATATTTTACCTTGAAAGAGCTTGAAGACGAGTTTAAAATCGAGAATGTTAATAAGGCGCCGGCAATTTTCAATATTGATAAGCTAAATAATATTAATGAGCACTACATTGTCGAGCTAGCAAAAAGCGAAAAGCAAAAAGCGAAAAGCCTGTTAGAGGAATTTGGCGTTGGAAATGCAACAGACGGGGAAGTTCAATTGATCGGACGAGGTGGCTATAAGACTTTGAAGGAAGCGGCTGATTACATTTTGGAACTGCGAAAAGAGCCGGAATATAAGGCTGAAATATTAATTTTTAAACGATCAGATAAGAAAAATACTATGCTGGCGCTTGAAACTGTCAGTGAAAAGTTGAAGGCTGAAAGCGAATGGACCTCTGATAATGTTCAGAAAGCTCTCGAATATACCGTGATTGAAAATGGCCTCTCAAATGGGGATGTTTTCTGGCCTATCCGTGTCGCTCTTTCCGGAGAGGAAAAGTCTCCTTCGCCGGTAGAATTGGCGGCAGCACTCGGCAAAGAAGAAAGCCTCAAGCGAATTCAAAAAGCTATTAGAAAATTAAGCTAAGGCCAAAGACTAAAATCAACTAAAAAACTAAAGGCGAATTTTGTTATTTCGTTTCTTTTCGCATTTAGCATTAATTTTTGTTAAAATAAAACCATGCCAAAGATAAAGATCGTTCACATCATTGCTGACTCAAAAATTGGCGGGGGACCGAATCATGTCTTAGGGCTTTTGGCGAATCTTGATAAGGCCAAATTCGACTGTTATCTTATCTGCCCTTCGGGGTATCTTTCTAAAGAAGCGAAGAAAATAGTTGGTTTGACTATTTTAAATATTTCAATGTCCTCGAAGTTTGATTTTCTCTCTATCTTGGCATTGAAGAGAATAATTTCCAAAATAAAGATAGAGGGAAATCCCTTTGGTCCGTTGGTTATCCATTCTCATGGTCCTAGGGCTGGTTTGTTTGCGAGTATGATAGCTTCAAAAAATAATATTCATAAGATCTATACTGAACATCGTTATGGAGAGGGATTTAGATTAACAAACTTTCTCAATGATTTTGTGCAACGTCAGATGATTAGAAAAATTTGCCGCAAACAAGATCTGGTTATTGCCGTCTCTACTGATGTCAGGAATTTCATTATCAAAAACAAGTGGGCCTCTACTGCCAAGATCTCTGTAATATCAAACGCCATTGCCGCTAGTTGCCAAAAGAAAAAAATAAATACGTCTACCCGCGCACCTATTATCGGCAATATTGGTAGCCTAAACAAACAAAAAGGGCAAATTCATCTGATCCGTGCTTTTGCCGGCGTCAATACAAAATACCCTCTGGCCACCTTAGAGATAATAGGAGACGGACCGGAATTGGAAGTATTGAAGGAGGAAGTTCGGAGGCTGAGTCTGAAAAAACATGTCACTTTTCTTGGAGAGAAGAAGGATATTACAAGATATATGAGACACTGGAGCGTATTTGCTTTGCCTTCGATTGCAGAGACCTTCGGCATTGTTCTCTTAGAGGCAATGAATGCCGGTGTCCCAATAGTTGCGAGCAAGATCGGTGGTGTGGTAGATATAATAGAGGATGGAAAAGAGGGATTGCTGGCTGAACCGGCTAGCGAGAAGGACTTGGCCTTAAAGTTATTAGAAATTCTTGATCATCCAGCGCTGGCAGCTAAGTTAAAGCGGAATGCGTATGAAAGGGTCAAGGAATTTGATTGGACAAAAGTTATAAAAAAGATTGAAGCAGCTTATTTGGGAGTAGCTCGAGAAAATGAAGAGGATTAGAGTACTCGTTGACTCTTCTGGTGCCGAGGTTTACCGGGTCGAAGGTCAAAACAACATAAAAATTCTAGAAAAAGAGATAGATTTTGCCGGCAATTATACAAAAAGCCGCGGGCTTAATTTTAACGATGAAGAGGCACTTGTGCGTTTTTTAGAGCGATTGGTGGCAAATTATTTTGATTATTCGGTCGAAGCCTATGCTGGCGGAATTTTTTCAGAATTAGGCGATCACGAGATAGGTGACCTTTTGAAAGAGGTCAAGAAAAGAGCTAGGATAGAGCTTGTTGTCGTCAAGAATTGAGATATGTACTTGAGAATTTACTTCAAAAATGCTAACATCTTTTAGTTATTCCGAGATCGTCTAGTGGTCCGACTTGCCTTCGGCAGTCGAGATCTCGCCCTTTGGGCGGACATGACACCATGTATTATATTTATGTTTTATACAGTATTCATTATCCTAAGAGATATGTTGGATGTACGGGAGATATCCAGAGAAGACTTACCGAACATAATTCTGGCAAAATGTCGTTTACAAAAAGATACATGCCTTGGAAGTTGATTCACAGCGAAGGATTTGAAACTTTAGCGGAAGCGAGATGCAGGGAGAAATATTTGAAAACTGGTGCCGGCCGACGCTTCCTAAAAACAATTTCTAATAATTATTCCGAGATCGTCTAGTGGCAGGACAGCAGATTCTGGATCTGCTTACCTAGGTTCGAATCCTAGTCTCGGAACCACGAGAAACAGATCAGTGCAAGCTGGTCTTTTTCTTTAGGCAAAATTGATTCTCTGCTATTATGAGTTCTGACTTTTGCGTTTTTAGTTTTAAGTTTGGCGACCGAAGGGAGCCACTGTGTGTTTAACTATCCCAGGGAAAATTTTATCGATAAAGGACGGCATTGCGACTGTCAAATCATCAACTGAGACGGCTCAGATCGACCTCTCTTTTGTTTTGGACGCCAAGCCGGGGGATTGGATACTCTTTGCCACAAACAGGGCTGTGAAGGTTATTTCTGAGTCTGATGCCAAGGAGATTATATCGCTGCTTGAGGATCATTATTCTAAAGTAGATGTCTCAAAGCTACCCCTTAAATTTAAGAAAATAATCTTCAAGGTCAGAAGCCAACACTCCAATAATTCCTCGAATAAAATGAGAAGTTCTCGACAAGCTCGAACAATAATAGATGACTCGGTCTTGACGAAGGATGAGATTATTTATCTTTTGAATTTAAAAGGGAAAGAAAACCTGGAAACTCTTTTTGCGGAGGCCAACTCTATACGGAAAGAGAGGATAGAGGACTTTGTTTGCATCCACGGAATTATCGAGTTTTCAAATTTTTGCAAAAATGATTGTTTATATTGTGGGCTTCGGAAAAGCAAAAAAACGAGTAGATATAGAATGACCTGTCGGGAAATAGAAAATGTTGCAAAAAAATCTGTTGAAGATGACAGCTATAAATTATTGGTCTTACAAAGCGGCGAGGACGATCATTATTTGGATGATGATTTGATAAAAATTATCTTAAATATTCGAGCGAAGATGAAAGTCTTTATTTTCCTATCTGTCGGGGAAAGGAGCAAGTCTTTTTACGACAGGGCGAAAAAGGCTGGGGCGAGCGGGGCATTAATTCGTTTTGAGAGTTCAGATAACGATTTTTATGCCAAGATAAGGCCGGGCCATAAGTTGCAGGATAGATTGGATATTATTAATCATTTAAGGGACACCGGCTATTATGTCGCGACGGGTAGTCTCTTCGGCTTGCCTGGCCAAACCTTGGAGCAAATCGCTGACGATTTGCTGACGATTAAGAAGCTGGGCATCCCGATGATCTCGTCAGGACCATGGCTTGCTGCAAGTGGAACGCCACTTGCAGGCAAGAATTTCCAATTTCCAATTTCCAACTTCCAATCAAATCCCAAATATCAAATATCAAAAAAAATTTCAAACTTCACATGGCAAAATACAATATACAATATTCAAAATACTACTGAGAGGCTTGAGCTTGCCTTGAAATACATTGCCGTTGCCAGGTTTATGATGCCGGAGATTAAGATTCCGGTGACGACAGCGTTGGAAACATTGGATCCAGACGGACGGCACAAGGCACTGCTAGCTGGGGCGAATGCGCTAATGTTCAATTTGACTCCTGAAAAATATTGCGAGAAATATTCGATCTACGACAACAAGTATCGTGAACGTGAGAAAGTTTGGCAAAAGTATGGCCTTTTCAGCGGTGAAGAAAGCTGGGAGATGCTGGAGGAAAGATTGATGTTGTAAGCTCCACAAAAAAATAATCAACTAAAGTTGATTATTTTTTGGTAGCGTCATGGGGAATCGAACCCCAATTACCGCCGTGAGAGGGCGGCGTACTAACCGTTATACGATGACGCCAAATCAAGAAGATTTTAGCATAAAATTCTGCTTTGGGCAACCTTATTTAGGCGATAATATTTATCATTTTGCAAAATCGGCGCTTAAGTTCTATAATTTAATTATGAAAAAAGAGAGGGGATCAGCAATAATCATTGCAGTTCTTTTAATTACGGCCATCGGGACGATTGCTTTTTCGTTTGGCCGGGTTTTTCTATTACAGGCGGCCAAGGCCGCTTTATATGAAAATGGCATTAGCGCCTATTATGCTGCAGAGTCAGGGCTTGAAGAGGCTTTCCTGAGATATCGTTTTGACAGGGAGAGTCAGGTGCCATTTGGCGGTGATATTGCCGCCAATGTTTTTAGATCGAATATGACTCTTACAAACGAGGAGGTTATCACTTCCGGTATAAATGGTGGAATCTATGAAGGAATTGCCAAAAGTAAAAACCTTCCGACGAATTGGGATATCAATAATCAAATTTATGACCTGAAAATGGATAGCAAGAGTACCCAATTTGGCTCGCTGGATGCTACGGCTCCACATACGATTGGCAGGGATAATTCGGAGAAGATTGACACATCGCTCGTTTTTGCCGAAGTAGGCGGGGATCTCGATTTGACTTTCCGTCCGACGAACGTTTTGAATAATACCGTAAACGGTGTTAACAATTTTCAAGGGGATTCAAGGTGCGCGTTGGTAGAGATCAAGATAATCGGTAAGACAAATGCTTCCAGCAGCCCTGTAGAGTTTAAGGGATTGTTTATGAATGCGGCCTCAAATTCTACGGTTTGCCCTGTTGCTTTCGGATTGAGAACAGCCTTTACCACCTTTCCAAATTCTGCCGATGGAACTTATTCTATAACAGGGCTTAGAAGCAGGCTTGGTTATACCGGTGTTCTAGAGCAATCGAGCCTTTTCATTAAACCTCTCGGCGCTGACATTCAAATAGTTTTAACAGGAGCAGATAACAACAATCTTTTTGGTGCATCAACACTGGTTACCTCTACCGGTTACTACGGAGGAGTCGCCCGTACTTTGGAGGCAAATATTGACCGGCAATCCGGGACATTGTATGATTTATTTGATTATGTAATTTATAAGGCAAAGCCTTAGGAGGGAAGATGTCAGCAGCAAAAATTTTATTGGTAGATGACGATTTAACACTTCATGAGATGTATGCAGAGAGACTCAGAGCCGAGGGATACGTAATTGTCTCTGCCTATGATGGCGAGGAGGCACTCGATAAGGCTAACTCCGAGATGCCAGATCTGATACTTCTCGATATTATGATGCCAAAGCTAAATGGTATCGACGTGATGAAGAAACTACGTGAGGATGAAAAAACTTCAGGTATCCCTATAATTCTTCTTACAGCGTTGATACAGGAAGTCAATAAAGTCAAAGCGATGATGCAGGAATATGATGGCTATCTGATCAAAAGCGAGATTATGCCGGCAGATGTAATAAAGGCAATCGAGTCGTCACTGTCAAAAGTAAAAAAATAGCAGTCAAAAAAAGAAAGCGAACCTTTAAACGCTTTCTTTTTTATGGAATTATATTTTTAGGAGTTCTTCGATAGTGGTTTCGCCGGTTAAAACTTTGCTTAGGCAATGTTGCCGCAATGTAATGAAACCATCTCTTTTGGCGGAGTCGATGACAGAATTAATCCTTCCTTTAATCATAAGGGATCTCCTTTCATCATTGAGAGATAAAACCTCAAATATCGGAGTCATTCCCTTATAGCCACTATAGCCACATTTGGCACAGCCTTTACCGATATAGAACTTTGTTCTGTTCTTAACGCAGGTTTTCAATAGCGGTGGTAGGGACTCAATCTCTTTTTCGAGTTGTCTCTCAAGATTGCCCGCTGAGGCTTCCTCTTTGCAATAAGGGCAGACTTTCTTGACTAGCCTCTGATTCATATAACCAACCAATTTGGATCCATAATTTTCAAGATTAATTTTAAACCCTACTAATAATTTATAAAGCATCTCGAAGTCTCTAATGTTTAGTGATGCCATTGTTAAGCATCCTCTTGGCGCCTCCTCAAACATTAATTTGGTTATTTCTGAGCCATCGAGCTTGTCGATCATAATCACATCGGGAGATTGCAGAATTGCCGAACTATAGCCCGCGATATAGGTATAGCCCAAACTCTCATCTACCTGACTTTGGTTGACACCGTCTAGTCTTGATTTGATTGGGTCCTCTAAAGTGATGATATTCAAACTTTCTGCTTCCATATTGGAAATTAATGCATAAGCGGTCGTGGTCTTACCGGAATTGGCCGGTCCTAATATTAGAAAAACTCCCTGTTTTTCCGTTAGCTCTTTTAGTGTCTTTTTTTGTAGGGGTAACAGGCCCAAATCGTCAAAATCAATCAGGGAATTTTTCTCAGAATGGTCTACCCGAATTAATATTTTTTCCCCAAAAGCGAGCGGCATAGTCGAGACTTCAAAATTGATGTTATGGCCGTCGATCTGAAGAGAAAATTTACCTGTTTGCGGAAGACGGTTTTCTTCGTTTAGGCTAGCCAGGTTTTTTATCTTCATATTTATTGTCTCTCTAGAATGTGCCGGCAATACCCCACGCTTGTAGAGAATTCCTTCAATTCGGAAACGGATTTGGATTTCATTACTAATCATATCAACATGGATTTCACTTGCCTCTTCGCGAACCGCTCTTTTAAAAAGAAGCGATAGGATCCTGTTGGGCGACTCAGAGGGCATCTTCTCTTGAGCAAAAGTGTTTCCTTCGGGGTAGACAGGGAAGATTTTTTCCAGATCCGTCTCACTTGCCAGAAAAGGAAGGATTATTTTTCCGGTGGTCTTCTCGAGCAGATCGATGGTGTCCAAATCACCTGGATCAGCCATCGCTAAAGAAATAACACCGTTCTTCTCATCAAAAGGAACGAGCCGACGTTCGACAGCAGTTTTCAGAGGAATCAGCGAAAGAATATCTTCTTTGATAGTTTGTTCGCCTAAATCGATATAGGCGACAGAGCTCATTTTCCTTGGCTGGAACTCATCGATGGTAGTTTCATGTCTGAAGACTCTAATAGGAATTTCGGAGTTTGGATCGGGCTTCTGTTCGGCCGTACTGTTCGCCATTAGTTGTTCTTTGATAATTTTGCTGGCGCCATGTGTCACAATCTTATCTGGCATCTCTATTCCCTTATCAACAAGCTCTTTTACGTTGCCAGAGGGCATCCACTTGACGGCGTTTGTCGGGAGCATAATCATCTGTTTCTTTTTGCCAAGCACCGGATGGTAAATGATTTTGGAAGGATAGTGAACGGTATAAAAAGAACCGAAATTAGAGTAAATTACTTTTTCGCCTTTGGAGAGAGCATCAGTCACAACGGAGCCGAAACTGTCGATCAGTTCCTCGGCTTTTTTGTATGAAATATTGCATTTTTTTGATAATGCCTTTGCTAGTTCTTTTTTTGTCATATCCACTCCTTTAATATTGAGGCGCAAAGAGGAAAATCGAGACTTTACGGGTCTAAATGAAGCCTTACTCCTCTTTCATATTACAGGCTCAAAGAAATATTTGCAATCGTTTTGTCCCCGAAAAAAGCGGAAATTAGAGTAGTTGCAAAGTTTTTGTAAAGCATTTTTATGGGAACTATAGAAATTTATCAATATCTATTAATCAGCTACTGTGTACATTCCTGTGGATGAGTTGGGGACAAGTTTCTTATTATAAATTATGATTTATGAATTATGAATTAGGGACTTGCTTTCATGACTATCGAAAGCAAGGCATTTCTTAAGGATTGGAGAAAGACATATAATAGGTTAGTTCGTAAGGCCAGAAAGTCCCAGGTAGGTTATAAAGCTAGGACAGCATTACTACTTTATGAACTTAGTGCCTTATGAACTTTTTACTAGCAAACCGGAGGTTTGTTATGGCTTTTTACCAAAGATACCGTGCAAAAAACTTTAACGAGATGGTCGGTCAGCAACATGTGGTTGCGACTCTTTTGGCGAGTATCAAAAGCGGAAGGCTGGTTCATGCTTATCTCTTGACGGGACCGCGGGGGATCGGCAAGACCTCTACGGCGCGGTTGCTGGCAAAAGCAATTAACTGCAAGGAAACAGATAAACTGCGAAAAAACGGTAAGGAGGTCAGCGGCGAACCTTGTAATGTTTGTGACGCATGTTCCGATATCAATTTAGGCCGCTCGATCGATGTTATCGAGATTGACGCTGCTTCAAATACGGGCGTTGACAATATCAGAGATTTGATCGAGAAAGCCAGGTTGATGCCCACCAATTCTTTGAAAAAGGTTTATATCATCGATGAAGTTCACATGCTTTCGAAAGGTGCCTTCAATGCACTCCTAAAGACGCTAGAGGAACCGCCCGAGCATGTCATTTTTATCATGGCTACGACTGAAGTTCACAAGATACCGGCTACCATTTTATCCCGGGCCCAACGTTATGATTTTAAACGCGCCAGCAAAGATGACCTGATCGAAAATCTGGAAAGAGTTTCCGAGTCTGAGAAGATGACTATCGATCGGGAAGTTCTAGATCTGATTGCTGCAGCGTCTGCCGGCGGCCATAGAGATGCCCTTAGTCTTTTGGAACAGCTCAACTCAATTTCGGGCAAGATCACTCTTGAAAAAGCGAGAGAGGTGCTTGGTCTAGCCAAATCGGAGGAAATTTTAAAGTTAATCGGGACGATTTTTAATAACCAACCGGAGGAGGGATTAAAAATCGTCCAGAGCTTATATACAAACGGTTCTGATCTTGCTGAGTTTAATAAAGCAATGATTGAAACAATGAGGCGGATATTGTTGCTGAAAGCGGCAGGAGAAGTGCTATTTGAGGATACGGAGGAGAATATCAAGGAGATGCGGCGACTGTCGGAAACTATTGCCCTAGGACGTCTCGTAGAGATAATCGAAAATTTTATAGAAGCCAATTCTCTTTTAAAAAATGTTCATTTTCCGGTTATGCCGATCGAGATTGCTATCATCAAGTCAATTCCTACGCCAGCTATTTTGCCCACAAATGAGGCTATCAAGCCTGATCCTCTACAGGCTAAGCCACCGGCAAGTCAGGCAGTCAGTAGGTCCCAATCAGAGGTCAGCCAATCTTCAACTAAAATATTAGTAAGCCGTCCAGACAGTGAGAGGGCCGATAAACCGGATTCGCCGGCTATGAAGTCAACCGGCCCTGAGATTAGTGAATTGTCCGATCAATCTACTGTTCCGGTTCAGGTTCTGGAAATGACGAAGGACATCTGGAAATCAATCTTGGATAAAGTGAAGGTTGATAATGCGACACTTTTTGCTCTGCTTAAGGATGCTAACCCCGAAGGTATGACCGATGATGCACTGACTCTAGCGGTTAAATTTAAATTTCATCGGGAGAAAATCTCTGAGGGGAAAAATATGAAGGTTCTGGAAGATGCGATTAGAGAAATAGCAGGAAGGAAGCTCTCAGTTATTTGCAAAGAGCAAGGCGGTCAAAACCTATCTCGGGCAAAGATTGAGAAAATTGACCTGGAAAAAACAGTTGGCGAGGTCTTTCAAGTGGAGGAGTAGTCCAAAGCTAAAAGCTAAAGGCTAAAAGCTTAAAGCTGAAAGACGAAAGCCGAAAGCAAAAAGCTTAAAGTCGAAGGCTAAAAGCTAAAGGCTTAAAGCTTAAAGCTGAAAGCAAAAAGCGGGAAAGTTTATCAAGTAAAGTGTAGGTAAATATGGCGCGGGAGAAGAATTACAATCAAAAACCGGAAAGCGGAATGTCGAAGCCGCTGACTCTTCGAATGCCGCCTCAAAACAGTGAAGCGGAAAGAAGTGTGTTGGGTGCGGTACTAATCGATCCGGATGCATTGATAAAAATTGCTGATATTGTGCATGATGATGATTTCTATGATAGCCGTCACGGTTCGATCTTCATGGCGATGATCAATCTCTTTGAGAAGCGGATGCCAGTCGATATCGTCACTCTGTCGGAAATCCTGGAAACGGCAGGTCAAATCAAGGCGGTGGGCGGTTCCGCTTATTTGGCGGAGATTGTCAACTCCACACCTTCGGCAGCAAATATTGTCCACTATGCCCAAATAGTTCGGGACAAAGCAATTCTGAGGCGCCTGATCTCAGCCGGGGTCGAGATCACGGAGGCTGGCTATGACGAAGATGCCGATATCTCAGAAACCCTCGATGAAGCGGAAAAAAGATTGTTCGCTGTATCCCAGAATTCACTGAAGAACAAGTTCGCTGCGATTAAGGATGTCCTGACTGACGCTTTTGACAGAATCGATAAAATTCACAAAGACAAAGACTCCGGCGCTTTACGGGGTGTTCCGAGCGGTTTCCGTGATTTGGATAGTGTGACCGCCGGTTTCCAAAAGTCTGATCTAATTATCCTAGCTGCCAGACCTTCGATGGGTAAAACTTCTTTTGCTCTAAACTTAGCCGAAAACGCCGCAATCGACGAAAAAATTCCCGTCGCTGTATTTTCACTTGAAATGAGTCAGGATCAGCTTGTGGATCGTCTGCTCTCCTCCCAGGCGGGTGTTGATTCGTGGAAGCTCCGGACCGGCAACTTATCCGACGACGACTTTCCAAAGATTGGCTATGCGATGGGGGTCTTGTCGGAGTCTCCGATATTTATCGATGATTCGCCCGGCGGCAATATTATGGAGATCAGAGCCAAAGCCAGACGTCTTCAGATGGAGCATGGCCTTGGTTTGATTATTATTGACTATTTGCAGTTAATGTCAGGCCGTTCAAAAAGTAGCGATAACAGGGTACAGGAGATTTCTGAAATATCGAGAGGACTGAAGGGACTTGCCCGTGAGTTGAATGTACCGATAATAGCGTTGTCGCAGCTTTCGCGTGCTGTAGAACACCGTGACGACAAACGGCCGCTTCTGTCGGACTTGAGAGAATCGGGCTCGATCGAGCAGGACGCCGACGTTGTCATGTTCCTCTATCGTGACGAATACTATAACCCGGAGAGCGATAGGAAGGGCATTACCGAGATTTTGATCCGCAAGCATAGAAATGGTCCGACTGGCAACACTGAGCTGTTCTTCAATCCGGCTCAGATGAGATTTAGCGATTTGGAAAAAAGGCGAGAATTCACTCCGGCCGAATAAATTTTAGTTCGGAAAATTTAATACTTGAGCTCATCATCATACTAAATTTGCACCTTTTCGTTTTTACTTGCTATAATCGATTGTAAGATAAACAAGGAGTCGTTATGTTTGGGCACAACAAAGCATCGCTTGAACAGATAATGAACCGTTTCAATCAAGATAGTGAGGGCCTGAAGGCACGTAAGGAGGAAGAGAAGAAGTCACAGGATGAATTTGCAGCAAAGTTTGAAGAGACGAAGAAAGAAATAATCTGGCCTGCTTTTGTGGATATAGGAAATCAGCTAAATGGATATGGGCATGATTATCATATTTCCGAGGCACAAGAGTATGTCGATGCGACAGCTCACTTTACTCCCTCTTCGATCACCCTGAATATTTATCCGGCTGTTGTCGACAAAGCATTCTACAAACCTGACTGTACTCCCTATGTTTCTTTTATCGCCAACAGATATGCCAAGAAGGTGGGCATTACTGTCTCGACGATGATGCCAGAGGATGGTGGTGCTATCGGTTCTCACGGGGAGTTTGAACTTGAACAGATTACCGGTGAATTCGTGGAGCAGGAAGTAGTCAAAGTATTGCAAAACACGTTGATATTCCATAAGGAAGGCTGAAAGCCCAAAGCTTAAGGCCAAAAGTAAAAATAATATATTTACGCTTTAAGCTTTTTGCTTTTAGCTAATAAATTGGAGGAACATGGACATTGCGACAATTCAGAAGAGGATTGAACAACTCGAAAAACTTGAACAGGAATTCAAGATTAATAAAGAGATGTTGAAGGGCGAGCTTGAAAACGAGGTAACTTATCTTGAAGTTGCCGAAGAGGTAAAAGCCGCTGTTCAAAAGAGAAAACAAATCAAAGACGAGATTCTTTCCAAGGGACCAAATCAGGAAGTCGTTTCTAATATCAAATCCACTCAGGAGGAGATAGGAACTCTCAAAGAGATATTATCAGCCGAGCTGACAGAGATATATAGAGAGAATCAGACTGACGAGATAGCCGGTCGTAAGTTCAAAATCAATGCCAAGCTTTTGCCGAAGAAAGGTGAGTTTCGGAATGATTATGGACAATTTACGCCACAGGGAGAGTAGACGCAAAATTTCTAATTTCTAACTTTCTAATTTCTAAACAAAAAACTTTCAGTTTTTAGTTATTGGTGCTTGTTTAAGTTAATTAGTCCGCCGGCTGGCGGATCAGGCCAATTAGGTTAATTTTAATTAATAAACTAGTCTCATCCTGTCAAATTCCATATTACACCACTTTTATATCCCCAATCCCTTGACAAGTTATGGCTTGGTTTGGTACAATAATTTAATTTCCAAAAAGAAAAACGAACATTAACAACTTAAGAGCGAAACGACTGGAGGGTTAAATAAACAATATTAAATATTGCGCCCTCTAAAGAGAGCGCTTTTTATTATCAAAAATAATTTTCCTTGAATTGAGAATTGTCAATTGATAATTAAAAATTGCGAGCATTTGCGAGAATGAGATGGGGAAGGACCGGTTCCCTCCGCCTGTCCTTATGAGGAGAGAAATAATCGTTAAAATTACTGGTTATTTTCAAAATTTCTATAAAGTCATAGTAATATGAATTGATAGATAAACTCCTCCCCAGCTCATTCTTGCAAACAATGGAAAGAGTCCCAACGTAAGTCGGGATTCCCATTACATTGGAACAAGAATAAAAACAAAAACGTAGTAATCTTCGAAAAGTAACAGAAGTTATTTAAGAGGAGCTACTAAAAAATATCCTCCTTCGCTGGAAAAGCTACGGAGGACAAGAAAAAGCACTGGCCGAGTTTGATATAAATAATCAAAAGACTCGAAAAGCCAAAAAAGTGCAAAAAACAGGCTGAAAACCAAGCAAATTGAAAACAAACTACTGAAAAGAAGAAAAAAACGCCCCGATGATTTAAATAAATATCGGGATGCAAGCAGAAATCATAAGAGGCCAAGATCAGTCTCTCCTAAGGGATGCAAATCTTTTGGGGGAAACACAAAAATCGTAACCTCTTAAAAAGGGCATAAGTTGCCGGCCGAGACATATTATAAAAAAAAGTATTCTCGATTAGTCCTTCAGCTTACGCCCAACCTAAAAAATCCCATCAAAAGCAGAAAGCCAAAAGCTCAAAGCAAAAAGATTGGGATTTTTTATTTATAAAATTATACAACACCTTCATAACAATTGTCAGAATGACAAATAAATGTTAAATAAAGTAGGAAGCGGAGTATCAGGTGAACTCTGCTATCTCTTTTTGGAGGGCTTATAAATGCCGACGTTTGATTCACAGGCATTTCCACTGGATCCGACAAGGTTGACAGATGCTACCAGGGTGGTTTTTGTCTTCGGGAGCGAAAACGACTACCTCGCTACCGAAAAAGATCGGGCACGGGTCGCTCGGCTCTTTGAAGTAATGAATCTGTCCCCTGATTGCTATGATGTCACGGTGATTTCCGCCGACCGGAATGGCCAGGAAATCGATCAGTATGCTGAGGCGCTGAGTCAGCTCAAGAATCTCCGGGCAGTGATCGCCATCGCGGGAATGAGTGCAATTTTACCGCGGGTCTTGCCACGGAAGACGGGCTTCACTGTACCAATCCTGGCGGTCGGAATGCCCTCAAATGGCTACCCCGATGGCGATGACGCGCGCCTGACTATTACCAGAGTGCCGGGCGGCGTCTGCCCACCCGCCTATTTTGAGACACTTTATGCCGCCGCCATGTTTGCGGTTCAAATCATCTGTGTCTCACATGACATTCCGGAATACTTGGGGCGATTCCAGAATTACATGGCAAATAGCCCCGACGTGGTGAGGGATGCGCTGGGCGGTTTGCCGCTCTACTAACGCCAAAAGAATCGTAGTTCTATGGGACTGCTCTCCTCGGAGGGCGGTCCTATTTTTTTAGAGACCAAGCAGCTTTTCCAAATAAGTCTTCATCTCCAGCTGGGAGGGGATATCATTTTCCATCTCTAAGGCGATATAATCGCCGAAGTAATTTTTCGGATAAGCTCTCAAATAATTGAGCTCAGAAGTGCTTTTTGGAAAATGGTTATCATAGCAAATACGTTCATAGTTATGGGCGTCATTATGCTCTGGCTTAGCAGTCACACCGTTGATATGATTGGCACCGATCGAAAATTTTCCGAGAATATTTATAGTTTGTATATATTTGTCAGGGAAGAGGCGGCGGGCGTTTTCCAGGTGAGAGGTGTCAAGGCAAATACCAGCAAACTTTGCTACTTCCTCTTCTTGCAATGGTTCCGGGCCGGCATTTTCCATATACATAATGCTGTTATTTTTTTCCAGTTTGGATTCGTTTTTCTCTCGATGGAAGGGTGAATATTGCAGCGTTCCATGCCAAAGCGTTCGACTAGGTAGCCTATCTCTTCGTCTTCAAAATCAGAGCGGATATGAGCAAAGGGGATTTTGATATCCTTCAATTTTTCCAGAAAGCGGTAGAGCTTCTGCCTTTGTGCCATTTCGAAACAGGTCGGGAAAATTGCGAACTCTTTGATCTGAAGACGTTTAATATCTTCAAGCTGTTTCTCTGAAGGATCATTGATTGTAGTCACACTGACTAATATTTTCTTTTTCATAAGGATAGAGTAACTTTTTTGGGATCAAAAATAAAGCAGCGCACCCAATGGAGGTAGGATGCGCTGTGCAGGTGCCGCTGAAATAGAGTTAGACGGCGAGGGTCGTGCCGGTAATCCGGTGGTAGGCTTCCAGGTACTTTGCCCTGGTATTCATCACCACTTCCTCGGGGAGGGTTGGTGCGGGTGGTTCCTTGTTCCAACCGAGCGTTTCCAGGTAATCGCGCAGATACTGCTTGTCGAAGCTGTCCTGTGGACGCCCCGGTTCGTATCTTTCCATGTCCCAGAAGCGGGAGGAGTCAGGCGTCAGTACTTCATCGGCGAGTACGATGTTGCCGTGTATCGGATCAATGCCGAACTCAAATTTCGTGTCGGCGATGATGATGCCTCGCGTGCCAGCGTATGCAGCAGCGGCTGAGTAGATCTCAATGCTGAGTTCGGCGAGATTCGCGATAACATTAGCTGGGCTCATATCGCATTTGATACGATTATCAGTCATCCACTTGTCAACCACACCAACCGCTGTCGCAGGGGAGATATTTTCGTCATGACCGATCTCTGCTTTGGTGGTTGGCGTGAAGATTGGTTGGGGTAGACGATCTGATTCACGTAGTCCCGGGAACAGAATGTTCCCACATACACCCCCGGTTCGCTGATATTCCTTCCAGCCGCCTCCTGCAAGGTACCGGCGGACGATGCACTCAATAGGGATGATGTTCAGCCGTTTGACGATCATGCTTCGTCCTTCGAGTTGGCCGCAATAGGGCTGAAGCGGTGTGGGGAATACATTGATATCGGCGTCGAGCATGTGGTGTCGGAAGCCGGTTACCCTGCCCGGCAAATGTCCGAACCAGAATTGAGATATTTGCGTCAGCACACGGCCTTTGTCAGGTATGCCATTTGGCATTACGACATCGAAGGCAGAGATGCGGTCGCTGGCGACGAAGAGTATTCGGTTCTCGTCGACTGCATATACATCGCGGACCTTTCCGCGGCCAAGCAGTTCCAATCCGGGAAGATCGGAACGCAGGAGGGCAGAACTCTGTTCAGGCATTTTTTTTAGTTTCCTCTCAGTAGATTGTCCGAAGACTGCTATAATAAAACATTTTATCACTCGTATGTCAATTTAATAAAAAAATATGGCCGTCATCGCGGTGAAGCGATGCCGGCCATATGACAATACTATCTCCCGGACTGGGAGATAGGGGCAAGGGTTGAAATTGGCAACCAATGGCTACCAGAGTGGTCACCAGGATGGATGATCACCTCGACATATCCCTTCCATTGAGGGAGATCATTGTTATCGGGCATCTTGCCTAGGACACCGGCGCAGCCGCCAAAGACGCCAGATGGAATCGAAACTGAATCAAACGGTAAGAACTCTCCGATTTTTTCATCGGTGTACGGAAGCCGTCCTTTAGGGGAATCGAATTTGTTCTGCAACTTAACCTCCTGTGCAATAGTAACTGTCCCTTATTCTTTGCCACAAAATCTGATGAAAGTCAATCTGATGTTTGGAATTTGTTCGTATTTTCGGGTATAATAGAGTTATAAAGTTCATCAAGTTTGTAAAGTTTATAAAGTAGAAAGTTAATACAGTTCGTCAGGTTTATAAAGTCGGAAGTTTGTAAAGTCCGAAGTCCAAGATGTCATTCTGAGGGTGTTGGCGAAGAATCTAGGGCGGATGCCGGCTCAGACGAGCTGAGAGATCCTTCGCTTTGCTCAGGATGACAAAAAGTAAGCTCAGATGACAAAAATAAGCTTATGATGACAAAATAACTTCAGGGTGACGGAATAATCTCAGAATGACAAAGTAATCTTGGGATGAAGACAAATATGAATGATTTATTGCAAAATTTAAACGAGCCTCAACGTCAAGCAGTTTTGAATACCGAGGGACCCGTGCTGGTTCTTGCGGGGGCGGGGAGCGGTAAGACAAAAGCGTTGACGCATAGAATTGCTTATTTGATTCGCGAAAAGCATATTTCGCCCTATAATATTTTGGCGGTGACTTTTACGAATAAAGCAGCAGCCGAGATAGCTGCTCGTGTACAACAGCTACTCGGAAATTCCAATTTCCAAAATCCAATTTCCAATCAATTTCCAAAATCCAATGACCAAAAATATAAATTACCTTGGGCTGGGACTTTTCACTCTGTTTGTGTTAGAATATTGCGCCGTGAGGCCGACTACGTGGGCTTTTCCCGCTCTTTTACTATCTATGACGAGAATGACAAGCTATCGGTAATAAAGCGTCTGCAGAAGGACCTGGGGGTTGATCCGAAGCATTACAATCCAAATTCGATCGGCTACTTCATCTCTGGCGCCAAAAATGAGCTGATCGACGCTAAGGAATATAAGAAGTACACGAATTCGCCTTTTGAGCAGATAACCGCCAAGATCTATGAGCGTTATGAAAAATATATGCACGAAGTGAATGCGCTGGATTTTGACGACCTGATTATGCAGTGCGTGGTTTTGTTCCAAAATAACCCTCAAATTCTCGAAAAATATCAAAATTTATTTAAATACATTTTGATTGACGAGTACCAGGATACCAATCAGGCGCAATACATTTGGGCGAAGTTACTCGCTTCCAAGCACAATAATATTATGGTGGTGGGCGATGATTATCAGTGTCTAGTGCCGAATACTGATATCTATATTGATCAAGAGACATTTCTGCCAATCAAAGCATTGGATAAGGGAAATTTGGTTATGGCGGCCTCAGGTTGGGGCAGTATTTGTCCTGATTTGGTACAGAAAATTCACAAAACCAAATACTCTGGTTACTTGATTAGGGTCAAGACCAAAGGCGGACGGATATTGGAATTGACGCCGAATCATAAATTGTTTGCAAATCTTCAGTCTAAGCCAAGTCTTTATTCTGTTTATTTGATGTTTCGCCAGGATAAGGGATATAGGATTGGGATTACACAAGGGGTCAGAAGCAAAAAAGATCAGATTGTAAGTGGCTTAATGGTGAGAATAAATCAGGAAAGAGGCGATAGAATTTGGTTGCTTCAGTCGTGCAAAACGCTTGGAGATGCTATGTATTTAGAGCAGTTTTATGCCTTTAAATATGGTATCCCCACAACAATTTTTGAAGATTCTGGCAAAAAGGCTGTTTATTCTCAGGAAAAAATTGATTCTTTATATCAAAATATCCCGACTGTTGAAAGAGCGCTCAAATTGGCACTAGATATCGATTTAGATCTTGCATTTCCTCATTATCAACCGCAGGCCGTGATTAAAAATGGTAAGGGGCGGAAGTTGGTCAACTTGGTAATGTTCGGAGAAAACCGAAAATTTGAGAATCGTCCTTGGCATGCTCACCGAATCTGCCTAAATACAACAGACATCAATCTCAAGGATAAATTGACTGGTTTATATCCTATAAGAAATGGTCAAAGAGGTACTTGGCGAGTAGAAACCTCCAGAAAAGACTATGATCAAGCCGTTGCATATGCTGAAGGATTATTCAGCTATGATGATGAACTATTGTTGAATCAACGGGCCAGGCTTTTAAGTGATAAGTCATTCAATGTTTTGCCGGCCAAAAATCTTCGAATTGGAATGGTCGTTCCTGTTTTGAAGGGTAGTAATCTCGACGAGGACGAGATAATTGCTATCGAAAAATTTGATTATGCCGGTGATCTTTATGATCTAGATATCGCAAATCTTCATAATTATATAGCCAATGGAATGGTTGTTCATAATAGTATTTACTCATGGCGGGGTGCCAATTTCCGCAATATTTTGAACTTTGAGAAGGATTACAAAAATGCGGTTGTAATCAAGCTTGAACAGAATTATCGCTCGACCAAGACTATTCTGGAGGCGGCCAACGACGTTATTAAATTCAATGAAAACAAGACTGACAAGAAGCTCTGGACGGAAAATGACACCGGCAGGGCCATTTCTGTTTATGAAGCAATGAACGAGAAGGATGAGGCTGAATTTGTCGCAATGGAGGTCAAATCATCGGTCGAAAGTCGGAGGTCGAAAGTCGGAGGCAATTTTACCTCAAACCTCAAACCTCAAACCTCAAGCTATTTCGATTTTGCGGTTTTGTATCGGACCAATGCCCAGTCTCGAGCAGTTGAAGAAGCGTTTTTGCGGTTTAAGATCCCTTACAAGGTAGTCGGAGGAATGCGCTTTTATGAGCGCAAGGAGATCAAAGACATTATTTCATTTCTTAGATTGATAAATAACCAGATGGATTTAGAGGCATTAACCAGGGCCGTGTCATGTATGCCAAGGGGAATTGGCGATAAAACGATCGATAAAATTAGAGAATACATTTCCGCTAACTTTGTCATCTCGAGCGGTGTTCTTGGAGCCGAGAGATCTTTTGACTTGCCAAAGATTTCTCCAACCTCGAGTACGAGGGGTCGAAATGATAATTTATTTTTGGTTTTATCTCGGAATGATGCTTTTCCCTCCAAGGTCACCGATTTCTTCAAATTACTTTACGAGTTCTATAAACTTTATGAACTCTCAACTCCCTTAGATCAGTTAATTCTGAAAATTGCCGAAAAAACCGGCTATCGAAAGTATCTGCAAGACGGTACGCCGGAAGGAGAGGGAAGATGGGAGAATGTATTAGAGCTTTCAACCGTAGCCGCACAGGTTGAAGCTCAAATTACCAATTACCAATTACCAATTACCACTCAAATCCCAAGTTCCAATTCTCAAGATTTAGATATTGATCATTCATTGGAAATTGAAAATTATAAAATTGAAAATTCTGAAAGCGGTTTTGAGAACGAAACAACACCATTAGAAAAATTTCTTGAACAGGTGTCGTTGGTGCAAGATACGGACTCGCTTTCAGGCGAGGCTGGTGTTGTGACATTGATGACGCTTCATTCAGCCAAGGGCCTGGAATTTAAGACAGTTTTCATCGTCGGTGTCGAGGAAGGACTATTCCCACATTCTCGGGCATTGATGGATAATTCAGAGATGGAGGAGGAGCGACGCCTGGCCTATGTCGGCATTACCCGTGCCAAAGAACTATTATATTTGCTCTATGCTACAGAGCGTAATCTCTACGGCCGGCTTCAATGGAACGAAAAATCAAGGTTTATTGAGAATATTCCAGAGCACTTGTTGGATGAAATTTAATTCCCTCGGAATTCATACTTCTTTTCAAAGTAATCTTTTTCTTGACCTTAAAAAAAGGTATGATCCCATAACGATTGCCAGAGAGCCTAAGATATAAATGGGGTAGTTGTTTGACTCATTGCTTGACTGGTCTTTCTGGACTATTTGATTAGAGATTTCTGGAATTTCAATTAAGTTTTCGATTGGGTCGCCAGCTAAATCGCTAATTGATTCAGCAGTTTGAGGGTCATCAGACTGAGCATTTGCAGGCTGACTCGACGAAACGCTTCTTAAAATATTTGCAACCGGACTTGAGATAATATTTGTCGCATTGCTACTACTGTCAGATATTATGAGGGCATTTTGAACGACAAAGGATCCATTATAAACAATGCCCGTGTTATTTGTTCCTGTTGCTTCAGTTTCAAAATGAGTGGTAATATCTGTTTCAATATTGGTAGAACTGGCTTCTGCAACATAGGTATGAGCTCCAACTGTTGCGTCAGAAGGCAAAGCGTAGCTTCCAGTCCAGACAGTGTCGCCGCTATCATTTGTTGAAGAGTAAGCAAGCGGGATCTTTATTGAATTATCTAAATAAATTTGAACACTGTTTTCTGTTTTCTCTAACGGATCGGTCTGGAGCATCGAAGTGGTGACTGAGAAATTAACCGTTTCGCCGGCAGAATAAGTTGAATCATCGCTTGAACCAATAATTGTCCACGGCGCCATGGCCATGTATTTCACCCACTGTTCATCGGGATAAGAAACATAATCGAATAAATTGCCAGTAGAAACTGTTTTTCCAAGTGCAAGGTAAACCCAACCGTCTTCATCGATCATTTCTCTACTTTTACTTAAAACTACATTGCGATTTAGTTCATCAGTGGTTGAATAAAAAGTATTAAATTTCCATCTCTCCTCAAAAGTATCCATATTCATATAGCCAAAGTAATTATTAAACAAATTATTTCCACTATCAGTGACTTTAGAATAATAAATGTTATTTTTAGCATCTACAAATTTCGGAGATATATCACTAATAGAATCTACCGTCTTAATTAAAACTCCGTTCTCACTACTGACTTCTAGCATTGAAGTTGTCACACTGAGAATTTCAAAACCATTTAGCTCGTAGCTATAAGATTTAAAATAAAGTTTATCATTTATTTGTATCATATCTTGAAAACCATTTATTCCAGGACCACTCTCATATACCCACTTTGGAGTGCCAGTATCCCCATCTATTGCATATATTTTCTTTGGATTCTCTTTATCGGCAATAGTGTAATCGGAAAAATAAAGTATATTGTCGTTTCCTATCGTTAAGGAGTTCAATGCAAAAGGTCCAGCCTCGTATACCCATTTCGTGCTGCCATCTGTAGGATTTATTGCGAAGAGTTTTGAATTTGATAAAACATACAATGTGCCATCTATTCCCTGTACTATTGGGCCAGGACTCGAGACTGTGTTATCTATCATCTGCCTGAATTTTTCGGTGCCGTCAGGATTTAAAGCAAAAAGGGTCATATCATATGGTGCGCTTGTTTTAACTAAAATATAATAAATCGTTCCGTCAGCCCCAAGCGCAATACCTGCTCCATGAGGAAAATTTTGCGATTGAAATGTCCACTTAAAGCTGCCGTCAGTTAAATCAATGGCCATTGCCATATCTGCGGTTATAGTATAGGCATACAAAGTCCCGTTTTCTCCAGTAACAAATTGTCCTATCGTATCACTAAAAGGAATTTCCCAAACAGTTTCTCCGGTTCTTCGATCGGCCGCGACAAGTTTCGGATTGCTTGACCAAGTATGATAAACCACTAAGTCATTATATATAATTCTTGTCGAGATCATTGAATTTCTCTCGTATAGATTGGTCCACCGTGGGGTGGAATAAACACTATTATTTGCATAATCTGAGGATAATAAACCGTTTGGCTTGGGAGATCCATAAAATCCCCATGGGGAACCGGAAACGGTTGTCGCTGAAAGGTCACCTTGACGAGTTGTCCAAGTGAAGTTAATACTGTCGATTAAAGGCGTTACGGTTGTACTGTTTGTAGTTAGAATAAATTTGAGTCTTATTTTTCCGATCTTGCCGCCGCCGTTATGTTTTGTCATGGGAAGAGCCGAAATATCAACCGGCGAGGAAAGATCGAAACCAGTAGAGTTGCCGGCTAAAACCGTGTCAGGGAAAAGACCACTGGCGCTATCGAGGACTTGAACTTTAATACTGGTACCCTCTGGAATGGTGGTTTGGGCACTAATCGTGCCCCATTCTACTGCGCTAAAACCTAAGTAATCACCGATTGTTTTAGTGGTAACCGCACCTGTTAACCGATATGGTGTTGTAAACAAGGTCGTGCTTCCCTCTTTAAGAAGTTGAACTTTACCGGTTACAGTGTTTACACGAGCGCCTGCATTAGTCACAATTCCCAAGGCATCGGCAAAATCGTCCGTGTAAGTACCGGTTTCTATATTAGTCGTAACTGTTGCCGAAGTCTTGGACGAATAAGATTGTAGTACCAAGAGAAAGAATAAACAAAAGACTATTAGTTTAATTAAATTGAACTTCACTATTTTAAACCCTCCATCTTTTTATAGGATACCAAAACTATTACAAAAAACAAAACAAGCGCAAGCGAAATCACTTTGTTGGATTACCCTAATAGAATCTGCCCTCACTTTTCACCAATTCCCTACCACATTAAAAATAAAAAGGAGGGAAAGGTGAAAAAAGAGCAGAAGAGAGGCGAGATTATAATTTATAACTCTGATGGCGATAACGGGAAAGTTGAAGTTAGGGTAGAGGGCGAAACGTTATGGTTGAGCCAAAATCAAATGGCGGATCTTTTTGGAGTAAATCAGCCGGCAATTGCAAAGCATTTATCCAATGTCTTTAAATCAGGAGAATTAGAAGAGAAATCAGTTCATTCCATTTTGGAATATACTGCTAAGGATGGTAAAAAATATAAAACAAAATTTTATAATCTAGACGGAATTATTTCTGTGGGGTATCGGGTCAATTCTAGAGAAGCGACGCAATTCCGGATCTGGGCCACGAGGACACTAAAAGACCATTTGACCAAAGGATATACACTTAACAAAAGGATTCTAGCCAGGTATCGAGAGAAGTTTTTGGAAGCGCGAAAGACTTTGGCGATGATAGCTTCTAAATCAGATTTTGAGCTTTTGCAAGGACACGAGAAAGAGCTCATAGAATTAATCTCTGAATATTCCAAATCTTTCAAAGTCTTGGAGGAATTTGATGAGCGAAAAATTGAAATTAAAAAGTTGAACAAGGAAGTTAAGTTTGAAATTTCGTATGACGGTGTATTGGAGATAATCGGTCAGATGAAAAACCGACTGGCGAAATTGCGGGTCAATGTCTATATGTTCGGGACTGAGGTCGGACACAAATTGTCTTCGACAATCGGTTCAATAAATCAAACCTTTGACGGCCAAGATCTCTATCCAAGCGTCGAAGAGAAGGCAGCAAATTTACTATATTTGGTGATCAAGGATCATCCCCTGACGGATGGCAACAAGAGAGTAGCCTCGATGCTTTTTGTTTATTTTCTGGAGAACAACAGTTATCTATATCGTACCAGCGGTGAAAGAAAAATCTCAGACAATACTCTGATTGCCTTAGCCCTTCTTGTCGCTACCAGTGATCCAAAAGAGAAAGATAATATAGTTCGGCTAATAATGAATTTGATCCAGAATTAGAAAACCAGCCCTGCACGATGCGAGGGCTGGCGGGTGTGATGTCTCACGGGAGGCAATTTTCGGTTTCGATGAGGCTATTCGCGGCGAGGAAGCCTTTTTCCATCCGTCGGTATCCTACCTCAAACTCGGGGAAATGTTGAAGCATCCTCCTTCTGTTTTTGAGATAGGCATTCTCGAAGAACGCCCTCATCAAATATTTTCGAGCCCATAATTGGTCGAAACCGACATCGAGTACGGGGTGAGCCGTATCCCAGTGCCTCAGATCGTGATCGATGACCATTGCTTGAATCGTAGGGTCTGATCCGCTCTTTGACGCCAAGAATGGGGTAAAAGAGGAGCACCGAAATCCTGTTGCGGAGCAGGTCTTTACCCATTCTGCGGTTGCCTCAATGTCTTTTACTGTTTGCCCTGGAATGCCGATGACATTGAGACATCTGGTGGCGATCCCATTATCGGTGCACAGCTCGAAAATCGCATTGGGATCGCTTTCTCCTCGATATGCTTGCTTGTTCATACGCCGCCGCTCGCTCACAGAGGGACTTTCGACACCAATCGAGAGCATGCACCAGCCGGCAGCACGCATGGCGGGGATGATTTCGTCCGCATGAGAGAGAGCCGGATTATATAGTCCTCCCATCACAACATGTTTATTTAGTCCACGCTTGATGATCTCATCGCAGACCGACATAAGCCATCGGAAATTGAGATTTATATTGAGGTCATCCCAATCAATGGAACGATATCCTTGTGTAACCAAGTATTCGATCTCATTGACAACATGTGCGGGTTCGCGGGAGACCACGTTTTTTCCCCATGCCTCACGTGACTCACAGAAACTGCAGTCGAAGGGACAGCCTCTCCGGCCGATTATTGAAGTTGGCATCTGTTCCTCTATCTCAAGCGGCCAGATATCTCTCATATGGAGGAAAGGTACTATACTTGGATCTCGAAAGGGATAGATCGCTCCTGTCCAATTGAGATCGCGCCCACTCCGAACAATGCCTTTCGCCTGTCTCCTTTCGACTATTGCTTTGACGGCCAGTTCGCCCTCGCCCACCACGACCCAGTCGAAGGTATCGATGAGATATTGTGGTATAGAGGTTGCGCCAGGTCCGCCTACAATTAGCTTAACTTCAGGGCACTCTGTCCGGATTGTTTTGGCGATTTCGTTGGCTTCATCTAGGGTCCAGGTCATGCAGCTTATACCCACATAAGCACAGTTCTTGGCCTTTTCAACGATCTCCCGGGTAGTGAAAGATCGAATGGCAAGGTCGATCACCTCGACGTCGAAGCCCATGTGCATCAACATAGAAGCGATATATAGAAGTCCTAAGTTTGGCAGATTTGCATTGCCAAAGAGATTCTTCCGGCCTGAGCCGGCGCTGATAAGCAGTACTTTTTTCAAAGGAGCCTCCTTTCGGTTGTAAGTGTGCCAATTCATGGCAAAATTGACCGATCCATGGAATTGGCCATCATAACATCGAACCGATTATCGGACATTGATTTAAGACAAATTGACAAAATAATGCTTAATTGTTATCTTGAGAAGAGGAATGTTGACCAAAAAATGGACAAACTGTGGTAGCTCATAAAGTTTGTAAAGCAGAAAGTTCATCAAGTAAAAAGAGGGGTCATCCTGAATTTGATTCAGGATCCAGTTATTATTAGATAGATTCCGGATCGAGTCCGGAATGACAGGACGAACATATGAAAAATTTGGAAATTGAGGGATTAAATCAAAAAGAGCTCGAAGTTTATGAGAATTTGCTGACCCTAAAGCGGGCGACAGTTTTGCAATTGACACAAGTTTCAAACGAAAAAAGAACAACTTTGTATAGAATCTTGGAGTCCTTACTGTTCAAGGGGCTGGTCAGCGAGATCTATGAAAGGAAGAAGCACTTTTATATTGCCGAATCCCCAAAGAAATTATTGGAATTTATCAATAATGAAAAAGAAAAGATAAAGAATATTCTTCCTGACCTAGAAGCATTGGAGCAGCAAGCACTGGAGCGGCCAAAAATTAAATTCTGTGAAGGCAAGGAGGCCTTAAAAAGTTTTTATAATGAAATTTATGCTGGCCGGAAAGAGGTTCGTGCAGTTGGCGCCCCCGAAAGACTCGTTAAAGACATTAATTTCCATAATGAGCAGGTGGCCAAAAGGGTGCGATTGAAAATACCGGCTCGAGTGATTTATTCCGATACTCCTTTCTCCAGAAAAAGGGCGGAGACGGAAGCTCTTCGTGAAGTTAGAATATCTAAACACTTAAGACCGCTGGATGCGACCTTTATGTTCTCTAGTAATAAAGTAATGGCTTTTTCCCATAAAAATTGGGTCACCGGTGTTCTAATTGAAAACAAAGAGATTGCGTCTGGACTCGAAGCAATATTTGATGCATTGTGGGAAGAGCTGGAAAATAAATAATTAAAAAAAAGACCCTAGGGGTGAACCTAGGGTCCGGCAACTTGCAATTGGCTCCCGTGTATATGGCATGTACCCGCACAAAGGCTAAGGTATCACTCGTATAGGGGGTGAGCTCTCTGCAAGTCGGCTTTCTATCTATTTAGCATTTAAATATCAGATTTTCAACAATTACCTCGACCCCCTTGATACTTAATACCTATCCCTTTATACTAATAATATAGAGCTCATGGAGGGATTTTCTACTATTGGTAGGCCCTTGTTGCTAGCGAGCAGTTTCTGATTAAGCCGGAAACCCTTAGTTATCAACAATCTTGTTTTGGCTTATCAAAAAAGTTGCAAAAATCGTGTTTAATGAATTTAATTTTGCATCAGTGGAAATGCTAATTTTTGAATACTTGAGAAATGCCAATCATCGGCATAAACAAGGGAAATTATTAGATGATTATTCGCGAACTAAGCTAAAATAAGATCTAGCTATTGATTATTTATCCTGCTAGGTATATAAATTCTCTAATCCTACCCCCGAAAGGAGTACCCGCGAATGGCACCGACTACCAAGCCAATTTGGAGGGTATTCTACGCAATGGTCCGAGCCCCCTTGGGTTTGCTTTGGGCCATTTGGATCGGTCTTCGCTGGCTGTTCTACGACAGCTTCTGGCAACCGGCCGATCACGACTCCAAGGAGGGCCACGGCCCTTCGTGATATTCGCCTCCGCTGCCCTCGGGCAGCGGAGTTCTTTTTTATTAGGCATGTCTTTGGTACAATACCTTTAGTATGAAATTTAATTTCAAATGGCTTCTTGCCGGGATGGTGTTGCCGGTGGGGGCACTTACAATATTTTCTGATAAACCAATAGCAGATAATTTTGAGACCAAGGCATTGCCCAGGCCTTACATTGTTGAGGCAATTTCTCCGGAGGGCAATATAGCTGAATTTAAGGGCTTGAGTTTGTCCGGAGCGCCTTTTGAAATCGCGGGTGATCTAGGCGCCTTGCCAAACAAAGCAGACAAATTTACTGCTTTTCCTGAAATTAAAATGGGTATTGGTAGCAAAATTACGCTCTATCGTGCACCGCATTCTATTGTCGTTGATGGCAAAAAAGCGACTACTTACTATAGTTGGGCAAATACTGTCGGCGAATTATTCTCGCAGAATATGATTGAATTAGGCAAAGACGATAAGATAAATTTCTCGCTCGACACTGCACTGGAAAACAATATGGAGATCAAAATCGTAAGAGTGGCGAAGACCACGGTCGTAGAGACGGAGAATATAGATTTCAAAACCGTCAAAAGAAGCAACTCCAATATTGAAAAAGGGAATAAGAAAACATTGCAGGCGGGACAGAAGGGGAAAAGAGCAAAAACTTACGCTGTGACGAGAGAGGACGGAGTCCAAATTTCAAAAGTCCTTATTAAGTCGGAAATTGCCGAGGCACCAATTGAAGAAATTATTGAAGTCGGGACCAAAGTGGCTGTCTATGGCAGCGGCAAGGCGACTTGGTACGGTTGGCCAAAGATGGAGAAGAAAAACGCGTATTATGCTGCCCACAAGAACTTGCCGAAGGGTACTGAAGTCTGGGTGGTCAATACTGCCAATGGAAAAGGTGTGAAAGTGACAATTCTCGACCGAGTGTCGGCGAATGTTGAAATTGACCTTTCAACTGTTGCTTTCAAGGAGATTGGCAGTCTCGGCTCCGGAGTCATCAATGTGAGAGTTGAGAAATATTATCCAGAATAGGTAATCTTTCAGAAAATGATTGATGTTTACTCCCTTAATACCTAATACATAATACTCAAATAAAAAATAAATTTGACTGAGATCCTTCGCAAGGATGCTCAGGATGACAAAGAAGGGGCTCGGATTATAAAAAATGATTGACTTATCAAACAAAACTGAACTGACTTCATATCTTAAAGAAAAGGGTCTCTGGGCAAAGCATGGCCTCGGGCAAAATTTTTTGGTTGATAGAGATGCGCTTGATAAAATTATCGATACAGCTTTTGATACACCCCACCCAACCTCCCCTCACGAAGGGGAGGAGTCGTTGATTATTGAAGTTGGGCCGGGGGTAGGGACGATGACGGAGGAGCTTGTCAAACATGCGAAGAAGGTGATTGCGGTTGAATTGGATGAGAAATTAAAGCAATTGTTAAATGGCTATATTGCTGAATTGCTTAAGAACAACAATATAACAATAGAACAATATAACAATTTTGAATTAATCAATGCCGATGTACTCAAGGTCAATATTCCCGAATTAGTCGGTGATCAGAAGTACAAGGTTGTGGCCAATATTCCGTATTATATTACCTCCAAAATTTTGCAATTATTCTTGACGCTTGAAAATAAGCCGGAGAGTATTACTTTGCTCGTGCAAAAAGAGGTAGCAGAGCGGATTTGTGCTAAACCTGGTGAGATGTCGGTGCTGGCAGTTTCCGTGCAAGTTTACGGCGAGCCAAGAATTGCCGGCATTGTGAAGAAGGAATCATTTTTCCCCTCGCCAAAAGTGGACTCGGCAATATTGCATATCGCAATTTCCAATTTTCAATTTCCAATTTTCAATCAATTTCTAAATTACAATTTCCAAACGAAAGAAGCGTTTGAGAAGGCTTTTTTCCGCCTTGTTCATATCGGTTTTGCGGCAAGAAGAAAAACGCTCGCTAATAACCTCTCAAACGGCTACCATATAGACAAGAAGACAGCAGAGGATATAATTAGATCAATGGGATTTTCTGTAAGCATTCGTGCGCAAGAATTATCAGTAGACGACTGGAAGAAGCTGGCAAAAGTCGTATTAGGTATTACGTAGTACGTATTAAGTATTAAGTATTAAGTGGTAGGTGTTATGTGGAGGAAGGCGCTGGGGAATGTACTAAGGGGTAAATATTAAGTATTATGCAAGAGAACAAAAAAATCGAATCTGAATATTTATTTGTCATTCCAGACTGTGGCTCGATCCGCCAACTGGCGGACTGGAATCCAGCCATGCCCTTCGTAGCTGTCAAGCGAAGTGGGAGAGTGAAGTCATACTATATTTACATTATGGCTAGTCGAAGGAAAGGCACATTGTATATCGGTGTGACGAATGATTTGATCAGAAGAATCTGGCAGCACAAGAATAAAGTTATTGATGGATTTACGAAAGATTATAATGTCTCCTTATTGGTTTATTATGAAGAAACAGCAGATATTAAATCAGCAATCAAAAGAGAAAAGCAATTGAAGTCTTGGAATCGACAATGGAAGATAGAATTGATTGAGAAAACAAACCCTGATTGGCATGATTTGTACAGAGAGATAGCTGGATCCTCGGGTATTACTCTCGAGAGCACCGCCGATCCCGAGGATGACAGGGGAGTGATTCCATAACATGTAATATATACCCTTTTATACACTGGTTTCGTGCCTAATACATACTACCTAATACATAATACATAATACTAACAAGTGAGGGAATATGCCTGAAGTTTTAAATCCGAAGGAGCCTTTAGCCGACAAAATCGTCGGAGTTATTCAGCGAGCTGATGCTGATTTTACGATGCCAGAGCCTTTGAAACTTTTTACGATCTCTGAGTTTCGACATGAGCTTGGTATTCCGCTAGTTCTGGCTCGTAAATTGATCGTTTGGGGCTTGGTCAAGGTAGTTCGGACGACCGATGGCACAATTCAGATTACTGAGGGTGAACTTTTGGAAACGAAGGAGTTCTTGAAGAGCCCCTGGCAGAGAACTAAATTGTTTGTCCGCGCCCTGGGCCCCGGCTTAATTACTGGCGCTTCAGACGATGATCCCGGGGGAATTGCCACTTATTCTGCTGTTGGTGCGGCTTTTGGCTACAAGATGCTCTGGATGGCACTCTGGCTTTTGCCATTGATGACCGCCGTGCAGGAGGCCTGTGCCCGTATCGGCATTGTGACCAACAAGGGGCTTTCCGGAGTACTAAAGAAGCACTATGCCAAATGGGTCGTCTTTCTGGTTGTTTTGTTCCTAATTGTTGCCAATGTCGTTAATATCGGTGCCGATCTAGGGGCAATGGCTGCGTCCCTAAAACTGGTTTGGGATGTCAATTTTACCGCTGCCGCCTTTGGCTTTGCGCTTCTTATTTTGTTGATTGAGGTGGCAATCCCATATCGATATTATGCCTCGGTTCTGAAATGGCTGACAATCTCAATTTTTGCTTATGTAGTGACAGGGTTCATTATCAGGCCTGAGTGGCTATCTGTTTTTAAGGAAGCGCTGGTGCCGGACTTCATCCTTTCCAAGGACTATATTTTTGCAATAGTCGCTGTTTTCGGCACAACGATCACGCCTTACCTTTTCTTCTGGCAGGCTTCAGAGGAGGTCGAGGAGGGCAAAATGACGCCAAAGAGCGATGAGGCGGGCAAGCCGATTGCTTACAGATTGACTGACCGGATCGCTCATATGAGGACGGATGTACGCACGGGCATGGCTTTAGCAAACTTAGTTTTCTTCTTCATCATTCTAACTACGGCCAAGGTGTTGCATCAAAACGGTATTACCTCGATCGAAACCGCCGAGCAGGCAGCAGAGGCGCTCCGTCCCTTTGCCGGCGATCAAGCCTTTCTTTTATTTGCCCTGGGAATAATTGGCACAGGTCTTCTGGCAGTACCAATCCTAGCCGGTTCCGGAGCTTACGCCCTTGCAGAATTGATGGGATGGCGAGAAGGTCTTGGCAAGAAATTCTCAGAGGCCAAAGCGTTTTATATGGTGATTGCGATTTCGATTTTGGTAGGCTTGGGCTTAAATTTCGTCGGCATCAGTCCGATCACGGCGCTTTATTACTCCGCCTTCCTAAACGGAGTTATTGCAGTACCGCTCCTCTTTGTTATTATGATAGTAGGCGGTGATAAGAAGATTATGGGGCGGGAGACACACCCCAATTGGGTCAAATTCTTCGGCTGGGCGGCCTTTATCTTCTCAGCAATCGCCGTGCTTTCGATAATTATTATGCAGTTTATAAAATAAAATTATGCCAAGACAGCCGGAACAATCTATGCCTGGTGACACACATCCGCCTTTTGCTGATCCTAGTACTGGTTTTTGGAAAGACAATGAAGCTTTTGATCGTAGATTTTCAACATACGGTCCAGCGATAAAATCAGCTGTTGAACAGATGATTTATATGGGCCACAGCACGGACTGGGTTATCAATGGTCAGATTGGCGATAATCCCGAATTTGATGCTGACAGTAGCGCCGATATGGAAAATATTTATCAAACAAATTCTTATTCGCTCCTACCGAACGAACAAAAGGCTGCTTTGATGAAAGAGATAATTCGAGAAATGTTTCGACAAATTAAAGATTTTCAAAGCAGGCTTTCTGAAGAGGGGAGCAAAAAGGTAGAAAGATTAAAATCTAGTAATTTCTTTGAATCGGATTATTCTAGATATAACGAGATTGATGATCCTTGGGCGGGAGTGGATCTGTCAGATGTCTATCCAGATTGGAGAGATGAAGGAGATTTGCAAGCACCCAAGAATCCTGAGGATAATAGCGGTGAGTTTCCGGAGAACGGAACTTACGATTTTGTTATCAAGCAGGCGATTAATGAACTGAAAAATTTAGGGCAAGGTCCCGCTACTATAGATTTTTTAATGGATTTCTGGAATGCAAGCCGCGATCCTTATTTTGGTCCGGCAATTGCCAATACGATCTCAGAGATCAATCCTGAATATGGGGTAAAAAAGATCTTAGAGGGCATTGGGACTGCAGAAGAGGAAGACCAAACAAGATTATTGTCCTTGCTTTATCGTATGGAGCTCGGGAAAGTGGGTATCTCTGAGCAGGGAGTAAATTATCTCGGCCGCATTTTCGAGGTTGGCGTTAATGAAGGAAGCGTATCGCGTCTTACTGCCGATGGAAAAGTAGGAGTCTTTAACGATTTAAAGCAACTAATTGGTTTTTTTAAATTAGAAGGCGCCGACTTTACTGTAGAACAGCAAGGAGCCATAAAAAAACAGCTCGAAGCGATTACTATTGATATGCTTTTCATTCCCAGAACAGATGAGACCAGGGAAGACATTGCGGAAAAAGAGAAATTACTGGCTGAGTTTAAGCAAAAATATTTTCAAATATATCTTGAAGCGTTTTCAAAACACGATGATAAAGCCGATTTTAGATTCAATAATCTCTCACTTCCCGAGCAGGGCTTTGTTCTTAAATTCTTAAGCCAACACGATGAGGGCGACCCCAGAAGAGAAGAATTTTTTAATTTTATCGTGAAATTTGGGGAAAATGGCCTTAGAGCATTTCGTTCAATCGAATTTGATCCTGATGCAGGAGAAAAAATATTGGATCTCCAGGCAAACTTAAGCGATCAAGAAGCTGAAATTTTGTTTACTGAATATGGTAAAATTTATCAAATTGCCGAGGAAGTGGCTATCTGGGTTAAAAAAGTTCTATTTACTGATGCTGATAATCTCACTGCCAAAGACTTATTGGAAGTGAATATTCTAAGAGAGCAGATACTGAGGAAAGCTCAGGACGCCTTGTTGCACCCCATTGAAGAGAATAGTGGGACAAGATTCTTGCCTGGACGCGACCGACTATTTTTCATGCGCAATGAGTTGGAAAAAGTTGTCTCAAACGAGCCAACCATCGATAATTTTGAGATGGCTCAATTTATTTTAAATCGCTATTTTGCAGATAATGTGCCATCCGGAGAAAGATTATCTTTGTCTGAACAGGTTATTTCTGATGGCTTAGCCAAACTCTATAACAATCAGGAATTTTCTTTGCGAGATTACGAAGGGAAAACCAGTGACACCAGTAGGAGTTTGAGCGCTTTGTTGCATGAGATGAACGAAATGCCAGCGCAAGAAATGACAGGAGACCCGGAGGAGCGTTTGATTTATGATATTGGGGCGGGTGATGGCAGAATTGCTATTCCTTTGGCGTTATCGGGGGCAAATGTTGTCGGCATTGATTACTCTGAGAGAATGGTCGCTGATTCCAGAACTCGGCCGATTGAATTTGCTCGTACTTTAAGAAATGGAGAAGATGATCATCTTGCCGACTCGGCGAGGAGCGCTTTTGATCAAAACGGATTGAAGATTACTGAAGAGGCAATCGCAAAATTGCCAAAGAAAATCGACATCAGACACGGTAATTTCTTTGATTTTGATAAGGAGAAATTTAAGACAAATTTTGGCGAAAGGCAGCCAGACGCCATTGTAATTATGTGGCACACGCTCGGTTTTGCCGGCGATTTAGATGGAATCAGACGAGTTTTGAAAAATGCCTATGGGATATTACGACCCGGAGGCAGGATATTTATAGAGATGCCTGATAGGAATTTTGGCGGCTACGCCAGGGCAATTCGAGAATTCCATGAAACCCATCCGGATAAACCTTTCGGCAGCATTCAGGATGCTCCGTCAAAAAGCAGTAACAGCCCAACAGAACAAAATGATGAATTAGCGACTTGGCGTTATTTTCCTAAAAACAGCGAGATTGAGGGCGCCCTGGAAGAAACTGGATTTGATCCTCATGTTTCTCATCTTGGGTCTTATTTTGTTGCTGCGGAAGCCGGAGAAAACGCAAAATTGCTTATCAAAGAAAATATGTTTATTGCAGAAAAACCTCTTGATCCTATTCGTCAGAAAAAGATGTTGGAATGGGCTCAAAATGTTGACAAAGATCAAGGACAACAGGAACAGCTGGATAGAATAAGGAAAGAGATAAGGGCCGCTTAGCCCCCGGCTCCTCTCCAGGCAAGTTCAAAAAGCCCTCTCATGCTCTCGGCTATGTTCTTGTTGTCTATAATAACGGCGACTAGGACATCATCCTTGTTGTAATTGCAGAATGAGACCTTGTTGCCATATATTTGAATCTCAAGTTTACATGTAAACAAACTTTTCTTAACTACCCTTGTTTCTCTCAATTCGGTCTTGTCGTGAGCCAGATAGTCGGCCGTGTTTTTATCCTCGCCCGACGAGACAATAACTCGTGCCGGAATATTTGCTTTCACTCTTCTCTCTACATAGTGGTCTCGAAGCCATCGCCAAACTTTAGGATCAGACTCGGCTGCTTCCAAAAAGGCGTCGATTGGTTTGCCGACTTTGAGTGTGTCTTCGTATAATTCTTTGATACCTTCATATCCTTCCATTACCCTGACCACCGGACGTTCGGTCGTCATCTTAAACATCTCTGACAAGCCGGGGAGTACAGAGTCGATGAGGGAATCTGCTTCTCGGAATTTTTGTTCTTGGTCAACGATATATTCCTTTAATCGATATGGATCTCTAGGGCGAAATTGAATTTTCTTATTCTTGATTGTTTGTTCTATCACGCTCTTGTCGCGGAGGGAATAGAGGATATTGTAAAGATCGCCCCTTTTGTAAGGGGTTTTTGGTGTTAGGTCGCGTACTCCAAGCTGGCCACTAGAAAGTAATACCTCGTAAACTATAGCCTCTTTTTCCGATAGTCCTGCGCGGGATAAGACATCCTGATACTTGGAAATAGATTCCTTTTTTGGAGTTTTGTCATCTTGCATTGCCTAATTGTATTATTAATCACAATAATTTGTCAAGAATATTTGACACATTGTTAATACAAAAACAGTGTTAATTATTGGTTTATTAAGTACAGTATTTATAAATTTAAACAAAAATAGGTAGTCAATTTTGTAATTAATCTTGATTAAAACTGTTATAACCCCTTGACAAATAAAGCAAGCTGTTGTATAATGGCCTGTCACGATGAGAAAGGCGAACAGTGCCAGGAGCACTAGGCCGCGACTCAAAAGGACAGAACATTAAAAATTCAACAGTATAAAGGTCGAAGTATAGAGTATATAGGTAGAGATCAAAATCCCTAAATACTAAATACTAACCCCTTAATACTAATAAAAGAGGGCAAGAAAAAGACAAGCCCAAACCCAGTATTAAGTATTCTGTATATAGTTATAGGCATATCGGAAATCCGGCATTGCCACTTAGGTAATCGCATCTTTTAGCCGATATATTCCCCTAAATACTAAATACTAATCACTTAATACTAATATCATCCCACTTCGCTCCTATCGGAGCTTCGCGGGATCTTCGAGTAATAGATTTATCCTTGACACAGGAGTTTAGAGATAAGTCTGAAACCAAGCGTTGAGCAATAAGCTAATAAGAATTAGTCATTTTGCTGAATGTGAAAGTGGACGAATATAAACTCAATTACTCGTAAATATTTTATTGTTCGAACGGAGCGAGAACTTCTCGTTTACGCTCGAAGAATAAACGGTGCTTATTCCGGCGCGCGCTCTTAGGAGGGGCAAACGCCAGAATTCCGGCCTTTGTGCTCATTTTGAGCATGGGTCAAACACAAATGGCGTGAATTAACGCCGTCCTTCGCATAAAGCTACGGACGGCATCGCCACAATTCCTCTGTCATCCTCGGGCTCGACCCGGGGATCCCAGACATCTTTTCGGATTTCGATATTCGAATTTCGAAATTTCCAGCATCACTTGCATAGCAAGTTGGTGCCGGATGGCTTGTCTCCTTCTTGCCCTCATATGCCGAGTGATCGGCATAGTATAAAGGGAAAAGTAGAAAGTATCATGGTTACCGTTCGAGCAGCCGTAAGGCATGCGAGAACTCCCAAAGTACTTAATACTAACCTCTTAATACTAAACATATATATCTGGCTCTCGCTTGAATCTGCCGAGACTACCATGTCATCCCCGGGCTTGACCCGGGGATGACATGAGGCTTTTTAATTTGCGCCTAAATTTATGAAAGGTAAGCAATAATCAGTCTTCGTCTTGGACTTTGAGCGAGAGTTGGAAAATTTCCCCTTATATGTTGTCATTTCGACCCATTGAGAGCCCGCCGCTGGCGGTATGAATCAAGGCGAGAAATCCCATCGTATATTGGAAAAACAATTTAAAGAATAATAAAAGTAATTTTTGGTGCTGCATAGTTGGTTGGTCCTGCGAATGCGGGAGGAGCTGACTACGCTTCACAAAACATTATTCCTTTGTGGGACGTCTAGCTGGTATTCCAGCTTGATTTGTGAGCCCCGTAGGAGAAGAAAGGAGTGAAGAATGAAACACATAGGGTGTTTTATTATGATTGCAGTGTTTTTTACAGCTTTCATATGGCGAGCGGTGGAAATGCTGATGGTGAAGAAAGTCTGGCCAGGGATGCCAGGCTTTTGGAGTATGATCATCGCTACCACGATCACAAGTGTGGTCATGGGTAGCGTCTGCTGGGCAGCAATGAAGCTGTCTAGCCGCAAATAATATCTGCCAGAGCGCCTTTGCCTGCGAGAGCAGGACTTGTATAAGGATGTACATGAGGTGCTCTGGACCAATCTTTTGAGAAATGAAGGATTTATTCTTCGAACGTAGTGAGGAGTTCTCGACTTCTAGAACATCGCTCGAGCAATAAGTTATTTTTCCTCAAAATTTTTTTAGAGGAGTCTATGTGTCTCGCCTCAGGCGAGCCGAAAGCCTTCAAGGACATAGACTAGCCGGTCTTCGATAAATGAAGTGAAGATCGGTGGAGGGAATGCGATGACACGCATTTTCTTGAGTTCCAACCCCGAAAATCTGGCGGCTGAGTTGGCCGCTTTCCGCCTGACCGCAACGGTTGAGGCAGAATTCGGCGACACGGTCGTCGAAGGGTCAATTCTGACTCTCGCGCATCACGGCGCCCGGTCGGCGAACTCGGCTCCCTGCCTCGCCAGCAATGGTGTGGCCGGTGACCCGGTGCAGGTCGAGGCGATTGGCGTGAGCCACATCGACCTCGATTCCCTGGGCGGCGTAATGGCCGTCCTCGGGTCCAAGCCGGAATCGGTCGGCTTCTGGGCCTTGTCGGCCTTCGTCGATACGAATGGCCCCCACAAGTTGGCCCAGGCCGGCGCCGAGGCAGCGGATGTCGCCCGGCTCTACGCCTTTTGGGCGTATAGCCAGGCGCACCGGCTCATGCCGGATCGTTCCGGCGCCGTCACGGATGTGACCGAGCAGGTCACCGAGGCCATGGAGGCAATCGCGGCCATCCTGGCCGACGACCCCGCCATGCTGGCCGCCGGCAATGATTTCCGCTCGGCGGAGGATTCGCTGAACAAGCGATCCTTTGTCGAGATGGTGGGAGGCGTTGGCGTCCGCGTTGCGGACGTTTTCGTCAGCCACCTCTATGGCTCGCCGGAAGGCGAGCTGGCGAAGGCCGTCGTGGCCTTTAACACCGTCACGGGTACCGTGACGGTTTCCCTTGCTGATCCCATCCCCGGGGTCAGCGCCTGCACGATTGTGCAGGGAATCTGGGGGACGGAAGCCGGCGGGCATGCCGGCATCGCGGGTAGTCCCCGCGGTCGCCGCATGACTTTGGCTGATCTTGCCCGGGCGGCGGAAGCCGTCCGGGAGGTCATCGCCTCCACTTCGGTGGAGTGCGAGGACTGCGGGCAGGTGGTCTCCGACCTCCTGCCCGGCCAAATCCCCGACGGTTGGGGCACCGTCGGGTGCTACGAGGATTGCCCCAAGCACGAGGAGGCGTATTGCCCCTCGTGCTTGCCCGCCGCTCAGGCGGCGGGGCGTCATCGCTGTGGGCATGACCACTAGCGATGACGGAAGGCTTTGCTTGTTGAGCCAATCCAACAAGCTGCTTCGCTTGAGGCAGGAAGAAATCAAGCAACAACCCGCTCCGACCTTTTAGTCGGAGCACCAGAGCCTGCCCTAGGACAAGAAGTTCTAGGGCACTCCTTATTCAATTTAATTTCGATTGAATTGAATAAAAGAGAATGGCTTCAAAGAAGTTTTGCAAAAATTACTGTCTTATAAATTGATCTATCAGATTAGTTATAAGGCAATAATGCCTTGATTGTGAGTCGAAAGGAGAAAGACCATGGCTTACAATTGCAAAAAGACGGACCATGATGGTCCGAAGCGTGGCGCTGGCGCCTTTCGGGGTCGCCGCGCCGACGCAAAAGTGGCGGCTTCGCGCCGCCGCCGCCAGGATGGCCGCAATGAAGCGGCCAAAGGACTGGCAGAACAGGGGAACGCTCAGGAGGGCGTTCCCAAACCATTTTGATTAAGATTTAGAGTTTTTTGATTTAAAATTCCAATCTTCATCAAATCCCATTATGGCCATTGAGTCTGAGGGAATGGAGGTGAAGTATGTTGAAACATTTTTTACGGTTTTTAAACCGTATAGCTAAAGCCGAGGTCGTAAAGGCCGAAGCGGAAGCTATGGCGGCCAAAGTGGCCGCCGACGAAGCCGCAAGGAAGGCGGCACGAGAAAATCACGAAGCGCAGGAAGCGCTTTTGGTCGTAACTGCCCTGAAGGATTCGGGGCGGTTGATCTCATCCATCACAGAATTCACTGGTGGGTGTGATCGGGGTGCGTGGCACCCCACGAAGATTTGGAGTCTTGATGGGCAACAGATTGCCCACTGGACTCTTTGAAAAGGATTGGCCGGACGACGCGGCCATAAGCTACTCAAATGATTGAGTAGCACAGTCGAGCCATGCAGCCTCGCGGTATCGGGAATAAGCTCATAGAGCCCCAACCGCAAAAAGGAGGTGTAGTGCAGTGGCAAAAGACGCTCAGGCGGCCATGAGGCCGTCTGTCATCCCCATTCTCATCGAGAAGGGGATGAGCCGCGAGGAGTTGATGCTTCTCGTAGATCGTCTCGTTGGCGAGGTGGAAACCTACGCTAATGGGCCGTTCTCGGCAGAAGCACTCCGTGGCGAAATCACGGCAGTGCAGAATACCGTTGTAAAACGGTAGACTGCTGGGTACAAAACTTTGCTCCGACGGGTTAGATCGGGGCGGCGCCAGTCAAGGTGTCTGGGCGGGGACTTTCCTATAAGTTGTCTTCATGGCAGCGATGAAATGGAAAGCGAAACCACAAAAATCCGCAACTATGCGACAAATAGTGAAATATTCCCGAGGAGCCCCAGCTGGGGCTCCTCAAATCCAAAATTACTGTCTTATAAATTGATCTAATTTGATCAGTAATAAGGCAATAATGCCTTCTGGCGCATATGAAAGGAGAAAATTATGATCGTATGCGTATATTGTAAAACGCCCCCGGATGGGGCAGCCGTGTGCCCGTGTTGCGGCCACACGATGGACTCCTCCACCATGGAATGGGTGGAGGAGCAGGATAACTCTCCCAAGGATGGGGAGAAATAAACAAACCGATTTATCCGTGAGAGGCATCGGGCATGACGTCCTTTGCCTCTCAAATTTTTCTCTTTATCAAACTGCTCTCGAACTTCGAGAGCAGTTTCAGTATAGAGTTTTCTTGGGCCACCCTGCCCATTTGCCCTGACGCGCCGTCCGTAGATTTACGCAGAGGATGGACTTGTTTGGCTTGAAACACTAGCCGGACTGGAGGGAAGTCGATTAAATTCGGCCAGGCAGGGGTGGGTGATAATCCCCGGTCTGAGGAGATGAAGATGAATAAAAGTCTTCCGATCGCCGACTATCGCGAGCAGATTCTGCAAGCGATAGAGGTAAACTCGGCGGTGGTGATCACTGCCGAAACGGGAGCTGGGAAATCGACCCAGGTACCCCAATTCCTTATGGAAGCGGGATATCGAGTGGTCGTGACCCAGCCACGGCGTCTTGCCGCAAGGACAGTGGCCGAGCGTGTAGCCGAAGAAGTCGGTTGCCAGCTTGGTGAAGAAGTCGGCTTTCGAACTGGCTTCGAGCGTAAGGACTCGGCTCAAACCAAAGTGCTTTTTTGCACGGATGGTTTGCAGCTCGTCCGCGAGTTGACCGGCAACGGTGCCACCGACGTTCTTGTTATTGATGAAGTCCATGAGTGGAACATCAACATCGAGACGTTGGTCGCCTGGACGCGCAAGCGTTTGGGTGAAGGTGTCGACTTCAAGGTTGTGCTGATGAGTGCGACCTTGGATGCCGAGAGGCTTGCCGCGTTCTTTGGCGAGACAGTGCCGGTGATCTCGGTGCCAGGTCGACTTTTTCCGGTCGAAACAAAAAGTGGCAGGACGAGCGAACTGGTGCCGACCGTGCGTGGACTGGTAGCTGAGGGCAGAAATGTCCTTATTTTCCAGCCTGGCAAGCGGGAGATCGAGGCGACGGTTCGGGAATTAACCGGGCTGAACGTTGAAGTCCTCCCCCTGCATGGGGATATGGAATCGGCCGATCAGCGCCGAGCGTTTCGTCACTATGACCGTCCCAAAGTGGTCGTGGCGACGAATGTGGCCCAGACCTCCATTACCATCGATGATATCGATGCGGTGGTGGATAGTGGGGTCGAGCGGCGGGTTGAGTTGGTTGACGGGATTGAAGGTCTTTACCTCAAGCCCATTAGCCAAGCAGATTGCAAGCAGCGCGCCGGTCGAGCCGGACGTTGCAAAGAGGGCATTTATGTTCTCTGCTCTGATTCGTCACTGGAAAGCCGTCCGGCATATCCCAAGGCGGAGATCGAGCGAAGTCGTCTCGACCAGTTGGTACTGCGTTTGGCGGTGACTGGCTTTGATGCTACAGCATTAGAGTTTTTTCATCAGCCGGAGCGGGCTGTGCTGGAAGATGCGAAGCGTGCCTTGCATGCATTGGGGGCGATGTCGGAGGACGGCCAGGTCACGAAGATCGGGCGTCAGATGGCAAAACTGCCGATCAGCGTGCAGTATGCGCGCATGGTGATCGAAGCGGCTCGTCTCGGCGAAGAAGAGGACGTAACGACGATTGTCGCACTCCTCGAAGCCGGCGGATTGCGTGCCAGCAAGGATGATCGCTGGCGGAAATTGACGGCGGAGATACAGAGTGATCTGCTTGCCGAGCTGGACCTCTTTGAGGCCTGTCAAGGCTTCTCTGGCGAGGATTTCCGTGAAAACGGCGTCTTTGCCAAGGCCTATTTTCGGGCAAAGGAGATTCGGGCGAAGCTCCGTCAGGCGCTTGTCAGTGCGGGGATCAGTTTTGACCGGTCGGAGAAACACGACCGGCAAGCGATCATGAAGGCCTGCGTTGCTGGGATGGTGGACCACCTTTATCACACAGACGGGTGGAGTGATTACCATAACGGTAGTGGGGGCACGCGCCAAAAAGCGCGCGAAAGTGTTGTCTCCGGTTCGCCGGAGTGGGTCGTGGGCTTGCCCAAAGATATTGGGTTTAAGGATCGCCGCGGTTATGACCGCGTCCTGAACCTGGTGGCGATGGTGACGGCCGTCGACCCAATGTGGCTTGCCGAGGTGGCGCCGCAGCTAGTGCGGCTGGATACGGGACTTTCCCCTCACTTCGACTCCGAGAAGGACCTGGTTGTTTCGACGACACAGACATTCTTCAAAGAGTCGAAGATCGGGGAGGAAATTATCCCTGATCCGGCGCACGCAGAGGCGGCGTCGGTGTTTGCAAACTGGCTCGCCAGCCAGTGCCTTTAAAGGAGGGCAAAATGAGCGAAAAACTCCTAGAGGTGCTGGCGGCAAACAAAGCGCGACAAGATCGCGCCCGCCAGCTTAATATTCGGGCCGGGGCAGAAATGTTTCCCGTGCTCGACCAGGCGCAAATGAGAGCCTGGATGACCGATAAGGCAGCGGGAGCGCGCCGGATGGCAGAGATTGCCGATCCTGAAGCTCTACGCTTGCCTGCCCTCGACGAGGTTTTGGTTCAAACGGTGATTCGCGAGAACCCCGACGAGATCGAGCTTCTCGGGGCGATGCGAACAGTGGATTACAAGGATAGTTACGGCCGTTCCAGGCCGAATCCGCGGGTCCGCATTGACTTCAGGGGAGAGAATGCCAACGACTGGCAAAGGCTCCCCGACGAGATCCGGTTGCCGGGTGGCCGTGAGGTTTGCCTGTATTCCGCCATTGACGGATATGGGTATTACATCGAGGCTGTGCCCTCTGAGTTTAAGGCAAAAGTGCGTGATTGCCTAAACCAGGCTCAATGGGACAACTGGCCTCAGGCCGATCGACCGGAGATCCCAGTTCTCGACCCGGCCGACGACGAGGCGGCTATCCCTGAAATCACCACTGTCCAGTACGGGCAGTGCGTGGTGACGGGCGAGCCGCTCATCGCCTTTGGTACTTTGGCTCCGAAGAGCCGATACTACACGACGGACCCATATTTCGTGGTCCAGTGGTACCGGTCGATTGAGGAGGCCGAAGTGTCTCGGGTAAAGGCCGTCGAAACGCTCGAGAAAGAGCTAGCGGCTGTCCGGGAGTGCCGGGAACTGGAGATCGCCAAGCAGGAAGCTGAAGCGGTCAAATTAATATTCGAGTCACTCTACCGCGAAGTAGATAATACCCGCGAGTGGCTTGAGTTGCCGGATGAATTGAGGAATCGTCTTCGTAGCCGGCATTGTAGCTATGTACCATCCTCATTGCTGGAAATCCGCCAATGGCAAGCAGAGACAGAGGCGTTAATCGCTGAGGTAGGGCCAGCTTTGGTGGAAATCAAGCGTCAGCAGGCGGAAGCCGAGCGTCAGGCACGCGAAGAGCAGGAAGCTGCTGTTCGTGCCGAAGAAGCTCGGCGGGTTCGTGAGGAGGAAGCCCATCGTGGGCAGATGGAAGAGATTCTGACTGCCATGCGGGGTGTCCTCGGGTATGTGCCTGTAATCCGTTGCGACTTTGAAGAAGTCGCCGGCAAGAATGGTACATACTTGGAAAATTGGGGCCGCCTCACAGGTATTAACTGTGATGGCGAGTCCGACTCGTACTGTGACGGCCGTAATGCCGTGGTGGTGCAGTCTGTTGAAACCACCGGCGGTGTGCTGGAGTTCCTGGCCTACTGGAAGTATGGCAATTGGAACTTGGCCGCTCGCTGGCGAGAACTTTCCGAAGCCGCGGCACACGCCGTTGAGATTGGGGAGGTTCGGGCGGAGGATCTGGAAGATCCGAAGCCAGTAGAAGATCTGGGGGCGTCGCTTGCGGCGCTCCAGGCGAAGTTCAAAGGATTGAACTAATCGCCAATTTCCGTCCATCACCCTTCCTTCGGGAGCGGTGATGGACACTTCAACCTGCCCGTGATGGCTATTCTACATGTTTGTCTATTAGATGATCATGCAGGATACTCCTGAGCCATTGCCGGCAGATTAGAAGAATTTGGAAACAGTGCGTCTTAAACCTTTCTATCTTTTGATGCAGATTTAGAGTGATTAACTTTATAACTTTCAGCTTTATGAACTTTATAAACTAATTTTCCAACCTTCATCAAAGCGCATTGAGCCCAATTGAGGCTGAGCGGGAGGAGGTGAAGTATGGCGAAAGATGGGGATGTGAGATATTCCGTTTCCCCAAGTTGTTATACCGGCTGTTATTGTATTCGCCGGTGTTTGTACAACGCCAAGGTCAGGAGACCAAGGTGGGAGAGAAGTTGTGACGAAGATGTCTACGGCATTGAAAGTGCCATAGAGGTTTTTATAAGTAAACTTCTTTCAGAAACTCCTGGAACTTTCCAAGTTGAAGTTTCCAAGGAGATCCTGGAACATGTTCCGGGCTTGATCTCAGCAGAGGGGGAGATTGACTTGGATGTCTGCCGCTCCTTTCTCCAAAAATTGGATGAAGAAAAAAAGCGAGCTGAGCAGGAGGAAGCAAGGCTTGCTGAAATCGAGCGCCGAGAAATTGCGGAGATGATTGCTGCGAGCAACGATCAGTTCCGCAACCGGTTCTCGGAGTTGGTGGGAAAAACCGTCTCCGGGCTGGAACTTTCCGGTGACCAAACAGGCTTATGCCTTCGATTCACGGATGGATCGGAAGTCTGTTGGGAGGCTGCTCCGGGCTGCTGGTCCTGCGCTGAGGCTTGGTGGAACGACGGCATCGGCGTGGAAAATTTGTTCGGTACTCCCGTCACGGAGGTCTTACAGTTGGAGCTGCCGAATACTTCACAGCAGCGAGTCAGTGCTGTGGCTTATGGGGTTCAATTCCGAACCAGCAAAGGGGTGACGACCTTTGCTTTTCGGGGCAATCACGAGCATTACGGAGCTTCCATTGAGATCATTGAGAAGAGCGAACTCGATGGATGGTCTCCAGTACAGGATGATTGGGGCTAGGCTCTCCAACCCACCGTTTCGGCGGTGGGTTGGAAATTTAAACCTGCTTTCAATGGCGGTTCTGCATAGTTTACTGCGCGGGACACTCCTGCGCCATTGTTGGCAGATTTAAAGCAAAAAATCCCCAACCGGAACGGAAGGGGATTTTTTGTTGCACGAGGATAGAACTTACTTATGTAATCTTTCACGCTAAAGCGCGGGCTACAAATTTTCTTCTGAGTGAAGGATTTGTCCTGCTTACAAGCTAAAGCTTGGGCTACAACCGTTTTTTAGGCCTTGAATCTGATTTTTTGTTGTCCACTTTTTTAAATTTTGGAACCGGTTTATAATTAACCCGATGATAGATTGCCACGGCTCTTGGCCTCGCAATGACTAATAAAAACAATGAATTCCAAAATGTTATGGCTTTGACAAAGGATGATTTACAAGCGATTGGCAACATAATCGACAATAAGATCGATGATTTTGCTGTGACTGTGGCGGCTGGTTTTGGCGATATGAAAGAATATATGGACAAACGGTTCGATCAAGTCGACAAGCGTTTTGAACAAGTAGACCAACGATTTAAGCAAGTCGATAAACGCTTTGAACAAGTTGACCAGCGCTTTGATCAAGTCGACAAACGCTTCGACTCTATGGATTTTAAGATTGGTTTGATGCAAACAGATATCAAGGAGATCAGGGCGGAAATTGTCAAATTAAATTTGAGATTAGATATAATAGAGAAGAGAACCTTTGAAGATACTGATCTGACTCTTAGGGAAATCGAGAAGGTTAAAAAAAGAGTTTTATTGCTAGAAAAGATAGTGAAAATAAAGACCGCCTGAATTTTTATTCCCGACAAGGAGTATTTCAGTGCGGTTTTTTGTTATAGAAAATAAGGGGGGATTATGATAGGATTGACGGAAGTATTAAGGGCTTAGTATTAAGTATTAAGTATAGAGTATAGAGTATTAAGTTAGCAGGTGGATCATACCCCACCTAGCCTCCCCTTTCTAAGGGGAGGAATAACTGGACGACATCAAATATTAGGTATTAGGTTGGGCAGAGCAATGTTTCGGGCAGGAGATTTCTCCGCCTACGCCTTCGGCGGAGAGTCAAAATGACAACAGGATAATAACCAAGTGCCAAGAAACAATAATCAAAAAAATAACAATACAACAATGAAACAATCGAACAATAAAAATTTGAACAGGGAGATCCTTCGGCAAGCTCAGGATGACAACGAAAGGGTCGGGATCCTATATATCGTTGCTACTCCCATTGGAAATTTGCAGGACGTAACGCTTAGGGCATTGGAGACGCTCAAGTCTGTGGATTTGATAGCCGCCGAAGATACCAGAAATACCGGTCAGCTTTTGAAACATTTTGGTATTGAAAAGCCGATGATTTCTTATTTTCAGCACTCGAAATTGTCTAAGATCGACTATATCATTGAGCAATTATTAAGCGGTAAAAACATTGCATTGGTGACCGATGCCGGAACACCGGGGATCTCTGATCCAGGACAGGAGCTGGTAGCGCGTATTAGGTATTACGTATTAGGTATTGGGAATGAAAATTTGGGTCATGATGAAGAAATACAGAATACAAAATACATAATACATAATACGAACATAAAGATTGTGCCCATTCCTGGTCCTTCGGCGCTGACGGCGGCGGCCTCGGTTTCGGGAATGATCGAGAAGGAATTTTACTTCGCAGGGTTTTTGCCGAAGAAGAAAGGCCGCCAAACGCAATTTAAGCGTTTGTCGACATTGGACGTGCCAATAGTCATCTATGAGTCGGCAATGCGACTAGAGCGCACCTTGGGGGATATTAGGACTTATTTTGGAGATAATACCGAGGTGTTTATCGCTCGGGAAATTACAAAGATGTTTGAGGAATATTGGGGCGGCAGTATTATAGAAGTAATTGATAGCTTGGGAAAACATCAATTGAAAGGTGAAATAGTTTTGATAGTTAGAAGATAGTAGATAGTAGCTGGTAGTTAGTAGCTAGAAGTTAGAAGTTAGTAGATAGGGATTAGTAGCGGTAGCGGGGAATTACAAATAATTGGAAGGAGGGAAAATATGAAAATTTTGAACTTTACTGATCTATTGGTTTGGAAAGAGGGACATTCCCTAGTCCTGGCAATCTACGAAGCTACTAAGAGTTTTCCTCGTGAAGAAATGTTTGGGCTAACAAGTCAAATCCGTCGAGCTGTCATTTCTATCACCTCTAATATTGCTGAGGGTTTTGGGCGAAAATCAAAGAAAGAAAAAGTTAATTTTTACAATATATCTTCAGGATCTCTCACTGAAGTTCAAAATCAATTAATGATTGCAAAAGATCTGGGATATATCTCATGTTCTCAATTTGACCTTATGCTTAATAAGAGTGTTGGCGTTTACAAGATGTTAAATGGACTGATAAGATCCATTTCGGTCGACTAGCGGCTAGCTACAAACTACTAGCTACTAATGATGTTTTCTGCTAGGATTTTACTATGAGCAAATACTATATCACTACACCGATCTACTATATTAATGACGTGCCGCATATCGGGCATGCTTATACTACAATTGCCGCTGATGTCTTGGCCCGGTATTACCGCAAGAAGGGCGACAATGTTTTTTTTCTGACTGGCACTGATGAGCATGGCGCCAAAATTGCGGAAGCGGCAGAGAAAGCCGGCAAAGAGCCGAAAGCTTTTGTCGATGCATTGGTGCCCAAATTTGAGGAAGCCTGGAAGAATTTGAACATTTCATATGATCAATTTTTTCGTACCACTAACCCAAAGCATGAGAAATTGGTGCAGGAATTTGTCCAGAAATTGAAGGACAGAGGCTTTGTCGAGAAAAGATCGTATGAAGGGCTTTACTGCGTTGGCTGCGAGAAATTCTTGAAGGAATCAGAGCTTGTAGAAGGGCTTTGTCCTGATCACAAAAAAGCACCGGTGAAGCAGAAAGAGGAGAACTTTTTTTTCAAACTATCAGAATTTGCCGAACCGTTATTAAACAAAATCAAATCAAAAGAATTTGAAATAGGCCCGGAAGCTCGACAAAATGAAGTTCTTGGCAAGATCGAGGTCGGCCTTGAAGACGTTAGTATTTCACGTGCGGCCGTCGAATGGGGAGTTCCTTTTCCAGGCGATGAGTCACAGACGATTTACGTTTGGATTGATGCGCTTCTAAATTATTACACGGCGACTGAAATATACAGTAAAAAGGAATTGGATCCCCGGGTCATGGCTGCCGCCTGCTCCGAGGATGACAATAAAGAGGCTCGTGCCTGCTCCGAGGATGACAATAATTCCAATACACCCCCTCTAGCTCCCCCTCGAAAAGGGGGAGAAGTTCCTGAATGGCCGGCGGATTTGCATCTGATGGCCAAGGATATTCTCTGGTTCCATGCTGTTATTTGGCCGGCAATGCTTTTGGCACTTGATTTGCCATTGCCGAAGAAGGTTTTTGCTCACGGCTTTTTTACCATCGGCGGTCAGAAGATGAGTAAGACGATCGGTAATGTGCTCGATCCAAACCAGATGGTAGAAAAATTCGGCGCCGATGCCGTCCGTTATGCACTTCTTCGGGAATTTCCATTTGGCGAGGATGGAGATATTTCAGAGGAAAAGATAGCTAGCCAGTACAATTCTTTGGCCAACAATATCGGCAATTTGTTCCAGAGGGTTTTGAGCATGATAGATAGGTATAACGTATTAGGTAGTACGTATTACGCAGAGAACAGGGAAAGCCTAATACATAATACAAAATACCAAATACCGGTTGATAAGGAACTTATCAATCTTGATTTTATGGGTGCGCTAAAAAAGATTGACGATTATGCGATGGAATTAAATAAATATATCGCCGAGAAGGCTCCCTGGACGCTGGCAAAAGAAGGCAAGCAGGAAGAATTGAGTGAGGTTTTAGTTACGGCATACGAAAGATTATTCCCAATCGCCGAAGGATTAGAGTCGTTTATGCCGGATACCGCCAAGAAAATGAAGGATCAATTAAAGTCGCTAAATCCAGAGCCATTATTTCCAAAACAATACTAATTTTTTTAAAGGAGGGATATGGGTTATAGTAAGAACAAATTTTTTAATTTTCTTATTGTGGTAACAAAGTATGTGGCACCAGCAATATTTGTGTTGGAAATTATTAGAATGGTTAATGGATTTAATCAATTTGCAGAGTCTTTTTACAAACCCCTGGCTATCGTCACCGCAATTCCAGCATTAGCGGCATTTGGATTATCAACAATCTTTTTGTGGAAAATAAAAAAACCAACTAATTTTAAAAATTTTTTATTAGCTGTCATATTTTTGCTTGTCTATGGTTATATACTTTTTGCTCTTTTAGATCTCAGTAATTTCATCAAGTATTATTTAGGTATCGGAAACTAACATGTTTGCGGCTTTTATATCAGCAATTAGTAGCGCCAGCAACGATGTAATGTTAAAGACATTGCTCGGCAAATGGAAAGTACCGCTAAAGCAGTATTTACCTGGCATTTTTATATTACTGGCAATCTGTATGCTCGCGATCTCTCCTTTCGGGTTTCAATTTGACGGGGAGAAAGCGTTTACGCTCAAATTTATCCTATTCTTTGCCGGAATGATCGGAACTGCTGTCATCTGGAATACATTGATTGCCAAAAGTCTGCAAAAGGAAGCACTTCATGAATACGAACTGATTATCCTGATGGCCCCTCTAATCACGATGCTGATGGCGGGAATTCTTTTCCCCGAGGAGCGGGAATCGAAGGCTTTTATTGCCGGTGTTGTGGCCTCCGTCGCCTTGGCAGTATCGAGAATCAGAAAACATCATCTGGTTTTTTCTACGAGTGCCAAAGGTACTTTATTAGCTGTCTTTTTTATGGGAGTCGAGTCAATCTTTGTGAAGGAACTTCTCGTCGTTTTCTCGCCAGTCTTGCTAAACTGCGCTAGAGTCATAGTCATTGCCATAGTTTTTTTGTACATTTATAAGCCATCTTTCAAAAATATCGCGCCGAAAAATGTTGGGTTGATGGCGGTTTCAGCTGTGTTCGGGGCGATGATTATGGTTGCCAAATTTACTGCTTTTAAGCAGATCGGCGTAGTTCAAACGACTTTGATTTTATTGCTCGGACCGGTTTTAACTTATGCTGCCTCTTATTTTTATTTTAAAGAAAAAAAGAATTTTATGAGGGATGCTTTGGCGGCAGCGGTAGTGATCATCGCCATCGCTTATGTTAATATAATATAGCTCAAAGCAAAAAGCTAAAAGCGCAAAGTAAATGCAATTTTCTTTCGGCTTTTGACTTTAAGCTTTAAACTTTTGGCTAATGTAATGTTTATCGACACTCACGCACATTTAGATTTTCCTGAATTCAAGACCGAAGTTCCGGCTGTGCTTGGACGTGCCAAAGAAGCAGGGGTCGAGCGGATTATCAATGTCGGAGTCGATACAGAGAGTTCAAAACATTCTGTTGATCTAGCCAGGAAATACCCGGAGGTCTATGCCACTGTCGGCATTCACCCTCACTGCGCCAAGGAACTTGATATAGAGACTAGGGGAAAACTGTTCACCTTCGCCAATCATGAGAAGGTGATTGCGGTCGGTGAGATAGGATTGGATTACTATTATCTAAAAAGATCATCAAAATATGCCCACTACCCTACGAGAGAGGAGCAGATTTTCTGTTTCGAGCAAATGCTTGATTTTGCTCTCGAAACGAACCTGCCAGCCATAATTCACGCCAGAGAGGCTTCGGCTGATATGCTGGGGATTTTGAAATCATATCATGGTCAACTTAGGGCAGTTCTGCACTGTTTCGCCGGAAATTGGGATTACGCTGAAAAACTGCTTGATTTGGGCTTTTCTCTCTCATTCACTGGCAACATCACCTTCAAAAACAACCCTGATATTGAGGAAGTGATCCGTAAAATGCCATTAGCTTCGATCATGATTGAAACTGATTGCCCCTATCTTTCACCTGAGCCATATCGCGGTAAGCGTAACGAGCCTGCTTACGTGGTCGAGGTAGCCAGGAAGATCGCTCAGATCAAAAAAATCAGCCTCTCGGAAGTCGAGGCTGAAACCACTAAAAAAGCGATGAAATTTTTCGGGCTCAAATAATTTTGGGATCTTAAGTTTCTAATTCAATAAAATGATTATTCTTGGGACCCCTCGATGCTTCGAGGTCGGAGAAGTTCTCCACCCGCAAGAACACGGAGTCGAACAATAATTTTTTCTGTTACCGGACGATTACAGCATAATTATTGCCTGCAGCAGGAGCGTCGTTACATTGAGTTTTAGCTTCAGTGTAAGTAGCGATGTCGGAAGCAGATGGCTTTTCAAGTTGAGCGTAAATGACACCTCCATCAACGAAATTTATGTTACCAGAGAAATGACATTGATAAACCATATACTGTGGGCGTTCGCTCAATGCAATACCGTTCTCAACTTTTAATTTTGGATCCTTCGGCTCCGTGCTCAAATACCCCTTTTCAACCAAAAACTTGGCGATGGATTTTGGATATGAGACGGCGTCTTTTGCGTTGAAATATCCCTCGCCGGTACCAAGATACCCAGACCCTGTAAGAATCCAACTCTTTTCGTTTTGATGATACATAGTCAGGGCGATAGAGATGCTCTCCAAATCGGCCTTTCTCCTGCTATCTCTGGCGGCTGTGCTCACTCTATCATAGCCCACGATCGAAATTGAAGCCAAGATGCCGATGACGGTGATAACGATTAATATCTCAATCAGTGTAAAACCCTTCGATACCCTCAGGGCAAATCCTTTTTTCATATTCCTCCTAGAGCAATTATTTGCTTTTCTATTATAACACCTTCTAGTCCCAAAAAAGCAATAAGGCTCCTTTTTGTATTGACAAAACTAATGCAAAAACTAGTCTATGGTCGAGCCTTCCTGGCGTTGTCGGTTATTCTTTGCTTTGTCTTCATCTGTCTTATCGGCAGTGGATGCAACAAGAATACCCGCAGCAATCAGGCGGCGACGACCGAGGCCAGGGACATTACTCTCCTGGTCTACGTCGACAGAAGCGAATCGATCATGAGCTACCCCGGTGGCTTGGATGCGATCCGCAATGATTACAAGAGCATAGCTCAGGGATTTTTGAAGCCGATCTTGCAACGGCGTGACGGAGTCATCGTTGAAGCAAGAGCCTTCGTATGCGAAGATGTGATACTCTTCGACAAGAAGGTTGACAAGTGGGAGCAGATCCGGAAATCGATAAATGATGAGATCGATAAGGATCCGTATCCTGCCGGAGAGGTGTCGAAGACGCTTTTCTCCAACTTGTTGGTAAGACTTCAGAAGGAATGCAAGCAGCGTTCTAGCCAGGACGTCTATGTGTTAGTTCTTACAGACGGCCATCCGGATGAGCCCTTCAAGGCTATCAGTGATGCAGCCAAGGAACTCGCTAAAGACGACACTGGTAATCTGAAAGCGCTGGTTGTAGCGCCAGTCGCGGCGGATATGAAACGCCGGTGGCGGGAAAACTTGATTGAGGCTCTATCACCCATTAGTTGTTCCACGGTAGCGAACGCGGAAGATTTCCGAACTGCAGTGGACAACGCGACAAAGACCCTGGAAGGAGAGTAGCATGTTGAATATTCTGACTACACTGGTGCCGGGCGTTAAGAGAACCTGGACCATCATAAATCAGTCTGACGTTGAAAATCGGATTGCCGAGCTTAGACGTTCGATTGAAGAGGGTCATGAGGCTGAATTGAATGCATATCGTCAGCGGGAGCCCGAAAAAACCGCTGATGTCGCCTCAATCCTCGGGTGGGAAAACGAAGGCCGATTAATGGCCACCACCCATCGCGATGAATTGATCGCATTCGAGAGTCAATGGCAGGATCTGCTAGGCAAAGTCGGACGGCTAAATGGCCTGTTCGGCGATTATGGCACTGCCTATGCAAGGCTCGTTACCGCGATTGACGATGCACGGACAAGCGCAGACACCGAGCTCCAGCCACTCATACAGGAACAAAATGAGCTGGATACACTCAAAGCTTGCGTGATCGAGGGCTGGGAGAAAATAAACCAGCAACTCAACGGACTTGGGGTCTGTGGCCTAAGCGATCGATTTGACGGTTGGGAGTCACTGGCTCGGAAAGCCTTCCTGCGGGAAGCCTGTCAGGCCAGGAGAATTGACCCTGACAATCGTCCGCAAGTGCCGGAACAGCCGGCAACGCCGGTACCGCCCACGCCGACAACATCAAGAACGATCGTCGAAAAATCGTTCGGTATCCACGATCTGGCGATGCTGGTTGGCGGACTGGCCTTTGGTTCGTCGATCGGTGCTGCAATCGGCGGGATCAGTTTTGACAGTGATGGGTGGCATTTTTCCCTCATCTTCTGGATAATGCTGGCCGTTGCCACGCTGGCCGTGTATACGGTGGGAAGAATGGTTTTCCCGCGCTTGTCGATAGTTCGTCAGCTTGATAGTATCGATTGCTATCCATATCTGCCAGTAACAAATGAAACCATGCTGGCAAAGGAGACGAGGGAAAAGAATGCCAGACTCGCGCTCTATGGAATTATCGCGATCTTCGCTATTCTTTGCCTGGCTGACTTTTATGGCTGGTGGCGGGCTGTTACAGAGCAAAACGCCGCTTATAGTGGTGATAACGGAGCGGTGTTTCTGAACCCTATCTGGGCCGGGCTCGCGGTGATGTTCATCACCTCTCTAATGGCATTCGTGAAGCTGGCTGGGGTTACCGCTCTTGTCAATGCACAACGTTATCTTCTCATGGATGAGATAACGAAGAATGCGATCGAATACAGCGACGAAGCGCGAAAGTTCAAGGCTCTCGATGAGGCATTCATACAAGCACAGGTAACAGCGAAGGAATACGATGATAAATTCGTCGAAGCTGAGGCCAATGCTGATCTTCGCTTCCGTCGGGAGATGGCTGATCTATCTCAGCAGATCGATCGTTATCGCAAGCTAGCCGAGGGGTATGAAACCCAGGCAGACAATGGATTGCGGGAGCGGATTCAGCAGATCATCAACGCAGCGCTTTTGAGCGTTCAACCGGAGCGGACTACACTGGCGGCGATCGAGTTTAAGATCGATGACATTTATCAAAAGACCGGCAGCCTGATGGTCGCCGAGTCTGACGCGCAGATTGTCTAACGCGTCTGGACCAACCGAGGCCCTACTCCAGGAGTCATTCTGGAGCGGGGCTTTTTTTATTATCTTACAGTACTTGTAATGTAAGACTTTTTTTGTTAATATCAGTACTAACGATGGCGAATGGGTTTGCAGATTAATAAACCACCCCTAGCCCCTCCTTGAAAAGGAGGGGAAGTAAAGGAAATGATGAAAAAGATTACTACCAACAAATTGCAAGATGGACTTTCAAAGGTTATCAAGGAAGTTGAGACAGGAGAAGTTTATGAAGTCAGCCGCTATTCCAAGGCGGTGGCTTATCTTGTTTCCAAAGAGCAATTTGAAAAACTGATTTCCGGTAGCGAGTGCAAAGAGTGTATGAATGATTTGCGGAAAATTGCAGAAAAACTCAAAAGGTAAAACGAAAAAGGAAAAACTACAATGGAAAACGAAAAAGTTTACGATTTGAGAAAACGCTCATTTAATTTTTCTTTAGATATTATTGAATTCTTGAAATCTCTTCCAAATAATTATATTGATCAAGTCCTTTGTAAACAGCTTTTGCGTTGTGCAACAAGTATTGGGGCGAACATAATCGAAGCACAGGCAGCTCCAAGTAAAAAAGATTTCGCTAACTTTTATAACATTTCACTCAAATCAGCGAACGAGACAAAATATTGGCTGATGCTTATTGAAGAAAGTTCCATTGCTGATACGAGTCTATTTTTAGTAGAAGCAGAGGAATTAGCCAAGATTTTAGCAAAAAGCTTATTAACAATGAGGGGAAAATAGTTTTTAATTATTACTTGTGGTTCTTCGTTATTATTTTTTAGTTTTGACTTATGAATAGGATTTATTTAGACAATGCAGCGACAACTAAGCCGGCGCCGGAAGTAATTGAGTTTATGGCGAAGGCCCAAGAAAAATATTGGGGCAATCCCTCCTCAATCCACACTTTTGGCCAGGAGGCTCGGAGAGTGGTTGACGATGCGAGAAGGCTCGTTAGCTTTTTCATTGGCTGCGAGCAGGAAGAGGTTATTTTTACATCAGGCGGAAGTGAGAGCGACAACCTGGCGATACGAGGCATCATTAGTTCTGTCATTCCAGCCCCCGATCAGGTCGAGGGTAAAACTCCGGCTGGAATCCAGACAAATAAGGAATTGGATTCCGGATCTCAAGCTACAGTCCGGAATGACACTATTTTAAAGCCGCATGTAATCACTTCCGCAGTCGAACATCATGCGGTGCTACATACAGTGCAGGAACTTGAAAAAGAGGGGAAGATCGAGGCTACTTATATCAAACCAGATGGCGAAGGATTGATTACCCCAGAAATGGTGAAAGCTGCGATTCGAGACAACACAATATTGGTTTCCATCATTTATGTTAATAACGAAACTGGTGTTGTAACCCCTATTCGCGAGATTGGATTGATGCTGGAAGTTGAGAACAACAAGAGGTTAACAATAAACCCCACCCAACCTCCCCTTGAAAAGGGGCGGAGTAAAAGGATCTATTTCCATACCGATGCGGTGCAGGCGGCGGAATTCTTCGAGATTTCACCTGAATATTTGAAGGTAGATTTACTTTCTCTGACTGCTCATAAATTTCATGGACCTAGAGGAATCGGTGTTCTATATGTCAAGAAAGGGACTCCAGTCAAAGCGCAAATTACCGGTGGCGATCATGAATTTCGACTGCGAGCCGGGACGGAAAATACGCCGGCCATTGCAGGCCTCGCTAAAGCAGTTGATCTGATTTTGAAAGAACGAGATAATTCTATTAATACACCCCCTCTAAATCCCCCTCGAAAAGGGGGAGAATATAAGGAGAACGGGGCGTTGCCAGAATTGATTATTTCAAATGAATGTTTGCGGCTATCAAATTTGCGGGACAAACTGATTCAAGGCATTGTTGAGCAAATTCCTGATGCTTATTTAAATGGCAGTGAAATCAGACGAAGCCCTAATATTGTAAATATTAGTTTCTTCAATGCTGAAGGCGAGGCAATCGTCTTGAACCTAGATTTCATGGGTATTGCAGTTAGCTCTGGCTCGGCTTGCACCTCGAGATCTCTGGACCCCAGTCACGTTTTGTCAGCGATGGGCATTCCGCCGGAAAAGGCCCACGGCTCGATCCGTTTTTCGCTCAGCCGTGAGACAACAGAGGAAGAAATTGACAAAGTGCTGGAAGTGTTACCGGGAATCATCGATAAACTGCGATTGATGTCGCCGTTTAACTAAATTTCTAATTATTAATTTCTAATTTCTAATCAAATCCTAATGTCAATTCTCAAATGTTAAAAATTAGAGTTTTAAAATTGAATAAAAATTAAATAACAAATAAAAATTATGAATGGATATACAAAAGAAGTGATGGATCATTTTATGAATCCTCGCAATATCGGGGAGATTGAAAATGCCGACGGGATCGGCGAAGTCGGTAATATGAAATGCGGCGATGTGATGTACGTTTATATTAAAATTGGTCGTCGGCCAATTTTAAGTCAAAAGTCAAAAGTCAAAAGTCAAAATGGCGGTAGCCTCTCCGAGGCTGGTCAAAAAGAGATAGGAAACTTACAAGAAGAATTTATTGAGGATATTAAATTCAAGACGCTCGGTTGCGCGGCGGCGATCGCTTCTTCCTCGATGATGACAGAGCTGGCCAAGGGTAAAAGTCTAGAGGAGGCGAAATTAATTTCCAGAGATGATATAAATGAAGCATTGGGAATTTTGCCTCAGCAAAAATATCATTGTTCGATCCTGTCGGCAGAGGGAATACAGAAGGCAATAACTAACTTTGAGAATAACAAAAAAACAAAAATCAAATAACAAATAATTTACAAAATTCAAATTCCAGTTGTTTGGTATTTAGAATTTGAGATTTATTTGAAGTTTGGTGCTTGATATTTGGAGTTTAAATGGAAAATTTATTTGACGGTAGAAAAATCAGAGATGAGATTTTGGGCGAATTATCTAAAGAGATCAAACTAAGAGACAGAGCTCCTCACTTGGCTGTTTTTTTGATTGGCGAAAATCCGGTTTGCGAAAGCTATGTAGAGCTGAAGAAGAAACAGGCCGAGAAAATTGGCGTTACATTCAGTTTGTACCGATTTGATGACGATGACAGTGAAGAAGGAATATTTGAGTGTATTGATTTCTTAAATAAGGATGAAGAAGTCGATGGCATTATGATTCAAATCCCCATATCAGAGAAATTTGACCGCAACAAATTGATTGGAAAAATATCTCCAGCAAAGGATATCGATGGCCTTAGATATTGTCTTGGACTCGATTCCAATTTCAAGCCGCCGGTCGTTTTGGCAATTATGAAAGCACTCGAATTAAGTTCCACATTCCAAGAAACAGCAACAACCAATCAAACTCCAAACTTCAAAATAGAAAAATTGCAAAATAAAAAAATTGTCCTCGTTGGTCATGGTTTTCTGGTAGGAGCGCCGTTAGCTAGGGCGCTGGAAGAGATTGGTGTTGAGCCAATTGTCGTTCTGAACGAAGTGAACAATCTCAAAGAGAATGAGAGATCCTTCGCTGATGCTCAGGATGACATTGGAGGTGCTGATATAATTGTCTCTGCCACCGGCCAGCCCAATATTATCAAGGAAGAGATGGTCAAAGAGGGAGTTGTGTTAGTGGACGCCGGAACAGCGGAATTTAACGGCCAGCTTGTTGGTGATATCGAACCCGAAGCTTACAAGAAATCATCATATTATACGCCAGTTCCAGGCGGTATTGGTCCGGTCACGGTGGCAATGTTGTTTAAAAATTTAATAAAGTAGGACTTGTCTTCTCGACTCCAAGAACACCGCTCGAAGAATAAAGTGGTTATACACCGCTTGAAGAACAGAGAGCGCAAACAAAAAAAGGCTTATGGGATAAGACAAGCAATCCTCATGGAATATATTGAATGATTATTGTTCGACCTTGTGGAGAACAAATGGCCAATTGGCATTGGTATGTATATATTATCGAATGTCTTGATAAGACCTATTATACTGGGATGACTTGGAATGTAGCTAATCGGCTGGATCAGCATGTTTCTGGATTAGGTTCGAAATATACAGGGAAACACGGAGTTTCTAAGCTTGCTTATTATGAGGAATTTAATGATTTGGAAATGGCTCGTAATAGGGAGAAGCAGTTAAAAGGCTGGAGTCAGGAAAAGAAAAGGAAGCTGATCTCCGGTGAATGGGGAAAAGAATGGTGATTGTGTAAAGGATAAGGTCATATTTATTCTTCGACTCCTCGGTCTTCGAGGTTGGAGAAGTACAAATACTGTTAGTTCTCCACCCGCAAGCACACGGAGTCGAACAATAAAGACGAGACAAGAACACGAGTCGAAGAATAAAGAAACAACGCATCTTAATTATGAAATCCAAAAATTCTACAATTAAAGTCGCGGTTGGTATGTCGGGTGGAGTGGACTCGTCTGTGTCGGCGATGCTTTTGAAAGAGGCTGGTTATGATGTAATCGGCGTATTTTTGAAATTCTGGTTTGACTCGACTTGCAATGGATCTCGGGAAAATGCCTGCTGCAATGATCAGGCGCTGATAGACGCACGGGCAGTCGCTGATAAAATCGGTATACCGCTCTATACTGTCGACGCCCGAGAGCCGTTCAAGAAAGAAGTGACCGACTATTTTGTTGATGAATACAAAAATTTGAGGACGCCAAATCCGTGTGTCGTTTGCAATAAGAAAATTAAATTTGGCTGGTTTCTCGATTTTGCGGAGAAATTGGGCTGTGATTTTGTAGCCACGGGACACTACGCTCGAATTGCAAGGGGCAATTCGAGCAGTATTAAGGGATCAGTATTAAGTATTAAGCATAATACAGAATACAAAATACATAATACGGATACGCCCTTGTGGCTTTTGAAAGGCGTAGCTCCCGCCAAGGATCAATCCTATTTTCTCTACCAGCTTGATCAACGTCAGCTTTCAAAAATACTTTTTCCTGTCGGCGAAATGACAAAGGTGGAGGTGCGAGCGCTAGCAAAGAAATACGATTTACCGGTATTTGAAAAAGTAGAAAGCCAGGAAGTTTGTTTTATCCAAGATGAAGATTACCGCGGTTTTCTGCACCGTCATCTCGGCGAGAAGGCATTTAAACCTGGAAACATCGTCGGCAAAGAGGGCAATATTATCGGTAAGCACGAAGGATTGATTAATTATACGATCGGACAGAGGCGAGGAATTGACCAGAGCCGAAAGCAAAAAGCCGAAAGCAAAAAGCCACTTTATGTCACCGGCTTTGACGTTGAGAAGAATGAACTTATCGTTGGGAATAATAAAGAGCTATTTAGAGATGAATTTACGATTGAAAAGGCATGTTTTAGTACTAAGTTCGAAGTTCTAAGTACTGAGAAAATGACAGTTAAAATCCGCTATCAGGCTGAGGCTGTCTCGTGTATTATTGAACCCATAATACATAATACAAAATACCTAATACGACTAAGCTCGCCCCAGCGTGCCATTACTCCCGGCCAGAGTGCGGTCTTTTATGACAGTGATCGTGTTGTTGGCGGAGGAATCATTAGTTAGAAGCCTATTCTTCGACTCCTCGGTCTCCGAGGTTGGAGAAGTGCAAATACTGTTAGTCCTCCACCCGCAAGCACACGGAGTCGAACAATAATTGGCAAAAACTCATGATTTATCATTTTGGTCTTAAACATTATACTAGAGCTAATGAATCGAAATTTACTCGACAAATCTATTGCTGATTTTAGCGGCGTGGGTGAAAAAACGGCGGCGAAATTAGCGAAGCTTGGCCTTTTGACGGTTCGTGACCTTATTTTTTATTTCCCACGCAGATACGAGGACTACATGCACATCACGCCAATAGGAAAATTGGCGGATGTAATTTCTAATTCCAAATTTCTAAATTCCAATCAATTTTCAAATTCTAATTCTCAATTGACAAAAGGAGACGCTTTTACCATAAAAGGGGATTTGCTAGGCATAGCTAACAAAAAGACACGCAGACGCGGTTTTACGGTCACTGAGGGGGTAGTTACCGATGAGTCTGGCTCGATAAAGATAGTCTGGTTCAATCAGCCGTTTTTAGCGAAAATGCTGCAGCCTGGTAGCGAGCTAATTCTTTCCGGCAAGGTCAGTTTTGACTCATTTCAGCAAACTTATGTGATGGAATCGCCGACAAGATCAAACAGGCCCAGGATTATTCCTGTTTATGGCGAGACAGCCGGACTGTCCAGTTTTTTTATCTCCAAATTATTTGCAAAGGCCAAAACAGCTGTTGCGGAGGTGGAAGAATGGTTGCCAGGAGAATTTACGTGTCATCCTGAACTCGTTTCAGGATCCCAAAAAAAGGAATTGGATCCCCGGGTCACCGTTCGACCCCGAGCGGCTCAAGGTCGAGGGGAGCCCGAGGATGACACTATTTTACTCAAAAGTTGTGTTGACAATAAGACTGATGGACCATCCGACTATCCGACCATCGGACTGAGTCTAATGCCTCTTCGGGAAGCCATTCTTGCGCTTCACGAGCCGAAAAGCACAGAGCAATTGGAGACGGCACGCCGACGTCTGGCCTTTGATGAACTATTTATGATCTCGCTTCGGGCCAATGTGGCGAAAGTTGAAAGCTCAAAGCTGAAAGCGAAAAGCATAAAGATTGATATTGAAGAAGTTAAAGATCTTATATCTAAATTACCGTTTGAGTTGACAGTTGATCAGAAGAAGGCACTCTGGCAGATACTGAAAGATTTAGAGAAGGATGCGCCGATGAGCCGCCTTCTGAATGGTGATGTCGGGAGCGGAAAGACAGTTGTTGCGGCTATTGCGGCGTTCATCGCCAAGGCGGCCGGGCAAAAAACACTGCTGATGGTGCCGACTTCGATCTTGGCTAGTCAGCACTATGAGACATTCTGCAAACTATTTGAGAATCATGAAGATATTACGATTGGTTTGAAAACGTCTGATCGAGCCTGTCATTCCGGACTTGATCCGGAATCCAGTAATAAGGAATTGGATCCTGAATGGACGACTGCGTCGGTTCAGGATGACATTATAAGAATCAAAAATCCAAAAAAGCATAATACCAAATACCAAATACCTAATACGGACATAATCATCGGCACTCAAGCCCTGATTCAAAAAGATGTTTCCTTCGAGAATGTTGGATTAGTGATTACTGACGAACAGCATCGGTTCGGGGTAAAGCAGAGGGAAGCATTGCAAAAATTACCAATTACCAATTACCAATTACCAAATAATGATCAATTGCCAATTTCCAATACTAATGAAAAAGAAATGGAAAATGAAAATTGTAAATTAATTGGAAAATGGAAAATGAAAAATGGAAATTCTCAAAAAGTGTACCCTCACTTTTTGAGTATGACGGCTACTCCTATTCCGCGCACTCTTCATCTGGCTCTGTTTGGCGATCTCGATATCTCAATAATCCGGGAAAAACCATCCAACCGCAAGGAGATCAAAACCAGGTTTGTCGAGCCTCATAACCGTGGAAAAGCATATGAATTTATTCGAGCTCAAATAAAAGCCGGCAGGCAGTGCTTTGTTATTTGTCCGCTAATTGAGGAGAAGAATAAAAATGTCATTCTGAACGGCAGTGAAGAATCTCCGGAGGTCCTTCGTTTCTCTCACGATGACAGCCAAACGCTGTTTGAAGAAGAGCGTAAATCGGTCAAAGCCGAATTTGAGAAACTAAAAATCGTTTTTCCAGAAATTAAGATTGGAATTTTGCATGGTAAGATGAAGGCCCGGGAAAAGGAAGAAATTATGGCTGATTTTGCAGCCGGTAAGATCAATCTTCTCGTGTCTACTTCGGTGGTCGAGGTAGGAGTCGATATTCCAAATGCGAGCGTGATGATGATAGAGGATGCTGAAAGGTTTGGTTTGGCGCAAATTCACCAATTTCGTGGCCGTGTTGGCAGAGGAGGACACCAGTCTTTTTGTTTTCTTTTTTCAAATACACAGAGCGAGAAGGCTATCAATCGCCTCAGAGGGCTTGAGGCGATCTCAGATGGTTTCAAATTGGCAGAATTGGATTTGGAAATGAGAGGACCGGGCGCCGTCTTCGGCACAGAACAGTCAGGGATGCTTGATCTCAAAATGGCCTCATTGTCTGATTCAAAATTGATTCACGAAGCCTCAGAAGCGGCCAAATCAATCGCGCCAGACATTGAAAAATATCCAAAGCTAATGGAAAAGTTAGCTCAATTTGAGTCAAGCAGACATTTAGAATAAAATTAAAAAGCCAATGGCGAATAAGGCAAATCAAGCAAAAATTATTAGATTAATTAGCCTAATTAGTTATTAGCATGGACAGGGAAGAGTTTGATTGGGGTCTATTCATTGAAAAACACCGGCTGATTATCGGCGCTATTTTATTGGTTCTAATTATTATCGGCGGCGGCTTTTTGCTTTGGCGTGAAAATCATTGGAAGCCGGAATTGGAAAAAAGAGTTGAGGAGTTGGAAAAGAAAATTGTGGGATTAGAGCTCGAGAAGAACGCAGTTGTGGCCATAGTGCCAAAGGCCGAAGAAACAAAAGAGCCTATTGCAGAGGTAGCTTCTACCAATAAGAATTCAAATGTTGCTACCAACGTGACAGTGACAAAGCCACTTGAGGATATTATCTCCGTCAAGGTAAACATTAACACCGCCACTCTGTCACAGCTCGATTCGCTCTCCGGCATCGGCCCTGTCATAGCCCAAAGAATTATTGATTTTCGAACCAGCAAAGGACCATTTAAATCCATCGAAGAAATCAAAAAAGTCCAAGGTATCGGCGACAAGACCTATGAAAAGTTCAAGGATAAGATTACAATTTAGTACTAAGTGCGAAGTGCTAAGTACTAAGTGCTAAGAATTCAATACCAAGAACTAAGTACCAAGTAAAAGCAAGCAGGGGAGAAAAAATATGGCATTTGATAAATTTGAGAACATAATAGCTTGGCAAAGATCCAGGGAGCTAGTAAGGGAAATTTATCGCCACTCAAGCGACTTAAAAGATTTTGGTTACAGGGATCAGATACAGCGAGCATCAGTTTCGATCATGAATAATATTGCTGAAGGCTTTGAGAGAAAAGGCAACAAAGAATTCAAAAAGTTTCTTTATATAGCAAAAGGTTCTTGCGCCGAGGTAAGGTCAATGATTTATTTGGCTTTGGATTTTTCTTATATCGATCAAAAGGAATTCAAAATGCTTTATGATTTGACTGTAGAAATATCAAAAATGCTCTCGGGTATTTTGAGAACTCTGGAATAACTTAGTACTTAGTACTTAGAACTAATCCAAAATCGAGCTTGCTTGAGTAATTAGCGAATCCTCTTCTTTCTCCAATTTCTGGAAATCTTCGATTATCTTGGAAAGTTTTTGAGATTTTTCTTCGAGAGCGCTGATTTCCTCTTTGATACTTTCAAGAGCATCAGCTAACTTATCTTTAGTCTCAGAAACTGATTTTGTTGAGCCGCCAAAACTTGATTTTGCAAATGGCTTGTTGTCTCCGAGGGAGAAACTGCTCTTCTTAGCAACTTCGGTATCAGTCTTTACTATACCAGGTAGGTCGTTAGCGTTGCCTTCATCTTTTAGGCTATCGGAAATAATAGAATTATATTTTTTGGTCTCTGCCTGGGTATCGTTGGCGCCGAGTCCCAAGCCTGTATCTATGGCTTTGTAACTTGTGCCGATGCCGTCCTGGCCGAAGCTATCATCATCTTTCTCGTCTGACGGGTCATTTAGATCCAGTCCGCTAGACGCACCCAAACCGCTATAATCGTCAGCCATATTATGACCGTCCTGATCTTTCATCGTCGGGTCGATGATAGTTGAAGGGGGAGTCTCCTCTTTTACATCATTTATCGAAAAGTGACCAAAGGGTGATTCCTCTTTGGCTAATTCAAATCCACCTTTTTTGTCGTCTATCTTATCCTTATCGAGCGAAGTTGGATTTGCTGTTGTTGTTTGGCTCGGAGAGCTATTTGCGGTTGTATTGCCGGCAGCTGGCATTCCTGTTGGGGTAAAATTATCAGCCGGTAAATCCCAGCTAGCGGTCACGTTCTGTTTGTCATCACCCATAATATATCCCTCCTTTAGGACATAATTTTCTATTATTTATATTGTAAAAGAAATGCTTATATAATGCAACAATAGTTCGTAAAAGTTAGAAAGTTCATAAAGTTATAAAGTGTTCTTTAATAAAAAATACTATCTTTCGATAGTATTTTTTATTGGTGCCCGGGAGAGGACTCGAACCTCCACGGCTTGCGCCACCAGTTCCTAAGACTGGCGTGTATACCATTTCACCACCCGGGCATGAGGAAACTATACTAAAAATTATCTTATTTTTCAATCCAATAGAAAAATAAATGACTTTGTGATATATTTTTTGATCAATGGAAAACGTCAGAAAAAAAATTATTGTCATAGCCGGGCCGACCGCCTCCGGAAAGACGGGGATCGGGGTGAAATTGGCAAAGGAGTTTGATGGCGAGATCATCTCAGCCGATTCCCGCCAGATTTACCGTGGGCTTGATTTGGGCACCGGCAAAGAAGGAGAACCTTGTGGGGAAACATCCAAGAGCCAAGATCCAAGAACCAATCAAATTCCAAATTTAAACAAACCAATTGGCAAATTGGAAGTTGGTAAATTGAATGGAAGTTGCGCGTTGGACGTTGAAAATTTAAGAGAGAAGTTGCGCTGTATCGATGGCATTAATCAGTGGCTTATAGATATCGTAAATCCTGGTGAGGAATTTAGTTTATTTGACTGGATTTCTGCTGCCAAATTGGCGATGGATGATATCTGGTCTAGAGGGAAATTGCCGATTGTTGTTGGAGGAACAGGACTGTATATACAGGCTCTCGTTGAAGGATTCTCTCTCCAGCAAATTTCCAATTTCCAATTTCCAATTTCTCATTCGAGTCTGAGCCTGAGGGCTCTTCCCTCAGAGTCGAAGACCAATCAAATTCCAATCCGCCAGATGGCGGACAAAAACCAAAAAAAGTCTGTCATTGCCGCCCCCGATCAGGTCGAGGGTAAAACTCCGGCGGGAATCCAGGTAGCACAATCAAAACAACTTCCTGGATCCCCGGGCACCACTCTCAAGAACACCGCCGGTCCCGAGGATGACACTATTTTATTGAAAGAAAAATATTCGAGAGGACAACTAAATAGTTTAACAATTGAACAATTAAACAATATTTTAAAAGATTTAGATCCAGTTGCCTTTGAAACCGTTGACAAGAGAAACTCTAGAAGGTTAATCCGGGCAATAGAATTGGCACAAGAGGGGCTAAGGCCGGTAAAAATCAAGCCTGATTTTGAGGTGCTACAGATCGCTATTGATTTGCCCAGGAGAGAACTTCATGAGCGAATTGACCGCCGAGTAGACGAGAGATTCGAGCAGGGAATGCTCCGCGAAGTTATTGGTCTGCTAAAGCGAGGTGTCGATCCTGAATGGTTGGTGGGATTGGGACTAGAATACCGAGAAATCACAGAGTATTTAACTTCCAAGAACCAAGAACCAAGAACCAATCAAATTCTAAATTACAAATACCAATTGGAGGCTGAAAATTGGAATTTGAATGGAGGTTGTAATTTGGGGGTTCTAAATTATGAATATGGCCTTATGGTTCAAAAGCTAAAGTTTCGTATTCACCAATACGCTCGCCGCCAAATAACCTGGTTCAAGCGGTTTCCGGAGATAAACTGGCTTTCCGATTATAATGAGATCAAGAGATTTATGAAGATATTTTTAGAGCACTGAAGTATCATATTATCAATCTTGCATAGAAAATAATTTGAGGTAAAATCAGAGATACTAGAAATATAATTAAGGAGAGGAATGTCTACCACCGGAGAAATGTTAGCTGGGCTAGAAATGAAAAACGGCGATGAGGACGTGAGAGAACAGTATGAAAGAATAAACCAGGAGCTATCTGAGATTTATAGTAAAATTCGTCTGATTGATAACAAAAAAGATTACCCGGATCGTTATCCAGACATCGATTTTGATGATTTAGACCGGCAAAAAGAAGAATTAATGGCCCATCGAGATCAGCTTGAAGCTGAAAGAGAGAAGCTAATACCAGCATTACCACGATTGGATGAGGCCGAAAGAACGGCTATCCGTAGGGGTAATGACTGGACTCGGCCTATGGAAACGGAGCAGGTTGAAGATAGATTAACGCCAGAAGAAGAATTACGGAGGATTGATTTGCAACTACAGCGACTTCAAGCAAGAAGACAAGAGCTTATGAATCAGACCCAAAACTAATAGTGTATAGTGCTAACAAAATTGCCCCGGTTGGGGCTTTTTTGATTGACATGGAGGTGGATAAATGATACCGTATGCCTCAGTCTAGAGGAGGTAACATGATGCCAGAACATAGCATTTTCCCTCCCCCCGATTTTCCACTAGACGTCTTAGAAGTCATTGAAGTAGCAATTACCCAAGCTGAAAGGGAAGGGGCTACGTACTATCGAGCTCTCCTTGATGGGAGGGCTTTAATTTCAGATGAGACGACGATAGCCGGTCTCATGGATGCGCTAGATGCGCCGATGTCGTGTGTGAAGGTTGCCGCTGCCTTTTTGCTAGGAGTGATAGGCAAAGGCAGAGCCGAAGGAGAGTTACTGATTCTCTGCGATGACGCTGATTACTGTGTCCGCGCAGTGGCAGTCTGGGCATTAGGAGGATGCCATTCTCATTGCGTGATTACCAGGCTCAGGGAGATCGCTTGCGGTGATGAAAACAGCACTGTGAAGGTCTATGCTGCCCACTCCCTTGCATCTGCGCAAGCGAGACGAGCGCTCCAATCAACTAGGATCCACCCCCCTTGAGGGTTGACATGAAGTCATCCCTCTTTTTAATAGTTCCTTTCCATTGTTTTCTGATCGGTGTATTTCTATGATTTAGTTCTAAACAACAGGAGGATTATGTGTGGAATTGTCGGATATATCGGAAACAAAAACGGGGCTGATGTTGTTTTTCAGGGATTAAAATTACTTGAATATAGGGGATATGATTCTTGGGGGATTGCGCTCAAAAATGAAAGTAGAATTGATCTATTCAAAAAGACCGGCAAGATCGGTGATTTTGATTTAAAAAAACAATTGCCGGGTTTTTCAGGTCAGATTGCGATTGGTCATACCCGCTGGGCTACTCACGGAGGAGTAACGGAGGTGAACGCTCATCCGCATTTAGGCAGGGAGAAAAGAATTGCGGTCGTTCACAACGGCATCATCGAGAATTATCAGGAGATGCGCCGTGATCTCGAGGCGAAGGGTATAAGATTTCAATCGGAAACTGATACGGAGGTAATTCCTCATGCAATTGAACTAGAATTGAATATGGGTAAGTCAATTACCGAAGCTATCCGAGCGGTTTTGAAAATGCTTGAAGGTAGTTATGCTCTTGCGGTAATTGACAGAGAGCAAAATACTCTGATCGGAGCCAGAGAAGGTAGTCCACTCGTTTTCGGCATTGGCAAGGACGAGTATTTTATAGCTTCTGACGTTCCTGCGTTTTTGAAATATTCCAAAAAAGTGGTTTTCCTTGATGATCTGGAAATGGTCGTTGCTGACTCGCAAGGTTACAAAATATTTGATGTTGAAACGGGGCAAGAAGTTTCAAAAAAGACAACTCAAATTGCCTGGTCATTCGAAGAAGCTGAGAAGGGCGGATATCCTCATTTTATGGCCAAAGAAATGAATGAACAGCCGCTTGTAATTGAGAAGACCATTGCTACTGCTACGGCCGATTTAGAAAAAGCCGTTTTGATGATGAAAAAGGCGAAGAATATATACGTCATCGCTTGTGGAACCGCGTATCACGCCGGAGTCTACGGCAGCTATATTTTCGCGAAAGTAAACGGCATAAACTTGCGGCCAATTTCGGCAGCAGAGTTTCCATATTTCTCACAATTTGTAGGCAAAGGGGACCTTGTAATCGCAGTTTCGCAAAGCGGCGAGACGGCTGATGTCTTGGATGCAGTCAAATCAGCCCAGGCGGGTGGAGCAAAGATTCTGGCGCTCGTCAACGTGATGGGATCAACTTTGATGCGAGTCGCCGATTTTTCGATTATTACCAAGGCCGGTCCGGAGATTTGTGTCCTTTCGACCAAAGCTTATGTCTCCCAGCTGGCAATGTTTGTGATGCTGTCATCACTCTTGAATGGTAAACCAAGCGAAGGCAAGAAAATCTTGAGGTCATTGAAGATAAATATCGAGAATATCTTAGAGAGTAAAAATTTGGCTAAAGTAAAGAAGTTGGCGAAAGAATTAGCTTCAAGAAGCGATATTTATGCGATCGGACGGGGAATCAATTATCCGACTTCGCTGGAAGCGTGTCTGAAAATAAAAGAGGTTTCTTATATCCACGCGGAGGGTTATGCGGGCGGTGATTTAAAACATGGTCCGATTGCACTGATTGAGAAAGATGTACCGGTGCTGGTCTTTGTGGCCAAGGACGGTTCGGAGAAGGAGATTGTATCTAACGCGATGGAGGTCAAATCGCGCGGGGCCGAGGTGATCGGAATTTCCTTCGAAAATAACTCGATCTTTGATGTATATCTGCCGGTCGCCGATAACGGTATTTACTCAGGAATTTCCGCAATATTATATGGACAGTTATTGGCTTACTATATTGCACTCGAAAAGAATCTTGACCCTGACAAGCCAAGGAATCTGGCAAAGAGCGTGACAGTCAAGTAAATTTAGACTCAATAATTAAAATAGTGTCATCCTCGAGACCAATGGTGCTCTTGAAAATGGTACTCGGGGATCCAATTCCTTATTATTTTTATTAGAGGACAGGGGGCTCTTTCCGATGCCGTCCCCTTATCCTCTAATAACTCCAAACCCCTGCACGGTATAGCGGAACTCTTTTTCTCATAAAAAATCCAGCCATAGGCTGGTCCCTATGGGCTATCATTTTTTATGATGAAAAAGGACTATTATAATTAGCAACCAGCTTATTTCCTATACTTCTTGCGTTTGGTTATGAAGCTCAATTTCACTAATTGTTTCTCGAGAGCGGCAGCAGCTTCGGTGAATTCAACTTCATCCTTGGCATTGGCCAGCCGCTGTTCGGCGGCCTTCTTGGCCTCGGCGATCTTGAGTTCGTCGAGAGAATCGGCTTCCTCAGCCGTATCGGCCAAGACTTTGACTAGATTTTGGCTGATTTCAGCAACGCCGCCTTCAGTGGCGAGTTCGTGAGTTTTGTTGCCATTCTTGATAATAATCTCACCCGGCTTCAAAAGCGAAATGACTGGCATATGGCCAGGTAAGACGGTGATTTGTCCGTCGGCTGTTGGCAGGACAACTTCGTCTGCCTCTTCTTCATATTTAACGCCGTCAGGAGCGATAAGTTTTAGTGTAAATTTATTCATTTTATAATTCCTTAATTTTCCATTTATCAATTATCAGCTTCCAGTTAATTTCCAATTAACATTTGCCAGTTTCCTTGTCACTCCGAGCTCCTTTTCTGTCATCCTAAGGAATCGAAGGATCTCAAAGTTCGGTTGCTAAGTCCTTCCATTTCAGATTTGTAGTTTCAATTAATGCAACTTTCTTTGCTCTGGTCCATCCTTTAATTTTCTTTTCAGCGGCAATCGCATCTTTAATCTGGCTGTATTCTTGCAAATACACAAGCTTATTTAAATTATATTTTGCACTAAATCCTGGAATAAATTTATTTTTATGTTCAAAAATTCTTCTTTGCAAATCATTGGTGACTCCAGTATATATAACAGTATTTATCTTATTTGTTATGATATATATGAAGTAAGACATTTTAGGAGATCCTTCGATTCCTCAGGATGACAACAGGGGAATTAGGAATAATACATTAATTAACAATGTAACAGTTTAACAATGAAACAATAAGAATTGATCAACTACTTTTTGAGTTGATCAATTCCTCCCTTCATATAAAACTCTGCCTCGGCCTTATCATCGTGTTTGCCCTCGATGATCTCTTTGAAACCGCGGATTGTTTCCTTGACCGGTACATATTGTCCTGGGATACCGGAGAAGACTTCAGCAACGTGGAATGGCTGGGAGAGGAATCTCTGAATCTTTCTGGCTCTGGAAACGGTCAATTTGTCTTCGTCGTTGAGCTCTTCCATGCCGAGAATAGCGATGATATCCTGAAGGTCTTTGTATTTCTGCAAAATCCGCTGAACTTCACGAGCGACATTGTAATGTTCTTCGCCAACGACATTTGGATCTAGGATATTGGAGTTAGACGATAAGGGATCAACGGCCGGATAAATACCGAGCTCAGAGAGAGAACGGTCAAGCACGATCGTCGAATCAAGATGGGCGAAGGTAGTAGCAGGAGCCGGGTCGGTCAGGTCATCAGCAGGAACATAAACCGCTTGAACGGAGGTGATAGAACCCTTTTTGGTCGAAGTAATACGTTCTTGGAGATTGCCCATTTCCTCAGCGAGTGTCGGCTGATAGCCCACGGCTGATGGCATACGACCAAGCAGGGTGGAAACCTCAGAACCGGCTTGAGTGAAACGGAAAATATTATCAACGAAAAGAAGAACATCTTTGCCTTCGTCACGGAAGTATTCAGCCTGAGCAAGACCGGCTAGGGCAACACGCATACGAGCTCCCGGCGGCTCATTCATCTGACCGAAGACAAGAGCAGTCTTCTCGAGAACGCCAGAATCCTTCATTTCACCATAAAGGTCGTTACCTTCACGAGTTCGCTCACCCACACCGGCGAAAACAGAGAGACCTGAGTGTTCGGAAGCAATATTGCGGATGAATTCCTGAATAAGCACGGTCTTGCCGACACCAGCGCCGCCGAAGAGGCCGACTTTGCCACCCTTTGTGATCGGAGCGATCAGGTCGATAACCTTGATACCGGTCTCGAAAACTTCGGTCTTGGTATTTTGTTCGTCAAAAGCAGGCGCTGGCCGGTGGATCGGATAGCGTGGAATAGCTTTTTCCCGCATTCCGCCTTTGGCGGAAGCAGGGATGGCTTCTCCCTTACCGGCTTTGACGGGCAGGGATGCGCCAGGCGCTGGCTTGCCATCGATCGGCTCGCCAACTACATTGAACATACGGCCGAGGGAAGTTTCGCCGACCGGGACAGAGATGGGTGCTTCGGTGTTAGTGATTTCTGTGTTTCTCTGCAAACCATCGGTCGAGCCCATTGCTACGGCGCGGACAGTCTTGTCGTCAAGATGCTGTTGGACCTCGAATACAAGTTTCTTACCATTTAACTGGCATTCCAATGAGTCATAAATCTCCGGTAGTTTGTCGGTGAACTGTGCATCGATAACTGCACCGATGATTTGGGTAATTTTTCCTTTTGTACTCATATTTTCCTTTATTTATTAAATTATATTTATCTAATTAAATAGTCGTCATCTCGACATCTTGAGCTGCGGTTTGGGTGAGAAGGACGAGAGATCTTCCATTGATTGCGGCAGATTAATACAGTCAGCGGAAGATTTCTCGTCCCGAATCTTGGCATCGGGATGTCGAAATGACAGCATTTTATTATTGTTCGAACGGTAGTGAGAACTCTGGATTCCAGCCGGAGTTTATCCTGAGCTCGCCGAAGGGCTGGAATGACATAGAATTAACACTATTATGCGAAGAATAAGGCGCAATGTCTCAAAATAAAAGGTTACTGAAGAATCATTTTTGAATATCAGAATTTGGTTCCCGTAATAGCCTGTTTAGTTTAAATATTTTATCTATCATAATATCGATTTTTCTCTTCAAAAG
>JBAYVE010000006.1:0-56259 GCA_041674765.1 Patescibacteria group bacterium
AAACCAGAAAATTTCATCCATCGTTAATACCCCATCACTAATTAGCCTTTGCCAGATTGGCCAAAAGTCGTTGGATGATATCCGGCTGTCTTCGATCTCGATCATATTAATACGGCGCTTCCGTTCGCGTGACAGGCTTATCATTGCCCGATAGAGTTTGTGATACTCTTCTACGTTCTCAGCCCAATCTAAGCCCAGTGCTTGCGCACTAGCTCCAATCATTTGTTCAAGGTGCTTTTCATTTGTTGCTGCGGTCATGTCAATTTTAGCAACGTTCTTACAGGTCGAAACCATTGCAATCAGGCCATTGTGGTCTTTGTCTCTGTGTATGGTTATCATTATAATAACTCCATCAGCTTTAGTTTGATATGCGTTAGATCGCAATGATGTTTTGCGTCAATCTCTTTGATGCTGTCATCAATCGATTCGATAAATGATTCTATCGCCTTGTTTATCCCTTGCTCTTTAATGAGCATTTCACCTAAGGCAACGTGTTTATTAAAAAGCGGATCTATGTTAAATGTGTTCATTTTTATTTATCCTCAATGATTGCAGCATACTTACCTGGATACCAGCTAACTACTCCGGCATCCTTGAGCGATGCGTTAAAAGTTTCTAGCGCTGACAGTACAGAGTCAGGAAGTTCAGTATCTTCTGGCAAATCATCTGCCCAGTAATCTGCATCTAATTCTCTAAGGTGCTCAGGTTCGCAGATAATAAGACGTAATGAATCTATATTCTCTATTTGATGTTCATCAATATAGTCATTAAGCTGGTCATAATCAGCAAAATAAACATCGTCTCTATCTGAGTGCAAATATGACTCGCCATCCCAAACTTTTCTTTCTAACTTTGAGTATCTTTCAATATCTTTTTTCTCTATGCAATCTACGCAGTAACGATAACTTCTCCTTATAATGGCTTCTTTGCAATCTTCGCATCTTTTATGCGTCGCGCTTGCATACCTTGCCATCTCTTCTAACTGACCCCAAAAAACGCCGTTTTTATCAACCCATCCGCTTAGACCAGTTACAAATTTTGCCGCCTCATCAGATTCAGCAAGTATTATTTTTTCTTCAGTCATTTTTAGCCTCATCATATTTTTTTATTCCCCACACAATGGCGTACAGATTCCAGATGTAATGAAAAGTGTATTTCTCTGTGCCACCACCATCTAAGAAATCAACAAACCTCTTATCTTCATAATCAAACGTGTAAACTGCGTCATAAGCCGCGTGTTCATCGTTTGCGTGATAAATAACATCATTTTTGATCGCATCCCAAAGAGCGTTTTTTTCTTCGTCATCAAGATCATCAATCATGTAATTTTCAAAATGCTCTTTAACCCTTGATTTAAACGCATCCTTATCAAACTTCATGTAACCTTGCCTTCCAATCGCCTCAAGTTTTTCTCCCCAATAATCTGGGTTGATGTTCAACAAACGATCTTTATTTTTATTAAAATCGTTATTTTTCATCCTGAAAAAATCGAACATATCTTCTGTGCGCGAGAAGACATAAGTACCGCAATCTCCGCTTATGCATAAAAATCCTGGCCAAGTTATTAGGTCGAACCAATATGACGAGTTGTCGGCTCGTTTAAATCTAACGAATCGGTGCGCCCCATCGTCTTTCACTATGTTTATTTGATGATTTTTTACGTCATCCAAGAACCTTGGTTCCGTGCATTCGTAGTCTTTCATATTATCCTTGTTGAGATTTGATTTTCTTCTGATCTTCAAGCTGCTTTTTGATCCGATAAACATACTTGTCATGAGCGCCGACGATCTCTGATACCTCTTTGATTCCGAGTCCGTCATTAAGCAATTTTGTTATCTTCTCAATCTTGCTGTCTTTGTAGATTCGTATCCTGCGCTCGCGTGGGATTCCTGATTCCTTGATTATTTCTTGCGCTATTCCTTTCACGTATTGCACGGACACCATCGTTCCATTTTCTCTGTACGCCAATTTATTCACTTTCATCCGTGCATGCATTTGTGCGTATGACATAGTTTTGAGATCCAGCGTTTTTATAAACGCTTTCATTTTTTCTACGTGATTATTCGATAACTTTATTCTGTTTACTTCTACTTCATTGCCGATGGAGTTTATTTTTGACGGCTTTTTATTGAGTAAAGCCGCTGGTATTAAGTCTTTAACTGTTCCGGTTAAAAGTTCAATCATTTTTATCTCAAATCGATTAAAAGTTAATCGTTACGTGCGGGATGTCACCTGATTTAATCGCGGTAACAATTCGCTCAGATTCTTGATGATTGAATCCTGCATCTTTGAAAGATTGGCATACTGTCTCTAGTATGTTTATACGATGTCTTTCATCAGCTTTCGTGCGGTCCTCTTCTCGCTTCTGGACCTCTGCTCGATGAGCTTCCATTGATTCTTTTGCTTTAGCTTCTTGCTCTAGTTTCCTTGCTTCAGATTCCTTGGCTTCAATCGCGAGTTTTTCTTCATTTTCTCTGGCGATTCGTTCACGCTCGGCGGCTGCCTCTGCCTGAGCACGCCCTCTCTCTTCTGCAGCTTTCAGTTCCTCAGCAACACGTTTTGCGACCTCTTCTTCCTTGCGTTTTTGTTCGGATAGGCGTGATTCAACCAGCAACTTAAAATCGTCTTCTGGTTTGGTTATGATTGATTGCAAGTCACGGAAGAGTGACAAATCTTCAGGCAGGTGAGTAAGGTTCTTGCGAAGAACGCGAGCTAATTCATCAAGCTTAATCTTGATTGCTGCGACTTCGGTATCAACTGCATTGTGCAGGCTGGCAAGTGTTCGCTTGTTTTTGCAGGCTGTTTCAAAGTTTTTAAGTGTAAAAATACTTGGTGAGAATTTTTGGAAAACAACCTTATTGCCCAATTCAATATCAATCTGAAGAGCATGTGAAGTGCATAGATTGATCGCATCGCCAATTATTTTATCTTTAATACTTTCCTTCTGAGTTTTAACCAGCTTCTCAAGAGTCAAGCGTTTTGACCGGATCGACTCTTTGATAAAATCAATCGTGTTCATCAACTCATCAATGCTGGCAGTCTGTCCGATTGCCGCAGCTTTTGCTGATTCAAGTTTCTTTTCTGTTTCGTCGCAGAATTTAACCGTGGCTTCAGCGTTAACGAAGTCTTCGTCTGTTTGCAGATCGGTATTTATTTTTGCAATAAATGTTTCCGCATCAGCCTTAAATTGCGGCAAATTGCTGGCAATTACTTCGCCTTTAATCTGGATCAATAGGGTAGGTAGTTGCATGATTGCTTCCGGTTCTGGCTTTTCTGCAAACTCTTTGTGCTCGTAATTTTTAAGGTCACTCTCGAACTGGTCCCAGCCTGCCTGGATACGTTCGAACCATTCTGTTGATGGATGAATATCGCAAGACACGCGCTTATTATCGGTTCCGTCTGATACAGTAAAGATCAATTTTATAGCTCTAGTTACCAACAAGATTTGCTGGCATTGAGGCATATGTGTATCAGGCGCTGAGTTGTTACGCCGTACATATTCAGCCAGTTCTTCATTCCACTGCTTATGTTCCCATGCTATTTCTCCATCAAACGTCAAGCCGTCGCAGCTTGCGCTCAATTTCCCTGATGAGCATGTGACTGGGAATAGGTCTGTACTCAACACAGATTCAGTTATAAGTCGCGCTGAATTTTCCGCCTCATGGCCATAATCAAGAATGTTCTTTTGTACCCAATCAGAATATTCTTTAGACCTCCCTGTCTTTTTGTATAGCAGCAGGTCATTACGTGTTAATTGTATTGATAGTCCGAGCATGGCTGCTGCTTCTGATGCTCCGTAGTGACTTGCCCGGAATTCCATCCATTCTTTTGTGCCCTGCACTAGATTAAGCGGCGCGTTCATCTTTTGCTCCTAATTTCTTGATTGCATCTTTTTGTTCGTCGGTCAGTGTGTGTTTCGTCGATATCATGTTGATGATGCTATCAGGCGTGTGCTTGCCGGAGTTGATGGCTGATACCCATGCGCCCTTGTTTGCATCAAATTTGTCTGATGTGTATTCTGGCAATGTCTTTTCTTCTGGCGTTATGTCAATTTCTTTGCCTTTAACTTCAACAATTCTTTCGGCTTCGTCTTGGTCATATATACCAGTGAATCCGAACGCTAAACGTGCTGCCTGTATCATTGCTTTGTGTCGCAACATCCGGCGAGGGTGAGACTTCCATGCTGGCGAATTGTCACGTTTACACTCTTCCATATACTCTGTTGCGCTGGTCGGGTGTGATCTGTCTTTGCGGTAAATGATGCATGTGCAAGATTCAGAATCGAACTTGAATTCCATGCCGTCGAATTGGTCGTGCGTGTTCATAATTCTCGACCATCCATCGATTCCTACTACCGGAACAATCCCGCCCTTATCAGGGAACGCATAAATCTCACGAGTAAATGGATTTAAACCGTACTGACTAGCGACAACAAGTAGTGCTGTCATCTGTGCGTCAGTTACCTGTATGCTGCTTTTGAAAGCTGTTGATTTAAGTGTATCAAGCAATCCAGACCCATCACCCATGTCGAACTTAGACGCTAGATTGCTTGTTAATATTGATAATGCTGTTGTCATAACTCCCCCAATTTATTATCCAATAACCTGCATTTTTGCGATGTCTTTTTTAAATTCTTCAACTTTCTCGGCTCTCTTACTCAAGCCTGCGTGTTGGTAATCGATATCAACAAACCCAACACTCGCATCTAGCATTTCGATCACCTGCTGGACATTCATGCATTCTTTGCTGTCAGCGTAATCTGAGTTTTCCTGTGATCGCTCTTCCTGCATGTCTTCAAGAGCTGTTTTAAATGCTCCCAAAGCGTTGCAAATGCCGCATGATTCGATGGCAACCGCCATTCGTGACACTGTTCTTAGCCACATAACATCGCCGGCTGCTTTTCTGTCTGGATTGATCATGATAGCCATCGCAATTCAAGCGCTCGTTTAAACGAATATCCTCTCTTCAGCCACCAGTACAGAAAATTTGCAAACTGGTTTGATGATCTGCGCTGCGGAATTATCATCATGATTTAATCTCCAGATCTTCGTAAATCTGCCAGCGCTCTTGTCAGATCCATGCTTGATCTTTTTACAGAACCAGATTCTTTTGATCCGTAAAAATAACTAGATGAAGTGCTATGAAATTTTTTAAGTTCATTCGCTTTCTGCAAAAAACGCTTGGCTTCAAAAATTGCGACATCCAATTTCTTAATGTTCATGATTGTTCAACCTGCACATAATCCACGTCATTAAAAGGATGGTTGTCCCTCTCAACCATCCATGAGTAAACCACCGTAAGAATCAAGATGATTAAAAATCCGAATAAGTCATGTTTTTTCGTCATGATGTTTGCCTACGATCACATACAAACCAAATCTCGGTGTACGCGCCTAACCGGCGGCGCAACGTACAGCAGTTCTTTAAATGGCGTGTTAAATCCGTTCTGAACTGTCGAGCAGTTCAGTGTCATCAATGCCTTGTCTATCATCAGTAAATTGGTCTTTGTAACAGCCAGCTTCTCGCTGACGAATGGATTCATGTACAAGTGCGCAATCGTGAAAGGCTTTGTCTGGCTAAGCACAAAATCCCTAATGATGTTCAGCACCCGCTGAAGTTGTTCTTTCTCAATCATGTCAACAACCTCTATTGTTTTTGCGCGTTCTTCAACTAGCATGTTTCACCTCAATTTCTTTTTTGTATGCAATCTGCGTCATAGTTCCAATGCACGATTGGAAGACTCCCGTTAGTGCCGCCCTGGCCAAGATAATCTTGTGAACGGCTTTCAACCTTTACTACCGCATCGCACAATTCCTTGCTTTCGAAGTCGTCAATTTCAATCGGTCTTGCAACTGGATCTTTGCCTTGTACTTGCGTGGTCAAAATTCCAACTGCGCTCCACTTCGGATCTGCGTTTACTGCTGTCGCTGCGATGCTTAACAATGCTGCTATCAATAATCTGTTCAATCTGTTCATGTTCTGTCTCCCTTGCGTTATCTACCAGAATTTCTCTGGTAGATAGAATTTCTCTGGTAGATTTCTCTTGGTCGTGAGTTTTTTAGTTAGCGGCGTGTACTGGATAGCATCCCAGGTGAACCACTTTTACCGCATTAACAGCCCCCCCGAGAGTGTTCTCGTCCCAAAGTTTGATTGATCCGGCTCCTTGCAGTGCTTCAGCTAAATTTCCGCTCAATGTATTTACTCCGATGGCTTTGTACGCCTTGCTTGATCCATACATTTCGATGGGGGTTTGTGCTATCGATTTTTTTAAATTTGTGCAGGAATCCAGATCTGGTTTTCTTACATCGTAGGTAATCTCTATAGGAGTCCTACCTGTTATTTCAATTCGAACATGACCAACTAGGTCGTGGGATGATGCGTTTGCTGCCTGAGCAGCAACGGCTAGAAAAGTGATAACAAAAAATGCTAGTAAATAATTGATGCTTTTCATGTGAATCTCCTATAAATTTTTGAATATCAACCAAACAAAACACGGTATAGTGAGTTATTGCTGTTGATGTGCTAATCATAAACGCAATGTTTGCAAAAAGCAAACTATTTGTTTAATTTTTGAGTAATTATTTTCATAATGAGTTCAAATGGTTTATTTTTGGCTCAAGAGCCTCCCAAACTCTGTTGTTAAATCAGGTTTATCCATGAAAAACATTTTAATCTTGCCGATTCATAATAAAATAAACATATAGTTTGCAATTCATAAACGATTGGTTTATCATATAGGGATGAAACAAAAAAACTTAACTCAAAAAAGAAAAGACTTTAGACTTATTGAATCCCTCGGAGGAAGTCTTGGGCTATCAAAAAGGCTAGGTTATTCAGTGCAAAGAATAAATAACTGGAAGAAGAGGGGAATCCCGGCGTGCGAGAAGTTAAAGCATCGTGATGTGCTTCTAATAGATTAACAAAATCATGATAATTCTCCCTACCATCATGACACCGCACCATCCTGTGCAGCCCCTACTGCATAGTCGGAAGGATGGACTAATTCGATTTACCCCTTGCCAGATACGCCTTTCTTTCCTTTTGGTGTGTCTGGCTTTTTTATTGGGTCAATAAATAATGCGTAAGCAGATATCAAAAAAGATGCGTTTTGAAATATTCCACAGGGATGGCTTTACTTGCCAATACTGCGGAGCAACGCCACCAAAGGTGGTTCTGCACGTTGATCACGTATTCCCGGTTAAAAGCGGCGGAACAAATGATCAAAATAATCTTATTACCTCGTGTGAAGCGTGCAATTTAGGAAAATCATCCAAGCATTTATCTGATATTCCCTTGAGTATAAAAGATCGCGCAAAAAGAATATTGGAAATTGAGGATCAATTAAAAGGTTACAACGAGATATTACTAGCAAGGGCGGATCGAATAGAGCAACAAGCATGGATGGTTGTTGCGGAGCTTGAAGGGGTTGAGTTTGCTGAGAGATACAACAGAGAAAGATTGCTAAGTATTAAAAGATTCCTTGAGTTGTTGCCTGTTTCAGAGGTTATAGAAGCAGCAGAAATAACCCTATCAAAATGGGGATCCACAACGAAAGAAAGAGCTTTTAAATATTTCTGTGCTGTTTGCTGGAACAAGATTAGAGGATCCAATAATGGCCAGAATTAGAACTATTAAACCAGAGTTCTGGACTTCCGAGCAAGTCGTAGAATGTTCGCCGATAGCTCGACTAATGTTCATTGGTATGTGGAACTTCTGTGACGATGGAGGAAATCATCCAGCAAGTTACAAAACATTAAAAATGGAAGTTTTCCCAGGCGATGAAATCTCATTGTCTCAAATTGAGCAATATACGAATGAGCTTTTAAAGAACAATTTGATTGTTGGTTATAACGGCGGTAATGGGCGCGAATACTGGCATGTAACTGGATGGGATCATCAGAAAATTGATAGGCCAAACCCAAAACACCCTGAATACGAATTTCAGAAAATCGTCGATCATTCGTCGAATCGTGATCGAAATGTCGGAGATCAATCACCCCCGGAAGGGAAGGTAATGGAAGGGAAGGGAAGGGAAGGGAAGGTAAAGGAAGAAATAAAAGAAAAAAATAATAAAAAAGAAAATTCAAAAAATCTTCGGGATGAACTTTCTGATGTAACAGATCAAACATATTTGGATTTTATGCAACTTAGAAAAGCCAAGAAAGCGCCACTGACAGCACGAGCGATAGAAGGATTAAGAGCTGAGGCTACAAAAGCAGGTATTTCTTTAGAAACAGCTTTAATTGAATGCTGTCAGCGCGGATGGATAGGATTTAAGGCTGATTGGTATTGCAATCAACAAGCGTTGCCTCAGCGCGGATCTCCGGTTATCCCAATCGATAGGAGCGAATACAACAAGCAACAAACGGCGTTGGCGAGAGAAAAATTGTTCGGCACTCAACAACAGGAAAGGGACGTGACAAATGGATAACAGTAATTTTGATGAATTCAACGAGTTGCTTGATGTCGTTTCCGAACAATACGGGAAGCCGCTTTCTGGTGGAGCAAAAATGCTTTATTGGCAAGGATTGAAAGACTTTGATTTTAAAGCGATACAACAGGCTTTATTCCGTCACGTTAGAAATCCAGATACAGGCATGTTCATGCCGAAAATTGCTGACGTGATCAAGATGTTGCAAGGATCTACGCAGGATTCTGCGATGTCGGCATGGGCAAAGGTTGATAAAGCGTTGCGGCACAAAGGGACCTATGTTGATGTTGTTTTTGATGATCCATTGATTCACCGGGTTTTGCATGACATGGGTGGGTGGATAGCTTTGGGTCAAAAGAATGAAGATGAGTGGCCATTTGTCGCTCGTGAATTTGAGAACAGATACAGAGGATTCAAGCAGCGTGGTGAGGTTCCTGATTACCCGGCTGTGCTGATTGGAATTGCTAACGCACACAACATGGCTAAGGGGCACAAATCAGAGCCATATGTGATGGTTGGAAACGCAGAGCAGTGCAGCAAAGTTTTGGGTGGTGGAGTAGACAAACCGTTGATCAGTTTCAAGCAAGCTGGGAGTGATGTTTCTGGTTTAAAGATTGCCTTCGATTCATCGAAAGAAATCAAAAAAGCTTAAATTCCCAGCGAGAAATGAGTAAAAAATAATAGGTGGTGATAAATGAAAATAGACATAAAGATTTTAGACGAAAGGCTGAGAAGCATGATGCCGGATTACGCTACGCCGGGTAGCGCTGGCATTGATTTGAGGGCTTGTTCGGTACCGGAGTGCGGGATAGAGATCGAGCAACGCGGCCAGGCTTTGATAAAAACAGGAATATCAATGCACATCAAAGATCCAGGCTACGCTGGGATGATAATCCCGCGATCCGGTATGGGGAAAAAAGGCATAGTGCTTGGTAATCTAGTTGGCTTAATCGATAGCGACTATCAGGGGGAGATTATGGTCCTGCTTTGGAATCGAAACAATCACTCTGTCGAAATAGAATCAATGGATAGAATCGCACAGCTTGTAATAGTGCCAATCATGCAAGCTGAATTTAACCTGGTTGACGATTTTGAAGCAAGCGCAAGAGGAGAAGGTGGTTTTGGCAGTACTGGTAAACAATAACAGGAGATAAAAATGGGTGAGGCAAAACGCAGAGGTAGTTTCGAGGAACGCAAAAAACAGGCAATAGAAGCGGGTCGTATTAAAAAAAGTTATGAGGGTTCTCATGTTTTAGCTATGGGAGAGTATTTTGTGCGGAGGCTTGGCAGTTATATGTTGAATGGCTTGAGCGCCAAACAGAAAAGATCGCTTGGTTCTTGATCTTTATTGGAAATTATATTCACCGGAGAAGTGTGCATGGACGCAAAAGAAATGGGTGCTGATGGCCTGCTAAAGCTGGCGCAAGAAAAGATCAAGTTCGAGCATGACGATCATAAATACGAGCTGCACGAGAGGGATGTGTTGATTAGAAATTTGCAAGAGCAAATCAGGATTCTGCGTGTTGAAAACGAACAATTCAGTGATAGATATGAATTTTTAGAATGCGAGTCAAAGAGATTATCTGTGGTATCTGATGTGAGTATTATTTTTATGATGATTTCGTTTGGAATATCGCTTAGCTGTCTTGGAATGTATGTTTTTTATTGGCCGTGACATGCAAGTGTGCGCAATGCTGCAAAGATCCAGATCCAACGTACACGGAAGAGTTTAGGCACAAAACGGAAGTTGAATTTGTTAGTGGTCAATCTGGCATCTGGATCAAAAATTATCTGGAAAAGATAAAAGAAAAGCGCGGTTTTGATAGCTACAAAAAGCTGCGCGATGATGTTGCAAAAGAGTGGAAAAAGTCGAGAAATAATTAGCGTAATTTGATGGTTATTACGTTTTAAAACAAATGGTTATGTTATAATTATATGAATAAACAATACTTCGTTTTATCGCATGATACGGCACGAAATAACGCTGTTATAGCGTGTAGAAATGCCCCACATGGGTATGTGGTGGAGATAAAAGAGCCGAACAGGACATTAATGCAGAACTCCGCTCAATGGCCAATTCTCGGAGAGTTTGCGCAGCAATTAAAGTGGCCGGTAAATGGCGAGATGGTCAATTTAATTGATGAGGAATTCAAGGATATTTTCACGGCAGCATTTAGAAAAGAAACTTTGCGGCTCGCGGCTGGTGTGGATGGTGGTGTCGTCATGCTAGGTAAAAGGACGAGTAAGTTTGGAAAGAAAGAATTTGGCGAATGGCTTGAGTATCTGCACTATTTGGCAGCGAGATATGATGTCAATATCAATCATGAAGCCCGGAGAGCGTATTAAATTGATGGAGATTAATTTAACACTAGAGAGTATTTTTGGCGCTTTTATGCTCAGCGCTTTTGTGTCATTTTTCCTGACCGGTCAATTGTTGATAAGAGCCATAATCTTTGTGTTCATATGGCAGATATTCACTCCGCTCTGCGATGTTTGGTACCTGGATATTTTTATGTGCGCAATGCTGTTCGTGGCCATTGAGTTTGTTTACTTTGAAACTGTCCGCGCATGTCGATCACTGCCATAAAACCAAATCGATTCGTGGAATTCTATGCAACCGATGTAACACCGTTCTTGGCTTGTGCGAAGACGACGATAAGTTGCTTTCGGCTTTGGTGAGGTATTTGAGGAAATGACATGGCTATTCAGCAAAGCAATGATGGAGGATTGCGGGAACTCGCGCTCTTTGCCGGAGCTGGTGGAGGAATACTCGGAGGCAAATTGCTCGGATGGAAAACCGTGTGCGCAGTTGAGTGTAATGCCTACGCAGCACAAGTTCTCGCGCAACGGCAGAATGATAGAACCATTGAATCTTTCCCGATTTGGTCTGACGTGTGTAGTTTTGACGGAAAGCCGTGGAAAGGAATTGTTGACATCGTTTCTGGAGGCTTCCCGTGCCAAGACATCAGCTCAGCCGGGAAAGGCGCAGGTATCGACGGGGAGAAATCAGGACTATGGAAACACATGGCGCGCATCATCGATGAAGTTCAGCCTAGATTCGTGTTCGTGGAGAATTCACCACTCCTTGTTTCCAGAGGACTTGTCAGAATCCTTGGTGACCTTGCCATCATGGGGTTTGATGCGAGATGGGGAATTATTGGAGCGATCGACGCCGGATTCCATCACAACAGGAAACGTTTATGGATTGCTGCCAACACCGACAGCAACAGATCACAAAGGATCAGCGCCGAATCAAGTGATAAGGCGAGAAAATCACAAGCAAAAGAGTCTGACATTGCGCGAGTGGTTAGCAAAATACAGCAAGGCGGAGAAAACTGTATACCCGAATCCTGGATTCTTAGAAGCAGCAATGGGATGGCCTCAAGGATGGACAGAACTGTCGCCATTGGAAATGGACAGGTTCCAGCGGTGGCAGCAAGAGCATGGAATATGTTGATGGGGACGGATAAATAAATGAGCAAAATAACCCAAGCGCACGCGGTAAAGAATGCCAAGTTCGCATAATTGGCGTGTGCAATGGAAATAATGAAACTGTTGTATGGGCGCATGCGAACGGCCTAGCCTCTGGTAGAGGCGTTTGGCTCTGACAAAAACGTGAATTGGACTTATGAATAAAAAAGAACAACAATTCCATGACAAGCTCCGACAAATCGGATGTGTGATATGTCGAGAATTTGAAGATGTCAGAACAGATCCGGAAATACATCACATTTCTCAAGGATCTGGAGAGAGAAGTCATTATATGTGCGCACCGCTGTGCGTATCTCATCATCGAATCGGAGTAACTTCGCTGCATGGCGCTGGCGTTAAGCGATTCTTGAGTATGCATGGATTGCCAACGGAATTTCATTTGTTGGAATTGGTTAATAAATTCAGAGCGGAAGACGGAGTGTAGATGAAAAACCCAAGCACGCAAGAACTTGATAGAGGTTACTCAGAGTGCCAAGACTGCCGCAATGGAATACATCTGCATCAGAGCGGATTTGAGTGTGATACACACATGTGTGCGCAATGCGGATGTCATGTTGTCAATAAAGAAGAGTTTTTTAAATTCCAGTCAGGAATAGAGGTGCTGTCAAAATGAGAACATCAGCAGCGCGCGCACTGGCAGAGCTGGAGGCTACCGGACAAGATCACGAGTGGTATCCCACTACTAACGAAATAATCGATGCATTCCATGCTCATGCCAGTTCATTTGAAATGAGCAGCATTCTGGATATTGGCGCCGGGGACGGGAAAGTCCTCAAACGTTTCCAAGAGAAGAACAGCAAAATACCGGACTGTTACCGGACAGAGTATTTCGCAATCGAGAAAGCGCGGCCATTGCTGGACAGTTTACCGGTTGATGTCGGTATCCTCGGCACGGATTTTTGGGAACAATCGCTGCTTGATAAATCGGTTGATTGCATATTTTCGAATCCTCCGTATTCAGAGTTCGTTGATTGGTGCGTGAAAGTCATTCGAGAAGCAAATTCGAATTACATCTATCTGGTTATCCCGCAGCGATGGAAAGAGCAGAAGAAGATTATCGACGCTCTCGAGATCAGGAAAGCCGGTTATAAAGTCCTGGGTGAGTACGATTTTCTGAGTTCTGAGGATCGGCAAGCACGCGCAAAGGTAGACTTGGTGTTTATCTGGCTTTGCCATTCAGAATATAGTTCAAATAGCCACAAATACCATAAAGGGGTCAATGCAAATGTTGATCCATTTGCCCTTTGGGTGAATGAGTTCTTTGAGCTGAGTGATAAAAAGGATAAGCACGGATTATCTGAGTACGCTCAAGCGCAGGAAGATGCTAAGGCGAGGCAAGCAAATATCAGCAATTCTTTGGTGCCCGGCAGGAGCATGATTGAAGTGCTTGATCAACTCTACCGGGAAGAGTTGGATGAGTTAATTAGCAACTATAAGCGCGTTTGCTCGCTGGATGATGCTCTCTTTAAAGAGCTTGATATATCGGTCAAATCGGTCGTGTCTTCGATTAAAACCCGGATACATGGCCTGAAAAATGCTTACTGGCAGGAGTTATTCAATAACTATGAGCCGTTGACTGAACGCCTGACCTCAGCCAGCCGAAGCACATTTATCGAAAGTATCCGCAGGAAAACAAACATAGACTTCACGGCATCCAATGCCTACGCAATTACCGTATGGGCGATTAAAAACGCCGATCAATATCTTGATAAGCAGATGATTGAGACATTCGGCAAGATGGTTGATGCTGCCTGTGTGGTCAACTACAAGTCAAATGAGCGAGTATTTAAGAAAAACTCATTTCGATATTACGCTGACGAAGATAAGCATAGTCACTTCAAACTTGATTACCGGATAGTCGTGGAACGAATGGGTGGTTTGGTACAAATCGGATCATATAACAGCTATAGCGCTATCGGTGGATTGTGCGAAAACGCAGCAAACTTTATTGACGATTTAATTGTTATCGCAAGAAATCTTGGTTTTGAATGCGATGATTCAATGAAATCACATGCATTCAAAAGCGGAGGAAAGGAAGAATTTTATTGCACAGACAAGCGCGGAAATGAAAGATTGCTGATGACTGTAAGGGCGTACATGAACGGCAACCTGCACATTAAATTCGACCAATCATTCATGCTGGCTTTTAACGTCGAAATAGGCCGGCTGCAAGGATGGATTCATAACGCGCAGCAAGCAGCCGAGGAAATGGGCGAAAAGGTCGATAGCGTGCAAGAGCATTTCAATTCAGCATATTCATTGGGATCAGATAACAAAGTTGTTCGTTTATTGATAGGAGTTAATGAATGAGTGAAAAAGAAATTGCAAGTGAGTCAGGAAACATAGCTGATAAAGCCAAGAAAATTATTTTTGGAGATCGTGAGAAAACTTACGGAGATCCAGGTAAGAATCTGCGCGTTATTGCTGGCATGTGGTCGGCCTATTTAGGCATTGAAATAACGCCACATCATGTGTGTGACATGATGGTACAGCTTAAGCTGGCGAGGCTAAAGAATAACCCTGATCACGAAGATAGTAAGGTTGATGTTATTGGATACGCTTTGCTTAAAGAGAGGTTGTCAGAGCCAGTTAAAAATGACGAGTATTGATAGTAAAGCGGTTGATGCCTATGCGTGAGTGCAAGCAGGATTGTACTGTTTTGGTTGATACTGACTTTTCAGAAGATTTGATCGAGGCGGCAGTTGACACAGAGAATCAAGTGATTATTACGAGTAGTGGGCATGAGGTTAAATTTTCAGACTGCGCTGGATGGATTCCTTTGCCGAGACACGAACCTGGAGACTGAGATGAGATACATAATTCTTTTTTTAATGTTTGTTGTATGGTCCGTGGCTCTTTACGCTGCAGATTCTTTTTATCATAATATGCTAATCAGCATAGGTTTTGTGTACGGAGTTATGCTCATGCAAAAGCTGTAAATAATTAATATGGGTGAGATAGAGGAATAAGCAAATGCTTGAATTTGTGGAACACGATGATGGTGTGATTGCCATAGTGAGTGAAACCGGAGAGAAAATGGGGAACTTTATAAAAGTTCGTGGGATATACAGTTTATCGCTGAATAATCTTGTAAATAGCCATGGTTACCTTCGACAGATGGCTGACAAGCTGCAAGAGTTGAATTGACCATGAAAATTCTTACGATACTTATATTATTAATGTTGAATGGATATATCTGGTATGCAACATTGTCTTGCCAATCAAAAGATGGCGTTACAGTTGTTGGTATAGGTCAATTCCACTGCGTGGATAAAAGTGTTATTAAATGATAAATGATTGCATAGGATTGCAGTAAGCAATGAATAAAATGTACGCCCTTGGACGGCTAAAAACCGGAGAAATGAACAAAACAGAGCAAGCGTATAGAAACACGCTTGAGTTGATGAGAATAGCCGGCGAAATACTCTGGTATCGATTCGAGGGTATCAAGCTAAAACTGGCTGAAAACACAACATACACGCCTGATTTCTTTGTCATGCGATCGAGCGGAGAAATCGAGGCTCACGAAGTAAAAGGTTTCGCAATGGATGACTCTATGGTTAAGGTAAAGGTGGCAGCAGAAACATTCCCATTCAGATTTTATATCGTTAGAACTCGACTAAAACGCGATGGCGGGGGGTGGGATATTAAGGAGGTTGGGAATGGAAGATCATAAAATGACAGACAAACGCAAGCCTGGTAACTTGCTTAAGTGGATCAGTTGCGGCGAGCAAATGCCTCTGATGACATTAAAAATTATTTTGAAAATAGATGGCAGCATTATGAATGTCGGGACAGGTGAAGAGCTGCATCTTTACGCTTCTGTTGCTCAAAATTGGGACGTCAGAAAATCTTGTATTGAGTGGGTGCCGTACACGGAAGAAACATGGAATGAGTTAAATAAATGAGCAGAGCGTTGCCATCGTGGATGTACAGAAACCCTGAAGAAGTGCTTGAGCGCAAGCAAGAATCGGAGGCAAGAAGGTCCTGTGTCGGTTGTATCCACGGCTTTACCATCCAGTTCAAAAATGGTCCGGAGATGGGTTGTGATAAGAATAAAAAATACGGAAGACGATGCGAACTTTACAAGTCGCTGAAGTGAATGGTGCAAAAAGTTTTTTCTAAAAACGGAGGTTATATGTTTCGCAACGCAGAAACGGCTATAAGGTGGGCAGTGGATATAAAAAGCAAAGTAATTATTGATGGGTCATCAATTAATGATATGTGCGGCAAGCCAAGACCGTCTTCCAGAAATGACTTGCTGCGCGGATTATCACCGCAAGAAGCGCATTTGCAAGCAGAGCTGATTCTCAGGCACATTGAGAGCATTGGGGATGATGCATGCAAGGATTACCTGCTTGCTAAGTTCTGCTACTCAGAAAGATTCGATTCTTTAATGCAAAGAATATTCTCGCGCATGCTGTACTCGAGTGGTGTACACAATAGGGATGTAAGAAAAGTAGTGTTAAGGTACTTGGGGGCAAAGATCAGTAAGCGAGAAATAAGAGAGTCGCTGCAATGTGATCGTAACAAAGTAAATTATTTGATTGATAAGATCTATGGAATTATTGATTCTGTACATTATCAATCTCTCAATGATATAGAGAATAAATTCGCTAATTCAGGGCTGATTGAACGTAGGGGCGAGGCCGTTGCTTAGAAATAATAAAGTGAAATAAACCTCTTGACACTACTACATAGTAGTAGTAATATACTCGCATGATCGAGATGTTCTTGATCATGTGCAAAGAAGTAAATCTTGCACCAGATTATCGGTGCAGAAGCTGTCGGTGTTGGGATAAGCTTCGTCTGCAAGAACGTTCATGTGGAACGTGTCCTGGGGTAGACAGATACAAAGAAGCCTACATAGTAGGTGAGCAGTCAACACTTGATAGGGGTGACTCTATGACGGGTCCGGAAACGGGGCCGACGTTTTAAATAGCTTGTCTAAGCGAACGGTGTTAGAAGGTGGGAAGTAGTAGTATTACAAGTACATCAATAACACTCCGTCTCTTAGATAATCTGGCCGGTCCAGTATCCCGCTACTGGCATCTACACGGTAACTAAACTGACATAGGCGGCTGCTATGTGTGCTAGGACTTGAGTGCGCTATCTGGCGGTGTAGCGTTCTGACGCTGGTTATATACAGTGATATAGCCGCCAATTTTTAAGACCAAAGTAATATGAAAAGACCAGCGATCAATCCCACGATTGAGCAGATAAAAGCATCGCGAGCAATAGCCGGGCTGACACAAAAGCAAGCTGCCGAGCTTGTGATGTGTACGGCCAGAGCTTGGGAGCAGTGGGAGTGCGGCAATCGACGCATGCACCCAGGACTGTACGATTATTTTCTGACTAAAACTGGTCAAAAAGTACTTGATTCCGTTTAAGAACAATGTTATAAAGTAATTTCTAATGTGGGTAAGTGCCCACAAAGATAACCCGCTTGGCTTAATTGCTCTGCGGGTTTTTTATTGCCTAAATTTTATCAATCAACAGTGTGATTATTATCACATTCAAAGAGCAAATGAAGGGGTAGCATCGTGCGGGGACTTTTTAAATTAAACGATGACGTGCCGGAAATGAAAAGCAAAATAGCTGATATGCAAGGGGAGTTGGAAGAGCACCGCAAAAAGCATGTTTTGTGCGAGAGTAACCACGAACAGCATAGCAAGTACCGAAGAGAAAATGATGAGAAGTTGGGGCATTTGATCGAATGTGTGAAAGAGAATACAAAAGCGTCTCTTCATGGTGGTAAAACCCTTGAGGAAATACTTGGCATATTGAAAGAAAATGCCCCCGAGATAAATTACGTTAAAGAAAATAGAACAATAATAGATAGGACCAGAAACAAGTACATCACTGCAGACACCATCAAAGGATGGGCGGCATACCTGAGCATAATGATCGGCGGTATATCTGCAGTTTACGGCGTGATCCATTTCATTAAAAACCACCTAATAACATAATCGATGATACCTGTAGCAATAGCAAAACCACTAGCAGAACTGGCATTGAAGTACGGAAGCAAAATGCTCGTTGGTTTGGTTGTTTCGCTATTCCTGATAGGCGTTTATATTTATCACAGAAACCAATTGTTAGAGGAAGGCAAGGCAATTGAGCGTGCTGATTGGCTAGAGAAAGAAGCCAAAGAAAAAGCGGCCTTGGAAAAAGAATTGGGTGCCGCGATAAGTAGAGTGGCGAAGCAGAACGAGGATAACGATATCAACACTATCAAGGTGCAAAATGAAAAAGATGCTGAAATTGACCGGCTTCGCAACGTGCTTGCTGATAATGCTAAGCGGGTGCGAATCAGTGCAAAGCAGGAAAATTGTGCTGCAGGAACATTGCGTGGACAAGCCGGTGGTGCAGAATTCGCTAGTGAATCCCCCGGTGAGTCTGGAGTTGGAGGGACTGGAGCAAGCAATCAATCGCTTGACGAAAACCAGATAAATCAATTGACTTACGGCCTTTGGATTGAGCGCGAGGAATTGAAGGTGCACTTAAAGGCATGCACTAAGAAACTTAAAACGCTGGTCGAAGTAGCTCACTGAGATGGGAAGATTCATAACTGATCTGGAAACCAAATATATTGGTAATGGATATTACGAACTTCTTTCGCCTCTTATCTATGAGTCAAAGACATTCGGTTATGTGATTGCCCCCGCCGGGTTCAAGACAAACTTTGCAAGCGTGCCGAGATTGCCAATCGTGTATATGATTTTCGGCGGCTTGGGTCCTAAAGAATCGACGATTCACGACTGGTTATATACGCCACCGCATGTTAAAGACAAATATTGCAACATGTCCGTAAGCAGGTCGGAAGCTGACAAAATTTTTAGGGGTGCAAGATACGCTTGCGATAGGGTTTCCCTTGAGGATTATGAGCAGGTAAGCGTCATCAGTATTGCGAAAAATATATGGGCGTACATTGGAGCCTGGATGATGTGGGTTGCGGTGAGTCTGTTTGGCTGGCGCCATTGGAAAAAATGAATATGAGATATGTGGTTGTCATGATTGCTCTTATGTTATCTGCAATCGTGTTTTGCATCGAGGCTAATGCAGCAGAGTACGTTGATATCCGGTGCTGCGTTGAAGTGAAGCGCTACAAAAACGGCAAGATAATACGCAGCAAGGCGGCTGTCGAAGCTTTTGAGCGGATGTACCCATTGCCAGCAGGGATCAGCAGAGATGATTATCAAGTAGATCACGCTGTTCCTCTGGTGTGCGGTGGCGTGGATGAGCCGGTGAATATGATCTGGATGCACAAATCAGCAAAAACATGCGCAGAAGATTATTGTCAGGATCGGCATGAGCGATTAACGATGTGTGGGATCAAGAATAAATGATTGAACTATCTTTATTTAGGTTCCAATTATCAGATGACTCAGTGATTGGATCATTAAGCATGAGAACGGACAAGGCTGAGGAATTCTTGTGCTACACGCTGGAAGATAAAGTTCGTGAGGTTCCGGGCATACCGGTTAGAGAATGGAAAGTCTTCGGTAAAACCGCCATTCCAAAGGGTAAGTACGAAGTAAAGAAAACCAGGTCCACCAGATTCGGTAGAGATACGCTTCAATTAATGAATGTTCCTGGGTTTGAGGGCATAAGGATTCATGCAGGCAATACAAGCAATGACACGGAAGGCTGCATCTTGGTCGGGACATCAATAAATACTAATTCAATTAATGGATCTCAGTCTATATTGCAAAGCAGAGATGCTCTGCATAAGCTGGAGGCCAAATTATTCCCGATTCTGGATGATAATCAGCTTGTGTTTATTACGGTATGACCAACAAGTTTAGAAAGATAGTTGACTGGGAAGCAATGCGACCAGACTGGATGGCTGGCGTTAAATCAGTGCTCCAATTATCAGAAGAATATGGCGTATCGAGAGCAGCAATATTAAAGCACTGGGGTAAGGAAGGATTAGAGCGTGATCTGGCTGGGAATATCAAAGCTAAGGCTGCATTGGTCAAAGGATCTCCAGATCTGTTTGATAAATCTGGATTTGTATATGTGATTTACATAGATGACTCATCAAAGAATCGTTATTACAAAATAGGTATGGCTTCTGGATTTAGTTCAAGATTTAGTAATCATCAATGTGCGTCTCCGTTTGATATTTGTGTTGCATGCGTTTATTACGTCAACAACATGCGTTTAGAAGAAAGAATTCTTCATGAGTTATACGCAGACAAAAGAGTTAAAGGTGAATGGTTCCAATTGGACATGGATGATCTGATAGCAATCTCTGCTAGATCATTATTGATATGAATGAAAAAGACGCGGTTGATTGGTTAGCAGTAGAGGCAGACTATCGACCAAATAAATTATCTTTACGTGCAATTGGCGAGAAGTACGGATGCACTGAAGGTGCCATCCGCAAGCGTGCCAAGAAGGAAGGATGGGTAAGAGACTTATCTGAGAAGATCAAAAGCAAGGCTGATGATCTGGTACGCAGAGAGTTGGTACGCAACAGTACGCAAACTGAGAAGGGTATTGTCGAAGCTAACGCACATAACAGCGCCACAATCCAGATTAATGAGCGCAAGGATGTATCAAGAGCAAGATCGATCGCAATGAGCCTCTTGGATGAGTTGGAATCACAGATAACAGATAAGTCATTATATTCAGATCTGGCAGAGTTATTGCAATCGCAAGATGGCGGCGTTCTTGATAAGTTGAATGAATTGTTTCAGAAAGTAACATCGTTCAGCGGGCGCACAGATAATATAAAGAAACTCAGCGAGACGTTAAAAACCTTAATCGATTTGGAGCGTAGGGTTTATAAGATCGATGAGGATAATTCGCAAGACACTTTTGAGGACTGGTTAAGAAAAGCTCGCAATGCTTGAGATAATTGATGACTTCAAGGAATTCGCGCCGAGCTTCCTGAAGGTTAAGAGCAAGGCTGGGCAGATTGTTCCGTTTCGCATGAATGTCGCTCAGGAATACATTCACTCAAAGCTCGAAGAGCAGCTAAAGAAAACCGGGATGGTCCGGGCGATAATTTTGAAAGGTCGGCAGCAGGGTTGCTCTACATACATCGAAGCCCGATTCTTTCATAAAACCATAACCAATTTTGGTAAGAAAACATTCATTCTTACGCACGAACAGGCTGCTACCGCAAACCTGTTTGAAATGACCGATAGGTATTATCAGAACTTGCCGGAACGGTTGAAGCCAGAACTATCGGCATCAAATGCCAAGGAACTCAGCTTCAGAAAGTTGGATAGCAGTTTTGTTGTGGCCACGGCAGGTAATAAAGGTGCCGGTAGATCAGCAACGGCTCATCTGTTTCATGGATCCGAGGCGGCGTACTGGCCATCTGCAGAGGATCATCAAGCAGGGATTATGCAGACTATTCCGATGGAGCCGGGCACGGAGATCGTGCTTGAGTCTACCGCCAACGGAATTGGCAATATGTTCCATCGAGTTTGGCAGCAAGGCGAATCAAATGATGGTGGATGGATAGCTATATTTGTTCCGTGGTTCTGGCAGCAAGAGTATCGTTATGAAGGTGTGGAGCTGGGGGATGAAGATTACAATTATGGGAAGATCTTCGGACTGGACAAGCAACAAATGCAGTGGCGCCGGTACAAAATCGGGGAGTTAGGCGGTGATGTTAAGTTGTTCATGCGTGAGTATCCATCTTCCTCTGCTGAAGCATTCTCTGTATCAAGTGATAAGTCATTAATCGATTCATTCAAAGTCCAGTTGGCGCGAAAAGCTGTTGCGACACCAGACAGTTCTGCACCAAAAATTATAGGCGTGGACCCAGCTAGATTCGGTAACGATAGCACTTCAATGTTCATACGGCAGGGGAGAATTTCCGAGCGAATTAAGAAGGTTAAGGGAAAGGACACCATGGAGGTTGTGGGAGAAGTGATCTCCGCAATGAATACATATAAGCCGGATGCAGTGTTTGTTGATCAAGGTGGGATTGGCGCTGGTATCTATGACCGCCTAAAGGAGTTGGGCTATGTGAATGTGTTTGCTGTCAACTTTGGCGGTGATGCATTGGACAAAAAGAAGTATTACAACAAACGTTCTGAAATGTGGTGCTTGATGCGTGACTGGATTGTATCTCAGCCTGCGCAAATACCTGATGATGATGTGCTGGAAACAGACCTTTGCGGCCTGCATTATAGTTACGACTCTGACGGAAGGACAAAGCTTGAATCAAAGGATGATGCGAAAAAAAGAGGTATTAAAAGCCCTGACGATGGAGATGCACTCGCGCTTACGTTCGCAATGCCGGTAAAGAGAAAAGAATTTAACAAAGGATCATTCGGTTCATTTAAACCATCTGTGACAGGATTCGGTGGGTAGATAGATCAAACTACAGAAGTACAACACACATACCCGCCTAGTGCGGGTTTTTTGTTTTATAGGAGATGAAATTTTGGCAAAGATAGCAAAGTCGACAGCTAACCAAGCATCAATACAAGCCGCAGTTGGACCAGTTGTCCTTAATGGAGTAGTAGGATACACGGCGAAAATTTCGTCTCAATACATTCTTTTCTTCGATTTAGCGGCTGCGCCAGATGATGGAGCCGTTCCTGAGTTCATGCTGTTAGTCCAAGCATCAAGCACATTTACCATAGATTTCGGATTCCATGGATATGAGTTTAAAAATGGATTGTACATATGCAATTCATCTACACAGCAAACCAAAACCATTGGATCCGCAGACTGTTGGTTTAACGCTCAGATGAGGAGCAGCATCTAATGGCAAGTTTTTCAAATGGAGGAACTTCTGGGGGTGGCGCTCCCGGAGCTGATGGTGCTGACGGAGATTTTATATATCATGGTTACGCATCTGACTCGGCAGGTACTGATTTCTCGCTGTCTCCAGCAGTCAACCTCAAGTACATATCAATACTCAGATCGGAAGTTGAAATAGCGGTCCCAGATTTGGCAGACTTTGTTTCAGGATGGTATAAATATTTGGGTGATGATGGTGCCGCAGGTGCAGAAGGCTCTCCTGGAGCGACCGGGCCAGCTGGTCCAACAGGGGCAACCGGTCCACAAGGTCCTCAGGGCATTGATGGTACAGAAGGTCCGCAAGGTCCTCAGGGGATCCAAGGTGTGACAGGGGCAACAGGTTCAACAGGTGCTCAAGGATTAACCGGTCCAACCGGCGCTACAGGACCGACCGGACCAACAGGGGCGACCGGCGCTCAGGGTCCTACCGGTCCAACCGGCGCAACCGGGGCAACCGGTGCTGATGGCGTAACAATTCACTCTCTAATAGAAAAGCATTTCTACAAATTTGATACAGGTATATTAGACAATCGTCCCGGCGCCGGTAAAAGTAAGATCAATAACTCTACTGTAATAAGCGCAAGTCTAATCTTTATCGATGACATTGATAATAATGGATTGAATCAGGAAGGCTGGATACAGTCAATCCGAGCAGGCGACAAGTTGGTCTACCGTGATATCACGGACACAACCACGTACATTACGGTGACATTTACTGATGTAGCGACAACGCGCGTTGATTACTGGGGCGTGCCTATAACAGCAACGGGCACAAAGCCGGCAGACGAAGAACCGTGCCTCGTGTACTTTATCAGCAAGGGCGCAGAGAAAGTCCTAAGACTGTCAGGTGATTTTGCTTTCTGGAATGGCACGGATTTGGTTGATAGTAACGATGTTGTTATATCCAATCCGTTGACATATGCAACTTGCGAGGACAAGGGAACTCCGGCAACGTTTAGCGGCAAAACAGCGATAGTTGTTAACCCAGGGGATAATGCAGATGGGTTGCCTAACTCAATTTATTGCAATGGGTCGAAATGGCAATATATGGGAGAGGGCAAGATTGCTCAAGGTTGCCCAATGCTCAAGGTTACCGCTCCTGCTGCGACATTCATTGGTACTTATACACTTGCTAATTCAAGTGGGAATACGAGCGTAACAGGTGCTGGTGCTCATGGGTTAACGACCGCTGTATCGGTGTCCACCACTAACCCAGTATATGTAAGAGTTTTGAGTGGTACAAATTGGGTTCCGGGTTTGTATAAACTCATATCGATCACAGATGCGGGCAGTCAACTAACTATTGACCATCCTTACTCTGCATCACTTGGTCAGCCAACATTCGCGCTAGTCGGGGCGTCAGTAGAGATAATCAGGCTAAAAATACCGTCTCTTTCTGTGACTGGCGGCGCTAAATTGGTTGCTACGTTTGATCATACTGCGGTAGCGACTGCAAGCAGAACTGTCGAGGTGCGGCATACAACAAATGGAGGCGCCGTAGATAGCGGAACAGCGCTCCTGTCACTAGCAGAGACGACGAATGCACCGATTTCCAAAGGTGAGTGGGGTTTCCGCAACCGAGCAGCAACTAACGTTAATCGTAAATTGCATAGCTCAGGTGATGTGGATGGATGGGGATCGGTAAACTCCGGTTCATCTGGCGAGGGAGCAATAGAGACAAACGTAGTTACGAATATCGTTATGTCGGCAATTTTCGCTGCTGCAAACGATTCTGTTAATTTAGAAACATACGCTTTGTATAACACGCTATGACATTACCATACCTATCAGCATGTGACATTACAGGTAGTTCTGCGTTAGCGTCCCTTCCTGCTGCGCAGATGGTTCCAGGATTCTACTTCAAACCACACAACCTTCAGCCTCATTTTGCTGTAATCGAGGCCATGTATACAGCCGCCGATTTAAGTGGGCGAACACAGGCGGCATGGAATACACGCCTAGATTGGGTGCAGGAAAGCATAAATTTCCGTGGATTCCAGTTATCGGTGCCATGGGGTTTGTACGAGACAGGGGTGAGCGGAGGGGATTTTAGCAATCTTTTATTGTTAAAAGAAATTGTTGATGAGCTGGAGTCCATAGGCAAGTATGCAATGCTGATGGTCTTTCAGTTTCGGGAATTCAGAAACCCTGATGTGTCCGGTATTGGCGTAGATAACCAAATGCGTTACCTTCTGCCTGCAGATATGCGCACTCATCAGGGCGTTGTTGACTCCTTAACAATTCTTGCCTCACAAGGAATTACGCCACTATCAACAACAGGTAAGCCATCTAATGCTACTGGCGCTAATAATCAGTATGCGTATGATGCGGCAACGAATATGTTGTATGGCCCCAAGGCAAACGGTGTGTGGCCTAATGGTGCTGTGGACCCGATGCGTCAAAACTTATGGGATTATGCTTACGGCTACCAGAAAGGACAGAATTCAAATTTTGGCTTTGAATTAAAGATATACGACTCATACGTTCAATCCAGGATGCTTTTGTTTGCCGAGGCGGTTGCTGATACTTTCAATGGCAGCTCTGCTGTGGTTGCTATAACAACGCACGAATCAGCAAATGCTGGACCAATGTACAGAGGTACCGCAGCCGGTAGTGTAGATGCAGACGGCTATGATGCAACGATTAGCCTGGTGGACACGCCAACAAACCCACGTAGGGCTGGGCTGGCTGGTAAGAGTGCGGTTCTAAAGGCAGCCAGGCCGCTATTCCCTAACAAAATATTCATGCAGGACATCAACGTCCCTCTTAATGGGTACAACTACGTAGCTGAATATTTTGGTTATGTGCTCGAACACAAGATGGGAGCCACTACTTCAGATGTTGGATGGTGGGAGCCTGATCTCAATGAATTGCCAGAGCCAACGCGCGGATGTCTGCCAAGAATGGCTGATTACTCAGACCAGATACCTACATGTGCGCAGTGGCAACAGGATGGCTGGGATAGTGTTGTACATGACGCCCCAAGTATTACCAGTACCGCTGATTACAACCAGAGATATGCTGATATTTATGCTCGAACCACAACAGGAAACGCTACTGTCGGTTTCGGTATGAATTGCCATATGTGTATTATCCAGTTAGAGACGTCATACAATGTGTGGCTAGGTGGGAACACTCAGAATACTAATTCCGGGGCACTAATGTACAACTCTGCGGCACCAAACAACACGCCTATACCAAGCCTAAAAACATGGCTAAAAAACAAATTTACAGCAGAAGGCATAACGGATGGATCTGGCGGTTTATCAAAAACAGCAACTGACTTTATTGGCTATAGTTAATGCAAAATTCTATAAGCAATTACGATCAAGAATCTGAAAAAGATGAAGATTCAACAGCGTCTTTCTTGGAAGAGCTGCGCGAGAAGATAGAGTTCGATAGGCAGCAACGGATGGATCGGCTGCAAGCCAAGATATCGGCAATGAGGGACGAGTCTGTACGTGCAAGAAAAGCTTCCGGTATAGAAACGATATGGGAAGAGGATACAGAATATTACGAAGGGATTGATGATTTTAATAGATCAACCACGACTTATTCAAAACCATATTTCGACGGTCCATTGCAAAGAAACAACCAAGAATCAACAAGCCAATGTACTGCATTTTTTAACATTACACGTCAATTTGTTGATTCAGCGGCGGCGCGATGCGGAGACATATTGCTTCCAGCTGGAGACTGGAACTGGGGCGTAAAGAAGACGCCGATCTCTGATGATATTGACAGTCAAGATGTAAGTGTTTATGACCAGGCACAGCAAGATATCAATGCCGAGAAAGTAAAGAAAGGCGAGCGCAGAATAAAGGATTGGTTAGTAGATGCAAGATATCATCGTGAGTATCGTCGGGCAATAGAATTTGCGGCCAAGATTGGCACTGGCGTTATCAAGGGACCATATCCATTATTGAAGATATCAACAGCGGTGATAAATGGGGAGGTGGTAACTAAGCAAGAGATTATCCCGGCAGTGAAGGCTGTTAACCCAAGGAATTTCTTCCCTGATCTGAATTGTGGAGACGATATACATAAGGGTGATTGCGTATTTGAGCGCGATTATCTGACGTATAAGCAGTTAAGTGATCTTGGGAAAGATCCGTCATATTTTGCGGATGCCATTCAGAAAGTCTTAAAAGAAGGTCCAAAAGGGTCATATAAAGAAGAGCAGAAGAGTGCCAAAGAGACGGATTTATTTGAGGTTTGGTACGGTATTGTAAATATAGATATGAATGATATGGATCTCATCGATGACAGATTCAAGAATGAATTGTCGTTTGAGGTTGGCGAGGATGGATCGATTGAATTAAGTGAAGGTAATTGCGAAGATAGAGATAAGGATTATCAGTCAATAGTCGTTGTGTTGGTAAATTCGACCATTATCCAGGGTCATATGAATCCTTTGCAGAGTGGGAAATATGATTACCGGGTTCTGTGCTGGCAGCGAAGAGATGATTCTCCGTTTGGGATAGGCATAGCCAGGCAGGGAAGGGTTGCACAGCAAATGCTGTTATCTTCTGCGCGAAATTTAATAGACAACATGGCGCTATCATCTATGCCTATGCTTGCTTTGCGCAGAGAGGGTGTGGAGCCAGAGAATGGTAAGTGGGAGCTGACGAAAGGGAAGGTATGGTGGTTGACTAGCGAAAACATTAGGTCGATTCAGGAGGCTATTCAGTTTCTTCAGTTGCCATCACTTCAAAAAGAGCTGATGGAGATCATGATGCTGGCTGGCAAGATGTTTGAGGATGCCACCGGTGTTAATTCTCTATTGCAAGGACAGCAAGGGGCCGCTCCCGATACTGTCGGTGGCATGGATCTATTGCACAAGAATGCGTCTGCATTGCTCAGAAGGATTGCAAGAACAAGCGATGAGGAAGTTACTGAGCCGCTGATACTTGATTATTACGACTGGCTATTGATGTATGGAAATGACGAAGAGAAGGGTGACTTTAGTATAGAGGCATTCGGTTCTTCGATATTGGTTGAGCGCGAGATAGAACAGATGCAAGCGCAGACTTTGTTGCAGTATTCTCAAGATCCAAGCTATGGATTATCTAAGTCCAAGATTATGGCCAAGATTGTTGATAGCTGGGGCTTTGAATCATCGTCAGTAATGATGGATGAGAAGGAGAAGCAAGCGCTTAGTGAGCAAGGACAGCAGCAGCAACCAGATCCGAGGGTGCAGGTTGCTCAAATGAATGTTGAAAAAGATCTTCAGATTGCAGAGACTCGCGCTCAAGTAGAGCTGGCTAGGATTAAGAAAGATCAGGACCGTGATGCGATATTCTCTCAGGGAGTAACTGAACGCAATCAGATCAATTACCAAGCGCAGATAGCTAAATTGCAGCTAGAGAGAGAACTTGCAATGCTTCAGTACGCGAACGAACATAGGATGACTCTCGATAAAATAAAAGCCGATCTTGCAAGTGACTCAATGAAACTGAGTGTGCAAAAGGAATTGGCTTCTATGAATAACGCGATGCCGGCCAAACAAATGCTGACACCGCCGTCCGAGCCGCCACAAAGAGCCGATCCTGGGATGGCATTTCAGCAGTAACCTTATAACCGTTATAACCAAACAACCCGCTCCGGCGGGTTTTTTATTTTATGCAGATCAAGCCGCCAGAAAGATTCGAGTTGACCGATGCAGAGAAGCATTCGGTTTTATGGCAAAGACTGAAGGAATTTCTGAAGAGAGAGAACGATAGAGATCGTCTTAAAAACGATTGCATCAATCTTTCTGATGAAGAAACAAGAAATTTGAGGGCAATGATTGCAGCAAGGAAATCATTACTCAACCTGGATCAATAACACGACCGAGAGGCCGAGGAGCAAAGCAGCATGGATATAACCAATGATGAAGTAAGTAATGATGATGCAATCATTCAGAAAGCAAAGGAGGATGAGATTGCTAAGAATTTTGGCACCCCAGTAGAGGCGCTAGAAGAAAAGCATGATGAACAGCCATTGCAACAGGATGAGCAGCATGGTCAACCAGTTGATGACGAGCCTCAGCAACAGGCCGCGCCGAATCTGGAGGAAAGAATTGCTGCACTGAATGAAGAAAATTTGCGGCTACGTAAAGCCATTGACACAACGAATGGGCGTTACGGTAACGAGATACAGAAGTTACGTACGCAAATAGAATCATCGCAAAAAACATCAGGGTTGAAAAATCTTTTAACCAATTTAGATATTAATCATCCGGCATTCGAGGACATTAAGAATGATTTCCCCGAGCTCGGAGAAAGGTTTTTAAATGGTTTAAGGAAAGCTTTTGCTGAGCCTGAACAAGTTATTGAGCAGAAGAAAGATGAGACGACGCAACAGAGTATGGATATGGCTGTGCCAGCAAATGACCAATTTAATGTTGAATTGGCCATGGATAGGCTTGCAGAGAAGCATCCAGATTATGGTGATGTTGCTAAGTTTACTGCAAAGCAGATTGCGCACGGGGTTACCAAGATTGAATGGAAAAACCCTGAATTCGGTGCTTTTGTTGAGTCACTTGATGATGACGATAGAGATGTGATTATTAACGGAGAATCGCCATCAGATATCTTAAAAATATCAAGAATATTGACCCAATTCAAAGAATCACATTCTTCGCAGGACGCAGAGCAAGTGGGGCAAAGATCAACGGTTAAGGAAAAAATCAAGCCAGATCTAAATAGATCAATCCTACCCAGCGGCAGGAATCAATCAAGCAGAATAGCCATGACCGATGACGAAATTATAGAAGCTGCCAAAAAAGCAGAAATGAAAAAGCAAATGGGATATTAACAGGCCGCTTTGAGCGGTTTTTTTATTTTATAGGACAACAAAAATGGGACTTCAATCTTTAGTAATTACTCCTGATCGTATCGGGAAATCACTTGGCAGAATTCTGCCGCATGCGATGTCTAAGCATTGCCTTGGCTTGCTAGGCATGACTGAGAAACAAAAGAAAAATACAGGCACAAAGACAGTTTATCGTCGGTACTTGCCGAAAGGTGCCACTACTAGCAACCCGAACCAATTTTTCCAGAATGGCACTGGAGATCGAACTGCTGCTTATGTCGCTCAACATCTTACTCAAGATGGCGTTACGCCTATGGCTGAAACCTTGACCCCGCAGGATATCGAGGTAGAGCAAAAAGAACACGGTTTTGCCTATGGTTTTACCAATCGCACTGCTGAAATGAGCGAGGACCCAATTCCTAAAATCATGGAAGAGATGCTTGGTGATCGTATCGGACTGGTCCGTGAGATGACTTTGTTTGGTGTGCTGAAAGGTTGCACCAATAAATTCTATGGTGGAACCGGCACTTCTCGCGCTACCGTGAATGGTCGATTGACTCTGCAATTGCTTCGCAAGGTAGAGCGTAGCTTAAAAGCTAACCACTCAACACCTGCAAGAAAATTGTTGAGACCAATCCCTGCATCCGGGAATTATGCGACTGCGCCAACAAAAGCGTGTTACCCAGTTTTTGTTAGCAGTGATTTGTCTCCAGATGTCCGCGACCTTCCAAATTTTATAGATGTCTCTAAATATGGGAATCCGGCGCTGGCTGTGGAGAACGAAATCGGAAGCTGTGAAGAATTCCGCTTTATTTGGTCCCCTGATCTTATACCTGTGCAAGACTCCGGAGCTGCTGTTGCCGGGACAGTCCCAGCACTGTATTCGACAAGCGGCACCAATGCTGACGTGTATCAGGTAGTTGTCGGTACCGAGGATGCGTGGGGTCATTTGGAGCTTGATATCGGCAAAAACGACATTTCTTTATTGCCTGCTGGGCAAAAAGATAAAACAGACATATTGGGTCAGCGTGGCTATGTTGGCGCAATCACTAAGTACAATGCTGTTCGCTTGAACGAGGGGCAGATGGCTGTGGTAGAAGTCGGTGCAAGCGCATTAACAGACTAACAAGGAGAATCTATTATGATGGAACCATTAGCGCAGCGTCTTCTAGCGATTCCAGATAAGGCTATGGCAAGAGCATTGCAATTGCTTTTAGAGCCTTATGTGGAGCGCATGAAGTCTTGCGCATTGAGCACTGCTGGTTTGGTTATAAAGACCGGCGGATCTGCTCTGGCTAAAACCGGATCTGCTATCACTCACTACATTGCAAACGGCGTAAAAGGGCGAATTGCAGGTAGTACCGATATGCCTGCTCTGGCCGGTACCGTAACGAACGCAATGTTTAATGTGTTCGTCTTTACGGTTGATAGTGGCGGCACTGTGCGCGTTCAAATTGGTGTCGAGGGCGCAACAGAGGCCGCTATTAAATGGCCAGTTCTTGATCAAAAGAGAGCAATTCTTGGGATGATCATTATTAACCCGACTGGGACCGGTAACTTTGTTGGTGGCACAACGCCTCTCGATGACGCTACCGTTACGCCTAACGCACAGTACGTAAGCCCGGTTGGAGTATTTGATCCAACCACTAAAATTTAAGGAAAAGAACCATGCAAAAAGCAGATATGAATGGAGCTACGTTTTGTACTTCCAAAGCCGCATTGGCCGCTGGGACGACCACAACGTTTTCAACAACCGGGGCAACCCTGTATTGTATCAATGGTAAGGCATATTCGACCGCAGCAGGATCGAACGCAGCCACACCAACACTTGATGGCAATACCGGAGAAGCATTTTTGCCAGTCCCAATCAACAAAGGCAGTGTGTTTGTGTATGCGTACGACGGCAGTTCTACGGCGGCAAACGCGATTGAGGTATACCAAGGCACTATTGTGGATCTGGATGCCGGCGGTAACTTCACGTCAGCGCCTGAATTCCCAGCTCTCCCTGATAGCGTGTGCCCATTTGCGTATGAACTGATCCAGGTTGCATCTAATGGGTCAGCATGGACGTTTGGAACGAGTAATCAGTCAAGCGTTACAGGCGTGACATTTACCCGCCAGGATGTAATGGTACTTCCAGATCGTCCGCAATTAAGATAGTAATAGAAGCTTTAAACCAGAGGGCGGGTTTGATACCGCCCTTCTTTTATTTCTAACAAGGAAAATTATGAGACCAAAAATCACGACTGAAGATGTTGCCCCAACAATCAATCAAAGTATCGACATGAATTCAAGTATTGCCGCCGATGATATTGATCATCCAGATATTGGTATCGTTACGGATGTTGACCCGAATGGTAAATATATTCGTGACTTGGCTTTTATGGAAGAGGTTGTGACTTTCATCGTTGGTAAGGGCGGCAAGTTTGATCCTAACCCAATAATCGCCGGGTGCAATGGGCAAAATCTGGTAATCGAGCGCGGAAAACCTATCAAGGCTAAGCGCAAATTTCTTAACACTCTGATTAATACTGTTTTCTCGCTTGAGACGCAAGAGTATTTGGATGAGAACGGATTAAAACAAACGAAGGTTGAAACTACACATACCCCATCATTGTCGATTCAGTTGTTAACTGATCCATCAGGACATAAAGGTATGGAGTGGTTTGCTAACGTGCAGCACGGGACATACTAAACGTGAATTATATTGAGTTGGCTCAGCGTGCAGTTATGGAGGCCGGGGCATCCGGCAGAAATAGCACGGTGGTCAATGCGAGTGGAGAATGGCTGCGTTTCGTAACGTGGGTAAATCAGGCATGGCTTGATATTCAGAATGAGCATGCTGATTGGCTTTGGATGAGGAAAACTAAGTCATTCCAGACAATAGCTAATCAAGCGGAATATCCGGTAACTGCTGCGCCAATATCGCTTACTGACTTCGCAAGCTGGGTTAATGACTCGTTCAGGATTTACAGGACTTCAATACAAAGCGAGTTATTTTTAAACCAGGTTGAATATGGAATGTTCCGTGATATGTGGCTGTATGGTTCTCTCAGAACATCATATGGTCAACCTACAAATATAACGGTTTCCCCTAGTAAGTCATTGATACTGGCATTGCCGCCTGATAGTACAGATTACACGGTAACCGGAGACTATCAATCAACTCCTTCTAATTTGGTTGCAGATACCGACATTCCAGATATGCCGGAGCGTTTTCATATGTGCATAGTGTGGAAAGCTTTGGTTCATTATGGCGGGAAAGAATCTTATCCTGATGCTTATACGCGAGGCAAAGAAGAGCTTAATAGGCTGATGACAAGACTTGCTATCGATCAACGTCCATCAATAACTATTAATAGAAGATTCTGATGCAATTTAACAAGGTGCAGGCAGACATAATACCTCTCGCTGGAGGTGTTGATATGGTTACAACGCCGATCATGTTAAGCCCAGGGAAGTGCATATTTGCTCAAAATTTCGAGCCTGATATTAATGGTGGCTACAGAAGAATGAGGGGTATAGAGCGCTTCGATGGTAGGCCAAGGCCGTCAGATGCAGATTATGCAGTATTGGATTGTTTGATTACAGGTCCTCTGGTTGTTGGTGATGCAATAGTTGGCATGTCGAGCGGGGCAAGTGCTGTTGTTGCTCTTATAGTAAGTTCAACAAGGGTGGTGGTAACCAAGTTACGAAAATCGTTTTCGATAGAGGCGTTCAGTGTCGGGGCGGTAGAGTATGGTTCAATAAGTGGTGAGATTGCATCTGGGGCGCTTAGTAATCAAGAGCATGCGCAATTCAATAACGCAGCTGCGGATATTTATCGGGCAGACATTGGATCTGTTCCCGGATCTGGTCCGGTTAGGGGGGTGAAATACTACAAGGGATCTGTCTACGCATTCAGAGATAATGCAGGTGCCACGGCATGCGTCATGTACAAACAATCGACATTCGGTTGGACAGAAATTCAGTTCGGTAGAGAATTAAGATTCGATGGCGCCGTTGGTGAAATAAAGGAAGGGCAGACGGTAACCCAGTTGACTTCTGGCGCTACTGGGGTGGTAAAAAGAGCGCTGTTAAGGACCGGGACATGGACGGTATCAGGCGCCGGCACTTTAGTGTTCGATTCAATAAATGGATCGTTTCTGGATAACGAGGCTATTCAGGTTGGTGGTGTGACAAAAGTCACAGCAGACGGAGCGGACTTGGCAATCTCGTTGTTGCCGGGCGGCAAGTTCGAGTTCGATATCGTTAATTTCCAGGGCAATGTGGAAGCATCTCGCATGTATTGCGTGGATGGCGTGAACAAGATGGGGGAATTCGACGGAGTTCGTTGGGTTCCTATTAGAACCGGTGTCGGTTCGGATAATCCCAAGTTCGTCGTAGGCCATAAGAAGCAGCTTATTTGCGCGATAGAGAGTGAGATCATAGTTTCTGGCATAGGCGCTCCATATTCATTCACTGCATTGACTGGTGCGGCACAAATAGCCACTGGCGAGACAATAACTGGATTAAAGGCTCAGGTAGGGGACCCGACTAATGGCGTTTTGGTGGTGGCTACCGAACGCAAAATTTATATGCTGTACGGGAACGATCTTACTGATTACATTCTGTCAGCACATTCACCGGATAGCGGAGCGGTCGCATACACTCTTCAGAATATAGGATTTGCGCATTATTTCGATGTACGCGGATTGACGCAGCTAATGGCTTCTCAGGCATACGGCAGTTTCCAATCACACATACTAACCCAATCAGTGCAGCCATACGTGGATGATAAGGCAGGCAAGGTTATCGCAAGTACAGTGGTAAGGAATCAAAATTTGTACCGGATATATTTTGATGACGGATCCGGATTAAACATCCAAGTAAAACCAAATGGCAACTCTAATGCACCAGCAATAGGTGACATTATGCCATTTTATTATGGTAGCCGCGTTATGCATGCGCTCGATTCCGTGATTGATGTTGCCGGGAAAGAGCGCAAGTTTGGGGCATGTAGCGATGGTTATGTTTATGAGATTGATGTTGGAACAAGCTTTGATGGTGATCCAATCAATGCGTTCGCGGTTCTTGCATTTAATCATTCCAAGTCTCCCGATACACAGAAGAACTACAAAAGAACAAAACTTCTATTCGATGCTGGTACTACTGCGCACTTGAGCGTGTCCTACGATCTATCCTTTGGTAACTTTGATGCATCATATGGCTTGGCGTCCACTCATGCAATAACCGGGTCAGGAGGTTACTGGGATAACTCTAGCTGGGATTCCATATTTTGGGATGCAGCGTATGCTCAGGAAATAACGATAGACACGCCGGGCAATGGCACCAGCATTTCAATTAATATTTCAAATGAATCTGACATCGATGAAAGTTTTGTGATCAATGCGGTAAAACTTCAATATTCACCTGGAAGGTTAATTAGATGAGTAATTATGCACCAACAGGCAACCCGATTAACGGCGCCCGTAACATTTCAGATCAAATTAGGGATGAGTTTGTATTAATACAGAACGCAATATCAAGCAAGGCTGAGCGTAACGCCACTAATTCGGTAAGTTCAACTTCTCTTGATATTGGTACCGGGGTTAAAACCTTGGTGATTGAGACCGGAAAAGAACTGGTTGGAAGTCAGAATGTGTCTATTGCAGATGCAGCCAATCCTTCTGCGAATTACATGACCGGGACCTTGATTTCATACGACTCTATTACTGGGCTGGCACAGGTAAATGTAACCGCATTTAGTGGATCTGGAACCAAGACTGCATGGATAGTCGGCTTATCGAATCCAGCTGGCGTTACTCTTGGATCTAACACATTCACTGGGGCACAGAACTATGCTCGCGCAACAGTAGCTTCTCATGCCACTACTGCGGACATATGGGGTGCGGCAGGAAACCAAATTGATTTTACTGGCATTGCAACGGTAACCGCGTTTCCTTCTGCTCCTCAAGCCGGGGTATCAAGGGAACTGATTTGTGCAGCGGCATGCTCGTTCACTGCCGGAGCTAATATGTTAATCGATGGCTTGTCATCAGGGCAGACATTCGTTTGTGAAGCTAATGATGTGGTAATTGTTCGAGCGATAACAGTCACGCAGTTTAGGCTTTCTATTGGTAGATATGATGGAAAACCGCCATTTTGGCCAAAGACGAGATATAAATTCTATGGGCACACCGGCAATGCTCATGGATCTTCTCATGACATGAAAAGACGTCTGGCAACCATCGTTACTAATACAGGTGATGGGATAGCTTGGACATATACTGATAGCGCAACATTAGGAGGCAAGATAACTTTTATTATCCCAGGGATATATAATTTCACATACTCAGATATTGGTACAAAGCAGTATGGGTTATCAAAAAATCAAGCAAGCGCAGGAACAACAGTATTTGATTCATTGACCGCTGCAGAGAAATTTTTAAGAGTAAGTGGCGAGTCTGGGAATAGATTCAATTGCGCATCAATCACAGCATACATGGATACAAATGACTTTGTTGAGATGGTCACTAACGGCGACGCATGGACCATTAACGCAAACGTATGGACATCTCTGCAAATAGAGAGGTTGGCGTAATGTACAAGATATTGATTGAGTTTCCTGACGGGAATCAAATTACTACTGAAGTGAGTGAGACAGGTGGTTTTTTTGATCAATCAAAAGTTCTGTGGGATGAGCGTACTGATGGAAAATTGCCGGAAGGTGTTGAGTCTGGCAAGATGGAGCGCAGAGGCAATAAATTGATCAAGCTCGATAATTATAAGCCTGAATTTGTCCAATTAAAGCAGGCAAAAGATCAGGAAAAAATTAACGAAAAATTGGCTTTGTTGTGGGCTGCTGCTGATGCGCATATTAATTCGGAGATCAATGGTGTTGCATTAAGCATGCTATCCGCTGGAGTTCAGAACGCAAAACCGAAAGCAATAGCCGTTGCAAATTGGTGCGATGCTATTTGGACAGAATATTACATCAGGAAAGCCGGGATAACCGCTGATGCAGAGGTAAATCTTGATTTCTCAGAGTTTGGTGGAAAGCCGCACACAGTAATTGAATTGCGCGAAGAGATATCTAATCTTTGGACAGGTAATTAAGGGGAATATATGGCTGGAATACTTGGTAGTAACGCGCCACTTGGTAAATATGTTGACCCAAAAGCGCAGATTCTTTATGGAACAGGCAACAACAAATATACTCCAGAGCAGATCCGGCAGTATGTACAGACACCTGGGAGAACGCCGGATGATGTTTTTAATGCCGCTTTGGGTGGTGGGATTAATAGGGACCAGCTTGTTAATGCAATGAAGGGTGTTGATGGGTATAATGCTGATGTAATTGACAAATATATAGCTGGCAAGGGTGTAAAGCTTGATAGAGAACCAACCGGGATACTGTATCAGCCAACGGAGGTTAAGGGAGTGACGGCATCGCCCATTACGGTAGGCGTAAATGAAACTGTTCAGGGGCAACTTAAAGGCATTCTTGAAGACAAAAACAGCCCACTGATGCAGCAAGCGCAAACCACAGGTAATTCATACTCAAATAAACGTGGGATGCTGAATAGTTCAATTGGTGCAAGTGCCGCAGAAGGCGCTATGATCAACGCTGCAACGCCGATTGCACAGCAAGACGCATCGACATATTATGACGCAAAGAAAACCAATTCTGCGCAGTCTCTGCAAGCCGGTATGTTCAATAGCGACCTGAACGCAAGGACATCAATGTTTGATAAGGGCGTGGCCAAGGATCTGACTATCAATCAATCAAATAACGATCTTCAGAAAACCATTGCCACAATGGACTCTGATAACAAATTGGCCATAGCAAATATACAAGCGATGGCTAGTGATTCTGGAATCATGGGTGATCTCGGTAAGTCCTTAATGAATTTGTATCAGCAAACTGCCGCAGATCCGAACATAAAGCCAGAGCAGAAAACAGAAATATTCAACAATCTCAGAACTCAGTTCGAGAATTTATCTACCTTGCTGCCGAGTTTCCAGAAAGCAGGGAAAAACCTAAACTTTAATATCCCGTCTAGTGCCGGCAATGCAGCGTCTGGATCACAGCCCGGCACGGGCGCGAGTGGTGGCGGCTCAAATCAGCAAGCCAATCAAGTAGCGAGAACCATACCATCGCCAGCCGGTGATCTGATATCCACAAATTATCGATTGAGTCCGAAAGAAATCACAAAAGTTACGCAGTACAATACTAAATTCGGTTCCAGTATAGATATCAATGATGTCGTTCCAACCGAGCTGGTGGAGGAAAGAAAACGACTAAACCCATCAGAGAACATAGAGAAGTATTTCTTCCCGGTACCTTTGCCGGGTTCGCGCGTAACAATGGATTACTTCTATATCTATAAGGATGCTGTAAGCAAATACCAATGATCCAGTACGAGATAACGGATGATGCTGGGTTTATAAATAACTGCTTAACATCGCCCAGCGTTTGGCGAATGGGTTCTGATGACTCAATGACTATGGTCAAGCCAAACCTATTCTTTGTTCAACTTGGTAATATGTTCTTTTTGAAAGCAGGAGACTATGGCTTGTTGGTTGGAATCCCAGTCAATTCAATTATGCTGGATGTCCATGTAGCTCTGCTTCCAACCGCGCGCGGCAAGTCTGCTGAGATATGCCTCGGCGCTTTAATGTGGATGGCCAACAACACTCAGTACGTGCGTTTCGTGGCATCGATTCCTGAATACAATAAATTGGCAATTAGGCTGGCGATGAACGTTGGCATGCAATGTATTGGGGTAAACGAAAAATCATTTATGAAGAATGGCAATTTGGTTAATCAAATTTTATTTGGTATCAGCAAGGAGGATCTATGCCACCAGTAGCAGCGTTCGGAGCAGCAATCGCGTCATCGGTAACTTTAACCGGTTTAGCCGCAGGTGCGGCAATTATAGGTACCGGTATGCAAGCAATCGGCATGGTCACTGGAAGTAAAACATTGCAGAAGATAGGCACCGGCTTCAGTATGGCTGGTGGCGTTGGTATGGGAGCATCTGCTCTCAGTGGAATGAATGCTTCTAGGGTGACTGGGGGTGGTTCAAAATCAATGGGAATATTGCAAACTGACAATATTGACGAAATGCTATCTACTTCAATCAAGGGTAAGTCTGGTGGATTATCAACGTTCAATCCATCGAAAGCAGACACATCAAGTATGAATAACTTCCAAAGCGCGTCAAAAGGTATAGGAAGCAATCAGGCTGGCATGACAAGTTTTGATCCTGAGCTTGAGAAGAATTTCTTTCAACGTGCAAATGATACTTTAACAAAGCATAACTCATTGTTGAACATTGCTGGCGGCATGGGTGAAGCGTACATGGTGAATGAGCGCATGGATCTTGAACGGGAATTGCTTGATAAGAAACTTGGGTTCGAGCAGCAATTGGTTGATCGGGTAAATACCAACAACGGGACACCATTGAACATAAACCCGTCATTTAATCTGAACCGTGATCCACGGGCATACACCGGAATTTTGGGGAGATAATTATGCAGATGCAGCAAGGACAGCCGCAAGCCGAAGGGTCGCAAATGGATCCTATGGAAGAAGGTCAAGAAATGGGCGATATCTCTGCCGGTGAATTTACAATAGACAGCCAGCAAATAGAATCCGGCATAAAAGAACAAATGGACAAAACTCAGTCGAGCAACCTTGATCGAGTGCTGAATGAGGGCAATGAGTTATTGTTTGGCGAAGACACGCATTATCAGTTGATGGATAGCTTGCAAGGAAGCAAGGATATATCCGGTGATCTTGGTAATGGTGCTTTCAATATCATGTCTATGCTCATTAAAGAAAGTGGTAATAGCATACCAGGTGATGTGATTCTTCCTGCTGGGGTAATTCTCTTGGCGCGCGCAAGTGAATTTTTGAACGAATCTAAAACAGTTCAAGTCACTGATGATGACTTTGAGGAAGCCGCTCATTTATTCACTGTAAAAACAATGAATGCATACGACAAAGATTTTCAGGGCAAGATGAAACAATATTCTGCTCCAGGAGTGCAGGAAGATTCTGGTGATGAGCAGCAGCCTGATGTTGACGGTATGCAATCTCAGGGCGTAGGCATTTTGGGGAGGGGTTGAGATGGTTGGTTTTCTTGGAATGATGGCGGCTGGCGCTGCGGTAGGTGCTAGGAATGCATCGAATATGGATGTTCAAGCACAGAACCAGATGGAGATGGAAAGAATCCGCAGTAATATTGATATTGACCGTGAAGCGCTCAGGCAGAAGTATCTTGATAAGAAATTTGCGCAGCAATCGGAAATAGGTGCGCAACAATTCAAGGCAAAGGCTTTATTGGACGAGTCAAGGTACCAAAGAGAAAGGCAAGATAAGCTGTCTGACAGTGAGGCAAATAGAAAACATCAGCTTGAACTAGAGGGTATCAAGGAATCTGGTCGAAATTCAAGATTTAATCAAAGACAATCTTTGCTAAAAGAGAAGGGGTCTTCTGGTCCGCAAAGTGCGTCTGGCGATGTGAAAGCCTCTTCACCTATTGGCAAAGCTACGCAGGATCTTGTTCGGCTTGGGTTGGCTCCAGACAACCAGACCGCTTACGAGATGGCCATGAAGCTTGATATCGTAAAAGCGGCGCAGCAAAACCCAATGAATAAATTCTCTGATGACGAGTTGTTGAATAGCGTGAACAGACTGACGAGAGGGTTATATCCATCAGGTAGTTCTCAGCAAACGCAGCAACCAACCAATGATTTAATTCGGTCATTTAATCCAAAAACAGGACGATTCGAGTAATGGTGCAACAAGTTCGCGCGTATGGGCAAGTTCTGCAATTCCCGGATGATATGTCTGATGATGATATGGCGAAAGCAATTCAGAATAATGAGCATGTTCTGAATCCAAACTTCAAAGCGCCAGAAGGTCTTAGCGGCATTGCTAAAAATGTTGTGAGTGGCACTAAGCAAACCGGGCGCATGGTTGGGGCGGGGTTTGACACGATAAGGAATGAATTGGCCGGGGTTGAGGACTACGCGAAAGCATCTGATATCGCGCGTCAGCAAGAAACTCCAATTGAGCAAAGAAAACTGTTGGGTGAATTGTCTTCGATCGATCGGGATCAAGGTGCCCTAAGACAAATCGGAGATACGCTATCGGCTGCCGGTCGCAATCCGATGGGAACCGCTCAAATGATAACCGAGCAATTGCCAAACACGGCGGTATCTCTCGGTGGTGGTTATGCTGGATTTAAAACAGGCGCAGCCGCAGGCGCTTTGTTCGGTCCTGTTGGCGCAACCATCGGCGGCACGCTTGGATTCCTAGGTGGCATGTTTCTTGGTAATGTGTTGCTAGAGACTGGTGGGAAAGCAATTGAAAAAGCATCTGACGAAGATGGATATACGCCAGAGGATCGTGATAACGCGCTGCGCGAAGGTGCTGTTAAAGGGGCTGTAATTACCGGTGTAGATGCTGCGACCTTAAAGCTTGGCAGTATGGTGACGAATAGGCTTGGAGCTGCTGCCACGAATGCGGGTGCCAAAGCGGAGGCGAAGGTGTTGATTGAAGCAGGGGTGGATATGTCTAGCACATCCGCAATCAATGCCGCTCTCAAGAGTTCTCCTGAGTTGTTGAAATCGGCAAAAGTGGCTGGTGAGAAAGCCGCAATACAAGCTTTGTCTAAATCAAAAAAGGCTGGGATCATCGGTACCGGCTTGGTCCTCGAAACTGCAGGCGAAGGTATTGGAGAGTATGCTGGAGAAATGGCTGCCACTGGCAAGGGTGATGTTGTTGATGCCACTATTGAAGCGCTATCGAGCGCAACACAAAGTATTGCTGAGACTGCATACAATTTCAATAAACTGAAATCAGGAAACGATCTGTCTGCTGACGGGATGCGTAAAGTAGCTGATAGTGTTAATGAAATTACTCTCAAGGATGGGATAAATAATATAAGCAAGTCTCAGTCTGTCGATGAGGCAATTCAATCCGCAGTGGAAACGGTTTCCGCAAAGCCAGTTACGGCGAATGATGTATTAAAAACAGTTGACCCTACATTGCTAGATGTTGAAAGGTTGACGGGATTAAAACCAAGCGAAGTAATAAATGACGCAAATCTACAAGGAGAGCAAGATGTCAAAAACGAAGCCAGCCAAGAAGCCAAGCAGAAGGCCGGTCAAAAGCCCGTCTTACTAGGTAACGACACAGAAATAGTATTGCCAGATGGGCAATCCATCCCCGCCAAATGGGGTGTTGTCGATGCAAATCAGGTTAGTGCATCGATAAAAGAGGGCATTAATCAGCCAAGGGACCGCACAAGAGCGGCTTCCGACATTCAGATTCAAGGAATCGCCAACAATCCTGATTATCGGCGTTTGTCTGACTCGGTGTTGATGGATACCGGGTCACCAACGTTAAGTTATGACGGCTTGATTGTGGGTGGTAATGGTCGTTTTGAGGGAATCAGTCGGGCACACGAAACAGGCGCTTCTGAAAAGTATAGGGAAAGTTTACTAAATGATGCGCTAAGTAAAGGAATTGACGTTTCCCTTATACAAGGCATAAAGAGCCCGGTACTCGTGCGGCAGATCACGCAGCCATTCGACACTAGAAAGCTGGCTGTTGCGTCCAATTCCGGAACAAACATGCAGTATTCAGGCTTAGAATTAGCCAAGATTGATGCAGGTCGCATGTTCGGCATAGAGGATCTTGATATCGCTGATAATGGCGATATCGCAATGACTGGGCTAAATTTTCAGAGAATTAAGCAATCTCTTGCTGATTATAATCAATCAGAGATTGCGGCAATTGTCGATAAGAACGGCGCATTATCTCAAGATGGCGTTAAGAGAATACGCAATGCAATACTAGCCAAGGCATACGGAAATTCAGAAACACTCGGGCGCATGGTTGAATCAACCGATAATGACATGCGTAATGTGCTTGGCGCGCTAACTCGCACATCCGGAACGGTGGCTAGAGTACGATCTGAAATAAAATCAGGTGCAATACCGGAAGAATTGGATATCACAGACAACCTTTTGAATGCCGTTGAAACACTGGCGCAAATTCGGTCAAAAGGTCAGCCGCTTGATCATTATCTTTCTCAGGAAAATATGTTTGGTGATAACATAGATTCTGACAGCAAAGAGATATTGCAATATCTTCACGATAATATTCGTAGCCAAAAGAAAATGGCTGAATTTATCAATAATGTGTACGGTCAGATCGGTAGCATTGACCAATCTACTGAGGATATTTTTGGCGATAATGTTGTGCCAACCAAAAAGGAAGTTATTGATAATGCAAAACCAACCGAACAAGACGAACAGCAAGGAATCTTCAGCCAGCAAAAACCTGGTGGAACAAATGAACAAGAATCAAAAACTGAAGCAGATAATTCTGCAAGCGGCAAGGAAAAATTCAGAACGTCTGACGAACTCAGAAATAGAGCAATTACAGCAAGAGACACAAGAAGCCAACGTATCGCTGCAAAAAGCATTCAAAAATCTGAAGATAATCAAGTCAGCTTAAAACCTTCTCGCTCTCCAGAAGAAAGGCTAAAAGATCGTGAAAGAGCCAAGCAACTCGAAAGAAAGCTCAACGCCCAAGGATTCAACTACACAGTCACAGCCAAGGATGTGCGGGACTTTTCTGCTGGAGATCGGGGCAAAGAAAATGAAGCGGATGCAGCGGAAAAGATTGCCAAAATCTTTGGCAGAAGAATAGTATGGATTGAAGCCCGGGGTGATCATGCTATCAATGGCGTGGTTATCACAAGTATCAAAGATACGATATTCATTGACGTTAATACAGATAAAGCCGCTCATGCCATCATGGGGCATGAATTATCACATCACTTAGAGCACGACAAGCCGGAAGTATACAAAGAACTAACTCGATCTCTTATGACGGTTATAAGAGATCATCCAGGTTATGCAAATAAATATGGAATAGAAGGCGCCCGCCAGTCTGATATTACCAAAGAAATTGTTGGCGATATCATGGGCGATAACTTCACAAAACCGGAATTCTGGAATCGTGTTGCCGAAGCCAATCCTAGTACATACAAAAATATTGCGGATACAATTATCTCTTGGCTGAAACGTCTGATCATAAATGCAAAAGCACGTAGCCTTGGATCCGAGCAATGGGTAACTGACGCTCAGAAAGCACAGGATATTGTTGCTAAGGCGATTGCTCAGTACACCAGTCAATCCAATGCTCCGGCTTCAGGTAAAGCCAAATTCCATTCAGCATTTCACGGTTCACCGCACGACCACGATAAATTCGATTCATCCAAGATCGGCACAGGGGAAGGTGCGCAGGCATACGGTCATGGGTTGTATTTCGCTGAAAGCAAGGATGTGGCTGAGTCTTATAAAAAAGTTTTAACAGATGGGAAAATGGCTATAAACGGAATTCCGTTTGAGCCTAAAAACTACACAATCACAAAAATGGTTGCTAATCATAAAGGAAGCGATGATTCGTTAATTAGTAGGCTAGAGACTTATATTAAATGGAATTCATCAAATCCATACGCAATGACAGAAGATGCGCAAATTGTTATTGATGCACTGAAAGACGGAACATTAACTAAGAAAGTTGGCGGCAAACTCTACCAAGTAGAACTAGCGCCAAAACAAGATGAATATCTGTTGTGGGATAAGCCATTATTAGAGCAGAGTGATAAAGTTATTGCGTCTCTTGAAAAGAAATTCTCGCTACCATCATTTGATAAAGACTTCGGTACGGCAGGTGAGTTTTATAGGTCAAGAGCGAGAAAGTTTGATAGCCAGGAGAAGGCTAGTTCCGAACTCTATAGTTTAGGCATTCGCGGTATTAAGTACCTGGACGGATCGAGCAGGCACAAAAAATATGTTGTGATTCTCTCCACTAAGAAGGGTGAATTCTCAAGAGGTGAATTTGACAACAAGAGCCAAGCTGAAGAATACGCGAAGGATAAGCTCGAAGAAGGATTTGTGGCTGAAGTAAAATTCAATGAAGACGGAAACTTTAATTATGTAATTTTTGATGAAAATGACGTAACTATCACGGCCAAGTTCAGCAAGAAAGCGACTGATGAGCAGAACAAGCAAACGTTTGCACAGAAGGTCGCTGCATATCAAGTTCTGGATGCCAAGTTCGATGATGATAATTTCATCAAGAATCTTGATATTGATTCATGGGGAGCATTGCGCAATTCATTGCAAGCTATCCGTGAAGACATAGCAAATGCTCTTGAAAATAACATCATTGATGCTATTGATGCGAACGGCAAAAGGCTATTGTCGCGCAATTCAACTGATAGTGGTAACGACTGGAGAATCACGTCATTTGATGCGGATGGTGATCCTCTCGGTCATTCTGAATACAGGAATGCAAAACGTGCTGTTGATGATCTTTTCGTATCAGGTATAAACCAAAATTGGAAAGCATTAAGCAAGGATGATCCTGATGCCGTGAAATTCTCTCGCGCTTCTCAAGGCAGTCTATTTGGTAACAATGATAATCTGGCCAGCCAAGAAGAGGTGTTAAAAGCAAATTCTGCGCGTCCAGGTGATTTATTCTCAAGCAGCAATAAGGGCGGCGTGCAACAAAACACGGCCATATCCGATGATATGTTTGCTAATACTGGTTCAGTAGAGAAAGATCCTGTGTTGCCGGAAGGTTTTAGTTTCACCGAAGGAAAGGGATTGATAGCAGGTAGATTTGCTGTATCCGATAGTAATGGTGATACAGTAAGCAACTTCCATACTGACAAGCAGAAAGCGGCGCAGGAATTCGAGAGCAATCAATACCTTAAGAAGCAGTTTGAAGAAAAATCCAAACGTAATGATGAAATATTTGAGAAAATTTCCAATAAATTGTTGGCCGGCGGTAAGGCTAGTGATGAAGATTTGAAAGGTTTGGATTTAAAACAGGTATCGAGATTTGATTATATTTCCCCGGTGATCCAAAAATTATTTGGGATAAGTAAATCAAAAGTAAGGGATGCAATGGGAGCGGCTTTATTCAAAAGTCAAGGCATTTATGGAGGGGAAACTTTTGAAGCAAATTCAAAATCTGCCTTAGAGAATGCTGCGAAATTTGTAAATTCTCAGAATGTCGGCCTAGATATTCCTAGAGATCAAGCTGCCGCCAAAATAGAAGATTTTGGGGAAAAGATTGGCGGCGCACGCAAAGACTTAGAGCGTTCTATTTCCAGAGAATACACCGACGACGACATTGCTACTCAACCACTGAGCAAGATATGGCCGAAGGATGATTACCTTAATATTGAAAATCCTTTCTTATCGGCATTTTATTATTCAGCTCGTGAACAGATACCTACCAAGCCAAAGTTAAGCTACCGGGTAAAATCTTGGGTTCAAAAGGTCAAGATGTTTCGTGGCCTAGCAAAACTGGCTGTGTCTGGCTCCTTAAATGAAGACAAGATTATCGAATTCAGTAAAAAATTTCCAGGACTCGAGAATTTCTTTGCTCGTGCGCAAGTTTTGTCCAGGGTGCCGAACCGTCAGGACTGGTCAAGGGTGGAGAGCGTAGCCATTTATCCAGATGCCGGAAAATACGATAGCAATGGGATATTAATCAATTACCCAATGGCTCAAATTAAGATCGATGGCAGAACGACTGTTGTTAATGTAACGGACGTCGATCGGGTTGCCGAGAGCGTAAATGACCTTCTGCAGAAAGAAAAGCCAAATGATGACAAGAAAATGCAGTTTGAGTTGCGTGGTAGAACTGGCTCATATTTCATCAACAAGAAAGGCGATCGTGAATATCGTAAGCTCAAAACTTTCACTGATCTGAAGGAAGCTAGTCAATATCTCAAAAACAATTACGATGATCTTGTTGCTGCATGGGAGCTTGTAAAGGAAAGCGATAACGTCAAAAAAACCGATGTTAGGGGCGAAGAGAATCGACCACGTACCGGGCAGGATTGGAGGCAAGGGAAGGATGTAACGCCGGACCAATTTCAATCTGCGTTCGGATTCCGTGGAGTCGAATTCGGTAATTGGGTATCTCAAGGCAAAGATAATCGTGAGCGACAAGGAATGCTTAATCAGGCTTATGATGCATTGATGGACCTATCCAACATTGTTGGTGTGCCACCAAAAGCGCTATCTCTTAATGGATCGTTGGGGCTTGGATTCGGTTCGCGCGGCAAGGGAGCAGCGCTGGCTCACTTCGAGCCGGGTGCGCTTGTGATAAATCTCACTAAGACGAAAGGCGCAGGCAACCTAGCTCATGAATGGTTTCACGCTATGGATAATTATTTCCAGCGGAAGCGTGGAGAACCAAAGCCTGTACGTGAGGATATGTTCATTACATATCGGCCAGAACCGATGATGATGCACAAGAAAAGCGGCTCATTGATGACTCAATATCAGATTGAAAAAAGACGGTTGAGCAATCCTACTGCCGGATATTTTAGTCCCGAGAATTGGGTTAAAGATCCCAATCATCCTATGGGTGTGCGTCCTGAAGTAGAAGCCAGATTCTCTGATCTAGTGATAGCTCTTGATGAGTCCCCAATGAAGAAACGGGCGGGAGCGATCGACAAGGGTAAGGAAGATGGCTACTGGTCCAGAATCATTGAGCGTGCCGCGAGATCATTCGAGAATTATGTTATCGCCAAGATGATGAAGAAAGGCTATAACAATGACTATCTAGCCAATGTTACCAATGCAGAGGACTTCGCTCGAGACAAAGAGCGCTATCCTTACTTGCTTGAGAGCGAGGTTGCTCCAGTTGAGGAAGCATTCGATAATCTGTTCAGCGAGATTAAGACCAAAGAGACTGACAAAGGCATAGCAATGTTCAGTCGCGCCTCAATCCCCGACACAATCAACATCGACGGCGTTGACCGTCCAACCACGAACAGCGAAGGTAAGCCGATACATCCTACTGAGGAAGGTATTCGGAATTTTTGGCGGTGGTTTGGTGATAGCAAAGCCGTGGATGCTGGCGGTCGGCCAATTGTTTACAAACATTCAACGAAAGAGAGATTCTCTGAGTTTAAATCATCATACGGCGGAATATATTTAACAACCGGTAATTCTATTGCTGCAGATATATTTAATAATGACGGAGCAGGATTTACGCACGATATTTATATCAAGACAGAAAAGCCATTTATTGCTGTATGGAAAAAAATGCCTGGCGAGGAAAAGCAAGTATTGAAAGATATTATGAATTCAATATTTGATGAAAATGATATTCAAGATCTACGTGAAATTGATTCTGCAAATAGTGGAAGAGAATCAGAAATAGACCACTTTGAGTTATTTACTGATGGAGAATTTTATTTAACTCTAGGAAGGAATGCCCAGGATAAAGTTTTGGATATGATTAAAACGTATGGGTATGACTCGGTTGAATTCAGTGATTCTTTGGCATGGGGAGAAAACAATACATCAACAGTTGTTTTTGATCCTGCGCGCCTCAAAATTTCTATGGGCGATGATGGTCCTAAGTTTAGTTTTGCCGGGAAGAAATCTGAAACGGCTGATTCAATGTCACTTACTGCTGCGCAAGATCGTATTGCCAATGGCGACGATCAAGAACAAGTTAGGCAAGATACCGGATGGTTTCTGGGCGTCGATCGTAAGTGGCGTTATGAAATAAATGATAGTGATGCCTCAATCAAAAAACCGTTTCCTACTAAAAATCAGCCGTGGGGCGAGGTATACAAATCGGTGTACGCGCAACGCCTGAAAGATGGATTTGCCGGAATAGCATTAGAGGATGTTATTGATCATCCTAAGTTGTTCGCAGCATATCCAAATTTAGCTAATCTCAGTATTGATACGGAAGTAGGTTCAGGAGCTTCTTTCAGAGTAAGTACAGGACTATCCCCGTCTATGATAACAATAGGAGAGGATGTGCCAATGAGCGATGTTTTGTCAGTATTGCTGCATGAGATCCAACATGGAATTCAAAGAACAGAAGGATTTGCTACTGGTGGTAGTGTGCAATCTTCTGCTCAATTTATCAGAGATAATGAGATAAAAAGAAATGAATATCATGAAAGTTCCGCATATAAAAAATGGGCAGCCGAGCAGAATAAATTAATCGATAGTATTGATGATGAAGCTGATCTTCAAAAAGCACTTGAAGATCACAGTAAAAAAAGACCGCCAAGCAATCATGTCTATCTTGATTTTTTTGATAGACCTGAATCAGTTTACAGGAGATTAGGTGGCGAAGTGGAGGCCAGAAACGTTCAGGCTCGCATGGGCATGTCTGACGATCAGAGAAAGAGACAATCTCCAGAAGAAACACAAGATATCAAAAACGATGATGTCATATTAATGTTCAATGGCAAGGTAATGAATAATGCACCGCCACCACAGAACGCACAAAAATCAATCCTGAATGAAGATAATGGTATTGGCAATGCCGACATAAAGACAACGGAAGGTGTGTCTCCTGAACGCACAAATAGCTTGGATATCCCTAGAGAATCACGCTTCAGAAAATTCCAACGTAAATATCAAGATTCATTCAATCGATTCACGGTAGTTAAAGAGTGGCTTGCGGATAAGGGTATAAACGTATCACAGCAAGCTGACGTGTACGCAGCAGAAGAACGATATCACGCAAAAGTAGCTAATCAAGTCGAGGACTTCCGCGAGCAGATCCGCAATCCTTTGATTGAGAAAATCGCTAAAGCAGGCTTTACGATGGATGATATTGCTGATTATCTGGAAGCGCAGCATGCACCGGAGGCAAACGAGGCTATCCGCAAACTGCGCGACGATCCAGAAGCCACCGCCTACGGTATTGCTGATGATGAAGCCAAGGAATACTTGTCCAAAGCACCGGGTGAACTTGGTAAGCTTGCAAATGAACTGAGATCGATTACTGAGCAAACAAAGAAACTGCGTCTTGATGGCGGGTTGTTGAACAAAGACATTACCGATGCTTGGGAAGCCACATACAAGCATTACATCCCAGTTAAGGGGGCTGAGCAGGGCAATTCAGGCACCGGCAAGGGTATGTCGGTCAAGGTGAAGAATAAGCGCAGGCTTGGGCACGGTAGGCGCGATGAGGCTGTGATCGAGAACATTCTCCAAGATCATGAACGCGCGATCATGGAAGTCGAGAAAAACCGGGTAGGAAAGCATGTTGTTATGATGGCTGCGGAGATCGGCATACCTGAGTTGATGACTATCGGACAGCCGGCTAAACGTCAGATGTTGCGCAACACAACTGCTTATGAAGTGCAGGTAAAAGGGCGGACTAAAGCTGTATTTGACACCAAGGAAGGCGCAAATCTATTCAGACAATCATTGCCATTGACAGATAAGAAGATTGCTCTCAGCGATGTTGTTATTAATCCAACGGCAGATCAGAGAGTGGTTATGTCTGCGTCTCCAATGCTGGCAGATAACGAGATTAACGTTTATATCGACGGCCATGCAATCAGGGTCCAGATCAATGATGAATTGATGGCCAGGGCATACAAGAAGCTTGGTATTGAAGGGTATGGTGAAATTGTTTCTGCCGGAAGAATGCTGAATAGCTACCTCTCCAAAGTCTATACCGGTTATAACCCAGAGTTCATTATGACCAACATGGTCAGGGATTTTACTACTGGCGTGATAAATCTCACAGGCGAGCAGGGTTTGAAGATGGCAGCAAAGGCCATATCAAATTATCCAAAGTCATTTGCAACACTTCTTCGTTATGCGGCAACAAACGGCAAGCAAAGCACGGATTGGATAGATGCGTATCGACGCAATGGCGGGAATACCGGGGCGGCATACCTATCTGATATGGAGCGATTGGGTAATGAGGTAGCATCAGAATATGCCGCATATCAGGGTGTTATTGCCAATCTGAAACAAGGTGACATGGCTAATGCCGCTCGTGCAGCAGGAAGGAAAGCATATAACGCTACTCTTAAGTGGATCTATAACTTGAATCAAGCTGGTGAAAATGCAATGCGGCTATCTGCATTCAAGGCGATGATCGACAGTGGCATGAACGTTAATGATGCTGCTAAGGCAGCAAAAAATATCACAGTTAATTTTAACCGTAAGGGTGAGCTCGGTGTTGAGGCTAATGCTGCTTATTTATTCTTTAATGCGTCTGTGCAGGGCACGGCTGCCACGTTGCATGCTCTTGTAAAAGGCAAGAATAAATATCAAGCATGGGCGCTTGCCAGTGGTCTGACTACACTTGGATATCTTGCCGCAGCATCGCTCGGCGGCGGTGGTGAAGATGATTACGATAAGATTGACGACTACACCAAAGAGCGCAATGCTGTCATTAAATACGGAGATGGTTATCTCAAACTTCCAATCCCTTATGGATATGGATTTTTCTGGAATATTGGCAGGTCCATGGCTGATGCGCAACGTAAGGATGAACTGCATACAATGCCTTGGCATATTGCAGCATCAGCGATTGAGGAACTGACGCCATTTGGCAGCATTGTTGTTGGATCTGATGGAGAGTTTAAATCCGATCAGGTGCTTGGTGGGGCGCTACCTACTGTCGCGCAGATTCCTTATCAAATATCGAACAACAAACAATTATTTAGCGGCGGCGAATTGATGCCAGATAGCCCATTTGACCAATCTCAGCCAGATCGTGAAAAAATGTGGCGCGGCACTAAAGGGACAATGTACGACCAGGTATCCGGATGGTTGGCAGGCGCTGGCATGGATGTATCTCCGGAAACACTCAAGTTCATGACGCGCACGGCCACGGGTGGCGCAGGCGCACTTGTGGATTCGTCTGTGAGCGCAGCTATGCTGAAAGCCGATGGAGCCGAACTTGACTCAGCGGAGATGCCATTCATCCGCAAAGCTTACAAAGAAATATCGATTAAAGATACCCGGTCTGCATTTTACAAAGCGCGGGAAGAAGCTAAGCTTGCCGCAGAAGAATTCAATCGTGCCCGGAGAAAGAATGATCTTGTCGCCATGCAGACAGTCATCAACGACAAGAAAGAAATGTTGGCGCTGGATGCGTATGCGGATAAATTATCAGAAGTTATACGATATGCGCGTGACCAACAAGATGCAGTGCGACTAAATAAGGATATTCCTATTGCAGAGAAGCGCCTGAGATTGAAGGAATTAGAGATGAATGAGTCAAAATTCTATGATAAGTACCTAGATGTGTTCAATATCAATAAGATTGAAATGAAGAAGAGAGTTAATCAATAGATCTGAATAATTCAGGATATCTATTTTTGTAAATATCAATTACTTTCTGAATTTCTTCATTAAGAATATTAATTTTATGTTGCGTTTCATAATCATGCTCGTATTTCACGCACGGTGATTGAGCCACAATTTTAGGTATTGCCAAAGATAATATCTTAAGCATACTATCTTGCAATGGCTTTATGTCAATAAGATATTGGCGTTGGATTCTTATTATCTGTTCGTCTGTTATATTTGAGCGTGTCGTAGTGCTCTGATCTTTGTCTGTTTTCATCAACAATCTTTTGTTCAATATCATTACAAACTTCTTCAATCTCTGAAAGAAAATCATCCAATTCATTGCTGTGTTTTGGATGATTCTCTCCATTGTCTGCGCATGATGCGATTATTATCATCGATGCAACTACAAATAACCTTATCACATTCAATATCTATTATATCTTCCAGTAGATCCGCTTTCATATCCTTCATAAAGCATTTCATTGCGCATGACATTCGACCGAATATCCAATTCACGCATGTCATTATCTAGCTGACGACGAATATAATTATTTTGGTCACGAACCATGTCTGCATTCGTGTATCCATTAAGCCCCGGTGTCTGTGAGCGGTATCTGTATTCGTTCGCGCCATAATCTCGATATCCGTAACTTTGGCCAACGGCTGAAGACGATACAATCATCAACGCTGAAATTAAAATTAATTTATACATATCAACCTCCTGTATCTATAACGGTACAAATATTCATTTATTGACATCATATAATAAAAATATGAACTGAATCTGAATGGACGGAATTTTATATGTAGATACCCTGATGTGCAGAATAATAGCGGAATGAAGCTTGAATTTGCGGGACAGTCATTTTGGGTCCTCGGGCAATTCTTGCCAGTGGGTGGGTGCAAATGGCCAATCTCTGCCTAGAGAACCAACCCACTTTTTATTCGGTGAAAAGTACAACACCAAATCCCTATCCTTTGGCGTATTCTCATCAATCGGCTGCCATGCGTTTAATTCGGTGCATTCCGATAACAGAGCATCGAAAAACTTTTTCTCTGCATCTGATGGCCAGTAAAACCAACTAAAAACCTCTTTCAATCTTTCTTCTGTTATTCCTTTCATGATACAGCCTCTATAATCCATTTTACTAGATGAATACATACTAAGACTGCGAGTGGCACTATAACCATAGTGAAAACTGTCGCAAAAATTACCTCAAAAAATTTATAGAAATTCATTTCCCATCCTCCATTATTTTTCTATAATTTCAGTCAAATCCATTAGGGCTGCTTGGATCATAACTTTCATTATTGTCTATCCTGCGCGGCTGCTTTTTGCGGACTACTAGCCATAAATTTTCAAAATTTATATGCGCTAATCTAATTCCTCCTGATCCAAAATAATACTCACCAACTTCTGGAACCTTATAAGCAACAGCCTCCCATCCTTCAGGCAAATCTGGTATTTCAATCTCGTGTTTCATTTTTTATTCCTTGTCTCGTGCGTTATCAAGCAAATCAATGATTGCTCTCGCCACTTTGTTTCTGTCTTCCATATAGTCAAAATAATAATATTGTCCCAGAATATCAATCGAATGGGTCTTGCAAAACTCACTATTGCTAGGACAAGGCAACTGCTTACCGTTTAACTCAAATGTGCGCTTCTTTTTTGGCGCTTTTAGTGTCCAATTATATGCAACTATAACTGGAATATTATTACCTACTGTGTGCATAGAGCCATCTAATTTATAATAAATCTTATCCCCTAAAAAAACAGGCATGTCTTCTATGATTGCTACTGCTAGATCGTAGTTTGACGCATCAAATACATGATGATTAATGATAGATCCACAAACAATGTCATAATATTTCACGCACTGCTGAGGTTTAATATTTGTTCCATGCTGTTTATTGTAAGAATCGCACATATCATGTACGCGACCCCAGTATTCAAGAATTAACTCTCGTTGTGTTTTTTTAGTTGTCATTTTTTTAATCCTCATAAATTACTTCTATGCGTTCATCCGTTTCCATGTCAACAAAAGCAATATTTACAAACTCATTTTTTACCCAGCCTTTTATGCCATGGCAAAAATGAGATTGAATTTGCGCATGATCGAATAGCCAAGTATTTAACTCATCACGGTTTTTAATTTCCATTATTTTTAGTCCTTGTCTCGTGCGTTAACTAGCATGTCAAAAATAGCTCGTTCAACTTCATTTATATCTTTATATTCTTTATAATAAAAATTATGTCCAAGAAGACCAAGAGTAAAACCGCATGGAGCAGTTTCAGGACAAGGCAACTGCTGGCCGTTCAACTCAAATGTTCGCTTCGGTTTTGGTGGCGTTAGTGTCCAGTAACGAGGATCATAAAATGCGCTGTCAATTATCGCTACGCAGTTTCTATGCTCTTTATGATAAATCTTATCCCCTAAAAAAACAGGCATGTCTTCTATGATTGCTACTGCTAGATCGTAGTTTGACCCATCAAATACAGGATGATTAATGATATATCCCCAAATATTGCCACAATATTTCACGCACCGCTGAGGTCTAATATTTGTTCCATGCTGTTTATTGTAAGAATCGCACATATCATGTACGCGACCCCAGTATTCAAGAATTAACTCTCGTTGTGTTTTTTTAGTTGTCATTTTTTAGTCCTTAATGTTTTTGTTACATGATGGTTCTATTGCCTGATAGCTGCGCTCTTAAAAAATTTTCGCTTACAAGGTTAAAATCCCAATCTTTCTTGGAGAATGTGACAACAGCATCGCTAAACATATTTGACTCTTTGCTTACTATCTTCCCCACCAATCTTTTATCATCGCGCTCGATACATATAAATGTTGATGATGCCCAGCTGCGGTCGTTCTTACTCTTGCTCTCTGCTGCGAAATGATCCCCCACGTTAATATTTATTTTGTCACGTTTAAAAAAATCGAATATCATTTTTGGTCCTTATCAATAATTAGCAAATCAATGTCAGAGATCGATAAATTAACATGTCCATCAGCCATTTCTTTGTGCTTATAGAAATCACTAATTCTTTTTTTTAGTTCATCTGGTATAGATGGGCCGTCATTTCACGTTATTGTTGATTACCTCATAAAGCTGCATGGAATTAATTTTCTGGCCATTAACAAGACCAAGACTGTTAAGAGTTTTCTGCTCAACATGAACATGAAGTTCATTGTGGATTACAAAAGCATTGTATTTATCCTGTATTTTTGAAACAATAATTAATGGTAATGGAGGGCATGTGTTTAAAATTTCCCCGGTTAAAAGATCTTTAAAAGGTGATTCACTATATTGATAAATGTTGCCGTTAAAAATAAAAAATTCTCCATATTCTGGTTTCCCAATACGGATTGCCTCAAATCCTTTGGGCATCCAGTCAACATCAACATGCATAGTTTGATTTATCATTAATTTACCTATTTATAAGCAGTGGATGTGTTGGTTGATGAAACTCGATTCCATTCCCGTCTTGGTCAAAGATTCCTTGTGCTCTGCACATAGAACATTTAACCAATACTTTGTAAAATATTTTTATCGGATTACTCTGATAATCCTCAGTTGGATGTTGTATTATCTTTGGTTGCATAACTGGCATACGTTTCCCAGACTCATAGAGAATATGCTTGCCGAAAGGATTTTCTGGATATGAGCAGAAAACATTCATCTTAAATATACTCATTTTTAATGATGTTTGAACTAAGGACCTGATTGAGAATGAATTAAGACGGTTACGTCAGCCATTTCTTTGTGCTTATAGAAATCACTTAATTCTTTTGTTTTGTTGCATTTAAAACATTTTTTCACTTTCAATTCATCCATTTCTATAGCCCTGAGAATTCTATATAATCTATAGATAACAAGGGCTTAATTAAAAGGAATGTCGTCTTCAAAATCATCGAAACCGCTACCAGCCGGAGCTCGGCTTTGTTTTTGAGTCGACTGTTTTCTAGGTGAATTACTTTCGTCGAATTGACGATCATCAGAAGTAACTTTTTCTCTTGCTTGTCCGAGCATCTTCATGTCATTGGCAATGATCTCTGTCGAGTAGCGCTCTACGCCATTTTTATCTTCCCATTTGCGAGTGGACATCTTGCCGGACACGTATATTTGCATTCCTTTTGTGCAATAGGTCGACATAATTTCAGCAAGCTTTCTGTAAGCTACCACATTCACCCACTCGACTTTTTCTTGCTTGTCTCCATTTTTGTCTTTGTACGACTCATTAACGGCGATTGAGCAGGTAACAACTGCATCGCCATTGCTCATATAACGGTTTTCGATCTTTCCGATCCAGCCAATAAATTGGCATAAATTTAGTGAGGCCATTTATTACTCCATTTGATTATCAATAATTGCAGCATACTTACCTTGATGCCAGCCAACTACTCCGGCATCCTTGAGCGATGCGTTAAAAGTTTCTAGCGCGGACAGTACAGAGTCAGGAAGTTCAGCATCTTCTGGCAAATCATCTTCCCAGTAATCTGCATCTAATTCTCTAAGGTGCTCAGGTTCGCAGATAATAAGACGTAATGAATCTATATTCTCTATTTGATGTTCATCAATATAGTCATTAAG
>JBAYVE010000007.1:0-53383 GCA_041674765.1 Patescibacteria group bacterium
GTTACAAAAATACTCAGCATCTTTACATGGAATGTCTCTTCATGTTAGACCTAACTTAGATATGGTGGCAATTTCTATTTTTATTCGTTAAAATTACTCCTAAAAATGTCTCATTGGGTATCTGATTTTGTCCCAGTCTATTGTCCCATTCATCTGATACAAAAAATAAGGGTTTTTGAAGCTAAATTTGAAAATATTTTAGCACTTACCCTATACACATATATGGTTAGGTAGGTTAGGGAAAAAATAAATAATACTCGTCCTAAAAATAATCAATCAAAAAACATGACAAATCAAACAATAACAACTAAACAACAAGAAATCCTAACTCTAATATATAAATACAAATTCCTAAACAGAATACAGATACAATCATTCCTAAAACATAAAGATCATAGAAGAATAAACAGCTGGCTCAAAGACTTAACAGAAAAAGAATACATTAAAAGAATCTGGTCAAATGGTTATATCGAAAGAACAAGACCATCTATCTATTATCTAGCTCCTAACAGTCTTGCGTATTTACCAAAACGATACTTCATCACTCCCCGATATTTTCCCAAGATAACAGCAGAAGCAGGGGCCGGAGCATCGGAACGTTACATTACTGATTCCCTTTTACTTGCTAATCTTAGTTTGAGTTTTTTAGGCAAAAATAAGAAAGCGGTAAATTCTTTAGTTGTTACAAAAACTGAATTAGCTGAGCCGTATTCTGATTATTCTTTTCTAACAGAGGCCAAGATTAAGCCGGAGCTTTTATTTACAAGAAAAGCTAGTAATAAAAGTGTGACAAAGTATTACTTATTAGAAGTAATTGAGAGATATGCTTCATTCATCTTGGTTCGAAACAAAATCAAAAGGTACTTTGATCTGTATTATTCCAATGACTGGGAAGATAACATAGAGGGTGATTTCCCAACTGTACTTTTTGCCTGTCATTCAATGTACTTACTAATTTATGCCAAGAGGTATGCCCGAAGAATTAGAGCTGATGAATATCCGGATGCCGACTTCACGATCCAGTTTGCACTTTTGGAGAACATCAAAACCAATGAATCAGATGGCGAAATTTGGGAGAAAGCTTAGTCTAAATTAGCGTATATTTGAATACTGATATTTGCACTCTAGGACTAGCATATTTGTGATTAAAATGCTGCCTTTTTGTATTGACACTATACACATATAGATATAAACTATATACATATAGATACATACATAACTGGGAGGGTGTTCGATGTCTAGCCAATTAGAACTATTAAGTCTGCAAACCATTATTCCTGCGAGAATGGGCAATGATTTTACCGTTAATTCAAGGTCTGGATTTAACGAATTAGCAAACCACAAGAAAACGATCGAAAATGCACTAAAGGAAATTTTTCCTACCCGACAAGAGGAAACAACGCTAGAAAGATCTCGCCGAATACTTGGCGATGTTGCAGCCGGAATGTGTGATGAGGACTTAGAAAAGTATGTCTGCGAGTTTCAAGAGCTAGTCGACCTATGGCTTGATTCTTATGAAAAAGAAATATTCGACAATAAAACACTTAGAGAGATTTTGAGGGAGGGGTAAAAATGGAACAGTTTAGTTTTGGCAAAAAACAAAAAGAGAGCGGCAATGCAGTGATTTATCTCCGAGTATCGACCGAAGAACAGGTTGATAATTACTCTTTGGATACCCAGGAAGATATTTGCAAAAAAGAGGCAGACCGAAAAGGCCTTGTTATTATCAAGACCTTTCGAGAGGAGGGGCGATCTGCAAAAACTATCAGCGGTCGTCCCGCTCTGATTGAGATGCTTGAATATTGCCGAAAGCACAAAAAAGAAATCGATGCAGTTATCATCTATCGCCTGGACAGAATTTCCCGCCAGACAGCGGATTATCTTGCGATTAGAAAAAAACTAGCTGAATGTGAGATCAAGCTTATCTCTGCAACTGAGCCGACCGGCAATAGTCCAACAGAGAAATTTGTTGAAACGATGTTGGCGGGTTTTGCTCAAATGGATAATGATGTGAGAAGCGAGCGAACTAAAAACGGGATGAGAGCAAGATTTATGGCGGGATTAGCTAGTGGCGGTCATGCGCCGCTTGGCTACAGGGCTCAAAGTGGTTATATAGTCAAGGATCAAGAAGCTTTTGAAAAGATGAGAGATGCTTGGATATTGATGGCAACTGGCACGAAAACTTTGAAAGAGATGGCTGATATTTTAAACAAACAAGGACTTAAGGGTGGAATACCAGGCAGAAAAAATTATGAACTTCGACCTCAAACTGTCGATAGGATTTTTAGGAATAAATTTTATACAGGAAAGATAGTTTCTAAGAAATACGGCGTAGAAGTTCAAGGCCAGCATCCGCCAATGATCACCGAGGAGCTGTTTTACCGAGTTCAAGCGGTGATTGATGGTAGAAATACTAATATTGCCACCCCTCTTATGAAAAGAAACCAGGACAATCCAAATTTTCCATTACGCCGAATCGTTAAGTGCAGCTGTTGCGGCAGTTCCTTCACGGGAGCAATGAGCAAAGGCAAGAGGCAATTCTATGGCTATTATCTTTGCCAGAAGCGCTGCAAGGGGCAAAATACATCCACAGCCATTTTAGAAGCGGCAGTCATAGAGCTTTTGGATAAAATTACTTTGAGAGAAAATACCATTAAGCTCTTTGTCGCATTTTTAAGAAGCACATATTATAAAAGGATCAAGTCTGTTCAAGTTAGACGAGAGCAAGCGGATACAGAGCTTAAAAAAATTTACGAGCTTAGACAATCCTTAATTGAGAAAAATCTATCAGGCGTTTACTCCGATGATATCTTCAAAGAACAAAATAAGCTATTAGAAGAAAAAATTGCCGTAATTCAGGTAACAAAAAATGACGACCTTATTAACAAATACAATCTAGAAAAGATAGTTAAATTTGTCGAAAAGAAATTCGTCAATTTTTCTCAAACCTATTTGGATGCCGATTTACAGGAGAAGCGCATCCTATTGTGTTCGATATTTCCATTTGGACTGGTCTGGAACAAAAATCAGATGTCAAACACCCAAATTAACCAATGCTACAGCGCAATAATGGATATCGAAGATGTGAAAATTTCACTTGGTAGCCTCAAGGGGAATCGAACCCCTCTTACCACATTGAAAGCGTGGTGTCCTAACCACTAGACGATGAGGCCATATTATTTGAACTATTTGATTGTTTCTATTTTTCCAGGTTGGTGGGTCCGGTGAGACTCGAACTCACAACCAATGGCTTAAGAGGCCACTGCTCTACCATTGAGCTACGGGCCCAATAACCTGGAAAATTAAATAATAAATTTATTTTAACTGATGCTCACTGTTCTCACAACCAAACCGCCTCGGCGGCGGTCTGCTCTACCATTGAGCTACGGGCCCAATAACCTGAAAAAAATTAAATAATAAACATATGTTAGCTGATGTTTTCTACTCTCACAGCCAAACCGCCTCGGCGGCGGTCTGCTCTACCATTGAACTACGGGCCAAATTTCATGCTCAATTTATAAGATTATCAGGTAATCTTTCAACGATTATAGCAAATATTTCAATTCAGAGCAACCCTATGGCTAGCCGTATCCTAAAATGCTACACTGTTTAGAATTTCGGAGGGAATAAGATAAAAAGTGCTTCGGAAAACGTGGATCCGACAAAGGGGGCAGCTGGCAATTAATATAAAAAATCAATAATATTAATTATATGCAAGAAAAAGCCAGCTACTAACGTAGTAGCAACTGGCCATTAGGATCGACGAGCTAGAACTTTAGTTTTGGAATTTCTGGACCATGATAGTAACGTTCGTAATGAACTTGTTTTAGTGCAAAGCCATAGTCTAAAAAGAACCGTTTTGCAAATTCGTTGAAATTCCAGTGGGATTGGTTGCTAAAATTAAACACAGCGCTTGAAACCCAGCCGCAGCTTTCGTGATCAATATAGTGCCAAGCGTTTTCGCCACGGCAATCGATCTTGAATTCGTAGCCAGTGTAATCCCCCCACCTAACTACTGAACTGATGCTCACTTCAGCCCAATAGTTTGCCTCGATAAAGCTTCTTCCGAATCCGCGGTCATTCTCGGGTGAAAAAATCCGATAAAGGAGGTGGAAAATCATACAATCATCAGTGATAGTCAAAATTTTCTCACCAATGCCTCCTTTTGGAGGCAACTTTTGTGCGGTCATGGTTTGCCTCCTTTAGCATAGTGGGATTACTTTCTCAGAAAATGGCCAAAATTTCAACCTTGGCATTTCTTCGCCATTAATTAAATCGCATTAAAATGGAGATAGTCTTTTTGTTGCAATTTTAGGCAAAAAAATATATAATCAGTCTGTCGAAATTATAAATTACACAATTAATGAAAAAATATTCCAATATATCTATCTGTAAACTAAGAAAACGAAGCTTGGGGATCTCCTAAACTCTATTTTTCATATTGGAATCTGAAAGGTTGAACCATGACACTAGCGCTAATCGCACTTGCCGGCTTGGTCGTTGGCTCTTTTGGCGGTTATTTCCTGTATCGTCAATTTTCTAAAACAAAGATTGCCAACGCCGAGGATAAGGCAACTAAAATTATCGAAGACTCCAAGACAAAGGCAAGGGAAGTCCTTCTTGAGGCGAAAGATCAGGCCTTCAAGGAAAAAGAAGAATCAAAGAAATTGCTTGATGAAAAAAGCAAAAGTGTGGAGAAGGCAGAGGCCGATCTTCGCAAAAGAGAGTTGAATATTGATGCTCGTTTTGATGAGGTGGAAAAAAGCCGGAAGACATTACAAAAAAAGGAAAGCGAAATCGAAGAGATCAAACAGACGCTTCGTGACCTTCGAAAAAAACAAGAACAAAGTTTGGAGCGCATTGCCAAGATGACCAAAGAAGATGCCAAGAAGGTTTTACTTGATTTGGTTGAGAAGGAGGGCAAGGAAGAATTGGTGAAGAAGATCAAAGAAGTGAATGAGTTTGTCAAGGATTCAGCAGATGAAAAGGCCAGAGAAATCCTCGTTTCGGCTATGCAGAGGGTGGCTGCAGAAACGGCAGCCGAATCAACTGTCTCAACAGTCATGATCCCAAGTGATGAGATGAAGGGCCGGATTATCGGTCGTGAAGGTCGAAATATTCAGGCATTTGAAAAGGTTACCGGCGTTGATCTGATAATCGATGACACTCCTGATGCGGTTGTAATTTCTTCATTCGATCCGGTCAGACGTGAGGTTGCCAAAGTTACCTTGGCTGATTTGGTGACTGACGGCAGAATCCATCCAACCAGAATCGAAGAAGCTTTTGAGAAAGCCAAGAAAATAGTAGCTGCTGATATTAAGAAATCCGGCGAAGAAGCCGCTTATGAAGTCGGCGTGACAGGTCTTCCGGCAGAAATTATCAAGGTTTTAGGCAGATTAAAATTTAGAACATCATTTGGTCAGAACCAGTTGCAACACGCCATCGAGGTGGCGCGTTTCTCCGCCCTTGTTTCTGAGGAGATTGGTTCAAACACTGCTCTCGCCAAAAAAGCCGGACTTTTGCATGATTTGGGCAAGGCAGTTGATCACGAAGTACCAGGTTCTCACGCAGTTATCTCTGCAGATATTTGCCGTAAATTTAAACTACCCGAAGATTTAATCCACGCCATCGAAGCACATCACGGGGACGTTGAGATGGAGACACCAGAGGCTGCTATCGTCCAGATCGCCGACGCCATCTCTTCCGCTCGCCCTGGCGCTCGCAGAGAATCTTTGCAGCTTCACCTGAAACGGCTTGAGGATCTGGAGCGGGTGGCCAATGCGTTTGAAGGTGTTGAGAAAGCTTATGCTATTCAGGCCGGACGCGAAGTTAGGATTTTGGTCAAGCCAGAAGAAATTGATGATCTGACAGCCGCCAGATTGGCTAAGGATATTGCGAAGAAAGTGGAAGAGGAAGTTCAATATCCGGGGCAGGTGAAAATTCAGGTTATCCGTGAAGTCCGTGCGATCGAATACGCAAAATAAAAACAGATTACGAATAATACAAATATACAAATAATTCGTAGTCATTCGTATAATTAGTAATCTGTGTTAGATATGAATAAGTCATTAAAAATTTTGTTCATCGGTGATATTGTTGGAAAGCCTGGCCGCAAAGCGGTTGCTCATTTTGTGCCGTTGATACGAAAGGCTGAAAATATTGATCTTGTCGTCGCCAACGGTGAAAATTTGGCTGGCGGCAGCGGTATGACTTTTGAAAAATATAAGGAGATGATCGAGACCGGAGTTGATTATCTTACTTCGGGTAACCATATCTGGAAGAATAGGGATATCATACCTTATATGAAGGATAATTCTGTTAAAGTTCTCCGTCCAGCCAACTATCCCAATAATCCTCCTGGCCAGGGCATGGTCAGCATAAATGTTGCAGGAGTAAAAGTTGTTTTGGCCAATTTGCTCGGACGTGTTTTTATACCTGATTTGGTCCAAGATCCATTTTCTTCTGCAGGGGAAATTGTTGACTCTTCTAGAGATTCAATTATAATCATCGATTTTCATGCCGAAGCTACCAGCGAGAAAGCAGCACTTGCCCATTTTCTTGATGGTAAGGTATCTGCCGTTTTGGGCACACATACCCATGTTCAGACCGCTGACGAAAGTATCCTGGAGAAAGGCACAGCCTTTATCTCCGATGTCGGAATGTGCGGTCCAAAGGATTCTGTTCTTGGGGTAGACAAAGGCATTATTATCAAGGGGTTCTTGACAGGGTTACCACAATCGCATAAAGTAGCTCTTGGAGAGAGTATCTTCAATGGAGTTATTATTGAAATTGATAAAAAAACGAAAAAGGCTCTTTCAATTTCTAGAATTTTTGAGACTTATCAATAAATATTGAAAGGTGGTCTAAAAGTATGAACAAAAATGAATTGATCAACGAAGTCGCAAGAAAAACCGGTCTTTCCAGACGCGAAGCGGAAGTAGGCGTACAAACTATGCTGGATACGATAATCAAGGAAATGGTTAAGGGCGACAAGATTACCTTAACAGGATTTGGCACCTTCGATGTTGGCAAGAGAAAAGAAAGAGCGGGGGTGAATCCACGTACCGGTAAGCCAATCAAAATTGCTGCAACAAAAATGCCACGTTTTAAACCTAGTAAGAATTTGAGAGTAAAGATCAAATAAGTCTAAAGCTTAAGGCTAAAAGCTAAAAGCTTAAAGCCTAAAGTCCAAGGCTAAAAGCTGAAGGCTTAAGGCTAAAAGCTAAAAGTGCAAAGTTTAATCTATATATTTTAAAAAACCGCTTCCAAAAGGAGTGGTTTTTTCGAGCAAAAAGTGCTATAACTTAATAAGTTCATCAAGTTATCAAGCTATAAGATTGTAAAGAGATTATTGCCCTCAACTTTATAAACTTTCTACTTTACAAACTTTGGACTAAAGTTTGCCCCAGTAGCTCAGTGGATAGAGCGCCGCCGTCCTAAGGCGGGCGTCGTAGGTCCGATTCCTACCTGGGGTACCATTACTAGAAGTTTCAATTTATATATTATCCCAGAGTAAGGTAGAATGCCTCGGAAAGACAAAGCCAAAAAAGTTGCCGGTCAGTTGTTAATCACAGCGATCTGTGTACTTTTTGGGATTATTATCGCTGCTCAGTTCCATTCCATTCCCGATAGGGTAACAAATCCTGTCGCTCCGTATGCCAGCCTCAAATCCACCAAGGATGATTTATACCAGGAGCAGAATGAACTGAAGGATGAGATCGCTAGTCTGCGGATGACTATTCAGCGGACCCAAGAAGAGACGCAGAGTTCAATTCTGAATAAAGATCAGACTGATTTACTAAATAAAAAGAAAGCTGCAGCGGGTCTCACCAAACTGAACGGAGCCGGAGTTATAATCAGTCTTGACGATAGTAAATTAACTCCAGCCAGCGAAGATTCTATTGTTCATGCATCTGACGTTCGGGATATTTTTAGTTTACTTTGGTCTTCTGGAGCCGAGGGAATTTCAATCAATGATCAAAGAGTAGTCGAAACAACGGCTGTCGATTGCATTGTCAATACAATTCTTATAAACAATGTAAGGATCACGACTCCGATCAGAGTGGAAGCGGTTGGAGACCAAAAGAAAATGTATGACAAGATTTCAAATTCCGAAAACCTTCACGATCTTTATCAGCGCAAGGCCAATAAGGGTATAATTTTCAATAGCTCTTTGAACAGCGATATCACCCTTCCACTATTTAACGGTTTGCTTGATTTAAATACACAATGAAAACTATCCAAAAATTTGATTACATAATAATCATGGCAGTTTGTATACTGTTCGGTTCTCTTTTCGCCTGGCAAGCCTACTCAGGAAAGGAGGCCAGAAGGGAATTGCAGCCTGAAAATAATGCTACTTTAGCACTCGAAGTTGCCAAATTAACAAAGATGAACGCAAACTTAAGGGAAGATGTAAAAGGGCTGACGAAAGAACTGGATTCTTATAAAAATAGTTCAAATGAAGCGAAGGATGTATTTGCCAAATATGAGTCGGATAAAGTAAAACTTGATATAATAAATGGAGAGAGCTCTGCTTCGGGCCAGGGAATCAGTTTGGGGATTGAGAGTCGCTTAAACCGGGCCCAACTTGTTGATCTTGTTAATGCAATAAAAAATATCGGATCTTCTCTGATAAGCTGCAATGGCATCCGTATTAATTCAAGATATGACTTGGCAGTATTGGCTGGTCAAACTAAATACGAAATACTGGTACTCGGAAATAGCAATCTTTTAAAATCAGCCATTACACGAAAAGGCGGAGTCATCGAACAGATTATGCCCCGGGATGCCAAAGTTAAAATTGAGCAAGTCCAAAGTTTGACTGTCCCAAGGGCCGACACCCCATCAGAAATCATTCTTTCAAAATATATAATGTACTAAAAGGAGTAGAAATGGATCAGAAAATGAAACTGGAGTTGCCTTTGTCAACGCTTCTAAAGACGACGATATTCTTGCTAGTTTTGTATCTATTGTTTTTAATTAGGGATATCTTGTATCTATTATTCGTTGTCGGTATTTTAGTAGCCGCTTTCCGTCCCGTCATCAGAAAATGGGGAAAAAAGATCGGCCGTCCGATGGCCTTACTTTCTCTAATCCTGATTATGTTTGGCGTTGTTGCCGGATTTATTTATCTGATTGTACCTCTGTTAGTGGAACAAACTGGCCAACTCATTGCTAACATCCCCAATTTTCTAGCCAGTTTTCCGGTCGTTAACCAGTATATTCCTTCTGCGAGTAATGCTCTTTCTGCGTTTACCGCAAATGTCGGTAGTTTCTCTGGTAGTTTCATCTCGATAACTTCGAGTGTTTTTGGAGGATTGGTTTCTTTTCTGACCGCAATCATATTAACGATCTACTTTTTGGCTGATGAAAAAACCTTCAGTAACTTTTTGAAATCTTCGATTCCACTCGATAAAAAGGATGATATTATTTGCATTCTCGATAAGGTCTCTCAGCAAGTTGGTAATTGGCTCCGTGGTCAATTAATACTTGGTGCAGCTATCGGATTAATCGTCTTTGTCGGTTTGGCTCTGATCGGTGTGCCTTATGCTCTGACTCTCGGCGTTATCGCCGGGGTTCTCGAGATTATTCCGATCATTGGACCGATTATTTCCGGGATCTTAGGAACTTTGCTTGCGCTTTCTGTTTCTCCCATAAAAGCGTTGATCACCGTTGTTTTCTACACATTAGTACAGCAGCTTGAAAACAATTTTGTTGCTCCAAAAATAATGCAAAAGGCAGTTGGGCTGCCTCCGGCGATAATTATTATTGCAATTCTCATCGGTAGCAAATTGCTCGGGGTCCTCGGCGCTCTAATAGCTGTTCCAGTTGCAGGGATCATTTTCGTCCTTGTCAAAGAGTGGCCATCGATCAAGCGAATCAAGAGCAGAAATGAAAGCTAGTAAGAAAGTCGAATATTTCAACAAAAAAGCTCGTTTTGACTATACAATCTCCGAGAGTCTAGAGGCCGGGCTGGTTCTTTCCGGTCATGAGATAAAAGCAATCAGGGAGGGCCGGGTCAATTTGACCGGATCCTATGTCAAAATAATGAACGGCGAGGCATTTTGGGTTGGCGGTGATATTGCTGTCCCGGAAGGAGACCGACAAAGGACTCGCAAGCTAATGCTTCACAGGGATCAGATCAAAAGGTTGCTCGGAAAGAGTGCCGAAGAAGGGTCGGCCCTTATTCCTCTAAAATTATATTTAGCCCGAGGGTTTGCTAAGCTTGAGCTGGGCATCGGTAAGGGTAAGAAAAAATATGATAAGAGGGAGAGCCTAAAGAAGAGGGATCAGGAGCGGGAAATCGGAAGGGGCATCAAGAACTCGTGAAGCATGGGTTGTGAAGTACTAAGTACTAAGTACTAAGTACTGAACACTGAGTATTGAGTACTAAGTACTGTAAGTTGAAGATTCATTTCCCTTTTTGAGGGGGAGTTAGAGGGGGCATATAGAACAACGTCATCCCAATATAATAGTGTCATCCGAAACCGTCCGCAGTCGTCTATTCAGGATCCAATACCGTACTATATCCAAACAAAGCATTTTATTGTTCGAACAAAGTGAGAACTAGCTCAGCTTTCATTTCTGTCAGAGGACATAGGGACTCATTTTTGTCTGAATATCTCAATAAACCCCCTCTAGTTCCCCCTTGAAAAGGGGGAGAAAATAATGTTTGGGCTATCATTTTTTAGGATGAAAAAAGGACTATTTTATAATACCTAATACCTAATACCTAATACTTAGTACTATTTACGACTTCTCGCTTTGCTCGAAGGATAAATAAAACAGTTGTCATTTCGATCTCTCGATGTGTTATCAAGGCTGGACCTGCCTGCCGGCAGGCAGGAAAATCTCCTGTTCCAGTGTCATTCCTAACTAACTTGCTTACTAAATAGTGTCATCCTCGGGACCAATGGTGTTCTTGGAAATGGTACCCGGGGATCCAATACCTCTTTACTGTCCGAAGAATAAAAACGCTTGTGTAATGGTTGGTTTTTTTGGTAAAATATAGTTATCAATAAAACCATTGGAGGGTGGCTTGTTTCCTCTCAAGAAAGCATTGAAAAACTTACTCCGAAAGAAGAGTGGCACTTCTGTTTTTGCTATGGAAAAAAATGCTTCTTCTGTCATTGCGAGCCATCGGGAGCTTCCGAGGCACGGCAATCCCCATGGCAAGAAAACAATCGACCACCGGATCAAAGCTATACACAAAAGCACTCGGGTTTTGATACCATTTTTCGCCAAGCATCACAATTTCCTCCGGATGAAGAGCCGGCATTACTACAATTGGCACCTAAACCCCTATTCTACACATACTCATTATGCTATATTGGCGGCTGCCTTTATTTTTGCAATTTATTTTGTTGCGGGTTCTTTCTCGCAGTCGACTGAAGCAAGTGTTATGAGCGTTGTTACCTCATCTGAAACTCGTTTGACCACGGAAGTCATCGATATAGCCAAAGATCCCGACAAATTTTATTTGAAAAATGAGGAAACCGGTCAGTATGACAAGGCTTATGAAGTTGAAGATACCGAGGACGGCACGAAGATCAAGACCAAGTCAGCAACCGAAGCCGGCTTTCAGCAGCTGATTGTCAAAGGCAATGAGTCGAAATTATTTGACGGTGATAAATTGGTCGCCGAAGCTTCAGTGAAGACGGAGGAGAAAGCAGAAAACGGCGACTGGCAGAGTGTGGGTATCAAAAAGGAAGTAGTTTTAAATAATTCCAATTCTTCGAATGGCAGCCTTTCTTATTCTTCGAACGGCGAAGCCAGTGAGAAGTCTAACAATAGTTCTCGACGGAGTCTCGAACAATATTCTTCGAACGGCGAAGCCAGTGAGAAGTCTGTCGAGAGTTCTCACCAGGGTTCGAACAATAAATTCCTAACACAGAAAGTTTCTGCCGAAGATGCCCAAACTATTACCAAGGAATTAAAATCTAGCCAAGTCAAAGACAAATCAAAAGATAAAGTAGTTGTCAATAATTCTACCACTCTGGCAAATGGAGAAGAATTGAAGGTGACTGCCGAGATCGGAATGGAAGATAGTTCTCAGCCAAAGGCTTCGAACAATAACGATAGTGATTCTTCTTCTAATGATGACCCCTCTTCTTATTCTTCGAACGGCGAAGCCAGTGAGAAGTCTAAAGCTCCTCTAAAAAAGCAAACTTTCTCTTTGGAAAACAAATCCAAAACCACCAAACGCCTCTACTGGGAAATACAGTTGAAGGATTTTGATATCAAAGAGGATAGCAGCACTGTTGTCCCTGATGCTGTCATTCCCGCGCAGGCGGGAATCCAGGAAAATAAGGAATTGGATCCCCGGGTCAAGCCCGAGGATGACAATTTAATTCAAACGAGAAAACAATCCTACAACTCCACTATCATCGACTGCTCAGATTACCTGGGGCAGATGAGATGGGTGGAGAACGCCGAAACTGACACCATCAAAATTTACTTTGACGAAGAGGGGACGACCGAAGATATCATTATCGACCCGACACTGACTGTCACGGAGCCGGTAAATCAAATTTCCGTTTCCGATGGCACGAGGACTTGGGTTTTTGATTCTTCCGTTGCCGGTGCGCCTCAATATTTCTATGACACCCGGGTTGGGGAAGGAGTTGACAATCTCGGTGCGACTTACGGTGCTTATCAGAGATTTGGCGCCGGTTTTCAGGTTTCTGGCGAATTGAGCAGTATCACCCAAACTATTGTAGAAAATACGGCTACCAGAGTGAAAATCAGAACGCAGGGCGTGTACTCTACTTCGCCGACTGCGGTTGATAACACTTATACTATCTATCCAGATGGCCGGGTTTTCCTGCAGTATTCAGGAACAATCGCAGATAGTACAAATATAGGTGTTGTTCAGCATCGAGCGAGTGCTGATCCCGAAGTCCATGATTTTGACAGTGTAAATAATACAACAGTGATATCTGATATCGAAAATGGGAATTATGCTGGATTGAGCACTGTGCCATATACAATTGAAGAATTCGGTGGTGCAGGAAATTATACTTATAGTTGCGCTACTCATGATCGCTGTGCTCTTTATAGAGTTCGTTCTGCCGGCGATTACTCTGGCAATCTGGTAATGGATTTATCAAATTACCGTGCCACTACCACCACTCGTGATGCTCTGATGAACGAATACCGAACTCCTGCTACTCTTGCCAGCTTTACCAAGGGTTCACAGACTGGGGATGGCTTCAATGAGGCAGAGGGTGCTTACACCATCGCTGCCGATGCTAGCGGTGATGCCGCATTTACTCTGCAGCCAGGCTCATATCCAAGGATTGACCCAGCCTTTGTCTTGACCGGAGCCAGCCGTGCAGCCGGCGCTTATCGTATCTTGGTCAACGGCGCACCGCTCATCAATACAGTTGACTACAATCTTGCTAAGCCAGACGAAACAACCCTCACTATTCAACTCCTTGATACTTATTCTGCCGACTCTATCATCGAGATTAGCAACGGCCCCAACGTCCGCACTATCTCTGACGCCGGTGGGAATTGGGACAGCACTTCGACTTGGGTTGAGGGTGTTGTTCCAACCACCAATGATGATATCGTGGCTACTCCTACTTCGGGTAATTTAGTACTCAATGTCATTAGCTATGTTCGAACCTTCGATCTGAGTGCGTACAGAGGTGAATTAACAGTTACTTCGCCTCTCCAGGCCAATGTTGGTGCATCAACGGCCGATTGCAAATTCGGACCCAATATGACTTTTGGTACTGGCAGCGGAACTATAAGATTGAATGCCACAACTGGTGGCACGATGAATTTTTATACAAATGGCTTAGTAATTACCAAGTCGATGATCATTAACAATACGGGCGGACTTGGCACAGTCAATATGAGAGATGAGCTTGTGACGGGCATAGATAATAATATAAATCTTAACTCAGGAATATTGAATACAAACAATTTCAATTTGACGGCCGGATCTTTGACAATACCGGCAGGGACCAAAACATTAAACCTAGGTTCATCAACTGTTACTCTGACCAAGGCAGGATCAAATGTATATTCTGTTACGAATAACAACGGTTTTACATTGGACGCCGGTACTTCGCATATCATTATCGCCGGAGCTGGATCATCAATGGCTTTAGGGACAGCAACAGCCGTTGGTAAATCTTTTTACAACGTTACATTTCAGGGTGGCGGGGACAGTTCTATAATTGGTGGTTCAGGCATTGCATTTAATAATTTGACCTATACCGGTACTGATGCAAAAACCGATATTCTTCAGATCGGCTACAATACGTATGTGATTAATGGTAACCTTACAGTGAATGGCAATAGTGTGATCAATAGAGTGCTTTTGACCTCAGATACTTTAGGGACTTCTCAGGCAATCACTGTAAATGGCTTAGTTGTAATGTCAAATGTCGATCTTCGCGACATCACCGGCGCCGGTACCGCCAACTGGGATCTGTCAAGTATAACTGGCGGGTCGGGTGATTGTGGGGGAAATGTAAATATTTCATTCCCACTTGCTGCTGATCAGCACTGGACCTCTGCCACCGGCGGCAATTGGTCGGACGCTACTAAGTGGACTTCACGAGTTCCGCTGCCTCAAGATAATGTTTATTTTGATAATGCTTTCGATGCTTCTCAAACAGTTACTTCCGATATGCCGCGTCTTGGCAAATCAATCGACTGGACAGGGACAACAGGAAACCCGACTTGGACAAAGTCGATTGGTTCAATAGTTAATGGTTCGGTCACTCTAATTTCAGAGATGAGATTTACCGGAAGTCAGCTCATTTACTTTCAGGGCAGGGGAGAATATTTTATTAAGAATAACGGCAACTCGTACAATGGTGTGAATATTCAAGCTCCCAATGGCATTTATACTTTGCTTGACGACTTAGATACTGGTGTTTCCGGTCTATATGTTACTAATGGTACTTTTAATGCTAATAATTTTAATGTGACATGCACAGTTGTACTATCCAATTATTCCAGCACAAGATCTATTCTTATGGGGTCTGGGACTTGGACTATTACTGGTAGTGCCAGCAGTGTTCCTAGATGGGATTTTAGATCCACTACAAACCTGACTTTTGATGCCGGTACCTCAACTATTGAAATGACAAGGATTCAAGATGGAGAGTCAGGCACTCTTATATTTGCGGGTGGAGATCAGGCATTTAATAACTTCTCGATTACAGGCGGTGGTACGACTCCGATTATAGTTCAGGGTTCCAATACCTTCAACAACTTTACCGTCAACACTCCTAAGACCGTTAAATTTACCGCCGGCACCACCCAAACCATCAACGGCAATTTTACGGCCACTGGGACTTCTGGAAGTATTATAACTTTACAATCTACTACTGCTGGCCAAGCTGCTACTATTGCCCACGCTGGCAATATTAATACTAGCTTCAATTCTATTCAAGACATTACCTCCACTGGTGGAAGTTGGACGGCACAGTTCTCAACTAGCGTCTCGAACAATAATGGTATCGATTTTCCATCCTACAAACGCGTTTCCAATACAGGTGGCAATTTCTCTGCCGGCACCACTTGGGACGGGGGAGTAGTTCCAGAAGCCACCGATGATATTTATGCCGATGTATCGTCAGGCGATCTAGTCATCAATGCTAATTCAAGTATCCGCTCTTTCAATTTTACTGGTTATGATAACTCACTTACCCTTACGGGCGCCTTGACTGCTGTTGGTAGCGGCACTGCTGCTGTAGATTGTAGATTCGGTGCAAGTATGACGATAACTGGTGCAAGCTCAATCAGGCTGGGGTCTGTAACAGGTGCAGTTATAAATATTTATACCAATAATCTAATAATTGATGCACTTGTTTTTACCGGTTATACCGGCGGATCGATGACGATGAATTTGCGTGATAATTTTTCAATGACATCAGGTAAAACACTTACTCATAATTACGGCACCTTCAATACCAACAACTTTGCGATGAATATTGGCAAATTCTCTTCTTCCAATACTAACACTCGGGCTATCAATCTTGGCTCGTCAAATATTGCTTTGACAGGTACTGGCACTGTTTGGACTATGTCAGCGGTGTCAAACCTAACGCTTGACGCTGGTACTTCTATCATCACGGTGTCAGGAGCCGATGCGGGTATCCAACTAAATGCCAAATCACTAAATGATGTTATTTTTACTGGTGGAGGAACAGGAACAGTAGAGTATAGCGGCTCGTATAATAATCTATCTTTCATTGGCACTGATAGTAAAAACGATCAATTATCAATAAGTCTTACCGACAAAACTATCAATGGAACCTTAACCGTTACTGGTAATAGCGCTACCAATCGAGTTTTGGTGGCTTCAAACACCCTCGGCCAAGCAAGAACTATCACTGCTGCTAATGTCTCCATTTCTAATGCAGATTTCCGAGACATCACCGGCGCCGGCACGGCCAATTGGAACCTCTCGGCCGTTACTGGCAGATCGGGAGACGCTGGCGGAAATAGCGGGATTACTTTTTCTGAAGCTGCCACCAAATACTGGGTCGGCGGTACTGGCAGCTGGTCAGAAACTGCAACTCATTGGGCGCTATCTAGTGGAGGTGCTCCTGGCGCCGGCAATATTCCATTACCGCAAGACAATGTCCGATTCGACGGAAACTCTCTGACCTCAGGATCAAAAACTGTGACCAACGATATGCCTCGTCTTGGCAAAGATATCGATTGGACTGGTGTTGTTGATGCTGCGTCTTGGGTAAACGGCTCAGCTTCAGGAAACAATGTGATTTACGGCTCACTTACTACCGCAACCGGTATGACATTATCTGGAACAAGCTCGGGGGTTTATACATATTTTGAAGGCAGAGGAACCCATATAATTACTAGCAATGGTATGACTTGGGGCAGGAGAGTTGGGATTCAGTCATTGGGTGGAACATATTCTTTACAAGATGCGTTTGTAAACACTCAGACCATGTATGTGAATAATGGCACTTTCGACGCGAATGATTTCGATATAACCGCATTACAATTTGTCTCATCAAATGGGAATACTAGAACCATTAACATGGGCTCTGGGAATTTTACCGTGACTGGGACAAGTGTAGTTTGGAATACCGGTACAACGACAAATCTAACATTAAATCCAGAGTCTTCTACTATTATAATAGGTAACACGAGCGATACAGCAAAGACTTTCACAGGAGGTGGATTAACTTACAATAATATTGTAGTCACCGCCGGAGGCGCAGGTGTTGTCTCGATAAATGGTGCCAATACCTTCAATAACCTTACTATAAATTCACCAAAGACTGTGACATTCCCGGCAAATACAACGACTACCATCAACGGCACCTTTACTGCAAATGGTACCTCTGGAAATATTGTCACTTTGAATTCTTCATCTGCCGGCCAAGCAGCGACTATTGCTCATTCTGGCAATATTGCGAGCAGCTGGAACTCTATCCAAGACATCACCTCCACTGGCGGAAGCTGGGGTGCGTCGTTCTCTACTAACGTTTCCGGTAATACCGGCATTACCTTTCCATCCTTCAAGCGTGTTTCAAATGCAGGTGGTAATTTTTCAGCAGGCACCACTTGGGATGGGGGAGTAGTTCCAACATCAACCGACGATATCTACGCAGATGTTTCATCAGGTAATCTTACAATCGATGTTACCTCAACTATTAGGTCACTCAATTTTTCAACCTACATGGGTACTTTGACCGTTAATACATTCTTCCCTGTCTATGGTGCTGATAATTCTGAAGTCGACATTAAATTAGGAGGAACATTAGCTGGAAGCTCAGTAATGCGTGTTTATCCCTCGGCAACAGGTACTATCAATATCTACACAAATGGTCTTTCGTTGCCTTTTGGAATCGCTACTGGTAATTTCGGCGGGACAGTCAATTTAAAAGATAATTTGACGATGGAATCCGATAAAACTTTCACAGTCATTGGCGGCACTTTCAACACCAATAACTTTACAATTAATATTGGCAAATTCTCTTCCTCCAACTCCAACACCCGCACCATCAACCTTGGCTCGTCAGAGATAACTTTGACTGGTACTGGAGCAATCTGGGATATGTCAACTTCAACAGGTTCAACCCTGGATGCAGGGACTTCGACAATTACCGCAACAGGGGCAAATGCACAAATTAAGTTGAATGGTAAAACTTTAAATAATGTTATTTTTACTGGAGGGGGAACAAGCGAAGTTTTGTATGGCGGTATTTATAATAACCTAACCGTTACCGGCACAGAAAGTAAGACTGATTCTTTAAAGATAAGCTTTTCCAACCAAACAATAAACAATGGGCTTACACTCAACGGAAATAGTGCAACAAACCGCCTTTTAGTTTATTCGGACACACTGGGAGAATCAAGAACACTTACGGCTTCTAATGTTTCAATATCAAATGCCGATTTTCGGGATGTTACCGGTGCTGGCACGGCTTCTTGGGATCTTTCGGCTATTTCTGGCGGATCGGGTGATGCTGGTGGCAACTCTGGAATTACCTTCACGCCAAGCCAGACGAATTATTGGGTAGGGAATGGTGGAAGCTGGTCTGATGTAAATCACTGGGCAAATGCTTCAGGCGGCCTTGCTACTTCTGGTCGCATTCCGCTACCCCAAGATGATGTTCGCTTTGATACCAATTCATTTAGCTCTGCTAACCAAACCGTTACAGGAGATATGCCCAGAGCAGGACGAAATTTTGAATTTTCTGGCGTAGTGAGTAGTAATACAAATATTTTCTTTTCCTTGAATGCAGCAATGTACGGTTCGATCTCATCTTCTTCTGTGGTGGACTTAAGCACAGGCGGTAACAGACTTTATTTAGAAGGTCGTGGAAATCATACGATTGATGTAGCGGGAACGCTTTCCGGAATGCTGCTCAATTCGTTTGGCGGAACTTATACGCTTACCAGAGGCCTATTTACTGGAAATGCGGGCATAACGTTCACGACTGGAACTTTTGATGCAAATGATTACAGTGTAACAACGCAATTAAATGGTTCTATTACCTGTACAGGATCTTTGTCTCGGACTATTTATATGGGTAATGGCACTTGGTCAATAGGAAATAGTAATGGCTCTTCTTTTAATATCGGCGGATCCAATTATCATATCTATTCTGAGAGCTCAACTATTTTATTGCCATGGGTAACAACTACAAATACTAGAAGTTTCTATGGTGGCGGAGTCTCGTATAATAATATAATAATCGCAGATTCCGGTAGTAATCCTGGACCAATATTCTTCAGAGATAGTAATACTTTTAATAATATGACAATCGGTGCTGGTAGAAACATTCAATTCGCCAACGCCACAACCCAAACTATCAACGGCACATTTACAGCCAACGGTACTTCTGGAAGTACTATTAGTCTCCGGTCATCCACTGCCGGAGAAGCTGCGACTATTGCTCACGCTGGGAGTATTGCGAGTAGTTGGAACTCGATCCAAGACGTTACTTCTACTGGCGGAAGTTGGACTGCTTCGTTCTCGACTAGCGTCTCGAACAATAATGGAATAACATTTCCGACCTTTAAGCGTCTATCCAATGCTGGTGGTATGTTCTCCGCTGGCGCCACGTGGGATGGGGGAGTAGCTCCGACTTCCAGTGATGATATTTATGCGGATGCAACTTCTGGTAATCTAACTACAGACGTCTCGGCGGTCGTTAGGTCATTTGATTTTACAAGTTACATTTATACCTTGGCTCTAGGTAGTAGCTCGCTAACCGCAACAGGCGAAAACAATTTATCGGTTGATTGTAGACTTGGCTCAGGTATGACGATCACTGGCACTGGTACATTGCGCTTGAGTCCTACATCGACTCGAACGATTGATTTTTATCCCAATGGTTTGTCGATTCCGGTATCAATGATTATCAATGCCGGCGCCGGCACTGGAACGGCAAATTTAAGAGACAATCTGTTGATGCCATCCGACAAGACTTTCACTGTTACGGGCGGCACTTTCAATACCAACAACTTTGCGATGAATATTGGTAAATTTGCTTCAAATAATTCCAATTCACGCTCAATTAACCTTGGTTCATCGGAAATTACGATAACTGGTACTTCGGCAACAGTTTGGGATATCTCTTTAGCAACAAATCTTGCATTTGATGCTGGCACATCGACGATTAGTTTTACTGGTACTGATGCCGAGGTGGTGGCAAATACAAGAACTTATAATAATGTTAGTTTTACTGGCGGTGGCGCGATGATTCTCCGTGGGGACAACACTGTCTTTTCTAATTTGAGTATTGCTGGAACAGACTCTAAAACCGACAGTTTTAAGGTAGGGATCAATTCGGCGACGAATTTTACAGTTAATGACACTTTTACATTATCGGGCAACAGCAGTACAAATAGACTTCTTCTAAAGGGAAATACCCTCGGTAGTGCAAATAATGTGACAGTAAATGGTAGCATCGTCGCATCAAATGTCGATTTTCAAGATATTAATGCTCTTGGCGCAGTCAACTGGGATTTGTCAAATATTACTGGCGGGTCTGGTGATTGCGGTGGGAATAGTGGAATTGCATTTACGCCAAGTGCTACTCAAACCTGGAATGGTGAGACGGGAAGTTGGTCAGAAGCTGCAAAATGGACTTCGAGAGTGCCATTGCCTCAGGATGATGTTATGGTTGGCGCTTTTGGTGGTATCTCAAGAACAATCACTGCTGATATGCCAAGAATGGGCGGAAATATTGATTTTTCAGGGGTGACTAATAATCCAACCTTCGCCTATCAGGTAGGAGGACCAATATTTTCACTCTATGGTTCCTTGACTTATGCTTCTGATATGAGCGTATCAGGCAATGGTCGCTCTCTATATTTCCAGGGGCGTGGGTCGCATACGATTAATGCTGCCGATAAAAGTCCGACAATGACTTTTCGCATTGAATCAGTTGGTGGATCTTATACGCTTAATAGTGATTTTTCTAGTAGTAATAGTACTATAGGTGTTATTAGTGGAACTTTCGATGCAAATGATTTTAATGTAAATTGTGTTAGTTTTTCATCAACTGGTTCTGCGACGAGAACTATCAATATGGGCAACGGGACTTGGACACAAACGCAAACAGGAGTATCTACACCCTGGAATGTTTCTAGTACAGGGATGACTTTAAATGCCGAGGGTTCGACTATTCAATGGACTGGATCGACCCAATATACAAGAACATTTGCTGGAGGTGGACTTTCATATAATAATTTCATCGCCACTGATACTGCCGCAGGAGCACACAAAACAACTATCACAGGAAATAATACTTTCAACAATTTAACGCATATTGGACGTTCGGGTCTAGATAGAGCATTGAAATTTGCCAATGGTTCCACCAATACTTTCACAGGTGATTTCAATGTTAGTGGAGTTTCTGGGACTTTGATGCCCATAAGTTCGGTGAATGCCGGCCAAACCGCCACCATTTCTAAAGTTTCAGGCACCGTTATTCTTGACTATGTTTCTGTGCAAGACATTGCTGTGGCTGGTGATTCCAAGTGGTTTTTGACCAACAATTCGACCTCTGTTTCTGGCAATTCTGGATTCATCACCGACAACACAGCTCCTACCAATCCTACTTCCACTACCGTCAATGTCGAAGGCACTACGATCGATAATGAATCTTGGATCAAGGATACAGGGGCAATCAACTTCGCCTTCTCCGGCTCGACTGATGGTGATGGCTCTGGCGTTGCCGGCTACTATACCTACTTCGGTACGTCAAACGCCCCAGGGGGTGGGGCGTTTGGATATCAAGCCCACTCCGGGGGTATGGATGTAGCCCAAGCCTACTCTGATTCGATTTCTACTGCCGACGATGGCAAGTACTACTATTTCATAGTTAAAACCCAGGATGCAGTCGGCAATGTCTCAGCTGCTGCCACTCTCTTCGAGTTTGGTTATGACAAGACCATTCCAAACAGGCCATCATTCATCGCCGCCACTCCGGCCGGCTACACGACGACCGATTCATTTAGCTTTTCCTGGCCGGCCGGCACTGATCCTGTTGGCGGAGTAAGTGCCTCGGGGGTAAAATGGTATGAATACAAACGCGCCACGGCGCTTGATGAAACCTGGTCTCACACTGCCGATGCTTCAGCAACTGTTTCCGGCATTCAGTCATACCAAGAAGGTCCGAACGCTTTCTTTGTTAGAACAGTCGACAACGCCGGCAACATTTCTAGTACTTATCAACAGGTAACCTACTACTACTCCGGTGTTGCGCCTGCCAAACCTGCCAACCTGACTGTTTCTCCGGAGACTTCCGATACTAATAATTTCACTATTTCCTGGGATAAATCCGGGACAGGCGCCGGAGATCCGCCGGTGGTCGGCTACTACTATTCTGTCAATGCTATCCCGACGATCGAAAACGTAACTTACATTGGCTCGCAAGTCGATCATATCAGCATTGGGCCGTCTCCTTTCGCGACGATGCAGGGATTAAATACTGTCTATGTGCTTGGGGTCAATGCTGCCGGTAACCTTTCTTTTGAAAATGACTATGTTGCATCCAAAACATTCACCGCCCAAACAGCCGCTCCGCCAACGCCAGTAAATATGAGCTTGTCTGATTCATCAAACCGAATCTATGAGACTTGGAGCCTGACACTCAAGTGGACAGCGCCGTCCAATCTTGATCAATCGACATTTGATCATTATGCCATCGAACGGTCAATGAATGGCACAGATTTCTCTTCTCTGGCCAACACTACAAGCACAGCCTATATCGATGTGGCCAATTTGACCAATACGGCTACCTACTTCTACCGCGTCAAAGCTGTGGATAACGCCGGCAAAGAATCAGCCGCTTCTTCGATCGTCCACAAGCAACCGACCGGCAATTTCCTGACACCGCCAGAAGTCCTCTCTGATCCTGCGATTACCAATGTCAAATCTTCCAGTGCCACTGTAACTTGGACAACTAACAGGGAATCTTCCTCTGTTGTGCGTTATGGCAGAAGCGATGATGGTAATTTTGAGGCATCGAGCGGTCAATTTGATTCGACGGTTAATCACAGCGTAAATCTATCAGGTTTAGCTCCATCGACCAGGTACTATTTCCAAGTTCAATCTCTCGATGAGTTCCGCGACTACAATGCTGATAGCGCCTATTCAAATACATTCTCGTTTACTACCGCTAAGGCTCCGGCCATCTCTGAGACTGCTGTTAACAACATTACTTTGACCACTGCTGATATTTCCTTTGAGACCACCACTGTTTCTAATTCAACTATTCACTATGGCGAAACAAATAGCTACGGGATGGAGATAGAAGATATTTCCGGCGCCAGCACTACCAAGCACACGGTCAAATTGACTTCTCTAAAGCCGGGCACAACTTACCATTTCCGCATCAAGGGCGCTGATATTGAGAACAATCCTCTTATTTCTGATGACTACCAATTTGATACTTTGCCATTGCCTAAAGTTGAAAATTTGAAAATAGAGCCAGTGATGGGTAGTGCAAAATCAGCTTTCAAAGCTTCGTGGACTACCAATGTGCCAACTTCCACCATTATCCGTTATTCTGCCAACGGCAATGATTGGCAAGAAGCGGTCAAGGCCAAGAGTGAGATTGGGCACTCGATCGAGGTGTCTGGACTTGAGGACAATACTACCTACGATATTATCGTATCGGGCCGGGATGAGATCGGTAATCAGGTATTGAGTCCGACAGAGAAATTCACAACTCCGTTTGATACCCGTCCACCAAAAATCTCCGACCTTGTCATTGAAACTTCGATGATCGGCAGTGGTGCCGGTATCAAGGCACAGATCGCTGTTGGCTGGAAGACCGACGAGCCGACGACTGCAATCATCGAATACGGCGATGGCACAGATGGCGCATATACTCAAAACACCCAGGAAGAATCAAGTTTACTGGTCGAGAGAGCAATGCTCGTTTCTGATCTTAAGCCATCTGCCACTTATCACTTAAAGGTTGTAGTCAAGGACAAAGCAGGCAATACCACAGAGTCAGAAAACAGAGTATTCGTCACCAATGAGGGCAAAAAATCAGCCTGGGATTTGGTGAAAGGGGCGATGAACAATATATTCGGATTCTGGTTGAAGGAGTATGAATAGAGGGAGAGTATTAGGTATTAGGTATTAGGTATTAGGTATTAGGTATTCTTCCTTTAAAAGAGCTGTCATTCTGAGGAATCGAAGAATCCCTCGCGTATGCAAGAATTGAATCAGAAAAACTGAGAGATCCTTCACCTTCAAGATCACCGGTTCAGGATGACAAAGGAAAGCGACCATCGGTTCAGGATGACAAAGAAAAGCGATATACAAATTACCCATTAATTCCCTTTATTTGCCCCTAGGAAACCCTTATGATCCCTTACAAAAACCCTTTGGCTTACAAACAACTTCGCACTTGGCAGCAAGCCAATGAAATTCTGGATTTAACAGAGGAATACATCAAAACCCTGCCGCAAAAGGAGCCGGCAAGGAGTCATATGGATCGCTCTGCCAGATCGACGGTCAGAAATATAGAGGAGGGATTTCGTCGCACGACTACAAACGAATATATTAGTTTTCTTGGCTTTTCCGCCGGATCGAACGAAGAGTTAATGGCCGATTTCGAACATTGCATCAAGGGTAAAGTAGGGGATCAGGAAAGAGCAGAAAAGGGTTTTTGGCTTTGCAAAGGGGAGGCCAAGATGCTCTTCAATCAGATCAAGGCACTGGAGCAAAAAACGATAAGGGAGAAGACTTTGACCGGAAATGACCTCGCCAGAATAGAATTAAAGAGGCGGTCTGATAAGGAGAAGGAGTTTGATAAATATCTTGAAAATTTCCTAAAAGATAACAAGAAAGACAAACTTTCATAGCAAAAACCCTTTCGTTTAGCCCTTTCTAACCCTTTTATCCCTTTTTTAAAAACAGCTGTTTTATGAGATAATAAAGATATATTAAAACCAAAAATGAAACTACCAAACCTAAAAATTGATAAATTGAAAATCAAACGAAGCCATCTCGCTGTTGTCTTGGTTTTTGCCTTGGTCTTTTCACTTTTTGCCGGATTGCTGATCTTCCGCCAGGCGCCTTCTGCCTCTGCTGCTTGGTACACTCCGCCAGCTGGCGGACAAGGCACTTGGAATTACAGACAAAAAATCACGATTGATCATACCAAGGTTTCGAACACGAATCAGACTGATTTTCCAGTTCTGATTAAAATTGCCGATGAAAACAACGCTATCTTCGCAAAAACTCAAGCAGATGGTGACGATATCCTCTTTACTGGAAGTGATGAAGTCACCAAGTTAAGCCACGAAATAGAAGAGTTCTCGACAAGCTCGAACAGTATGATAGCTTGGGTCAAGATTTCCACTCTCTCTGCCTCAATCGACACTGTTATTTATCTCTACTATGGCAATGCCGCGGCAACAAACCAAGAAAACATTGCCGATGTCTGGAGTAATGGCTATGCAGGCGTCTGGCATATGAATGATAATGCCGCCAATGCAAATGTAGCTGATTCGACAGGAGTGAATAATGGCACCGCACAACAAAATACAAGTGTTCTAACGACCTCTGGAAAAGAAGGGGGAGCGTTGTCATTCAACGGGGCGGGTGATTATGTTAATGTGTTGAGTTCGGCTAGTCTGAATTTTGGTACTGGCGATTTCTCGGTATCGGGTTGGGTGAAATTAAGTGTACTAACAACTGATTGGCACATCTTAACAAAGGGGTCTCTCAGTGCTCCTTATCCAGGCTATTTGTTGGGTAATAAAAATAGTGGTGACAATCATTTGCGTTTTGGTGCTAGAAGTGATTATAGACAATCAGATGGAAATGTTTATTCTACAACCGTGGCTTCAACTGGTACATGGTATTATGTCAATGGAGTTCGTTCTGGCACGAATATTATATTATATGTAAATGGCATCGGCGAGAATACAGCTAGCAGTTCTAATTATGATGTTAGTACTGACGCGCCACTGGTAATCGGTATGAATAACGGGAACACAAGATACCTAAATGGCCTAATCGACGAAGTCCATGCTTCAAGCGCCGCCCGATCTGCCGACTGGATTGCTACCGAATATGCAAATCAGAACTCACCGGAAACATTCTTTTTACTTGAAAGTGAAGCTAAACGGGATTCTGTTGCCCCTGCCAACCCTACAGTCAACGGCTATTCAACCGATGGCAAAATCGTTTCTTTAATATCAGGTAACTATTACAACTATCCAACTCCATACTTCGAATGGATTAGCTCTGTTGATACTTCGGAGATAGGTGATCCGTCTGGTGTAGCCGGCTACTACTCCTACTTTGGCACAAGCTGCGGAGATGGCGGCGGCAATCCATATCAGACCAGAGGTGTGCTTTCTGATACTGGAGGAGGTCTTCACTATTCTGCTGATACAAATATTACTGTTCCAAATCTCGGAGCTACCGAGGGCACATATTGCCTGCGCATTAAAACGGCTGATCTTGCCGGCAATATCTCGGCAGTCTCGGAACTTTTCACCTACAAATTCGACGTAAGCAATCCGTCTCCACCGTCATATATTGCCGTCAATCCGGCGGGCTACTCTTCCGTGAATTCCTTTGCCTTCTCCTGGCCGGTTGCTCTCGATACAATCAACGCCTATTCTTCTGGTATCGCCGGTTATCAATACAAAAGAGGCGGTGATTCTGGTGATGACTGGTCGGCCACTATCGCCGATCCGAGTGTCAGCGGTATTGCATCTTACAAAGAAGGGGAGAACATATTCTTTCTTAGAGCCGTAGATGGTGCCGGCAACTATTCTTCCGAAATTCAAACAACGTATTACTATTCTTCGAGCCTTCCGGCCAAACCGACGGGCCTGACAGCTACGCCTGAATTATCCGATGTAAATTCTTTTGCTTTCTCCTGGACTGCCCCTTCTCATACAAGGCCGATAGCTAGCTACGGTTACTCTGTCAATGCTGAGCCTACTGATCAGAACATTACCTGGACTGGTACCGCCGCCACATCGCTCTCCGCAGATTCCTTTGCTACAAAGCAAGGGGTAAACACTCTGTATTTACTAGCCAAGGATGATGCAGGTAGTTATTCTTTGACTGCCGATAATTATACCACCGTTAATTTTAATTGTATGACTGCTGCTCCGCCAATTCCATCGACCATTTCCATCACCGATTCCTCAGATAGAACGCTCGAACGTTATATGTTGACTCTGCAATGGCAGGCCGGAACAGGTCATAATGCAAATACATTTAAGAACTATGTCATAGAGCGCTCGGTCGATAATTCTACTTTTACCGAGTTGTCAACCTCTGCCTCTACTGCATATATCGATACAGATCTTAGTAATGAAATTACATATTTTTACAGAATTAAAGCAGTTGATAATGCAGGTGCTACTTCGGCATCTTCAGCGACTGTCTCCAAAATGCCAACTGGAAAATTTATTACTCCTCCTGTAATGCTATCAGAACCACAGGTCAGTACAAAATCCACCACAGCTACTATTGCCTGGGTTGTATCCAGAGATTCAACTGCCTCTGTCCGTTTTGGCAAAAACAAAGATGCTCTTGATTCCGGACAGTTAAGTACAACGCTAGAGACAGATCATTCTATTTTGTTAGTAGGTCTTGATCCTGGAGAAACTTACTATTACCAAGTTCAATCTCTTGATCAATACCGTGATTATTCGCTAGATGATGCATATTCAACAACTTACTCTTTCGCCACCCTTGATTCACCCTCTATCGCCAATGTGACTGTTTCCAACATTACTCTCACTTCTGCTGATATTACTTGGGAGACAACTACCGCCTCAAATACCAAGGTGCACTATGGAAATTCCATTAGTTATGGTCTGGTACTGCCCGAAGCTGATGATTCGATGACCACTAAACATAGTGTTAAATTATCCAATCTTGCTCATACTACCAAGTACCATTTTAAAATTCAGGGCGGTGATATTGATGATAACACTATGTCGAGTGATGATTATGTTTTTGATACTTTACCGATGCCGACAATTTCAACTATTGAATACCAACCGGATTTTTCCGGACCGGCGCCGACAGTTAATATCACTTGGCTGACCAATGTGCCGACGACTTCGTCCGTAGAGTATACGCCGATTGCATCTGCTGACAATGTTACTTTCGAGCAGAGTCAGTCAGCCTTTGTTGTAAGACACAGCGTTTTTCTCTCCAATCTTTCCAATGACACGGAATACAAGTTTACCGTTTCCGGTGTGGACCAATTCGGCAACAAGACACTCTCTGATTTGCAAATTTTGAGGACAAGTTCGGACTCACGGTCACCGGTGATTTCCGATGTCGTTATCGAGAGTTCAAATGTTGGTTCCGGCAACAACAATGAGGCCAGAGTGATTATTTCTTGGAAAACCGATGAACTCTCCACAAGTCAGATTGCTTATGATGAGGGACTTGCCGGCAGCGAATACCGCAAAAAGACACCGCCGGATATGGCTATGACGAAAAATCACGTGGTCATTATATCCGGCTTGAATCCGGGAGCGCCTTATCATTTCAAAATTGTCTCAGCTGATCAGACGGGCAATATTGCATTCAGCGCCGATCAAACCGTTATCACCGGCCAAGTGACCGAGTCAGTCTTCGCTATCTTAACCAGAACTTTGAACAACATATTTGGGTGGCTGGGGAGGATTTAGGTATTAGGTATTCAGTATTCAGTATTCAGTATTCAGTATTCAGTATTCAGTATATTGTCCCTTAAAAGTTGTCATTCTGAGCAATAGTATTATCCTTCGAAAGGCAACGCCATTGAGAAGTCTGTCGCAACTGTCACAAGAGTTCTCATGCTAAAGATGCAAGCATTCGAACAATAAAGCATTGGCCTTATCTCAAAATTTTTAGTATAATTAGAACAACAAACAAGAATCCTATTCTAGGAGGGGAAATTGGTAGACGACGAGACGAAAACAGATAAACCAGAGTCAAAACACGAGACCATTATCAAGGTCAAGGGAGTGGCCAAGGATTTTGCTGTTGGCAAAAATACTATTACCGCCCTAAAAAACATCGATCTGGAGGTTAAATCGACTGATTTTATTGTAATCTTCGGGCCTTCCGGTTGCGGTAAATCGACGCTATTCAACATTATCCTTGGTTTGGATGAACCGACAAAGGGTGAAGTCACGATCCGAGATACCAAGATTTATAAACTCGGTGATGATGAGAGATCGAAATTTCGCGCCAAGAAAATTGGCATGGTTTACCAGATGCCTCAGTGGATCAAGTCGCTGAATGTGATAGAAAATGTTGCATTTCCTTTGATTGTCGAGGGGATGAAAGAAAAAGATGCTATTGTCAAAGCTCATCATACACTCTCAGATCTTCATATTGCCGATCTCTCAAAGCAGCTCCCAACGCAATTATCTGGTGGTGAGCAGCAAAGAGTCGGCCTTGCCAGAGCACTTGTCTCCAATCCTTGGATTATTATGGCAGATGAGCCAACCGGCAATTTGGATACTACCTCCGGAGATCAAATAATGTCTATCTTGACCGAATTAAATGTCAAGAGTAAGAGGACAATCATGATGGTAACCCACAATGGAGCATATTGGGACTGCGGCACCCGGCGTATTGGGATGAGAGACGGCCAGATTACAGAGGACACGAGACATCGTTAGTATTAAGTATTAAGTATTAAGTATTAAGTATTCTTCCTTCAAAAGAGCTGTCATTTCGACTCGGTGAACCGGCGGAGAAATCTACTGCCAACAGCATGTCATTCTGAGGAACCGAAGAATCTCCGACGAATGTCGGCCCAGACAAGCTGAGAGATCCTTCACCTCCAAGATCATCGGTTCAGGATGACAAGGGGAAGTGATCATCGGTTCAGGATGACAGCACGTCATTCTGAGCTTGCGAAGAATCTCCGGCGAATGTCGGGACTGTAGCAGATCCACCGATAAAAAACATAAACAATAAAATTGAAAACTGAAAATTGAAAATTATAAAATTATGGACAAACTATTCATTACAAAACTTGCCTTGAGAAATCTTTTCTCTCATAAACTTCGGACAATGCTGACCTTGATCGGCATTATTATCGGTATCTCGGCAGTCGTATTCTTGATCGCCTTGAGTTCCGGAATACAGCGGCTAGTGACGCAGCAGATCACCGGAGGAGATGCCTTCCAGCTTATCGATGTCGGAGTTGGCAATTCCCAGGTTGTCAGATTGAATGATGAACTTGTTTCAAAAATTGATGGTATCGATGGTGTCGGATCTATCGAGACTATTATCAATCTTGGCGGCAAAGCCAAAAGCGGCGAAAATTCGATGGACATTGCATTTTTCGTTGTCTCCTCTGAATCTTATCTCGATTGGTCGGGTAAGAAAATTAATTATGGGCAAAATTTAAAGAAGGATGACAAAGATCCTCTCAAGGTGGTTGTGAATAGTACTTATGCTGCTTTTGTGACCAAGGAAAATCCAAAAACTATCATCGGACAACGAGGCATTTTCGATATTGTCTTGCCCAAGGAACTATCAAAAACTGGTGAGCCCCAGACATTTGAGGGCCAATCATTTGAAATTGTCGGCGTCATCAAAGAGGACGCTTCGCCCTCGATCTATACCACCACTTCAGGATTCTCCCTAGCCGAACCCACCGCTTTTTCCCAGGTGAAGGCAAGGATCGATAATCGCACCGAGGTGGATAGAGTCAGAAAGCAAGTTGAAGCTTATGGCTTGAAGACAGAATATGTGGGAGATACGGTTGCCCAGGTACAGCAATTCTTTGGCATTTTTAAGATAGTTCTTGGCAGCTTTGGTGTGATTGCTCTAGTTGTTGCACTTCTCGGTATGTTTAATACTTTGACTATCTCATTGCTAGAGAGGATCAAGGAAGTGGCTCTGATGAAAATTTTCGGGATGGGGAAGAAGGATGTGATGAATCTTTTCATCGTGGAGGCGCTGGTCTTGGGTCTGATCGGCGGCGTCCTGGGGATAGCTTGGGGGATGGTTTTGGGTAAAATTGCCAACACTATTTTAAATTATTTTGCCATCCGAGCGGGCGGCGATGCTGTGGCGGTCTTTTATTATACCCCAGCCTTCCTGTTTCTAGTTTTAGCAACCGCTCTCTTAGTCGGGTTCGTCACTGGATTCTACCCCGCCAACAGGGCCAAAAGGGTAAATGTTCTTGATGTACTTAGGTATGAATAGTACTCAGTACTTAGTACTTAGTACTTAGTACTATAAAGACATCCACAATAATTCTGCCTGTAAAGCTCATATTCTTTTGAGAGTTCGATGGAACGGAGATATCCGTTCTCTTTTTTAAAGTCTGATTTGAGATATTTGGGACTCAATTTCTTGCCAAACTCATTAATAAATTTTGCGTTTTTGTGCGGTGAAACTGACAGAGTTGTTGTGAAAAGATCATACTTCTCCGAAAGCTCCTTCGTTCTCTGTAAGCGGAATTCAATACACTTTTCGCATCTTTTGCCGCCCTCCGGCTCGTTCTCGAAACCGGCAATTGCCTCGTGCCATTTATCATTTTCTTCCCTATAGTCGTATTTGTAATTATTTAGTTGAATCGCTGTCTCATCGGCAAAATTTTGCAACACTGACAGTCTCTTGTTGTGTTCTTCGAGCGGTTCGATGTTTGGGTTGTACCAAAGGATGGAAATATCAAAGTCGGCATCAATCTTTCCGTTTACTGCGGTTAAACACGGCGCACAGCAAGAATGCAATAAAAGCTTGGCTTTCAAGTTATCAATTTTGCAATTTTCAATATTCATCATATCATTGTCATTTCGACCCCTCGACGTGCTGTCGAGGTCGGAGAAATCTCCTGCTCTAATGTCATTCTTATGCCCACTAAACAGTGTCATCCTCGGGCAGGCAGCGCCATGACCCGGGGATCCAATACCTTATTATTGTTTATGTTAGAGGCGGGCTCTTTCTTGTTTGAATATTTCTATAAACCCCCTCTAGCTCCCCCTTGAAAAGGGGGACAAAATAATGTTTGGGCTATCATTTTTTAGGATCAAAAAGGACTATTTTATTTTGAACAGATTTTTTTGTCATTTCGACTCCTTGTGGCTTTAGGTTGCCGTGCCCCTCGTAGCTGGCAAGCGAAGTGGGGGAGAAATCTCCTGTTCTAATCATTATTTTTATTTGGGGGCAACTTGTAATAGTCCTTCTCCGTCATAAAAGATGATATCCCATAGGGACCCCCCGATTCATCGGGGGGATCTTTTATGAAAGAGAAGATTTCCTCTATACCGTGTCGGGGGTTGGAGTTATTAGAGGATAGGGGGACGACCTCGGAATGAGTCCTCATGTCCTCTAATGGCAAATAATAATTTAAACTATTGTAGCTTCTCAATCACTCTAAGTTTGGCACTCCTAGATCTTGGATTCTCTCGAATCTCGTCATCAGCCGGTCCGACAGGTTTCTTTGTAATCATTTTTACCGTTGGTTTTTTATTGCAGATACAGGGCATGCTTTTTGGACACTGACAAGGATCAGCAAGCAATTTGAATGTCTGTTTGACAATCCGGTCTTCCAGCGAATGAAAAGTTATGATGGCCAGACGTCCGCCGGGTTTTAGGGCACCTACAAAGTCGTTTATCGATTTTTCCAAGATTTCCAATTCCTGATTGACCTCAATTCTCAGCGCTTGAAATGTTTTGGTGGCGAAGTTGACTCTACTTGTTTTTTGAATTTTGACAGGGATCGAGCGTTCCAAGACAGACAGGAGATCCCCGATAGTATTCATCTTCTTGGCTTTTCTTGCCTCGATAATATTTCTGGCGATTACTCTTGAAAATTGCTCTTCTCCGAAGTCGTGAATTATGTTATTAATTCGTGATTCTGGATAATTATTTAGTAGATATCCAGCTGTCAGGGATTTAGAACAATCCATTCGCATATCTAACGGTTGATTTGGATCCTTGAACGAGAATCCTCGTTCCAATTCATCGATCTGCATAGAGGAAACGCCGATATCAAGCAAAGCACCGTCGATTGATTCATAATCTAGCTCTTTTAGAATGGATGCAATATTTTCGAAATTGTCATGGACAAGTATAAACTCTCTCTCGAACCCGGCCTGTTTAATTTCTTTTTTGGCAATTTCGAGTGCCTTCTCATCCTGATCAATCCCGATAAATACATTTTCGTTTTTTGGCTTTAAACTTTCTGCTAGCATAATACTGTGCCCGGCTGCTCCTAGAGTGGCATCGACAAAAACAGCGCCATTTAGTTTATCTAAATAACGAAATTGATTGATCACCTCATTTTCGAGGACGGGGATATGTCTTCTGGGCATAATTTGTTGCTTTTAATGCTTTGGTCATCTTACCATAAAATTGATATTACGACCATATTAGGATATAATCAAAACATGGATTCAAAATCACCGTTATCTTTATCTTTTCAGGCCGAAAAATTGATCAGCGATTTTTTCGCTGCTTTGGAGATCGAAAAGAATTTACATCATGATAATGACAAAACTGTTAGCTCTGCGCTTATCTATGAGAAGATAAGGGTCGCTTTGGAATATCAAGAGGAGCACCTAATTCTGAAAAATGCAATTGCCAGGATCTTGCGGCGAAGATATGCGCTTGCTCTGCACAACAATGTCAACCAGATGACGAATGATCTTATCAATGAACTGGCTTGGTCAAATTATCTGAATCCCGAACTTCTGAAAGAGCAGGATATTGTCAAGATTAAAGAGATAATCGGCCGCAATACATTGATCTTGAAACATGCCATATCCAAACGTTTCAAGCGCCATGAACTTCAAAAAATTATCTTGGACTGGGCCGCCTGCGAGATAGAGGAATATCTTAAACCATCACGGGAGAATGACGTTTTTATCGATTATGCGTTTCGGATCTATAATAAGAACCTTATTATCGATGGATCAAGTCAAACGCCCGAACAGAGCGCAATTCAGCTCAAATCTGTAATTTATCAACTTCTTTTAAAACCTGATCTACCCTTGATCCAATTTTGGCTGATAAAACAGGGTATTCCTGCCTGGTTTTCTAGTGATTCTGAGGAAATTATAAAAATTGCCAAGAGTTTCGATCCTTATTTTAACATCATCGAAAGAGTATTAAACCATCATCTGCGTCCACGCTATGTAACGTTTGTAAAGCGATACATCGCTCCTTTTGTACTATTACGTCAGGTTTTGCTTTCAAAGGGTACAACTCTTGATAATATTAAGAATAATCCTCGAATACTCGAAGCAATGGTGATAGAGAGGTATCAGATGGTTGTCGAAGCCGGCCGGCGTAAGGTTTGGCGTGGAACCTACCGTGCGTTGATATTCATTATATGCACGAAAATTTCGCTAGCCTTTCTTTTGGAGATTCCCTTCGATAAATATATTGCCGGCGAAATAAATTTGGTCTCATTAATTATCAATGTCTCATTGCCGCCTTTTCTAATGTTAGTCTCCGGAACATTTGTCAAATCACCGCCCAAGAAAAATGTAAAAAACGTTTCGGCTGTGACCACCAGTATCATTACATCCGATCAGATAGAGGACAAACCTTTCCGCTTAGTGCCTCAGGTTGCTGGCGGTTTCGAGATATTCAATATTATTTATATACTATTTACTTTAGGGATATTAGGAGTGGTCATCTGGCTTCTTCTTTCACTCGATTTCAATATCTTAAGTATTATTCTATTCTTTTTCTTTGTTTCCGTTGTTTCGTTCTTCTCTTTTCGAATTCGCAATATCGCGCTAGAGTTAGCAATGAAGCGATCAAAGGACGATGCTATCACTTCCATGATGGAATTTCTCTTGCTACCCTTTATCCGAATCGGTAAGTTTTTTTCAGACAAATTCACCGCTTTTAATCCATTTATCATTGCGCTAGATTTCATCATTGAGGCCCCTCTAAAAACTATCATAAAAATTATGAATTCCTGGTTGAAATTTATCAATGCAAAAAAAGAAGAATTAGAGCTATAAGGAGAGTATGAACGATAAAGTCATTTTAATCGTCGATGACGACCCGACATTGCTGGAAATGTACAGCGAGAGATTAAAGGCAGAAGGTGCTATTGTGCTTCAGGCTATGAACGGCGAGGATGCGATCCAGACAATCAAACAAAACAAGCCCCACTTCATTCTTCTAGATATAATGATGCCAAAGATAAATGGCTTTGATGTTTTAAAAGCCATAAAGGCAGACACCGAGACATCCGCTATTCCAGTGGCAGTTCTATCGGCTCTGGCTGATGACCAGAAAAAAAAGCAAGCGATTGGGCTTGGGGCCGTGGATTTTTACGTAAAATCCGAACTTTTGCCAATTGACGTAGTAGAAAAAATCAAAAGAGTTATTTCCTGAGAAATATATTTTAGTCACTCTGTGTAATATGAAAAGTGCCGATTTCTAAAGTGCTTATTTTATCGGTGCAGTTGCATGACAGTCTCTACAAAACCAAACCTGATGAGTGCCGTTTAGTGTTCCGCTACCGTCAGCTTCTTTCTTGCAGGAAAACTTTTTCTCCTCTACCATTTTTCCGCCGCATCTAGGACAATTCAATTTGATCTTTCTTTTAATGACTCTTAATTATAAACTTTTTTGCCGAATAAAGCAATGGCGGGAGGCATTTAATAAAATAATGGCGCCAGCTTTCGGCTAGCGCCATTCTTGTAATAGCGCTCTGCGAGCGGCTAAGGGCAGTAGTAGGTTTCGTTTGTGTATTCCGGTACACGAACGATTGATCCAGTCTGACACATTGATCTCATCTCTTGTTCAATCATTGCCAAATCATACTCATAGCGCGGGTCAATTTCATGGAACAGGGTAGACGGTGAGACGTTGATACCTGGGGCCGACCTCATTATGGCCAAAATTAGATGACCCAGTTCGGGGATGAACTGAAAGAGGCCTTGTGGCTGGGAGTATATGATCATCTTGCGGGCGGCAATCAAGTCTCCGACGATCTCTCCCACTTCTTCTTCGGTAGCAATGACGTTGACGGCAATTGCTTTTATCGACATGGGATACCGATGAGCTTGCAGAAAAAGCAGAACTTCCCGTCTCAGGGCGTAGGGAATTTCGGGTACGGTCAAAGCCGGAGTCGAGGTTGCCGTATTCTTTACATACTTTACATACTTTTGACCATATTGTAGTTCCTGCGGCTTGTCGATTTTTCGCAATACTGCTTTTATTGCGTTGCGATACCGTTGTGGGCAACCGTGCGGATCATTCCGAAATCCCTCCCAGATATTTTCGGATACTATCTTCGCGCGGCAGCCTTCTCGATGAACGGTGCTCTTTTCCACGATTACTTTGCCTTCATGGCTTGCGGTTACAACTACCAAACCACTTGGCGTGGAAAAACATGCTCTTTTCTCCCTGCCGTCTCGGATGGTGTATTCCCGGTAGTAATTCATGGGTTTTCCGGAGGAACTAGCGACAACAACTGCTTGACCCTCGAAAACCCCTTCCGTCGCCTCAATTCTCGCTGTTGCATCATCGACGATTGCAGGAATATTGTACTCCCCGGAAAGAGCATCTCTATTCGGACGAAGAACGAGATACGTTGGCCTGACATCCATCTTGAGACCAAGGCCTCTCAATTTGTCGATCACATTGGGATTTGGCTGCTGAACCACCAATATCAAACAACAATTCGTCATTACAAGACCTCCTTTGTACCCGGTCTGCCAGTTTGTCTGGCTACATATGCCATACCAGAAAAGCAATAGGTTGGTCAACAGGTATGGCATTTTGTAGCCATTTTCTCTTTAGTTCTCTGGTTTGATCTGCTAATATTAAATAGTGTTTCTAAACTGTCGGATAGATTACATGAAATATGTATCAGAGATCATAGCTGGTCGTGGTCAGGGTCATCTAATCGGGTATCCAACCTTCAACTTGATAGTGCCAGATAATTTTCAATATCAGTATGGCGTGTATGCGGCGAAGGTAAAGATAGGGGGAAAAGTTTATGCTGGCGCTTTGTTTTACGGACCAATACCGACTTTTGGCATAGAGAAACCGTCACTGGAGATCTTTGTCATTGATTATTTCCTGGATCAAACAGTCCATCAGTTGGAGTTTGAACTACTTAAATATCTTCGGCCGGCTAAGAAATTCATGGATCAGGACAAGCTGACAAGTCAAATAAAGATAGATGTGGAAGAGTCAAAAAAAGTGTTTCCGAATCCAAAACTATGTTCACCGGAATTATAAAAACAGTTTCAAAGGTTATGGATATCTCGCTATCTGATAGCGGGATGGTTTTGAGTATTGAAAATCCTATCCCGGAGATTGCAGAAGGGGAGAGCATTTCAGTAAATGGAGTGTGCTCTACAGTTAAGAAAAACAATGGAGCGTTATTTTTTGATTATATGCCGGAGACTCTACGAAAGACAAATTTGAAAGAATTACAAGCTGGACAAATGGTTAATATCGAGCAATCGATGAAGCTTTCAGACAGGCTCGACGGCCATATCGTTTCAGGGCATATTGATTGTACCGGCAAAATCCAATCCGTGACAGCCGAAGGCAATTCCTTCGTCTACAAGATCACCGTCTTGGAATCGAAATTCATGCCATTGGTTGCGAAAAAGGGATCAGTTTCCATTGACGGTATAAGCCTTACTGTTGTCAGCGCCGGGGAAGATTTCTTTACAGTCTCGATTATCCCATATACTCAAGATCATACTAATCTAAAACAGAAAAAAATAGGGGACAGCGTAAATCTTGAGTTTGATATGATAGCCAAATATATTCAAAGAATAATAAAGGATCAGTATGCAGATCAAAAATAAAAATGTCATTCAATTTGATGCTGGCCATCTTAATATCGGTATTGTCGTCGCCCGGTTCAATCAGGATATCACCGATGAACTATTAAAATTCGCTCTCGAGACTTTGGAGACAAGTAGGGTGAAAAGAAATAATATTAGGATAATCCCAGTCGCTGGAAGTGTAGAAATACCATACGCATTGCAGAAACTTGCAGGTATGAAAAAGTATGATTGCTTGGTTGCACTTGGCTGTATTATCCGAGGTGAGACTCCTCATTTTGACTATGTTTGTAAAATGGCTCAAGAAGGAGTACTGCGCGTCTCTCTGGATTATAAGATTCCGGTCGGGTTTGGTGTTCTTACTGTTGAAAATATTGATCAAGCTAGAGACAGATATCATGTTGGTGGAGAAGCGGCCCTCGCAGCAGTAGAACTGGCTCTGATTAACTAGAACTGATGAATTGTGCCAAGATATTTTCTTTTGTTAGTTGTTAGGTATATGATGTGCCATGATCCCGAAAGCCTTGCTATTTCCTTGTTTCTTATTGTTCAAGGAGGAACGACGAGAACTATGGTCACTTATTATTAACGACAGACTTCTTATTTCAAGAGCACCATTCGAATCACAGATGTGGTCTTGACAATGGATTGATTGGTGTTATTATATAAATATGAACTTTTCGATTACCAAAAACATACATTATAGACGCTTGGCCCAAACTTTACCGGGTTGCTTTTTGCTTGCTTGAAAACTTAGTGCTCTTCTAGTGTAACAAGGAACCCAGTCAGGGTTCTTTTTTTGAAGTAAAAGATAGAAGAGATGAAGAGTGCCACCAAAACTAAACAGAGCAAACAAGATAAGCCTAAACAAGCTGAAGTTTTTTCCGATTGCCAGATTACCATTAGTCAGTCTATGTTGGAAAATATTTTCTTAAATAAACAGGAAGCAACCACACAGCAAAATGATTGGAAAACTCCTTTTTCGGTGTTGATCTCAATCTCTTTGACGCTTATAACGTATAACTTCGATCAGAAGTCTTTCAATATTGGATTCTTCTTTGTAATGGCACCGTTTCTCCTCATCTGGATCTTTTGCTTTAGCTGGCTTTTCCTCTCTTTGCTCAAAAACAGGTCGAAAAAAGAAAAATCGATGACTCATCGGATCGATAAAATTAAATCTGAAGAAGAGAAAAGAATACAAAATTAAAGAGTTTGGTAAGAGAAGGGCGGTTAATCTTCAAAATCTGTACGATCAATCATCAGAGAATCGTCATTTATTGAGGCCTTCGCCAGTTCGGGATTTGTAAAATAATTGACGATGCCGGAGGCTATACCCTCGGCTTCATCGGAAAGGCGACTCGAATTTGCGCTCGTTACGAGTGAATATTCATCCCGACTGGTCAGAAAAAAGGCTTCGCTCAGAGCAGCCGGCATCTCTGCTACCCACAAGAGACTATTGTCAAACTTGGAAATACCCTGGTTCTTGGTCCCTAATTTGTCTGAGACAGTGATCAAAATATTACTTGCGAGTGATTGATCGCTGTCTTTAAAATACAGAGTGGTGCTATAATCCACCGTTCTATCTGCTTGATAGGAATTATGATGTATCGATACTAAAATATCTGCTTTTACGGAGTTACAATATTTGGCTCTGTCCCTTTTGGCGACCGAGGAATCATCTTCTCTTGTCATATAAACAGTAAACCCTCGATCTTCCAAGATAGATTTTGTTTTTAACGCCACTTCGAGGTTTATCTCATTCTCATAGATTTGTCCATAGCTTGCGCCCACATCCCTGCCGCCATGTCCCGGATCGAGACAGACTTTCTCGGCCTGTTTCGGCGGAGTGTGAACTTTCGTTACTTCGAAGATATGTCCGACCGATTCTCCAATTTCCGCCTTAGACGTCAATTGAAAAATGATTATTCCAAGTATAGTGAAGAAGGCGATGGCTACCAGATACGCCAAAATAGGCTGGCGGTTAATATATATTGCGATTGGAGACATTCTTTTTTTTATAATAGAACTTTCATTTACAAATCTATTATACCTTGAAATCTGGTGAAACTGCTAGTCTTTTTTTATTTATGCAAACAAATGCTGATAAAAGGCTGATAGACTCATGCAATTATTTATTAGCCAACAGGCTATCCGCGAGGCTTGTTCAAGAGAAGTAGGGCAGGCAGAAGCCGGAAATTTAAAAAAGTTAATGTTTATAATATGCCATCGATCTGCCAACTAGCGAAATAAAAAATGCCCCCGAGCGAACAAAGTTCGCGTCAAGGGCCGTGGTGTGGTGGACTCAGTGCCAGTTATAAGAGGCCGGCTGGCGGTGGGGTGCCGTCCGCTGTGGTAAGTTTTTCCATAAAAGCTTCGAACTTTTTAGGATTGCAATGAACGAGGTAGGCGATCATAGATACGAGGATTATTATGATCCACACCAAAGGGCTTGATAAGTATTTCATAATATTTCTCCCTTCAAAAAACAAAATAGCACTCTTTTGCTGAAAATTCAATAAAGAATTTAGAACTTTAACAATACAAAAACAACCTATTAAATAAGGATGTTTTTGTTGCGTTAATGTCTAAATTGGTCAGACAAACACTCGATACTTCATAGGAGTAAGTCTAGTAACACCGATGGAGAAAATAACCCTTCAGAGAGTCTAAATGTTTCCAAGGTCTTGAAAAGTGACGCTGCCCTGTGTTGCTATTTTCAACATATTATGTTATAATATAATCATGTCATCTGAAAGGATGGAGCAATGAAATATTTGCTAGTTTTAGTGTTGATCTTGTCGACACTCTCGTCCCTCGCTGCGGAGAATACTATTAGTTTTCACTGCGCAGTAAACGACTTGGCCCTGTGGCAGGAAGCCGGCAGAACCAAGTCGACGTATTGGCTCAAAGGATTGACCCAAACCAATGCAACGGACTTTGCCAAAAAAGCGCTCGATCAGGCAAGCTGGATTATCGAGCGGATCAAGGCCGATGACCCCGACCTGCTAGAGAATTATGTAAAGGCCGAGGTTAACGTTGCCGAGATGACAGCGTTGTTGCAAATCTCAGGGATGAATTTGGCTCCGAGGCTGAAATGTTACCAGGCCGGCGAAATTAAGCTCCGGGAAGGGAATGGTCGCGTCCTGAAAATAACGTTTCATGATGGCGCTTTCAGGGATTCATTCTACGCAGCTAAGGACTTCGTCGCTTTGCCCGGGATGGAAAAATCATCATGCTATGCGCTCCTCGCATTGCATGAAATGATTCATGTCAAACGAACTAATAGGGAAGCAAGAGCAGCTACCTATCCTGACGAGGAAGTGGCGACTGACAGTGAAATTTTTGCCCTTCTCGAGAAAAGATCGAAAGGTAAATTCTCAGAGGCTATAGGCTTTAGTGCCAAGATGACCAGTGATGCTTTCGACAAGGACAGTATTACGACGTCATTTAATAGCTTGAGTCTTGCCGAGATGGCAATCTTCGGCGAGAGAGTGCCGAGAAATCTTACCGGTAATGCGCTTACTTTCATAGCGCTCGCGTTGGCTGAGGAAAGAGGACGCTTGCTCGGGCTTTCGGCCGAAGAAACACACAAGATGTGTGTCGCTGTGCTACAAATACTTGATCCACAATGGGCCGGCGTGGCCGAACCGGACAAGTAACATTCCCGATTACGATAGCAAGGCCAGACGGTAGTTTCCGTCTGGCCACGCTTGTTTTTGGGATCAATAGGTTGGCAACAACAATATGCCAATCGTTTTCACCATCTATTTTAGGTGGGTGGCAGAAAAAAAATGTGCTCAGCTTGAGTAGACCCAAGCTGAGCGTGGAATTCAGTCACGCAACAAGCGGACAGTGCTGTAAGAACAGCACTTATAAAAAATCAAGGGCATGTTCCGCCCGGCTATAGATCACGGCGGAGATACCGTCTCCCAGAATGTCTTGCATGCGTGTCATAAAGAGATCTCGGGCAACGGTTGCCGTCTCTTTATTCAGCGTAATCAGGACTACCGCATCAGAACTGCCACCGCATCCATGATACGCGCGCATTCGGCAGGCGATATCGAGTGTCTCAATATCACTCTCAATCGACCGCTAGAATCGGTCTGCTCGCTCGCATAAATCCCATTGCATTGCTTGCCCCACCACCTTTCAGTGTTAGTCTTATATCAAAATCAATCGATTGTCAATTTACCCTAGAGAGCTAGGGCGGAACAAAACAGATGTTGAAAGTGATTCTATTAATTTCACTGTGTTTTTAATCGATTATTAAGAACTTGAAAGTAAAAAGGACTAACGGTCAAAAAACAATCCCCCCGCCAATACAGGCGAAGGGGAGAGAGTGACAGTCACGCCGTTGGCACGCTTTCTAGGTGTCCTTATCCTGAAAGGAGCTCAGACACACGCCCAACGGCTATGGAACAAGCTGTTCCGCACGAGCTCACGCTCTTGAACAGCAAGGTGGCATTTAAGCCATCCACGACTCATCACTATGTATATATTAGCACAAAGTTACCTATTTGTCAATAGATCGCCTGAATTGAGTTCATTCTACTACCTAAAATTATTCGGTTTAGTCCATCATACTCATTCTCAACGAACAGTTTCATTCACGGTCTATAAACCTTTTGCGGAATTCTTTTCTCTATAATCCAATTACTGTAGTTGCATAGTATGAGAAACTTGAGGACGGTTCTACCATAAGCACGTTATTTGATAAGATATTTTGTTCTGAATTGGCGTATACCTAGGCTTTCTTCTTCCTGATAATGAGACGACCGACCTTGAGGCGAGACGGCCTATTTGTGGCACCTGTCGGCCGAAGCTTTATGCGAAGGCTGATATACAATTAGAAGACTGGTGGGAAGAAACCATCTTATTTGCATTTTAAGTGAACTAATGATCGACAAATTCTGGACAAATTCAGTAAAATATGGTAATATATATCTATCTAAAATACAGAAGGAGGAGCGAGATGATTCTGTATTGTCCGATTTCGAGCCATACGCTCGGGATCTTGAAGCTTCGGATTCGACCGACGGTTGAATTTCAAGAAGAAAGGACCAACGCCCATGATGCTTGGCACCACCCGCCGACCCACTGCTGGCGATTCCCCCAGATAGCAATCAAACAGTTAAATGCTTTGGGGATTCAACTGATCAGTGACTTGCTCGGCTTGTCCGACGAGGAGACCGATGCGCTTCCGGGAATCTCTATGCAGAGCCGTAATCGCATCAAAGAGACCGTGCGAGACATCAAACGGTTTCTGAACAAAGAGCGGTTGCGCGATGCGGATTGTCATTTCCATCCGGATCGGGATTTCAACAAGATCGCCCGTGCTGTATTCCTCATGTTGACTCAGCCATGGAGAAATAAGGCTGCGGCAATATATGACGAAATTGTATTGACGATGACAAGGGCAGACGAACTGAAGGAAGCAAGCCAGTCGCTCATGTCCCAACCCAGTTCTGAGGAAAAATCCAATGTTGGTCGGGAGTTATGGAAGTTACGCGAAAGACAGTGCAATCTGATCAATCAAATGATCTCGCTGCTTCCCCAGGACTCGATGACTGCTCCCTGGATCATTCCCATTGCGATGATTTGCAACAATGAATTGGATTCAGGGATGATCATCAAGCATGTGCCGTATCGTATTGAAGAAATTGTAAGTTAACCATGCCAGATCGCAAAAAGTCAGACCGTTTTACGGACAGACTGCGGTCTGGCTTTTTGCTTTTGGAGAGTGGGAAGCATAAAAAATATATGATATAATTTTCTCGAATAATTAAGGTTGTTTTATTTATGACAGACAGAACGATTACAAAATTAGTTTTTGTTCGACATGGCGAAAGCGAAAAAAACGTTTTAAGAATAAAATCTTCGACCGTTGATAAATGGCCACTAACAGAAAAAGGTGAACAGCATGCCGAGAATATTGCATGCAAGCTCAAAGGAATGGGACCTTTTGATATTATTTTGTCATCTCCGGTTTTGCGGGCTCGGCAGACGGCAGAAATAATTTCAAAAACCCTCGGCTTGCCGGTAATCTATGAGGATCTACTCAAGGAGTATCAATATGGCCGGTGGAACGATTTAACGAAAGAAGAGTTAAAGAAGAATCATCCAGATTATCTAGAGTTCAGAATGCATAAGCCCGGGACGGAAGAACATTTTAACTTTAAGCTAGGTGGGGCTGAATCGAGGGCTGATGTCGTAAAGCGAATGGAGAAATTTATTCAGAAAGTTTCAATAGAATATCCGGGTAAACATATTTTACTTGTTAGCCACGGAGGGATTAATGGTGCTATCGCAAAGACAATTAATGATATAAGCCTAGAGTCTTTTGCTGAAAAAGAATTAATCGATCATGAGGAAATTGAAACTTTTAATATAGTTAACGATCAGCCCTCTTGACAAGCAAGCAATTGCTACATATATCGAACTTAGATTCATACAACATCATACAAATATTTCCTCCAAAGTTTAATTACTTACCATTCGTTCGTCCCTTGGTAAACAAAGGCAAACAATTAAATAACAAGTGAGGGGAGAAGGTTTTAGTTTTCTGTTACAACGTCTCCGCACTCTTCCGTTCTCTCTAATTGTTCTCTTACTATCAGCAACACCGGCATTTGCTTATTCTGGCGATATCGCAAAAGTACAAAACTTTGCGCAAAATGTTATCCAAGTCCTTGTTACCCTCGCCGGCCTGTTAGCAGCCGGTATCGGCTATATCACAAGTTCTGGTAATCCTGAAAATTTGGACCGATCAAAGAAAACAATCCTTTACTCAAGCATCGAAAATTTGAGGACAGTTCTACCATAAGCACATTTTTTGCGATGAGCCGGTAATTTGCTGAATAATTACTATATGTCCAAGAAATCTCCTTTTGCCACTGGAAATTATCAGGCTCTGGCTTATCCTGTACCCAAAAATGAGACGATCGTACCAAAAAAGAGTACCAACTCCCTTGCATATTTATTTTAGACGCTACTACCGTGGGACGGTTCTAATTTGAATAAAATTTTTTTGAAGAAACATGGCACTGGCACTTCAATTTATTATGATCAAGCAAACGCCCCACCACCTGGGGCGTTTGAAATAGCAGGCAAAATTGGTTAATTGCACTCTCAAAAGTTAAAGATATTTATAATCTAATATGAAAACCAAGATAGAAGCTTGTATTAAGGGAGTCAATAAAAATTGTACGAAAGAGGTTCAAGAAGCGAGGGGAGATTTGTGCGAAAGAGATCAATCTATGAATTTATAGTCTTTTCAATCAAAATGTCTTGAATTTGGATCTTCAATTCATTGCCATGCCATCCGTAGATTTATCGAAGGATGGTGACCCTTACTTACCACCTTTAAGATTTTTTTTCGACGCTTACTCTAAATGCTTATTACGGAAGGCATGACCGGTGCCTTTTTTGAGATACGATTCAAATTTAAGGGCTTTGTATTTATCTTTGAATCCGCAATACCAGACTAGTTCAACTGGACGAAATTTTGCCGTTGTCGAGCATTTTCCTTCATGGTGATCTTTTATTCTGGTTTGTAAATTTTCGCTAAAACCAACATAGTGATCGTTATTTGAAAGTTTAAGTAAATATACATAATACATGTATTTATTATACAGAAAACCCCTCCGTCGTTTCCACCTTCGTTGAAACTGCGGTGGACAAGAAAGCTATGGAGGGCATCCTTCGCATTCACTTCGATGAAATACTGTTAATGGCGAAGCTGAGTGGCTGCGCCATCCGTAGCTCGAACTGATAATGATTACGAAAAAGCCCTCCGTCGCATAAAGCTATGGAGGGCATCCTTCGCATTCACTTCGATGAAATACTGTTAATGGCGAAGCTGAGTGGCTGCGCCATCCGTAGCTCGAACGAAGTGAGAGCGAAGGATGGTGGACCCTAGGAGACTTGAACTCCTGACCTAGCCGATACATCGGCTCGCTCATTTAACCCTTTCCTGGTGGTGTGTTCTCGACTCCGCTCGAACACACTTCGAGGCGGGCGGGCCATAATTCGGGCGGTTTTTTAGAACAGGCGGGATTTAATTTATGGTGAGTCCTGGCGTAATAGAGATTGGAGAATCTGTAGCAGCCATATAAGTGCTAGCAAATTAAAGATGACTGTCACCATCGGACCGTATGTTTTTAAACAGTTGGATATTTTTACACCGATAACTATATCTAATAGTTGAATGACAATCGTAATTAGAGCAACGGCCGCTAGAAATACGGTTGAGTGATAAAAAAAGAACACTCAATCTTCCCTTGCTATCATGTCCTTTGGTTGATAGTACCGTGGTTATATAGTAGTATATAGTGAGTAAAGCATCCGAGAGACTGATAAGATTGTTAGACAAGGTGGCAGCCTCAAGAAAAGGTTGCCTCTTTAGTCAGGTATAGTTAAATTAAGATAGTTAGGGAGCTTGAATGAATAGTTACAGCAAAAGAACCTTGGATTACTTAGAACAAGTTAACATTCAAAGCTGGTTTGATATCGGACTCTTTTTGGATCAACTTAAACATGACAAGCCGATCAGGAAAGTTGAGGAACCCTCATCTTTGGGTGATCTCAAAAAAAGGTTACGAAAAGGTGTCGCTTTCGCGACATATGTTACCGGTCTTGACGGAGTTTCGATTGAAATGTATAAGTACTCCTCTGCTATTAGAGAACTTTTGGGACAAGAAACACCGGTTCATTGGTTGGTCGGAGAGGTTGATCCAAGAGTCGGTTATTTTAAAAACCGTCCCGGGACTATTCTTCAAGTGATCCCCGAGATGGGAGGATTCGAAAAATGGGGAGAACCCTACAGACTTCTCTATCATTCCAAACTAAAGCGCGGCGGCAAGGAATATAACGAATTGCCGCTAACTATTTGGCAAGAAACTAAAGTTCTGACAAAAAAACTTCTGGATTATATCGAGCAAAACAACATTGAGCTCTTCTTGGCTGCCAATGTAGAATCGAATCCTGGCAATATCTCATTAACCTTATCTCTAATAATAATCAGCGAATTATATAACATTCATGTTATTGCCTCTAATCATGATTATTACTGGGAGGGCGGGTCAGCAGATCGTAAGCCAAATGAGAAAAAAGGTCCTCGGGACCACTTCTTCAAAAATTCAAAATTAGGAGAAGTGTTTTCTGTTATACAAACGATCTATCCCTGGGATTCTCCCAAGTGGCTGCATTCAAATATCAACACAACTCAGAGTAAGGATTTGGTTAAAAAGATAGGGATTAACCCCTTCCACGTTAGCGAAATGACGACTTCGATAAACACAAATGTTTTTCGCTGTCTTAACATCAAAGAGAAGCAGAGAACTTGGCAAAAAGTGAAATTGCTCTTTAATGAATTTGAACAAATATCACACCCTGAGAGACTGGACACAAAGATTTCCCAGGAAAAACCAATCCTCATTAGCTTAAACGTCAAAGAACACTATGATCTGGATAATACTTCGGTTTTTCTTCAGCCGACGCGAATTATTGAGCGCAAAAATATTGAGAAGGACTTTGATATAATCGAGAGTTTGCTAAAAAGAACTCAGTGGGCCAAGTCAACAAAAAAAATATTACTGATTATTGCTGGTCCGATTGCTAGTGGATCCGATGAGTATTACCAGTACATCCTGGCTAAAATTAGGCGGCTTTATACTAGACTTGGGAAAAACGGGGCCAGGGTCTCAATTGGTTTTCTATTTGGTAAAAATTTCGATTACACATTTGAGAGTCAAGAACTTCAGCCCTTGCGGATAAATGAGCTCTACGGTATTTCTGAGCTAATCTTTTTGTTGAGCGATCTGGAAACTCGAGGCTTACCGATTATTGAAAGTGCGGCAACTAGAGTACCACTAGTAATAAAACGATTTTACCCCGAAGAGGTTTATGCTGAAGTACTCGGTCTCAATGACCCTCCTAATCGAAGGATGCAAGTGCTTGAACTGCCGGATAAGATATCCGATGACTTTATTCAGGAAATATATCGAACTCTAACAAACCCATTGACAAAGAAGGCAATGGTTGATCACAATCACCGTGTTGTCAGTCAAAGATACAGTATTCCGGCTTTGACCAAAAATTTCAATTCTCTCATTGAAAAGCTCTGGCTCTTAGAGAGAAAGCATTCAGTTCACACTGATCGAGCAAACAGAGCACTAGTCTATGTTCTTCAGATTACAAGCAATAAGAAAGATATGGATTGCTTGATATATAACCGAACTCGAACGTATATACCTGGCATAGTTAAATATCGTTTTCTATCTCAGGTTAAATCGATTATTGATCCAACATATTTTCGCGTTGAAGAGAAAGAAATAAGAAGGCGCCTCTTCGGCTACGCTATGGACATTATGCCAGAAGGTATTTCTGAATACAAAAAGGAAGAGTTCTTCGGAGCCATTGATAAATTATTTACTATTACTAAAGGAAGATACCGGATACAGCTAGACCATTCTTTTGACTACCGCTATCGGACCAGGGAAATATTCCGGTGGAGGGAGTTAACTGAGCTAGGAATGAAGGGTGCAATCGAGCGGCTCTCAGAAATGATCTTCAGTAGTATCAAAGAGACAAAAGAGCGAGAGTTGGCCCTGAATAAAATTAATAGTGCTCTGCTGGAGAATATCACTGTTAACCCGGAGAATGACTTTGCCGATAAATACAGATTGATTTCTGATTATTATGATAATCTTTCCAAAAGTCAAATTAATCTGACCAAGCCTATTAATAGCAGTGGTTTAATAGTGAAGCCCGCTATAACTGTTGACGACTGGGATTTGTTTCAAGAAAGAGTCGTCAAGCGACCCCAGACACTTGCAATATTTCCTGGATCTGTCGGTGACGTTGTTTTTGAATTACTTGCCTATGATCAAATTCTGGCTAACTGGAATAAGATAAGTTTGGATTACCATATTACTTTTATTGCAACGACTAAAAGATTTGGATGCGGAACAACAACTTCTGATTTGCACAAGGTCTTCTCTCAAGGTAGAGTAGCTCACCCTAACATTCACAGGGCCTACCTTGCTGGTAAAATAACTATAGTCGATTCTGGTACCAGATACGTAGGAATTAATTTAGAACAGCTTTCCGAAAAAGCAAGACAAGCTCTTTTACTGGTAAAAGAGAATGATGGGCACATCCTGGCTAAGGGAGAGGATTTATTTTACGGATTGGATTTGATAGATATCAATAGTTTCAGGTTTGGCACCATAAGACATCCCTACTCCGAAGCAATTTTCAATGAACATTCAGGTGATGGTTTTTTCCAATTCATTCCAGCAGGACTTCGTCCTTTCTTCGGCTTTCCTTTAATGGTAGAAACACCGACAGAATTTTCCCAATCTTTGCGACAGATTGATCTTAGCGATAAATCCGTTCTCAACCAGTTGAAAGAATATCTGGACAAACATGGGACTTCGCTAAGAGATGCGATTAGCTCGCTCCATGCCGAGAAAACAATGGTAAAAAAGCGCCTATCAGGCAAATATCGTGATGGGTACGCCTGGACAGGCATAGCCGTTAAGTTAAAAAAAGAGAAAAAATCGTTTGACTTACAGATTGCAACTTCCAAGGAAAATAAAACGCTTCCTGTGTTGGCAAGGCTATTTGAAAAGAGGACTGCTCGCAAAATTATTCTAGGTTGGAATGGCGGATATATATTAAATAGCGAGCTAGTCGGAAAACTCGGGCTACCAGAGATATTTATCGGAACACCGTTGGGATTAATAATCTCAAGGGGAAGAATTTTAAGTCTTCCATTATTCAATCGTCCAGCCTTTGCTGTGACTAAAAGAGGCAAGATGATAATTGAAAAGATATCATTTAATTTCTCTGGAAAATTTGTTTTCAAGAATGGGCAAACAATCGAGTGGGATAAAAACAATATTAATAAGGCAGATCTTGATTCTAGGGTTTGTGTTTTCACACCCTTATCTGGGTTCGAAACGGTTTCAACAAAAAATCGCACGCTGATTATTCTCGGCGGCAGAAAAGTTATTAAAATTGTCCACTCTACTGCCAGTGATACCGCTGAGCCGCTTTTTCCTGCCGGGATTACATTTTCGATTCCAAAAGGAAATGGGCTGGATGTAACCAAAATTAAAGTTGGGGATGAGGTTACATTCGATATTGATTTTACATCTCCCTGGAATAGAGTAACTGAAGCGATGGAAGCTGGCCCCCTTCTTGTTGAGGGCGGAGTTCCGGATTTGAATTTAGCTAAAGAGGGATGGATGCTCAAACACTCTATAGCGACTCAAGCAGCAAGGCGGGACAGGGATAATGAAAGAGGTCCAAAAATTGGTTGTGGAATTACCAAAAAGGGAGATATAGTTTGTGTCGTAGTTGAAAGCAGGTTCAGAGAGTCTGTGGGAGCAACTTATAAGGAGTTGTCCAAAATATTAGTCAACGAAGGTGTTGTTATTGCTATGGGATTCGATCCAGGTGGCTCAGCTTCTCTTTGGTTCGAGAATGGCGTAGTCAATATTGTGCCTTACTCAAAAACCTATAATACTTTACCGATTTCAGGGAAATCATCACCAAGACCGATTGAAAGTGCCGTGTTGATTGGTTTAAAGTAGCTTTGTGCTCATATCGCGCTATCTGAAATTCTGAATATAAATAGGGAACGAAGAACGGTGCGGCACAAGAAGCGTCAAATTCATTATGGTGGAGGTGGAGGGAGTTGCACCCTCGTCCAAAAGGTTAGAAACATACAATCTACAAGTTTAGACATGATTAAATTCCGCCGGCTGGCGGATCGGACTAAGCTCAAATCATGACGAAAAAACTTTTGTCCTATCTCGAGTATGACTTATTCATACCAGCTAGAGAATCTTGGTATGCAGCAATCCGAATTATAACACCCGGGATCTAGAGTCGAATCGCCCTAGGCGGATGCTGTCGCTATTAAGCAGCAACAGGAGCGAAAGTAAAGCCAGCAAAAGCTGTCTTTACGCGCTCAGCAAGTGATTTTGCACTTGAAATTTTTGTACACTTAAGGCAGTAACTTCCTACTTGCAATATGTTTTTAAGGTCCTCTTGTCGAAACTAATACACCCCCGAGTCAATCGAAGATTGACAATGACCGATTATCAATGATCAATTTCCAACGATATCGGGAAAGACTAGATTCCAGAATAGAATTATATAATTTCCTAGTCAAAATGTCAACTGAATTAAGGGATTCCGATAACAAGCTCACCTATTTGGATTGAATTTGGTAATTTTTGACATTTTTAACTTCTATTTTGTGTAAAAATACACATATTTGCTTCTCTTTTTTTGATATGAACTAAAGAACGCTCATCTGGTTAGTAACCAAGTGAGCTCTCAACAGGAGGATACGATAGTGCAGAAGATGGTTTTTGGTTTTGTGTTACTGGTCATGGTACTTTGGCTTGCCGCCGGGTGTGGTGGGGGCAGTAACACAGTCGCAAGCGGCAGTGACGACCCATTGATTCCGGCAGACCGGATCGTCGTCGACACTTCCGGGTCTGGCGGCAGTTGGGGTGTAGTCACTCATGCAGTCATTCGCATCAGCAACACGAGCAGCCAAAAAATGGTCGGCATGACCATGGCGATTGCCGATAATTCTGTCGAGGATGATAGTTACGTCATTACTATCGGATCAGCAAGTTTAGTGCAAACGGTCGTTACGACCGGCGGCACGTTTCCCGGCATGCGCTTTGTCAAAGGCAGTGCTATCCTCATGCAAAACGGCGTTCAAACGCCAATCGACGATGGCATCGCCGCCGGCGGCACGAGGATCTGCGATCTTCCCGCCAATTCGTTTGTTGAGATCCGGTTTGATTTAGAACCGGGTGGCGGAGGGAGCACGTTGATCCCCAAAGAAAAACTTGTCATTGATGAACCAACTCTGACTGGATCGTACGAAGCCGGATGGCAGGCAAAGATAATCATCCGGAATACAAGCAGCGACCGCTGGATGAACAAATTAAGAGTAGCGATCTTCGATATCGACTTGGACGATAGCAGCTATTCGGTAGTCGCAAGTTCGCCCGATGTCGACGGCCAGGTTGCTACCATCGGCGAAATCGTTCCGGGCACCAAGTACGTACCAGGCAGCGCGAAGCTCAATTTCAATGACATGCTGACTCCCATTGATGATGCCATCGCCACCCAGGATGGTTATGTGATCATCGACTTGTCGGCTGGACGGCAGGTTGAGATTACTCTCGAGTTCCGGCGATAGCCTCGATTGAGTGTAATTCACTGTAGTACTAATTCCGCGGGAGGCAAGGCGAAAGCTCTGTCTCCCTATTTTTATTAATTTAATAATGAATCCCGCTAATATCAGTTGTAGAATTTTCGTAATTAAAAGATTGGATATGTTATGACTGTAAGAACGGGTTTGATTGCGGGCGGGATCCTGCTGTTGATTATTTTAATATTGGCCATCGTCATCGTCAGAGTTCGAGATCAGGAAGAAGAGAATCAATCAGAGGATTTGCAGCGGGGAGTTAGGGAAGAAGCAACTGATTTGGAGATTCCCTGGGACATTGCCTTTTTACCGGACGGAAGGATGATTTTCACTGAAAGGACAGGAAATGCATTTTTGCTATCCAACAGAGAAAAAACTGATCTTGGTTATATCGAAGGCACAGTAGTTAGAGGTGAGGGTGGGCTTCTCGGAGTGGCTGTAGATCCCGACTTTGCTATTAATAACTATCTTTATTTCTATTATACCTATCTTCGTGGTGGCGAACTTAGAAATGGTGTGGTGCGTTACACTCTAGAAGGCAATCAACTGATCGGGGAGATTCATCTGATTGATACTATTCCCGCGGCCGACAACCATAATGGCGGCGGTCTTAGATTTGGCCCCGATGGAAAACTTTATATCGCAACTGGGGATGCGAGCCAGCCAGGTCTGGCGCAGGATACAAATTCACTGGCAGGAAAAATATTGAGAATAAACAAAGATGGCTCGATGCCAGATGATAATCCTTTTGGAAATGCCGTCTGGGCTTTTGGTTTGCGAAATCCGCAAGGGATGACCTGGAACATAAATCAAGGAATTTTTTATGCGACCGAACATGGCTCAAGCGCAATGGATGAGATAAATGTGATTGAGAAAGGCAAGAATTATGGCTGGCCAGCATTCGAATGTGGCTTAAGAAGAAGCAGCCAACAAGTAGAGAATGCTGTTCCGATGGTCTGTTTTGACAGCTTTACATTAGCTCCTTCGGGCATTGGGATATTGGGCAGCTCTCTTTATGTGGGAGGTTTACGTGGCCAGCAATTGAGGCGGTTAGAGCTAAATGACGACCTGCGTTCCGTCCAAAATCAGGAGGTCGTCTTTGACAATTATGGCCGGATCCGAGCAGTGACCGAGAACAACGGACTAATATATTTTTCGACAAGCAATAGAGATGGTCGGGGCACAATACGAAGTAGGGATGATCGGATCATCCGATACCTTCCATTCTGAATTTGATCTCACGTCTACTTTTTGGCCTACAAGATAGACTAATTGTGTATCAATTGCAGCAATTAGGGTTACCTTTTGGCTTTCGAACTAAGCTGTTATGGTATGAGCAATTTACTCGTAAGTTGCTAGGAAGTCATGACAAGAAATACTCAAGGAGAGGTAATTAAA
>JBAYVE010000008.1:0-52946 GCA_041674765.1 Patescibacteria group bacterium
GGAAGAAAACGGCGCGGGATTTGGCATTTTTACAGGAAATGATGCTTCAAGCGGTTAAAAACCAATATCTTGCTTTCCCGCCTGTACCTGAAAAAGACATAGATGTGAAAGAGGCAGATGCCAATATAAGGCTGGGTCACTTTATGGAGTCCATAGTTCGCAATATGGGGGCATTGAAGCCGATATCCGAGAGGGAAGAGAAGGGATCATAACATGGCGCAGTATTATAAAGTTGATAACAGACTTCTGAATGAGGAAGAATATAATGAGCATTGTGTCGGTCTTTGGGCTGTTTGCCTATTTTTTGCCACCGCCATTTACTGTGGATATCAGCTGCATGGAGTTATTCCACATGAATGGATGAAAGAGGCACGTTTTGCTGCGTTGATTATTCCTTCGGTGATTGCAGGTGGGATTGCGACGAGGTTTGCAGGATTTATTAGAGGGACATTCTTTGTAGGATTAGCTCTAATTTTTATATATGCTGTATGTATGTGGGTATGGGCTATAATTTAGCAACAATTTTGAATAGGAGTACAATTAAATAGGCTTATTTTCTAAGGTCTATTTAGGAAAATTCTTGGAGGATGGTTTGGAGATATTGTTATTAAAAGCTTTTATTTTTTCTATGGTTGGATATTGGGTAATTCGTCATTATTTTTTGAATAGAAAGATAGAAAAAAATGATGTGGAGCAAATTAAAAGTGATAGCGTCGGTAATAGTCCTAGACAGAAAGATGAATATCAAACTTTGATTGATAATGTTGAAGCTCTCAGGGAATCTATCCGTCAAATCAAACAAGTACAAATAGAAGATGTCGGGGATCGTTTATCTCAAGCGCATACTCGATTAGATACAATGATGAAATTATCGGAAGATCTAGGAATTAGTGGTGCTATTGCTTTATTGTCTGAAAAATTGAGAGAACTGCACGCTCAGGATTCTTGGGAGCATAATTATCCTAAGAGTTCAGAAGGCGACAAAATTGATGGTATTGACGATTTATATTACATTTCAGGGAGCAATGAAACTGATGGGAAGAAAACCTCAATAATTGATGAGTTTAAGTTTAAGGAGAATTTATATATTCTAACTATATGTAATGAAGATTGCGTAATGCCAGATAATGAAATGTGTAGATTTACAGAGGTATCTTTAAGATTTTTTGATGGTGGTGAGTATTGTACTGTTTTTTACGCCGAGGCTAAAATAGATGATACAAGTTATGACTTATATCAGATGGAAATTATAAGAGTGACTAACATAAAGATTGGAAATTGGATTTCAGATATAGTTCAAATTCACGAGCTTCTTAAAGCAGAAAATACGAAGTCTTCATTAGAATGGAGAGCCAAGCTCTTAGAATCAAAAATTGCAGACAAAGATTGACAATAAAAATTCTTGTTAATCCTCATCTTTATCAAAAAATAATCCTGTATCTGGATTGTCTTTCTTGTTTCCCTCATCTTTGTCAGTATTCTTTGTATCTGCGTCATCTGAAGATTCTTCTGGTTTCTGCTTTTCTTCATTCTTGAATAAGTTTCCCTGATTGGGGTCAGGTTCTTCTTTGGTATTGATCCACCCCCTATAAATGAGTCCGGAGCCAGAGTGAATCTGGGTATATTATGGACAACTTTAAGGAGGAATAGAAATGGCTCGGAAGAGATTTACGACGGAGCAAATTATCGGCTATTTACGGAAGGCCGAAGTGATGATCGGGCGCGGATGTACGATTGAGGAAGTGCTGCGCGAGATTGATGTGACGGCGAACACATATTATCGCTGGCGTAAGGAATATGGTGGTTTGGGGATGGATCAGGCCCGCCGTCTTAAAGAACTGGAAACCGAGAATGCGCGTCTTAAAAGGGCTGTGGCTGATCTGACGCTTGATAATCTGATATTGAAGGAAGTTTCTACGGGAAAGTTCTGACCAGTCCGGAGCGGCGACGGGAGGCTGTGATATATGCGCAGCAGAAACTGGGAGTAACAGAGCGGCGTGCATGCGCCGCTCTTGGTCAAAGCCGAGGGTTACAAAGGCGCAAAAAGATCAGACCTGATGATGAAGCGGCTTTAACGGCAGATATTATCCGACTTGCCAGCCAGTATGGACGATATGGCTACAAACGGATTACAGCGCTACTCCGTGTAGAGGGTTGGCAGGTTAACCACAAACGGGTTGAGCGCATCTGGCGGCAGGAAGGCCTCAAGGTTCCTGCGAGACACAAGAAGAAAGGCCGATTGTATCTGAATGATGGATCGTGCATCCGGCTGCGCCCATGCTGGCCGAACCATGTCTGGGCGTATGACTTTGTGGCGGATCAACTCAAAGATGGAACCAAGATACGGACACTCACTGTCATTGATGAATACACACGGGAGTGTCTATCTCTCCGGACGGGCTACTCTCTCAAGGCTGACGATGTAATGGATGTCCTGACCGATTTGTTTATCACACGCGGGATACCGGATCATATTCGCTCGGACAACGGGTCGGAATTTACAGCCAAGTCGATCAAGGCATGGCTACCGAAGCTGGGCGTCGAAACTCTCTACATAGAACCAGGCAGCCCGTGGGAGAACGGTTATAACGAGAGCTTCAACGGGCGTCTGCGGGATGAATGCCTGAACGGAGAGACGTTTTATACCCTGAAAGAAGCGCAAGTCATTCTGGAGCAATGGAGGCATCACTACAATCATATAAGGCCGCATACAAGCCTTGGCTACAAGCCTCCGGCACCACTGACCAGAACGAACAACCTTATGAAGGAAGGGGCCTTCGCTTACGCTTCAGCCCCTTCCTTCATGCTCCCATCAGGGCAAAAAGATTCACTTAAATCATGGACTCAATAATGGGGGTTGACCACCGACAGGGCCGATAACAGTAAAATTTCCCACATCCCGCTCATGAAAATTGAACCAATAGGGTGTGCCTGATGTTGTCTCTAATTTTGTAATCGCTTCTCCCCAGTGATTAGCTGATTTTTTTCCTACAGGAAAATTATGAAGGCTCGCAAAACTTGCAAAATTAAGGTTCGAGATAAGAGAACGCCGCGCAATATATGAGAAATTCCCAGGGAGCTGCGCCCAGAAGGATGGCTCCAGTGCAATATCTTCACGGGTCGTTACAATCCCAAGATTTACAAATGAGGAATGGCTCTCGCTCACAGCGCGGTCTAGCTCACTAGGTGTTTTTGCAATCACCGTGACACTTAGATGGTGCTCCCCAAAACTAGAGCGCCCAGACGCCAGATCATCGATTGCATGATCCATCTCTTCTTCAATGCTTGTTGCTCCTTCCTCTCCGGCAATCAGCTTTCTTTTGGTCTCTCTCATGGAGCCAAGGGCTGCCTGCCTATCAACAAAGCCAAAAGACTGAGTGACTATAAATTCATGGGGAAGACGTAAGAGCCCGTCTAACATTCCAGGGCCTGTTGCATCGGCATATTCTTTAATTGAGAGGATGGCACCCAGTTTTACATCATCAGGAGCTGCTCCTCTTACCTCTAATGTTTCCTTGCCGAACGATAGTCGTTTGGAGCCAAGGTAATCTGCAATATTCCCGTAAGGGAGACGTATATCTGCTTTCTCAAAATTAATCAGATAAGAAAGAAAAGAAAGGACTTCTGAAAAATTGCCTTTAGCAGTCTGGTTAATGCCTAATACACGGGGTTTATAGGGAGAGAGTGATGTCAGAATATGTGAGACTGCTTCATTAAGGGCTGCGTGGGATTGTCTCTCATAATAGTCAGCAAGGTCATGATCTACCTTACTGAACAGTGTGCGTGATATTTCTCCGACCAGAGATATTTTGCTTTGAGCTGGACGCCTCACAACGCTCAGATACTGTTCATTCACGAACATACGTTTTTTTGAGAGTTTACTTTGGTAGGCCTTATCCAGAGCATCACACCAAGGGCTCTCGAAGAAGCCCTCCAATGTTTCATGTGCTTCTCTGCGGATAATATGGTGGTAAATCGCAAAGCGGCTATTTGATAGACCACGGAGGAGGGTGGAGCGGATATTCTTATTCTGGTTAATATCGATCTGGTCAGCGGTCTCGAACGGAAGCCCCTCGATTTTTATGACTTTGAGGAGATAGTTCTCTTTGGTTTTGAGAGTAGTTTCGTCAATATGCCGTGTGTAAGGAATGAATCTTGAAACAGAAGTCTCTTTCTTTAAGAGGCATCCGTATTTCATATCATCTTTCTTCGCCCAGACGAGCATTATCAAAATCCTTATAAGATTCAGGGTTTATAGCTATTACTCTTCCAAAAGTTCTTATTCCGTATCGGAGAGCATCTACTCAGTTTTGTGAGCCAGACTCTCATCCAGTGTGTATCCCGTTCAGTTGCTACATAGGCAGCCGCGTGCAGGGGTAGATTTATTGAAACGAAGAAGAGGATTTTTCCTGTGAGCGACATAAATAAAATCATGCCAATTCCGAGGATAATAAAATTAAACCCGAAAAACTCCATCGGAACACCCATCATCATCGGGGGACGGGTCATTCCAATAAAGAGAGGATCGCAAGAATTGTCCTCTTCGCTCATCTAGATAGAACCTGCAATACTATCAACGATAGCTGGCGCTCCGAAAATCAGGATAATGCCGCCGATAACACTCGCAGCCAGTTGCCAGGAAATCCGACCAAACATCCAAGCAAACCCCAAGAACACAACTGCGATAATTGCCAAAATTCTGGCCCAAGTGTTGGTCAAGAGATCCTGCAAGGCGCCAAGGAAGTTTGTGCCTGAGTCAAAAAGAGCGGCAGCATGTGCGGTTTCAGGAAGTAGCGTGATGGCAATCAAGCTCGATATAGTTAGTAATTTAGTAATCTTACTATTCATGTTTGTTTCCCTATAAATCTTGTGAGTGATTTATCTTTACTAATCTTCAAAAATAAGGAGAAAATGGCAAAAATATAAATCATAAAATTCAGCCTAATTTATAAAAAAACAAAATCAATAGAAATTGTGCAAAAATATAAAACAATCTGTTGACAATTCTGGGGATAAAAAACATTCTTCAAGAAACACGCATTACGGAGAAGAATATGAAATTTATATCTGTTGATTATCAAGGTGATTTCGCCGATCCATCGGGGCGTTGGTATAAGAAGAGACCTTGCGAGAGTTTTATAAACGAACAGCTAATTCCCTATTTTAAAAGAAACAATATAAAGCTGTCGGAAATTGTAAGCGATTATCGCCTTCCACGACCAAGCGAAACACTTGAATATTGTATTCCGGGGACAAGAGGATATGAGTCTCTTCTTCCTGAAGAAATTAAAACAGAGAATAAATTTATTAAATGCATGAACTCTCCTGTTTGGGTACGGGAAAATGCCGGCATTCCTAATACTCAACCTGGACAACCTTATTCAGATCCAGCGGAATTGTCTAAATGGCTATTTGAAGAAATAGGAAGACCAGAAACGGCTCCTGATGTCATCATCTTTGGATTGACTCTGGACTGTTGTGTTCTGTGTCTGGCTCAGGAGCTCTACTTTAGAGGATACAAGGCTCATATTCTCTATGAAGCTGTTGATACTTATGAAGGTACTAAAGAGCAGAAAGATAATATGTTCCAAACACCACTGCCTATGTGGGCCAAGAAGATCACATGGGCTGAAGTGTTAGAAAAATTAAGCAAGTAGGTTTCTATGAAGCTGGTAATAAGAGCTTTATCTGTTTTGCTAGCTTTATATCCTGCGACGGTTCTAGCAACTGTCTATGAGTTTGATTCAGATGGCTCTGTAGAAGTATTTGAAGCAACGGATTACTTTGCTTCTATGAGGCATCAGAAATTCAGAGCAAAAGCCTTACTGATGGGGTCTGAGAAGAGTTCTCTCAAGAAATTTGACGAGTATATCAAAAAGGCATCCCAGAAATATAATGTAAGCTCTGATTTGATCCATGCTGTGATTAGAGCGGAATCTGCATACAATCCCGAAGCAGTATCTATTAAGGGGGCAGGCGGTCTCATGCAACTCATGCCGGATACGGCAACTCAATATGGTGTTTCAGATAGGTTTTCTCCTGAGGAAAACATTGATGGGGGTACGAAATATCTAAAGTTCCTACTTGATAGATATGAAGGGGATATCAGTCTCGCTGTGGCTGCTTATAACGCTGGAGAGGGTGCAGTAGACAAATATGGAGATATACCACCATACCCTGAAACAAAAGCATATGTTCAAAAAGTTTCATTATTTTTAGAAAAGGGTAACTAGATGAGAAAATTTTGTATCAGTTTCATTGTGATTTTATCTTCCTTGATCCAGGTCCTTCCAGCTAAAGCTGAGTCTGAGGCAGCGTGCGCTATATGGCTTTGTTTGCCTGGAGGATTCCCAAGTGGATGCTCTGCTGCTTACAGTGAATTTAAGCACAGGATAAAGAAGGGACGGCCACCACTACCAAGTTTATCCTCTTGCGTAGTCGGCCCTGATGGAAGTCGCTCGAATGGAAGTTACCAAATGGGCGTTGAATATTTCCTACCCTGTAAAGAAGGTTTTGAGTTCAGTAAATCACCGCAAGAATCCTATGAAAGTGTGATGTGCTTGCCCATAGATTCTCAATGCAATCTAAGGGAAAAATATAGAAGAGATAAGAAAATAGATTGTACCCCTTATCCTGCGGAAAGGAGAATTCAACCAAGATTTATCAAAATGTGGGTTGATGGGAAATACTTAGGCCAGTTCTTCTATCAGTAAGAATTAGGCGACATTCTTTTTCTGAGGAGAAGGATTTTCTGGAGATCCAGTCTCTATGAGAGGTGTTCTCATATATTTGAGCTCTTTATTGACATTCACAACATCGATTTTATGGATGGAATGATAGAAATCTCTCAACATTTCTTGCGAGAGGCGTGTTGCATCAGCAACTGAGGGCACTTCAATCCTTACTTCATACTGCCAAGCTCCAGTGCACTCCGTAAGACCAACAACATTTTCATGAGAGGCGCAGTAGTCAAAGAATGTATCTTTTAAGGAGGTGGAGCGTGAGGAAGTTTTAATAAGTAAATCGAAGGAGCTATATCCAATTTTATAAGAATCTAAGCTGTAAGAGTAGCCGACGATCACGCCCCTTTTCTCAAGATCTGCAATTTTGTTATGAACTGTTGTATTAGATACGCCAACGGCTTCGGCAATCGCAGGGCCATTCGGAAGGCCTCCGGCAGTAATCATATAATTCAGAACAGATATGGATAGATCATCCAGCTTCTCTGCGTTACCTGTATAAGAGTAGGTTAAGTGAGTTTTATCTCCCAAGTCTGGGGCAAGGTATTTTCGTTTAAAGAGGCTGAGTCGTCGTCGGATTGAAACAGCCTCATCAATCTTTAGGTCTGGAATATCATCATAGAGAGTGGCCATGAACTCTTCAAAATCTGGAACCGATTTAGCGTTCACAGACATAAAATATTGATAAGGGCCGAAGAGCTCGATTACAGATACAATATTTGGATAGTCTTGGAGTTTCTGGATGATTGCTGGGATATTTTGTTCTTCAACAGGAAGAAAAGAGAAAAAGACGCCTATTTTCATCCAGCCAAGTGCGAATTGATTAATAAGAGTGTAGGGGGAGATAATGCCTTCTTTCTGCATTCCAGAAAGGGCGCGTCTAACTTGATAACCTTGCTCACCAATCGGGCCACCAATGCTCTCAGCGGTAGCATTAGCGTTTAGAAGTGCCATGTGAAGGATTTTTTGATCCCTTGTTTCTACTTTATATGTCATTCGGATAATTTAAGTAAAGTCATTAACAAATAATGGTCAATCTATTAATACTTTTACAAAATAATGCAATAAGTGTTTTTTTAGTAATTATCTCCATATTGGATGATTCTGCCAATTTGAGGGCATACCCATAGCCACTCTCCACAAATCTTCTTCTGCAACAGGATTTAGAAGGGAAGTGCACGATATTTGCCATTCGTTATTATTCGAAATTTTTCTCAACAAAAATCGAATCATCAATAGTATATAAAATACTCTTGTGTTTGTTGGAGTGATGGGAGGTTTCCAATTGAGATCTTTGTCAGTATCTGGACGAATTGCTAGTTCTCGATTCCATAAGCGACCATGATGCGCACATACGTTTCTAACGTATGTGAGGGTGTGCAACCAGTCACCTAATTTTTTGTGATGGATATTAAATTTAACTGATACGATTTTTTTATCTTCATTTTGAAGGCCTTTGTATAACTTGGACAGTGCACCCAAACTCATTACTTCTGTTAACATCCATATAGGTATAGTAGGGAACCCATTATATTCTCTTTGATAGTGTTGAATAAACTCTTCGCTCGATCTTGTTGTTTCCTCTTCTATTTGCTGAAGCCAATTAGCGTGAAAAAATTTTGGGTGGAAGTTGATACTAGAAGTATGGGCAAACGGGCCGTATTTATGTGCAAGGTGATATGTTAGTTGGGTTCGGATGGCTACTTCTACGCGCTCAATTCCATCAATAATTAGAAGTCTTAAACGTCTATCAAATTCATAGAAAGTTATTACATCTTCTAGGGAACTGTTAGGGCGAAAAGAGTCAAGAATTTTGCCTGTGGCATTATCTCGTTGCCTAAAAGGGTACCAATATGCACTAAGACGATAGTAGTTTATGCTCTCTAGCTGATGCTGGGCGCGATCTAGATCCCCGATAATCAGTCCGCGATCAATCAGTTTTTGTAGCTGTTGTCCAAATGTTAAGGCTGCTTTTGTATAGGGTATTGTCATCACAGGGCTCAAAAAAGAAGAAAGCCGCCAAGGTTGCGCATTGTTAAGAGGCGTGGCGGCTGTGTTAAGAGCATAGTGCTATATATCTAGCTTAGACGCAAGAAATTTATAAAAGTTTAATTTCGTGACACTCCGCCGGATAGAATAGCTATATAAGTTGTGCCAATGTAGTTGGCAAGACAAGCTTAACTAACTGAAAATAAATATAAATTTTCTGATGTGATAATGTATCTTATGGAAAATAATTATAAGAAGACTGCTTTGAAGCATCCAGTTTTATAAGATTTGAAATTCCTGTTTCTAAATTTTTTAGAGAAACTAGCGAATTATGAATTCGAGCTATAGTCATCTTGCCCAGGAGAAAACAACTGACATTTGAAGAGACATTTTTAACATTGGTGTTTCTGTCTATGTCTCCAGTATCTATCAGATCACGTAAGGCTGTTTTATAATATTTTTCGTAGAAACAGATAATTTCGCTGGATTTTTGCCTAATTTCATCGTGACAAGCCATTTCCAGTCCCAAAATAACGGGTAAGGCGCCGCATACATGACCAGTTCTCCTGTATAGATCAGCCTGGGTTCTGTAAATGTACTCAAAAAAAATCTGGGATCTTTCTGTTGGAGAAGAAAGAGAAGAAAAAATAGTGTCACATACGCTTTTTGATTCCTGATGGTCATCCTCCATTGTTTGTAGTGCTAAATTCATTTTGGAATCAAAAAAATGATAGAAGCTTCCTTTTTTGACGTTTGCCTGGACGCATATCTCATCAACGCTGACAGCGTGGTAACCATTTTGCAGCATTAATTCCCTAGAGGTATGAAGTAATTTTTCCCTGGTCGTGCTCAAATTTCATTCCCTCCACCGAGAACTTTATACAAATTGACCAGGTTGGATAGGCGCTGACGTTCAATCTGGATTTCCTGCTGCTGGAATGTGTAAAGTTCGCGCTGAGAATCCAGAACGCTGAGGAAGCTGTCGATTCCTGATTTATAGCGTGCCTGTGAAATGTCATATACTTTTTGCGCGGCACCTACGAGCCTGCGCTGCGATTTAAGCTGTTCATCCAATGTTTCCCGCGCGGCCAGTTCGTCAGAGACTTCGCGGAAGGCAGTCTGGATGGCTTTTTCGTAGTTGACGACGGCTTTTTCTTTGCGGATTTCAGCCAGATCCAGATTGGCCTGATTGCGGCCGCCTTGGAAGATCGGCAGCGTGATTTGCGGTAGGAACGCCCAGGCACCGCCCGCGCCGGAGGCAAACAGATCGCCGAGATTCTGGCTGGCAAAGCCATATGTGCCGGTCAGGGTAATGCTGGGGAAGAATGCTGCGCGAGCTGCGCCGATATCGGCATTGCGCGATAGTAATTCATATTCAGCCTGCTTGATGTCGGGGCGCATGAGCAAAACTTCAGATGGTAGACCGGGATCAAGGTTATTTTTGATTGCCACATCGTCGAGCGTTGTTTTGGGAAGAATGCTGTTATCCTGCGGCGTTCCCATTAGCAGAAAAAGAGCGTTTTTATCCTGCGCGACAAAGCGGCTGTATTGATGCAGGTTCACTCGCGCGGTTTCAACTGCCGTGGCTGCGCGTGCCACATCTTGTTCGGTCGAGACACCTTTTTCCAAGCTTTCTGTCAAAATGTCGTAGGTACGCTGCTGCGCGTCCAGTGTTTTTTGTGTCAAGGACAGAAGTTTTTGATCGGCTAAAAGCTGCAAATAGGCATTGGCCGTTTCTGCGATCAAAGCGTTGCGAACAACTTCATGGGCTTGCGTCGTTGCAAAATAGGCATTGATTGCTGCCTCGTTTTTGCTGCGGATTTTTCCGAATAGATCTAGCTCATAGGCTGCAATACCGATATTGGCTTCATAAAGTTCGGTTTTATATGTTTGTCCTGTTGTGCTGCTTTCATCGGTATTTTCTGAAATTGTACCATCCCCGTTGGCACTGACATTCGGAAGCAGGTCGGCGCGTTCAATACGATACAAAGCGCGCGCTTCGTCGATATTCAGAGCTGCGGTCTTCAGATCCTTATTGTTCTGTAGCGCGGTTCCAATGACCAGATGAAATTCAGGTGAATTGAAAAATTCTTTCCAGTCCATCTGCGTGGCCAGTGCCTTACCGACGGGTGCTTCATAGCCGGGAATGTCGTTCCAGTTTTGTGCAGCGGAAGTCGAAAACTCTGGCCGCACAAAATCTGGGATCATGGTACAGCCCGATAATATCGTCGCCGTCAGAAGAATGGATAAGGGTTTACGTGTCATGTTTTTGCTCTTTCTTTTGGTCTTCTGATTGTTTTTCGCCCCGGTGAAAGATGTTTTCAACCATCACATAAAACATCGGTACAAAGAATATAGCTAGGAAAGTGGCCGCCGCCATGCCGCCCATGACGGCAATTCCGATAGCATTTTGGCTGGCCGCACCTGCGCCGCTAGCCAGTGCAAGCGGCGTTACGCCCAGCATAAAGGCCATGGAAGTCATGATGATGGGGCGAAAACGCTGCTTGGCTGCGATAGAAACAGCTTCCATTAAACTATGCCCTTGTTCCCGTAGATCTTTAGCAAACTCGACAATCAGGATGGCATTTTTGGATGCCAACCCCACGGTTGTAAGCAAGGCCACCTGTAGATATACGTCATTGGGGAGACCAAAAATATAGGCAGCTACAACCGCCCCTAAAATGCCCAAGGGGACAACCAGCATTACGGCAAACGGAACAGCCCAGCTTTCATAGAGCGCGGCCAGACATAAGAATACGATCAAGACTGATAGAGCATATAGTGCCGGGGCCTGCGCTCCTGTCTGACGTTCTTCATAAGATAGACCATACCATTCAAGACCCAGCCCTTCGGGAAGGGTCTTGACAATCTTCTGTATCTCTTCCATCGCCGCTCCCGTACTTACGCCCGGCGCAGGTGATCCTTGAATATTGACAGATGAATTCCCGTTAAAACGCTCCAGTTTGGGAGAGCCGTACGTCCATGCAGCGCTGGAAAAGGTGTTGAATGGCACCATCTCACCTGTATTGTTGCGAACATACCAGTTATTGAGATCCTCTGGCATCATACGGTGTGGTGCATCAGCCTGCAGATAGACGCGTTTAATCCGGCCCTTATCTACGAAATCATTCACATAGCTGGAGCCCCATGCGATTTGTAGCGTTCGGTTGATATCGCTTAAAGATAAGCCAAGCGCAGAGGCTTTTTCGCTATCGATATCGATCTTGAATTGCGGCACATCACTCAGTCCATTGGGGCGCACACTGGTGAGTTTAGGATTTTGGCCTGCCGCACCCAAAAGCTGATTCCGTGCATTCATCAATGCTTCGTGCCCAATTCCACTACGGTCGACAAGCTGAAAATCAAAACCGGACGAGTTTCCCAGTTCGCGGATTGGCGGCGGAAAGAAAGCAAAAGCCATGGCATCCTTGATCTGATACAAAGCGCCGCCTGCGGCCTGCGCGATAGCGAATACGCTTTGGTCGTCTTGCGTGCGCTCATCCCAGTCTTTTAAACCAACAAAACCGAACGCCGCGTTTTGGGCGGAACCCGCAAAGCTGAAGCCGACAACGGTGAAGAGGTGTTCAACCGTGTCCTTTTGTTGCTCAAGGAAATAATCCTCAACCTGTTTAACGGATTCCAGTGTGCGCTCCGCCGTTGAACTGGGAGGAGTATTAACCATTAAATACATTGTCCCCTGATCTTCGTTGGGCAGAAACGAGCCGGGAAGCTGCATAAATATACCCATCATCCCACCGACCAGAACGATGTATACCATGAAGAAGCGAAATGCTCGACCTGCTATAAAAGAGGCGCTTTTTTGATACCCGTCGCGTCCCTTATTAAAATATTTATTAAACCAACCAAAGAATCCTGTATCCGCGCGTCGTTTCTCACCCTTGTGTTGTTTCAAAAGTGTCGCGCAAAGTGAAGGAGAGAGAATGAGTGCTACGATGACAGACAGTCCCATAGCCGATACAATCGTGATTGAGAATTGACGGTAAATCGCGCCGGCAGAGCCGCTGAAAAAGGCCATCGGGATAAAAACCGTAGACAGCACTACGGCAATGCCGACCAGAGCGCCTGTAATCTGATCCATGGATTTACGCGTGGCCTCCTTGGGCGATAAGTCTTCCTCGCTCATGATGCGTTCGACATTTTCCACAACCACAATTGCATCATCGACCAAAAGCCCGATAGCCAGAACCATGGCGAACATAGTCAGCACATTGATTGAAAACCCGAAAGCAAAAAGCACTGCAAAAGTTCCCAGTAAAACAACAGGAACGGCGATCGTCGGGATCAAGGTTGCCCGCAGATTTTGCAAAAACAGCAGCATCACGAAGAAGACAAGAACAACCGCCTCTATCAGTGTGTGAACAACGGATTCAATGGAGAGTTCGATGAAAGGTGTTGCATCAAGGGGGTAGACGACTTTTACCCCTTCGGGCATATATTCCGACAGTTCTGCCACCTTATGCTTAACAAGCTCGGCTGTTTCCAGAGCGTTTGCGCCCGTGGCCAACGTAATCGCCATCCCAGCTGCCGGTTTTCTTTTATAGCGCACAATCCGGTCATAACTTTCGGAGCCAAGTTCCAGTGTCGCCACATCCCTGAGCCGCACTTGCGAACCATCCGTATTTACACGTAAAACGATACGTTCGAAATCTTCAACGGACTCCAGCCGTGCCTGCGCTTTGACCGTCGCATTAATTTGCTGGTTCGGGGCGGCGGGCATGCCGCCGAGTTGACCCGCCGAAATATCGGTGTTCTGGATTTGAACGGCACTTTGCACATCCAAAGGGGTCAAATTATAACTATAGAGCTTGGCAGGATCGAGCCATATCCGCATCGCATGTTGGTCTCCGAATATACGGACATTTCCGACCCCGTTCACGCGCGAGATTGGCTCACGGAAGGTGCTAACCAGCATATCGCCGAGTTCGCCCTGTGACATTTCACCGTCTTCCGAATAAACGCCAACAACCAGCAGGAAGCTGTCATTGGATTTTGTCACGGTAACACCAAGAGCTTGCACCTCTTGCGGCAGTTGCGTGACTGCGCCTTGCACCTTGTTTTGCGTTTGCACCTGTGCAATATCGGGATCTGCCTCTGGCTCAAACGTCAAGGTGATGCTCATAGAGCCGTCCTGACTGCTTGAGGTGAAATAGCGCAAATGATCGATCCCCGTCAGGCGCTGTTCAATGACCTGCGTGACCGAATTTTCAACCGTTTCGGCGGAGGCACCGGGGTAACTTGCATTAATAGCGACAGTGGGCGGAGCGACTTTTGGATATTGTTCAATCGGCAAAGCGCGGATCGATAAAACGCCGGCCAGCATAATGATAATGGCGATAACCCATGCAAAAACGGGGCGATCAATAAAAAAACGAGCCATAAATTTTACTCCTTACCGCCTGATGTTTCGCTTTGCTGCCAAGGCACAGGGGAGACAGGCGCACCGGGCCCGACTTTCTGATAGCCTTCGACAATGATGGTATCGCCGGCCTTTAACCCATCCATTACAATCCAGTTATCTTTATAGGCTTGCTCAACCTTAACAGGACGTGGCTGCGCGTTTCCGGTTTCATCAACAACCCAGACCGTCAAATCGCCTTCCGGCGTGCGAATTGTCGCCCGCTGCGGCACCAGGAGAACATCATCCTGCCCCAGATCAAGCATTGCCCGCACAAAGAGACCCGGCAGTAGTAAACTATCCGGGTTTGGAATCAGGGCGCGCAAAGCAATAGAACCAGTCGTTTCATCAATCGTCACTTCGGAAAATTTCAAACTGCCTTCATGGGGGTAATCCATGCCTGTTTTTTCATCCAGCATTAAATGGATCGAGACCGTCTCCTTACCCATCATGCGGGAACGCAAATAAATGGCTTCCGATCCGGATTGCTGCATATCGATATAGACAGGATCAAGCTGGGTTATGGTCGCCAGAAATTGTTCCTGATTGGCAGTTACCAAAGTGCCTTCGGTGACGAAAGATCTGCTGATTCGCCCGGAAATCGGGGCATATACTTTCGTATAATCCAGATTGACTTGCGCCACATCCAGAGCCGCCTGCGCGACCGCAACGGCGGCCATGGCCTGGTCAAGCTCGGCTTTCACATCGTCATATTCCTGCTCGCTCACCGCATTGATTTTAACTAGATCCTCATAGCGTTTTGCACGGGCTTCTACAGTTTTTACATTTGCGCGGGCGCTGGCCAGATCCGCTTTAGCGCTATTCAGCGCCGCCTTATAGCGGGCGTCGTCAATTTGATACAGTTGCTGGCCTTTTTCAACATCCGCCCCTTCTTCAAACAGGCGCTCGGTGATGATTCCATCCACTTGAGGGCGCACCTGCGATTGACGGTAGGGCGAAACACGGCCGGGAAGTTGTTGCGTAAATGTAATTCTTTGCGGTTTTAATTCCAGAACCGCCACGGCCTGTGGCGGCCTTGCCGCAGCGGAAGACGCATTCTTCGTGCTGTCGTTGCTCTTGTGCCACCAATACCAACCACCTCCGGCAAGCAGGAGCGCCAGCATCAATAAAGGGAATATTTTTTTCATATTTTGTGGTTCCTTTTCCTGCTGTTTTTTGAAGCTGGACAAATATAAAAATTACAGCTATATTTAATCATACATTTATGTATGTATACTGTCAATACAAAGGATACATTTATGAGGCGCACGAAAGAAGAGTCAGAGAAAACGCGTGAAGACCTGTTAAACGCCGCTGTTCGGATTTTTTCTGAAAAAGGAGTGGCACGCAGCACGTTGGATGAAATTGCAAAAGCAGCAGGAGTTACGCGGGGCGCTGTCTATTGGCACTTTGAAAACAAAACGCAGATTTTTGAGGCTTTACACGAGCGCCTGCATCGCCCTTTTGTTGATATGATCCTGGAAGACCTGGAAAAAGACCATCCGGAACCGATGGTGCAGCTTCGGGATTTATGTATCCAGATCATGTTGGATCTCGAAAAAGATGAACAAAGACAGCAAACCCTTATTCTGTTTTTCATGAAAAGCGACTATTCCGGCGATCTTGCACCCTATAAAGACAAACATCGCGAGAAAGAAGCGGAGAGCATGCGGCTGTTTAAACGTTATATCGAAAAAGCCAAAAAAGCCGGAAAATTAAATACACAGGCCGACCCCGAACTTTTAACACAGTGTATTTCGTGCTTTATGAAAGGCATCCTTTTTGAATATCTGGATAACCCGGAAGGCTTTGATATTGAAAACAAAGCGCCTAAATTGATCACTTTGTTTTTTTCCAATTTAGGATTGGAAAAGGGATGAATATGCGGAAATTTCTTTTTTTTATAACATCTCTTTCCCTCATAACATTCTACTCCCTTCTTGTGTCACATGCTTATGCCAACGAGCAGGACAATAATTTTAAAGATAGAATTCCTAAAGATCTTCTTAACGAAGATGCTGATTTTTTTACATTCACGATTGAGAATGATAACTTTGGCGGGAACACCGATGAGAACTATACAAGCGGGGTACGCCTTACTTATTTCGATTATGGGGCCGATCCACCGTGGTTTGCCGACATACTGGATCACTATGTCCCCACGTTTGAAATTAATGAAACGACTTCAACCTATTATTCTTTCGGACAAAACCTGTATACACCAGAAAATATCACGGTGCGTACGCCCGATCCGAAAGATCGTCCTTATGCTGCGTTTTTGTATGTTTCTGCCGGACTGACCAGTTTGACGGATAATCACGTGGATGACCTGGAAGCCACGATCGGGATCGTCGGCCCCTGGGCTTTGGGGGAACAGACTCAAAAATTTGTTCATGACGTTCTAGATGCAGACGACCCTTCGGGCTGGGATCACCAACTGGAGAATGAGCCGGGACTGATGCTCTCCTGGCAGCGCCAATGGCCGGAGGCCTATGCAGCCGATATAGATGGCTTCACATTTCGGGCGGCACCTCATGCTGGCATTACGCTTGGCAATATATATACATACGGCTCCGGTGGTTTGAGTTTTCAACTCACGCCCAGCCAGTATAAATGGCAATCTACCCCTTTGCGGGTACGCCCTGCCATTCCGGGTAGCGGCTTTTTTGCCGTGCCGGAGGATCATTTCGCTTGGTCATTGTTTGCCGGAGTGGAGGGGCGCGCCATGGGACGCAATATATTTCTGGACGGCAATACGTTCGAGGACAGCCCCTCGGTTGATAAAAAATACCTGGTGGCTGATGCCAATGCGGGCGTGAGCTTTACCTACGGCAAAGCGCAGCTTTCCTATACCATCAACTGGCGGTCAAAGGAATTTGATGGGCAAGACGACCCGTCTCTCTTCGGCGCGATCTCTTTAGGGTACAGGTTTTAGATTGCGAAAGCTGACGACTGAGAAATTCTAGTAGCGTTTTAAGGATTTCAGGTTTTGCTTAAATGCAGCAAATTCCTGAGGGTCAATATTTCCATCGGCATTCTTATCGATATTTTCAAAGACAAATTCATCTTGCACCTTTTGCTTGACGCCGTCTTGACGCATACCGCCCGCGCAACCGCTCATCAGCATTATCGCTATCAGGCCTGTCATAAGTATGGCTTTTCTTTTCATAGTATTTTCTCCTTTTATGCTGGGCAACTGTAACATTTTTTTCATTAGACACATTCTAAAATCTTATCGAGGTGCTTTCTCCAACTTAAGCCGCAATTGATCGGCGAAAAGCCAGAGCAGATAATGTTAACAGTGATAAGCCCACCACGCTCACGGCCAGAAAATTTGGCCAGACAATATCAAGCCCCGCCCCGCGATACAAAATCGCCTGCGCGAAGGATACAAAATGCGTTGATGGCACGAACCACATGATATGCTGCAGCCAGTCCGGCTGGCTTTCCAGAGGCGTTTGCCCGCCCGATAGCAGGTTCATCGGCAGGATTGTAATAATAAATAGCAGGCCGAATTGCGGCATGGAGCGTGCAGTCGTTCCCAGGAAAATACCAAGCGCCGAAGCAAAAAACAGATAAAGCAAGGTCCCCAGCAAAAAGAGCGGCACCGATCCGGCAATCGGCACTTGCAAAACACCCTCAATCATCACCCATAAACAAAATGCTGTTGCGGTGAGGATCACCAGACCGTTGGCCCAGACTTTGGAGAGCATAATCTCAATCGGCGTCACCGGCATAACCAGAAGGTGTTCGATTGTACCATGTTCGCGCTCCCGGATCAGCGCGGCACCGGTGAGCAGAATAACAAACATCGTGATGTTGGAGATGACCTCCATAATACTCGTAAACCATTTGGATGACAGATTCGGATTAAAGGCATAACGAAGCCTCATATCGACCGGACTTTGCGATGTGGACGGGCCGTTGCTTATAAAACGCGATATCTCGTCATTGACGATGTTTTGAATATAACCCGACCCGATCCCGGCGATCATAACGGCGGTGGCATCTAGATTGACCTGAAGGATTGGCTGGCGACCGCGCAACACATCGGCCTCGAACCTTTCGGGAATAACCAGAACAAAACTGTATTTGTCCAGATCCATACCTTCATCGATGTCCTGAAAGGCGATGATGTCCGGCTGTTTGAAATAGGGCGGCAGGAATACGCTGCGGATCCGCAGGGACAAAGGCGATTGATCTTCATCCACAATAGCAATGGATGCATTGTGGAGATCGTGGGAAATCGATGTTCCAGCGATATAGATAGACGCACTGAATGCCCAGATAATCATAATAAGCATCACCGGATCGCGGTAGAGGCTACGCAGTTCTTTAATACCAAGACGGTATATATTTTTTACACTCAGCCGCATTGCTTACGCCTCCTGCTTTTTTAAGAAGAATATTCCGGCAGCCAGAATGATCGGCCAGGAGACCAGCAATGCGCGCAAGCTGGGCCATAATTCGGCAAAATCCAGATCCTTGGCGAAGGCGCCCTTGGCCACTGTGATAAAATGTGTGGTCGGGTAAATGCTTCCGATAAAGGCTCCGACCCCTTCCAGCGTGGAAACAGGCTGCATCAGGCCGGAAAACTGCACGGCAGGCAGCAAGGTCATAATGGCTGTCACCGCGAGCGCCGCAATCTGCGTCCCTGTAAAGGCGGAGAAGAACAGTCCCAAAGCCGTTGTACAACCTGCATAAAGGAACGCACCGATGAACAAGGCAATAAAGGATCCCTTCACGGGAACGCCAAAAACCAGCCAGGCCGTTAAAACCAGCAAAAGGAAATTCATCATCGTAATGGTGACATACGGAATTTGCTTGCCCAGTAAAAACTCAAACTTTGAGGTCGGTGTGACATACAGATTAGTGATTGATCCCAGCTCTTTTTCCCGTACGACGCTTAAAGCCGCCAGAATCGAGGGGATAAACAGCAGCATCAGGGCAATCACGGACGGTACAATCGCATAGGCGCTTTTAAAACCCTGATTATAGAGAAAACGCGGTTCAATCGAGACGGGAGAAAGTGCAACCTGTTCGCCATAATAATCTTCATAGAGCCTGCCGATAAAATCATAATGCAGCCCCTGCATGTAACCACCCGCCGTCTCCGCCCGGAACGGCATAGCGCCATCCACCCAGACCGCGACTTCCGGCGATTTCTGCCGCAGCAGGTCTTTGCCAAAACCGGGCGGAATATCAAGCGCCAGCGTAATTTGCCCGCTCTTCAGGCGGTGATCCATATCGGCGTGATCGATAAGCGGCGCTTTTTCCGTGAAATAACGTGAGCCTTCGAGAGCTTGCGTATACAGGCGACTTTCCGGCGTCTTATCCTGATCCAGAACGGCAAAGGTAATATTTTCAACATCGAACGTAATGCCAAAACCAAAGACCAGCATAAGGATCATCGTGCCGAAGAAAGCGAAAGCCTCGCGGATGCGGTCGCGTGATAATTCCTTGGCTTCGCGCATCGCATAGGCGGCAATGCGCCGCCCCCCCTGAACAAGAGCAAGTGAAGCGCCGGTCTTTTTATCATCTGCAACGCTTGCCGTTATGTCGCTGGCAGCGCTGCTGTCAGGTTTTCCGCCCTTTTCTGCATTGGCTTCCTCCATATAGGCGATAAAGGCCTCTTCCAGCGTGTCCTTGCCTTTACCCTCGATCAGTTTGTCCGGTGCATCGCACGCCAGAATATTTCCCGCATGCATGAGCGTAATCCGGTCACAGCGCATCCCCTCATTCATAAAATGGGTCGAGATAAAAATCGTGGTTTTTTTATTGCGGGACAGATCGATCAGCAGCTTCCAGAATTCATCACGCGCCACCGGATCAACACCGGAGGTCGGTTCATCCAGAATAAGCATTTCCGGCTCGTGCACAACGGCCACGGCAAGAGAAAGGCGCTGGCGCACGCCCAAAGGCAAGGAAGATGGAAGTGTGTCTTTATGCGTCTCCAGGCCAAAACGTCTCAGCAATTCATCAATGCGCGGTTTGATTGTATCGTCCGGCACATGAAAAAGCCGGGCATGCAGCTCCAGATTCTGCCACACGGTCAATTCTGAATAGAGCGAAAAGGCCTGGGACATATAGCCGACACGGTGGCGAAATTCCATGTCGTCGTTGCTGGGTGTTTTACCGAAAATTTTGGCCTCGCCCTCGCTTGCGGGCAACAGGCCTGTCAGCATTTTCATGGTTGTCGTTTTGCCGCAGCCGTTCGAGCCTAAAAAGCCGAAAATCTCCCCCGGCATGATCTCAACCGAGACATTATTGACAGCCGTGAAATCGCCGAATTTTTTAGTCAGGTTTTTCGTTACAATAACCGGATCTTCTCCATGACCATCTTCGTAAGGCGGTAGAACCAGTTTTTCATGCTTGACCTGTTTCCCATCATCGACCAGAGCGATAAAGGCTTCTTCCAGCGTTCTGCCACCCGTTTTGTCTTTCAATTCTTCTGCCGTGCCGGTGTCAAGAATTTTCCCGTCATTCATGGCAGCTAGCCAGTCAAAGCCTTCCGCTTCTTCCATATAGGCGGTGGCGATCAGAACACTCATCTGCGGGCGATCTTTACGGATAGAGCGGATCAAATCCCAGAACTGACGGCGGGAGAGCGGATCAACGCCCGTTGTCGGCTCATCAAGAATCAGAAGGTCAGGATCATGAATCAGGGAACAGCACAGCCCCAGCTTTTGTTTCATGCCGCCCGAAAGCTTCCCGGCGGGTCTATCGGGGAACGGATCAAGCCCTGTGGCTTTGAGCAATGTTTTAATCCGCGCCTCCCGCTCAGCCTTACCTTGACCGAACAGACGGGCGAAAAAATCCAGGTTTTCGAATACCGTCAAATCCATATAGAGGTTCTTGCCTAATCCCTGCGGCATATAGGCAATACGGGGAAGAAGGTCTTTGCGTTTTTTATCGTTGCCGATATCCTGTCCTAAAACCTTTATTTCGCCGCTCTGAATTTTTCGCGCGCCCGCGACAAGGCCGAATAAGGTCGATTTTCCGACACCGTCAGGGCCGATAAAACCGATCATTTTTCCAGCAGGGATCTCCAGAGAAACATCATCAAGCGCCTGCGTTTTACCGTAGACATGTGTCACATGCGAAAGGGTGATAACGCTGCGCTCTTGCATGTTCACACCTTACTCCTGTGATTGTCCGATATTCACCTTTAAATACTCCGGCCAGTCATTTTTGTCCCCCAGCATGACATAGCCGATGCCCGGCAATCCGGTACGGACTTTCTCAATATGTTTAGAAAGCAAAGATTTAGGGATACGGATTTTTACGCGGAACATGAGCTTCTCACGTTCTTCTCTTGTTTCTACTTCGCGCGGCGTGAATTGCGCCTCAGAGGAAATAAAGGAGACTTTGGCAGGAATGACTGCATCCGGCAGGGCGTCCAGTACGATCCGCGCCTCGCTGCCAACAATGATTTTGCCAATATCTTTGGCGGGCAGAAAAATGGTCATGTAGACATTCTCAAGATCAAGGATGGTGACAACACGTGATCCGGCGCTTAAAACCTCGCCCGGCTCAGCCAGACGATATTGCACGCGTCCACTCATAGGGGCTTTTAATGTCGCGTCTTTGATCAAGACATTCAAACGGTCGATTTCGGATTGCGCCGTTTCCACCTGATTTTCTGCCGAAGCCAGTTGCGCCTTGGCAACATTCAGGGCGGCTTCTGCCGTTTTAACCGAGGCCTTGCGTTGATCATACAGTTCTTTGGAAACCCCGGTGCCGACCAGGGCCTTGGCGCGCTGCTCTTCGGCCTGGGCCAGTTCCATCTCGGCCTCACGGTGAATAACTCCGGCCTGCGCTTCTGCTACGGCATTTTTTGCAGAGGAAAGATTGGCTATTGCGCCGTCATGTTGTGCCTCCAGATCTTCTGCATCAATATGTGCGATAATGTCGCCTTGCTTGACCATATCGCCTTCATCAAACAGAACGTCGATCACGCGGCCTGCATATTTGGCCGCGACATGTGTTTCTTCTGCCTCAATACGACCATTACCCGAAGCTATAAATTCCGGCAGACTTGATTGCTGCGCTTCCCAGAAAAAATAGCCGCCTCCGAGGATCGCTGCAAGCGCGAGTATAATGGTAAGGCGTATGAATGTGTTTTTCTTTTTCATGGATTTACTTTTTCCGTTACATATTGACCGTTCAGCATAAAAAAAGCAGAAACGGCCTGCTCGATATGCGCTTTTTTCTCTTCCTTCGAAGGATGATATTCTTTATTTAACAGCGTTTTTGTCAGCAATGTGCCAAACATAAAACTTAAGAACTGTTCTGTGGCGCTCTGCGCCTCCCCCTTGGGAAACCCGCGGGCGGTTAAAAAATTACTGAGACGGTCGGTAAAAGCCTGCGCCCCTGATTGCCAGTAGAACTTCCCAAGTTCTGGGAAGCGTGGTGTTTCAGATACGATCACGCGGTACAGCGCCAGTGTGTCGCGCTTGAAGAGCATGTCCATCGCTCTTTCTCCCATAATGTACAGGAATTCTTCTATATTCTGAGTTTGGTCATCATTGTGAGGCAACGTAGAAAAAAAACCATCGCTTTGCGCACGAATAATGACACGAAATAAATCATCCTTGCCTTTGAAATAACTATAAAGCGTTTGTTTGGCGACATTAGATTCGCGTGCAATCTCTTCCATGCTTACACCACTAAACCCTTTACGCAAGAACGAACGTGTTGCCGCCTCTAAAATAGCGCTTTCCTTCGACATATCTTCCCTTTGTTGCCTTATCTGCATGGTGTCCATCCTGAAAATTCGTCCACTTCTAGCATATTGCGACTAGACAGTCCAGTCTAATTGTGGCACACTGCACAACAAAACATGGGATATGTGAAAAATGACCAATACGCCTATAGAGCAATTTACGTCTGCTATGGATGAACTGGATGACTTTTTTCAGATGAAACTGGCGCACCTCACTTACGGCCTCAGCCCCGCCGGATTGGTGCAAATGTATGCGACATGGCTCTCTCAGCTTTCCTTATGCCCGGGGCGGCTCGCGTCTTTGGCGGCTTTTCCTTCTGTTAAACTTGCCGCCCGTCTTTTGCAAGGCTGCGATGACGATAATCCGGCCTGCGCCGAGGATCCTCGCTTTTCCTCGGAGAGCTGGAAGATTTGGCCGTGGACCATGTATTTGCAAACATTCCATGCCATGGAGGAATTCTGGGATCTGGCGACAAAAGATATTCCGGGGCTGGACCCTCAAACTGAGCGAGCCGTTTCGTTTATGGCGCGTCAAATTCTGGATGCGCGTGCGCCCTCAAACTTTTTACTCACCAATCCTGATTTATTATTCGAAACGGTTCGCAGCGGTGGGGCAAGCTTGATTCAAGGCGCGGTGAACGCCGCCGAAGATTTTAAGCGTAATATCAATAGCCAGCCCCCTGCGGGCATAGAAAACTTTAAGCCCGGTGAGCATCTGGCCGTAACCAAAGGCAAGGTTGTTTTCAAAAATGACCTTATGGAGCTGATACAATACGATCCCGTCACGCCAAAGGTGAACAAGGAACCCGTCCTTATCCTGCCCGCCTGGATCATGAAATATTATATTCTTGATCTTTCGCCACATAACTCGCTGGTAAAATGGCTGACGGAGCAAGGCCATCAGGTCTTCATCGTCTCATGGAAAAACCCAACCAATGAAGACCGCAATCTTGGTATGGATGATTATGTCCGTGACGGCGCGCTGACGGCGGTTGATGCCGTGTCCTCCATTACGAACAATGCGCCAATCCACCTGACCGGCTATTGTCTCGGCGGAACGCTGGCCATGATTACGGCGGCTTATATGGCACATGAAAAGGATGACCGCCTGAAAAGCCTGTCCTTGTTCGCCGCGCAAGGTGATTTTACCGAGGCCGGAGAAATGATGGTGTTCGTGACCCCCAGCGAAGTGGATTACCTTGAAAAAATGATGAAAGGGCAAGGCTATCTTGATACCAAGCAAATGGCGGGCGCCTTTCAGATGCTGCGCTCTTATGATTTGATCTGGTCTCGCATGGTCAAGGAATATCTGATGGGACAACGCGGAGAACTGTTTGACATCATGGCCTGGAACGCCGATGCCACCCGCATGCCCTATAAAATGCACAGCGAATACCTGGAACGGCTTTTCCTCAACAATGAATTCGCAAACGGAAGATATAGCGTTCTGGGTAAGGCGATTGCACCGGAAAACATCACGCTTCCCGTTTTTGCTGTCGGCACCGAAAAAGACCATGTCGCGCCTTGGAAATCGGTTTATAAAATCCACCTGATGGTGGGTAATGAAGTGACGTTTGTTTTGACCAATGGCGGCCACAATGCAGGGATCGTCTCGGAGCCGGGGCATAAGCACCGTCACTATCATATGGAGACGAAAAAGCAGGGCAGCGCTTATGAAGCGCCGGATGAATGGCTGGAGAACGCGAAAGATTTTGAAGGATCATGGTGGGTTGCCTGGGATAAATGGCTCAAGAACCGGATGGGTAAAGAGACTATCCCCGCCCCGAAAAAGGCCGGGAACACTTCATACAAACCACTTTATGATGCACCGGGGAAATACGTGCATCAGGCTTAAAGGACAAAAGGCATAAACATGACCCAGGATATGTTGGAAAATATCACCTTCGAGGAGCTTGAAATCGGACAAAGTGCCGAGCTGAAACGCACACTCACGCAAAAGGATATTGAGCTGTTTGCCGCCGTTTCCGGGGACGTCAACCCCGCGCATATGGATGAGCATTATGCGGAAAACAGCCTGTTCCACGGCGTGATTGGTCACGGCATGTGGTCGGGCGGGCTGATTTCCACGGTACTGGGAACGGAACTTCCCGGCCCCGGCACAATCTATCTGCAGCAGGATATGCGCTTTAAAAAACCTGTGATGCTGGGCGATGAGGTCACGGTACGCGTTAGCGTCAAATCAAAGCGCGATGATAAGCCTGTTGTTGTCTTTGATTGTATATGCCTGAACGAAAAAGGCGAGGTGCTGGTCGAGGGCACGGCGACTGTTCTCGCGCCGACCGAAAAAATCAAAATTCCCCGCCCGGATATCCCCTGGGTCGATATCCGTGAAAAAGACCACTACAAAGGCACGATGGAAAAATGCCGAGCTTTTGGCATTCTCAAAGTCGCGGTTGTTCATCCGGTACAGGCCAACGTGATCGATGCGGTAGCCGAGGCTGTTGAAGAAAAACTGATTGAGCCGATCCTGATCGGCCCTGAAGCCCGCATCAGGGCGGCCATCAAGGAAAGCCACGCCGATGCCGAAGGCTGGCAGATCATCAACACCGAACACAGCCATGCCGCCGCCGCCAAAGCCGCGAAAATGGCCGCGTCAGGCGAAGTGGGCGCGATCATGAAAGGCTCACTTCACACCGAAGAATTACTGGAGGCCGTTGTGCCATCCTCGGCAGGATTACGGACAGAACGGCGAATTTCTCATGTATACCTGATGAATATCCCCACCTATCATAAGCCGCTGATGATTACAGATGCGGCGATCAATATTGCCCCAAATCTAGAACAAAAAGCCGATATCTGCCAAAACGCCATTGATGCGTGGCATGTGTTGTTCAACCATGAACACGGCGATCCGAAAGTCGCCATTCTCTCCGCCACCGAAGAAGTCACCTCGCGCATTCCCTCTACCATCGATGCTGCGGCTTTGTGCAAAATGGCCGACCGGGGACAGATCAAGGAAGGCCGCCTCGACGGGCCTTTGGCTTTTGATAACGCGATCAGCGCACAGGCGGTCAAGGATAAAAATATCATTTCCGATGTGGCGGGCGATGCCGATATTCTGGTGGTGCCGGATATCGAGGCCGGAAACGCGCTCGCCAAGCAGCTTATTTTTCTTGGCAAGGCGGACGCCGCCGGAATCGTTCTGGGGGCGCGCGTACCGATCATTCTGACCAGCCGCGCTGATTCCAAGCGCACGCGCATGTTTTCCTGCGGTGTGGCGATGGCGCTTTCGACGGCGCGGCAGGAAGGGCGGATCAAATAATGACCCATCTTCTGACCCTCAACACAGGTTCCTCAAGCGTTAAATTCCGCCTGTTTGGGCTGGAAAAAACTTTGCCGTTATTGGCGGGCGGAAAGATCAGCGGTATTGGCGGAACGCCTGTCTTTGACGTTTCAAAAGAAAACGGAGTACCTGAAACATATCCCTTGAGCGAAGGATTGTCCCATGAGGAAGCTATCGATCTTGTTTTAAAATGGCTGGAAGACAACCGCTTGCCTACTTCGGTGGTTGCACACCGCATCGTCCATGGCGGCGAACAGTATGCCGCGCCTGTAAAACTGGATGAGGGTGCGATGAAATATCTGCGCAGTCTTGAACCTCTAGCACCGCTACATCAGCCGCATAATCTGGCCGCCGTCGATATATTGCAGAGTCGTCAGCCGGGTTTGCCACAAATGGGATGTTTCGATACGGCCTTTCATGCGCGGCATGGCCGATTATTCCATGAATTTGCCTTGCCGCAATCCATCCGTGACCAAGGGGTAAAACGCTATGGCTTTCACGGCCTGTCTTATGACTGGATCGCCCATTGCCTGAAAACCGATTATCCACACTTGGTTGAAGGTAAGGTGGTGGTTGCACATTTGGGCAATGGCGCGAGCCTGTGTGCGATGCAAAACGGACGCAGCATCGACACGACAATGGGCATGACGGCGCTCGACGGCCTGCCGATGGGCACGCGCTGCGGTGCGCTCGATGCCGGGGCGGTACTGTATATAATCCGTACGCTTGGTTTATCGCCAGATGAGACGGAAAATATCCTCTATAATGAATCCGGCCTCAAAGGATTGTCCGGCCTGACCAATGATGTGAAAGTCCTGTCTGAAAGCACGGATAAAAAGGCCGCGTTTGCACTTGAATATTTTGCCCTGAAGACCGCGCAATATATCGCGGCGATGGCGACTTCGCTCGGCGGTATGGATGCGCTGATTTTTACCGGGGGTATTGGAGAAAATTCCGAGAAAATCCGCATCATGATTTTAAGACATTTATCTTTCCTGCCGCCTTTCGAACATCATATCATTCCGGCCAATGAAGAGCGCGCAATGGCGATAGAAATCTGGAGAAATTTTCAAAAGGAGATGCATCCGTGACACAAAAAACACAACAAAGATTCTTGGGAAAAACGGCTGTCATTACAGGTGCAGGCTCCGGAATTGGGGAAGCGACCGCAACATTATTCGCACAAGAAGGTGCAAAAGTTATTGCTTGTGATATTTCACAAGCACGCCTTGATGCTCTCTCCCGTACATTGGAAGCATACGACATAAAAACCTGTGCAGGTGATGTATGCAATGGGAAGGTGATAGAAGAAATCGTTAAAATGGCTCAAGAACGAATTGACGTACTTGCTAATATCGCAGGCATTATGGATCGTTTTTTATCCGTCGGTGAAATCGATGATTCCACATGGGACAAAGTGATAGCTGTAAATCTGACGGCTGTTATGAAACTAACACGGGCAACTTTACCTATTATGCTGGAAGCCGGTCACGGATCTATCGTCAATGTTTCGTCAGAAGCCGGTTTGCGCGGATCTGTTGCTGGTGCTGCTTATACGGCTTCTAAATGGGCCATTAACGGGCTGACCAAAAACACCGCCTTTTTCTATGGAGATAAAGGCATCCGTGTCAACGCCGTAGCGCCAGGCGCTGTAAAAACCAGCATTGAAGCCCCGATGGAATCGAACCTTTCGATTAATAGAATCGAACCTTTAATGAAAGCCTTAATGCCGCCAACAGCTGAAGCTATTGAAATCGCGCAAGCGATTGCATGGCTTTCCAGCGATGAGGCTAAAAATATTAATGGCGTTATTCTTCCTTCTGATGGTGGCTGGGGAGCCGTTTAAAATGAGTAAAAAACCGTTAAAAGGCCTGATTGTCGGTTTTGCCAATGAACAGTCTATTGCCTGGGGCTGTATTCAGGCTTTTGATGCCCTGGGCGCGGAAATGGCCGTAACGTACTTGAATGAAAAAACCCGGCAATATACCGAGCCTTTGATGCAACAAATTAATGCACCGCTTTACCTGCCGCTCGACGTGACAGACGAGGCGCAGATGGACGCCGTTTTTTCTAGCGTAAAAAAACAATGGGGCGGGCTGGATTTCCTCCTGCACTCCATTGCCTTTGCGCCGAAAGAGGATCTACAAGGCCGTGTGCTTGACAGTTCCTCGGCGGGATTCCAGATGGCGATGGATATTTCCTGCCATTCCTTAATCCGGCTGGCAAAGCGTGCCGAACCTCTTATGAAGGATGGCGGCTCTATTCTGACCATGAGCTATTATGGCGCGGAAAAAGTCATTGAGAATTATAATTTGATGGGGCCGGTCAAATCCGCATTAGAATCTTCCATGCGTTATCTGGCGCATGAGCTGGGGCCAAGGAATATCCGCGTTAACGCGCTTTCGCCCGGTCCGGTGATGACCCGTGCGGCCTCTGGCTTATCCCATTTTGACGCTCTCATGGAAAAGGCGGCGAAGGAAGCCCCCATTCACGCATTGGTATCTATCGAGCAGATCGGCGAAGCGGCGGCATTTCTGGTTTCAGACAAATCCCGCCATATCACCGGTCAGACAATTTATATTGATAACGGGTATAGCGTTCATGCGTAAAATATTGTTCAAAGATAGACTGGACTGACCAGTCTATCCTATGTAATACTTAGCGCATACAAAAAAGGAAATAGGATGGCTCGCGTAGTTTTAATTACAGGTGGAACGACCGGAATCGGTGCGAAAACAGCGCTGATGTTCAAAGAAAATGGGTATCAGGTAGTGTGCAATTATATTGTCAACAAGGAAAAAGCGCAGAGTTTTTCTGCAACAACCGGTATTGCTGTCTATGAATGGGATGTTACAGATCCTGACGCCTGCGAAGCGGGCTTTAAAAAAATCAGCGATGATTTTGGCCCCGTCTCCATTTTGGTAAATAATGCGGGCATTATCAAGGATCACACCATCACCAAAATGACCGTCGAGGAATGGAAATCCGTTTTAAATGTGGATCTAAACGCCTGTTTTTATATGGCTCGTCAAGCCGTACCTGCAATGAAAGAGCAGAAGTTCGGACGCATCATCAGTTTAAGCTCGGTGAATGGTCTTGCCGGGCAGTTTGGCCAAACCAACTACGCGGCGGCCAAAGCGGGAATTATAGGATTCACCAAATCCCTTGCGCTGGAAACGGCGCGCTACGGCATCACAGCCAATGCGGTTGCGCCAGGTTATACCGACACCAGTATGATGCAGGCCGTGCCGGATGAAACGCTGCAAAAAATTATCGATAAAGTACCTGTGGGCCGTTTGGCAAAGCCGGAAGAGATCGCCCGCGCTATTCTATTTTTAGCGCATGATGAGTCCGGTTTTATTACGGGAGAAACACTCTCGGTCAACGGCGGATTATATATGCAATAGGATAAAAAATGACAGGAAGAAAGACGCTAACATTGAATTATAAGGAGAAGAATATGACTGAAACAGAACATGAGAAATTCAAAGCGCTTCTGAACGAGATTTTGGAGCTGCGCGATGAAACGCGGCTTAAGATTCATTTAGGCTCAAAAGATCTTCAGAACGAATGGCATGAGCTGGAAGAAAAATGGGAGAAATTTTATAAAGACGCTGATCTCGCAAAAAGCGGACAGGATATTAAAAGTGCTTGCGGCATCCTCGGTGAAGAATTGAAAAATGCCTATAAACGAATTAAGGGTGCTTTGTAACAAAGGCATCTGGAAATTTTTAACCCCCAACCGAAAGGAACGACTAAAATGAGCGCACAACAAAAAGACGATATCTTCGCATTAAGCGAAAACCTTCAGGAAACCCAGAAGAAATTGCAGGAGTTTGGTAAAGAACAAAGGGTCTAGCCCAACAAAGGTACAAAATCAGCAATAGGATTTTATGTTATTGGTTGCCTGTGTTTTGCAACGATGCGGGAAATTGTGGCTTCTGATACATTATAGAGCCTTGCCATCTGTGCTCCAGTTTTACGGCCTGAGAGGACGTTCTCGATGATGTCTTTTTTCTGGTCGTCTCGAAGTTTTGGCCTGCGTCCACCGACACGGCCTTCAGCTCTAGCAGCGTCAAGACCGGCTTTTGTACGTTCACGGATCATTTCTCGCTCGAACTCCGCGAATGCACCCACCATCTGCATCATCATGCGACCTGCGGCGTTGGTGGTATCTATAGATTCCGTCAGACTTTTAAATCCTGCACCGGCATTATCAATCTTCTCCATGATAACGAGCAGGTCTTTCAGTGATCGAGAAAGGCGATCCAATTTCCAGACCACGACAACATCATCCTTACGAAGTTGATCGAGCATGGCGTGAAGCGCAGGACGATCCCAACGTCCACCGGAAGCATTCTCCTCAAATGTTTTTTCAACGCTGGCCTCTTTAAAAGCTTTGATCTGTAATCTGGAATTTTGATCATCGCCTTTCGAGATACGGCTATATCCAAAAATCACGCTTTATCCTTTCAAAAACGGTCGTTTAGAAAAGGTTTTTGGCTGTTATGCACTTCCGCGCGATTTGTGCTTGCAAAAACCTCTTTCACTATTTATTCAAAAGGTAACGGGTTTTAGCAAGAAAAGAAAGGGTATTTTACATGCCACGTATGAATATTCTCAGCACCGGTGAAAAAGATGAATTTGACACTCCACCGATTTTCAACAGTGCGCAGAGAAAACAGTTTTTTGAAACACCGCCCGACCTTATGCAGGAAATTAATAAGCTTCGCAAACCAGCCAACAAAATTGCTTTTGTTATGGCTTATGGATATTTCAGCGCCGGAAAACGGTTTTTTTCACCCAAACGCTACCATCGCTCCGATATTGAGTATGTATCTCGGAAATTAGGTTTTTCTCTCGATGCATTTGATCCTACGCTATATCCTCAAAGAACCGCTCATTATCATCAAATACTGATTTTAACGCTTTGTGGTTTCAAAGTTTGGGGACATGACACAGAAAATTTCATCTATCAAGAAATCCGTTCTATGGCGCTTTCCAACTTAAAGCCGAAGCTGATCTTCTGGCGCTGTGTTGATTTGATGATCCGAGAGAAAATTCAAATCCCCGGATATAATCGGATTTCCGACATGATTTTGAAAGTATTGCAGTCTCGAAAAGAAGAACTGACAACGATTGCCAGATCAGCTTTGACCCCGGATGTTGAGCAGCTTTTAAATGAGCTGTTTGTGCAAACCGAAACAGATCACGGGCAATCTCAAAATTCTCCGTATAAGCTGACGACGCTGAAAAAGCTTTCTCAGTCCAGCAAACCGGCAAAAGTGAACGAACGCGTAAGTGATTTTATGTTTTTGGAAAGCTTGCATAAAAAACTTCGTCCTGTTTTGACTACTCTTAACCTTGACCATGAGGCCATTCGATATTACGCAGGCAGTGTTATCAAATCAGAAATTTTTCAGATGGCGCGGCGATCAGAGGAAGACCGCACGGTTTATATGATCGCCTTCATAGCCCACCAGTTTTTTTCATTAAACGATAATCTGGTGGATGTATTTTTAAGCACCGTTAAAACCTTTGAAAATAGTTCCGGCCGCGAGCACAAAGAGCAATGTTTTGAGCGCCGGAAAGAGCAAACGCGCAGTTTACAGGTGCTTTTGGATAAAATAGAAACGGATGTTTTTTGTGTGCTCGATGATATTCAGACAATTTTGAATGACCAGAATATTAACCCTGCTATGAAAATCACCGAAATTACAAAGCTTTTGAAGACAAGCCACCCTCATATTCAAAGTACCAAAAATGAACATAGCGTTTTGAAACAGAGAGTAGAACACGCTGCTTCAGATGATCAATATTACGATATTTTGGAATCGCGTTCGATTAAGCTGCAAAAACGTGTAAGCGGCATTATAAAGGTTCTGGAGTTTCAGGCAGAGAACAGCGCCCAGAGCCTTATGGCAGCCATCAATCATTACAAAAGAAAAGATGGCGCCGTGAACAAAACCGCACCGTCTGATTTTTTATCACCAGCAGAATATAGTGCCGTTTATCCTGAAAATGGGGCGTTCCGTACATCCTTGTATAAAGTCTTTTTGTTCCAGCATATTGCATCCGCAATAAAATCCGGCACATTGAATCTGCAACATTCCTATAAATACCAGTCTTTGGATAAGTATATGATCAGCAAAGACAGATGGCAAACCGAGAAAGAGGCATTGATGCATCGAGCTGGAATGCAGGAATTTAGTAATCCCCGTGAAGTGCTTGAAATATTAGACAAAGCTCTGCACCGGCGATATCAGACAACAAATGCAAATATCGCCGCTGGAGAGAATTTGTTCATCAAAATCAACAAGAATAAGGCTTATAATATTGCCACGCCAAAACAGGATGAGATTGAGTCCGATCCGCTCAAACCCTTCTTCCCTGAACAAAATTATGTGCCGCTCACAGAAATCCTTTCAACCGTCAATCATCACAGCGGTTTTTTAGGAGAATTTCAGCATTGGCAAAACCGCTACACCAAAAACAGTACCACGAACAAATTGCTGTATGCCGGAATCATGGGACTGGGCTGCTCCATCGGCACGCGTAAAATGGCAAAAATATCTCCGAATATCAAAGAAAACGCTCTGCAACACACCGTTAACTGGTACTTTTCTTTGGAGAACGTGCAGGCCGCCAATGATGCCGTTATTAAACTTATGGATCAGATGGAACTGCCTAATATCTACCGTAAAAGCCAAGACACCTTGCATACAGCCAGTGACGGACAGAAATTCGAGGTTCGCTCGGAATCCCTGAATGCCAATTATTCCTTCAAATATTTTGGTAAAGGCCAGGGCGCGAGTGCTTATACCTTCATCGATGAACGCAATCTGCTATGGCATTCCCTTGTGTTTAGCGCCTCGGAACGCGAAAGTGCCTATGTTGTTGACGGCCTCATGCGCAATGATGTCATCAAGAGCGATATTCATTCTACCGATACGCACGGCTATAGCGAAGCAATCTTCGCCACAACACATATGCTCGGGTTTTCTTATGCGCCGCGGATCAAAAACCTGAAGAAGCAAAGCCTCTACATCTTCAAATCCGGGCAACATGTTGACAAGAGTAACTGGCATATCAAGCCCGACAACTACGTGAACGCCGATCTTATTATCCAGAATTGGGATGATATTTTAAGATTGATAGCAACCATAAAACTCAAGGAAACCAGTGCTTCTGATATATTCAGGCGTCTCAATTCATATTCGAGACAGAACGTTTTATATAAAGCCTTGAAAGCTTTTGGGCAGATCGTAAAATCCTTGTTCATTTTACGTTATATCGATGATGTGCAGCTCCGTCAGGACATTGAAAAACAGCTCAATAAAGTCGAGCTTTCAAACAGATTCACGCGTGCTATTGCCGTTGGCAGTCCACGCGAATTTCTGCATGCTGAAAAAGAAGAGCCGGAAATTGCCGAAAGCTGCAACCGCCTGATCAAAAACTCCATCATCTGCTGGAATTATCTGTATTTGTCACAAAAACTGGCTACGGCTGAAAATGACAATAACAGACAGATTTTACTGAAGGCGATTTCAACGCATTCACCCATGTCTTGGGCGCATATCAACTTGCTTGGTGAATATGATTTCTCGGATGAGAAACTCAAAGACTCCTTCGGCATTAAATCTCCCCAAATGGCGGCTTAGAAAAATTCCTATTGCTGATTTTGTACCTTTGTTGGGCTAGACCCGAAGTTGGCATCTTTGCAAGAAACGAAGATATCCCTTTGTTATGGCCGTATCAATTTTAACAGTATAAATAAATATGTTAATTATAAATTAGAGTGTTCTATTGGGCGGGTTAGCTAAACAGTTTTGAGAAGATACTTTTTTTCTTAGTTGAATCTTCTACTAACCTATTTTGAGTTTCAGCTAAGGTTTTGATTGTAGTTTCTAGATCAGCTAGCTTTTTGTTGTGATCTTCTTCCTTGGCAGCCAATTTATCAGCCTCAGATCTTTGGTCAGTGAGCATCATAGTTAATTTGTTTTTTTGCTCTTCTGATTTTATCCTTTGCTCCTCGGCTCTTTCTAGCTGAGCCTTAAGCGTTTCAATTTGGGATGAAAGCTGGTTGCGTTCTCTCTCCCGTTCTTCATTGAAGTCTTTGAGACGTTCTTTTAGCATATCCACTTGGATTTTCAGTGCAGGTGAACTGTCTTGAGTTGTCTCGGTCTCATCCAGTTGGTCAATCTCTTCTTTCTCAATTTCTTCCAATGTCCTTAGTTTGTTACCATAAACCCTAACCAGTTCGGATGTGTCGATAACTGTATTACCCTTGTCATCCTGTGCTGTTGAGATCTTCTTTTCTGTGATGTGTCGATAGAATGTGGCGCGGGACACTCCCGCCATTTTTGAGGCCTCTACAACTGATACCCTTGATTTGCTCATCTTGTCTCTCTGTGTCTCGTAAGAATTGATGTCAGGTTCTTATTTACTCTCGAATCAGTCTCCCAACATCATACCGATTCGGAGGAGAACATTAAACAGTCTTATGAGTCAAAAGATTTGTCTCATTTAGTCTTAGATATTCACACGAGACATTTTGAGAGGCGTATTGAGAAATTCTCACTGGAGCATTTATTTAAAAAACCAGCAGAATATATAGTGTCTTTAAGCATGGGCATGATTTCCCACGCTGTCTAATGAGAAGGTCAGCTTGTGGATAATGAGACAATATGTTAGTTTTTTTGATGGAAACAGAATCGGAAGCTTTTGTGACCGTAAATTTCGTGAGAATCAACTCTGGTCTCACAAACAACCTACCTGTTGCCCCTATCTGGGCAAATGATCGAGTAAATTATTTCTATTAACCCTAACTTTTGAAGGAGGAGCCAAGAAATCTAAACCCTAAAAAAGCAAAAACCGCGGCGGGAACCACGGTCATGCTTAAAAGGCGATACCTTTTGTAATCTCTTAAAAACAAATGTATCGCAAAACGAATCAGTTGCCAAGCGAAAAATCATATTTTCGCTAAAGAATTTTGCATCCTGATTTTCGTTTTATAGGGTCTGATACGGCTTATAGACATGAATATTATCGAAACTTATAATCCGCCATTAAATGGCGGCAGAATAAGCTCACCCAAAATTCGGGGAGCGGATCAGTTTTCTGATGAGTTTGAGGGGCTGGCAGAAGACGCCAAGCGCTTTGAATTGCTCAAACTCGTAAAGCGCGTCGGCGCCTATGCGGGTTTCACCTCTAAAATGGTGCAGCTCCTCGAATACTACCTCGTATTCACCAAGGATTGTGACTGGAAGGCCGGCAATCGCCCGATCGTTTATCAGGCGCTTTCTAAAACCGCCCTCGATTTTGGTGTATCCGAGCGCCAGATTCAAAAACTGGAACGCGCCCTCTTTGAAGTAGGTGCTCTCGCATGGAACGATAGCGGTAATCATCGCCGCTATGGAAGCCGTGATGCGGAGACAGGTGAGATTATCTACGCCTACGGCGTTGATCTCTCTCCTTTAGCGGCCCTACGCCCCTTCTTGATTGCCAAAGATCACGAAAAAACGCTGGCCGACGAAGCCTGGATGGAAACTAAACGCCAGATTTCATGGTACAGAAGCCAAATCCGCAGCATGATTGCAGAAGCCCGCGAAGTGAAAACGCTGGAGCATTTCTCGATCCAAGCCGAGAGTAACTATGAAGGGATTGCCGTCTCTATTCGGACCTATATGGACATTAAAGACCTACGCACCCTTCTGGAAGCCCATAAGGATTTGTACGATGTGTTGATGAACACCCTCGAAGGCACGTCTCCTTCCCTATCCCCTACCCTTAAAGACGATCAAATGTCTCATGATTATACATCCAAGGACGAACAACAGTTCGCCCACATAGACAATACAAACAAAACTAAATATGATAAATCATATAACAGTAGCTCTAAGAGCATTGAGGCTTCCGAAGGAAGCGTACGGCCTTCTCAGAGCTCCAAACCACATGAAGGTGCTCCTGTTACCCTTTCTAAGGGAGAGATTTCAGACCCCAAAGAACAATGGAGAGCTGCAATCAGTGAAGAATTGGGGCGCATTAGTTGGAAACAGATCCTAAATGCCTGCTCTGATCGGTTCAAACAACATTTCCCGATGCATGACCGTCCTCTTGCATGGTCGGATATCGTGGATGCCGCCGCCGAAATGCTCCCAACTCTCGGAATTAGTAAATCCGCATGGTGGGAAGCTTGCACAATACTTGGCCGACATGGGGCAGCTATCTGTATCATGATTATTGACCAGAAATCTCAAGCCACTAATCCTGCTGATCGTGTCAGAAATGCTGGTGGATACCTTCGTGAAATGACAGCGCGCGCCAAAAAAGGCGAGCTCAACTTACACGGCTCGGTCTTTGGTCTCTTGAAACGTGGAACAGGTGAACACGATGCGTAGGTTTTTACTCGCTGTTCTTCTGATCCTGACTCCCCTGCTATTCCCAGCACCGGCTTTTTCCGCCGAGAAAAATCAAGGGAATATCTATGTGGTGGATGGTGACACCTTCCACATGAACGACCAGAAAATCCGGCTCTGGGGAATTGATGCGGTCGAGCTTCATCAAACGTGCTTAAAATCCGGACAGAGTTATGAATGCGGCAAATCTGCCCGCCTTCATCTCCAGTCCGTGATTGGTAAAAATGTTCCGATTTGCACGGCCAAGCCCAAAAGTCCGAAGGAGACAAGAACTGTTGCTTCCTGTCAGGTGGACGGTAAGGATATTGGCCGTGAGATGGTCAAATCTGGCTGGGCACTTGATTATAAACATTTTAGTAAAGGCGAGTATGCGACCGAAGAACGTGATGCCCGAGAAAATAAACGTGGCATGTGGTCAGGCGAATTCGAAAACCCTTATGTTTGGCGTAAAAATCACAAAAACTACCGATAAGATCAAAATTAACTTTTTGAGTGTAGCATCATCTGGTTATGCCTTCTGACGATTTTAAGCCTGTGTCTATTTATCCGTCTTTCCGCCAAATGAGTGATTTGCCGGAAATTCAGAGATTAAAATCCCGCGCGGAGGTCGTGGAAAGTCTCCTCAGAATTAGAGAATTTTCTGAAGACAATAAAACCTCAGTTGTCATGCCTTCTCCCCTATATCACGCGAGCCTTCAAGCAGGTCTTACAACACTTGATCCTGAAAAAGGTCAAGGTTTTGGCATCTGGATGCAACCAAAATTAAAGGAAGCGGCTCATTTTGCACTCTCAAGATCTACCAATCCGAATTCTGGCCAGAGATATGATGGTGTTACCCCGACCATCTATGAGATTGAGCCTAATTTTAAAAATTTGGCGATTTTTCCGGATGAATCCGCACTCTATGCTTTCTCGGTTGATGAAGGGATGCCTCATCTTGGGATTGATTATCACCAAATGAGAAAATTGCTCCAGTCTGAAGACTATGACGGGATTTTTCTTTTAAAAGAACAAACAGTATCAGCCATAGTCGCGTCTTCAATCACTATCAAAGAGGAACATGATGCTGTTCCGCTTTATATGGATCTGGTGAGACCAGGTTTGCTTGCCAGATTTGGCAGAGATCCGTTTTTAGCTCCCTAAGTTAGAAAGAAGGCCCCTTCGGCCCTTTTTCAAGACCCCCTTTCAGGTCGCACAGCGCGGATTTCCGGTGTCCCCCAAATTTTTCCTTCGTTACACTTCGTAAAAATCTCGGGAGATACCCCTCCGGAAAGTCCGGGTCATTGAAAAATTCCCCCCGCTTTTGGGCCGCAAGCGGCTCGTAGGAAAAGATGTGCAACACGCACTGAAATCTTACAAACCAAAAGGAGAACTAAAAATGACCATTCAAACCGTAACCCTCGCTCAACTCGAAGCATCTGCGGGCAACCCCCGCAAAGCCTTTGATGAAACCAGCATCGTCGGATTGGCACAGAGCATCAAAGCTGATGGACTTTTACAAAATCTTGTTGTTGCCAAACCAAAAGGCAGAGCCAAGAAATTTACCATCATCAGTGGCGAACGCCGCTTCCGCGCTATGCAATATTTGCTCTCCCAAGGTGATATTTCTCAAGATTTTACTGTGCCTGTCGAAGTCAAAGAAAACATGACCGAAGAGGAAATCTTGCGGATTGCGACCATCGAAAACGTCCAGCGTGAAAACCTCTCCCCTCTTGAAGAAGCTAATGCTATTGCGGCTCTCGTACAGGACGGAGAAAAACTGGAAGAGATTGTCTCAAAAACAGGGCTAAGTGTGACCACTATCAAGCGCCGCTTGTCTTTGCTCAACTTGGTTGAGGAAGCCAAAGACGCTCTTGTTAGTAAAGAAATAGACCTTTCTCTGGCAGAAGCCTTGAGCATCGGAACATCCGAACAACAAAATGAGCTTCTGGGAGATGTTCTGAATGGCTGGATTGATACAGTTTCCGACCTTAAGGAAAAACTGGTTGGGAATCTTCCTTCTGTAGCAGATGCTATCTTCCCGAAAGAACTTTATACAGGAACATACACGACTGACCTTTTTTCCGAAGACAAAACAACATTCTTTAATGATGTTGACGAGTTCATGGCTTTGCAACTCGCACAGGCTGAAAAATGGGCAGAAGATTACAGAAAAACCCGTGAATGGGTTGAGGTGATTGAAGGCCGTTTTTCCTCTTGGCAGTTTGATAAAGCAGAGGAAGGGCAACCTTGCGGCACAGTGATTTCTATATCCAACTACGGTTCAGTTGAAGTTCACGATAATCTCCTCAAAATTAGCAAAGTTGACGAGGACACAACCAAGGTTTTAAGAGAAAAACCAGCTGCGACCTACCCCGCCCCGCTCTGCCGCTATATGTCGATGCACAAATCGGCAGCTGTTCAGGCCGCTTTGATTGCCAATCCTCGCAAAGCAATGGAACTCGCCGTTATCCAAAAATTGAGCAAATATAAGGCGCATGGGTTGCACCAGTATTTTGCAAAGGATGAAACCGAGTCCCCTGCTCTGCGTTATGTTGAAGAACAGGCTTCAATTGTTCTTGAGACACTCGAATTCTGTGGTTTCAAAAAGGGTGAGCGAGGTGTGTTGTCTTTCTTCAATAGTGAAGAAAAGCTCTATGATGTTGTCACTGGTCTGTCAGATGCACAACTCACGACCACCCTTCTCACCCTAAGTGCTATGGAATTCGGGCAGTTTTCATCTGATTTTCTGGATACAAAGGCATCATCCCTGATGAATCGCTTTGCTGTGGATATGGGTATTAATATGCAACATTCTTGGTGGGCAGATGAAGACTTTCTGCGCCGCCGGAATAAAATCCAGTTGCAAAAAATTATCAATGAAGCTGGATTTGCGTCACAGTTTGCCAATGTTGCGGACTATAAAAAGGGTGAACTCGTCAAAAAACTGGCAAAGCTCTTTGCAAAGTCTTTTTCAGAGAATGGTCATTCCCAATGGGTTCCTGAAGCCATGCAGTTCCCAGCCATCAATCCCGATAAGTCCCAGACTGAAACGGATTTGGAGGAAGAGGGAGACGAGGGTTCGGAAGATGATTTTGAAGATGATGAATCCTTGGAAGATGATGAGTAACCGTTAATTCAGAGCCGCCCGCCGCGTGGTGGGTGGCACCCCTTTTCCCCCTCCCCTCATTTTAAGGATAACTATCATGTCACATCAAAATTTTGTGAAAGAATTGTCACGTCTGGATTCCTCTAAAACCGTTACAGAGAAATTCAGGGATTTCTGCGAGCTGGCCTATTGCGCCTATGCCAAACTCACTGCAACCAGAGAAAGGGCAGAATCTCTGGAAAGCCGCTATATGCAGATAGTATCAAGTTATCCAGATAAGGATACTATACACGCATATCCTGCCTTATTGACACAGGCCTATATTGCAGTGAATGAAAGGCAGGATTTTTTTGGCAAAGTTGCCAGTGAAATCGGCGCACTTGATGCGCGGGCAGGGCAATTTTTTACGCCTTACGAAATTTGTTTACTCATGGCAGAAATCACTCTTGTTGATGCTGCCACCCAGATAAATGAAAAAGGTTTTCTGACCTTGAATGAACCAACTGCGGGAGCTGGAGCAATGGTACTTGCTGCGGCAGATGTTCTTGAACGGCAGGGATTTGACCCAAAAATCCATCTGATTGTCAAAGCGCAGGATATTAGCCAGCTTTGCTTTCATATGTGTTTTTTGCAGCTGACTTTTCGCGCAATTCCTGCACTTGTAGAGAGAGCCAATTCGCTTTCGCTCGAAGTTTTTGAATCGGCATGGACACCAACGTCCTTTGTTTTTCACTCTAAACACGGCGTATTTTTCCCCGATGCGGACTGACCTCTTTGAGGTCAGAAGTCTTTATAATCTCACTATATAGATAAATTACTATTTATATGTCTTTAAGGTTTCTGCGGACTCGCAGGCGAGAAGATTTCTTTTTTCTCTCTTGGGGGAGTTCGTCAAGACCTTCGCTGTCGCTCTCGCAAAGCGCGAACAGGGAGGTGTCCCCTAAATTTTTTCTCCGCTTCACTTCGCAAAAATCTCGGGAGATACCCCTCCTCCCTTGTTCGGGTCATGGACGCCCTCCCCCGCTCTTTAAGCCGTTTCACGGCGCATAGGGAAATATGCGCAACCCTAATTTTAAGGAGAAAAGGAAATGAGCCGCACAGATGTATATGAAACCGTAACTAATGCAATTGCTTCAGCCATCGAGAAAGGTTTTTCAAGGGAGGCTTTTGAGATGCCTTGGCATGGAATGTCAGACATCCCGCAAAACGCCAGCACCCAAAAAAGATACAGAGGGATTAATGTCCCTCTACTCTGGATAACCCAGCTTGACCGTGGCTTTAAGTCAGGGATTTGGGCAACTTATAAGCAATGGGCAGAACTTGGCGCACAGGTTAGAAAAGGCGAAAAATCGACCCAGATTATTTTTTGGAAACAATTTGAAACCGAGCAGAATGAAGAAGCAGAAGAAGAGAATAAAATCCGAATGTTTGCGCGTTATTCTCAAGTCTTTAATGCCGACCAAGTTGACGGTTTTACGCTGCCAGAAGCGGCAAAACCCGCAGAAATTGACCAAATTGAAGCCTGCACAAATTTTCTAAACGCAACAGGGGCAATAGTTGAACATGGGGGAGCCAGAGCCTATTACGATCTTATCAGTGATAAAATTCATTTGCCTCAAAAATCCCTGTTTTGTGCAACAAAGCACAGCACCGCAACCGAGAATTATTATTCAACTTTGCTGCATGAACTAACGCACTGGAGCGGCGCCACAATACGCCTCAATCGCTTCAATATAAACAATTGTGCGGATAAAAAGGACTATGCTTTTGAGGAGCTAGTTGCGGAGCTTGGCGCAGCCATTCTTTGCGCGTCTCTTGGTGTGACCTCAACCCCTCGCCCAGACCATGCCCACTATATCGGCAGTTGGTTAAAGGCACTTGGCAACGATAAGAAGTTTATTTTTGCAGCAGCCTCAGCCGCACAGAAGGCCGTGGATTACCTTTACAGCCTTCAGGCATACCAAGTTAGCCCAGAACTTGCGGAGGCGGCCTAGGCCCCTCCCCTTTCCTTCCCTTGCCCTTTTCGAGAATTTGAATTTATGGAGATTTTATTATGAATAGTTGTCAGTCGCTTGTTTGGTCTGAATTTGATTGTATTGAAGCCAGAGCCGCAGAATACCTTGAAAACAGCCAAGCAAGCAGCGAAAAAGAAGCCTTTGAAATGGCTTGTCTTGATTCCGATAGCCTCAGTTTTGAATATGATGATTTTCTTTCGGAATTTGATTCCATATTGCACAAAATTTCCGAGTCAGGATTTTTCTTTGTGGAAGGCCGTAACATGGGCTGGAGACATTTATCAGGGTACTTAGGCGTTTCTGCCGGAGATGCACGTTCCTTTATCAGCAAGGCCTTCCCCAAAACATCCGAATGGTCGCTTCGCGGATCATTCGATGAAGTGCAAAAAATCCTGACATTGACCCTTTCTCACCACGATGCGCCAACAGGTGAATTCTACACTGTCAGGCAAGGAAAATTTTGTGAGGAACGAGGCGAAGTCATGGCTGCATGAAAGAGTAAATTTTAAGAACGTAGTCGCCCGAATCAGGGCGACTTTCTTTCTATTATGTTAGTTAAGTTATAAACTAACTAAATAGTAAAATATGTTTTTTTACTCTATCTACTTTTTTTCTTCCAATCCATTTTTTAACTTAGTTACTTAGTGAGAATAAGCATTATCAATGTGTTTAACGGCTCTTTTGGTGGGACTGATTTATAAAATCACTATATAGTTATTTAATCAAATATATGGATTACTAGTTTGCAATTTTCTGTTTTTACTATATAGTGATTTTATAAATCATCACGTTAGCCGTTCGGCTTTCCTCTCTCCATTTCGCGGGGTACATCATGAATAAAAAAGGTAAAATCATCGCAGTTTCCAGCACCAAGGGCGGCCCTGGAAAAACAACACTGGCAGGCTGCTTGGGCGATGCCCTCGCCTCTCTTGGCTACAAGGTTGCCTTCCTTGATGTTGACCCTAACCAAAACCTCACCCACTGGTACAATAAGCGCAAATCCGAGCGTGGTGAATTTCCGGACCCTGATGAAGCCTTTGCGGGCGTATCCTTGGAAACTCAGCTTGAGGATGAGCTTATTGTTAAGGATTGCCGCCGCTTGGCTCAAAGCAATGATTTTGTAATCGTTGATGTTGCAGGTGTTAAGAGCCAGTCTCTTTATGTTGCGGCAGGGGCTGCATCTTTGGTGATTATTCCTGCCACGCCTTCAGAAGACGATATTAAGGAGGCTCTTAAAACCAAGAAGATTGTCTCCAGTGCCGCAGAAATGATTAGCAATCACTTAGGTCAGGAAGTTGAGATTACGACCCGTATTCTTCTCAATGCGACGCAAACTAACACAGAAGTCCATAAACATGTGGCGCGTGAGCTGGAACGTAATAATTTTCCTGTATTCGAGACTACCGTTGGTTTCCGTACCATTTTCAGGAAGGCACGTTTCATGGGGTCAACCCCAATCCGCGTTGAGCCTTATGGAGCCGGTGCCAAGGAAGTTCTAGCCTTGGCTGAAGAAATCGTAGTTATCCTCAATCAAAGCGGTGAGGGGCTGAAACTAGCTAGCTAGTTAAGTCACTATGTAGTAAATTTATAATCTAACTAGATATAGGATTCGCAATAATGGCTAAAAATTCTCTTCCTTCTATTGATGATATTGATGATGATGTGCTCAACAGTGCTTTGCTTCAAGGGGCAAAGAGCATGCCGAGCCTATCCGTGAAAAAGCAAGCTGAGCCGATTGTTGTTCAAAAGCCTGTGCCGCAGCTGCAGCCAGTTGTTCAAGAAGATCCGTCTTCACAGCGTGTTACCAAAGCGGTTTCTTTGCCTCAGTATGTCTGGGACTGGATAAAAACTCAGCACCGTGAAAATGATGAGCCACAAAATGTGACTTTGCTTCGCGCTATGAAAGCAGGGGGAGCTCCAATTCGTGAAGAGGACTTAGTTGATGCCCGTAAGTCCAGATGGGCGCAGAAGGCTTAATTCTAGGGTTTTACTGAGTAGATAAGGGCAGGGGGCTTTGGTCTCCTGCTTTTTTATTTAGTGAAATCATAAAGTAGTAATCTAGTGAAGTATTTGGTTTTGTTTTTGAGTTCTCTGATAACGCACACCTCGCGCGTATTTTGATTTTTGAGCGGCGGGTTTCGTGTCTTAGTAAAATAACTAAGTAGTAATCTCACTGCCATGATAAATCGGGCGTCCCCGCCCTTCGGTCGGTCAGGCTCTATTCGCTAAGGCCGCGCTTTGCGCAGCCTAACCTCACCGAACCCCCTGCGGGGTTTCGTCCCATTCGGGTGACGATCCTTGACGCAAGAAGGGAAGGGGGTCTGATTTGGGTAAACCATTTCTGGATTCACGTCAATAGACAAAAACAACCATAACCCATTGAATTAACAGGAAAATATGTTTCACGTGAAACAGTTATGTAACTTATTTTCCTAAAAAACTTCCCAAAAATCACGCATTCACTTATCATCAATATATGCTTAGCGGATACGACATTATTGGAGATATTCACGGTCAGGCGGATAAACTGAAATCGCTTTTGTCCAGAATGGGATATCGCAAGAATTCTGATGGTATATATGCCCATTCAGACAGATTGGCTGTGTTTGCTGCCGATTTTATCGATATGAACGCGGGGCAGGCAGAAGTCTTGCAAATCGTAAGAGGGATGGTTGATGCTGGAACAGCTAAGGCTGCAATGGGGAACCATGAATTTAATGCCATCTGCTTTGCCACGCCTAGCCGGAAGGGGGGCTATATAAGGCCACATCATGAAAAAAACATTCATCAGCACCGCGCCTTTCTCGATGAATTTCCTCATGGCTCCGAAAGTTACGCCGACCAAATTGAATGGTTCAAAACACTTCCGGTTTATCTCGATCTGAAGGGCATTTTTGTTGTCCATGCTTGCCCGTGCGCCGAGAGTCTTGACGTTGTGCGGCCTTATCTTAATCCTGATAATACCCTCACCAAGGAAGCCCTTGCCGCCTATGATGAGGAAGGCTCTCCTTTTTATAAGGCTATCGAAGTTCTTCTAAAAGGCCCAGAACATCAACTTCCCGAGCAGGTTGCCTTTTACGATAAAAGTGGAATTCAGCGCAAACGTGCCCGCATCAGTTGGTGGACTGACCCGGATGTACCAACATCACAGCGTCTTGAATACCCGAAAGGATACTTGAATGAGGAGCAAATTCGGTATCTTGATAAGAGCAGGATTGCAAGGGAGTTCAATACTCCTGCAAAGCCGGTTTTTATTGGCCATTATTGGATGACAGGAGAGCCTAAGCCACTCTCGGACAAGATTTGCTGTGTGGATTATAGTGCTGGCAAAAGTGGTGAGCTGGCGGCTTATCGTTGGAGCGGTGAATCTGTGCTAACAGAACGCAATTTTGTAAGATAATTTGTAATCTAACATACTGTTTTCAAATATAATTTGACGTTTATTTACTAAATCTGAACCATTGCTATATTATGATGCAAGGATGGTTGAGATGAAATTTAACTTATTTGGGCTCCTTGGCAGGAAAGATATGAGTGGTTCTAAAGATGAAGTGAAACCCATAGAACGGGTGTGGATCGCTGCTGATAAGTGGACGGCTATTCAAGATGAGACTTCGGAGGAAGTTCGTCAGAGTCAGGCACGTGCCCGCTTAGGAGTTGCTTTCTATGAAGCGAATCCAGATATGTCAAAACATGATCGTTTGGATGCAACCTATGCTATTGTAGAGGCAGGCTGCGACACGGATGAAGCTATTCAAATGATAAAAAAAGGGGTCTCGGCAGATGAAATTGTGAAGGCCTTAAAAAAAAACGAGATAGGTAATGATGGGGTAGGGAGATCACCATCTCCTTGATGTGGTGTTTTGGGGGTAGATTTAAGTGACAAGTGGAATGTTGTCATTGACCGGCACGCTGTTGGGTCAACGATGCAGTCTCATGGAATAACAACAGCTGATGGTAAAAAGGATGTAAATCCAGCCCGCCAAGTCCTTCATGAAGCCATTGTCCAGATTGTTAGTGAACGTAATGTAAATCAATTTCCCCAAGGGAACGATTACGAGAGCAAGCTTGAAAAGCTTGTTGGAAGTCTCCAGCATAACCCGCAATTTAAAGAACTAGAATATCGATCATCCCCCGACCCTCAAAAAATATCCGAGATTCTTGATGGCATGGGGGTCAAGAAGCTCCCGCTTCATGCAAAATCAGAGCAAGTGATGATGGTGACGGGAGGACCAGGTACAGGCAAATCAGATATTCTAAAAGGGATCAGAAATGATCGGCCTGATGTATACAATAGTGCGGCACAGATAAACCCTGACCATTATCGGAATTTATTGGCAGATTTTGATAAATTGGGTGCGATACATAGCACATTCACACAAGATGAAGCCTCTCTTTTAACCGATAAAATTATGAAACGCATCGGGGATAAAATGGATGCTGGAAAGCCAGCACCACATGTGGTGGTGGATATAGCCTCTCCCACAAAGGAAAGAATGGATTTTGCCAAAAAATTTGACCAGATGACAGCGGTTGCTGGAACAGCTCCAATCGATGTTACTGTTCAGCGTGCTTATGATAGAGGCGTACAGAATGGTGAGGCAGTAGGCCGCGTTACACCAACACGCGTTGTTTTGGCAGGGGCAGCGTATACTTCGCGCGAGATGCCAAATGTCTTCGAGCATCCTAATCTTGATTTTAGAATGGTAAATGCAGATGTTCCAAGAGGGCAGCCAGCAAGCCTCGTTGCCGATTGGGATAACAAAACACGAAGCTTGAATGTTGTTGACCACAATCGGTTTATCGACTTTGCAGAGCGTCAGAATATTAATACCTATGCCAAAAGCTCTAAAGAATTATTTGTTGATCCTAAAACAGGAGAGGCATTTAAGAGAAGCCCTACGACTATTATTCCAGCACTGCAACCCTACCTCAATAACGGCATCACTATCAATTTTATGACCCCTGATGAGAAAGTTGCATTGTCTCTCTCGAAAGATTCAGTGCAAACACATCATCCGATTGTATCAAACCGGACAAAGGACGAGCGATATTTTGATGGAATTGCTCATGCCGCCGCAAAAGAAAATGGAGTTCAAGTTACTGGAACCCGTGTGACTACAATACAGGCAGAGCGTATACAACATCGTGCAGGATCTGGTGTTGGTGTTGGTATGGGTGTGTATGGTTTGTCCCAAAAATTGGGAGAAAACGGAACTGCCGCAGGTGATTTGAGGGACGATAGAACGCGTAATCTTGCCAAGACAGGGATTGCTGCTGATGTGGCGGCAATTGGCGTTGATGGGGCTGAAGGGCTTGCCACCCTTAGCAAAGTTAGCAAAGGCCTTGAAAGCGCGTCTCGTGTGTCCCGTGTGGCCGCGCCTGTCGCGGCTGGATTGGCTGTGGCTTCTGGCGTTGTTGAATATAAAATTGCCGAGAAGACGGGGGATGGTAAGCGGGCCGCCGAAGCGGTTGGATCGACGGCTGGTGGTTTAACAGGTGCTTTGGCAGGCGGTGTTGCGGGTGCAAAAGGTGGAGCAATAGCGGGGGCAACAATAGGGGCCTTCTTTGGCGGTGTTGGTGCAGGACCAGGGGCCGCGATTGGTGGATTTATTGGTGGAATTGCAGGGGCGATTGGTGGTGGTTGGGCAGGGGCAGAAGGCGGTAAGGCTGTTTCAAGGGAGGTTCTCACGGATACCTTCCAAAAACAGTTTGATGAACAGCGTCCAGTTAAGAAGACAGAAATAACGCGCTCTGTTCGTGAGGCATCCAATCAGCCATATTATGATTACAGTCCATCTATATCTGCACCAAGTCCTGCAAAGTCGTTTGCTGCTTCAGCTCCTGACATGGGGCAACATTTTAGAATGGTAGCCACTGGAGTTGATGTGGCCGCGAATGAAGCCAAAATAGATTTTGGTGTAAAAGAAAATATGACGGTGCAAGCCCATAGGCAGTTAAATGTATCTGGCTTGGCCAGATAGCGTTTTTATAGGGGTAAGTGATTCAGATCCCCTGTTTGAAAGGGTAAGTGTTGATCCCATGTATTCCACCATGATAGCCATTAACGATGTCTGATACATAGATAGATAGTAAAATAGTGAAGTAGTGATGTGGCAGCCTTTTTAAGGCTGCTTTTTTGTGTGTTTTTTCTAAGGGCCTTCAGCCCTCGCGCGGTCAAGGGTAAAGGCGCTCCGCTTCCAGTTATTTTGAAAATTTTCCCCTGGGGCTAACGCCTCATTCCTCGCGATCGCGTGCGCTCCAAAATTTTGCAAAAAACTGCCCTTAAGACCTTGCTACCCCAGACCCTCGGCGGGAGCCAAGGGTTGCATGCGCAACCCGTACAACAAGGAAAGGGAAGTAAAAATGAACACAGAACAAAATAATGACATTCAATACCTTGCAGCCGCATTGAGGCAGAAAAGAGAGCCGAAATTATTCGAGGTTCGTTTTCAGGAAATCAGAACACACCGTGTTTTTGTGGAAGCAAATAGCGCGAATGAAGCCGATTTTATGGCCATCCGTGAATTACAGGGAAACCCAGAAGAAACCTCTCTTATTCGTACCGAATTTGATTTCTTCACTATCTGCCCCATCGAACAAGCCCAGCATTAAGGAGAATTGATTATGATGAACGCACACGAACTCAAAGCAGCCCTTCGTCAATTTACAGGCACAGAAGAATGGTATTACCACCCGTTATTCAAAAAATACCGCTACACAGAAGGCGTTAGATTTATAGCAGGGGAGGCGGGAGCTTATTGGCTGCTTGAGAAGATTCTCAGCAACCAGATTTTGCCCGAACTCAAAGGAGAGGGATTCCAACTTTGGAAACTGAAAGTTGAGGATAATAAAACAGCACTTCTGACCTGTGATAATGGAAATGGTGACATCGTTTATCAGGAGACAATCGACTACACAGATTTTTCGCTGGATAAAATCAGCTTCTATTTTACTGACAGCGTTTTGCTGCTCCCTTCAGAATATTAGGGGGCAGTGGTCATGTATCAAAAACACGATTTCAGCCGTTACAAGTCGGATATCAATTTAAGCCATTATGCATCGTCTTTGGGGTATGAACTCGACCCCAAAAAGACAACTAAAAGTTCTCTGGTGATGAAGCACCCGAACGGAGATAAAGTCATTATCTCGAAGCGGGGGAGTAACTACGTTTATTTTTCTGTTTTGGACGATAAAGACAACGGAACAATCGTGGACTTTATCAGGAAGCGCACCGAAAAGACTTTCCCAGAAATAGGCCAAGAACTCCAAAAATGGGTCAAAGGAGGGGGCGGTATAAGCCAAAACATCCCCTTTGCGTCCGACATTCAGAGCCAAGAGTACAATCCAGAACGGATTAAAGCCCTGTTTTCGCGCGTGAAACAGATAAAGGGTGATGATTACCTCCAAAATGTCCGCAAAATCCCACTTTCTACACTTCAAAACCAACTTTTTGTTGGACGCATCTATCGGGACTTCTACGGAAATGTGGTGTTTCCCCACTATGACCATACGGGCGTATGCGGGCTTGAACTCAAGAACACCGATAAAGGGGTTTTTGTGAGAGGAAGTGCCAAGGGGTTATGGACAAGCACCATCAATCCGAATGCCCAAATTTTGGTTATCGCGGAAAGCCCGATTGACGGGTTGAGTTACTTTACTCTGTTTCCAGAACTTCAAAAATCGGGTGTGGTGTTTGCGTCTGTGAGCGGAGGGTTAAGACCCCATCAGGTACAACTTATAAACGAGCTTATAAAAAAACTGCCCCAGCTTCAAAAAATTATCCTTGCTGTTGACCACGACCAAGGAGGAGAAAGAATCGAAAAAACCATTCGTGAAGGTGTTAAAAACGCAGGCGTGTTTGCTAGTGATATGTTAACCCATGTTCCAGAAAAAATCGGGGATGATTGGAATGAAGTTTTGAAAAATAGAGAGCAAAAATAAGCCCCTAAAAAATAGATTCCAAAGGTCAAAAAATGACCCTGACTTTACCCCTCGAAATATTCGGACGAAGGAGGAGAATTTAAAACATGGGGTGCATTTCTGTAAAATACATGGAGTGAAAAAATCTGGCATACGAATAGTAAAGGGGAAAAAGAAAATCACCCCAGTTTAAGGCGTGGTGAAAATGAACGGGGTAAATCAGACGATGCCGCATGGTTAAAATTCGAGGAGTGAAAATAAAACAGGGTCGGAAAAATTCCGGCCTTTTTTGTGCTTCCCCATTCCCTATGCAAAAACACTATGAAAATAAAGAGCAGTGATGAAAACTGGACACAGATGTCTCTGGTCAGGTGTGAGGGCAACCAAGTTTTCTATCAAGGCAGGAGAAGTAGCATCACTGAAAGCCCAACTTAATCTCAGAATGACATCCCGAAAAAATGAAGAGCAATTCCTCAATGACCGCAGGAGACCCACAGGGTGGAGTGTCTGACCGGAGGGAATAGGCAGGGGGAGTGATAAGGGGAAGGAGGGCGACAGAAGGGAGTTTTTAGAGAAGTAGAAAAGTAATACAAGATAAAAGATATAAATTATTTTGTTTTATATGTTATTGTTATTGCTATATTTATTGCACTTTCATATTTGTAGAAATAAGTTGAATTAATTTAGTGGTTGTGATAGGGTTTTAGGGAGTGCAATTGCGCTTTTTGAGCTGGGATTAGGGTCTGGATTGCGGATTGGACTCGATGTTTGAGGCTGTGGGTTCGGTCTTTGATTTCGAGAATAGTGTGTGAAAACACGAATGAATTTGGGGCGGGTTTTGCCTCTGGCGGAGAGAATTTAGATGTTACTGGATGATGTCGGTTTTGGATTGTGGGAGGAGGATGATGCTGTTTTGGCATCGTCTGAGTTGTCTCGTCCACTGATCATCACCAATGAGAGTCCGCGTAAATCAGTCTTTAAAAAACTACGTCGTCATGCTGGAGCCGAGGTTAAAAACAAGGGTTCGGGAACGCGCCTTAAAATGCGTGATGGGGTGGTTCGGGGAAATTCTTTTGCGGGGAATTTTTCCGGACAGAGAGTGGTCGTGAAAATTAATCCCGTCCAGAACCGGACGAAAGGTGTCGGGGTTGGGGCGGGCAGCGGGGCTAAAAATCTCTACCAACATGTGCGGTATATTTCTCGTTCGGGGGCGGGTAAAGAAGAGACCCAAGCGGTGCTTTTTGACCGTGAAAACGATGGTGTTGATGGTCTTGCCTTTTATGGATTATGCAAAGATGATCGCCATCATTTCCGGATGATTATCTCCCCTGAAAACGGACACCAGATTGATGACTTTCATGGATATGTGAGAGGGGTGATGGGACGGATGGAATCCGATCTTGGGACAACTCTTAATTGGATTGGTGCGGTTCACTATGACACGGATGATGTTCATGCTCATGTGATTATCAGGGGTGTAAATGAGCGTGGTCAGGATTTGGTGATTGGTCGTGATTACATTGCAAGTGGGGTCAGGGCGCGGGCACAGGAGCTCGCAACCGAGCTTCTCGGTGAGCGGTCGTTGGAGGAAATCCAGAAGTCTCAAGAAAGACAAGTTGAGGCTATGAGTGTGACTTCGCTTGATCGTTTTATTGAAAAGAGCCTGAGTGAAGAGAATGTTGTTGATGTCCGTAAGGTTAATAACTTTGGTAAGGATAATTTCTACGAAGGGTTAATTAAGGGGCGTTTGCAATTCCTGTCTACAACCGGATTGGCTGCAGAATACCCACCAGGGATTTATACCCTTAAAGAGAACTTTATCGAAGTTTTGCGTGATACATCACAGCGGCAGAATGTTTTGAATAATCTCTACCGTCAAAATCCGGACATGGATCTGGAGAATTTGTCCTTCTATTCGATGAAGGCAGATGAGGGTGAAGTTATTCATGGCCTTGTTATGAATAAAGGCCCCATTGATGAAATCACTGACCGGAAATATCTGGTGGTGAAGGATGCGCGGGAAAAACTTCATTATGTTCCGTTTGGAGAACTCAAGGGCTATGACGATTTGAGAATAGGGGCATTGGTCACTGTTAAACCTGGTGTGGGTTCATCGGGTAAAGCGGACTTTAATATCTCGCAACTCGCCAAGGCCAATAACGGGATTTATGACCCGCGTCACCATATGGCGTATATTGAGGCCGAACTCTCCCATATCGAGCCCGAGAACAGGGAAGGGTATTTGGCGTCACACGCCAAGCGTCTGGAGACATTGGCCAAAAACGGGGTTGTTAAGTCTTTAGATGATGGACGTTATGAAGTTCCGGCAGATGTTGTGGAGCGGGGTGAAGAGATTACCCGCGAGATCAATGCGCGGGAGGGGAAACGCTTCTATCCGAAACTTGATGTTCTATCCGCGAAGCCGCTTGAGAAATTGGTATCTGCCCAGAAACGGACATGGCTTGACCGTGAGCTTTATAAGCAATCTATCGGTAAGCCATCACTCCCTGAATATGGAGCAGAGATCGAAGATAGCCTCCAGAAACGCCGTGAGTGGCTCGTATCCAAAGACTTAGGCTTTATCCAATCCAACGGTGAGTTTGCTTTGAGAGACGGAGCACTGAAACAGCTTCGTATCATGGAGATGCGCCGTGTTGGTGAGAAGCTCGCAGGTCAATTAGAGGCCCAATATAGCGACAAGCTGGTAACTCCTGATAAGTCCTACACATATCGCGGATATGCTGAACTTGAGAGCGGAACATGGGCGGTGGTGCAGGAGAAAGATAAACTCCACATGGCGCGGGTTAAATCTGTTCCTGATACGAAAGTTGGGAAGTCTGTTGCCTTTGGTGAGATTAAAGATGGCGTCGTCGAGATGCGCGAGCTTCAGGTGCAACAACAAGCATCTAAGGCGCGTGAATTATCTCAAGCCGAGCGGACACGTCGCGAACTGGACCGCGATGAAGAACAAGAATTGGAGAGATAGGCATGGTTACGAAATCCAAGAAGGTTCAAAAGACCATCTATATTGATGAAGATGTATGGGAAGCCTTAGAAAAGCAGATGAAGATGACACGGAACACGAATGTATCGGTTCTGGTCAATGACGGGCTGCGTTACGCCATGTTCCCTGAATACCGGAGTGATCGTGATGGGGATTTGGTGAAGTTGTTCCAGCAACTGACGTTTTCCTTGGCCGATCACCGGAAGAAAACGGCGCGGGATTTGGCATTTTTACAGGAAATGATGCTTCAAGCGGTTAAAAACCAATATCTTGCTTTCCCGCCTGTACCTGAAAAAGACATAGATGTGAAAGAGGCAGATGCCA
>JBAYVE010000009.1:0-47943 GCA_041674765.1 Patescibacteria group bacterium
AATACTCAGCTAGGTAGCGAGTAAAAATGTTGTTTTTTGTAGTCATATTCATATCCGACTACAGTAACCCAATTATGAGATATCCGGAAAGATTTCAGTAACCTTTTTTATGAGCTAAGAGGTAAGGTTGAATGTCATTTGCTGTTTATGTTATATGTCTTTACATGGGGGTACGAAAACATGAACATAGTGTTATTGAGTCTTATCGTAATAATTCTGGTAATAATGTTGTTCGTTGTTGTGGGAATTCACCTTATTAGCGCTTGGTGGGGACTGAGTATATTTATCAGTACTCTGATCACGCTTGCCGTTTGCAGTCTTGCCCAAGCTTTTAAAGAGGACTTGAAAGCTTGGGAGTCGCACTATCGGTCTTTGTGAATAGGCAAGGGGTGAATATCCTTAATTTACCGCCGGAAGAATTTTCTCCGGGCCTGCTACCGGGTCTCGGTCGTTGGATACGATCGGGGCCTTTTTCTTTTGTAAATGTACTTATTGTTCGAACGGTAGTAAAAACTCTGGATTCCATCCGGAGTTTATCCTGAGCTTACCGAAGGGCTGGAATGACATAGAATTCACACTATGATGCGAAGAATTGGTTTCTTTACTTTTTTTATGATATAGAAAGAGAAAGGAGATGGCTCATGGGCATTTTAGAGGACGCCTTGATTCAGGCTGGTTTTCAACCATCTCAAGAGTCAGTCGAATTGACGGTTTGCAAGATTTGCAAAAAGCCTCGTGATCCCTCTAACCATATGGAAGTATGCGATAATTGTTTCGCTGTCGGCTATATGGTTTGGACTATCAAGGAAAGACTGTCATCGGGGGAGGTGGTCTGTTTGATACATGGCGGAAGAAGGTGCATCTTATTGAATGATGAGTATATCTGCCCTGAATGTAGTCCACATTTGTGTGGAAATGATCAGTATGAATTGGGTGATGCCGACTTATTTACCGCCGGATGATTAACTTTTCTCCGGGACTGCTACCAGGTCTCGATTCGTTGGATGCGATCGGGACCTTTTTCTTTTGTAAAGGTACTTATACAAACCTAATATCTAATTAATCTAATGAATCGAATATTTGATTTATTTGATCTTTTCGACATTCGGTTGGTTTACTTTACTTCATTGACTCTGCTGCGCCTGATATCTCGGCGATCTCTCTCGTGATGCTGTCTTGGCGGACTGAATTGTAAATCAGGGTCAGCTCATCGATCAAATTCTTGGCGTTATCGGTTGCGCCTTTCATTGCTACCATACGGGCGGAATGTTCGGAGGCATTTCCCTCCAAGACGGCTCCAAATATTTGCGTACCAAGAATTTGTTTAAGAAGTGCTTCGACTACAGCCTGCGGATTTGGCTCAAATTTATATTCCAGTTCAGTGTTTGACTCTTCTGCCACCCATAAATCTTTTGCTGAAATGTTTTTGTCGGTAACGGGTAGAATTTGCTGGACGACCGGAATCTGTTTTAGCGAAGAAACGAAATGGGAATAAATTAAAACTACTTTATCATAATTACCAGCCAGATAGTCTCCGATAGCCAATTTTGAAATCGGATGGATATTCTCAACTGTAACATTGTTCTCGAAAGAGGGGAATTCGGCAATTAAATTGCCGGCCTGATACTTGCGGACATAGCCTGCACCGACTTTACCAATGGCTATTACGTCGATCGAACTACCTTTTAATAGAATAGTGTCATCCTCGGGCTTAACCCGGGGATCCAATTCCTTATTTTTCTGGATTCCAGCCGGAGTTTTACCCTCGACCTGATCGGGGGCTGGAATGACAGAAACAAACTTCTTGATAATTTCAGCGTTATAAGACCCACAGAGTCCACGATCGGAGGTGACTAAAATTATAGCCGTTCTTCCGACATGTTTTGGATTGATCAGCGGATGATCTTCCGGCAAGGTCTTGTTTGCCAGCAATGCCAAAATATTCCAGGCGTTTTGGATATACGCTCTGGCTTGGCCGATGGTGCGGACGGCCTTTTGCATCTTGATAGAAGCGATCATTTCCATCGCCTTCGTGATCTGTTTGGTATTATTTACAGATTTTATTCGCCTTCTAAATTCCTGAGTGCTAGGCATTGTTTATCTCCTTATGTTTCATTGCTCTGATCGCTTCATTGTTTACCTCACCCAACCTCTCCTTATAAATGAGAGGGGCAATTAACAATGGAACAATATAACAATGTAACAATTTGTTTATCTCCGTCTGAATTCTTGTGTACTAGGCATGTTGTTAACTCAAAAGTTAAAGGTAAAAACGTAAAACCACAACTTAAAAAACCAAAACTGCTTTTTATTGTTCGAGTGGTGTGGTTTAGAATCGAGAACTGTCTGATCGACTTCTCAACTCCAAGCTTCATCGTTCGAAGAATAATATTGACTGGGACAGTGGTTTATTGTAAAAGAAGTAATATGGGGGGGGTGATTGCATGATGAAGCTGATTCCGAATGAGGCTTTGATACCAGTCGCTATCGGTATCGGAGCTGTAATAGCGGGAATTTTCAACGCCATATTTCGTCGGCGTTGATTCGTTGCCTGGTCGGCGCCGTTGCACTATTGCGACGGTGTCGGCCTCTTTTTTATTTTAATGTACTTTTATTGTTCGAGCGGAGCGAGAACTTTTGATTCTGGATTCCTGCCTTCGCAGGAATGACAGGTAGTTCTCACTTGCGTTCGAACAATATAGCTTATTGGCTTAATTAGCTTTTTTCGACATTAGCCTGACTTACAAGATCCTCTACTTTCTTCGTATTCTTGGCGAGGAAGTCATTCAATTGCTTTTCCTCTTTCTCATCCATCACACCATTCTTCTTGATCGCTTCCAGGACATTCTTGATGCTGGTCTTGGCTTTGGCGATCAAATCGCTCTCAACCCCTGGAATTTCCTTGACCTCATAGCCATCAAGATAGCCATTGGTCACGGCGTAGAGGGAAATAACCTGCTCTTCGACCGGGACTGGCTGATATTGAGGTTGTTTCAGAAGCTCAGTCATTCTCTTGCCCCGCTCGATCGTTTTCTTGGTCTCAGGATCGAGGTCTGAGGCAAATTGAGCAAAGGCAGCGAGTTCACGGTATTGAGCCATTTCGAGCTTCAATTTTCCGGCAACTTTTTTCATCGCTTTGATCTGAGCGGCACCACCCACACGTGAGACAGAAATACCGATATTTAGAGCCGGGCGAATGCCTTGGTAGAAAAGGTCGGATTCCAAGAAGATTTGACCGTCGGTAATGGAGATTACATTGGTTGGAATGTATGCAGAGACATCGCCCGCCTGAGTTTCGATGATAGGAAGCGCGGTGATCGATCCGCCGCCAAAATCTTTATTCAATCTAGCTGAACGCTCGAGAAGGCGGGAATGAAGATAGAAAACATCGCCAGGGTAGGCCTCGCGTCCTGGAGGTCGGCGAAGAAGGAGTGAAACTTGGCGGTAAGCCCAAGCGTGCTTGGTCAGATCATCATAAACGATCAAAACATCCTTGCCCTGTTCCATAAAATATTCGCCGATGGCGCAGCCGGCATAAGGAGCGATGAAGGAAAGAGGAGCAGGATCGGAGGCACCGGCCAAAACGATGGTCGTGTACTCCATAGCGCCTTCCTCTTCGAGCTTGGCTACGATTCGGGCTACTTTCGATTTCTTCTGGCCGATAGCGACATAGATACAGATCGGTCTAGTTTCCTTCGGTAGATTCTTCTGATTGATGATGGTGTCGATGGCGATAGCAGTCTTACCTGTGCCGCGGTCGCCGATGATCAGCTCGCGCTGTCCTCGTCCGATCGGGATCAGAGCGTCGATGGCCTTGACACCGGTCTGGAGAGGAACCGACACGCCCTGTCTGGTGATAACACCGGGGGCGATTTTTTCGATCGGCATGAACTTCCCCCGCATTCCTCCAGAAGCAGGGGTGCCTGCTACGGCTTTGCCGGATGCGGCATTGGCACTAATTTTGATGGCGGCTTTGCCGTCGATCGGCTCACCAAGCGGATTGACCACGCGGCCAACGATCTCGTCGGAAACGCCGATTTCGGCTACTTGTCCGGTCGTCTTCACCTTATCGCCGGCTTTGATCTGCTTGTAATCGCCGAGGACGATGGCGCCGACAGAGGATTCTTCCAAGTTCAGGACCATAGCTGTGATTTCGCCAGACTTAGTCTCTACTTTCAAAAGTTCGCCAGACTTGGCATCGGCTAAGCCGTAGATTTTGGCGATACCATCGCCGATTTCGGCAACTTCACCAAAAGGCTCGGCCTTGACGCTCTCGTCAAAATCCAAGATTTCTTTTTTCAATTCATCAATAATGCTTGTTGACATAAATTCCTCTAATTTTTCAATTATCAATTTTCAATTTCCAATTAATTTTCATTTTTCAATGTTCAATTGGTAACTGGTAATTGGTAATTATTTGTCATTGCGAGCCGTTGCGACGCTTCGTAAGGCGTGGCAATCTTTCATGATAGATTCTTCGCTTCAAGCTCACCGGCTCAGAATGACAGTGAACGGTCGTCGTCGCAGCGCTTGACTAAGTTGGCGATTTGTGGTAAAAATAGGGAAGAGAAAGGGGGCTCCAGATGAAATTTTTGCCGTGGATTATCGCTTTGTTCTTCTTGCTCTGCGAGGTGATTGTGTGGGTGATCCCTAACCGTGAATTACCATCTCGGATCGTCGCCTCTATAGGCGTCATGACAGGCGGTGTGCTGGCGGTGGGGGGAATCATATGCTATCTCAGAAGACAAAGGTTCTTTAACTCCCTCCTTCGTAAAGAATGATCAACCTGCCGATTGTCCGTGTGAGCACAGCTGGACTGTTCGTGACTGAAGCGGAGCTTGTCTTCGTTTAAGCCATCTTTGCGAGGAAAAGAGGAAGGAAATGACTTGGGAAGATGTTTGGAAGGGCGGATTAATCGGTATCATCATCATTATCATAATCATAATTATGGCGATATTCTTGGCGGATGTTGCAGAACATACCGATTATTCTCTGCTCATGCTCTTCAAAATGATTGCTTGACCGTGTCCTGAGCACGGCTGGACTGTCTGGCCGAAGCTGAGTTTATCTCCGCCTAGGCCTTTTTATTTTTTTAAGGTACTTGCGTTCGTAGAACGTGGAGAGTAGAGAGTGGATCGAAAACCATTCTACTTCAAGCTTTGCTTGAGCTTGCTGATTTTGCTCTCAAGACTTAGGTCAAAAATTTGACCATTGGCCTTGACGATGATGCCGGTGATGCCGTCCTCGACTGAATTATGAATTATGAATTTTTTTCCCTTGTCATCTCGAGCGGTGTGCGACGGAGCCGAGAGATCTTTTTTGAGAGATCCTTCGACAGGCTCAGGATGACACTTCGTGTAAGATTTCTCCGCCTGCGCCTTCGGCGAAGAGTCGAAATGACAATCAGGGGCGGATGGCAAAGAGTCGAAATGACAGATAAGGCATTGTTCAATCTCCTTCAATTCATCTTCACTCAATTCTTTGGCTGAAATTACTTCGGCGATGGTGGTGTTGTTGGCTTTGGCGTATTCGACATCAAGCTGTTTTAGGATCTTATCCAGATCCCGGTATTGCTTGTTTTTCTGCAGCAGTTTCCAAAAACTCTCGGCAACTTTTTTGCCGGTCTTTTTGCTCTCGATGAGTGCTTGTGCGTAAATTTCAGGTTTAATCTTCATAATTTTTGAAAGGCTAATGGCTAAAGGGGCTAATTGAGCGAATATTCTTTTTGTTCTATTAGCTTAATTCGCTTTTTTCGCTATTAGCATTATTTATAACTCCTTTATCGCTTTTGCTGTGGACGCAGATCCTTCGACTGCGCTCAGGATGACTCTCAAAGCTCTGATATCGCTTTTCGAGTCAACTTCTCTTTTTGTGCACTATCGATCTCTTTGCCGACGATTTTGTCCAAGGCGGTAATGATCAATGACGAAATTTCGCCTTTGGCCTCAGTCAAAACTTTTGATTTTGATGAAGCGGCTTCCTCTTTGGCGGTCAACATTATCCGGTCGGCTTGTTCAGATGCCTTTTTCACTATCTCGCCGGCCTCCAAATTGGCGGCCTCTTTGGCATTTTTCAAAATCTCGTTGGCATCCTTGTAGGCTTGCTCACGGATTTTCTCGGCATCAATTTCTGCTTCACTCCGGCTTTTGCCGGCAGCTTCAGCGTCCTTCAGTCCTTGCTCAACTTTGGTTTGCCTCTCCTCGATCATTTTGACGATCGGTTTGTAGGCAAATTTTGAGAGGAGAAAGAAAAGAATACCAAAGTTTACAACCTGGGCAATCATCAATTTTAAATCTATTCCTAACGCTTCCATGGCAAATACTCCGTATTTTTAAGTTAAAACTTAAAACGCAAAAGGAAGAACTACAACTAAAAAATCAAAACTTTTTACTTTAACCTTGTGGTTATACCTTTTTCGCTTTTAATTTTGCCTTATCAGGGCAAGTAGCAGGGAGTAAATTACTCACTGCGTACTTGACCTTTAGACGAACTTGATAATCAAAGCGATAACCAAAGCGTAAATAGCGATAGCCTCAGCAAAGGCGATAGCCAAAATCATTGGGCCTGATACTTTGCCGGCTGCTTCTGGATTGCGTCCGATAGCCTCAACGCCTTTGGCGCCGATCATACCGATGGCTAGGGCTGGGGCGATAGCACCGATGGCGATTGCAGCCGCAGCGGCAATCATGGACATTGTTTCTGCTTCCATTTTGTATACTCCGTATTAATTTGTAATTTCTAATTTTAAATTTCTAATCAAATTCTAATTTTAAATTTTAAAAATTGAATAAAAATTGAAAATTAAAAATTAAGTATTATGTGCTTCTCCCTCATGCTCGTGGTCTGTAATTGCCATTTTGATAAATACCAAAGCAAGCATGGTAAAGACAAGAGCCTGGATAAAGCCGACGAAGATTTCAAGGCCGTAAAAAGGAATCGGTCCGACATATGGCAGAAGCATCGTGATGACGACCAAAAGGACTTCACCGGCAAAAACATTGCCAAAAAGACGGAATGAGAAGGATACAATACGGGAGAGCTCGGAGATTAGCTCCAAGATGCCGACGAAGAAAAGAATCGGGCTCTTGAAATTGATAAACTTGCCGGCGTATTTCCAGAAGCCAATGGCAAGGATGCCAAAGATTTGAATGGCGATGACGGCGATAATGGCAAGGGCTAAGGTAGTATTTAGATCGGCATTGCCGGCTCGAAAAATGGGGACGAAGACTTCCTTGCCATGATGAACTTCATGAAGGCCGATGCTGCCAACGCCGGGAATTAGGCCGAGCCAGTTGTTGGTGATAATAAAAAGAAATATGGTCGCAAGCAGCGGAAAATATTTCTTGGTGGCTTTCATATCATTCATCACGCTGTTGACCATATTGAGAAGCATCTCCACGATCGTTTCAAAGACATTTTGGATACCGCTTGGGATCGTCTTCATTTTTCTGGTCGAGAAGAAAGCAAGCACAGCCAAAATAACAGTGGCAATCCAGCTGGTCACCATGGAGTTGGTAATCGGAAATGATCCGATGTGGGCAATTTTTTCTGCGGCTAAACTAATTTCCATAACTCTTTTAAGCTCCAAATCTCAAATATCAAATCACAAATAAATTTCAAATCTTAATAACCAAAAGTTTCCCTCATTGGAACTTATTTGTTTTTTGAATTTTGTTTTTTGTTGTTTGAGCTGTTTAGCTCATTAAATTCTTTGGTTGCTCTTCTTACTATTTCCCGGAGGGTAAAGTAAACAATCACTGTGGCGATAACAAGCCCTGCCAACATTAGATAGGGGGAAGTGCCAAACTTTTGGTCGAGATAACGGCCCAGAAAGGCTAAGGCAACTAAAGGAACGGCAACAGAAATACCGATCTGCCCGATGAAGCTAAACGCAAAAATAAGACTTTTTTTCATCCGAAAACTGTTTAATGCTGTGTAGACAAACCTTAAAATGTCTCGTGATCTTAAATTAACATTACTATAGCTCGTGCGTCAAGGTAGAGGACTCTTGACGGGAAATGGCTTTTTTGGTAAGGGCATATTCATTATTCCATTTCCGTTGTCATTTCGACCCCTCGATGTGTCGTCGAGGTCGGAGAAATCTCCTGACCCAGAGGAATTCTTTTTCTCATAAAAAAAAATCCTTGTTATCACTCGGTCCCTATGGGCTATCATTTTTTTGATGAAAAAGGACTATTTTATAGATCATTGCCGGAATATGAGAGATTGAAACTTTTGTTGATGAGAGGGAAGTCGGGGACAATGTTACCTTTCCCCGCATAGCCCAAGACTGTCCAGTTTAGGAAAGAGGGATCACGGACATCAACCCGTGCAATCTCGCCGTTTTTGTCCGTGGCGACTAGGTAAACGATTTCACCGCGCCAGCCCTCAGTGAGACCAATTGAGTGTGAGTTCTTCTTTAAAACAACCTTCTCGTGAGATTGTAAATCGCCGCTTTCTGTCAATTTTTCCAGTGCCTCGATCAAAACCCGGATTGAGATATTTACTTCCTTTGCTCTGACATTGAATCGTGCATTGACATCGCCTTCTTCTTCGAGGGCAATACTTAAATCCATCTTGTCGTAAGCAGCATATGGATAGTCGATTCGTGAGTCAATTTCAATTCCAAGTGCTCTCGCCGTGACACCAACAACGCCATGGTCTTGGGCAATTGTTTTGTATAGTGTGCCTGTTTTTTTCAACCGGTTTCTTAGCGAGCTGCTGTTTTTGGCAATGTCTATGACCTCAGCAAAATCCTTTTTGATTTTTCGTAAGTCAGACATCAGTTTGTCTTTCACTTCGGAAGGTATATCTTTTGTGATGCCGCCGATTACGTTGACTCCACGGAGAAAACGGCTGCCGGTAAGACGCTCATTCCATTGCATAATCATTTCTCTTAGTCGTGTACCGTTGCTGCCGCCGAAGCTAAAGCCGGTATCCAACATGATAAAACCGATATCACCAAAATGATTGGCAAGACGCTCTAATTCGCTAAAGATCACCCGAAGCCATTCTGCTTTTTCCGGAACGTGAATATCACCCAACGATTCTACGGCTTGGCAGAAAGCAAGGGAATGACTGAAAGCTGTATCACCAGATATTTTTTCTGATAATTGAATCTTTTTATCGAGCGGTAGGATTTCAAATAGTTTTTCTGATCCTTTGTGAACATAGCCAAGCTTTGCCTCTAAATTAACAATTTCTTCGCCGGCAACGCTAAAACGGAAATGACCCGGCTCTATAATACCGGCATGGACAGGACCGACTGGAATTTCATAAATACCTTCGCCCTCGACTTTAGCAAATTCATACAAGCCTTTTGCTTCTGCCGGTCGGTGATTCCATTTGAAGTCTTTTCTCAAGGGATACTGATTTTGAGGCCAGTTTTCATGCAAGCTGACCGGTCTCTGGTCGATATGGCCGACCGGATTGAGCCCGAAAAATGTCCTGATCTTCCGCTCGTAATTCGAAATCTCATGAATTTCATTCGCAAGGGAGGGGAAATCGAGAAAATCCCGCAATACGATAAACGGCGCTAGAAATACGTTCTCTTTGGGAACGCCAAAAACATAAATTATTTTGAAACTGCCATCATTGTTATCAACGGCCGTGACCATTTTTAGCTGAAACTTCTGGGTATAATAGAGTTCGCTGCAAACACCCGCAATTTCTTCACTTGGCACTTTGTATGCGGCAATATTCCCGGTGAGCTCTACTTCGTATTTTTTGGCGATTAAATTGTTTAGTTTTTCTTTCATAATTTAAAAGATTAAGGTCGCTCTCTCAATTAATAGTTTTAACGGACCTGGCAAGTAAAGACTTAAGAATATTAGAACTGTTGCCAAGAGAATTAGGGGAACCGTAGTCCAGCTGTTTGATTCACCTGCTGCTATGTCTTTTGGCTTCTCACCGAAAATCATGGACGAGGCGTGTTTTAGAAACCCGATGAAGATCAAAACCAACCCTAAAAGCGTGAACCCGGCAACAATCGGATGAGATTGAATACCCGCTGCAAGAATAGAGAACTCGGTCATAAAGATGCCAAATGGCGGTACGCCGGTGATGGCGAATATACCGATCAGAAAGAGCGCACCGGTAAGCGGGATAGCTTGAAAAACACCTTTGATTTTCTCAATTTTTGTTGAGCTGAATTTGAGGAAGATATTGCCTGATGTCAAAAAGAGCAGCGGCTTTGCTAGAGAATGATAAATCATATGGAGGATAGAGGCAAAAAGACCAATGCTGCCGAAACCTATTCCAAGTGCGATGATGCCCATATGCTCGATCGTCGAATAAGCAAGAAGGCGTTTGTAATTTGTCTGAAGATAGATAAGCAGAGATGAGACCAGGATCGAAAAAAGACCAAAATAAATAAATAAGTTAGACGAAAAATTAATGCCGACTACGCCATCAGCGGCTATTTTGAACCGCAAAATCGTAAACAGGGCAATATTCAAGAGCACCCCCGACAAAAGACTGCTGATAGGTACCGGCGCCTTGCTGTGGGCATCTGGCAGCCAGGTATGCATTGGAACAAGACCCATCTTGGTTCCGTAGCCGATCAGGATAAAAACAAAAGCAATCTTTATAACTGAAGGGTTTAGAGTATTTGCACTGGTCATTAGCTCATTCCAAGTGATGAGACCAATGTTTCCTCCATGTGTCATAGGTCCAGCCATGAACAGGATGGTGCCGAAAAAGGCAAGCAGCAGGCCGACGGAATTGATAATTAGATATTTCCAAGCGGCTTCAAGAGAAGATGGCTTATTGTAGAAACTGATCAGAAAAGCGGTCGAGAGTGTCGTTGCCTCAACAGCCACCCAGGTCATAATTGGACTTGTGAAGCTAATAGCAAAAATCATAGACGTTAGGAAAACATTCAGTAAGACAAAATATTGTTTGACTCGGCTAAAGCCGATAACTTCTTTCTTCACTTCTGTCCGGAGATATCCGATGGAATAAAGGGAAGCAATCAAGCTGATAAAAGAGGTCAAAAGCAGAAGAATTGCACCAAAAGAACTCACTTTTAAATAAGGTAAAAGTGAGTAAGATTGATCTGCTAGTACTTTGTCGGCAATGATAATTGAAAAGAAAAAGACTGCTCCAGAGGAAAAAACAGTGAGGAATTCCAGTAATCTTGTCCCTTTTTGTATTATTGCTGAAATTGCAGCAATAAGAAGGGGGATGATGATAATTAAAGCTAAAATCATATATTATCCTTTCAATTTGGTCATTACTGAGACGTCGAGAGTATGGAATTTTTTGTAAATCATGGTGACAAAAACAGTCGCTATAACAATCCAGGCGCAAATATCAAAGATGATGCCCAGTTCCAATCCAAGACCTTGCTCCAATCCGGCAGCAAAGGCAAAGGCGACGATAGCATTTTCCAGAGAGAGAATCCCAATCATCTGGGAGAGTGCCCCTTTACGGTTGATAATGATAAATAGAGAAATAAACATGGCAGCAATGGAAATCATCAGAGCATTTTCATTGGCAGGTGATAGTGTAGCAAGCGCTGCAAAAAACCTAGAGTGTGTGACCATGGTAAGAACAGCAATGCCTATGAGTGTCAGGGGAAGACCCAAATAGCTTGATGTCATTGATTGGAGAGTTTGTTTCTTGATCTGTCTCAGAAAGAAAATTGGGGCAGCTGCCACCTTCAAGCCAAAGATGAGAGCGGCCAATATCCAGAGAGCGTAAGAATGGTTTACGGAAGCGGAATAGACCATAAGAAAGGTGATCATGAGTGATTGTGCGGCGTAGACATAGACGATCGAAATATTTCTTTTGGTGATATGAACAAGAATAATTAGAAAATATATAACTAGATCGGCTAAGAATAAAATTTGTGCTGGTATGGTGTTTTCCATAATTAAAAGATTAATCCTATTGCTATCATACTAAGAATGAATGAAGTTAAGAGCAAATCTGGTAGGCGGAAGAAGCGGTATTTAGCGATGCTTGATTCGAGAATGGCAATTCCAGCTGAGAGAATCAAGACTTTAACGAGGAATGCGCCAAGTGCGATTAAGATTGCATTTAAGCTTAGATTACTTGCGATACCCCAAGGGAAAAAGAGATTAGCTCCGATTGCCATAAAGATAAGCAGTTTATTTGCCGCCGCCCACTCGATGAGCGCCAGTCTTTTACCGGAATATTCCAGAATCATTGCTTCGTGAATCATGGTTAATTCCAGATGAGTCGCAGGATTGTCAAAGGGGAAACGCCCTGTCTCGAAAAGTAAAATGACGAAGAATCCAATAAATGCAAGCAAGACCGGAAGTAGGGATGTTAAAGGCAGCGAGACAACTGAATGGACAATATCTGCCAGATTGGTTGAGTGCGCGAGAATTGATAAGGTCAACATCGAGAAGATGAGTCCGGCTTCAGCCAAAGCAGACAGAGTCATCTCTCGGCTTGATCCAAATCCGCCAAAAGCGCTTCCGGCGTCAATACCGGCCAAAGCTAAGAAAAACGTTCCTAGGGCGATGAGATAAATAATGACCAGGAAATCACCAAAAAAACCATTTCTAATCCCTGTTGTGATCAACGGTAAAGCAAAACCAATCAAAAGAGTAGTCGAGAAGAGGATATAGGGCATAAATTTGAATATCCATGAGGCGTCATGGCTGATTAGCTCATCTTTGCGAAAGAGTTTCTTTAAATCGCTGTAAGGCTGGAAAATGCTTGCGCCTTGGCGGTTTTGCATTTTTGCTTTTATTTTCCTGATAATTCCAACAAAAAGTGGTGAAAGGATTGGAATCAGAGCAAATTGGAGGATCAAAATGAAAGTCTCGGTCATTTTACAGCCCCCACGATTAGCAAAATAATCAAAATGATAAAGATATATAAAATATAGGCGTTGACGTTTCCGTTTTGCCAAATTCCGGCGTAACTGGATATTTTTGTCATGAGTTTATGGAGCGGTTCGTAAATATATGACCGGTAAATTTCCGCTGTGCCCAGATTGACAGTATTGGCTTTGGGAAAATAGTTTGAATTTTCCTCGTGGAAAGTTGTTTTGACCTCTTTTGACGGTTTCAGGATATCGGCAAAAATTGTAATAATAGAACGGCTGAAACCGGTGGCCGTAATTTCCATCCGGGGTCCCAAGTTGGTGCCGCAATCCCAAGTGATTACTTTTCTCTCTCGTTGCTTTTTTGGGATAAATTTGAATATGATGAAAGTCAGTGCTAGCAGAATGCCAAAGATCAAAAATATACTTGGCAAAGAGACGGATGCAAAGCCATCTCCTGTTCGAATGGCTGATGTGTGAACGTTCGAAATCACTACCTCTCCCCTGAATGCCATAACGCTATTTGCAATTCTTGATAGTGTCGCCGAAACTGAGCCGGAGAAGACGCCGAGAATTAGGGTAAGTAACGCAAGTATCGCCATACTAAATACTAAAGAAAAGGATGATTCAGTAATCTGTTTAATATTTTCTCTTCGGGGACGAGCCAAGAAAGTAATGCCAAAAACTTTGACAAAACAAGCGCAGGCGAGCCCGCCAGTCAAGGCGAGCGAGCCGGCAGCAATCATAAACGCCCATTCTGCCACGCTACCGACCGATCTAATACCAGCGAAGAGGGACTGAAAAGTAATCCATTCACTCGCGAAGCCGTTGAAAGGTGGAATTGCTGAAATTGCCAGAGAGCCAATCAGAAAGAAGAGCGCAGTGTAAGGCATATATTTGATAATGCCGCCATATTCCTCAATATTCTTAGTGTGGGTTTTGGAGATGACTGATCCGGCTCCCATAAACAAGAGCGCCTTAAAAACTGCATGATTTAAAGTGTGGAAGAGAGCGGCAACAATACTCAGAATTGCGAAGGAATGAAGCCCGAGAGAGTTGAATGTTAGGGCGCTGCCCAAACCAAGCAATATAATTCCGATATTCTCGATGCTGTGGTAGGCTAATAATTTTTTGATATCATGCTCTGCCAGAGCGTACAAAACGCCGAGTATCGAAGAGATGGCGCCGATAATAAGGATTGTAATGCCCCACCAGATTGGTCCGCCTGGGAAAATATCCAAAAAGATCCGAATCATCATAAAAATACCGGTTTTGATCATGACACCAGACATCAGGGCTGAGACATGAGAGGGTGCGGCCGGATGTGCGCTCGGTAGCCAAATGTGAAAAGGGATTATACCGGCCTTGGTGCCGAATCCGATGAGAGCAAGGATAAAAACAGCGTCCCTTGTAATCGGCGAAATTAGGTTGATACTGTTTCTAATTACTTCGAAGTCAAGTGAGCCAGTCGATCGATAGAGCAAAAGGAATGCTAGAATAATAAATGCGGTGCCGGCGTGTGTCATATAAAAATAGAGCGAGCCTGCTTTGATATTTTTTTTCTCGTTTTTTTCGAAAATGACCAGAAAATATGATGCCAGGGACATTATCTCCCAGACAATCAGAAAAAGGAGTGCATTGTTTGCAGTCACGACCAAGATCATTCCGGCGATGAAGAGGTTATAAAAGAAACCAAGGTTCCCCAAGTTGTATTTTCCGAAGTAATGTTTGGCATAGCCATAGCCATATGTCGACGCCAGCAGGGCAATGGTCGAGATAACCAAAACGAAGAACGCGGAAAGAGAATCCATCTTGAGTGCGAAGGATAAAATTGGGAAAGTCGAAGGCATATTCACTGAAAAAGTTCCTTGATAGAACAGAATTGAGATAGCAGACACAATTCCTGAAATAGATCCAAGCACGGCAAAGAGGCTGCCGGTAAAGTTGGCTAAACGTTCATTCTTGTTGAATGCGATCGAGGTGATAGCACCAGCTGGGAATAGCAACAAGGCGATTAAAAAAGTGTTTTGAGCGAAGTTCATATTAATCTTTTGGTTTTAATTTTGGAGCATCAAGCTTTTCGAGAATTTCCAGTAAAGATACGAGGATGGTCATGGGTGTCGGAGGGTCTCCCTGAATATAATAATCGACGGGAATGACTTTATCGACACCGTCTAAAACAGCATAGGAGCCCTTGAAGATGCCGCCGTCAATTGCGTCGTCGCCAACAGCAACGACGATTTTTGGGTCAGGAGTTGCTTCGTAGGTCTTTACAAGAGCTTCTTGCATATTTTGAGAAACCGGTCCGGTGACCATGAGCATGTCAGCATGTCTCGGGGAAGCAACAAAGTGGATGCCGAACCGTTCAACATCGTAAAAACAGTTCGAGAGAGCCGTTAGTTCGTGCTCGCAAGCGTTGGTTGAGCCGGCGTCGACTTCGCGGATAGCAAGAGAACCACTGAATAGTTTTCTTATTTTTTTTTCAATCTTCTTTCCGACCTTTATCGCTTCTATGTCGAGCTTCAGATTCTCCGGTTCTATCACGGTCTTGGGAGTTTTTAGGATTTTTGAAAAGAGCTTGAGCATTTAGTTGACCCTGATTGATGAAATTATATCTTAAAATATACTATTTGCTGAGGGAAAAATCAAGATTTCAAAACCCGAAGAGAATATTCAGGTTTTCCTCAGATTTAAGGGATAGCGCTAAGTTGATTTTAATAATTCTATGTAGTAAAGTATTTAGATTGAAAATTAGCCTTTGAAATTTATTTTAAGGGCTTCTGGCACATTTATATTATGAATGAATTTTGGGGGAGGATATGTATTATGCTTCTAATACCCGGTGTGGTAGCAATACCCGAAAATCCGCATACTGGTTTTATCTGCCCTGATCTTCGGCTTGAGGAGACCAACCGTGAGTTCGTCCAGCATCTTTTTCTCCGGGCGATTCCCTGTCCGGGGATCCGTCTTGGCACTCCGGATGAGGCCTACGCTCGATGGCGTCACCGCTATTATCGTGGCGACCGACACCGTGTTTACTTCTTCCCGCATGGAGAATGCAATGCACGATCTTCCGACGACGAAGCTGTCAGTGCGTGCGAGGAATATGCAAAGTTTTTCTATCACAATGGTACCCAAGCGGCCTGTGTGTATCTTCAAGACGGCCTTGGGCCAGAGATCATCTTCAACGGTTTAGATGCAGATGGTTTGGAATTGCTGCAGAGGTCTATCAGTGGACAGACGACCAAATACCATCGTGACGCAAAGGCCAATGCTCTTTCAGTGGGGCACGACTTTTCCCTCCAGAATTGGAGATATGTGCTTCGGCTCGGCGCTCATCATTTCGACGACGACACGGCCAAACTGTGGGATTATGTTGTCAGATTATTCTGCGACCGTCAGGTGCCGTTATACTTCTCAAGAGAGATACCTCGTGACGAGCAGGAGGCAATCTCTGTTATGGTTAGACAGCTTGGTTGGCCGGTGCATTTTGCATCGGCAGCATAGCGTTTCACCTGTCCGTTGGGACAGACACTCTCACCTCGAGTGTCTGTCCTTATTTTTTGCAAAGAAAGTTATCAACAGATTGTAATTAATAAAATTTGGCGTATATTTAAAGCTAAATTGTCAGTGATTTTTTTTGCAAAATATTTTTATAAATTAACCAGGAGTCATAAAGTCTATCAAGTCAAAGGTTAAAAACTTTCTAGCTTTATTTAAACTATTATATGAAAATTGCATTGCTTTGTGGCGGCCCTTCCCTGGAAAGGGGCATATCATTAAATTCTGCCAGATCGGTGATGGATCATCTTTCCGGACCCAAAGTCGAAATCTTGCCGGTCTATTTTGATCATAAAAAGAATGCTTATAAAATTTCCTGCGCCCAGCTTTATTCGAACACTCCCTCTGATTTTGATTTTAAGCTTGGGCAAACAGCTACGCCGCTATCGGATAAGGCGCTGATCAAATATTTGAGAAGTGCCGATATTGTTTTTCCAGCGATGCATGGTCCCTTTGGTGAGGACGGCATAGTTCAGCATTTGATGGAGGAGAATAATATTCCGTTTATTGGCACCGGCTCGGAAGCCTGTAAAAAATGCTTTGATAAATACTGGGCGAATGAATTTATCAAGAAGCAGGGTTTTTTCACTTTGCCTTCAACAGTATTAAAAATTTATAAAAAAGATCATCGTGAGATTCTGGAGAAATTTTTTGCCGAAAACCAGGTTAAGAGGGCAGCAGTCAAGCCGGCGACCGGCGGGTCATCGATCGGCGTTTTCTCAGTCTCGACGGTTGATGAAGCTTTGGCAAAAGCGGAAACGATTTTTTCAAAGAGAATGGATACTCGTGTGGTAGTTGAGCCCTTTGTCGAGGGAGTGGAGTTCACCGTTATCATTCTCCAAAACAGATTTGACCAGCCTGTTGCGCTTCTACCGACTGAAATTGAAACCGATTACTCGGAACATCAAGTCTTTGATTTCCGGAAGAAATACTTGCCCACGAGGCAGGTGATCTATCATTGCCCGCCAAGATTTTCCAATGAAGTTATTGAAAAAATTCAGGTACAAGCTGAGCAATTATTCTCTACTTTGGGCATGCAAGATTTTGCTCGTTTTGATGGTTGGCTTTTGCCGGATGGCAATATTTGGTTTTCTGATTTTAACCCAATCAGCGGCATGGAGCAAAACAGCTTTATTTTCCAGCAAAGCACCCGGATTGGTTTTACCCACCAAACTGTGCTTAAACACATTTTGGCTAGCGCTTGCCGGCGTCAACAAATTGAACTGCCTCAAAAAAATGATGGGATTCTTCGCCTGACGGCTCAGAATGACAAAATAGGGAAGGCTCAGAATGACGAAGAGAAGGCGCAGGATGACAAAATCAAGAAGCCGGTCAATATTTTGTTTGGTGGGGCTACTTCGGAACGGCAAGTGTCGCTAATGAGTGGGACTAATGTTTGGTTGAAGCTGAGAAAATCCAGGATTTACGAGCCAAAACCATTTCTCTTGGATACAAACGGAGCGGTCTGGGAGGTGCCGTATGCACTTCTTCTAAATCACACCGTCGAAGAAATCATGGATAATTGTGAAAAGGCGGAGGATAATATAGAGCGGTTAAATCAGCTAGTCGATAAGGTAAAACTGCGTTTAGCTGCACAAGACGACGTATTGTCGGAGCCGTTTTTTATGCCTAGAAAAATGACACTGGAAGAATTTGCCGATAAATCTAAGTTTGTTTTCATTGCGCTCCATGGCGGAGACGGCGAAAACGGCATGTTGCAAACATTATTTGAAAAACATGGAGTCAAATATAATGGTTCGGGCATCGAAGCTTCGAAGCTTTGTATGGATAAATTCCAGACTGGTGAAGCGGTATTGGATATGCAGGCAAAAGGGCTGGAAACGGCTCCAAAACGCATCGTAGACCTCTCTCAGCCGTTTGAGCCGGAAAGATTATGGCAGGAGATCATAAATGAATTTGCAAGCAAAACTCTGATCATCAAACCGCAAGGTGACGGCTGTTCCTCCGGTATCGTCCGTTTGTTTTCCGCCAAAGATCTTTCAAAATATGTTGCACTGATTCGTGAACAAGCCGTTTTCATTCCGAAGGAAACATTTAAAAATCAGAGCGAGATAGTACAGATGCCGCCGCTTGGGACTACTCATTTTCTACTTGAGAAGTTTGTCGAAACCGATCGTATTCAGATCAGAGGTAATCATTTGAAGCACAAAAAGATCTCCGGTTTTATCGAAATAACGGTAGGTGTGCTAGAGGAGGATGGCAAGATCCATGCGATGAACCCGAGCCTGACGGTAGCCGAGGGCGAATTGCTCTCCGTTGAGGAAAAGTTTCAGGGGGGGACCGGCATCAATATTACTCCACCACCCAGGGAGATATTAGGCCTCCCAAAAATTGAGAAGATTAGGAATTTGATCGAAAGGTTTGCCGAGGCAATCAAAGTTGAGGGTTACGCGAGGATTGATGCTTTTGTGAATACAAAAACAGGGGATGTAATAATCATTGAAGTAAATACCTTGCCGGGGCTGACTCCTTCAACCGTCTTTTATCATCAGGCTTTGGCCGAACCCAAATCGATGTTTCCGACAGAAGTACTCGAGAAACTGATCGAGAATAAGGAATATTAGATAGTATCAAGGGGATAGTATTATGTATTTGGCGGGAGACACTTTTCAAAAAAATTCCCAACGCCCCAGGGGGTGGGGTGTTGTTCTTATGCTTTACAAACTTGTAACTTTACAAACTTGACGAACTTGACTAACTTTATAAACTTAGTACTTAGTACTCAGTACTTCGAACTTCGAGCTAATAAGTCTTTTCCTTCGGCCGATATTGCAGCGCTTCGGCGATATTGCCGGCGGTAATCTGTTCAGAGTTTTCCAAATCGGCGATAGTGCGGGCAAGCTTCAAGAGGCGGTGATAAACTCTAGCAGAGAGCTTCATTGATTCGACAGCTTGTCCAATAATCTTTTCACCGGCTTCTTCGAGTTTACAGTAGGCCTTGATCTCACGACTGCTCATTTCGGCGTTGGTCTTTATTCCCGTGCCTTCAAATCTTTTCCGTTGAAGTTCACGAGCCTGCTCAATCCGCCTTCTAACGCTTTCCGACGCCTCAGCGACACTTTCTTCTGATAGTTTGGCGTATTTGACTCTGGGTACTTCGATATGGATATCAATACGGTCGAGGATAGGACCGGAAACTTTTTTCTGATAGCGAATTATTTGTGTCGGCGTACAGGTGCAGTGTTTCTCGGGGTCTGAGAGAAAGCCGCAGGGACAGGGATTCTGGGCGGCCACCAGGAGAAACTTCGCAGGGAATGTCAGACTGCCGGTTGCTCTCGATACTGTAACAATACCGTCCTCAAGCGGCTGCCTTAAGGATTCGAGGACGCTTCGTGGAAATTCGGGAAATTCATCCAGAAAGAGAATACCTCGATGGGAGAGAGATATCTCTCCAGGACGAGGCCAAGTACCGCCGCCCACGATAGCAACACTTGAGGTAGTGTGATGAGGTGACCGAAATGGCCGGTCCAAAATTAGAGTGCCTGAATTTAGCATGCCGGAGACGGAATAAATTTTCATTACTTCGATGATTTCCTCATCATCCATCTCTGGCAGAATTGTAGGGATACTTCGGGCCAGCAAAGTTTTACCTGACCCCGGAGGCCCCGAGAGGAGAATATTGTGTCCGCCGGCAGCCGCAATTTCGAGGGCTCTCTTTACCTGCTCCTGTCCGGCAATGTATTTAAAGTCAAACTGCGATTCCTTCTGGTTTTCAACTTTTTGCCTTAAGCTTTTGGCTTTATAGGATTTAATTATTTCTTCTGAGCGAAGATGTTTGATCAATTGATTCAATGATTTTACAGGAATTATTTCGATACCTTTTATCAAAGAAGCTTCCTCAGCGTTGACCGCCGGCAAATAAATTCGTTCATAACCTTTTTCGACAGCAAACAACGTGATAGGCAGTACGCCGTTGACATGGCGCAATTCACCATTTAAAGAAAGCTCTCCGATGAAGAGGGCTTTTTTAAATTCATCTATGTAGTCGAACTGTTCGCCTGCCAATAGGATACCAACAGCCATCGGGAGATCGAAGCTTGGACCCTCCTTTTTGATATCGGCAGGAGCCAAATTGATAGTCAGGCGGTGTTGTGTGAAGAAAACACCTGAGTTTTTGATAGCTGCTCTTATCCGCTCCTTGCTTTCATCAATTGCTTTGTCCGGCAATCCGACAATGGTAAAAGAGGGGAGACCAGCTCCGATATCTGTTTCAACCTCCACTAGATAAGAGTCCAGACCCACGGTCGCAGCGGTAAAAATTTTCGCAACCTTGCTCATAGCTCCCCAACAATGCTAATTACAAATTGAACGAATATAGATAACCTTTTATTTCAGCACTTTTGCAGCGCCTCTAGATGACTTTATAGCATTTCAGATTTTTGACTTTATGAACTATGCGCTGAAGTTTCCAATTTTGTAGATCCAATCTCCAAGAGAGCCAAGATAACTGGTCTTTTGGCTGATGAAGTAAGTCGCTACAATAAGAACGGCAAGGCCGGCAATAGTTAAGAGCAGTTTCTTGACATCATGGCGGACAAAGCGGTATTTCTCGTTTAGTAAATCAATTTCCTCCTGAACAGCCTTTGTCTCGACGATTTTGTTCTCGCCGTCAGCTGACACCTCGAGCTGGCCGTGGCTAACAGGTGTTTCGTTGGCTGCTTTTATCGCTGGAGTCGAATTTGATGTTTTGAATTTTTTATTCTTCTTCTTGCCCATAAATACAAAAACAGATTACTGATAATACAAATGTACAAATTATTATCTATTATGAAATATTATTCACAACAAGTATTAACTATAATAAAGTTATCCTATCTAAATCATTTTATCAATGGCAGGAGGTCGGAGTCGAGGATAGGGGTCATCTAGAGGCACATATATAGATGCAGACAGTAATCGTGATTCCCTAAATCCCTATCAAATGTATTTATTCTTCGAATGATGCTCTTGGAATGAGAAGTCTGTCACTATACTAACAAATAACCAAAGTTCTCGTCGTTCCTCCTCGAACAATAAGAAACAGGGGAATAGTAAGGTTTTCGGAATTACGGACAGTAAGACTTTACTGGGGGCCGAGATTATGGTAAGATTTTTATGTTTTTATAAAGCCGATGTAGCTCAGTGGTAGAGCAGAGGACTGAAAATCCTTGTGTCGTCAGTTCAATTCTGACCATCGGCACCAGAGGCCTGGTGGCCGAGAGGTTAGGCATCCCACTTCATTGAAATTACGAGGGACACAGGCGGTCTGGCTCCCTACCGTAGCTTTTTGGCCTGGTGGCCGAGAGGTTAGGCAGCGGTCTGCAAAACCGCGTAGTCGGGTTCGATTCCCGACCAGGCCTCCAAAAAGCGTAGGTGGGCAAAACCGCGTAGCCGGGTTCGATTCCCGGCCAGGCCTCCATAATTAAGGCAAAAGTCAAAACGAAAAAGTAAAAAGTGGGTTGAATTATGTCTGATTTTGCTTTAGAATAAGTTTGCCTTTTTCATTTTTATGTTTTTTTGCGGGTATAGTATAGCGGTAATATACGTCCTTGCCATGGATGAGATACGGGTTCGACTCCCGTTACCCGCTCCAAGAAAAATGACTCAACTTTTGTTGGGTCTTTTTTCTTGGAGTGAGGTACGATCGATACAATTTAGCATTTTTAAAAAATGTCCCCTTACGTAGATGGCAAGGGGACGTACGGATAGGGGAGAAATGTAACTAAGTCCCGGATAAGGCGTCCGGATGGAGATACCAGGGGGTGGAAGGTTCGGGGAACCGAAGACCGAGTTTCTGGCGAATGATCAATTCCTTTCGGAATTTGGCTCTCTTGTACCATGGGACATCGCCTCGTTTATCGACGTATATTGATTTGGCCCCAATTTGGTTAGCTCCGAGGATATCGGTCCCCAGTTGATCGCCGATGACAACGGTTCGTTCGATGTCAGGCCTCTTAAAGCCATGAAAATGCCGAAACAGTTCGAGAAATGCCTCTTCATCCGGTTTGAGCCAGTATGGCCAAACACAGGCATGGCAGGGCAGATTGCATTGGTCTGCGATGATTCCGACCCGGCGGCTCAGTGGCCAGATTCCTGCATTTGAAATAATCCCAGCACCTGCAATCCAACCACGGTTGCCTGCTTCACGAATGTTGAAAATGCCAGCCCAAGTGATATTCCACCCGAGAGGTTTGGTGATCACGTGATCTAGATCGACGGCAAGGAAGAAAGGCTTTCCCAATGATATGAAAATCTTGTGAAAGTCGATGTGAGCAAGCCCAGAAGCAGTCCATGTCGGGCGGTATTCTTCAAGCGGTTTTGTTACCAAGGCATTGCCTCGCTTTCATAAAAGATGTTTCTGATATTAGCATAAAAAGCACAATTATCAACGGTGGCAGGACCTTTTCGATAGGACGGTCTTTGATTTTTTCAAAATCTCGGTTATGTTCAATGCCCATCCTAACTTAGATAATCTCAATAAAAAAGTGACCGCGGTCTTGTCCGCGGTCTCGACTATTACTTCGTGTTGTGTTTAACGACTGCGTCAGTCACGCCTTGCCATCGCGCGCTTGCCTTCCTCGATGAGTTCGCGGACCTTCTGCCCGCCCTTGCGGCCGATCTCTTCGTAGAACTGGACACCGTACTCATCGCGGACTTTGATGCCGCCTTTGCGGCCGATCTCTTCGTAGAACTCGTGTCCATGTCGCTCGGCCGTGGTTTCACCGCCTTTGCGGCCGGCTTCACGGACGGTCATACCGCCCTTTTCGACTTTAACAGGCATAATCGTCTTTATCCTTTCTTGGGAATAGAGTAGGCTTATTTTAGAATTATATTGTCAAGCAATTCAAGCCTTAAGATTGGTCTACTGTAATTATTGTCTCCAGTATTACAATTTATGAAAATTATTCATGTTTCGAGGCTTGTATATTCGGCAATTGCCTGTGATGGAAGCATTAGACTTGAAAAAAATAATTATCTCCTATACAATGTTATTTAATCGAGGGTCATTAACCTCTCTTTTATATGTCAGACATCTTCAAAATTTTACAAATAATCTTTGCAATTTTATTAACTCTGTTTGTGCTCTTGCAACAGCGTGGTTCTGGTTTGGGAATGGCCTTCGGGGGCGAAGGCAATGTCTATCGTTCACGCCGTGGCATTGAGAAATTCCTCTTCTACGCCACGATTGCAGTAGCAGTTCTTTTTTGCGCCAGTGCGCTTGCTACTGTCTTTCTGGCATAATTATGAAATTTGACTTCAAAAAAGGCACCTTCTATCGGGGGCAGAGGATTGGTTTACCAAAAACCTTTTTTAGCTTTGTCTATAAATTTTTTGCCAACCTCATTAAATGTTTTGAATGCATGAATTTTCTGGAAAAATCGGGGACTGTTTTGCTTATTTTGATGGCTGTCGGACTCTCCGGATTCAAGACTTATCACTCTTATGCTGAGGCCACACAAAATGTGCCGGCAGAAGGTGGAGAATATACAGAAGCAATTGTTGGCGAAGTCAAATACCTAAATCCGTTGATAGCCCAAAATGATGCCGAAAAAAGTATTTCTAAGCTTCTTTTTTCAGGTCTGGTTCAGATAGGGGACAAAAATACTATTATGGCTGATCTGGCTGAGAGCTGGGAGATTTCCGAGGACGGCAAGACTTATACTTTTCGTCTGAGAAAGGACAGCATGTTCGCTGACGGAGGAAAGCTGACAGCCACGGACATTGCTTATACCGTTTCCTCGATCCAGACTCCTGAGCTGAGAAGCCCTCTGGAGAAAGGATTTCAGAACGTCGAAGTTGAGGTACTTGATGATTACACGGTTGTTTTTACACTACCAAATGCCTACGGTCCCTTTATTTATAATTGTAATTTTCCGGTCATCCCGGCGCACTTGACCAATGCTGAATTTACTAAGAAGATAACCGGATCGGGACCATACATGTATGTGAAATCAATCAGTTCAAATGATAAATTGACCGAACTGAGGTTGAAGAAGAACCCTAGCTATTATGGCAAGAAGCCTTTGATTTCAGACCTAAAGCTAAAGCTCTATAACTCCAAAGATGATGCCAAGGCCGCCTTTGAAAGTGATGATAAAACAGCTGCCTTATTTGGAGCAACGTCGAGCCTCGGTCGTAATTTGAGTTTTGAGTCTTCACGCCAATTGGCTCTTATTTTCAATCTTCGTGATGATAAACTTAAGGACAAGAGTATCAGAGAGCAAATTATCTCAGGTCAAAGAATTGAAAATGCCAAGTTTACTATGACGACACAGGATCTTCCGGCACAGCATGAAAAGGCTGAGTTCATCAAAAACCAGTGGAGGAGCAACGGCATGGATTTGGCCGTTAATTATCTGACTCCGGTAAAGTATCAGGAAGCGGTCTCAGCGAAGAATTATGAACTTCTGCTTTTTGGCTTTGATTCAGGATATGACCGTGATCCCTATCCTTACTGGCACTCGAGCCAGATGAGTGCTATGAATTTGTCGGGCTGGTCTGACAAAAACAGCGATATTTTACTTGAGGATGCCCGGATGCTTTCTGATGCTACAGAGCGGAACGAAAAATATGATCAGTTTTTTGCAACGGTCAAAAGCGAGTCGTTAGCTGTTTACTTCGACCCAATTGACTACAATTTTTCGATCAAAGAATTGGTCAAAAATGTGCAGCCGGTGATTGGCGACAAGGCATATTCCCGCTATAATAGTATCGCTGACTGGTATATTGCTGAGAAGAGAGTGAAGAAGTAGGAGTTTGTAAAGTAAAGTGATAAGTAATTCCCTGACTTTACAAACTTTATAGCTAAATTGGGCGAATGGCCTGCCCGCAATGTTAAAGCATAGCTTTTGCCCGCCTGCAACGATGTAGCAGTTTCGGGCAGGCAGGCGGGTGGAATAATTATTAAGATATATATGTTTTATACTTATGTGTTGAAAAGCATGAATGACGATGAACTATATATCGGCTGGTCTGATAATCTAAAAGAACGTATTGATAAGCATAATGCTGGAAAGGTTGAATCTACAAAAAACCGGGTTCCCTTTAAGTTAGTTTATTACGAGGCATGCTGTAGTCGTGAAAAGGCGATCGAAAGAGAAAAGTCATTAAAAACAGGTTTTGGCAGGCAGTATCTGAAAAAGAGAATATAAGAATGGGCGAATGGTGGAATTGGTAGACACGTAGCGTTCAGAGCGCTATGGCCGCAAGGCCGTGGAGGTTCAAGTCCTCTTTCGCCCACCAAGAAAAAATCAGGAATTGATCCTGATTTTTTCTTGTAGGTGATCAAAGAAGACTTGAATTGGGAAGGGGCCGGGAAACAGGAGTTTCCCGAATGGAGGAAGGTACTGGAAACCGTGGGTTTTCAGAAGACAGCCCTCGATAACATCGAGGAGAGCGGCTTGTGAAAGTCCTCTTTCGCCCACCACGCTTAGCGTGGTTAAAGCGGCGCTTAGCGCCGCACCAGCTAGACTTAGCGTGGTTTGAGAGACGCTGAGCGTCCCACCAAAAATACTGTTCGGTTGAACGGTTTTTTTATTTTAGCGTTAAAAAGCAACTTGATTGGTGATATAGTAAAAGCATGAGGCATTTCAATCTCAAAAAAGACGATTATATCCTGAGCTTTTGGGTTCAGGGAGTAAGTGTTTTTGTGACTGATATTCACCGAGAGGCTTATAAAAAGCTCGAGGCTCTTTTTATTATTGATCACGGGATGTTCAAACAGTATTTCACTAAGAAGGCTTTCGAGCGAGCATTGAATACCGGGCTCGAGTTCTATTCTGATGAGAAAGCTTTTGATAATTACCAAAGAGATTTATCAGACTTTTGCGATAAATTTGAGATTTTTTTTGAACACAATATAAAGAGACAATCCACCCTTTCCGAGGAGAACGTATTGAAATTCTTCGAGTATACGAAGACGCTTTGCGGCGACTATACTTTGATGAATTTTGAATCTACAGATAGAGCATTTGCGGAGCAAGAGAAAAATTCTGTTCTCAAGAAGAACCTTGTTAAAGCTGCAAAATTCAAGGACAAAGTACGCACACTAATGAACACAGTTTTATTTGAGTATGATGGATATTCTAGCCGCTTTTTTCAAATACTCGGAAAACAATTTGATTTTTCCTTATCAATGTTTGAGAACATGACTCAGGGTGAAATCCTTGATTTGTTTAGAGGTATAAAGCCAGATGAGGCAAAGATATCAAAGAGGCAGGAGGCATTTGCCGAGAGTTTTGATGCAGAAGAACCTTTTGAGGGAGAAGACGCAGAAATTATACTCAAAGAATTCAGAGACGAATATACCGATAATGATATTATAAAAGGTCAGATAGCGAGCCAGGGAAAAGCTATCGGAAAGGTAAAAATAATCCCTGTTGATTACGGCGATCTTGGCCGCATTGGTGCAGAAATTCATGCGATGGAGCAAGGGGATATTCTCGTGGCAGAAACCACAGCTCCCGAATTGATCATGGCTTGCAAGAAGGCGGGAGCAATCGTAACCGATATAGGTGGGCTTATGTCTCATGCGGCCATTGTAAGTCGTGAATTAGGCATCCCTTGTATCGTCGGCACTAAGATTGCAACTAAAATTTTGAAAGATGGTGATATGGTGGAAGTCGATGCAAATACGGGAATAGTTAAAATTATCAGCAAATGAGTAGTTTATTCGAAAAAATTAAACAACTGCAAAGTGAACCTCAAGATCAGCAAGGTAGCAACGCCTTTCCCATTTTTCTAAATTCTGCCGCCTACAGCGGATTTTCGATGAAAAACACGATGGGTGTTAGCTACCGCCGTTTCCTTTTCAATTATAAGGATAAATTTGGTCTGATGAGCTATTTTTATGATGATTTGGAGCGGATATGGCTAGAGCTCTGGAAAAGGATTAAAGATAATCCTAAATATATCAGGGGAGTTAAGCAGGAATATGAAACGAAGATATTTGAATATGAAAAAAAATTTATTAATATTTCCCCCCGATATTTGCAAGGGTTAACTGATGATGAGGTTCTCAGCCTAGTAAAAGAATATGCGCATGGTGCCAGCGAGACAGTGGGAATGGCGCATATTATCGAGCCTCTAGCTTACGGTCTTGAGCGTGTGCTGAAAACTTCGCTGGAGATCCAAGTGGCAGATAAAGGAAAGATTCCCTTGTATTGCTCGATTCTCTCTGCTTCTGACGGGCTGTCGTTCATGGGCCAGGAAGAAGCGGAATTAGCTAAAATAGCGGGACTTCCGAAAGAGAAACAGGATAATGTTCTCGAAGTGCATTGGCAAAAATATTTTTGGATCAATAACAGTTATACCGGGCCAAATGATCTTCCTGTGGAATATTTCAGGGAGAGGATGAATAAGATTAGTGTTTCGTCACCTACCTATAATTTGGAAAAAAGACGCCAGCTTATAAAAGAGTTGAATCTAGATTCCAAAACTGTATTGATCTCTGATCTTATTAGTTTCGCGGCAATATGGCAGGACCAGCGGAAGATCCACATTCTTAAAAATATTTCCTACTTTGCTATATCGTTGAAAGAATTGGCACAGAGATCGGGCATTGCTCTTGAGCTTCTTTATTATATGGGTACCTGTGAAATAACGGCTATCAATTCAATTTCGGAGCTGAAAAAGATGGAAAACCAGCTGAGAGAACGAACCAAGGGAGTCTATTTTTTATTGGAAAATGGTGAGGAATATTCGCTTACAGGAGAACAATATTTATCGCTGAATAAGACTGTGGCGACGTTGCCTGACGCCGATCGGATAGATGGCGTGGTCGCGATGTCAGGTAAGGCAAAAGGCAGGGTTATTGTGTGCCGTGATTTTCAGTCGCTGAATAAAATTAACGATGGTGATATTTTAGTAACGGTGATGACCCGTCCGGAGTTCGTACCATATTTAAGCAAAGTTCGAGCCATTATTACTGATGAAGGAGGGATCACTTGCCATGCGGCGATTGTTTCCAGAGAGATGAGAAAGCCATGTATTATTGGAACAAAATTTGCTACCAAGGTTTTGAAAGATGGTGATATGGTGGAGGTGGATGCGGATAAGGGGATAGTTAAAGCATTGGGAAAAATACGATGAAAGATGATCAATTTATCAAAAATTTACTAGAAATCAAAGAATGGCATTCATTTGAGTGCAAAAGAATGGCTGTGCAACCTGCTAAACTCTTAGAAACTGTAGTTGCGTTCGCCAATACCGATGGAGGGATAATTGCGCTTGGCCTAGAAGATCCGAAAAAGGCAAAATCTAACGAAAGGATTATCGGCATTAGTGAGAATCCCGAGAATCTCTCAGAATTTCTGAAATTAATTGACAAAGAAATTGACCCTTTGCTTAAAAACTTAAAAGAAATTGAGCTTGACGTGATTAACCGAGCTGGCGAAAAAGATAAGATACTTCTTATTCAAGTATTCAAAAGTGATTCAATTCATTCTTTAAAAAAGGGCGAGACTTTTGTTCGAAAAGGTAGTCAGAATGTAAAGATTACTGCTTCTGAGATTACGAGATTGCAATATGAAAAAGGTTCTATTAAATATGAATTTGAATCAGCGAGATTATCTGATCTGACCTCAGTCGATGAACTACTCTTTCGTAAATTGAAACAAGATACTAATAGTTTAGATGAAGATGACTGGCAATTTTTGAGAGACAATGGCTTGGCAGGGTTCAATCAGAACAAGAATAAGCCGTTTCTAAATATTGCTGGAGCACTTTTGCTTTGTAAAAATCCGGCGGTTACGTTAGGATCTAAATGTTCTATTAAAATATCACATCTCTACGGAACGAGTATCAACTATTCCGGTGAGCCAAATTTCGTCAGAAGGCCGATATCTATCGAAGGCCCTTTAATTCAGCAGATTTCAGCCACGATTGATTATTTTAGGGATGTAATAAAGAGCTCACCTCCAAGATTGAGTGGATCAACTTTCCGCCCCTCATTTTTGGTGCCCGAATGGGCCTTTCAGGAGGCGATAACCAATGCGGTAATACACAGAAACTACTCTATCCAGAATGATATTCAGGTGAGATTTTTCGACGATCGGATTGAGGTTGAGAGCCCAGGTGTCTATCCTGGTCATATCACTCCGGGTAATATTATCTCTGAGCGTTTTTCAAGAAATCCACTAATACAGAGAACACTCAATAGATTTCAAAGCGCTCCTAATCTTGATATAGGAGAGGGTGTCGACAGAATGTTTAAAATTATGAGAGAGGCGAATCTTTATGATCCTCTTTTTTCACCCACCACAATCAAGCCAAACTCAGTTTTACTAACACTATTTAATCTCCAAAAAGTGGAATTCTGGGACATTGTGAGTAAATATCTGACCGATAATTACAAAATTACAAATAATGAAGCGCGGAAAATAACTGGTATTGATGATACTCTCAGAATGTCACGATTATTGAAAACCTGGGTTGACAAAGGATTATTGGAAAAAGTTGGAGTTGCCGACAAGAGGAACATTTTTTATCGGAAACCAGGGTCAGAACCATCAGTTTCATTTTCAACAGCTGATGAAAATGAAAATACTATTTACAAATAATAATGTCTGAGAGCCAAAAAAAATACATTGCCATTATCATAATATAACATAAACAGGTTTGGAATATGCTATGGAGTTAACTAGAAATTTCAAAAAATTAGGCAAAAATGATGCGGGGATTGCCGGCGGCAAAGGCGCAAGTTTAGGGGAAATGACCAACCTTCGCATTAGCTACGGCCGGCAGGCACAGGCAGGCGTTCCGGTACCGCCTGGGTTTGTCGTATTGGCGGAGTCGTTTGAAAGATTCTTGGAGGAAAATGAGATTGCGGCTGATATCGACTCAATCCTAGCCAAAGTCAATCACCAAGATACCAATTCAGTCGACGGTGCTTCGGCAGAAATTCAGTCTATTATTCTAAATTCACCGATGCCGGGGGATATTGAGAGTGCAATCTTGGCGAATTTCAAGGAATTGGACGCAGAATTTGTAGCAGTGCGATCGAGCGCTACGGCAGAGGATGGCAGTTCTGCATCATGGGCAGGGGAGCTGGAGAGTTATTTGAATACCACCAAGGAAAATTTATTAGAGAATGTGAAAAAGTGCTGGGCTTCATTATTTACCCCTCGTGCTATTTTCTACCGCATTGAGAAAAACATGCATAAGGATAAAGTTTCAGTCGCTGTGGTCATTCAGAAAATGATTCAATCGGAGGTTTCCGGCATTTGTTTTACCGTTCACCCTGTGACCGAAGATCGAAACCAGATGGTGATCGAAGCGGGCTATGGACTTGGCGAGGCAATTGTTGGCGGCATTATCACGCCTGATAATTATGTGATAGACAAGAAAGAATTAGTAATTTTGGACAAATACATCTCGGAACAGGACAAACAAATCGTAAGAAAGCAAAAAGCCGAAAGAAAAAAGCCGGAGGAATATTTTAATGAAGAACTACCGGTATTGGTAGATATGAGAGAAAAGCAAAAATTAGCTGATGATAAAATAATCCAACTATCCAAAATTTGTCTTGGCATTGAGAATCATTATGGTTTTCCCTGTGACATAGAGTGGGCGATGGAAGAAGAAGAATTATTCATCGTTCAGTCAAGACCAATTACAACATTGAATTGATTTCTTAATGTCCATATACAAACCGTTGCTTTGCTATACGATCGCACAGGAAAGGCGCGGTTATCAATATGACTGCAGGGCCATCCTATTTTGTAAAGATTTTGTCGGGCCAATCCCATCGTTATATCTGGTCAACTTTCTCTTTATTCGTAAATTTCTGCACAAAAACGAGATTGACCTTGAAATAGTTAGATTCCACCCCAAGCCATTTCGAAGATGGTGCGCTGGGTATCGGCAACCTCTTTTGATTCAATTAGAATGCCAAACGGCTCGGGGGAGTGAGTGATTATAATCATTTTATTCGCATAAATATTGATCTCATTTTTCATCGGAAACTTTTTCGGGTCAACTATTCTGGCGGTCCGAAGCTGGTCTTTGTTATTCTTGAAATATTTTTTCATTTCTAGTGAGTCCTGATAGATGCCCCGGATTTTTATTCCTTTTTCAACTCGGCGAACGACATAATCCGTCGAGTATTGATCTAAATATTTAGCCGTCTCATTGGTAACATAGGCCAGGATTTCATCATTCTTTTTGCAACTTTCTAGAGTATCATCATAAAGTTGTTTAATACCGGTAGTGCCGTAAAAATAGGAGACCTTGGGCTTCATCGGTTTTGAGTTGGAAATTGATAGAAGATAGGGGAGATCCTGTTCCAATTCTCGCTGCCTGTCGGCAAGAAAATTTTTCAATTTTTGAGGCGGGGTGGCGATAAAGATTTTTGTGCCATGCATTTCTACCTCCGAAACAAAACCAGCGGTTTGGAGGCGGTAGAGAATATCATAAATAGTTGAGCGTTTCAGGCCACTTTTGACGGCAAGGCGGCCGACAGATGCACGTTCAAGTTGAAGCAGAGCAAGATATATTTCCTGCTCTTTTTCGTTTAGTCCTAAATTCTTTAGCGATTCAAAATTTGATTTCATATTTTCCTCTTACTCCTCCTCTTTTCAAGGGGAGGTTGGGTGGGGTTTAATTATAAATCTTTTCTTTTATTAATTAGTGTCATTCTTGGGCAGGCATCGCCATCCCTCGACCATGAGCAGCTCGGGATCGAATGGTGACCCGGGAATCCAATTAATACCTTGTTGTTCTATAAACCCCCTCTAACTCCCCCTTGAAAAGGGGGGAGAAAATAATGATGGGATATCATTTTTTATGGTGAAAAAGGACTATTATAATTCGAACAGTGTTGTCGGAAAATGCCGACAACAAGAGCATACAAACCTTGAATAACTCTGTCAAGAGGCCTATAATTACATATCGCAAAATACCGACAAAGTAATTGCGAGCACTTTACATGGCTGGCAGAAAGCCAGTGATAGGAGGGGAATATGAAGTCTGAGCTTACTATCCCGTGCCATTGGGACTGGGATATAATGTCACAAATTCTCGATATGCCAATTGGCGATAATGGCATCTCTGTGTCTGAAGTGTATGGAGTTTTTGCCTCCGGACCGGTCGGTCATGGAAGGGCAACGAGTACAGTTCCGAAAGTGGAAAAAAATCAGGCTGTCTCATTCCGCAAAATGGTAGCTTCCAGAGGAAGGTCTTTTGTCTATCTTTTGAATGCTCCGTACCAATTCTCCGATGACAGTAAAACTATGGCCGAATTGGATAGGTATCTTTACTGGGTTCTTTGCGAAGTACGTCCTGATGCGCTAGTCATCTCTTCGCTTCCGCTGATGCAATATGTGCGGCGTCGAGATCAGAATATCCGGATATACATTTCGACAATTGCCGGTGTCAAAAGCCCAGAAGATCTCGAAAGATTCTCCTGCGTCTCGCCGAGTAGGGTAATTTTGCATCATGATCTGGGAAAAGAGCGGAATAATCTTTTGGCAATGGTCAGGATTGGCGAAGAGAGCAACACAGAGATAGAGATCATGGTCACTGAGAGCTGCAAATACCGATGTGAAAACCGGGGAAGTCATTATGCACACCTGGCCAACCGTTCCAGCAAACGGTCAGACCGTCCGTTCATGACCTTCTGCAGCGCCGAGAAGCTAGTTCATCCTTATAAATTCCTTATGTCCGGCGCCGCAATAAGGCCGGAAGATCTGAAGATTTATGAGGATATCGGCGTCAGCCATTTCAAAATCTCTGGCAGGGATATGCCGGCATCGTGGCTGCCGGAGGTAGTCGCAGCCTATCAAGGCAGAAGCTACAAAGGAAATTTCATCCGCCTGCTCGATTTGGATCCTCATCTAAAAGCCGATCAATGGATTTACATCGATCACGAGGCACTGGATGGTTTTCTCCCCGATTATCCTTGGACGGAATCGTATGAAAGCCAGAAACTTTACTGCAATGACTGGATTACCAGACTTTATAGCGAGAAGAAATTCGCCGTCGAATATACGACGTATTGTACAAGGGACGGGATACTTACCTTGAATCGGGCCGGCTACCGAGCGGAGGCGGTCTTGGACGGGAGGAGAATCATTTTTAACTAAAAGTCCGTGGCTTGGCAGGGGACTGCCAAGCCACAAATTAAAAATTTATTTGATCAAATATGAGAGCGTTATTATTACATGTAAATAAGTTTGAAGTGAACGTCATTGAAGAATCGAGACGGCCTTTTGGCATTGTTCCAGAGACGAAGAAGGGGACATCGGAAAAAATGGAGCAATGCTTGGTGGCATTCTTTTGCATTGAAAAAACAGATACCGAAAAACAATTAGATGAGCTCTTTCGCGAGATTATCAAGACGGCGAAAGAATTTTCAACGGAGAACTTGATGATTTCGCCTTTTGTGCATTTATCGAAAAATATTTCCGATCCCAAAACTGCCAAGAAGTACTATTTGGAATTATTAAAACGGTTTAAAGCAACAGAGTTTAATATTCAATCATCATATTTCGGCTATCACAAAAGACTGCTCCTCGATATCAAGGGCCACCCGGGTTCATTCCGGTATAGAGAATTCTATTGATCTTTTGACATATTCTTCTTTTTTTGTTATTATTCTTTTTGTATTTAAACAAACATTAAACCAGCCTATATAGAATTTCGTGCTAGTCTGCCAACAGACTTAGCCGATTGAAGAATATCCAGAGCTGGTTTCTGGATTTTTTAATACATAGGGATTAATGGAATGCTTTGTCTATATATTACAGAGTGAGAAGAACGACGAATATTATGTCGGGAGTACTGAGGATGTCGAGAGTAGATTGAATCAGCATAATTCTGGTAATGTTCAGGCGACAAGAAATAAAGCACCTTACAAAATCGTTTTCTTTCAATGCTTTGAATCTGTTAGTTTGGCTAGAAGAGCAGAAATGAAAATAAAGTCTTGGAAAAGGAGGGATTTTATCGAGAAGATTATCAAACAAGGAAAAATTAAATTTATGGACGCTTAGCTCAGTTGGTAGAGCGCCTCGTTTACACCGAGGATGTCATAGGTTCGAGTCCTATAGCGTCCACCAGAAATTTAATTTTGTGTACGCTTAGCTCTCCGACGATCATGCCGAAGGCTGATGTCGGAGTCCCGACAGAATCGTCGGGGCAGTTGGTTAGAGCGGCTTAGTTCTCCGACGATGAAATGTCGGAGTCCCGACCGCAAGCGTCGGGGTACACCGAGAGGGTCGGGGGTGAGGGTTTTCCGACGATCATGCCGAAGGCAGATGTCGGAATCCCGACTGGAACGTCGGGGCGAGTCCCTCAGCGCGCACCATACCGCCGCAAGGCGGCTAGTTGAAAGTTCGTAAAGTAAAAAGTTCGTAAAGTAGAGTCTTTATTAACTTTAAAAACTTGATAAACTTTCTAACTAATTTTGGGCGAGTGGTGAAATCCCAGCACCAGAACTAAGTTCGGTGCGGGACAGGTTGGTATATTTACCCCGTATTTGAATGGGGGCGAGTGGTGAAATTGGTATACACGCTACCTTGAGGTGGTAGTGGGAGCAATCCTGTGCAGGTTCAAGTCCTGTCTCGCCCACCACGCTAAGCGTGGTTCAAGGGACGCTTAGCGTCCCACCGTTCATAGTATGGGGCACGTTACCACAGCGCCAGAACGAAAGTTCGGTGGGGGCAAGCCTTGAGGTGGTAGTGGGAGCAATCCTGTGCAGGTTCAAGTCCTGTCTCGCCCACCACGCTAAGCGTCGCACCAAGCATCAACGTTGAAGCAAGTAAAAGTTCATAAGGTGGAGAGTCTAAAGTGCTAAAAGAAATCTTTTCTTCAAAATTCTTGTTAAATTCTGAATTGGTAGATTCAAGGTTTTTTTCTATCACTTTGATCGCGATTTTCGGGGTGCTGATAATTGCCGGCCTGGCCATTGCTTTTTTTACGCCGAACGAGCACAAAAAAATCATCGGCAAGTTATACCCTCCATTCATTTTATTCGGGGTATTGGGGATTATCTATGTTTTTGCGAAGTCAGAAGAGTTACTGTTTTTAGGTACATGGCTATTTCTGCTTATAGTGATAGGGGCTTTGATAATCTGGCTGACAATACTGTTGATCTGGATTGCCAAAACTGCGCCGAAACATATCAAGGATCTGAAAACGGAAAGCAGATACAAGAAATACCTTCCCCGGACGAAGGCTAAAAGCTAAAAGCATAAAGTCGAAAGTTTATAAAGTAATTAAGATTTTGGGTCATGAGTCATAAGTGATTGAAATAATTCAAGAATTTATGTTTCATGATCCCATGAAAGAAAGGAAATATAATTAATGACAGACGAAGAAAAGAAAACGAAAAAAGTTGAGGGAAAGAATCCGCCAGCTGGCGGAGATACGATGGCGAGCCTGATCGAAGAGCTTGGCGACCGGTTATTGCCGTTTGCTGAAGGCGATATGGTAGAAGCCAGAATTTTGGCTGTCGGAGGCAACCGCATTTGGGTTGATGTGGCCGGGCAATCTCTCGGATTTATCCCTGAGAAAGAGGTAACCAGCAAATCAGGATTGAAGCCAGGAGACACTACCTTTGCTACGGTAGTTGCGATGGAGGATGAGGATGGCAATGTCGTTTTATCAATGAAGAGAGCCGATCGTGAAAAATATTGGATTGATATGGAGAAGGCTTTCGAGACTGGCGAGCCGATTGCTGCCAAGATCACCGATGCCAACAAGGGTGGCTTGATTTCGGATATCGGCGGCGTAATGGGCTTTTTGCCTGTTTCCCAGCTTGCACCTATCCATTATCCAAGAGTTACCGGTGGTGATAAAGATGAAATTCTAAATAGACTGCGCAAGTTCATCGGAACTGATATACACGTTAAGGTTATCAACTGCGAGAGGGAAACCAACAAGTTGATCTTTTCCGAAAAGGCAGTCAAGGCTGAAGAAGTGAAACAGAAGATCGATAAATTTCATGTTGGCGATAAGGTTAAAGGCAAAATTACAGGTATTGTTGATTTTGGACTTTTTGTCTCGATCGATCCTGAAATCGAAGCTTTGGTTCATATCTCAGAGATTTCTTGGTCACGAGTTTCCGATTTGCACCGCATGTTCAAAGTGGGCGATGAGGTAGAAACAATGGTTATATCTGTCGATGACGGCAGAGTTTCACTTTCGTTAAAGAGACTTCTCCCTGACCCATGGGTCAAGGCGGCCTCTAAATACAAAGTAGGCGATGTTGTTGAGGGTGAAGTCACAAAGATTACGCCATTTGGCGCCTTTGTTTCACTCGATGAAGAAATTGACGGTCTTGTTCATATCTCAGAGCTCTCATCCGACAGGATTGTTGATCCGGGACAAATCGTTGAGTTGGGAAAGAAATATAAATTCCAGATTATCTCTATCGAAGCCGATAACCATAGACTTGGCCTCTCAATGAAAACGGATGGTAGAAAAGATGCAGAAGCTGAAAGCAACAAGCTAAAAGCCGAAAGCAACAAGCTAAAAGCCGAAAGCAAAAAGACTAAAGCTGAAAGCTCAGAGGAAGAAAAGCCTGCTAAAAAAGCCAAGGTCAAAAAGACCAAAAAAGTTGAAGATGTGGCTGAAGAATAACTGAAGAACGTAGAAAGGTAGAATGTGGAGAGGAATTATCTTCCACATTCTACTCTCTACGCTCTACAGAAGAGAAATTAATGAATTTGGAGGAATAATGCAGATCAAATATCGGGGTGGACAAAAATTCGAAATTAAATCCAAGGAATTAGAGATTAATTTGGGACAGGAAGTTTCCATCAACGGCTTTGTATTTCCAGGGCCAGGCGAATACGAAAAAGGCGGAGTAATCTTGAATGGAATTACTGACGGCGAGAACACTATTTATGCCATGGTAGTTGAGGATATGAAAATTTGCTATCTTGGACGAATCAATCATGACCTCACAGAAGATGAACTAAAGCAGATCGGTGATGTCGACATATTATTTACTCCTCTGGGCGAGGAAGGAACTGCCGACTTGAAAATTGCCACCAAACTCATTTCGAAGATAGATCCCAAGATGGTCGTCCCGATGCTCTACTCTGATTTAACGGAATTCAAGAAGATAGAGAATATTTCAGACGAAGAAATCGATATCCTAAAGATCAAAAAATCTGAACTTCCAGAAGATGAGAGGAAGATAGTCGTGCTGCGCACGACAAGTTAAAAGTTATAAAGTTCTTAAGTTTTATGGAGTAAAATATTTCTTAAGGATTTAGAACTAACATATGGGCTCATTCAATAAACTAAAAGCTATGCTTCAAGAAAAGGAGAGGTTCGCTTTGGTGTGTCATATAGAGCCTGATGGCGATGCGATCGGATCCCTTGTGGCGATGGGCGAATATCTGCGTCAAAATGGCAAAAGGGCATCGCTGGTTTGTAATGATGACATACCAAATGTTTTTCAATTTCTAGTAGAGGCTGAGAACATGGGTCGGACTATCCCGGAGAATTGTGACATAGTGATCTTGTTGGACAACGGCGATTTCAGAAGAACGGGCCTTGTCAAAGAGCTTACCGAGATAAAGAAAAAGGGAATTCCGATTATTAATATTGATCACCACAGCAGGAATGATCTCTGGAGATTCGTTTCGGTAAATCATGCGGATGATCGCGCCTCTTCGACCAGTGAATTGATCTATGACATTTTGGTTGGAGTTAACTTTCAAATAACCCCTAGAATTGCCACAGCATTGCTCTCCGGCCTTTATAATGATACGGGTGGTTTCCGGCACCAAAACACTTCAAAAAAAGTCTTGGATACGGCCTCAGAGCTTTTGAAAAGGGGCGCAAAGCTAAAGCAGATTATCAAGAACATTGAAAACTCTCATCCTGTCTCGATGTTCAAACTCTGGGGTATCGCCTTGAACAGGTTGAAAATAAATGAGAAATACGGTTTTGCGGTGTCATATCTAAAAGCGAGCGATTTGGAGGCAGTCGGTGGCAGCGAAGACGATCTTTCCGGTCTCGTTAATTTCCTCAATATGGTGCCGGAGGCCAAGGCTTCTCTGTTGCTTTACGAGAGTGAAACTGGTAAAATCAAGGGCAGTTTGAGGACAGAAACAAACGATATTGACCTTGCACATCTGGCGGGCCTCTTGGGAGGAGGCGGTCACAAGAAGGCGGCCGGATTTGCGATAGAGGGACGAATTGAGGAGGGAAATAATTCTATAAGAATTATTTAATTCGTATTACGTGGTAGGTATTATGTATTATGCAATCTCGAACCATAATACTTAATACGTTATACATAATACGAATGAATGCCCGAGTGGTGGAATGGTAGACACGAAGGACTTAAAATCCTTTGCCGTTAAGGCGTGCCGGTTCGACTCCGGCCTCGGGTACCATAGAAAAAAGACCGAATAAACTTCGGTCTTTTTTCTATACAGGATGTTTGTTTACAGCCTCGTTTTTATGCTAATATCGGATCATATGATCAAAGCGGTAATATTTGATATAGATGGCGTTCTCCTTGATTCTTTCGAGGCCAATTTTAAATTCCATCAAGATCTGATGATAAAAAATGATTACCGTCCCCCAACTCGGGAAGAATTTCATGGAATGTTTCATATGAGCATGACCGAAGTAATAAAGTTCAATACAAAATCTACTTCCGAGGACGAGATAAAAAGGATTTGGGAAATGGGGAGGAAAAGAGAGGTCGGATATCCGGTAGAACTCCTGGCTATGCCGGAGAAGGCAGAGAAGGTGGTAGAAAAATTAAGCAAGAGTTACATCCTTGGAATAGTTACAAGCCGTGTTCGGGAAACACTATATGAATCACCAAGATTAGCGGAATTACAGAAACATTTCAAAATAGAAGTTAGTTTCCAAGATACAAAGAATCACAAACCTCATCCGGAGCCGTTGCTTCTTGCCGCAGAAAAGCTAGGCGTAGTGCCGATGGAGTGTGTTTATATCGGCGATGCCGAAAATGATATCAAGGCAGCCAGAGCAGCCGGTATGAAATCAATCCTTTATGGCAAAGATAATCTTTATCAAGCTGATGCTTTTATTTCGTCCTTTCATCAATTGGCAAAAATAATAGCGTCTCTATAATTATTTTCATTCTTTGCCAAGAGGGAACTTTATTTACAAATCCAAGCGCTTACTGTATATTTCGAGCTAATGTTCAAAAAGAAACGGAGGGAAATAGACGATGGTTACAATTGCAACGGCCGATGAGACGGTCGTCTGGAGACAAGCATACCGGCGACCGCCAAAAGGTCATGCGCGTACACCGAAGGAGAAGCGGGCCATCGACTTCGACCCAGGGAGCTCTGTCGGGGCCTACAATCTCGGCCTCAACGGCCGAGCCTACCCCGGCGGTGGACCGCAGCGATATTCGTGGCTGCAGGGTCTCTTGGCCCGCTATACTCAGGATAAGCGCACCTCTATCGCACTCGGCCTGAAACTGCCTGTGATACCGCAGGCTTTGATCGATGCTGGCCTTGTGAAGGTTGAGAGTGCAGCAAAGGCTGCCCCCTCCAAGCCCGTCGTGCGCTGCTGGAATTGCTCAACCGCGATGGAAGATCGAGGCACCCATCATCGATGTCCTCGATGCGGAGCAATGATCTAATCAGCGCCATCAATCATTTCCGAGACCACATCCCAGCGAACGAGAGTTGGGGTGTGGTATTTTTTTACCTAAAATATTGAGTAGTTTTCTTCCAAATGCTGGAATTTAGAGGTACAACCATCCGAACCTTACTATCTTCAGATAGAATTTTTTATAGCGGAGAAGTGCTATTGCTAATTCTATTAAAAATACCGCCTCCCATGGGCGGTATTTTCTTAGCTTTTTACTTATTTCTTATAGCCTAAAACTTAATCCTTATCTTGCTTCGACGAAGGTCAGGGCTTTGCCCTTTTTATCTCCGCGGCCGGTTCGGCCGATACGGTGAATGTAATCGTCGTAAGTTTGCGGAACAGTATAGTTGATGACATGAGTAATGTCTTTGATATCGAGTCCACGAGCTGCAACATCAGTGGCGACTAGAATATTGATGGCATCATTTTTGAACATTGTGAGCGCCTTCTGCCTCTGATTTTGTCTCTTATTACCGTGGATACACTCTGCCTTGAATCCTTCTTTTGATAAATTTGTGGTTAGTTTATCAACTTCATGCTTGGTTTCGATAAAAATCAGCACTTTTTTCATCTCAGGTCCCATCAAAATCTCTTGGAGCTGATTGAACTTGTATGATTTCTCACGAACACGGACAATGTCTTGCTCTACATTGGCAGTTGTATCACCCGATTTGACGGCAACGGTAACAGCATCCCTGGAGAAGTCTCGGACTAAATCTCTGATTTTGTCCGGCATTGTCGCTGAGAAGAAGAGCGATTGGCGGTTTTCCGGGAGTTGTTTCAGAATTCTTTTAATTTCATCGACAAAACCCATATCTAACATTCGGTCAACCTCGTCGAGGACAATGGTGCCAAATGTCTCAAATTTAATCAGGCCTCTTTCAGACAGATCTTTCAATCGTCCCGGCGTACCAATGACAAAGTTTGGATTTCTTTTCAAATTACTGATCTGTTTGAAGATAGGAGCTCCGCCCGTACAAATGGCTGAGAAAAGTTGCATCCCCCAAGAAAATTGGCGGAATTCGTTCTCAATCTGAATGGCTAGCTCTCTGGTCGGTGCGATGACTAATACTTTTTCACGTTTGTTCTTCGAAACCTTGTCGATCAGAGGCAAAAGAAAGGCCGCCGTTTTGCCGGTGCCTGTATTTGCCAAACCGATCAAGTCTCTGCCTTCAACGATAGGATTGATAGCCTGATCCTGAATTGGGGTCGGTTTCGTATAATTTCTTTTGGCCAAATTTGCTTTCAAGATGTCGCTGAGGGCGAAATCGGCGAAGGCATTTACTATTTCAATCTTTTCACCCTGGCTGACGCCGGATGCTTTTTGGATGAAACGGGAGATATCGATTTTCTCTCCTCGATTGTTCTTCGGTCTGCCTGAACTTGGTCTTCGAAAACCGTTTTGGGTTTCCGAAGAAGGGCCGGAACTGTTTTGGCCGAATCTTGGTCTACTACTTGGACGTCGATTTCTTTGAAATCCGCCGTCTCTACTAAAACCTCTTTGCATAATTCTTTCCTTGGAATTTTCCGGTACTAAACTTGCATCTTTATTCTTCGAGCGATGTGCTTTGAAGTCGAGAAGTTCTCGATAAGCTCGAACAATAAATTTTATGCAAGTTCTGTAAACACAAAAAACGCCGAATAACTAATAATTTCGTAATTGCTGTATAGAACGTCGAAATTAAAAGTTACTTTTTCGGAAATCTATAGAACAATTTTCTTATGAATCTACTATAACAGAAATATAAATTTAGTGCAATAGATGATTTTTGGATATAATCGAAATTAAGGACAGACCTTATATCAATTAGTTTATCTATTTTACTTTGAACAGATAATAGCTACTGTTGTCAAAGACTTTATCAAACAGATCCGGATATTGAAGCAAATTAAACCGAAAGGCGCGATGATCGTCTGCTACGAGAACCCATTTTGCCTTGAAGTCATTTTTGATGCGGTCGAGATTGCGATATTCTGATCCTGAAGAAATACCGGCGAATTCCTCAAAAAGATCATGATTATATTGATTCATAAATTCGGGGTCGAGTCCCACCAGGTAATAATTTTTTTGATTTAGATAGAAATAGAGGGGGAAGACGTCCCAATCGTCAGTGAAGACGATGTCTCCCTCGGCTGAATTGGTTTTCAGGTAATCATGAACTTCCGTAACAGCTTTTAAATCGAAATTCGTAGTAGAGTCAGCTAGACCTTTTGTGCGCTGCTGGTCAAAATAGCCAAAGAGATAGAAAAAACTAAGGGCAGTCGCAGCTATTAGAACCGTTATACTCCATATGCGGGGCTTATTTAACACTCCGGCAATTTTTTGTTCAACATATTTGCCACCGAGAACCAATCCGGCCAGGGCGCCCCAAAAGGGCCAATATTCAACGAAACGCATTGCTTTCCATTGCAGAACTAAAAGAAAAATAGAGAAAATCAAAATAGTCAGATCAAGAGCGCTTTTTCTGACACCGTTGATAAACCCGACGGTCAACCCTCCGAAGAAGATCAGGATAGGGACGGCGCACATCTTGACCCAATACCAGGTTTCATAAGAGCGCCACTCACCGCCAGAATAAGATTGAGCGCCCAGACCAGTCTTGAAGATTTGGTCAAATAGAAAACCGATATTCTTGGGGAAATACGGGTTGATCAAAATGCCCAAAACAAAACCGCCGATGCCAAAAGCAAGCACTTTCCAGCTAATTTTCTCGCTCGAGAGAAGCTGGGAGACGAAATAAATTCCGATCAAAACCGGCAGAAAGACGGAGCCGCCGTAGAGCCAAACAAATAGAAAGGAGATAATACCGAGCCAGACAGGCTTGTTTTTGATAATCAGATACAGCGCCAGCATCATCAAGAATAGGGAGACCGCTTGTACTCTGATGAAGGACATCCGAAAGTAGAAATCTGCCGGCATCAGGGCAAAAAGAAGGATAGGGTAAAGCCAGGCTAATTTTAGTTTCTTTTCGCGGAGAATAGGAAAAATCATCGCAAATGAGAGGGCGAAAAATATGATTTCCATAATTTTCGGGCCGTCAACTGTCCCGATCAATTTCATGAAGGGAATGAGTAATAGGTGGAAGAGAAGCTGGTGGTCTACGAAATTTGCATTGATAGTGGTGAAATAAAGCCAGGGGAATTTCTGGACGATACCGTGATCTAGAATAAAGTTAGCCATGCCGACATGGTAAAAGGCGTCTTCTCCTGAGAAGTAAGGATTCAAAGGATTGAACTGAAAAGGCCAAAAGAATAAAACTGCTGCCGCAAAGATCAGGAAAAAGGGCCAGTTATTCTTCATAAAATTAATAAATTTGGATAGGATATTTGCCATTGTTTCTATTCTAGCCGAAAGCAATAGAAAAATGAAATGGATCCTAGTTGACTTAGCAATAGTAATGAATGTAATATTACGCCAGCTGAGGGATATCTTTCCCCAAGGAGAACGAGCGATGTTTACAGACCAAGTTTGCGGTATGACAGTCATTTGCCGTACCACGGATCCGATTTTGATTGCGAATATTTTAGAATCCCTATTCGATTTCAAAGTCGACAGAACTTCTTCATCCAATGAGGTGGTCATGGTCAGGAGCGTTGCCTATAATTGTGCTATTGAGCTGGAAATTGTTCGGAATAGTTATTTCCAGGTCATCGAGTTGGAACCGACTCCTGCAATTAGTTTTAGGATGGAATGCCGTGCTAGCGAGATGTCGAAAGAGTTCAGGGCTCTTGGCTGCGAAATACGAAAAATCGTAAAAAAAGATATTATTCAAATCATCGCGAGCGTAGCCGGTGTGACTATCCGAACCGACCATCGTCGGATCAAACCTGTGAGGGGGAAAAGCGTTGAGTGACGACAGAATTATCTTTTTCATCCTGATTCTGGCGATTGCGGCAATTATCATCCTGCTGCCGATTACGCTAGAGGGAACCGACCCATCACTTATCAACGGCCTACCTTAAGGCCAACGTAGGTGGAGTGCAGCCGCGGTGTTGTACTCCACATTTTTTTATCTAATTTACCTATTCTTAGATAAGTGCTAAGATTGATTAGCAATATTATTTGGGAGAGCAAAATGAAAAAAACATCATTTCATATATCATTGGCTGTATTTGTCATTGTTATTTTGATTGCCGGAGGCACAGCGTTTTATAAATTCCACGAAAATCTTTCATATGTGGACGCATTTTATTTTACAACCACCACCGTGACTACCATCGGTTTCGGCGATTTTCATCCGACCACCGATACCAGCAAACTATTTGCATCAATTTATGCGCTTATCAGTGTTCCTACGTTGATTTTCTGCCTTGGTTTGGTCGTAAAAGACTACTTTGAAAACAAATTGACCAAGATAGAATCCGATATAAATAAAAGGCTGGGCAGAGAATAACTATATTAGTTTAGTCTATTTCTATCTCATTCGGTTTTTGACCTCACGAACCTCGTCCTCGGCACGTTCCTTTGCTGTACTTACGTCTTCACGAATTTTACCGGCATTTTCACGGCCTTTTTTGTATGCGTCCTCCAACAATTTAGAAGCTACATTTTGTCCGCCAAGTCCGAAGGCTAAAGCGAAGCCAAGGGCCAAAGCCCCCCATATTGCAGCGTAGGTGATAACTACTATCTCTATGGCAATTTGGAGTTGCACTAGGACCATGAAGACCGCGATGGCCATTATCAGTGTCGGAGCAATGGTCTCAACAACTTTTCCAGTCGGGGTGTCACCAAAAATACGTTTTGTCAGAATCCCGATGCCTGCCGCGATCAGAGTAGAAATAATCAAGATCAGAAGTGCTGCCAGAACATTTGGCAGATAGGCGTAAAAACCAAAGATTAACTGATTGAAAACGGGGATATTCAGGATCGGTATAGCGATAGTGATAACCAGGATGAAAACAAGCCAATAAATTACACTGCCAATAAGCCCTGACGGATTTTCTGTTATCCGGCGTATCATCGACCACTCTTTATCTTCCTGAACTCTTTTGTTTAGTCCGGTCCTTTTCAGCGCGCCGGTGACGATTGCTTTTAGTAATTTGGCTATGAAATAGCCGATGATCAATATCACAATTACAGCGATAGCATCAGGTATCCACGATAATACTCTGCCCCAAGTTTCGGCAATTTGGTTACTCAAGTCCACATTCATTTTTACCTCTTCTCCTAATTAATTTTTTTAATTTCAATCTCTTTTAGAAATTTTAGTTGAGAAAATAATTCTATTCTTCGGCTAAATTCATAACAAATTCCATTACAAAACTTTTTTTATTAATTTACGATTAGCAAATGAAAAAAATTGGGATCAAACATTTGCGGTTTCTGACTGATGAATTCGGAATTTGGCAACATACGAAGGGGAAGAAAATAGATAAGAAAATGGGTTATGCGCTCGATGACTCGGCCAGAGCGCTTGTTTTTGCAGCACTTGGCGGGTTCAAAGCGGAAGCTAAAATATACCTGCAGTATGTGCTGAAATCAGTTGAGTCAGACAGCAATTTTTTTACACCTGGGCGTAAGCCAATCAAATTTCCAATGTCGGATGATGCGATGGGTCAGGCGTATTGGGCTAGTAGCCTGTGTTTGCAAAGTGGAATTCATTCAAGGTTGTCAGAGCAGGTGATCAATAAAATTCATCCCAAGTTATCCAGAATTGCCAACATCCGAGGAAGAAATTATGTTTTACTGGGTTCGTCAAAATATGATCATGATCTTACAACAGTCCTCGTTGATTACATAAAGCAGGAATTTTATTTACATAGCACTAAAAATTGGAAATGGCCCGAAAATAGACTTACTTATGGCAATGCGATTATTCCCCTGAGTGTGTTGGCGGCGTCAGAGGATCTTATGGACAAGGAATTGGAGGAGATTGGTCTCTCTATGCTTGATTTCTTAAACCGACGGGCCAAATATCAGAAAATTCCAATCGCAATCGGGAATAAGGGCTGGTATATCAAGGGCGGCAAGAAGGGTCTTTTCGATCAGCAGCCGATAGATCCTGCATATCAAGTAATGGCAAACGTAAAAGCGTATGAGATTTCAAGAGAGAGAAAGTATCTAGAAGAAGCCGTCGTCTATTTTGAGTGGTTTTGGGGAAAGAACATTGCCGGAAAATCCTTGGTTGACCAGGAAAATGAAAGTGTAAGGGATGGCATTATGGAGTCCGGACTATCGAATAATAGGGGGGCAGAGAATATTGCTTGTTATCTGATCGCACAACAAATGCTTGATAAATTTGTTAAATAACGGAAATTTTTTTGGCCAAATTTTGGTGTTAATTTTATAAGGAATATAACTTATTATCTGCTAGATTGATAAATTATAAAACAATGAGATAATTGTCCACCATTTTGTATTGTAACAAACTTAAAATGGGACTATGACAAGAATAGAGGCATTATCAGTACCTTCAAAATCGAAAAGGACCGAAAAGGAGGAATACCATGGTAGATGCCAGAGAGATCGAAAGAGCAGCTGCTCTTCAAGGTGAGCGCACTGTGTCGAGCTTCATAAAGCGGTGTTTCGCGATCGCGCTGAAGCAGGGAGCTTCTGACATTCACTTTCAGCCGGTAAGAGACGGATTACTTATCCGGCTCCGAACACATGGCATCATGGCTGATCTCGTCCAGCTTCCAGTTAGCGATGAGTCGACAGTTATCAATTACATCAAGACTCTGGCTGATATGGATGTGAACGAGCGCCGGAAACCGACCGACGGACGTTTTTTCTACGAACACGAGGGCGACAGTTTCGACATCCGAGTGAGTACAACGCCTGTCTATGAAAGAGGCGGGAGGGAGGATGGACTTTGCCGTCAGCGGGTTGTTCTGCGAATCTTAGACCATCGTTCGATCGAAATCCCGCTCTCTGAACTTGGTCTGCTGCCCCATTGCCAGGAGATGCTTGGGAGAGCTCTTTACAAGCGGTCAGGGCTCATTCTCTGCACCGGTCCCGTCGGTTCTGGCAAGACGACCCTTCTGTATGCGATGATGAGAAGTATTGCTTCATCAGCGCTCAATCTGCTGGTTGTCGGAGACCCTCCCGAGTACGAGCTTGATGGTGTTTCCCAGGGAGCGGTGAGCAAGGCCTGTGATTTTGCTGCCTTTGTCAAAAGTTTTCTGCGGCAAGATCCAGATGTGCTGATGGTAGGGGAGATCCGGGGCGAAGATACCGCAAATGTGGTCACTGATGCGGCTATCATGGGCCACTTGATTCTCTCAAGCTTGCACACGAAAAGTTCTTCGATCGTTCCATACCGTCTAAACCGGCTGGGGGTGGATTCGGCTCTGATTTCTGAGGGTCTGAATCTCGTCGTCAATCAGCGTCTTGTCCGTCAGCTCTGTCCTGATTGCCGGATACGGCAAGATAAGCAAACGCCGGCATCGTGGGTTGAACTCGAGGAGATTCAGCGCGGAGCTGTTGCTGTCGGTGCTTCATACGGACAGACCGATACGACAATTGAGTGCTACAGCCCGGGTGGAACAAGGGACGGCCAGCCTTGCGGACGTTGCAAGGGGTCTGGCTTCATAGGAAGAATCGGCGTCTTTGAAGTTCTCGATGCTAGCAAAATCGCAGACGTTCTTCGGACTAGTATCGACCAACCCTCTCTCGTTATGGAGGCGGCTCTGCAAAGAGACGCTATCTGGCCGCTTGCGGCTGACGCAATGGCCAAAGTTTTCGATGGTATCATCACACTTGATGATGCCAAGGCGATCTGCATTCGATAGTCGCTGATCCCACCCTCGCAAGGGGGCGGGATTATTTTGAAATTGATTAGATTTAAGCTTACTTGAAATAATAATGGAAATTATATTTTACGCCGCTTCTTAGTAGGATTTGTCTTGGCCGTCTTGCAAAAGTTCATACCGTGAATCCGAAAATTAAATAGTTGCAACTTGGTATCCCAAGATTATCCTCAAATAATGAAACAAATAACCTCTTGGCGATCTTGGAAATGAGCTTACTAGCCCGAGATGGTTTTTAAGAT
>JBAYVE010000010.1:0-43097 GCA_041674765.1 Patescibacteria group bacterium
GCCATCCACTTGATAGGATTTAGCATGTTTTTGGCATCGCTCAGGTTGGCATCGCTCAGGTCGGCACCGCTCAGGTTGGCACCGCTCAGGTTGGCACGTCTCAGGTCGGCACCGCTCAGGTTGGCATCGCTCAGGTCGGCACGTCTCAGGTCGGCACCGCTCAGGTCGGCACCGCTCAGGTTGGCATCGCTCAGGTCGGCACGTCTCAGGTCGGCATCGCTCAGGTCGGCACGTCTCAGGTTGGCACCTATTGGGCACGACCAGCGTTCTCCGCCTTTCTCATCGCGGAGCCATTTACCATGTTTCTCGACAATTTCACTCAGGTTAATTGATTGATCCATTTCCATCCTCCGTTCTAAGTCCCGTTGTCCGGGCGGATAAATCATTCAAGCTATTCAAGAAGTCGATCAGGCTAATATCGTCCGGCGCTGGTTGGATGTACTTCGCCACGTGTTCGTCAATCCATGCCTGCGAACGTTCGCATTCGTTGAACGCGTCCATCCATGTGCCGTCTGATTGACGATAATACATCTGGTGATTGCCGCGCCCGTCCCAGTCAGGGATGATGTAGCGCACGCCGTAATACGGTTTCTTGCTCATCGTCCCGACTTCCATACCGCGCGAATTACCGCAAATAGAACAAACGCGCCCAGCGTCAGAAAATACGCGATTACGAATATTGTCCATACGTCCATGTGGTCTCCTGTGCCGGTGTATTCGCCCGCCGGCAGGCTTGAGGGATTAGATGCTGTAGGATAGAAACTTGACGAGTTCGTCAAGTAATTCATTTACGTGGGCTAAGTCGCCAACCTGTCCCCAATTTGCGCCGTTTAATACGGTTGATTTTTCGTGTTTCTCAATCAATGTTTCCAGTGATCTAATCTGCGAAATGGCGATGTTGTGTTTCTGGTTATATTTGATATTGGCTTCGTTTCTCATCTTGGTCTCCTGTTTGGTTTGTTAGTATCATTATACGCCGTTGTGTACAAATTGCAAGTGGTTTTGGTAATTGGTTTTGACCAATATTCGTAGAAATTGTGCTATAATTATTTTGTCGAGCAAACGCAAATCCAACTGAAAAGAACCGCTGTTTTGTCCATGCGTTAGCTCGACACTAATTCGGATGAAACAGCGGTCTTTTATTTGGAGAAAAAAATGACAGTAATAAGATCATATTCCAATCTAAGTGATTTATTCTTTGATAATATTGATGAGCATAGACCCGATAAATGCTGGGAATGGCTAGGAAGTAAAACGCCCTCTGGATATGGCATTCTAGGAAGATTTGGGAAAACCATTCTTGCTCACAGACTGTCATACATGATATTCAAGGATGAAATTCAAGAAGGTTTAGAAATCGATCATCTTTGTTGTAATAAAAGTTGCGTAAATCCATGGCACTTAGAAGCCGTTAGTCATAGTGAAAACCTAAAGAGAAGTTACATATCAAAATCGAAAGAATATCATAGAAGCGTTTCTGTATAATTTTACAGATAGATTACAATTTTTTCTACTTGTTCTATTTGTTAAGATGTATATTGTATTTGTGATGGTGAATAATACGGTTACTTCCTGTCAAGAAAATATACCGTTTCAGCCCGTTCCTCACAAAAATTGAATAAGTGCGGTGGTGTAGTTTTTGGTTACTTCACTTGTAATGACGAGGCCGCGGGTTCGAATCCCGCATCAGGGTAAAACCTGATTAGCTCAGCGGTAGAGCGCGAAAACAACCAAAAGCGCCTGTTCCCCGACAATTTTCTCTCTAAGGAGTAGTGAATGAAAACGAATGTTAAATCACGTTTTACAGAAGTTACGCACGAGGGAGCGCCTGCTTCCCGGATGGACGCCGAGCAAGAATTGCGGCGTTCTTTGATGTCCTGTATGTTGTGGGAAAATGAGTTCTACGAGGACGGTGTTTCAATTGCGACTCGAATTGCCGAACTTGTACCGCTGGTTTCCCCCGGCAAAGTCCTTGAAATGGTCAATGAAGCCCGTAATAAAATGAACCTTCGCCATGCTCCGTTGTGGGTTATCCGGTCAATGGCGCGGTTGGAAGATCATAAGCATTTAGTAGCACAAGCCCTTGATTGTGCAATTCAGCGGCCAGACGAAATGACAGAATTCTTGTCTCTTTACTGGAAAGACGGGCGCGAAACTTTATCAGCGCAAGTCAAAAAAGGACTTGCTAAAGCGTTCAAGAAATTTAATGCCTATCAACTGGCAAAATATAACCGCGACGATGCAATCAAGCTCCGCGATGTATTGTTTATGTGCCATGCTAAACCAGACAACAAAGAGCAAGAGGCCACATGGAAAAAGTTAGTCGACGGCACGCTTGAAAGCCCCGACACATGGGAAGTTTCTTTATCCGCTGGAAACGACAAAAAAGAAACATGGGAGCGCCTGTTATTCGAAAACAAACTTGGTGCCATGGCTTTGTTGCGCAACCTTCGAAATATGAAAGAGGTTGGTGTAAGCGAAAGTCTAATTTTTTCTGCTCTTGAAAATGCTAAAGTTGATCGTGTCCTTCCGTTTCGTTTTATCGCCGCTGCTCGTTATGCCCCACAATGGGAAAGCCGCATCGAACCTGTGATGTTGAAATGTATTGAAGATCGCGCAAAACTACCTGGTAAAACCGTATTGCTCATTGATGTATCCGGCTCTATGGATAAAGAAATATCAGCGAAATCCGATATGCAACGAGTCGACGCCGCTTGTGGGTTGGCTGTTCTTGCCCGTGAATTATGCGAGTCTGTCTCTATCTTTTCATTCTCACAACTCGTAATCCAAATTCCAGACCGACACGGCTTTGCTTTACGAGATGCGATAAATACTAGCCAATCTCATGGTGGTACATATCTTGGCGCTGCTATTGACGCCATCAATCGGCAGGAAACTTACGACCGCATAATTGTGATTACTGACGAGCAGTCACATGATGCCGTGTCAAACCCAAAGACAACGGGATATATGATAAACGTTGCATCAAACAAAAACGGCGTAGGTTATGGAAAGTGGCGGCATATCGACGGATTTAGCGAAGCGGTATTTGATTACATCGTTGAAGATTCCCAGTAAGCAATAGGAACGCCATCCCGTAAAGCCTAATGAACTTTACGGGACGTTTCAAATAAAAGACCAAAACATGCAAAATATGAATAGCTTTCAATCGTGCGACTTCCACAACATGCCCTGTAAGGCTGGTACGAATTGCTAGAAACGGCTTATGTGTCTAATCACGTAGATTTACTCATCCCGGCGAAATTCGCCTTATTTGACGCGATTCTGAAAATGGGATACGACCCGAACAATCTTGACCGCAAGGCGCGTGAGGACGTAGCAAATCGGCTCTCAACCGTTGCCAGAAAGAACCCGCCCTGGCACGAGAAATATATCCACAATGTCCTTGCAGGGACTTTACCGGCCGGTAAGAAACTTTACGCAGTCATCATAAAACTGCAATCCCTGTCTGTCGAAATTCCATATATCGTCACCGGCAATGTCGAGCCCGGCGCGTTGATCCTTGCCGATAGCCGGCGCTGCGAGTACCCGCCATGTAATGTCGTATTCGTTCCGCGAATGCCAAATCAGAAGTACCATTGTGATGAGTGCAAAAGAGCTATGAAAAAGTTGCGAAGTTATAAAAGTCGTGCTATCATCAAATAGTCCAGACTCCTTTCTTTCCACCCTCCTAGCAAAACACCCTCCACAATTATTCGGGGGGGGTGTTTTGTGTAATGCCCTGTTAGTACGCATTTCTATATACCCTCTTGACATTCGTGCTATAATATTTGTGGTTATGGCAGTGAGGGCGGTAGGTTTTTAGTGGACATCGGAGTAATGAACAGCCGAAATAGCCACTCTTGGTATTTACCACTGGATCGGAAGCCCCGAGCGACCTGGCCCATAGCTTCGTATCTGAAACAGGGCATATCCCTGCAAGTAGGATACATCCGGGCGAAAGCCCTGAGACGTGTAAAGTCCACCTTCGGGTGGCCGCCGGGCTGATCTCCGGTGTCTGATCAGAAAAGAGCCAAACCGTAACCCCATCGTTAGGTAAGTCGGCAGGCTCTTTTTATATGTCACAAATTGCCGGTTATCGCGTCAAACGGGGGATAATGGGAAATATATTTACGTTTAGCCCGTCAACCGACAATATGGAAATCCATGTTTCCGGTTCATGGCAAAATAGGAATATGATTATTCAAAAGCCGTTCTACATTCAATCTCTGGCTTTATAGAACTATTTATCTTTATCGTGACCCAGATAGCACCATGTGGAGTAGGAGGGAACATTTTTTCGCGTTCCCAATCGCCCTGATCCTTATAACCAGGTGTCCGCAAATAATAGGCTATGTCCCTGTAAACCCTTCCTGTATCGGTTATGCGCTCCCTTGACTGTGGCATGATATATGCGTTGTGATTGTGTCCATTCCAAACAATATCAGCATCAGGAAGGTATGCCGCCTGCCTCGCTGTGTCTATCACGCCTTTTGTGACCGGAGCGTTTCCGCTGCCGCCGTGATGATAGCGCAAGTTTACAGTTGTTCGGCTTCCCTTTGTTGGCTTTTCAAATCTAAACTTTACCCATCCACTTACCCCGCCACAATTGACATGCAACCTGCCGGATAGTCTGCTGGTAAGGTCAATCTGTGTATTTTTCAGTACAGATAATTCATGGTTTCCCTTACCCATAATTAGCCAGTTTTCGGCATAGGGTTTATAGAATTCGTAAGCATCGTTTTCAATAACATCAAAATAATTTGCAACCATAAATTCGGGGCGCAAATCCTGGTATCCACGTCTTGGGTCGTTGCGTCCTTGCATCCCGTCAAAAAGATCACCGGCATCAAGAATGTATGCTCCGTCTCTGGTAGCCTCGTCAAGGTGCTTCTTTTCAAGGTCGCGCTTGCAGTTCACCGAATCATGGTGCGCATCCGAACGTAATAGCAATTTTATACTGTCGTTTACCCCCGTGTAAGTTACCCGTACTGTTGTGACTTCCCCTTGCTGTTGTACGTTGGTTATATTCAATTGTCCTCACTTGGTTATAAGCGCAAGTATCTGTGGCATCCAGTTTATCGCTGCCAGAAATAGCGCAAATTGCCCGAACGTAAATGCGATAAATGCTCCAATGATCTGTAAAATAAACTTCCCCTTGAAGTCTTTTTTCTCTTTTATCGCCTCGGTCTTGGCCGTCTCTTTGCATTTCTTTTCAGCCAGGTATTCACGGCAGGTATCCCGCAAGGGCGGCTCCCCATTGCCAATATAAATATCCTTGAATATGGAAGGAAGCGGTTCAATAGCCCTTTTGATTATTTCTATGTCTATTGCCATGTTTTTCAATATCTCATTGTTGGTCTGACCCGCCATGTATTCACCTCGTCAAAAATGGAATAACCACCAATACCATAAAAGCCAGCATCCAGAGCGCATTGATCACAAACATATCATTGCAATACTGCACATAATCGGGATGCTGGATATATTTCATTCGTCTTCCATCTTCACGTAATCAACGCCTTTTTCCTTCAGGCAGACATAATATCCGTCCGCCGTTTTTCCCCACATAGTTACTATGTCAACAATATCGAGCGGCGGAGAATTCTTGCCAATGCGTTTGACCAGATTGAATAAATTCACTTCCGGCGACCTGCGTACTCCAAGAGTATCTACCAGCACAGTACCTTTCACATCATCCTCACTTTCAAATTCATCAATCATTGGTTGCGGATCAATCGGAGAGCCATTCAGTCTCAACTCAAAATGCAGGTGGGGGCCGGTCGAGTTTCCCGTGTTGCCGGTTATCCCGAGAATGTCACCAGCCTGCAAGACCATACCGACAGTCACATTGATCTGTGACATGTGCCCATAGATGGTTACATATCCATTTCCGTGATCGACTCTGACACACCTGCCATAACCGATATTGCTATTTTCTACTTTTGAGACAAAGCCATAAGCCGCGCTTTTACACGGCGCGTTATATACGGCGTAGTCAATGCCGCCGTAGTAGTATGTGACATTCGGCGTAGTGGTCGGATAGGGATACCAGCCGTTCGCATACGCCCTCGCTACGTGATCGTCATAGGTCTGGCTGATGTATTGATAGGTGTCTAAAGGGCATCGGAGTTTCATAATTGCTTAGCCCATTCTTCGAGCGAGCGTATCATGCCCTCTACGCCCTCTTTGTCGAGAAACAAGTCTTCACCGTTCACGATCCGCATTGTCGTGCCATTTTCCATGCCTGGTTGTAAATCATAAATCTTGCACCGTTTATAGAAAAAGTCGGCATCACTAGCTGTATACATTGAAGCCGTTGGCAGACATATCCCAAAATGCGCCATCGTATAACCAACACAATAAGGCTTAATGCCTTGATTTAATGTTATGTCAATATTCCATTCCCGTTCGGTTATTCCGGTATATGGAAACTTGGTAAACTGCCTGAGATTCCAGTCTTTCGGATCGGGTTTTGATTGATAACGTCCTAAACCATAAATTGTGTCTGCCATAGTGAACCTCTATATTATTCCGTAGTTTCTGCAAATTTCCATAGAATTTATCCATTATATTCTATATTTATTTGGGTTCGGAAAACAGTAGATGCGCCTAAGACAGTAGACGTATCAGAAGAACTGCCCGTATATCCGAGTAATGTTAAATAATGGTATCCTGGTGATAAATTAGATTTTCTATTTGATAGTGAAATTGGTATAACTGGCTGTAATACCGAGGATGCTTGACCATATGCTATTCCATCCTCGGGTACAGTGCCATCGTAACCAAATGCACATCGCATATCCGCTAACAACGATGCTTCTGTATATCCAATAATATTAGCAGACGCAGATATTGTTTCTGGCAATCCTATAACAAATCCAATTCTAATTTCCGTATTTATTTCAGTCCATGATGCTCCAGCGAATGTTTGATTTGACGTAAATACATTCCATCCGCTTTGAGATAATTTATTGTAACAATTATATATAAATAATTTTGATCTTGATTTTTCTGATTGACCATCTAAAACCATGCGAATAGTGCCTACATATCTATATTGCGTTGCACCAGTTTTACAATAAATACCAGAAACCGTTTCCAACGCAGTTCCCCTAGTTGTATTATCAGTCCATTTTGTGCTAGACATTGCCGGGATAGAATCAGAAGTTGGATAAACCCAAATATCAAAATTATCAGATGTACTATAATCTGTTGTTGATATGTTAAGCATTAAATCTGTCGATGGTATGGTGTATATAGTCCATGCTGTAGTATCTGTTGAGCCATCGTGCAAACTTATTTCATCACCATTAAATGCAGAAAAATAAAGAATCTGTGCATCTGTTGTTGCATAATCTGATGTGGTTATCGGAGTTTGATTTACAAGAGTCAACCTTCCGTTACATGGATATTTCCAACCTCCGCTTCCTCCGGCAGGAGTAGAAAATGATCCCGAGCCACTCAAATATTCAGTATTTACACCGGATAGTTTCGGCAGGAATCCATGAGTAGTTGTGTTCGCGTCAAAGTCAGTCGTGGCAGAATTAAATAATCCGGCTAATCCTTCTGGATTTATCGCGGAAGGCAAAACAACTGAATCTGTCGTTCCGGCAATTACATCTGATGTAGGCGCAATCCTTATTACTCCTGAAATACCTATTGCTGCTCTAGTAAACGCGCGCCATGTTCCTAACCCACTCAGGTAATCATCACCAGAGCCATCTAGTTTAGGCAATAACCCATGTGCGTCCGTTGAAGCATCGAGGCTGGTTGAATCGTCTGGCGACTGTAACGCATCTAATTTTATCGCTCCACCGTCTGCTGCCCCGGTATGGCCGTGAACTACAAGGTCAGAGGAAGCACCACCCCCCCCGGTTACGGTCGCCCATTCACCTTTACCATTTACATATTGATCAGATGACCCGGATAGTTTTGGGAATAACCCATGTGCATCAGTCGTTGAATTTAATGTTGTGACATCTGTAGGTGCGGAGATTGTATCGAGTCTAAGTATCCCGCCAGTATCCGAACTGGAATGATTGTGTTCTATCAGATCGGTGGACGACCCACCAGCGGGTGTTGCCCATGTACCCAAACCACTCATAAATTCAGTGCCAGTACCCGATAGCTTAGGCAACAATCCATGTGTATCCGTGGAGGCATCGAGACTTGTGCTATCTGTAGGCACGGCTATGGTATCCAATCTTATTAATCCGCCGTCCGTTGATGCGGTATGAGTATGCGCAATCAAATCGCTGGAAGCACCACCTCCACCACCGGTCGCAAGTTCCATCCAGTTTGCGCCATTGCTGAAAAGGATAGTTGTATCATATTGTTCAACCAATGTTTTAGTCAAGGAACCGTTGATTGTTTCTGCCCCATCTCCATCAATGGTAACAATATTAGCCGAGGCATCCAGTTTACGGATGATATATTCGCGCCCGTTTATGCCCACAGCGGTGGGTAATGTTATTGTCTTTCCTGCCGCTGTGCAATCCACATCCACAAAGTAATAGGTTGAATCCAGAACAGTAGCGGCGGCGACCGATGTATAGGCAAAATTAAGGGACTTCGAGAAACTATTGACCGCAGACCATATATTTGCACCATTCAATAATCCGGCATTCACAGAGGAAACTGTTGCAATCCATTTTTCTAAAGTTGCGTCATAGATCATAATAACGATCTGATAGGTATCGGTCAAAACAATATCAACCGATCCAGGGCATTTTATATTCCCTGTCCCGTGTTTGATCGTGATATCCCTGGCATCATTCGCCTGTCTCAAGAAAAGGATAAATCCATCCTCTGTATCTGATGAACCAATCGTATCAAGATCGTCTGTTGCAGCATCCCCCTGTGTATCAATAATGTGCCAGTTTTGGGTAGGAGTAATAACCCCACTCGAAATGGTAAGTTCTGATCCGGTTGCAAATTTCAGACTTCCATCACCGGCTAATGCCTTTGCCAACCTGGTAACAACATCAGTTGCAGTTCCAGCTGGATTCGCACCGAGTTCCGTTTCAATAGATGTTATTTCTGCATAGACCGGATTGATATCAGTCGATGTCATTTCGGTTACATTATCCGTAATCTCTGTGAATGTTTTTATCGCACCTGGAAAACTGGGGGTTAATGGCATAAGATTCTCCTATAAGATACCCGTACCGCAAACATTCTTCATGAATATATTATTTATCGTCATAAGTTTTTTACCGGCAAGACTGGAATTTCTGACAATAAAGTTCATTGAACCGGAATTATCAATTTTGGTTGGATCGGTAATTACTATTTTTTCCGATGTATTTTCCGCTTTCCAATAACCTCTTCCATATTTCCCATTATTGAAAGCATTATCTACTTGCAATAGTTTTCCACTTGCAATACCAGAATTATATCCGAGGTAAGAATCGCCACCAATTACATAATATGTACCACCTATGATAATTCCAATCCCCCAAAATAATTGGGAAGGAAATGCAGAATGATTGCACCACGGCCCGCCATAACCCTCGACACAATAATAATTACCAATGGTTAAGCCGGGAACAGTCGTACCATTATCGTCTGTTACCGGAATACTTCCTGACGCAAATTCAGTTCCGATTCCGTATATTCCCTTCTTATCTATCCAAATCCTAAAACCTGCGACTTCTAATGCGGTAGTCGGAGAAAATATCACATTTCTGGGAGATGTATAACCATTCACAATCGAACCACTACACAACACGCTTTTATCCGAAGCGATTGCATCCACATGCCACCACGAGTTCAGAATATCATAGTTTTGAACTCCACTTGCATTCGTATAAGACCAACCGCCATGAACAATCATTGTAGATTTATTCAGGGAACTAGCGGTCCTTAATGTGCATGGGAACCACAAGAATGATTCCAATTCGATTTGATTGTCATTGTCATTCAATAATCTGTTTCTTGTGAATGTCACCGGATAAGCATTGGTCTGATCTGCATCCGTTCGCAAGCAAAAATCTGTCATATCCGGTACGGGAAAATTTGAGAATGGATCAATAATAGGGGAATTATTTTCAGGAATCCACGGATCGATCCACGAGGGCATATCCTCAAAGGGCACATCCGGTAACGCACCCGGATAAAACGGGTCGGGTGTTATTATCGTACTGTCATATAAGACATTCTGCAAATAAAGGGTCGTCACAGCATTTTGACCGGTATCACTCAACCATTTTTCGCGGATACCAGCCACTGTATAGGTATCATCAATGCCGAGGGTTGCCGAAGTAAGGTTGATTTTATCGTATAGGTCTATCGCATATTGAACCGATGGATATTGTTGGATTTGAATTATCGGGTCTTTATGTGGGTCTTTCAAATGATTATTCAATATACTTGCATAGGCAGCCGCATAGGAACGGTCTTGCAACCACGGATTATCCAGTGTAAATGATCGCGGCCCATATTTCAGGATGCTTGTAGAATCCGATGCCGTTTTTGATTCCGGGGCGGATACTATCGCACTCCCTACGAGGAATAATCCCAAAAGGTAAGCCGTTCCTGTCCCATTATAAGTTACGGATAATGTGCAATTGGTGGATGTTATATCTGATTTGGTTACGGTAAAGTTATCGGATACATCGTTTCCGGTTCCATCAATGGCGGTATTTGCCTTCAAATATTCAATTGAAAGTCCATCAGATGATTTGAATGTTGCCCCAAAAGATTTGGTTTGGCCAGCGGTAAACGTTTCGATACCTGCCATAGTCCAGACGTTTGATTCAGGGCGTTTTCCTTTTCGGTTGGCAATGATCTTGATCTTATTTCGTACAGTTTCCCACGGTTGGGATATCCTGATCTCTCTCAAAAGAATAGATTCATCTATATCATGGCTTGTTGTAATCAGATAGTTAACCGGATAGAATATAGCCTTACCATAACGATCAATAAAGAATGTACCCAGATTAGCCTCTGCCAGTTGTTGAATAATACTCAATGATGAACCTGAACCGGGCTCGAATACCTGCAATGGTTGGAACGAGGGTTGGATATTACGTTGGTAGGGCCAATTCACGAATGACAGAACAAGATTTATGGCATCAAAGGTCATCCTTGAATAGATCACGCCACTCGAATATTCTGCATCCTCCAACCAGCGCATACCGTCTTCAGCGGTTATGGTAACTTCTTTCGAATCAGCAGAGGGTTGCAAATCAGTGATATGCCCCGTGAATCGTACTTCTGTCTTTTTTGTTGCAACAATGTAGGCAAGGATTTGTATCTTCCTGCCAGGCAATATATCCCCATAAAGAGGACTATCGACATTGTAGGGGTTATAACGACCATTTGAATTATCAAAAACGAGGGTTGCCTTGCCGGGTTGCATCTTTTCAAATCCAGATCCACTTGGATTTAGATAATGTTCCCGTCCCCGATTAATATCAATCTGGCGGATATAGGCATTCTCGTTTATTGCACCATTGCCAGTCCAATCAATATTTATGATCCAGACTATTTCTCCGGAAAAAGGAACAGATACCATGCCGCCGCCACCGGCTTGTCCCCAGAGCGTACCACTTCCCCAACGGTAGCCAGTTCCCCACTTTGCCATTAGACAGCACCCCGCATGGCATTACGGATAATCGGCCCGAGCTTGGTTTGTAGTTCAAATTCATCGGCAAGCGAAATCATAGGGGAATAAACAAGAGTTACTCCACCAGAACTACCGTTAGGAAGTATAGAACCATTACTGGAAGGAATAAACATTTCGGGTCCGCGTTCACCAACTATATAAGGACTACCACCCGATACCGATCCCCCGGATGCTCGGCCGGGAAGCTTGACATTCTTGACAATGTTATATCCATTCAGTGCATTTAGAAATTCCAAGAACTTACCATTGGCTGCCGCCTGTTGAAACATTTGAACCAACATTACAATAAATTGATACAGTTTATATACCGCATATCCTACGGCGACAATGGCCGCGCCGACAGCAACAAATGGCCCAATGGCTGCCCATGTTGAAATTGCCAGTCCTTTCATGGCAAGGGCAGCCTCTCCAATTTTTGGGCCGATACCCCCGATATTATTCAGGATAATAAATACATTTGCCAACCCATCAATTATTCCAGTGCTTGCCATTGATCCTATGGCTAAAGTAAAATCCTGCATCGGCTTTGGTAATTTCTGAAAAATGGATAATAATTTGTCAGCAGCGGCGAATCGTATACTTTGAACACTATCATTGAAATTATCGAGGGCATTCTTGGCCAATATCATCCTATTTCTTTTTTCTTCATCGACGATCAAACTTGCCTGAATACTGGCACTCATTTCCTGAATTTTGGTTGGCCCCATTTCCAGGATTTTCATCATCTCAGTTCCGTTTCTACCAAAACGCTCAAGAGCAAAATTAGTTCTTTCTATCCCTTCGGGTAGGGCAAGATATTGATTTGACAATGCTGCCAGAGTATCAATATTTACCTTTTCAATATTTCCACCAGATAGATCGCTTTGTGATTTTGCTATTTCAGATTTCATAGAAGCGAATTGTTTGGCATAAGCCTCTGCCGCATACTTAGCCTGGCGGTCAAAACTTTCCTTTGCTGATTGTTCCTGTTTTTTTTGTTCTTCCTGTATTGCAAGAGTTTGTTTTTTGTATTCAAAATTTTCTTCTTGAATACGTTTTTTCGCTAATTCTAGTTTTTGATCCTGTTCTCGTTTGGCTCTTTCTTCTGATTGTTGTGCGTCCCTGATAGCTCTGTTTCTGCGTTTACTGTAATCCGCGTCGAGTTCAGAAATACGCTCCTTGATATTATTCGATTGACTTTCTGAATCAGCCTTGCTCAAATCTTTGATTAAACCTTCTCGATTGTCTGCATAATCCTGATCCATATCCGATAATTTATCGTTCAACTCCTGTTTATTATCAGACATTTCGTCGGTGAAATCTTGTTCCATTGATTTAATTGATTGTCGTAGATCACTCAATCTATTCGCGTGTGTTTCAATCAAAGAAGTCAGTTTATCAGAAGCATTACTGGCAATATCCACAAGAGAATTACTCAAATCCTCCTGTGATTTTTTTTGTTCATCCGCATATTTACTAGCAACTTCTCCCATTTTTGCTGAATTTTCTTCAGTCTTTTCAAGATATTGGGAATATGATCTCAGTGATGTACTCAGATTATCATAAGATAATGACAGATCGTCGGCAAATTGAATCATGCGGCTAGCTTCATCATTCTGCATACCGCTCAATCTAGAAAGTTGATCGACTTCATCGCCATAGGCAATATAATCTTTTGTCAGATCGCCAATAGCCGAAGATACACCCTTCAAGGATTTTGCAATCCCGGCGATTATATTTGATGCCTTATCAGATGCCGTTATGACAACATTAACTTCATTGTCTGCCATTGGTCAACCTTTTCATGCATTCTGCCTCCGCTATTCCGGTATGGTATTTAAATAAATTCCATCGGTTCAACCATTTCTTGCGGGCAGTTATACCCATTTCTCCGGTAATAATCCACGGGGGTGTTCCCCATTCGTTAGCGGCAATTAGTATATTTACCCAATCCGGGGGAATCGGAGGCGGGTTTTGGGATGATTGTGCCCATGCAATTATCCGCCTCCGGTCGTAGGGTTTACGTTTCCCAATTCTGCAACCTTGTCCACAAATTGCTGGAAAACTGATTTCATCTCGGATGTTTTCAACTTGCCTAACATTTCCATTGCTTCAGTTTTTTCAACCCCAACAACAAATAAAGACATAATTTCACGTGCCTCGTGATAATTAACGCTTTTGTTGTTAGGTTCAAATACTTCCCATTGTTCCCACGTCAATTGATCCAATGCTTCAGCTGTAATATTTAGATTTATCATGGCATTGTTATAACCTCATTGACAACGATGATTGCAGAGAATAAAGCAGCAGTAGAATTGTACCGGGCGATAAAGTGACCGGTCACAACATCGTTCCCGTCAACTTCGTCGATCTTCTCAAACGAATCCCATTTACCAGCCAGATTTATCTTCATGGTCTTATAGGTATATAGAGCCCCCGCCGTAGCGACTGCGTTGCCTGGAACCAGGATTTGTAATAACCGGGCGGTTTTGTTTCTCCATGCAGCCTTTTCTGCTGTTGCAGTCGCATTATGTTCAAAGGTAATATCCAACTTTATTTCTGGCTGTACCTGTTTTATGAATGATAGATCAAGGCGGCCGGAACCCGTATAAACAGACTGCCAACCCGTAGTAACATTCAAATCAGCACTTATCAAAGTATTGCTAATCAGAGTAGTTCCGATAGTGTCCGAACTGGCATCAATATAAAGACTGGATTTGCTGAATAGCATTTCTTCAACAATTGGAATGGTTACAGTTGCAAATCCGTCTGAATCACTGGCAACTTCACGACCTTCCCAGGTTGATTTTATCTTCCATGCTTCACCGGCTGTTCCTGATAGAGTGAATTCTTTTACAAACCCAAAACTAAACTTTTCGACTTCGTTGTTATCACCACACTTAAATGAATAAGTCTGTAGATCGGAGGATTCGGCAATTGTCGCGCCCGTCGTTGGTTCTGTATAAGTTCGAATATAGTCGGAGCCAGTATCCGTTGTGAGGATAGAATTTCGAATACCCGCATCAAGAATATGGGGCAATTGTTCAAATGTTGCTTCAATTGCATCCATCTCAAGGGTTGCCGATAATTTCGGAAAATATTGTCGATCCGTTCCGGATAGAATACCAATATCCTCTTCTGGCCATACGCTTTCACGCGAATCCTGTAGAGTACCCAGGCCACGCCATACCGAAAAATCGGTGGTAGCCGTTCCTTGTGTCGTTTCCCTACTCATCTGAATTTGACGTAATGCTTTAATTCCGTTCGTCATTTATTACCTCCTTAACCTTTTCTTTTACCGATAATTTTTCTATATATAAACCACTGGCAAGTAATCTTTCTTTGCCATAAATTTTTACTTCAGCGATAGTTAAATTCCTAGCGGGTACGCCGGGAATAAATCCGTGTCCGAGATATTTCATATTACCTCCGTTGCTTTAATCAATCCCATACCAATAAGGTCTGATATTACTTTGTGATCGATCATGTTTCCAATATGACGGCTATACCGCTTTGCCGTAGTTAACTGTAAAAGTCCGGCATTATCAACAGCGATATCGAACGGTTTCTCATTAGCCATTGCATCATTGCATCTTTCAAGGAACGGAACGATTACACCAACCCGAGCCATAAACTGGCAGTGATGTGCGTAACAATATGCTTGCAATCCCTTGTATGTCACCCGATAATCCTTGTCGTCTTTTGCATAGTTGAGATGCCAATCATAATCACGTTCAACGGATGTGCAGAAATCGCGTTCCTCTTCCTCAGTGACAAATATGCCGACTTCCAATTTCCCATTATTGGCTGCCCATTCTTTGGTAGACGAGCATCCCCAACGACCCTGTGTGCGCACGGGATAACAGGATACTTTTCCAACCTCAGGAAACGATTCCAATAATTTTTGTGAAGCGTCCCACCAGCCTGGGAAGAACAGCATGTCATCATCACTCAATGCCATGATCGCGTCAGTCCGTACCATACGGAACAATGCTGCCCTTGCGCTAGACTTGCCGATGTTCGGAGATAGTATCAATGTCTCAGGCTTGTATTCATCCCGCAACCAATCAGTTAAATAGGCGCATGATCCATTATCCCAGACCATGACAGGGATACCCGGCGCACCGTTCCGCATACTTGTAAGACATGCCTTGATAACGTCAAGGCGATATTGATGATACCCAGACCGATTAGGCAAATGGGTAATAACCGACATTATCCTTGTCGGCAATTCAGGAACTTTATCAGCACGTAATGGGTTATGCCCTATTCTCAATGGCCGCCTCCATAACTTCCTTGCTGGCTTCGCCACCTGCCATGCGTACCAATTCATCCAGTTTTGCCATGAGATATTTATTCTCTTTTGCGGCTCCATCAAATAGACCGACCTTGATAGATTCCTGTACATATTTGGCAACTGTCTCAACAAATTGATCCATGCGGTTCTTTTTCTTTGCGGCATTGCCGGTATTCAATACTATCTGGAAACTTTGCTCACATTTCTTTCCAAGATCAGTAGCAGTAATAATTGCCAGGTCTCGGTCTTTCACGAAAGTGGCTGCGGAGAATTCAAACTCTTGCCTTGAGAATAAGTGATCTCCGGTTGCAGCAATTTGAACATCCGCTTTTTTCTTATAGCGGATTATTTCCTGTTGTGCACCGCGTTGCAGTCCAAAGTTTGCCCCAAGTTCTGACTGTTTCTGTAACAGATCAATCAGTTCCTTGTGGTTAAGTCCGGTCTTCAGATAACCGACGATCAGATCGTTCGCTCGATCACAAGCCTCGTTGTAAACCCTAAAAGCCTCTTTTAGAGGTATATCGATTTCCTTGATCCGTTCATCAAAGAACTTGTACGGGAACTTGATATCACCCTCATAGCCATAAAGCGGACAGTCTAATAGATTCCCGTGAAAGTCTACTTCAACGCCAGCTCCCTGTGCAAGTCCGACCCAGTAAGCAACGCCCGGTCTTTGGTGTTGGTATTCGGTATTAGTTTCCATCTCCACACCGTAAATCTCAATGCGTTCGTACCCTTCAACAATTCCAAAGGCAATAGAATAGGCAGCGGATGAAGTCAGATAGCGATGACCGAGTTTCAAAACTTCATCCAATGGGTATTGTCGTGACATGGGAACGTCATCGTATTGTTCCTGCATCAAAATGATAGGAGTTTTCCCAGATTTCAACCAATTGTAATGATTAGGATCGTTCCTGTTGCCCGGATTACGGAAGATAACTGGCAAGTGCATTTGCATGACATAATCAGCGCGTTTGCACCAATCCATCTTCATGGCTTCATTGAACACAACAATGTCACAATCTTCGCGCGTCCAATCGAATTGATCACGAGTTCGGGGGTGCGAACCCATAACAATAAGAGTATTTTTCATGGGGTTACCGTAGGAGAAAGTAGGTTTAATTTTACAGGAATGGTAAAAGATACCATTTGGGTAATAATCGAATCCCATTCAGCAGGCCCTACCGTGAAAGTGACCGGATAAATGATCGTGCTTGCTGAACTGGCTAGAGTTGGATCACCTCCTAATCTTTGAATGAAATCAGGAATAAAGGTGTCTATCATTTGATACGTAATTCTCAAAATACTTCTGTTGAAGTGAATTTCTGACATAATATTCACAATTAACTTTGTATCTGTTGCGTTTACCTGCGTAACGTTCCCGCCAGATATATGCGTAATGACCAACGGCAAAATGCTTGCGTCATCAGTCGGATAATCCGGCGCATTCTTAAATGTGTTTGTACCGTCGAAAACCGTAGCTTTCGCTATGGTCTGTATTCTCTGAATAGCGGTATCAATAATGCTCATACCATGTTCCCTAATTTGTAACTTTGCAGGATAATTTTCACATCCGGGTCAAGTTCGCTTTTAGCAAAGACCGTCTGGCCAGCCCAATCGCCGCCGCCTTGATCCTGAAACATCTGTTTAGCCCTGCCAAACCAGCGCATTGTCTGAATGATGCAGGCTTGCTTGATATCCTCTGGCGGCGTAGCAGAATAACCGAATTGCCCTACAACCTGTACAGCTTTCCTGTACCTCGGGAACTTATATTTTGATCCGTTCCAGTCTGCTATCAGGCGGTCAATCGGTAATCCTAAATCTGAATAGTTATAAGGTGAAACGTAATAGTCGGTATCCAAAGTCCACGCGGTATAATCCGCAACCACAATTGATCCGCTCTCGGATACCGACACACTGGTCAATGTGTGTAATTCGTCAATCTCCTGGGTGACTTCGCCAGACCCATCATAGTACCGGGTCTCGCTATCTGTAGATGCAAACCAGTTCGGTTCACGCCCTACCTGTTTATCAATCAATCGGGATACGGCGGTTATCAATGTTCCGATTGCGATATCGTATGTCGCGTCTGTAGATGACGCTAAACCACTGTCGGGCATCTCCGTTTTTACATCACTCGATGAGCAATAATCTGCCATATATTATTCTTTCGAAGGGGGAGGTTTTCACGCCTCCCCCTGATTGCCGCTTATTGATTAGGTGGAACTTGGGATATCGTTCCCCGGATAACGCGGTTCGAGGATTGCCACTGCGCTTACCACGCCTACAACATCAGCGGTCGGAGTGATTACAACGGTCAAGAACCGTCCGTCTGATTTATACGCCGGAAGATCATCAGCGTTTACTTCAATCTGTAACAACCGGTCAGCCAGCGAAACACTCGGATCGGTCGAGCTTGTTAGGGCTACGCCGTCAGAGGTTGCAGCGGTAATTGCACCAGTATTATCATCTTCAAAGTAACTTGACAGACGATATTTGAACGGGATACCGTCACCGGTGGCGGATGTGGATACAGAACTGCACAGCACAGTCACAGTTACAGTATCCGATGTGTCGCTGGTTGTTGCTCCGAAATGAACCAGGAAAGAAGCCCAATGGTTCAACTTCATATCCACATATTCGGTATCCAGCGCGGTAGCCCCGAGAGCCACAGGAGAAAGGATAGGAATAACTTTCAAGCCTTCAGCAAAACGTAATTTAGCCATGATATTTATCCTCCTTTCTATGAGGTAGCCAACAGGCCAACAAACGGGGAAACATAGTCGCTGGAAGCGTAGTAACTTGCGACCTTATCATTCCATGCTGGTTCACCGTCAACACGATAGACAAACCGGAAAGCAGTTTCATCGGTGATAAATTTGACGTGAATTGAACTAGCCGACTTGACTCCACCTTTTGAAATCATTTCATACTGTGAAGGAGCGGCAAGTAGAATATCTCCAGCCACGCTTAGAGAGGGATTGTATTCAGTTTCGATAACGGGACGCCCAAAGATCGTACCATAAGGTGAACCAGATAATCCACCGGGCGGCATGTAAGCAGGAACTTGACCAATGGTCATGTTCATCAATTTTGGGAAGATTGTGCTGGAGATAAACCATACATAATCGGTAGCTCCAAGATAACGATGTGCCCACATATTACCAATATCAGTAGCATCAATTGAACCTGCTGTCTGGCGTTCGATGGTGTAGAACGCAGGACTTTGCAAAATACCCAAAGGTTTACCAACGCCATTACCATTGATAATCGCGGCTTCTGTTTGGAACGTTAATTCCCCAGGTACTTCGCGAGACAACCAAGCTTCAAGGGCGGTTTGATCTTCAAGCAATTCATCAGTCGCATAACACAGGGCAGCGACCTTTTTTAGCTTCAATTCCAATTGGCGGAGTTTGGTTTTTGTGGCTGTCTTTTCACCAGCTTCAGCCAGCCAATAACCCAGCACACCACCATGACGCGAACCGTCTGCCCGACTGGTCTCATCGACCACGTTGATGGTCATATTATTGCCAGATACCGGGATAGCATTGAAGCGGGAAAGGACCGTACCAGTTCCCCACATTTTCTCAAGGATACCAGCTGCGGTTTCCTGTGGAACAAGGAATCCACCATCTGACTGAACTGATTCATTCGCTCCAGCGGCAGCTTTTAGACCGTACAGGCGTTTATCCATTTGAAGAGATGGATCATCTGCATTTCGTACAGCCTTGAAGAATTCCCCCGCGCTTTTGAAGGGATTACCTTTCGCGGCTCGGTCGGCTTCATCGTCAACAACATCAACCTGATAACCAGCTTTGACTTCCGGTTCGATACTAGCCGCATAGGCTTTTACTGCGGCTTCGGCGGCAGATTTGGCAAGAGCTTCATCATGCGCCTTCAACTCATCTTCGGTCATTTTGACCTCACTTTCGCTAACAATAATAGGTTTGATTTCCTCCACCCCGGTATCCACCGGCAATGTAGTAATTAATGACTTGAAACAGGGTATTTCTTCTTTCGCCAGAGCTTTGATTGCAGTTACCGCATTTTTAGACAACATCCGGGGTTCCATTGGATTTACGGTCAATGTGTCGCGTTTCAACGGCCAACGTTTTATTTCACCATCTTCTCCGCGAACGGCTTCACCGGAAATACATTCTGTTGAATTTCCAAGTAGCCCCTCGTTAATAAGTGGTTCAAGCCATTCAACATACCGTTGCCGTCGATTGAGAACACGATCAACAAATACTCCACGTTCGTCAACTTTGGCTGTTTTCCAATCGACAAACCCAAGAACATCGTCAGAACCAATATTTAATTCGTCAGGGTCTTGTCCATGTTCAAAATCAACGTGTAGAAACCCTGTCTTGGTATAACTTGATTCAAGTTCTGTGTTTGGTGTGAAGAATTCACCCTTCGATCCATCAGCGTTTTTATATAAAACACCGGTGGCGTCGCGCCCCCCAAACAATACGATATAGTTTCCAACACGTAATTCTTCAGGGGTTGAAGATATTGTTTTTAGGGCATTATTATTTTCTCCCATAAACACCTCCGTACCAATAAATAAAGCCGAAGCAAACTCGAATGAGTTATGCGCTTCGGCTCTCAAAATCCTTTGACAAGCACCGGTTTCAGTTCAGGGCATCCGCCCTCAAAAAGAAACCATTAGATTAGTATTAGTTTACATTAGAATAAGATAAGTGTCAATAGTATTTCTGCAATTCAACTGGAAATAATTCAACCCTACCGTGAACACTCTCGTACATTTGGGCATACATCTCACTCCATTGCCCTGAATAAGATAATATTTCACGGCTCCATAATTTGCCTGGGTTGGATACTGCATAATCCCGGATTGCAATTTGGTATTCGATGGAAGAGCTGATAAATCCGTGCCTTGCATCAATTTGATGCGCCGTCTCGTGGAGGCATGTTTTCTCGGATGTACAATAGACAAAATCTATACCGGCAATATAAAAACCGCCGTGCGTCATATTCGATGCAGTATAGGTGCAACTGGATAATAATCCGACTATCAGCGTTATGAGGTATAAGCATTTTACTTTTCTCATAACATCAATTATACGCCATTGTGTATAATTGTCAAACGATTGATACATTATTATAAGCGTTTTGTAGATATCGCTTTTCAAGTAATGCAATTTCTGGTTGCCTATGTTCTGCGGATTCAACTCGCTTATTGTATATTCCTATCGGCCTATCCAAATGATGAAATTTCACTCCGTTTACCGCTAACCGTAACCAGAATTCATAATCTCCACATACCTGGAATTTATCACTGAAATATCCTAATTGATCATGGAGCGACTTTCTCCACATTGGCATAGGTCCAACCAGACATTTTGTTTTCAAGATATTTAAGTCTGTTTCCCCGCGTTCATGTAATTCATAACGGGGTTCATCATCAACAATGGTCTTTACATAATCATTACCGTAGACAACTCCGATATCTGGATTATTTTCGAGAAAATTACTCATAATTGCATAACTATCCAGATATGTATGATCATCACAATTTGCGTTTGTAATGTAATCACAATTGGATGCCTTGATTGCCATGTTCCACGCCGAATAAATTGTAGGTATGTCCGATGTCAATATCCATGTGCAATCATAGGTTGTTGCAATTTCAGCCTCGTAACTTCCAGATTGGGCAACGACAATGATTTCAGGAGTCGGGTTCATCCTGAATAGATTATCCAACCGTTCACGGATAAAATCTTTGGCATAATATGCAGAGACAATGGCACTAATGGTCTTCATAATTCCAGTCTTCCAGTATGCGGTCATAAATCTTTTTATATTCAGCGGTGATATCCATGCCGCGCCGTTTTTCTTCCAGACAGAATGCTGTTCCCAGGTGATAAAGTAGCCAGGCGAATAATAACAATCTTGTTTCGTCACCGCCTTTTTTCAGGTTGTCCTCATGCCTTGCAATATAGGCATAGCACCGTTGTATATCGGCTACTGGATTTATTGAACAGGCGGCCTCTTCCTGCCAATATTGGATATTTGTTTCAAGCCAGTATTTTGCTGATGAATAAGTCAGATGATAAACACAGCAATCATCCGAAAATGGAATATGCCCTTCCTTGCCATTCTTTGCGCTAAAGTTCCGGTGGATGCGATTCGAGATATTTATGCGCTTGCGGTTGAAAAGGAATTTATAGTGGCTGATATTCCACGGGGAATATTCTGAATGAATTCCAAGCATGTACATTTTTCTAGGAACTGTGATCAAATCGTAATCTCCATCAATCATGGACTTTGCGGTAGAGATACATTTTGTGGTTGGGATTTCTGAAGCCGTGCCGTAAAATATCCAATCATTGCTCGAATAATTCACCCATGTTTTGCGGTCATCATCACCGGCGATTGTATCTGGAACGTCAATGATTTTCACGCGCCTGTATTCTTTACATATGTCAACAGTTCGATCCGTGGACTGCTTATTGATAATGATTATCTCGTCAGCCCATTTTGTAGCGTGACCTAATACATAACCGATCCGCGATTCCTCATTCTTGACGTTGCACATGAAGGTGATTTTGGTCATAAAATAGCCATCCAAATATTTACAATAGCCAAAACTGCCATTGAAGCAAAAAGTAATACAGCCGAACAAGCCAAAATAAAAACTAACGTGTATGCAATTTTATCGATCATTTCAGCCTCTCAATGTCCTTCCTTATACCAGCCCACGGTTCGATGCGGTTATCTATTTCGTGGCAGGCATCACATAGACGGAGGAGGATGTCGATAACCTCTTTTTCGATTGATGGCAATCCCAAAGCATGGGATTTATCATATTCAGCGATGGATACCGGAGCAGTTGACGGTTTTTGTGGCGGGTTGGGCTCCGGCAATGCAACTTTCTTTGTTGATCCTTTTCTCATTTCTTATTCCTCGCCTTGCACAATGATTTTATGGCATCCAGTCTGTCCTTTGTGAATGCCAACTTCAAGGCGACCTCAAAGTACATATCGAATATGCCAAACTTATCCGGCTTAGTGCTGGTCACACGCATGATATACAGTATCGTATCCCATACAGCCTGTCCCTCATAAGCAACAACCAAATCAAGGTCGGTTGTGTCGTAACCCTTGTGTACCATGTTCAGGCGCGTAATCAGCTTGATCTGCTTCAGGAACTCTGCCTGTTGTCGCCATGTGTCGTACATCAAGTTATTGCCATGTTCGCGGTAGACGCTGTACTTTTCAGGCACTTCGTAAACAGGATATTTACTCGCAATCCTGTACCAGTATTCAGCATCAGGGGAGAAGGTTAACCGTTCATCAAAACCGCCCAAGTCCTCATAGATTGACCGATGCCAGAAGTTACCAGAGCCGGAAGGCAATTGTAGGTTTCTTACAGTATCAACGCCCGGTGGTAATATACGCGCCTTGTTAGACCGGGCATACACCAATAGGCACGGAGGAAGGTGATGTAATGCGCTTACAACATGGTCAATCACTCCCGGCTTGTAGTAATCGTCTGAGCCAATAAGCCCAAACCATTCACCAGATGCAACCTTCATACACTCATTGAAGTTTCGGGTCATACCAAGATTATCTTGATTTCGATATAATTTCACCAGAGGATTACTCATTGCTGGTGCTAGACCTACTGTCTCTATAGGTGAAGAACAATCATCTACCACAATGATCTCAACCTCTGGATTATTGCCAACACTGGCGACCGCTTCAAGTGTCATTGCGGCACGGTTATAGGTGGGGATTAGGATTGACAGGAATGGTTTAGCCATTCAGTAACCTCTTTTGCAATATTTTGTTTTTCATATATCCTTACCAAATTAAGTGTTACTCCGCAATTATCACAAATAGCCCGTTTCCCTGCGGTTGTTCCTTCATAATCTGGAACGCCAATGCAATAAAATATCTTATTGTTGAATTCGTCAAGTTCCAGCGTATCGGCTAAAAGTAGTCTATCAAATTTAATTTCTGATTGACAGTTGTGGCATGTCCCAATATATTCTCTTGCAATAATCACAAGTTCTGGATTCATACAAACCTCATGTCTGGTGCAGGTAGTATCCATATCCCCTTGTATTCGGGATGTTTTAGCCGTATTTGCTCAAAGTAATTCCACGCAGTTACGAGACAATAATCCGGCTGTATCTTGCTAAAGTGAGCAGGGTACACAATCGGGGTATGCACGCCCGGCATTAACTTTCCAGCCCTCAATGGGCTTTCGTCGACAATGTATTCCAGATAATCCATATTACAGGCATTTAGCCACATCGTAGCTCTACCAGATGCGCCGTAAGCAGCAATTCGTGGGCATTCGCCATAACCACCGTGCGATAGGGAAAATAATGTATCCTTGACAACCTTTATCTGGCGTTCTACGCATTCGGCAAATCTTAGCCATGTTGCAACATTCTGGTAGCCGTTTGCCATTTCCCGTCGGAACATCTCAGTAACCGTGTTATCGGGGTATTCAGATGGATCAACCGCGCACACGACCCGCAATGAACCAGCGTGCATTGGTACGATCTCCGCATGTACCGCATGGAATCCATATCTCTGTAACAGAATTTCTAGAGTTGACAGGCAGAAATAATTCAGGTGTTCGTGATACATCGAATCCCACTGAACCTTATCCAGCAACGACCCGGCGTACATCATTTCAAGACAAAGATGTCCTTTTGCAGTCAATAACTCAGCGGCCGCCTGTAGGATCAATCCTGGATTGTCATTATGAGGAAACGCATTAGAGCCGGTCACGATATCAGCAGCACCGTACAATTGCTTTATTGTTTTCGCCATCGATGTGTCAAAGTACCCCGTGATTGCATTCAATCCCCGTCCCCGTGCCATTTCGGTGATATTCTGACTGATGTCAACCCCGACAGACTTTATCCCGTATTGCTTCAATGGTTCGAGTAGCACCCCGTCGTTGCATCCAAACTCAATTACGAAATCAGGGTGATAGTTGTCATTCAGCCATCGGGCATAATTCACGAAATGATTGACCAGGTATTGAACTGTAGAGGACGAGAACAGGTAATTGTCAAACAGGGTAGACGGCGGGATCACATCAAATATCTGTACTAATCCGCAGTCCTGACAAATATATGTGCGGAGTGGATATTTCTCCTCTTGGGGTATCTGCTCACGCGCGACAAATCCACCGGCCAACGGCTGCAGGCCAAAGTCGATCAATAACTGAATATCTGTACCAGAACAGGCTCTACACTGGTTCATAAAAACTCACTACCCATAAAGATTTTCTATCAGTCGCGGATAGTAATTTATTAGCAATAGGTAGTAACTTATCAATAATCTCTTTGGGGGGATTAGAGTCGTAAAGATATTCTGCAAATGTACTGCGGATAAACTTTATCTCGTCGTTTTTTTGTTTGTTTGATCCCCGGAAGCTGCCGTCGCTACTGTCGGCAATAAAGCGTATCTTTGCCAAATCGCTATAGGTATTTATTGTCGGCAACCTTGTATCATCTCCGGTATCAGAACTTATGTTCATTCCTTACCCTCCCAGAATATGCAGCCGAAGTCTTTGCGGAAATATACATAATGTAAATAAGGAGCCCACACGTAATCATTATCTCCCGTTACGTCATTATGCAAGCATTCTCCGAAGTTCTCGCGTCCTTCTACGTTTTGCATCCAGAACTTGCAATGCTCACAGGTGCGGGGAATTTCTACAATTTGAATATCGTCTAATCGCCCCGGTTTAGAAAATATTTCGTTTATATAATCTCTTGTAACGTCTCGCGCTGTATATGTATCCATACCCCCATTATATACACGCACGAGTCGCGGTACAACAATTATGAGAATATTCTAATCTGGTTTTAATGTTGGATGTGGTATAATTTCTGATGTGGCCGCGATACGGTAATGCCAAAAGGTAGTTAAGGTGATCTAAGCCCTGTCAAGGCATACAACCTTAGGAGCCACATGATACCAATCGCTTCATGTGTATAGTTTTACATGTGAAGAACAGGCAAGCGAAAATCTGGAAACAGGCGCAAGTAGGTTCAAATCCTACCGATTGGTATTTATTTCCCCTTAGTCGCTATCCATCTTGCCACTGCCTGTCTTGCCCGCAGCATCCCGCCTTGCATGTTATCCATGACAACTTTCGCCAGTTTGCGCCATCCGTCAGTCGTATGCCCGCGCTGTTGATCGTTCCCCATGACATATTTTGCATAGGGTAATCTATTGAATAACGTCTTTCGATAAGGGTCAACGGAAGCCTGCCAGCCACGGGATAAGTCGCCTGTTCGCCTTGACGGTATCCCCCTGCCAAATCCTTTCGTGGCAAAGAATGCCCGGCGCTGTTTCTCTGACTGCCAGCGGTACTTATTGCCTGCCCCATGTGTTCTGCGCGGTGGGTAATGCCTTAGCCCGTGTGTATCATCCCCTAACATGTATTCAGCCATTGCCGCGATTGCAACCTTCATCGTGCCGTGCGGTAAGGCTTTCAGGAATGCTTGTATCTCCTCAATGCCACGTACTTTGAAGGATATGATGGGGGGGAGATTGCTCACTTACATTCCAATATTACGAGAATCCAATACAGAATGTACGATTTCTCCAATAGCACTCATTCTAAAAACACCATAACTATCGCCTTCACCGCCGTATTTACCAATTTTTTCAAGAGCCTCAATTGCAACTTTGTTCTCGGTTTTTAATTGTTCATTATCTAAAATTAGTTGAACTCTTTTAGCTATGCAATTTGAGAGTGATATTTCCGTTTGTATTATGTGTTCAACAAGTTCCCCAGTTGACATTGACAATAATTCCATTCGCCTCTCGTCACTCATTTCATCCTCCAATCAAGATATATACATTATATATCTTGTTAGATTAAATGCTAGATAGTTATTTATTTAAGATACGCAATATTTCTTTATAAGGGTCTAATATATTCCCAGGTAATCTAAAAACGGGTTTTACTCCATCCGGTACAATAACATCGGAATATAAATCATTAGAATCGGTAACATCCTTTCTCCTGTAAACCAACAATTCTCCGTTTATGGCATATTGATGCGCCCAACTTCCATTAGGATTCCATAACATTACATGCGCCGGTTCTGCTTTTCCACCCGTATCTTGCATCATTGTTCCATCATACTTTTCACTAACACCTCTAAGAAAATATTCGTTACCGAATCTTTCTCTTGTCATTGTTTCAAATTCACTAACCCATTGCCCGCCTTCACTATCCCCTGCTGGTACTCTCGGCTGACTCGGATTGTACTTGTACGACTTCTCTTCAAGATTCGCACTTGTTGCAATATCCATAATGCGCTGTAACGCCAGCGGTGAACGCCGTTTATCTGTCACCTGCAAGGTACAACTACAATTCCAGCCTCCGCACTCAATCGCGTTATTCGGTGGAGATTGCGGTCTAACCCCTGACTGTTCCCATTCCTGCGCGAATGCTACAATGCCATTCAAGGCAAGGCAGGTCGGGCATTTCTCTTTGGTGTCGCCCTCTACCCAAATAAGCCGCGTCTTACCACCGAAATAAATCTTTGCCTGATTGACCACATCTGTATACCTTGATACCCACATGTCAATGCGCGGTCTGAATATGTCCCTGAATTCCTGCAACGTCCCCTGTTGCGCGGCGGTGATTGCCGTACCCAGGTCAAGGATGTGTTCGTACTCCGCGTTTATGATTGCTTGTATCTCCGCTCGGTCATCGTCTGTCATGTCTTTCGGCTCGATGCCCATTTCACGCCCGCCCTCGTTCCAGGCTCGTGTCAACTGGTTACTAATCGCGTTCACAAAGTCGGTAATGAACACGCCGGGGTCACCGCCTCTGTATAAGTCGAGTGCATACTTCCATAGTTGCCGGTCGTATGTGTCGATGGATTTCAATACTTCAAACGCCTTGTCCGACAAATGCGCTTTGACTTCGGGAACGAGTTCTACCGCTCTACTCAGGAACTGTAACATTTTCGCATGCCTTGTTGATCGCGTCTGCCAGTTCAAGGATAGCAAGGTCTGATTTAAACCCGTTCAATTCCACGGGAATAACTGCATCAATATCAAACGCTGCCTTGATAGCATCCTCGTTGTCCGCCGTTTCCAACGCGCAACGGATACCCTCTGCAATATCATCCGGCAATGTCTTTACCTCGAACGCGAATGTCAGGGGTTGTGCCTTTTTGTAGTGCCTGAAGGCAAATGTACGCCAAAGTTCCATTTCATGGAGTTGGTCAACGCTGGGGATGAACTTTACTACTTTTTCTTTTTGGGTTTTGTCTTGCACTTGCTGTACATCAGTTTGCTCCTTTCCATTATCCGATGATGATTGTTTATTCAGCAGGTCTATTTTATCCTGCTGTAACTTGGACTGTGCATCTGCAGCCGCCTGGTCGGCTTCTTCCGCCATTTCATCAAGCTCATCATATTCCATGCCTTCAGGTAATTCAATACCTACGATCTGCGCGGCTACACTTGGTTTCATCTTGGCAGACACATACGTTGAATACGCTCCCGCGCGTGATACCTCATCCTCTTGTCCAGGATCGGTCATTTCAGGCCGGAACACAAATTTATAGCCCAACGGCTTGAACAGCTTTCCCGTCATCTCTTCGGCCATGAATTCACACCAGGGAGATAAGCTGTTTTCATACCAAGACTTGTATTCAACCTGTGCTGTTGCATAATTCGCAGAATTGGCAAGCATAATAGACAATGGTATTCCCATTGCCAGAGCGATATCTTCAACCTTTGATTTGTTTATTACGGAATCTTTCAGGTTGTCTACGCCTTCACCAATGGGTTGCGCTTCCAGACCACCAGCAGCATCGACACCCTGGAACAATTTACCAAGATATTTGTACCCGCCGCTAATTATCTTTGTCCAGACAGATTCTATCTTTTCAACTTTAGTAGGGTCAACCATGCCTTTCAATATCAGCATTGTCGGTTTGATGCCGCCACGTTTGAAGAATGCCTGAATATGTCCATCAGAATAATACAGAATACCAGCCGCGGCACACATAGCCTGGAACTGCGTTGCCGTTGCCGGTAATAGTTCTGTTGTGTGATCCATACGCCACATCCAGAATATAGGGTTTTTCTTGCCAATAAAATAATCGTTTTTGGAATTAGACAATGACCGGGTAAACCCCAATAACCCCCTGTCGCCCTGTTTGTCTAATATCGGCGTTATTGTGCTTGGAACGATGTACCGTAAATTCTTGCCGGATATTTTTGTGTTCTCCATAAACCCATAAGCTGAATTCGTGGCACTAAGAGACATTCTCCATAAACGGATAAGCTCTTTCGGTTTTGGCATAAACCCGATATTGTTTTTCCAATCGTCTGATACATCATAATCTTCGCCACTTGCAATATTCACCAGCGCGAACGGAATAGATGCGGTTACATCAGCGGTTATATTGAATGCACGAAATACACTGGCAACCCGGCCGTAGAAATCCTCTTTCCCTTCATCGTCAGATTCGCCGTAGAATTGCCACGCCCCGTTTGGAAATTGCGGGAGGTCAATACTTTTTACCCCGTCTGTCATAATGTACCTGTTAGTCATAATTACCTCCCATGCCAATAATCAACTCATTAACCATAGACCACTTGAATGATTCGCCAGTAATATACTTTCGCCTTTATCAGGGGAACGGCCAATACGTTTTTTTATTTCTTCTTTTTCTTCAACTAATACCCCGGATGTGGTCATCTTGTATCTTGCACTGCAAAGGTCTGCTATTATTTCGTTTCCCGGTGGTAATGCAATATTATCACCTGTTACCGGATCAAGCGCATCACGCATACGCCAGTACATTTCTGCTCTGGCATTACGCATTTTCAACTTACTGCTTTTATCACGGTAATTACTGGCAGACGCGGAGTTCACAGGAACGATATTTGGGTACATTGGACGGAGGCTATCATAGACAGCACCGCCTATACCACCAATATCAATATTGATTACGCCGGGGCTTTCTTCACCCAAAGATTGATGAACTAACTCCGCTCCTGTCGGGCCATCTGGAACGATAACTCCCGGCCAGAATATCAATTCATCAAAATAACTATCATATCGCCTTGACATACTGAAGTTGTCGCGTCCACCCCGAGCAGGGTCAATGCCAACCACCGTCAACGGCGTATTCGGCTTTTCTTGTTCCATCCACCGCCTTTGTGCTGCCCTGACATGCTCTGTCGGTATAATCTGCCAGGGGTCGGATACGGCTGAAGCGTGAAAATCACCATAAAGCATCATAGAGCGTAATGGTTCTGGCAAAGATTGAAGCATTGACCGATATCTGTCATCAGAAGACAGGAACGGGTTATCATCCAATTTTGCCGGTATAAATGTTCTGGAACGCGGGTAAACAGTTTCGCCGTTATTTTCTATCGGGTCGCCGGTTAGAAATTCTTTTTCTTCACTGTCAATCGTAGCGTACCAACGCAACTCTCCTGGTTTGGCGGGGTTGGGGTGATGATCGTCAAGCCATGCGCCCCACCGCCTGATTACCCAACTACCGGCTTCATCAACTGGAGGATTGCCGGTAACAATTATCCTGACCCTCTGGTTAGGGTCGGTCGTTCGCGTCCATCCACAAATAAACACATAAATGCTTTCGGTAAATTCTGTTATCTCATCAAACAGTTTGTGGTCGTGCGGCCTACCCTGCCAGTCCGTTTTATTATCTTCATATTGCACTGCTCCGAATTCAATAGTCCTACCGCCGGGTAAGTCCCAACTATGCTCCGCTTTATTCTCTTTGCCTCCATCGGCTATAACATCCCGCGCCTGATGGATCAGTTCTTTTAGGTTTGGGTAAACCCTTCTGAATATAGCAGAGTGTTTTCCAAGTTCTGCGGCCATGCCAACTAATAAACTAGATTTTCCACCGCCAGCAGCACCGCCATAAAATACCTCGTCCGCTTTAGACAGCAAAGCTAACCATTGAGGTTTGCTTTGGGGTATCCACTTTGCCGTTTTATTCTGTACCCTGGTCAGGTATGATTTCTCGGACGGCATCAGCGAGTGAAGATATGGCGAGATCGTATCTATCATCTGGGATAAGTTTTTCACCTTTGCTGGTCAAGTCTAATTTGTCGGTTATCATGCCGTTCAATTTAGCAATCGTGTTCAACGCCTCTTGGGCGCTGTAAAGTTCTATTTCAGTCTCGACAATTTCACGATCTTCGTCACTCTCTTTTTTAGCGATAAAAGTCGTGACTTTTTGCTTGATCTTCTTGATCAGTTTAGTATTGGGGTTCTTGCCATTCTCGGTATCGCCCGATAAATCAATAACAAACCCCGCGTGGGTAACATCCATTAAGTCGGTAATATCACCCCTGGCAATATCTGCAAGACGGGTAAGGACTTCGTCAGAATCCATCGTCTTTTCGACTATCCTTGCCTTTATCGCCTCTGAAATGTCAACCTTTGTAAGCAATTTACACGCTTCAGCCCTTGCAGAGTGCTTAGAATATCCAGCACGAATAGCGGCTTGTGTGCCGTTATGGTCTTTGATGTACTCGTTTACAAAGGCTTCTTGCTTGTTATTCATTTAGATTAGATAGGGGGGAGCGCGATACCAATAAGGCCAACATATCAGGTTGTCTGAGGCGCATCCCCCCGTATCACCTGGTTATTCTTTCTTGCCTTCGCTCAATAACTTGAATAATACTGTCGCAGTTGCGAGAACGCCAGTAAAGGCATTGCCAACCTGGGCCGGATCAACCAATTCGCCGGTGATCTGTCCGTTCACAAATGCAATTGCCAGACCGAGGGCAAATGAAACGGCAACGGCAATACTTAAAGCGCCGTTGCCAGTCCAGCCAAATTTTGCTTTCACGTAGTTTACAATGGGAACTCCCAAAATACCAGTAATCGCATAAATCACAAGCAAAACATTATCCTGAGTCATATTTCACCTTTCGAAAGTAGTGTTTGATTTTGATTTAGTATAACGAAATTCATTTTCAATTACAAGGGTTTGCCGGGCGATAATTTACATTCAGAAATAATCCCAATGCGTACAACAGGTCAATTGCAGAGCGTTCGCCCATGTGATTGATCTTCATCAGCCGGTTCAAGTTCGCCTGGAGCGGCTCTTTTTCATCATCAGTCATGGATTGCCATTTATTATAGGCATATTCTCCGCGTGCCTTGACGAACGCAGGATCAACGGGTAGATAGCCTGTCATATTCACCATCCTTTCAGCATCCCCACATCGCGCAGGGCGCAGAGAACCACGAATGCAATCAGGCAACCGTCAAACGTGGCACAAATGAGGGTCGCGAAAACGACACGCAGGGAGGAGTCACGATCATCGGGCATTGGATGCCTGCTCTTCCTGGCTAACTCTATCGCGCGCTTCTTTGTCTTTCCAAAGAGACAACTTTGCCAGTTCGATATTTTCAAGAGCGTGATCTATAAAGCTCAATGCCGGATAACTCAATTCGCATTGAATATTCATCAGACGTTTTTCAACCCGAGTAAGTGCTTTCTGTTTTTCATCGAATGTCATAAACTTTGGTTCACTCATCTAACACCGGCTTTGCTATGGTAAACATTGGAACTGATTCGACTGAAACCCGCATGGTGGAATGACAATTAGGACATTCAAATTTAAATTCGCTCGCATCCATGCTGCCAATAACAGAAGTCCAGAAATATCGGGATATTGCTATGCCTAAATCTTGACGGCATTTGGGACACTCTTCTGATTTCATCGCTATCCTCCCTTCTTGGCAAATGATCGGTCGATTGCTTCACGCGCAATGGCAAACGCAGTACCCCAACGTTTATCAACTGGTAGACGCTGCAATCCCAAATCAACAATACTGTTTACCGCTGCAAGTAATTGTTTATATTCTTCGCTTGCTTCTACCAACCGTGATTCATATTCCTTACTGCGCAAGTCACGGATAATCATTATCAATTCCGGCTTGTCAAGTTTCTCCAATGTCTCGGACTGCATCATCAACTTGTAGCCGTCTAATTTCTGCTCCGCATCTGCCAACTGCTCCGTTAGGGCGGATACCTGCTGTTGGAGAGCGTCGTCTGTGTCTTTTAGTAGACATTCTGGACACGTAGCAATTGCTCGTAAAATAGTATCGTTCGGGAGTTCGTTAGTAACTGACTTTCCACAACTGAAGCATAATAATCTCATTTCGCCACCTCTGGCAGTCCTTCCGTCAAACTTTGATATAAGTCCTCATCCGGCGTACCATCGTCTGAAATAATCCTTGCCAATTCTCGAACCCTGCTAGCAAGGTCGTTCCTCTCCCGCACGACTTCATCAATCGCGGCGCGGAGGGCGGCGCGGGCGGTGTTGAAATTATTCTGTGCCGCTATTCTTTGCGATTCGCGCCACTCGTGTTCGTTCTCTAGTTCTTTACCGTTTTCAACTACAGCATCTATCAACTCGTCCCATTTATCGGTCATTATTCACCGTCCTCTTCAATCCACATCACATCCCATTGATCGGTTAAATCCTCGTATGCCTCGATAATCGCAAGTTCCGATGCTTCCTCTGGCGTGTCTGCCTCGATGCTAATATGCTTTCTATTCTGCATCGTTCCCTCGACAACAACCGTGTATTTCATTTTTCCTCCGGCGGTGTGGGTAAAGGCATCCAGTGGGTAACATCATCAACAAAATTGTCTGTCCATGCAATTTCTACCCAGGCACGTTTTGAATAGCATAACGCTAGAACAGGATAATCGCTGTCCGGAAACCGCTCCCCCACCGGCACCCATCTCGTAGCTTCCTGCAACTTAGCCAGCTCCGCGCGGGTGGAGATGAGATCGGCGGCAAGGTTGTACTTTTCCTGCAACGCAATATCATCTCGATAATATATTGCCTGCATTTCGGCTTTATCGCTTGTGAGTTCCTTCAATCGTTCGTCACTAATTTTTTCCATCTTTGCCTCCTGCAAGATAAGCGGATCGTAATTGTTTCAATTTCTCCCAAATCATAGACTTCGAGTAATATGGTCTCTCTCCGCAAAACGAATCTATAGCATCGTTGATTGCCTGTACGTACCCTTCCGAACGGGCGGAGGACAGGGCTTCTTCCCACGGGTCGGGTTCTTGGCTTGGCGCATCTGGGATATCGCTCCAATAGCCGACACCCCAACGTCCTTCAATCGGTTCGCCGTTTGGCAGACATCCACGGGCAATATCATCGTCTAATTCACCCATTATTCACCGTCCTTTTGCGGCGGCATTTCTTTGAATTCCATAATTCCGATAAACCACCAACCAACACATAAGCCGGTGAAAACTGGTTCACGGTCTTCAATTATTCTCACAATGAACATACTCAATTTTCGCCTGAACACTAATCGAATCATCACTTCACCTCCTCGGGCGGCAGAGGCTTGCTCCCACCGGGGATGATTGGTTGCCATAGGTCGTTATTTGCGACTTCTCCGCAAGTTGCTTCCCGGACAATGTATTCCTCTTTGCCATAGGGGACAAACGCTAACCAGATAGGCTCATTCCCTTGATGCCACCCCTCCCCGGTAGTCGCCGGTTGAGACGCGGACTGTTCCAATGTGGTATCATCTTTGTAGAACTCTTCAACATCGACGCAGTTTGCTAACTTACTTCTTGACTCCAGCGTGGACAGGCGGGACTCGATAGCGTCCAGAATTTCCCAAAATGATTTTGTCTTATAAATCTCCCTAAGTGTCTCGTTCATTTCTTCCCTCCATCATTGAACCCAAAATAGATATTATTGGCGTTCTCCAACTCATTGACCCTGTTTCTCAGGGTATACACCAACTTGACCAGCGTCATATAATCCAGGGTTTCGTACAGTTCGCCGTCAATTTCGATGACCGGCGGATATGGATAGACAATCATCTGGCGGGGCGGTGTGATTCCAGTGTAGTCGGGTTTTGTTTCATTCATTTTTGGTCTCCTGTTTGTATATAAATAGTATACGCGATTATGTATAATCTGCAAGCGGCAAATTCAGGTATTCACAGATCACTTTGATAGCTTCATCAGCGGAATAACAGACGGCGGTTTTCCAACCGTGGCGTTTCAATCGTTCGCGCCAGATTACTTGATTTTCGGACAACTTATTCTTGCCGTATTTCATTTCGATAACAAGTCCGGTATTTCCATTTTTCGGAACTGGAAGCCAAACGTCCCAAACGCCCGACCGCAAGCCCTCCGCAAGATAATAACGCGCGGCGCCGATGGATCGTTTGCCCGCGTTCGGCACAGCGAATAACAATTCAAGGTCGGGACAGCGCACTTCATGGATATACGCCCATTGGAAGACGGCGACCTGAGAATCATGCTCGGTCATAACGCGCCCCACTGATCAACCATAGCCCGCGCAATTCCGATGAAGGTTTTTGATCTTTCGTGTTGATCTCTGTTTTTCCCATCTGCAAAATAACGCTTTTTTTGTCTGGGAGTATTATCAATCGAAAACGGTTTCGGCCTATCAACATGAGTCCTTGTTTCAAAAAGAGTATCGTTTTCAGTATGAACAAGCGGGGGAAGATTTTTCAACCATAACCAAGTTGTTTTCAAATCATCATCGCCAAAATAATAAGGTTGTATTTCTTGTGTATATTTTGCTATGGTTGGGCTTGCGCATCCTTTGGGATTTTCAATACATATTTTATCAATTGGAGAAAGCCACAAGTTAGCAAAGAAATTCAATGCGACTAATCTTTTCTCTAATCTGCCTGGTTTATTCCAATGTGCTATTCCCGCATAACTCAAATAAGTACATGGCGGATGAAATATACCCATGTCAAATTGTTCTCTTTTCAGAACGTTAAATATATCTTCTTGGTAATGCCATTCCGGGCGCCCACCTTCACACGGCAAAATATCACACGAAAAGGCTTCATGCCCTCTTTCCCTGAATGCCATTGTTACAACCTGACTAAATTCGCAACCAACAATAATTCTCATTTCCCACCCATCCCCGCCGCCAGGCTTTTTATCTTGTCGCCGGCATCGATGTATTTTTGCTCAACTTTTTTCACTAATTCGGGCGTGCGCATTTCTTCATCTTCACGCCGTACATGGTCGTTGTATGCCTTGATGAATGTGTCCCGGTCATAACTCAGACTTTCAGGATCGGGGAATGACGGCCAGCCGCAGCGCCGGGCGACAGTCTCAATCAGCGGGTGTTTCCAAGATTTCTCGATTGTCTCGATGTAATGCTGGTTCGGATCGTCCGGTAGCGGCTTGCAATGTTTCTCGGGCGAACCGTCGCCCATGCGGAGTACCTCTTCCCATGCCTCATACGCGGAGGGTAGATTCTTCTTTGCAAGCATGATGTCAAATGCCCGTTGCCGCCATGTACCAGGGGAAGGCATAAACTGACCATCGAATGAGCATATAAACTTTGCTGCCGCCGCTATCGCCTCGTTATCCTGAATATCTTCAAGGATTGACGCATACCAGATTATGCCTTCCTGTGTCAATTTATATGACGGATAACCCTGCGACATTGAGGCCATTAACTTGCCGATATATTTTTGTTGATCGTTCATGGTTGCTCCAATAGTTTATTCATCAGGTCGATATTATTTTCTGGATTGGATTTCTTGCCGGCGGCTTTTTTCTCTGACTTGAATCCTTCAACCGCCCAACGCTTGAGAATGGCATCGCAATACTTGAAGTTGCGGACGCTATTCTTTACTGCTTCTTCAATGGCCTCAGGTATCCACTCCGTTGGATATGTCTTTAGCCAGTTATCAATGCCATCTGCAATAAACGGTGTAGTTTGGCTGATATTGTTTTCATAAACTTTGCAAATTTCACCAAATGCAGATTCAGAAGCAGACTCAGATTCAGAAGCAGAAGCAGTTACTTCTGGTGCCTCCGGATTTACTCCGGAAATGGTCTGGACTAACTCCGGAGTAGGTAAAGAGCTTTTCGCTTCCTTTTGCGTACCTGATTGATGTTCTTTCCATGTTGGAATATAAAAATAATCGTGACCACAATGGTTATAAACAACAATCATTTTTCTGCGTTTTATCCAGTCGAATGCAGTCTGTAATTTCTCTATGGAAACGTCATCACGCATTGGATACATTTTAGATTTTATCCACGACATCGAATAAATACCGCGTCCTTCGCTGTCAAGAATCAATGGTAGCAATACCCAACAAACCCTTATAAAATCGTCTGGCATTTCGTTGAAGTCAAACGAATCAAGTATTTTTGTGTGAGTCTGGCGATATTTGACCATAATCACCGTCTCATTTCCGGAATAATATATTCCATGTTATAAGCGTTGAATATATCTTTTTCCTCTGGAGTTTCAACAACAGTGCTACCGTTCCACAATCTACCGTCTTTGACTTTCAAATGCCCTGGCATGTATCCGCCGTACTGTTTTGGTGTAACCATTTTGTGACTGAAGTCTGCCGAACCGGTGCGGATCATAAATATGACACCCCAGCATTCCGGCGTGGTTATGAATAGGTCACATTTGCAATATTTGAGGTCGATTTGCTTGAAATGTTCGCCGTTTTTTATCAAGGCGTATCCGGTAAGCTTGTCGGTTATAGCAAACGAATTACGCGACATTTCACCGAATAAATCTGGCATTTCTGACGGTATGCAGACAATCTCAATATCGCCCACATCTGGTTTATTCCTCCGTAAACTTCCGGCTATTTCTATCCTCTCGCATGTCGGCCGCAAAATACGTGTTAGTTCAATTGCCAACCCGCTGGCAAATTTATGATCAAGCCTATTTCCTTCACTCATAATTTTCTCCGAGTTAAAAAGAATCCGCCTACCCCGATTTCTTGATTGTCGAGGTCAAGAGATGTTTTGGGTAGGCGGTAATCCACTAAAATATTTGCATCTCTAACCTCGACTTGCTTATTATAGCACGTTTTCCAACACAATACCCAAATAATCCGCAACAATCACACAGGCGTCATGGTACTGGATTGAATCCAGGTCAAGCTCTTCCAAGTGAAATTTGCCGTTCTCGTAGTCGCGCCACGAGTGCGAGCCGCGCCTGATCTGGTACTTTTCGAGTAATGCGGTTACGGTTAGGAGTAGGTCATCCATTATGTCATCCTCATTTGACATATTGTTCACGGTGAATTTCATCATGAATAAAAACACGTATTTTTATGAATTCATCGTTGTGGTCAAATAAGAACTCAATCAAACTGTTGTCAGTTCTTAATGAGACTTTTTTAGGTACAAAACGGAAATCACATTCGAAATTCGTTCCCTGCCTTGTAAGCATTTCGACAAACGTATTAGTATCAGTCATTTTCTCTGCCATTGTCAATCCTCCAGTGCAATTTCTAGTTGTTCCACTTTTCGCGCCCTGTGAACCAATCCCCACAATCCGCAAGCCAGCCAATGACCGCGCCAGCCGTTGCCGTCCCGATGGTCAATCATCAGGCTACCTGTCCTGTAGGGATACTTCCTGCATCCACATACGGTCGAGACGCTATGGCTGCGCATCAAGTCGCGGCATTCTGCGCAGGTGTGGCCGGGCGATGTCCCGTGTGTTTCGTGCATATAACTCAGTCCTGTTTTGATGGCCGGTTTCATGCGGACTGTCAATAACCGGGGCTTTGTCATCAGTTTACAAAGTGTCATGATTGGCCTCCTAAATGCCTAGTCTCATTTGTTGTTGGGCGTCATGTATGCGGCGTTCGGCAAGATCAAACCATTTTTGCTCTTGTTCAATTCCCGTAAAACTGCGTTCGTATTTTACGCATTCAACTCCAGTTGTCCCGGTCCCGCAAAAAGGATCAATGACCGACTGGCCCGGGCCAGTAAATGATTTTATGACTCTTCCAGTAATATCCTGTGATGTGTATCCGGGGTGATCAAAATTGTTCTCTTTGAAGAAATATCCTAACCCCGGCATTTGGGTGTTGTGCCACACGTTTTTTGTTTTTATTACCGGTTTTGCATTTGTCAAAATAGAAGAGAATTGATTTACAAAGCCAAATCGAAAAGCGCCTTCAGGAGAATACGAAAGGATTATTTGCCGATAATCAGACCCCAACATATTCCAATATTCAAGAATATATTTTGTTGGGACATAAACAGCGATGTTATTATTTGTAATTCTTTTTAGTTGATTAATCCATTTCGTACACCAATCCAAATATTGAGCATCCGAAACATTGTCTTTGTAGTTCCCATAATCTTTCCCGACATTGTAGGGCGGGTCCGTCCAACAAAAATCAATAGAGTTATCTGGTATTTTTTGCAATTCGCTCGTGCAATCACCAAATATTAATTGTGTGGTCATTGGCAATTCCTTTTGTGCTATACTATTTCTGAATGAGATGGTCTCTTGTTCGGTACGTCGCCCATAAAAAGGCGGCGTATCTCATTTAATCGTACTTGATGTCAAACACATGCCCCATCGGCATGTTTGCAATTTCATCGGCGGTGTATCCGAGTGCATCAAAATACGCGGCCAGAGTTTCAAATGTCTTGGGCGAAAAAGTTTCGTCTTTGTCGCGGCCAGTCAGTTTCATCACGGTCTGGTAATTCAAGCCAGATCGCCCTGCAACCTGCCGCATGTTCTTGACCCGGCCAGCCGCAACTGCTTTGTCGAATAATTCAGGGTTCGGGGTAATTTTCATGCGGACTCCTTGATTTGTTCATTTATTTCAACAATGTCTTTTTTGTGGACGGACTTAAGGATATCTTTCCCTCTAGCAAGAGGTAAATAACATATGCGTAATACCCCTGTTTCGACCATTGGTTCTACGATTATGTATCCATTTTCGCCTTTTTCCCAATCGGCAAGAAGTTGATTCCAATATACATCTTTGATTTTCTTTAACTGCTTATTAGTAAGCTTTAATTCAAGAACTGGTAAATGTTTCATTTCTTCCTCCTCGTGGTCTGCCTACCTGGTCAATCGGATATGTCACGCTTATCGTCGGCGACTTCTCGGTAAACTTGCCGGGGTAAGACTTGCCCTTCCAGTCATTTTTGAGTATCCATACGCATACCTGAGTATCGGTACACCATTGGACTGTGCCGTCGCCGTCGGGCGTGGCTATGAACTGGTAGCGGTGGTAACGGGCGGTGGTCATTTCTTAGTTCCTGTAATTCCAGTCGGCATCTCATAAACAATCTTCGCATTTTTGCCACTATGTAACCGCCATGTCTTACCGTCGTAACTTGGTACAAATCCAGATTCCCATAGTTTTACACATGAGGAAAAATCATAGTCATAGTCAATGTCAAAAAAAGACGATGAATAAGCCCACACGGAATCCCACACGGAATCCCACACGGAAGCCCACACGGAAGCCCGCACGGAAGCCCCCACGGAATCCCCCACGGAAGCCCCCACGGAATCCCCCACGGAAGCCCGCACGGAAGCCCCCACGGAAGCCCCCACGGAATCCCACACGGAAGCCCCCACGGAATCCCGCACGGAAGCCCACACGGAAGCCCACATTTTAAGTAACTCGATATCATGCTCTGTGACTTCGCGTTCCGGCAACTCTAGCGGATTGAGGATAGGTTTGATAATCAAGGGCTTTATAACGCGTTTGAAATCAAGGGATTTAACCCATGACTCGGACTGGATACTGTCGTTGGTCGAACTATTGATCTGATCAATCACGAATTCGCCGGTCAACGGATTATATTCGTACTTGTTGCATTCGTCATCGTCCAGTTTGTAGCGTTTGCTAATACTGGAATGCGAATCGTTCGGACAAGGATCATCTTTTAAGTGTGCCTTGCGATATTTCCAATCCGAGTAATACCGCTTTCCCCCGTGATTTTCAGGGTCGGTTACAAAACTGAAAAATTTACACATGTCATATACCTTTCTTCCTGCCGGACATCATGTGGACTGCCCGGCTTCGAGGGAGAGAATTATTTCTTTGCCAGTTCTTCAATGCGGATACAGTCACGCACAAAGTCTAAGTGAATTTTTGCAAGTGCCAGAGCATTGGAATTTTGCCGGTATTCCAATTCTTTTTCGGCAAGAATAGCGTAACTACTTGAAAACATAGCCAGAGCTGCCGCTTTGCGTTCGCCTTCGTTATTGCCCTGTATTTCGCCGCTTGCAATTGCCTGCAAGGTTGTTGTCTCTACGGCTTCTTTTTGCAGTTCAAATGCCAACCCGGAAGTAAGTGCCTTGTCCGTATTGGCCGACACCAAGTCATAAGCGATTGTCAATTCATTAACTGTTACTGTCATTTTGGTCTCTTTCTGTGCGTGTACCATGCGTCCCGGATAATAGGTTAGTCAGGGTCTTCAATCGGCTGTTTTCCGCGATAAAACGCAACCTCTGCCTGCTGCTTTTCAAGTGGCGTCATCTGACAGACTAGTTCCCCGCCGCACTCAGGACAGATTACAGACACCGGGTCAACGGCAGCACATCCGCATTCATCACAGATATATTCACCTTCCACAATTACACCAATTTGCCTTGACCAGGTTCCTGCAGGACGCCGCTTTCACGGGCGGAGATAATCATCTGAATAGACTGTGATTTTATCCCGTCGTCCTCAGTCGCCTGCTGTCCTTTTTCCCGGATACCCTTCAGGTGGAAGCGCAACTCGCCTGAAGGAAGCGACACATATAATCTGCCTTTGCTGTCCTTTTGTTCACAGGCAACTTGCAGGTCGTGGTCAATTGTCGGCTCTGGCTCTGGGTCAAACCCCATATCAGTTAGCGCCTTGTTGACATCGGTTTTCTCTGGCGCTTCATCGACATCGACAAATGAAACAGAAATAGCATCGTCGTGTTCGTCACCGGCAGATTCGAATCTCTGCAAGGAGGGGAAGCGTTTTTTCAATGCAATCTTTTCGGCGCGCTTTGCCGCCCGTTCAAAACGATCAAACTTTTCTTTTTTACCTACCCCGGCAAATACTTCACTGGCATAAACAACGCCTACGCCAGTCCAGACAGGCTCTTTACCGACAAACTCTTTGGCAACTTCGAAATATTTCTCTTCCCCGAGTGCTTTCAATTCACGTGCAGTTTCAAAGTAGGATTGCCGCCATGCTTTGTTTGTCAGGCTTTCTCGTAAAGTAACGTGAACTGCAATATCCCCATCTTCGAAATTAGCCTCTTCAGGCGTGGCCTCCCGCGTTTCAGTCCAGAACCTTTGCGGTTCGGTAACGCCGTGCGTTTTGCATTCATCCTCTAGTGACTCTTGGGCTTTCCTGCGAAAACCAACGATCCCTGTGATCGGCCCGGTTCCAGGAAGATAGTATGCTTCTTGCGCGAACGGATTCAGTCCATTTGCTGCTGAATAATGCGCAAGGGCATAAACCTCTTTATCTTCCAGTTTGTTTCCGTTGACAATCATAAACTTCAGCCTGGATGCAAATTCGCGGGCTTTCTGAATTGTCGGGCTTTCAATTCTCTGTGTTCCTGATTGTGTTGCAAGTGCTGTTTGTTCTGTCATTTCTTATCCTCTCTTTCATAAACATACATTCCAGAATCAATCATTTTTTGAACTAAAGCGGCTTGCATGCAAATGATGAATGCCGCTGGTTTGCAAGTGAAGTGCGGCCAGCCATACTGCATACTTACTGACTTCTTTTCTTGCGCAAGTTCACATAATCGTTTTAGCGATGTTACTTGTTCCATCTGTCCTCTCTTTCAAAATTCGGGACTGGCGGTCGGGCATTCGCCCTGTAGCAGACTTAGCCTTGTGGCAGATCAAGCCACTAAATTGTTTGGAAGGTGAAGTTTCCGTTTCTCCATCCGCGATCTAATTTCCGCCAGTCCCGGCGAATGGCTATTTTACAATCTCAATCAGTTCCAACCGGGAACAGCGCGCCTTGCCATCAGTGTTGTAAGGCACGACCACGCCTACGCAGTCCATCCAACGGATACGGCAACGCCAAATTTTAGGATCGCTCTGGTCGCCTTTTATCCATTTGATAGTGGCGAAATTGATACCACATCCACAATCATTCGTAGGTAGAGGATTGACGACTTCTTCGATATACGAACCAGGTTCCAATCTCCACGTTTCGGGCGGATTTTGATAAGCGCCAAAGGTTTTGTAAACAATAAATCCGAGATCGTCATGCTCAAAATTATCAGCCATCCACTTGATAGGATTTAGCATGTTTTTGGCATCGCTCAGGTTGGCATCGCTCAGGTCGGCACCGCTCAGGTTGGCACCGCTCAGGTTGGCACGTCTCAGGTCGGCAC
>JBAYVE010000011.1:0-41317 GCA_041674765.1 Patescibacteria group bacterium
AGATACCCAATGAGACATTTTTAGGAGTAATTTTAACGAATAAAAATAGAAATTGCCACCATATCTAAGTTAGGTCTAACATGAAGAGACATTCCATGTAAAGATGCTGAGTATTTTTGTAACAACTCTTTTTGCGAGCTACTTATTGTCTTATAAATCATTTCGGTTATACTATACCTGATAAATGAATTCAGAAAAAAAGAAAATTGATTACTCAAAACTGATTACCAAAATCATCGTATGGTTCATTCTGCTAACGATGGTTTTGTCAGGTATCATGATTTTTTAAACAAAATTGGAGGAAGATCATTGAAATATTCTCTCAAATGAGGATATTTTTGGTAAAATAAATACAACAATAGGAGGATTAATATGACAAAGATATCTGGGCTAACTAGTGCCCAAGCTAATGAAAAATTGAAAAAATATGGTTTTAATAAGCTAAACGAAAAAGCTGGTATCTCGCTAATACGGTTATTGGTCAATCAGTTAAAGAAGAACTACCTAATATATCTCTTTGTATTTACATCCGTCTTATCTTTTATCGTTGGCAAAAACGTTACGGGATGGGCGATCTTATTTATTGTCTTAATGGTTATTGGCACAACCTTCATACAAGAATATCGGGCAGAAAAAGCGATTAGCTCCTTGAAGAATATGATATTACCTTTATCGATTGTTATTAGGAACGGCAGAGAAAGAAGGACGGATTCATCTCTTATCGTCCCAGGAGATATTGTTATTTTGCATTCAGGCGAGAGAATACCGGCAGATGGAGTTATACTTCACGAGACTGAGCTTCGAGTGAATGAATCAGTCTTAACCGGTGAATCTAAAGACATCGCCAAAACAGATAACAAAGATGCGCTCAATAACTTGAATAAAGTTTTTATGGGCACATTTGTAACTAGTGGGAAAGCAACGTTACAAATTACCCACACTGGAATGAATACAGAATTTGGAAAAATTGCCGGATTAATATCGGAAACCCAAAAAGAGCTACCGCTTCAAGAAAAGGTAAATAAGATTGTTCAATATATGGCAACTATCGCAATAATTGCCGGAATCTTAGTCGGGGTAATCTCACTCCTAAGAAATGCTCCTATTACAAACGAGGTGCTTGTTGAGACGATGCTTATCGTGATAGCTATAGTTATTTCTTCCTTTCCAGAGGGGTTCCCCGTTGTCCTCACTTCAACCCTTGCCTCGGGCGCATATCGTATGGCTCAAAAAAATGCTGTGGTGAACCGAATGTCGACGATTGAAACATTGGGAGAAACAACTGTAATTTGCTCTGACAAAACAGGAACGATCACCATGGGGGAAATGACTGTAGGCAAAATTATCACAAAAGATCATGAATATAATGTTAGCGGAACTGGTTTTAGCCCAGATGGACAAATAACTTTAGGTGAAAAAGTACAGGACAAAGAGAGCAATTCTGTGTTATTCGAGCTCCTTAAATGTGGCGTCGTTTGTAATGATGCCAGGATAAGCAAAGAGGAGGCTGATACTGATTTTCATATCGCTGGCACTCCAACAGAAGCATCGCTCCTTTTCCTTGGCGAAAAAGGAAATATTTATCAAGATGATTTTGACGCCGAAAGGATTAGTGAAATTCCGTTTAGTTCTGAGCGTAAGATGATGGCTATTTTGATCAACGAAGAGTCCGGCAAAAAAATTTATACCAAAGGAGCACCGGAAGTAATATTGAAGAAAACAACACATGTTTTAACAATCCACGGAGAAATAGAACTAACCAAAGACCAAAAACAAGAATTCGAAGACAAACTTGACTCACTTGCAAAGAACGGTTTTCGAACATTGGCTTTAGCATATAAAAGTACGGACGGGAATAAAATCGAGGGCGAAGAAGGCGGGCTGACATTAATTGGAATCTTAGGTATTGATGATCCTCCAAGAAGTGATGTAGCAGAAGCGATCGCTGATGCAAACAGAGCAGGCATTAAAGTCAAAATGATTACTGGTGATAGTAAACATACCGCAATAGCCATTGCACAACAAATTGGTATATCCAATAGTGTCCTATCCGGATCAGATCTAGATGGAATGAGTGATGATGAGCTAAGGCGAATAATCGCCGATATCTCAATCTTCGCCAGGGTAAAGCCTGAGCACAAACTTAGAATCGTTGACGCTTTGAAGGATAACGGTGAAATTGTAACCATGACGGGCGACGGGGTTAACGATGCTCCTGCACTAAAAGAGGCACACATTGGTGTTGCGATGGGAAAGAATGGCACTGATGCGACAAGAGAGGTTGCCGACTTAACACTTAGAGATGATAACTTTTCGACGATTGTTGAGGCAATCAAAGAAGGTAGGACAATATTTGATAATATTCAAAAGTTTGTTACTTATCAGCTTTCCTGCAACATGGCTGAACTGACGTTAATTATTCTAGCCGTAGTGCTAGGACTACCTTTGCCCCTGGTGGCATTGCAAATATTATTCATGAATTTAATTACCGATGATCTGCCGGCGATTAGCTTAGGATTTACTCCCTCGGCTAAGAATATTATGAGAATCAAACCTCGAAAACAATCTGACGTTTTGACAAAGAAACTAATCACATTGATTGTTTCACTGGGGCTATCTGCCGGACTGGTGATTCTAGGTGTTTTCGCTTTTTCTTACAAAATTCTTCATCTTGATCTAGATACGTCAAGAACAGCAACGCTTTTGACTTTAATATTCATCGAAATTACCGCCGCATTTAGTTTTAGGTCATTGAAACAGAGAACCAAACAACTTCCATTTTTTGCTAATAAGTTTTTGGTTATTGCTTCCGCTATCTCGTTTCTCGCAACCTTAGCAATCGTTTATACGCCATTAAATGCAGTTTTTAATACGAGACCAATACATTTTCTCTGGTGGCCAATCTTCTTTGTACTTTCGCTGCCTGCGATTTGGCTGATTGATTATATTAAAATCAAGAAAGGCATAATAATCCCAATCGAACAGAAGTAAATTCTCAACCAATATCAGAAAAATAAGAATGAAATTATAGTAGCAAGTCCTGCTAAAATCATTATTGCAGTGATAATCCAACCAAGAAAAGTAGTTACTGAATGATTAGTCCATTCACCCATAATTTTTTTATCGCTACTCAACTTAATGATCAAAATGAGAACTATTGGTGCCACTAGGCCATTTATGATTGCGGAATAGATCAGAGCTTTGATCGGATCAAGGCCGATAAAATTCATCCCCAAGCCGACAAGCATGGAAATAATGATTACGCCATAGAAAGCTGATGCCGTTTTCAGTTTATGGGACAACCCTTCTCGCCAACCAAAACTCTCTGAAATAGCATAAGCAGAGGACCCCGCCAATACAGGTACGCCTAGTAAACCTGTTCCAATAATCCCGATAGCAAAAAGCCAAAAGGCACCGTCCCCAGCGAGCGGTCTTAAAGCCATGGCTGCATCAGACGCAGTATTTATATTTGTTATTCCTTGTTTGTAGAGGGTGGCAGCACAGACTGCGATAATAAAGAACATAACGAGATTTGACAGGAACATGCCTGACCAGACGTCTATTCGCATCTTTTTTACTGCAGTCATATCAGTACCCTGTCTAGAGGCCAAGGTAACCTTTCCTTGAGCGATCTGATCTTCGACCTCCTGTGATGTTTGCCAAAAAAATAAATAGGGCGAAATTGTAGTGCCGAGAATGGCACAAATAAGCAAAATTTGATCTTTTGAGAAAGTAATGGAAGGTATAACTCCATGCCTAAACGCCTGAGTCCAAGAAAAATCTTGAACAGCGAAAGCTGTGAATATATAAGCCAACAAAACTAATGCTAGATATTTTAGATATTTAGCATACTTTGTGTAATTTATAAAAATTTGCATTAGTAATGTAACGAGAGTAAAGGCTACGACTAAAAATATGAATGGTATGTTTGGAGCTAAAAGTTGCACTCCTTTAGCCATTGCGCCTAGATTAGCTCCAATATTGAAAACATTTGAAAAAAAGAGCAATGCAGCACATACCAATAGTACTCGTCGTGAATAGTGACGACGAATATTTGCTGCAAGACCTCGCCCTGTGACCAACCCTAATCTGGCGCACATTTCTTGCACTACGGCCATTAGCGGAAAGGTTAGAGCCGATAACCAAAGCAATTGATTTCCATATTGTGCACCAGTCTGTGAATATGTTGCAATTCCAGATGGATCGTCACCAGAGGCACCTGTCGTAAGTCCTGGCCCGAGCCCATGCCAAAAATCCCTGGCATCTTTTAGTGGTCTTTGTTTAGTAACATTCTCGGCGAATTTCTGCGTAGCGTTTGTAGCAGCATCTAGGGCTTCTGCAGGTTTGGATATAACATTTTTTATGAACTTATCTGTTTCTTTGTCATTTAGCATATGCTCCAATCTATACTACTGTTGATAACAGTATAGTTGGTCTGAAACATATAGTAAATTACTTCTAGTTATTAGCTTCTAACGATCAGATAAAGAAAAATTATAAACAAGAGAGCACATAATGATATCGTTAAATATCGGTTGGTACTTGTGGTTTTTTTATTCCCGGTACTATTACTGGCTAGATCTTTTAGCTGCCGAATGCGATACAAGTCATTTTTTGCATGAATCCTATAGAAAATTGCTTCTTCGGCAAGATCTTTATTCTTTGGCTCAATTTCTTGTCCGTGCTCTTCAAATGCTCTTTTTACCAAATCTCTTACTCTTGATTCAGTATTAGTTTCTAGCTCATCCATTAGCTGTTGTTTTCCGATATTATCTCTGGCAAATTGAGTATAGATTGAGTCGATATATTCTTTCTCTTTTTTTTGAACCACATCAAAGCACTTTATCTCAATTTTCTTCAGCTTATCTGATTCCTCTTTTGATAAAATCTCAGAAAGTTTATGTTCGATTGCAAACATTTTAGGCAGCATGTTAGACCGTTCCATCAGTGCCCCATTGATTAGCTTCTACCTTTTTAAGCAAGTAAGCGATATGACGATCTCTCTCTTTGGTAAATGCACTTAAATCAAAGCCATGTTTGCTTATCAGAGTACAAGTATGATTTGTTCCAAGATAGTGAGGCATCATAACATAACTTGCCCCGTCTTTATATAATTCAGTGGCTTCGTCGATTCTCTCAGATTTAACAATAATTATTGCATCACGACTGTTTGCCCTCGCATGCCTCACAATTAAGCTCGTTGTCTCGAAATCTGTAATGGTCGATATCACCATTTTGGCTTGCTCAAAATTTAAATTATCTAAGAATTCATTATCATCAGCATCGCCATAGTGGCAATTAACTCCTCGCTCTGATAAGTCATTAACAACCTCAGGATTGAAATCCACAACAAGAAATTTTTTGCCCATTTTTTCAAACGAATCGATAAACTCATGTCCGACATGATCAAAACCAAAAAGTATAATCTCGTAGTTTTCACTACTTTTCCGACGGCTGTTTCTGATGCTTTTGCGCTCAAAAATACCCAGGATTGGAGACAAAAACTTAAATATTTGATCAGAGTATGTAATGTAATAAGTTGATACACCCATAGTAACAAGGCCAACCATAGTTATTAGGGCAACATGATCCAGCGCTAGATGTTTATTTTGCAAGCCTAATATCACCAATAAATGAGAAAATTCACTAATTTGAGCAACAGTTACGCCAGCCTTGAAGCTATTCTTTTTATTATGCCCCAGCAAGCCCATTATAGTCATTATAATTAGCGGACTTGCAATTAAGACAAATAGTGAGAATATCACAACTGGAACGAGCATAGTAGAAAAGCTACCTAGAGTAATATGAGTTCCGAGGATAACGAACCACAGTATAATAAAGAAATCTCTTAACGGCTTCAGTTTTGAACTAATTTCAAAACTATATGGTGACCCTGCCAAAGCAATACCAGCAAACAATGCGCCAATTTCGATAGAAAACCCAAATCCTTTGAAAAGTATGGCTATACCTAATCCCCAACTCAGTGAGAAAACAAAAAGAAGTTCTGTCGATTTTGCAAAGTAAGGAATAATTTTAGGTAAGAGGTATTTGCTAATCAACAGGAGTGGTGCAACGAGAACAGCACCTTTTGTTATGGTTTTAAGAGCTAATACGGGGATGGTATCATTAGTATTCGCCAAGGCAGCTATACCAATGATAATAAGCATGGCAATAATATCCTGAGTTAAAAGAAAACCAGTCGTGATCTTACCATATAACCTACCCAGATCTTTTTTATCTGAGAGAAGTTTTAAAATTATAATAGTGCTGCTAAATGTCAGAGCCAAGGCAATATATAATGATACGACATTTGAAAATCCTATCGCTTTACCGATTAGGAATCCGAGGCCAGAGGTGAGCAGTACTTTTCCTATACCCGTGATTAAGGAGACCTTCCCGACTTCTTTTATAATTTTTGGTGAGAGACTTAGACCTATAATAAAGATAAGCAATGCAATGCCTAATTGAGAAAATGTCTCAATTTCCTTTTGTGATTTCAAAATATTAAGGAAATAAGGCCCGGCTATAAGACCAGTAACAATATGTCCAATAATTAGCGGCTGTTTCAATAAAAACATTATTCCTGATACAATAGTAGCAACAACGAGAACTAATCCTAGTTCAATGAAAATATTTTCCATTTAATTATTCCTTTCATAAGTCATTATAGAGCAAAAATAACAAACGATAAAGGAGCAATAATGTACTATATATTGGCAATATTTATTGCCTTCGGTAAATATTTCAAAAGATTGATTAAAATCGATTCTCAACTTGACGAGCTTGAGAAAAGGCTTGATAAAAGAGAGGCAAAAATAAAATCTCTTGAGAAACGTCAAAAAAGTTAAATATTTGAATGAAGTGCAGTGAATCTAAAACATTGTTTTGTAATCGTTTCTTGATCCATGCAGTGAATGATCGTCTCAAACATTGTCTTTGAGGTAAATTATGTTATATTATGCATATATATGAATAGTCAAAATACCGATAAAATTTTAAAAGATCTAGGTGATAGATTAAAAAAAGCCCGAGAAGAAGCCAAGCTTACGCAGTCAGAAGTTGCCAAAGCGACCGGTATGAATGTCAATTACTATGCTCAAATCGAACGAGGCGAGATTAATACTTCGTATGTGAAAGTGCATGCTATCGGCAAAGCCCTAAATATCAAACTGCTCGACATTTCTTAATATCATAGCGGTGTATGCCAAAGGAAAATAATGATTGAGATAAAATATTCGCTAAATACATTTATTCCTTCCGATAATCCTGATGATTATGTCTATGATATCAAGGGAGATATTTTTTGGTCGGAAATTACTGATTCAGGCAAAGAAATAAATCAAAAAGTCGGGACTTTGACGGCCTACTTGGTGGATATTGTTTCAGCTATGAATGATAGGGTGTCTCTACTGGATGTAATGGATGAACATAGTGATAACGTTTACCGATATTACGAGCTTCTTATTGATAAAAAAGAAAATGACTTCAAAGAAGATTTAATTGAAGGACAGGAAAGACCGACAAACTTTAATCTGTTAATTATCGATCGCATAGAAATAGCTCCAAAATATCGAGGCAGGAATATCGGTTTTGCTGCAATTAGTGACTTAATCAGAGTATTCGGTCATAGTTGCGGATATGTTGCAGCCGAATCATTTCCACTGCAGTTTGAGGCAGGAAATGAAAATAATGAATCCACTGACAAGGAATTAGCTACACTAAAACTAAAAAACTATTACTCTAAACTAGGCTTCAAAAACATCAAAGGCACCGATTTTATGCTTCTCAATCTTGATTATTTCAACCCACCAAAAGTTGAATTGGTTGATGGGAAGTTTGAGCTCGTATAATTTATAGATTACGGATTCTGGAGATATCGTCAAATACAAAAAAGCAGGTAGTCAACGCCCTCCTGCTTTTTTGTATTTCTTGCTCTTTTGAACTATGAGTATTTTTTACGATTGCAAAGAGTCGAGCCAGCCAATTTTTTTGTAGTCTTGCTTGTGCTTCCGCTCTTGAGAGCTGCTGACGCCTTTGTTGCAATTTTTTTAGTTGTTCGCACCGAGTTAATTTTAGCCATTGTTGTGCCTTTAGCGATATTATACTGATAACCGAGGATCGACCGTACGCTGCCGCCTCCATGCTAGCTTTTCGCCAGCACAGCGACCACTCAATTCCATTTTATTTCTGACTTTACATTTTGTCAATATTAATTACATTTAGTGTAAAAACTATTGACAAAGTCGAACTAATTGGATATATTTAGATTAATAAAAATAATCCGGAGGTGTTTTTTCATGAACACTTTTGCAGAAAAAATTAAAAATTTGAGACAGCAAAGAGGACTTAATCAGGCTCAAGTTGCTGATCAGATTAATATTTCCAGACCATCATATATTGATGTAGAGAAAGGTGAAAAAGAGTTAACTTTTTCACAATTAAAACAATTGTCTGGTATTTTTCAAATTTCCCTAGAAGAATTAATTTTTGATACTGCTCAGGTTTCGGCAAATGACTTTAATTTAGAAAAATATAAACAAATTGTTTTAAATTGCTTACAGTATGGAGCTGCTGAGGATGGTAAAATCACAAAAACTAAACTTGCAAAATTAGCATATCTAGCTGATTTCGCCTGGTTTTACAATCATCTTCAGCCAATGAGTGGGCTTGCTTACCGGAGAATTCAGCAGGGACCAGTTCCAGATCAATACTTTCGAATAATTGATGAATTATATGAAGACGGAACCATTGCCATTGAACACAAAGGTACGGCACACCTAATTAAGCTTGAACTAATTGAAACTCCTTCAACAGATAAATTGGATTCGGAAGAATTAACTCTAATTAAAAAAATTGCTAAAAATTGGAGAGAGAAGAGCACGCAGGAAATTGTAAACTTTACTCATAGCCAATTACCATGGAAGATCTGCCGTCAAGGCGAGATTATTCCTTATGAATTGATAACTCAGGAAGAACCGGAGCATGTCTACTAGTGGTGGGGAAAATTTTGAGGTGACTATTGAAGAATTTGCTGGTAGGCATTTTGTTAAGCAGTTTCATAAAAAATATAAAAAGGCTTGGGATATTACAGAAAATGCTATAATCGCCGAGCTTAAAAGAGTCGATAATATCATCGGTTGCAACGATTATGTTGAAATTATCAAAAGCAATTGCGAGACAGTTCTTATTAAACTCTATTTTAAAATCGCAGGCACCAACGAATCAAAGAAGAGTTCTGGAAATAGGGCTATTGTTCTTGCAGACATGAAAAACAGAAACTGTAAGATTTTATTAGTATATTCAAAGAACAATATCTGTCCACCAAACGAGACGCAAAAATGGCAAACGCTAGTTAGAGAGAATTACCAAGATCTGCAGAATTATCTTTAGCCTCGAACCCAAGCATAAATCGGTTCAGCCAGTCCAAAAGGTGTTCGATAGAAAGTGCGTTGAGGCTACCAAAATAAGAACTTCACTTCGGTGGAGTTTTTATTTTGACAATCGGCAACTCCATTTTCGTGATTCACAGGACTCCGCAACTCACTTTAGCTGAAATTCGGACGCGAGATCGCGATTGTTGAAAATGACCTGTTTTTTAAATTTCTCCAAAGATTTTTTATTCGGAGCACGTATGATAAGGACGGAATAAAAAATAATGAACATAGGAAAGGAGAAACATGAGTTGGCTATTAGCAATAGTAGTAGGCGGCGTAGTTGGGTGGCTGTATAGCTATGCGGTTCGGCCTGAACGAAGAATTATTTGGGCCGACATTGTTGCAGGAGCTGTAGGCGGCTTGTTAGGAGTTTGGTTTTTCGCAAATCTCTTGGGAATTGGTTTCCCTCTGACAACGGCAGTTGGCACTTTTACTTTGCTCGGTATGATTTGGGCAATCGTTGGAAGTATTATTGTAGCTGCAATCGTGCAGGCTTTGATTCCTGAAAGAAGCGTACAGACGGGACGTGCTTATTACGAAGAAACTGAAAGAAGACGCAAAGACGAAGAAGATCGTCTTCACCGCCGATAACTAGAAAATTAACGCCCCGCCAGGGGCGTTAATTTTCTACCGGTAGAGAATTCACCGCAAAAAGAAGCATTTTTAACTCTTTGACAGGTTCGCTTCTGTTACTTGAAACATTGCCATCAGGGGATAGCTCCCATTCATCATAAATAGGACTCTCGCCCTGAGCTCGAATTTTCAAAGTATTTTCCGGGCTCCAGAAGATCGAAATCTTAAATAACTGATCCTTGAATTCCATCTGTAATTTCATATCATGTTTGAATATTTTTAGATCCTCAAAAAGCCGGGCCAAAACCGTTCTATCTAATTCATTTGGAAGTGTATCTGCTTTGATCAATTTGATAAAGGGCCGGAGGATTTTAATAAATCTAATAGCAGCTGTGTTGGCCTTGAACTTTTCTGCCGAAGTTTGGCTTTTGTTGCTATCGTCTGTGCTGCTCTCTCCACTATCTGTTTCTTTTGTTGTTTTTTTCTCATGTTCGCCCTCGGACTCCAGATCTGGCCCCTCGTCTTCCTCCTCATCTTCTACAGATGTAACGATCTGATCGATATTTTGCAGTATCTCTCTACAGATTTCATCCCATAAAGGCTTAGAACCCGGAATCAAGGACACTTGATTTGCAAGATAGATAGTATTTAGGAAATCAACCAAACCCTCCCGATAATCAACTTCGCCATCTTCGTCAACCCGAAGTAACAGATCATTTGCACTTTCTATAAAAATTGAGAGAAAGCCTTCATAAACTTGACTCTTTTCTGGAAATCTTTGGTGAAAATCATTGAAAACAGTCTCCTCTATCCTTTCGGCTGCCAGTTCTGAATTTTCTGGATTTAATATCGCTGCTAATATATCTTGCATATACTGTTTGATAGCAGGATCAAAGATAACTTCCTGATAAATAGCCCTATCTTCGATCATTCCAATTCTCTCTTCCTCTTCTGGAAAATTTAAATAAAATAATTTCTCTGCCCTTTCATAGAGAGATTCCCTGCTTCCTTTTGGAGCGAGGGGATTTCCATTCAGGAAGAGCTCATACTCCTCAACAAGACCAGGATGCTCGGATTGATTCGATTCGCTATAAATATCGTCATCAGGCCCTAAGCCATGCTCTTCCCGCCAATCACCTACCAATTTCTCTACCAAAGCACGAAACCTAGGATTATTGATAATAGTCGGACACTCCAAATCGTTCAGCAAAGACAGCGGAATGTCTCCGTCTTTTTTGAGGATAAATAGACTTGGCGGCTCGTTCACGATATATGGATTTTCTTCGGGATCTTTTATCTCTCTACGAGATCCCCTTTCTTCACGCTCCACAGCCGCGAAGGTTTTATCAACACGTCCTCCAAAAAGCCGCATTGTTTCTTCAAGGGACGGCAATTCAAAATGTTCAGCTAAAAGGCGATCGGACGAAAGACCTTGCCGGCCCGAAACATCTCCTCTCGGCTTCGAATACGTCATCCGCAAATATTCTTCTGGCTGACATCCGTATTTTTCACGGATTTTCTCCCTGATTTTTTGATTTTCTTTGGCCGTCAATTGGCTGGCAAACCGTTCCCATGCCGCAGCAAAGTTGATTTGATCAGAAGGCAAATTGGGTAAATCGGTATATTGCGAGAGATCTGTCTCATCCTGACTTACAAATCCATCATCTTGGCCGGGCGGTCCCTGCAATGAGCCACTCTCCCTAAATGCTGACATATCCCTCCTACTAACTTATTGAGTTTCAAGTTCATTGTACTCTTCCTGGGAGAGCTTATCAAAGTTAGATCCTTGCTATGTGCCGTTGAAAAAATCAAAAAAGTAGACAAAAAATATTCTCACAAGAGCCTCCTTACCGTTTACTAATGAACAGGTTTATGCTAAAATATCTTTTGTTGAGAGGATATTGTCCTGACGTTCGTATAGCGGCTATTATGCGACCCTTCTCCATCCTCCGTAGCAGTAGTAGAAATTGGCGGGTATCGTATAGCGGCTATTATGCGACCCTTCCAAGGTTGAGATGCGGGTTCGACTCCCGCTACCCGCTCCATACTACTACTGCGGAGGACGGGCAAGGTTCTAGATGCGGGTTCGACTCCCGCTACCCGCTCCAAAGAAAAAAAGTTGTCATCCGACCCGTTAGGGTTATGACAATAAACGAGTGCTACAAAGGAAAAACTGGCTTAAGTTCCAAGAAACATAATTGGACTTTAGGCCAGTTTTTTTGTTGTCTTAGCCTTTCACCCTTAGAAAAATTGGGAACCTTTTACGCTCGTCAAACACAAAATACCTTATATTATCGGTTTAATTCCTTACCTCAAGCTGATTTTTCTGTCATTCAGGATGATCTTAGCGTTCAGGCAGGATAATAGCTCTCGTTTTTCTTCTTTTGTTCCATTTTTGAGCAGATATTTGGCGAACTCTCGGGGATTGATCTGAGGTAGCATCATGTCTTTGCTGATCGCCGAATTCAGCACTCCTTGGGTAAAGTTCTGATATCTATAGACCTCCTGCCTAATTCTCTCATGGGCTTCGATCCTCTCAATCGGTATATGGTCAATAATTTCGAGCAATTGTCCGAGGAGTTCGTCTTCTCTTATGTATGGGTTCTTGCAAACCAGGTTCCTCGCTTGGGTGCAGTGATAGTAGATATATACCCTCGAAGTTCCATTCTTGAACTTTTTGATCTTTCTCTCTGCTGTCACCCCAGAGCCGCAATAGCCGCAAGTTAGTAGTCGATTAAAGTTGAATTCGATCGTTCCTGGCTGTGATTTCGGAACAACCGCCAATCTTTCCTGAACATCCTCGAAGAGTTGCCTTGAAATGATCGGCTCGTGATGGGCGGTATACCAGACACCGCTATTCTTGGGATATTCATATATTCCGCAATAATAAGGATTGTTTAATGTCCGATAAATCGAGCTTAAGGTCATAATTTTGCCCGATCTTGTCTGAAAACCCTTGTCTATAAGCCAGTGATAGATATCTCTTCCGCTCCAGCCGTTAAAATATACCTTTTCAAACACCTCTTTGATTACAGGGGCTCGTACGGGGTCGAGAACTATCGTTCTCATGCCCCTTGGGGAAGTTAAATCCGGTTCATAGCCAAGAGGTGCTTTTGTTGGTCGATAACCCATCTCGCATTTGGCTTTCATGCCCCTTTTTACATTTTCCCCTCGGTGGTCGTTTTCCAGCTTGGCTTGCGAGCAAAGAATCATCAGAAGGAACTTTTCGTTCGGTGAATTTGAGAATCTTTGTCCGTGAGTCCGTATCTCTCTTAGGCACCCATTGTCCATTAGATCTACGACCGACCCAAGGTCGCCGGCATTTCTGCTCAACCTGTCGGGAGCCCAAGACAAGATACCATCAAACTTTTTGGCAGCAAGATCCTTGATGAGCTGGTTAAAAACTGGCCTCTGGCTCGACTGCTTGGCCGAGTGGCTCTCTTTTCGAATGTCGGCGATCAGCAGGTTCTCTTTCTGTGCCTGTTCGAGCATCTCCTTTATCTGGGAATCAATCGAAAGTGCCTGCCTTTCGTCATCCTCGCTCGATTTTCTAGCGTAAAGGCAATACCGGACCGGAAGCTCCTTGGCCTCAGCTTTGTTCACTGGTTTACCACCAATCACCTGTGGTAATACGATCGGTGTTGTATTAGTGTAGCTTACATCCATTTGTCCCTCCTCCCTCGGTTAGCTAGTTAAGCAAGAGGGACAATACCGCCAAACCCATCTAAAGTCCAGCGATTTTTCGACGTAAATTTACTCTTTCATCCAAAACCAGTACTGGTTCAATAATTCTTGCTTTAATTTATAGGAATTTGCATGGGACAAGACTCCTAAAAATGAGTTCAGTGTTTGCTTCAGTTTATCTTCGTCAATCTGCCCAGCTTTATGTTTGGCTACTTTTTGTTTTAGTTTCTTGAAAATCCTGTGTTTTGTTTTTGTCCTCAATTGCCGGTGGTGTGGCAACACAACATAGCCCAAGAAATCAATTCCATGGCTAACTTTGCCAATTGATATCTTGTTTGGATGAAGGTTGAGCTTTAGACTTTCACCTAAAAACGACCGAATATCCCCAAGTGTTTGCTCAAGATAATCTTTGTTATCGGAAAGAACGATAAAATCATCAGCGTAGCGAATATAGTACTTAATCTTAAGTTTATGCTTTACAAACTGATCCAGCTCGTTCATATAAATATTTGCAAAGAGCTGACTGGTTAAGTTGCCAATCGGAATACCATGGTTATCAGCGGCCGAAGGCCGCAATCTCTCTCTCTCTCTCTCTCTCTCTCTCGGTTGGTGCCGCAAAAAGTGAAAGTTGTGGGCACTCGGTTTTGACATAGAAACTTTGAATTATCTCAGTCAGCAGCCAGAGTAGATCTGGATCATCAACCTTTCTCTTGATGAGTTTGAGTAGTATTTCATGATCAACCGAATCGAAGAACTTCTTGATGTCACATTTTAGGGCGAAACAAGGTCTTGAATAATTTCCGCTGACCTTTCGGATAAATCCCTTTAATCGATCAACTGCCCTATGGGTACCTTTGTCTATGCGGCAAGAGAACGAGTCAAAAATAAAACCGCTATCAAATATTGGGTAAAGCACTCCGAATATTGCATGGTGAACGACTCTGTCCTTAACAGTAGCTTTATGTATATGCCTAACTTTTGGATCTGTGATAAAAAATGAGGTATATTGATCATGATGATATTGTTTGGTGCTTAATTCATCATGCAAAGCAAAGATTTTATCTTCTAGACCGCGCTCAAATACTTGTACATCGTGTTTTCTGCGTTTACCCAGTCTAAACTCATGCCAGCTGACAAACAAATTTTCTAAACTAACTATTCTTTTAAAGAGGTTTTCATGAATTTTCAAGATGACGCTCCGATCGTGCAAAAAACATATGATTTATATAAGGGTTTTTACGAGCTGATTGATCACTTTCCCAAAAAGTCTCGGGAAGTACTTATAAATAAAATAGAGGTGCTAATTCTTGAGCTTCTGGAATTACTTTCATCAGCCGAATTTTCTCCTGCAAGCACTAAAATCCAGTCGCTGAGTCAGGCTAGTATCAAGCTTGATTTCTTAAAGCTGCTCTTCCGGATGACGTATGAATTCAAAATTATTAACCAGCCAAAATATTTGGAACTAGAAAAGCATCTCCAAGAAATTGGAAAGATGCTTGGTGGCTGGATCAAGTCCCTTAGAGGATAAAGCGATACTACCACGGGACACCGAGACGGAGCCGAAGTTCGGATTGGCATTGTCGGGATTGTTGTTGTCGAGCTTCGGATCGTCGTCGTTGAGGTTCAGGTACGGAACGTTGCCGTTCTCGGTGACCGCACAATTTTTGCTGATCTTCTTCTGTTTCTTCGGATGGTTTTAAATCAAAACATCCTGTAGCCCGACTTCGGGCAATTTTTTAAGCGAGCGATATTATTCTCGACATAAAAATCAGCAAGGAGTATCTGCTTTATCCTTTTTCTTGACAAGCCATAGCCGGTCAAGGAAATGCAGGGAAACAGAGATTTCTCTCGCTTAAGCCGTAGCCGAAGGCAAGGTACTCTCATATTCTAAAGAACATATTATTGGTAAAAAGAAAAGCGGCCGCTGCGAGAATTCGCAACGACCGCCTGACGGCGGGTAACCAAGGGGACAATGATCCGATAGGACCAAAGCCTCAAGAACCCCAGGGTAATTGACTCCCACGGGACACCGAGACGGAGCCGTAGCCCGGATTGGCATAGACGGGATTGTCGTCGTCGAGCTCCGGATCGCCGTCGCCGAGGCGCAGGTACGGAACGTTGCCGTACTCGGTGACCGCACCGGGGAAGTCCATGTAGGATTTCTGCAACTGCGGTTTGCCCCAGTAGAGGAAGGCAGTGAGGCCATCCTTGGGGATCCCGAGCTGCTCGAGCGGGTCGTGGCTGGCACGGATATCCTTGGGAGCACGGCCTTTGTATTTCTGACCGAGCTGGCCCTGCACGATGCAGAGCCCTTCCGGAGTCGTCACGCCCTCGAAGAGAGTGAAAGTATCCGGATCGGCCCAGATGTTGACGCCACCGGCCTCGCAGAGGAAGCGATCTCGTACGCCGTAGTGTACGAGCCAGACTTCATTGAGACCGATGCCGGCCAGTTCGACCGAATAGCCGAACTGCTGTACCAGGTTCATGGCGTCATCGAGGAACTTGGCCTCTTCGACGCCGACCTCTCCGTGGATGCCGTAGGCGATCAGGCAACGCGCCTGCGCTTCGAGCACTTCGGACAGGTTCACCGGCAGAGCCGGCGGAAACTGCAGAGCAGGGATCACAACCTGTGTACCCATGGTGACTCCTTTTGGTGCCCACCGGCTCAATGTCCTTTTGGGCATAGCTGGTTACCTTATTGAAAGATAAACAAGTATGCCCAAAGCAAACTACAGTTCCATAATTATGAAACGCTAATTATTATACCATAATGATAAAAATAAATCAATAGTTTGAGCGTATTTATGATCAGTAATCTTTTAATAGTACACCTATTATGCTAAAGTATAAGTGTCTGGATCTACAACAAGTTAATGGACACTTCTGTGCATTGCAGAGTGATTATGCCCGAAAATAAGGGCAATCACTCGAAAGACAACGGGCATAACCTGTTGTAGGTCCAGACAACCTAGAGTGGTTGTCCTTTTTGTTACTGCAGGATTGACTAATTCTAGGCCAAGAAAGCTTTACTTAATTCCGAATGTAAGCTAAAACACCAAGGATCCATAGAAATAATAGTAATTAAAAGGAGACATCATGAAAAAATGTCCTAAGTGCAAAGAGGAGATTGCAGACGGAGCAATCAAGTGCAAGCATTGCGGTGCAGATCTTAGAAACTGGTTTGCGAGACACAAATTCCTGACGGGATTTATGGTCTTGATCGTCCTTATTATCATTATCTCAGTTGCTTCAAGCGGAGGAAAGGGAAAGGATAACACAAACACTTCCGGATCGTCCTCCACTGCGACAGCTGATACAAACAAAGAGTATAAAGTTGGTGATACTATCCAGCTCAATAACCATTCGCTTAAAGTGAATAGCGCAAATAAAAACTACAAGAGTGGTAATCAGTTCGAGAAGCCACAAGATTCCAATAATTCTTTCGTCGTTGTAAATATTACTCTCGCTAACACGGGAAACGACGACCTATCTGCTAATCAATTTGGCTTCAAACTGGAAGATGAAACTGGAACTCAACGAAATACTACATTTCTGAGTACTGTCGATAACGAACTACAATCAGTGACATTATCGAAGGGCGGTACAACGTCAGGGAACTTGGTATTTGAGGCGAAATCTGGTAGTTCGACACTTAAGCTACACTATCAGGGAGGAATCTTCGGGGGACAGGAGATAATTATTGCTCTCTAGATAACCAAAAGGCAGGCGAGATTTTTATTGCCTGCCTATGGTTGTTAAGAGAACTCACTTTTCGTTTCCTCATCAATAAACTTTGCCCAGTCTCTGCGAGATCGGCACTCGCTTGGAGATTGCGGAGTCCTGTTTCCGGTATTCATAGCAAAAGCACTTTCTGCTTTGATGATCATACAGCCATAATTATTATCCCTTTTGTCGATTAACATCATTATCAAGGTGGTAAAAGCGTCAACAAGGTCGTCATGGGTTGTTGTACCAAATTCGGTGATCTGCTCTATTAGCTCTTTGCAGCCGTTGACGGGGAATAAAACCTCACCAGAATGAATTAAACTTGAGCAGATATTTAATCGTGACCGTTTATCCATACTTCCGACCTTCATACCTTCGGCTCGGTAGTGGTCATTGTGAAGTAATTGTGTCAGCCATCCCTGCAACATAACATCCTCAACAAATATTCTGGTTGAATATCGGCCCCCATAACTGCCAATTAATCCCTTGATAACATCCTGTGTCTCGTTAATTTTCATTCGTTCATTGACCGTATTAGGAAGAATATATATTCGGCGTTTCTCTCCATACCCATAGATTTTGGCACTGACAAGTGCCGTATAGTCGGCCGCATCTTTCTGAGAGATTGCCAAATCCACGCCAATTGCATACTCGATTGGTTCATTACGGAGAGATGTCGGCAACGGATCGTAATATTTTATTGCATCCTTACTGACGACTGGCTCTGAATCGTCGATTATTCTGAGCAAATATTCCCGATACCAAGCAAACTTGTCGCCAACGCTCATCCTCTCCTGCTCGATTGCTTTCATATCTGGGTATTTTCCTGGCCAGGCAATCTCATTATTCTCGCTAAGAAGAGGAAACATTTTGATTACTCCTGATCTTTTGCCGTTTTCGATATCATGCTTCATCGACATGATAAGCGAGTCCTGATGAAGAAGATTCCCGACAATTACGAATTTGGTATCTCGATCACCCAGGGGTAGGACTTCGCTAGTAAACCATTCTCTCGTATTTTTTCTCGATTCAGCAGTTTTGACCGAAGCCATATTTTCGATATCATCAGCGATAATCAAGTCGGGGCGATATCTGCCAAACCGTATACCACGAATAGCTTGTTCTCGGGAAACCGCAATAATTTTGGCGTTGTATTTGGGAAGAATCAAACTACAAGAATTCCACTCATCCTGTTCTTTGAACGGGCCTAGATCCCTTTTTAACAATTCATTTGTTTCAAGCTCAGTCTTCAGATTTTTAAAATGAACGCCAGCTTGTTCCTGGGTTTGACTAATAATAACGACAAACTTCTTCTGCAATCTGCCTAGTATTGCCCAGATCGGATAACTTAGAGTCATCAAAGTACTTTTGCCTGACCCTCGAAAACTGCAAATAACAGCTAATTTGATCCTTTGATCTTCGGTAATTCCAAACATTTCTCGCTGGAAATTTGCCATCGCATACTGAACAAAACTATGAAAGTAAGTATGGAAAAACCAGATATGGCTGGTTCTTGTCGTTTCAATTCTGGTTGATTGCTTCTTAATTATTTTGTCGACCAAATCCTTATTTCCCATCTTGGCCTCCATCCCTAGTGATTAAGGAGGCCAGTTCCAGTGCTTTTCTGATATTTTTCTCCTCTTCTTTACTCAGTTTGTCCTGTTTGATCTCCAGATTTCCACTGACCTCAAGCTTGTTTTTATAGCTATCGTGTCTGTGATTGAGCCAATACATGCAGGCAGTCAAATTTTGTTCCTTCATGGCTGTAATTAAGGTGCTTTCGGCTAGATCGTTAATAAGCAAGCATCCTTCCTGGATTGCCCGATCACATTTCTCGGTGAATTTTTTACTCTCTCGCCGCCAACGATAATAGCTGTTTCTCCCAACCCCAACTCTATTGCAGGTAACCTCAATAATCGGTGTCCGTTTCAGTTGTTCAATTATTTGTTCCTGAGTTTTCGCTTTTCTGAGCTTGATTGCATCATCTTTATTCGCCATCTCCCTCCTTGATCAGCTTGGCCTTCTTGCCAAATGTTTTTTCCCAGCGGTTTTTGATTACCTCGGCATAAATAGGGCATTTTTCCATAAGGTAGCAACGTCTTTGGAGCTTATTCGAGGCAATTAATGTACTCCCACTGCCTCCAAATGGCTCGACTACCAGGTCGCCTCTTTCGGTGAGAACTTTAACGTACGGTATCAAAATCTCCAACGGTTTAGTGCCAAAGATAATGCCTTGGCCGGAACTTTTTTCATCGGCTGCGTTGAATTCTATGAAGTCAGTTGGCTGTATCTTCTTGCCCTTTTCATAGCCCTCCCACTGCGGTTTTCCGGAAATCGCATAAAGTGCGGTTTCGTACTCTTCCTGTAAACCGTCCTTTTCCGGCTCCATATTATATTCAATATCAACGTCGGGTGATGCACCAACCACGGCGATGTCGTGTTTAGAGAAGAATTTGTGCTTGGCAACAAAGCCCTGGTTTCTATTGGGAAGATGCCAAACGATCATGTTTTTAACCTTCCAATACTTTTCCATTTCATTCCAGATCGTGCGTATATTTTTCCAGTTTTCGTAAACAATGATTGAGAAAGATTCCTTTTGAACCTTAGCAATGTTGGCCATCCAAAGTTCCGTAAAATTTTCAGGTAACTCATCAGTACCGATATATTTTCGATTCTTCTTGGCTCCAAAACCGTCGGTTGGGTTTCCGTGCCTTTTTCCTTGGAGGTAGTTTAAAATGTAGGGTGGGTCAGTCAGGCAGAGGTCTGCCTTTTCACCATCCATCAGTCTGAGCATATCTTCTTCGATCGTACTGTCACCGCACATTATTCGACTACCATCCAGGTCATAGATATCGCCCTTTTTGAAATTAATTTGATCAATCTTTAATTTCTTCAGCTCTTTGTCGATGTCAAAGGGCTGATCTTTCATCTCGACTTCAAAAATATCGTCCAGCTCTTCACTGTCGAATCCAATGTCGACCAGGAAGTTCTCGTCAAAACTGGCCAGAAGATTAAAATCAAATTCACCAGTGTTCTTATTGAGCCGAAGATTAAGCTCTTTTTCTTTCTCAATCTCTGGGATATTTACAAAGACGCAGGGTATCTCTTTGATCCCCAATGCCTTGGCTGCGGTAATCCGCATATGTGCCCCAATGACGATGTTTTTTCGATTTGACGCACAGTTTACAATCGCCGGATCAACAAATCCAAAGCGTGTTAAGCTTTCTTTCAAATCTGAAAGCTGTTTCTCGTTCCATTTTCTCGGGTTATAATCGGCCGGAATTAGCTTCCCAACCGAAACATACTCGATCTTGTAGTTTTCTTTAGACATAAAGTCTCCTTTCAATTAATTTGCGTTAAATAACAAAAAATCCGCACCATGTATGTGCAGATTATCTCTGAGTTCGACCCTTCTCAAATCAAAAAACACATACATTTACCACAACCTTAAAAAGGTTGATCGATTTACGTGTTTTTGATTTTCTGGGGTTATTCCGTACTCAGCAAAAACGATTTTCTATTAAATTGTAATTTCATTTTACTCTTGCCAACTTACTTGTCAAGCAATTATAACTTTATCAATCGAGCACGAAGTGTTAGGATTAGAATGAGATCTAAATAGGATTTTACGAATGGAAGATCGGTATATAAAACCAAACTTGATGTTATTCAAATCGTTTGAAGAGTCGGTCAAAGGAGATCTTCTTTTATATTCTCTAACACATGATGACGAGCGAGAAGCAGAATCAGAGAATTTTATTAACTGTCCTCGACGATCATTTATTTTAGCCGACCCGGGGTATGGTAAATCTCGCTTTCTAAAAGAAGCCCTATCGAAAAAAAAGAACTCTGGTGGTAGCGGTTTGCTCATGGAACTCAAAAATCTTTTACCAGGAGAGATAATTGTTGATGGTCTTACTCGTGTTGCTGGCAGAGAAGGATTAAATACTAATATTGAGAACGATAGCAATTTTTTAGTCTGTTTAGATGGATTAGACGAAGTTAAACAAGACGATTTGTCGCTATATGTAGAAAAAATTAAGGATTTTGTGGCAACATATGATAAGACGATAATTCTGATTTCTTGTCGTCAGCTTTTCTTTAAAAAATATGCTGATTTATTTTCTAGCCTCAGTTTCGAGTTCGCTCGTATTTTCCCGTTCACTATTTCCCAAGTAAAAGAATACTTAACAGGATATCCGCTCGATAAAAGAATGCTCGATAGGTTAATAAATACCCTGAAATTTGGAGGGAGAGATTTAGTGATTCAGGTTCCGCGATACCTTGAGTTGCTTGCCAAATACATTGTAAATAAAAGGTTGGGTGATGTTAATTCAATAACTCGATGCGATCTTTTTGAGTATTTTATATATGGAAAACTTAGTCTCGAGGATAGAGAAACTAAAGAAATAATCAAAAGGGTGTTAGAAAAATTAGCTCTAATTATGGAAATGTATCAGACTAGCAGCATAACCAAAGACGAGCTGATGACTTTCTTCGACGATATTAAGTCAGACCTCAAGGTGAACGCTATCCAAAAAATTCCACTCAACACTTTTTATAATAGAACTTTACTAAAAGACAATGGCGAGACTATTGAATTTGACAATACCGAGTTCCAAGAATATTTAGCAGCAAAAGAAATCACGAGATTGGGTCATTTCCCGCATACGGTATTTGATCTTGTTGTAGATCCTAATCTTGGAACTATCCACCCGAGTTGGTTTAATACTCTTACCTTTTTAATCGAGTTACAGCCGAAGATACTAAAGAATGTTCTTAATTACGGCCAGGGAAAAGATCCTGATGGCCTACAAGACGAGGACTATCATCGGCTAATTACCAAGGTTAATCTGAACCTTATTCCGACGCAAGATAAGAAAAAAATTTTTGAAAATGTCCTAGAGTATTATCAGAAGGTCCAACATTGGATAAACTTTGATATTGCTGAAAACTTATCATATTATTACGATGATTCGCACCAACAGATGCTAAAAAAATATGTAGAGAAGATGCGATATAGTTCAGAAACTCAGAAACTTGTTCAGCGAGGCAATATTGCTCTGATTGTCGGCTTTTTGTTAGGCGCAAAGCGATTATCGGTAGTTGATATTGGTTACTGGAAAGAGAAATTAATATTTTTTGCCAAGGACAAAAATAAAATTGGCGTACTCCAAAGGCACTCATTATTTGCTCTTGAAAAACTAGAAGATGACTCGATTATTAGCAAAGTAAAAAGCGTATGGAGAAGTGGTGATGAGCTAGTCAGTCAAAGATTTCTTGATTTTTGTGGTTCTGTAAATCCAAACCATCCCTTGTCTCTAAAAATTTTTATAGATGGCACTAAGAGAAAAATAATTCAAGCGAGATATGGGCTCTACGAGGTTCGAGAAAGAAAGGCGATATCTAAAGTTATTGGCGCTTTGACGAAGGATGATGTGTTTTTATACCAGTTTCTTGACCAAGAAAGCATTTTTCATGATCGTGACCACTTGCTAATCGATAATATTAAAAATGTTCTTGATCGACGGCTATCACAAAAAATTGAGCAGGCAATTCTTGCTTCCTATAAATCAAAATATTGGTATGAAGCAGAAAAATCAGTTTTTATTTCTAACTTAGCGAAGCTTGTGCTTGAACAGGATAATCAATATTTACATCGACTTACAAAGCAGATCTTTAGTGATTCAGATTTGCTTAAACATGCTCCTTTTAGTTTCGATCTTCTTTTTTCAATTTTACTCACTGAAAATGATATCAAGGGATTCATAGATGAGGCGTCAAAATATGAACATGGCAAATGGTTTGCTTGCAGAGTTATGCAACTGATCAAGTTTTCAAAACGAACAGATGCAACCATTCTTTGGGAAGAAGGCAGGGGGTATTTAGCGGAGGAATATAAAGAAGTAGAGAAACTCTGGCAAAAAGAAAAGTCTAAGCCGGCAGAAAGTCAAACTATTTATCAAGGATTCTTGACTAAGCTGGAACCAAAACCAAAAACCTATGATCCTGGTGTATTCGAATTCTATACTAATAATCAAGACCAGATAGATAGAAGCATCACTCAAGATGATAAAAAACGTCTCACGAAATTAATCACGGGCAGTATTTTTGAAAAATTCGATCCTGCAGACCAATCATTGACTATTACAAAACGAGAGGGTGGGTCAACGTCATATACTACTCATTCATGGATATCAGTATTTGGTGATGCAATCGAGGTTGCAGCGAAACTCAATTTAGATGCTGAGAGATATACGAGTAAATTGATCAGCTATATTCCATTTTCTTATCATAGTCATTTGGAGGCAATTTTTAGCTTGATCGGAACAAATGAAATAGATAAAAATTCTATCAACCGTTTGCTAAAAGTTTACAAGGAAAAGAAATCTGATCTCTGGCAACACATGCCCTCCAGCTTTATCCAATTTGTAAGTCGTTATAAAATAGCGCAAAGTGAACCAATTCTAAAAGAATTCATCGAAAACAAAGAACTCTCAATAAATGATCGAGTATCAGCCCTTGAAGCTCGAGAGTTAGTTTGTCCCGATTGTCCCTATTTAGAAAAAGTTTTCACGGAGAACTTGTCTGCAAATAAAGAACTTGCATATAAGAGTAATGCTCTTTTGATAGAGCGGTATAACAATAAGGATGCAATAAATTGGCTGTTTACTCTTTTAAAAGATAACGCTAAGACTTTCATTGAGCCAAAAGGGGCTCATTCAGTTGGAGATTTTGAAGATGAGCTGCACCATATGAAATTAGCAAAGCCTCTAATTAACCTAAAAAGCGAAGAATACATAAATAATTTCTTAGATTTACTAAGCTTTTCCTTTGACCTCAATGACCAAGATCCACAGTATTCGGCATACAGCAATTATATTTGGCAAATAGTCAGCAAGTTTTTTGATGGTCTAAAAGAACTGAAATCATATCAGCCGATAAGAACCTTGGAGCAATTTACCAATAAGAACCTGTCTCGAGGTGGGGCAAATTGGTTCCTAGTAACCGTAGAGGATATAAAGCGTACATTTCTTACCTATTTAGGGAGACCAGAGAACATATCTGATTGCATAAATACCTACAATAGCATGAAAGTTAAGCAATATTTAGCAATCACATCGGTTCAGGAATTACATCAAGTAGTTAAGAGTATAATTGAGACCGATCTAAGGGGATGGCTAGATGGAGAAGGCCGTAAAACTTTTCAGGATGATGGATCTTTTGATAAGGACGGGAAACCAAAAAGACGCAATTTTGAAACAACCGTTCAAAAACTTATTCTGCCTCAGCTTAAATTATCTTTCCTGCAAAGAGGGATAATGTTAAAGGAGATAAATATTGCTAGAGAACCGCAAATACAGGATGATAGCCGAGTAGATTTTCTAATCTCATACGGATTCATTGGTCATATGATTCTTGAGGTAAAATTGAGAAGTAATCCTGACTTGCTTGGAAAAATGCATCTGAATCCTTCGTTTAAGAAATTAAAATTGTACGTAAATTCATATGATGCGAGTTCCGGTATCTTCCTTGTAATAAACGACAAAGAAGATAAACGTCCTGATACATGGGGAAAACATCTAGCGAGAATAATCGACTGCTATAACAAAATCGAGAGGATCGAGGTAGTCGGCTTATAATTAATGGGAATATTATGAAAGAAGCTGAATTTTTAAGTCATGAATTAGAAAGACAACATCAATTATCCTTTCAAACATCGGATTCACTAGATCACAAGGCAGAACAGGCAGTTGTATTTATTGTGGTAATTGTTGGTTATCTTCTCAATTTGGGCACAATAAGTTTTCTAAGGAGACCGGAAGGATGGGTCCAGTTTTTTTATGCGTTTGCCCTGCTTGTAATGATCGTTGCCTTTACTTTGTTAGTGATCGCTTATAGGATTCAAAAAGTTCATATAGGATCAAAACAAGACTATTTGCTCAATACCCTGAAGAATAAAAGTAGTTTTCTTGTTCCGGCTGTAATATTAGGAATTAAAAACAGCAATGAAAAAATTAAGCAAACAAATGATAAAAAAGCATTGCTAATAAGATGGTCTCATCTTTTTATTATAATCGGTGTTTCAATAATAGCAGTTTGCGAATTTATATTAAGGAGTCAAAATGCCAAATGATCAGGAAGATCAGAGCGCAGAGGATGGAAATAATGATCCATGGGAACAAAATCCACCCCTGGAAACTATAGAGAAGGGCAACTGAGTAATAGATTGACCAACCAGGGATTTTAGCGGTAATTACACAGGGATTACACTTTCTCCTCTACTGGCTGTTGATATATTAATACTATCCACAATGGAATGTATTAATATAAGTTGTTATACTGTGATTACGTTATAAAAACGAAAAGAGCCCCGTAGGGCTCTAATCGCTTCTTTTTCAGAGAGTTATGGCTGTGTTAACCGCCGTAGCTTTCTGTGTTTTTGTGACACTCTACACACAGAATTTGGCAATTCTGCAATGTATCAGGACCACCTGCCTCTTGTGAGACAACATGGTGAGCGTGCCATTGTTTTCCGGCTTCACGATTTCTAGGGTCTAAGACCTTATTACATCGGTATCCGGAATGACCAGAGCAACGTCGTGCGCATTCGCACTTACCGCCAGCTCTCTCCCATGCGTCATTGATGACGCTTTGTGGAAAGGACATGGTTACTCCAAAAACAGATAAGTTTAGGAAGTTGGACTAGGCTTCCTGTCGCTTTCACGACCGTGTCCGTTGCAGTCATTTCTAGCCCAAGATTTACCTAGCGTTACTCCAGTTGTAAATTATATTGTAAGGTTTACTTTACATTTTGTCAACCTAGAAATAGGGGCAAATTGTGGATATGTTCGGGGTATGTTCGCCAAGGGGGAGGTCTCTTTTTATACTGTATCATTCTGTATCATTTACTCTCAAAATTCCTACAAAGCAGTTACTGGAAATGGTATCTTGGGTGAGCTATATGGTCTTGCTTTGGCCTCGTTTTAGCTCAAAGTAGGTTGAAAATGAGGTGAATGTATAGTAGTATAGGTTCCAGAGCATGTAGTTGCTCCAAAATGGTATTTAGGAATTGGTATTTAGTATTATAGTGCTCACGAATCTTATGCTATATACTGTTACCTAGGTACTATTTATTTATGGCGGCCATAGCTCAGTTGGTTAGAGCGCCAGTTTGTGGCACTGGAGGTCGCGGGTTCGAGACCCACTGGCCGCCCCAAAAATCGAATAGTACCTATCCTCTGAGCCGGTAGAATAGAGCGCTAGCCGATGTTCATCGGGCTCGGTCGAGGACAAAACATGCCTCGGTAGCTCAATGGATAGAGCGCTTGCCTTCGAAGCAAGAGGTTACAGGTTCGACTCCTGTCCGAGGTACCACCTCATATTCATTCGGTGTAAACTTGTATGAATAATTTCCATCTGTACATAATCAAATGCAAAGATAATTATCTTTATGTAGGTATTACTGATGATATTGAAAAGAGAATTAGTCAACACAAAGATGGTTTTTGTCGTAATACCAAGAACAGAGGAATTATTCAATTAGCATATACGGAATCATTCAAAGAAAGATCGGAAGCAGCTAAGAGAGAGAAAGAAATTAAAGGGTGGAGAAGAGAGAAAAAAGAGCAATTATTGAAATAATAGCTTGCTCTGAATGAAATGAAGAGCCCGTGTAGCTCAGTGGATAGAGCAACTGCCTTCTAAGCAGTGGGTCGAAGGTTCGATTCCTTCCACGGGTACCAACAACTTTTTTTCTACGCGACCGGAAGGCAGTAAGTTCGGTCAATGTACGTGCGTAGATTGATATAGAGCATGAAATGATAAGACGGCTTTAAAACCGTTTTTTTATTTGACCCCGACTGTAATCGAACCTCAAAATATTATGTTATTTCATTCAGCTTTAATTTCTGAACAAATTTTTAGAATATTTGACATTTTTATTATATGGGTATATATTCATAATATAAACATAAGAATATAGAGAGAGGAGGTGAGAAAAAATGCCAGGATTAGATCAAACAGGACCCCAAGGACTTGGTCCGAAGACAGGACGGGGAATGGGACCATGCAGTGGTGGAATGCGCCGAGGAATGGGTTGCGGACGAGGCTTCGGCCGATTTGCAGGCCGTGCATATCTGTCAAAATCTGAAGAAGTGGACGAGTTGGAAGATGAGACTAGAGCTATGGAAGCCGATCTAAAAGCTCTCAAGGAAAGAATTTCGGAGATCAAGGGAGAATAAAAAAGCCGTCCCGATGCTCCGGAAATTCATCCGGAGATCGGGGCGACCCGCAATTATATTATTATCAAAATATTATCTTTTATCAATATTAAAGCGAGGAAGAAATGAGATTGAAAAATAAGGTTGCAATTGTGACTGGTGCTTCATCTGGTATTGGCAAAGCCATAGCAGAGGATTTTATCAAAGAAGGCGCAAAAGTCGTCTACTCGGATATCAATGATCCAAAAGACTTTACGGGAACCGATAAGGCCCTGTTTATAAAATGCGATGTTTCGAATTCCGGTGAGATAAAAGATTTGATTAAGAGCACAGCCGATAAATTCGGAAGAATTGATATAATCGTCAACAATGCTGGAATTGGCAGTTTGGGCGGTATATTAGATACTGATGATGAGACTTGGCATAAAACTATTGAGATTAACCTCTCCGGTGTTTTCTACGGCATGAGAGAAGCGGCAAAGTATATGAAGGAGAATAAAGTCAAAGGTTCAATTATTAATATGAGTTCAATACTTGGAAAAGTTGGTTTTGCCGGATCAATCTCATACTGCGCTTCAAAGGGCGGTATAGTTCAGCTTACGCATGCCGGTGCACTCGATTTAGCTCCATTTGAAATCAGAGTAAATGCAATTGCACCTGGGTTTATAGAAACGAATATGACAAAGGGAGTTTTAGAAAACGATCAATTTAATCAGTTAATAAAAAGCTCAACGCCGCTCGGACACGTCGGCAATGTCGAGGATATTGCCAACGCAGCAATTTATCTTGCTTCAGACGAATCAGAATATACAACCGGCGAGATAATTTATGTTGATGGCGGTTGGACAGCGAAATAGAAAGGAAATATGAGACCAAGAAAATTCAGGCATGTTTGTACGAATCCTGAAATAAAATTTTTTAAACCTCAGGGTGTTCCAATGAGTCAATTGGAAATTATTGATTTAACCGATGAAGAGCTTGAGGCTTTAAGACTAAAGAATATTGAGGATTTAGACCAAATAATTGCCGCCGAAAAAATGGGCACCTCCCAAAGCACATTTCAGCGCATTTTAACTTCGGCTTACAAAAAAATTTCCGATGCTTTGGTAAACGGTAAGGCGATCAAAATCACAGAAATTGACAGGCCGATGAAAAAGTTTGAATGCTGGAAATGCAAACATATATGGGAAGAGCCTTTTGGCAACGGCAAGCGCGGCATCGATATGAACTGCCCGGAGTGCCAAAGCGAGGAAATCCACCGATGTGATAACAACGGTCATGGTTTTGGCAATCAAATTTGGGGTCACAAAGGAAACAAAGAATAGTTTTTGAGGAGGGATAAATGAAGGTGTTAAAATTTGGTGCCTTATGGTGTCCTGGCTGTCTTGTTATGAAGCCGATGTGGCAGGAAATTGAGAATGAAAATAGTTGGCTTAAGAATGAATACTATGACTGGGATGAAAACAGAGAGATTGCTGATAAATGGAAGGTTAGAGATACTCTGCCCACCTTTATCTTTGTCGATAAAGACGATAAAGAAATTTTTCGCCTGCAGGGCGAGCGTTCAAAAACAGAACTCTTAAAGCTTATTGAAGAATATAAGGATAAGTAATGAAGAAGATTGCAGCTATACTATTTGCGTCATTTTTTGCCGTAACACTATTTTTACCTCTGAAGTCTTTTGCAGTTGAACAAAAGATCATTTTTTTCTGGGCAGAGAGTTGTCCCCATTGTGCAGATGAAAACGTATTTTTGGAAAAGATGGTCTCGGACAATCCTGGGCTTTCAGTAGAAAAGTATGAGGTGTCCAAGAGCAAAGAAAACCAGCAACTTCTGCTCGATTGGAGCAAAAAATTAAATTTTGAGCCCAATGGTGTTCCAGTGACGATAATCGGAGAAGAATATGTATTGGGATACATGGATAGTATTACCGATTTGAAGATTGAAAGTTTCTTTGCTTTCTCTGCTGACACTATAAGTAATGGCGAAGTTTGCGCAATCGATCGGCCATGTGATGACAAAGAGGCAAACAATCACAAGATAAAACTGCCTTTTTTTGGTGAGATTGAGACGAAAAATTTCTCACTTCCAATTCTCTCAATCGTTACCGGTACACTTGATGGCTTCAATCCTTGTGCTATGTGGACTTTGCTTTTTTTGATTAGCTTACTTCTCGGCATGAAGAACAGAAAGAGAATGTGGATTTTGGGATCTGCCTTTATCGTCGCCTCTGCCGCAGTTTACTTTGTTTTCATGTCTGCCTGGCTCAATCTTCTGCTCTTCATCGGATTAATCGCAACAGTTCGCATAATCATCGGTCTTGTCTCCCTTGGCGGCGGAATTTTCAGCCTTAAAGACTTTTGGACAAACAAAGAGGGCGGCTGCAAAGTTACGAATAATGAAAAAAGGCAAGCAACTTTTGATAAAATAAAGCACATAGTTCACGAAAGAAGCTTCATCTTGGCACTTCTCGGGATCATCATATTAGCCTTTGCCGTTAATCTTGTGGAACTTATCTGTTCAGCCGGACTTCCAGCCGTATATACTCAAATCCTAGCGATGAGCGACTTGCCTGTTTGGCAGTATTATCTCTACATTTTGATCTATGTTTTCTTCTTCATGCTTGACGATCTGATTATCTTTTTCATAGCGATGCTTACTTTGCAATTGACAGGAATAACAACCAGATACTCTCGAATTTCTAGGCTGGTTGGTGGTATATTAATGTTGGCGATTGGATTGATATTAATATTTAAGCCTTCTTGGCTAATGTTTGGCTAAATAAAGGAGAATATGACGTTTCTTTACATTTTTATTGCTTCGTTGCTAATCAGCTTGTGCGCTCTTGTTGGTGTATTTACTATGAGTATGAAAGAGAAATTTTTAAATAAGATTTTGCTGAAACTGGTGGCTCTTTCATCCGGCGCTCTTTTGGGCGGTGCTTTCATCCATTTGATGCCTGAAGGAATCGAGAAATTTGGCAACAACGAGAAGTTCTTCTTTATAATTCTGATCTCGCTGATGGTTTATCTGCTTATCGAGAAAATACTGCACTGGCGGCATTGCCATGCTGGCGGTAAATGTCCAATCCATTCCTTTGGTTATATGAATCTTTTGGGTGACGGAGTTCATAATTTCATTGACGGTCTTATCATCGCATCGTCTTTCATGGTAAGCATTCCACTCGGTATCACCACCACAATTGCGATAGCCCTTCATGAAATTCCCCAAGAGGTTGGCGACTTTGGCGTGTTGCTTTACGCCGGCATAGAGAAAAAGAAAGCTTTATTACTAAATTTTTTAGTCGCCCTTACTGTTGTTGCCGGAGCAATCACGGGATGGTTTTTGCTATCTCTTATTGAGAATATTACCAGTTTCCTTTTGCCTGTTGCGGCAGGCGGATTTATCTACATTGCACTTAGTGATATGATTCCGGAGCTTCGCAAAGAGCATAATATAAAACAATTCTTTGTCACTTTTGCATTTATCCTATTGGGAATATTGCTTATGCTCGCAACAAAAATGCTGGGGGGAGAATAGAAAATAGCAACAGCACTATGCTGTTCGACGTATTGTAAATTACCATTTCCCGGCCTATACTATTTAAAAGACTATTCAATTATCGGAGGGGAAATGAACTCGAATAAAAAGGTGTTGCTTTGGACATTGGGGATTGTCTTGTTTTTGGCTTTGGCGGCAGTTTCTGTTTATGCATATAGTCAGAGTGAAGACCTTAAAAACAAAGATGATGAAATTGGCACTCTCGAGAGCCAAGCACAAACACAGACTCAACCTGAAACGGCAACAGCTGAAAACTGTACTGGAGATAGTTGTCTGTCTGTTGAGGGTCTCGAATATCCTGCCGGACAATTACCAATCGAAGTATCCAACGCGGTTAAGTCGGCACTTGATGATGAATATAAAGCGTATTCTGTCTATGATGCCGTCATTGCAAAAATTGGATCAGTAAGACCATTTTCTATGATTATCCGTGCAGAAGAAAGCCATATTGCCTCATTGAAATCAGTATTGGACAAGTACGGCGAGACTATTCCTGATAATCCATATGCCGGGAAAGTTACTGTTAAAAGCACGCTAAAAGAAAACTGCCAGATCGGTGTCGATGCAGAAATTGCTAATGTTGCTTTATACAACGACCAGCTCCTGCCAAAAGTTACGGCATACTCTGATATTACTTCAGTCTTTAACAATTTGATGAATGCTTCTAATGATAAGCACTTGCCGTCTTTCGAAAAATGCAATTAGGAGGTAGATGAATAAATGGATAAAAATTGACCGATTCTTTGCCTGGATTTTATTTGGCGGAATGCTTCTTTATTTTGTCTCCGGCTATGGCATGACAAAAGGAATCATAGACTCTTCGCTCGCAACCAAATTACATCTCAATCTTCTGACTTATATAATTTTGATCGCTTTTACTGTTCACACCTCTTTTGCTATTCATCTTGCTTTTAAGAGGTGGCAGATCTGGAATACGCCGATGAAAATTTTGCTTGTTGCCTTTTTTACCGCTTTCTTTGGCACGTTTGTGTATATAGACCGGTATTATCAATCAGAAACAGATAAAGCAGTGAACTTGACTGACAATGCAACAGAGCAGAATACTGCATTAGAAGAAACTGAAGCGAGCACAAGCACAACACAATCATCTATTTCGAAAGAGCCTGAACAAGTTAAGACTTTCTCTTTGAGTGAATTGGCCAAATATAACGGAAAAAATGGCAATGAAGCATATGTTGCAGTTGATGGCAGCGTCTATGATTTGACTACTGTTTTTCAAAACGGCAGTCATTTTTCTCATTATGCGGGAACAGAGTTGACTAATGCCTTCTACACACGTCATGCCAGAAGCGCTCTATCTAAATATCCAATCGTTGGAAAGCTAGCTCAATAGTGCCTAATCTCGACCCCCGGATGGGCAGAGGCGCCAATTCATTCTCAATAAGTTTGATAAGAGTGAAATTCCAGTTGGGGGTACGGTTCGGCTTCATCTTGACAAATCGAGACTTCGCTCATGGCTATAGACGACATAAGGAATTTGATTCTATTCTCAATCAAAATAAAGGGTAAGTATGATTGATCCTATAACAAGACGGCGTTAAAGCCGTTTTTTATTTGGCTCTAAACGAGTACCTTGAAAAAATATCTTTGAGCAGTGCGACCGTTTGAAATAGAATATGGGCCCGTTCTTAGCTTTCTGATCTCGAATCTGTTATAGTAAGGTCACTTAAGAAGAAGGAGATTCTATGATAAATCAAAAGTACGCTGTTTTTTCAGCAGTTGTACCAGCCTATAATGAAGCAAAAAGATTTCCGAAAGTTCTCAAAGAGTTATTGAAAATAAATAATCTTGGAGAACTGATCTTCGTTGATGATGGAAGTACAGACGAGACGGAGGCAACAATCAAAAAATTTTCGGATCCCCGGTTGAAATATATTCGGCATTCCCAAAACAAAGGCAAAGGCGCAGCCTTGAAAACTGGGGTCCATGCAGCGAAAAATAAGGTAATTCTATTTCTAGACGCCGACCTTAGAAATATTACTGCCACCAAGATCATGAAAATAACGAAGCCAGTTTTATTGGAAGCGGTAGACTTATCAAGAGGCAAATTCCATCGCACAAGGGGCAGAGTAACTGAATATGCAGTTAAGCCATTAATGAAAATCCTATTCCCAGAGGTGTATTTTGAACAGCCGATAAGCGGCCAGATTTGCGGGAAAAGAGATTTCCTAAAGGGTTTAGATTATGAAAGCAAGTATGGGGTAGACATCGGAATTTTATTCGATGCAATCGAATCAGGCCAGCGTATCATTGAGGTGGACATAGGCAAAATTGAGCATCGTGCCAACTCCGAAGAGGATATTGCCGAGATGTCCAGACAAGTTCTAGAAACTATGATCAAAAAGGCGGGTTTAATCCAGCATAAATACAAATTGGTTGTGTTTACTCTTGATAATACCCTGGTTCGAAAGGATACTCTCGAGTATGTCTTCGAGAAGCAAGGAAGACTCTCCCAATATTCACAATTAAAGTCAAAATTTTTAGATAGCAAATTAAGCTTTGCGGAATATGCTGATTCCATTGCTAAACTTTTTACCGGACTCTCTGACGATACAATAGTCAGTATTTGTAATTCTATTCCACTTGTAGACTATGCCCCAGAAGTGATCAATGCCTTGAAAAAGAGAAAATATCAAGTGGCAATCGTAAGCTCAAGTTTTTCTCCAATCGTTGTCGCCATCGCCAATCGGCTAGGTATTGATATTTTAGATTGCATATATTTAGATCGGGATGAAGGAGGTAAATACTTGGGTTCGATTTCTGTTGCATCACGAGAACGATGGCTTGATCATCCTTTGGAAGAATCATTTAAAAAGGGTTTTATTGGTATCACTCGAAAAATAGGAGCGAAGTCTTCTGAGACAATTATGGTTGCGAATAGTCCAAAGGCGCTACCTCTTATTAATAGCGCCGGGTTAGGAGTAGCATTTTCGCCTGACGGCGGAGTTCTGAAAGACGAGGCCGATAAAACAATCAATGTTCTTGCTGAGCTATTAGCTATTGTCGAGTAAGGGAAATAATGGAAATAAAAAAAATAAATTCAAAGAGAAATTTTACGGAGTCTATGAAAAGAATATGGCTTGGACGTCATGGCAAAGCCCCACATAACAGAGGAGATGCAGATGCGACATTTGGAGGCGGGCGGCTGGATAATAATCTTACTCAACAAGGCGTCGATGCAACAAATATATTAGCAAATGAAATCTATAAGCATTGTGGAGTCGATATTATTCTATGTAGCAAGATGAAGCGGTCACATCAAACAGCAGAGATTATTGCCAACAAACTAGGAGAGCTTGGGCATGATGTTCCAATTATCGAGATTGACGACCTTCAGGAAGTCGATGTCGGAGATTTTACTGAATGTACCGAACGGGAAGCAAGGAAAATAAATTTTCATGCAGCAGAAGCATTCTATCAAGGAAAAATAGATGGATGGGATTTTCCCAATGGAGAGAACTATAAAGATTTGAGCCTTCGTGTCAGTTCGGTAATAGTTCAGATTCTGGAATTAACGAAAAAGTATAACAACATTTTTGTTGTCGGCCATGGAATGTTCAATCGAGTTATTTGCTTCGAGCTATTTCCAGACAGGGACGATCTTTGGAAGGATCGTACTTACCCTCACGATCGTGTAATAATGCTAGATTTAGAGAACTGTAACCTATGAACCTCTTAATAATCACAATGAGTCCTGGCGAGACCAGCCAGTTTATCGCCCTCGCAAAAGAATTAATAGATAAAAAACACAAGATCTTTTTTGGTTATCTTAAAAATGTAAACCCTATAATCTTAAATGCTCTCGAATGTGAAAAACAACTTATTAATTCTCCTGAGCAGGCGAGGGATTTGATTAACAGCGGAATTTATCAGGCAGTAATGTTGGGAAACTCAAAGATCTTTAGAAATTCACAGCAATTTCAAAACAAAAAGCCTGATAGTGCTCCTTTTTGTGTTTCATTGGACTCTAACTGGCTTTTTAATCAGCCGGAATCTTTCCCATTTATCAAATGGCTGGATATTATTTATCTGAATTTTCCAGAAGATGTTTATAAGAACGGTTTGGTTGAATATGGCGGAAGCTATCATATCCCCGATGAAATCAAGAAAAAGATTAAGACAGTTGGTTTGATTCCCTCATACAAACCTATAAGCGACTCTGCAAAAAAGGAGACGAGGGAAAAATTAGGCATAAAGGAAGATGAAAAATTAATTTTTTGTTATATCGGCAGCGGAAACGGCTATACATTAAGGCATGAGTTCCGCCCGATATTAATTGAAATATTTAACCAGTATTGGCAAAATAATCGCAAGTTTAAAATCATTTATATGAGTGGTGAAGAGCCGGTCGGAGCACCTTGGTTGGTCCCAACAGGTGGACAGGCCGACAGCAAAATATTTTTTGAATATTTATCCGCGTCTGATCTTGTTTTTCAACATCAAGGTATGGGAACTCTTCAGCAATCAATATCTGCGTGTGTGCCTGCTATAGCTAATGTCCCGCCGGTCGATCCGAACAAAGATCACAATACTGCTTGGGAAATAGGTCCTTTCGAAAAGGCCGGCCTGTGCAAGATGCATTTTTATGATGATAAAATTGATAAAATAATTTCCTCCGTTAACGATTTATTATACACGGATTCAGGAAATTTGATGAGAAGAATACAAAAAGACCATTACTCATATGGCGAAGAAAATCTCTGCTCAGATTTACTTCGGCGCATCTCGAAATAGAGAATGCGGCAAATTACAAGGCAACTCTGGGACGGTTATTTCAAACGCCCCACTCCCCTGGGGCGTTTGAAATAAGTAACACTTATGCGATCGGGATATATTTTGCGCATTATGAGAGATGATTTTCAGATACACTAAAAATATTCCCAAGCCGATCAACAGATAATAAAATAGCTCCGGCCCAGCCTTCGGGAGTTCATCTCCGGAGAATGGTTTGACATCTCCCTGCTTGAAAGGAAGAATTCGAAATTCATCTTTGTAGGTCGATAAAATTCCGGCGATTGTGAAACGATCCCCTTTTCTCATCTTTGGTTTATCGATACCCGTAGACTGTCGAATTATCACCTTAATTTCATTCTCGTCATTGTCCCCAAGATAAAAGGTATCACCGGAGGTACTGGAGATGGTTCCGGAAACGCTAATATATGTCCCCTCTAGACCGGTACCGATATCTGAAATGACGGTTTCCTTCGGCGGAAGTGGTTGACCTTTTGAGACGATTTTTATCTCGCTAAAGCTATCCGTCTTCAACCTTTTTTCGCCGTTGATTTCAGATATAATGCCATCAACAGTTACCGTATCCCCTTCTGCCAAATCAGGAGGAAAATTCTTGGCGTAACTATAAACCTGGATTCCTCCGGTCCCATCTTCGATATAAAAATATTGAGACGACAAAATTCCCGGCAGGACAGTGACCTTTCCCGAGATCAACACTCTTTTCTCTGAAAATACTTTAGCTTGAGCTGTACTAATGATTTCTAATTGATCATCTTCATCTGTTTCATCATTGATTAAGACCACAACAATAGTAGAAATAATATTTTTGGACCCAGGAGTCGGCGTCGAAGTCCATTGCCAAGCGTCAGCCGGTCCTCGGGCCCAGGCTGTCCCTGTCTTGAAAGCACCTCTGTATTCTGCGCTATCGGCAACTGAGCCGTTTGGATAATAGAGGGAAACCATTTCGTCCGTCGTTTTGTTGAGAAAGCTGGCGCCATATATTACAAATATTCCATTAGCCGGCAGAACATACTCATCAAGATATTTTTTTTGACCTGACCGGTCGGAAATTTTCCAGCCATTGAACGGAATGTCAAAATTAGCTTTGTTTTCGATTTCGATCCATTTATCGTTATCGTCGCCACCTTCAGGATTAGCTAGGATTTCCGAAAGTATGATTTTTTCATAATAATTATTTACGGTCAATTTGATTGTCGAGGTGGCGCAGTTTTGATAATCGCAAACTTTCAGGATGACTGAATAATTACCTTCTTTACCATAGGCATGCTCAACTTCACCACCATTTGCACTGACACCATCGCCAAAATCCCATAAAAACGAAAGTAAATCATTATCTTCGTCAAACGAATCAGAAGAACTAAAAAGATTATTCTCTTCGATAAAAAGAGTATTTTTCTCGATATCAATTTGGGCTGCCGGCGGGCTGTTGCCGCTAATATTTATTATTTCTCCGGTCGATAAATTTAGACTGCCTGATTCCCAAAGAGGCACCATTCCGGCCAGGAGCGCCTCAATATTTTCATACACTTTCATACTTATTTCCCGGCCAGACGGAACGGCTAAATTAAAAAACCCGAGTCTTGTAGAGAAATTTCCCTCATCTACACTGTTATTTTCGGTAACATTGAGACCAAGAATTGCTCCGGTTATACCATCAAAAATGGCGATTGGTTTTTCTGATAATGGAAAATTTGAGCTATCGCTCGCTATACCTTTTACATGTGCTAAATTTTCGGCCGGAATCATAGAAATATTTTTTTGAACTGTCTTCGCGCTTGGCACGGGAAGTTTCTTCTCTCTATACCGGACCCGAAGAATAGCATCAAGAAACAAAACAGACGGCTCATTCAAAACCGTCTTGATAAATATGTAGCCTCTCCAATTGCCGTCGCTATCTAGAACAACACTTTGATGCTTGGCATATTCGGCCGAATATTTTATCCAATTGCTCGCTTGCGGGTTCCAGGTATAGCCGCTTTTACTAGTTGAACCAGCTTTTTCGATCTCCGGCTTTATCTCGTAAACGGCATTCGGCGACTCCCCGGTGATTTCAAAATAGGCAGCAAAAGTGGAGCTATCGCTTGGCACAAGATCGCCGCTAGTCAAAGTGGCTGCAGCTGCAGCGGCGGCCGGTCGAAACAGGAAAAAGACTGCGAATAATAGTACTATCACAATTATAAATATTTTCCTTTTTTGATAAGTCATGTCCGGAAACTTCCCTAAGCTTCTTGCCCATAACTCTACAATTATAGCAATTCACCAAGCTTTGCCAAGCGTTTTTGGGAATGACCTTGTGGCTTACAGTTTAAAATTGTAATAATAGTTAATGTTTCAAAAAAGTCCCTTGAAAAGATTATTTTTAAATGATTAGATAGATGCATATTAAACGAAAGGAGCTAAATGTATGTTCTGATCGGTATTGTGGTATTTATTGTTTTGATTAGCATTCGACAGGTAAACCAGTTTGAACGTGGAGTAAAATTTCGTCTAGGTAAATTTATTGCCATCAAGGAACCGGGCTGGCAGATCATTTTACCCATATTCGAGTCGATGTCCAAAGTTGATATCCGCGTCAAAGCTGTCGATGTCCCAAATCAAGAAGCGATCACCAAGGACAATATTTCAGTTGGGATCAATGCCGTAATTTATTACAAAGTTGTCGATGTTAGCCGAGCTATTCTGGAAGTGGAAAACTTCTTCTATGCCATTTCGCAACTGGCTCAAACAACGATGAGAAATATTGTGGGTTCAGTTGATCTAGACACGCTGTTGTCTGAGCGCGATATGGTTTCGAATCAGATTAAAACTATCGTCGATAAACTCACTGATCCATGGGGAATCAAAGTGGATAATGTCGACCTAAAGGACGTTGTGCTCCCGGAGGATATGAAGCGCGTTATTGCTCGTCAAGCCGAAGCAGAGAGGGAAAAGAGAGCAGTCATTACAAAAGCAGAGGGCGAAGTCATTGCCTCGACCAATTTAGCCAAAGCAGCCAAAACCTTGTCGGAATCAAGTGGCGCTTTGCACCTTCGAACCTTGAATACATTAAATGATTTATCATCAGACCAATCAAACACAGTCATTTTTGCAATTCCAATCGAAGTCTTAAGAGCCTTTGAGGGCAATAGCAAAAATACGCTCGAACAGCTGGCAGAGAAGTTTTTGAAGAAATAGATAATCTAAAAGAAAAATCCCCGAACCAAGTGGCCCAGGGAGCTGATGTAATTGCGTCAACGCTTGCGAAGTGTCTCACCTTCGCTTAAACAATCCCTTCTTCACTATTGGAGAAGAGAGAGCACCCGGGCTTGCATTCTTCAGCGATCTGAGAATCGAGAAGTTAATATCGCCGGTCGGTACGAGATCTCCATAAACTTGTGAAAGCCTCGTCTCGATCGCAACAGGCGAGTAATTGCCCTCCTTATAAACTATTGCTACTACACAAATCGTGCGGGCTTGATATTCTGACAGGACGTTTTGGATGGCTTCTCCATTCCAACCCACCAGAGAAATGATCGGGATCTCGATCACTTGACCGGGATAAATGGATTGGTTCCACTCATGATATGAGTTGGGGAAGAATTCCCCAACTTGAGTATGCGGATCATACCACGAAGCGCCCAAATCGACGCCTGTCATGCCAAACCCCGCCATGGCTAAGGACTGAAACCAGATCGAGACGTTCCCGTCATTTCTGGCTTTAATCGTCCAAAGCCATCTTGTATCGCCGAAGTTGGCCCGCGCCGGATTTGGCTCAGTCCAGAGAGTTAAGCTGGGCAGATTCTCATTGACCCCCCATACCCTCTGGATTTCCTGTATATACCGGTTCAGGCCGGCATCCGTTTGAATCAACGAGCTATGGCTAAAGCCACTCATGCCGCTCATATCTAACCGCCAAACCGGACCTAAAGTAAAGCTTTCCAGCGAAGTGCTAGTAGCCAGTGCACTAGTCCAGTCAACTGTTGAATCCCCGGCTCCTCCAAACAAAACCGTGCCATAGCGTCCACGGTGAATTACGTTTGAAGAATTATTGAGTTTACTTAAAAACTCGCTATCCGTCATCAACTGCCTAACTGCTTTTGATGTGACCAGCGGCCACCAATCGCTGTCATTGTTCAGGAAAGCATTATGGATGTTTCTCACCGTCCCGGCAAGATCGGCTTGGCCAGATCCCTCGTTTGGCGTGCAAATCATGAATAAATCATGAACGGCGTTTGTCACCGTCTTGTCCTGAATAGCCGACCTCATAACTAAGCCGCCCATTGAGTGACAGTGGAAATCCGATTTGACTCCTCTGAAGTTGTCGTCCATCAATTTATAGGTGATCAGATCTGCAGTCGCTTCAATATCGTCAGGCCAGGGATATGTCACATAGTCAATCTGACGATAGTGATGAGTATCATAGAGCTTGCGGGCCAGCTTTTCCATGGTTTGCTTGTTGCTGATAAAACCATGGAACAATCTAGCCTTGGTGTTTGTTTCTGCATTTGGATCAGACGCAAAAGCAGGCACAAAGTCCACCTCACTATCTGGTTCTGGAATCCGTATACGGCCGATAATTCCCTTTATCGTACTCACTAGCCCCCGCCGGACACCCAAACTGCTACCATCGAGATAGACCGTATCGCTACTATAACGCTCCACGGAACTGACTTCGTGCCATTTGCCGTCGATGAAGAGCTGTGCAACAGCCTTCCAATCGCCATCAGCCCTCGTTTGACCAATCTTGACTTCGATGTACTTTCCAGGACGTACCCCTTCCCCATTCATCGTTACCTCAAGCTCAGCAGATCCGGCGATCGGCTCGACCCTGCCTGTATTCCCGTTCCAAGGCCTCAGAACAAAGTCCACTCGCGTTCCGGAGGAGATGGCCCCTACCGGAATGCTAATTGTCAAATCGGCAATTTGTGCCGAAACAGCAGACTGATCTGCTGGTACAGTAATGTGCGCCGTCGCAGTTGCAGTTGAATCAGCAGGGATGTTATTTCCGCCGCCGCCGCCGCAACCTGCAAATAGACAGACAGATAACCACAGATACCAAAAAGATCCTTTCATCTTCTTGTTCCTCCTTGTCAAAAATACGGTTTGCACCATGACAATTCTAGCACCAATTGCTTGAAATTTTTAGTAAAGAATGATCAAATATCTAAAAAAACACAAATTATTTTTTAACTTGCTGTCAAAAAAATAACAATCATCTTTTTAACTACTTTTGGAATTTCAAACGTTCACTTTTCAAGACCTTGGAAACACTTAGGCTGTTTGAAGGGCTAGTTTCTGCATCGGAGTGATCAGTTTGATCCCCATGTGAAGTCTCTTGTTGTTGTAATGAATTATGTACTCTTC
>JBAYVE010000012.1:0-40640 GCA_041674765.1 Patescibacteria group bacterium
CGGGGACCGGACCGTCCCAGGACGAAAGCCACAGCCTCGATTTCCCGGCGTGGATCAACAGCGGCCCGTGGTACGACGTGGGCCACGTACGATTTTCGACTCGCTTAACGTCGTCCGGGTCGATGCCGGGCCAGCCGACGATGAGCGAAGCATAGGGTTGACAGACGGTGAGCGCTTTCATGGCTCGTCGTCCTCAAAGTCTTCGCGGTCGTTGCTCAACTGCGGTTGTACGCTCGGTGCGTACACGGTGACAGGGCGCTCGTAGCACTGTGCGGCCACGTTGCGGGCGACTTCCTCGCTCACGGGCGTGATGCAGAAGATCGAGCCGGCCCCGAGCAGCTTCGTGTACGCCATCCGGTCGCCGAGCTGCGGCACGTCGACGCGAATAAAGGCCGCCCCGCCCACGGCCTGCTCGCGCACGAGCCCGGCATATCGGCTATGCCCCATCACTTCCACCACGGCCCACGTTTCGAACTTTTCAGCTTCGCTCATATCCGTCCTCCGGTCGTTATCAAACCATTCGCCTAATGTTGGCACGATCCCACTCCCTCGATTCTCTACCAAGCCAACGGAAGCATCGGCCGCGGGACGAGTCCAAGCCTTAGCTCCGAGAAAGTCGCGCTCGATGTGTTGCCCTCGGGAACAAAGTATGGAATCCCAACAGCCCTAGCCTGTTTCTCGAAAAGGTTCTCGACGAGGAGGACCTCCATGCGGCTTTGGATCCGTCCCGAGAGTGCGTCCGTCAGCTCCTTCATCTTGGCCGGATGAACGTGGATGTTTCCCGCCACGACGACACAGCGATCCATCGGGACGGTTCGCCAGTTCTTCGCACGCTTTGCCCACTTGCGGCGGATTCGTGTTCGCTTGCTTCGCGGAAAACGCACCTGGACCCGCTCGCTCAACAGAAGCGAGGGGACGATCGCCAAGTGACCAAACGGGTATTGCGGGTTCATTATCTCTGCCATCGTGGAAACTCCTGGACGCGAAGATCCTCCGGCCACTCGCTCGGATCCGTCGATACGCGGCCGTCGACCTCGAGCTGCTTAACAAACACGGCGGCGCCGTTGCCGCGGCCTTGGACAACCAGGTCGCGGACCCACCCGAGCTCGCAAGCGCGCCCGGGCCGGTTGCCGGGCAGCTTCTCGCAGCCGATGATCAGCCAATGGATGCGCGGAAGGCCGCAATCGCACGCCGCCAGATCGTTGGGCGTTGCCGCGCCCCGGTAGCCGGCGCAGTGGATGCTATGCGCGAACGCATACCGTAGGTTGACCGGCGCCAAGAGCGGTTCGAGGGACAAACCGCGCCGTGCGACTGGTACCGAAAGCAGAGCCTTGATCCGGTTGCCGCCAACCCCGAGACCCTCGACGGTTGTCATGGCGACTATGTTTTTCGGCCAGCCGTGGGCCCATTCCGCAGGCGCAAGGCGGTTCATGTTCTCCGGACGTTTGGTCAATAACAGCCAGTCGATCGCCGGCGTCATTTCGATCAGATCGCACAGCTTGAACCGCTCGACCAGTGTCGGCCGATCGCCGCGGTCCTCAAAAACGTCGCACATCGAACCGCAAAACACCCTCCGGCGCACCCCGGCATTTTCGGCCGCGATGTTCCAGACGAGCGGCTCTTGCCAATGTGCCTCGCCGAAGAAGCGCCGCTCGACATCGGCGCCGAAAACCTGGTGACCGGTCCGCTTGGCCCAGGCCTCGGCGTAGCAGTTGTCGCAGCCGGCCGAGACCTTCGTGCAGCCCCACCACGGATTGAACGTGTGATCGGTCCACGCGATCTTGCTGTTTGCACCCATGTTCTAATCCCCAATCCCTAATCCCTTGTCTTCCCGTACTGATACTCGAATCGGTAAGCGTCCTCGCCGTTGTCGAAGCGGCCGCGAAGGATTTCCTCCGCGCGAAAACCCATTTGCCGGAAGAACAGATGCGCGTCGAGATTCTTCTCCCGGACGTCGACCGCGATCCGCCTGCGCCGTTGAAGGGACAACTTCGCCTTGAGCTTGTCCATCATCGCTCGGCCGATGCCGCGGCGTTGCATCGGTCGCATCACGCAGAGGTTCAAGAGGCAGATCCGCGTGCGGTACAGTTCGTACACCATGTACGCCACCGCGTGGTTGTCCCACTCGGCCACCATACCGATGCAACACGTCTGCCGCAGGGACCTCACAAAATCGTCTTCACTCCAAGGGAACTCGAACTCGGTCCGCTCGATCGCAAGCACCTCGGGCATGTCGCGGCGGAGCATCCAACGAATATGGACGTCGACGAGGCCGCGATCGGCCGACTTCGGCGACAGGTCGCGTCGTCGCATGGCTTCTCTCAGCATGTTAAGCCCTCCATTCGGCACAGACATTAGAGTTTGGGACACCGCTCGTCGCTCAGGTCGATCTCCGGAATGTGGAACCCCACCGTCTTCCCCATCCGCTCGGCGGCCTCGATCTCAGCCAGCACGCCGACCGACGCGTCCCAGCCGTCGAGACAAAGGACCAGCACGCGCTCGCAGACCTCGAGCAGGGCCAGGCTCTGCACTTTCCAAAACGCCCAATCGGCCGGCAGCCCGGTCTCGGTGATGGCGTGCGAGTGCGAGATCGGCGAAAAGACAACGTGCCCGTCACGAATCAGCCCGGCGGCGAAACGATTGACCTTGTCGGCCCGCTCGCGACGAACGGCCGGATCCGGATGGGTGTAAGGACAGGCGAGGTACAGAATGCCCATGGAAGCAGGGGGGGTAGGGGCTAGGGATTAGGGATTAGGGATTGGGGATTGGGACCCGCCGATCCATTCTATGAACCAAAGAGCCTCGCCATCAGAGCCGCACACTGCCCGGCGGCTATCGCCGAGCATCTCTGCCGCTCGGTTGATGGCGGCTTCGAGTCCGAACATCCACTCTCGTTGATTCTTTCTCTTGCAGGTCAGGGCGTAGCCGGTGACTAAGCTGAACGCCTTTCGGAGTTTTTCGATCTCACCACATAGCGCCAGCGTCTCTACGCCCGATACACACCTGGAATCACGGCGCGCCGTGGCGATGATCTGATCGATGCCTGTCATTACCGTACCTACCTTCCTAAGCTGCGTTCATCTGCGTCAATGATTGTTGATGTTGATCGGCCGCTACCGCCCTTCGGCGTCCCGCCAGTACGCCCGCTCCATCACGTCCCGCAACTCCAGTTCCGCCGACAACTTCGCGACCAATCGCACGAGCTCGTCGGCGAGGCGGGGAATGTGATGCCTGATTTCCTGGGCATAGGCGAGCGCAGCCCGTTGGCAGGCCCTGATGTGCACGGGATCTTTGCCGGCCGCGTCGAGACGCAACACGAAATACACGGCGTTGGGATCGCCCGGGCCATCTTGCGCCGGCTGCGTCTTAGTTACGGTGTACCGCTGGTAAAGACCAAGAGGCTGCCCGTTCCGGCGCTCCGTATCGTGTGGAATACTGCATTTGCTCATTGGATCTCCTATTAGGGGCTAGGGATTAGGCCGCACTGCCGGAGCGCGGCGAACTTGTCGGGCTCTTGAGCGATACGCCGTGGCGGCGGGGGCGGTAGCTTCTTGGATGAGGGACCGAGCTGCTTCTCGCTCAACAGTTCCTCACGCCAGATCCGCACGCCGCGCGGGGCCTCAAACCCCAAGCAGACGTTGTGGCCGCCGTTGTCGATTACCACGATGCGGACGCCGTTGGACATCCGAATCGCCTCCTCCTTCTTCCGATTGATTAGCAGCATGGTCGTCGGTTCCTTCCTTGGGTCAGTTTGGGTTGGGTGTCGCGAGCGATCGCCGCGTCATTTCGCGGCCGTACCGGAAGCCGGCCCGGAAGGCTTTGTCGAACTGCTCGCGGAGGCGCTGCGCCGCGGGACAGTTGGGCACGACGCCCGGATAGGTTCTTTGCATCCACTGCTCGAAGGCCTCGTCGATCGTCGCCGGCGTGGTGTCAGCTTGCATGGGCGGTCCCTCGCTTCCGTTTTGGCATGACCAGTCGGGTAAAAATGCGGATCCGCAGCCGGCCCTCGTTGTAGAGCCAGGCGACGACCTGGTCCGGACCGACGACGGCGTCGGCCGCTGCGGGTCGCCGGCCGTCACCGTCGCGAAACACGAACGTGCCTTTCCGGCGGCTGATCGTGTAATGGCCGTGGCCGTCGGCAAACGCCCGCGGCAGCCGCGACAACACGGCCATGCGAATCTGCGGCCGAGTGAATCGCGCCACGAGGCGACCGCACCCGCGCGGGCACACCGCGTACCGCGAGCCGGCGTGCCGCATTCGAACCGAGCCGCACTCGCTGCAAAACACGCGCTCGGTCAACTCCTTCGCCACGTGGCGATAGCACGGCGACGCCGGTTGAATGATCTTCTTGGTTTTCACGGCTCGCCCTCGCTCGACGCTGTATCGTCCTCGACGTAAAAGGTCAGCCGCGGGCTGCGGAGCCGCAGTATGCTGCCGGCCAGCACGGTCAGGCAAACGCTTAGCCGTCTTGTCCATGTCAGCCCGCTTAGGTCGAACTCGATCACGTTCTCGATTTCCAGCACGTGCTCGCCCATCGGTTCACCCCTTTGGCCTCTTGGGACTCAGAAGTACTTGCGGCAGCTTGACGGTTTTGGCGACCTTCAAGCACTGATCGACGAGCTCTTCTTTCTTCTCTTGGTGAACGTGCGAATGGTCGCACTTCCACTGCTTCACGAGATCCAGAAGCTCTGCCTTGGTCCTGTACTCAAGCCAGTCGCGGGTGAGGTCGCCGGCGGCCTCTTTTTTCCACGCCGCGGACAGGTCGATGGTGAGCTGCTCGGCGATCGCCAGCACGTCCTCATCCTCGATTGTCGCCTCGCCGCCTTCGCCGGGGTTCCAGAAGAGCTTGCCCAAGTAGCTGAAAGCGCTCTCGGTCAGGTCGCGGTCCTCGGTCGCGGCTAGCGCAGCCCACAGAGCCGGATCGCCGCTCTTCCGCTTGGCGGCGGTGACATTGCCTAGAATGTTTTCGCGGTTGTTGATCTCTTGGTTGGCGATGTATCCACCGCGTCGAAACGCGGCGGCCGACGCGCCGAGTAACAGCAAGAGCCGCATGATGTCTTCCAGCGACACCTGGCTGGTGGCGCAGGCCCGGGCGATCAAGGCCCGCCGCCAGTTGATGGCGGTGTGCCAATCGTGCCTGGCAACGTATTGGGCCCGCTCCTTCGCCTTGCGGGCCTCCTCCTCGGCGCGCTTCTTCCTCTGTGCCTCGGTGAGCGGCTTGGTCTTGTTGGCTTGCTTTGGCGACTTCCCTCTCCCCTCTCCTCTCTCCTCTGTCCCCTTCTTTTTCGCCCGCTCGATCGCCTCGGCCGCGTGCGCGTTCCATAGCTTTTCGTACAGCTTCACGTTCGTGGCGTGTTCGGTCGGCTTGCCCCCCTTGTACCGCGGCTGCTCGACGACGATCGCCAACTCGGTCCGCTGTTGGTCGCTGAGCTTCATCGGCGGGATCTCGCAGCGGTGCTTGGAGTCGTACCACTTTTGCGTGTGGATCTCCTTGCAGGCATTCCACAGCGCCGAGCCGATCGCGTCCTCGAATTCCTCCGTGGTGCAGTCGGCGCCCCTGTTGGCCGTGTCCTTCAAGACGTACTCCACAATCGCCGGCACGTGGGCGTAGGGCACCAAGGCCCGGGCGTTGGTCGCGGACATTTCGCGCGAAATAACCTTCGCCTGGACCTTCGCGGGCAATTCCAGAAGCCGAAGGCGATTCGACACGTGGCCTTGGCTGAGCCCGAGCTGCTTAGCCAGTTCCGTCGGGCCCGCGGCGTCGCCGGCGTCGATCGACTGCTTGAAGGCCTTGGCCTCCTCGATCGCGTTGAGGTCCTTCCGCTGCAAAACCTCGACCAAGATGAGTTGCCGGACCTCGCAATCGGAGCGCTGCCGCACTTGAGCGCGGATCAGCGTCTGCCCCGCGAGTTTCACTGCCCGCAAGCGCCGCTCGCCGAAGATCAGCTCAAAGCGATCGCCAATCGGCCGCACGGTGATCGGCACTTGCAGCCCATGCTCGCTGATCGAATCCGCCAGAGACCGGATGTCCGCTTCCGGAAAATCTCCTCGCGGCTGAAACGGGCTCGGATCGATCCGGTCGACGGGAACATGGTGGATCACATCGCCCACCGCCGGCTCATTGGCGGCCAGCGGCTTGGCGGCCCCGTTGCGCCGTGCCTTGCCGTTTGTTTTCGCGTTGTGCAATGGCGTTTCCAATCGCGCATCGCCGTCGCCCAGCAACGCTTTGCGGAACTCGGTTGGATCGCCGACGGCGCACGACGACGGTCCGCCGCCGAACATGCCCGCCCCTCGCCCCTCGCCCCTAGCCCCTTTTCCCTTTGTCGCCATATTCTCGCCCTCCGTAAAAGTGATTGGTTGTCAGTTGGTTATTGATCCGCGGTCCGCTGCCCGCGTTTCTTCTGCACGTACTGGAACACGTGTTCGCGGTCCGTCTCGATCGCCCCGCGGGCGATGGCCTGTTGCCGGCGGTAGGCCGTGATGTCGTAATGCGGAAAGTCGGCCCGCGATTGGAACCAGCTCCGCGACAGGCCGATCAGGCCGGCCATCTCGTGTAGCTCGACGAGCGTGTCGGCGTACAGGTGGCAGGCCCGAGTGTGCCGCCAGTTTGGCGTGGGAGGCGTCTTTTTCAGTTGGTCGACGTAAACGGACATGGCGTAGGGATTGGGAACTGGGGATTAGGGATTGGTTTCGCTACACCTGGCCGCCTTGGCCGTCTTCATATTCGATCGGGTGCTGAAAGTTCTCGCCGCCTCGTGCCGTGGTTCGGCCGCGCGGCGCCACGTAGCGCTCGGCGCCGCGGAGCAGGTGCTCGATGTGCTGCTTTTGCTCGAGCTCGATCCGGATCAACCGCAGTCGCTCGATCTCCAGGTCGATCGCTTTGCCCAACAGGTTGGCCAGCTCCTGCGGATCCATCCGGAGACGGCCGCGGCCGGCGTCCAGGGCCTGGCGGATCCCGCGCCGCAAAAGCCGCGGAAGGACCCAGTCCAAATCGTCGCGTTTTTTTTTGGTCGCGGTCACTTGCCCACCTCGTCGAGAAGCTTGGCGATCCCCTTGAGGTCGCCGGCCAGTTGCGTCATCTGGTCGCGGAGCGTCCGGGCTTCGCGGGGGTTGGCGAGCTGGAGGACCTCGAGCAGGGCGTGGCGCGGCAGCGTCGCGTATCGCTCGATCTCGTGCCGGTAGCGGTCCGACATGTTCCAAAGCACCATCAGCTTCGCCCGCGGCGAGGTCTTGCGGCCCAACTGCTTCCCCCGTTTTTCTCCTAGCCCGCGTACGTAGTTCCGGGCGGCGGCCATCGACAACTTTTGCTTGGCGATGTGCCGGGCCGCGCGGAGTTGGTCGCGGTGCTCCAACGGGATCAACAGCAGGGCCACCGAGAGCGTCATCCGGCCGCGGGCGCGCCGCTGCTTGTGTGTCTGCTTCTGCTCGTCGCCGGCACGCTTGAGCAGATTTTGCACCTCGGGGCAGAGGTCCAAGAGCGACAGGTGTTGATACACCCAACAGCTCGACTTGCCGAAAATGGTCCCGATGTCCTCGATGCTCCGCCCGCTCCCTTTCAGCCGGCCGATGGCCTCGGCCACCTCGATCGAGTCGTGCGAATCGCGGCAGAAGTTGGCGGCGATCGCCAACGCGAATCGATCGTCGCCGCTGGCCACTTCCTCGAACACGGCTTTTACCTGGATGTTCGCCGAGCGGCAGGCCTGCAAGCGGCGCTCACCGTCGACCAGCTCGGCGTCAAATCCCTTTTCGCCCGAGAAGGTGACCACGATCGGCGTGACCTGGCCGACCATCTTGATCGACTCGGCCAGTTGGCGGATCCCGCGAAACCGCTTGCGCGGCTGGCCTTCGAACGGTTTCACGCGGAAAGGATCCAACAGCAGCGTAGCGATCTTGCCATTGCCGTTTGCCATCAGTTCACCTCCGGATTTGCCATCGCCATCGCCTCGCGCAAGATTCCCTTGGTAGTGCCGAGGGGGTTTTTCGCAGCCTTGCGTCTCTGTTCGCGAAGCTCTTCGGCCAACGTGCGCCTTGGCGGCTTGAGAGATTCGGCTGCGCGAAATGCGTCCATCAATGGCCGCACGGTGTCAGAGACGACCAACAGTGCGCGCTCGAAAAACTCTTGAGACTGCGATCGGCATCGGCACAAGCCGAGGATGTCGAAGCAGCCGTACTGGAGGCAACGGCGGAAGTAGCCGAAACCGAACTTCCCGTTTCCGTCGGCAATCACGGCGATCGCATGCCGGAGCCACTCCTCCGCGCGCTCCCGGTCCGGCCATACGTGCTCCACCAGGACGTGCGTTCGGACCAGCAAATAGAACAGCTTTTCATCGACCGGACAGTTGGGCCAGGCGGCAGCGGCTGCCTCGCGAGCCCGCCGTTCGATCTCAGCCAAGTCCGGCCTCACTGAATTCATGACGACAATGAATTCTTCGTCGTTGTCATGATAATCATGATCATGAGCGCGCCGGGGTTTCTGCGCAAGAACCCCGGCGCGCTGGTCCGAGTTGTCGCAAGATGGGGCATCGCCTACAGTTGCGGCGCCGGGGTTTCTGCGCAAGAACCCCGGCGCAATGTATGCGCTGCGTAAACCCCGGCCGGGGTTTACGTAAACCCCGGTCTGCGCCGGGGTTTCTGCGCAGAAACCCCGGCGCGCCGAAGAAGCCTGCTCGGAGGCCACGCCAGGCCCCACAGTGAATGGCAGGCGCAATTGTGGGTCAGGTTTTCGCTCCTGGTCACCGGGATGCAGCGACAACACCCAGACCCGTAGCGTACCGCGTCGCTTGTCCCGTTGGTCGGTCGAGATCAAGCCGTGCTTCTCAAGCTCGCGCAGCCAATCTAGCGCCGACCTGGCATCGCGCCCATTGGCGGTGCCGAGCCAGTCCAGCCGGATCAAACAGACGCCCAGCTTCCAACCGCACAGCTTGTAGAGCTGATAGAACGCGAGCTTCGAAGCCGCGCCGATCGTCCGATCGCCAAGAATAGTTCCGAGGGGATCAGGTTCTTCCGTTGCGTCGTGCACGATGATGAACTTCCGTGAACCGGATAAGTGGTCAGTGGCTAGTGGTCAGTGATCTTCTCTACGAAACCGAAGCCAGTTTTTCCAGACTCCACGCATTTAGGACATGCTGGATCACCATGCTTGCACGCCAGCCTTGTCTTCACGCCTGTCAAATTGCACTTAGTGGCTAGGGCCTCGATGGGAGCAGCAAACCCAAACGCCTGGACCTCGTGATCGCCGGCCTGGACGACGACGGGCGACAAGTGGAACAAACCGTAGGCGGCGTAATTGCATGGCCCTTCGCCCTGCGGCTTCATCTCACCAGCGCCCTTGTGGCGTCCAATGCACTCCTGGTAAGCGCATTCCGGAGCGGCGCCAAGTCCCACGAAATCGGCAACGCTCGCCACGTGCCCGCAGCACGGGCATGCAAATCGCCACTTAAGAAAGTCCTTGCCGAAGAGCTGCCTGCCCTTTTCCTGCCACTCGGCCAACGCCATCTTCGCTTGCATTACGAGCCTCCTTCCTTTTCATCAGCCCCATCGCCTCGGCTAAACGTCGATTAACGAGCCGCTCGCTGGCGGCCTGCACGTCCCTGCTAACCGCATTCATCACCGCGGCCGATTCGGGCGTCATCGTTCATCCCTCCAGGTTCTGCCGTCCCGGATGCTCTCGATCTGCTGTTGCAGGCGGGCGATTTCCATTTCCTGTCGCGCCACCTTGGCCTGCAACTCGCTGACGATCTCGCACAAGTCCAGGCATTCCTGGCGGACGTCGAATGCGACGTCGCCGCCCTCCATCGACATCAAGCGATCGTGAATGTCACGCACCGTCTTCTCGCTCATCGCTACGCCCTCCTGCGTCTTCGTAGTCAGTTCACCAGTTCCGGGTGCCGATCGCCAAGCCGCATCGTCTGCCCGCAGCACGTCGGCCAGCCGATGGCCAGCGCCTGGGCGATCTCGTGCACCGAGAGTACTTGGACCCGCCGGCAGCGAGGACAACGTACGCGCGTGCCCTCCGGATACAGCTTTCCGGCGACGACCGAGTACTCTTCCGCGAGATCGTCCTCCAGCATCATGTCGTAGTTCCGTCCCTTCGTGCTCATCGCTTCGCCCTCCGTGAAAGTTTTAGTTGCTGGCCGTTCCGTTCAGTTCGGTCAGCTTCTCTTGCAGCCAGGCCCGCTGCCGATTGGCAAGTTCGGCCTTTGCCTTCGCCCTGTTGGCGAATAGTTCATTGATGGGAAATCGCCGGCCCTGGCGATCGCTTATGTCCTCGCCGCGATCGTTCAAGTGACTGATCAGCACCAGCGTGTCGCCCTCGCCGTTTTCTTCCCAGGTCCAATTGCGTCCCCAGAAGTCGACCGAGAGCAGTGCGGGCAGCGAGAAATGGCCCGGCGTGATCCAGTAGTATTCCGTCCACAATCCGACCGAAAAGGGTTGCCCATCAGCCGTCTTGAACGTCTCGGCCAGTTTCCTGCCGAGCGCCTGCTTGGCCAATTCGTACCCGTCGCGGAGGTCGATCAGCTCCTCGTGCTGAGCCGCTGCCCGCTCTGTCTCGAACGATCGACCGTCTCGCGTCCGATATTCCGTCTTGCCGACAATCTTCTTCATAATTCGCGTCTATCCGTCATCTGTAGTTTGCTTCAACCGATGCGTCGCACCACGATAGCGCCGCGCGAGGCGGTGGCCTTGCCGCTCTTGTTGCTCAAGGCCTTCAAACCCAGTTCGCGGACTAACTGTCGACAACGAACCGTCAGCTCCACCGGCACGTCGACCCACTGCCGATCGACGACTTGTCGAACCGTTCCTGTGAAGCAAACCTGGTCCTGCAAAGGAGCGCTCATAGGTCCCTCCCGTCCACTTTCATGATCTGTCCGTCCCTTACGCCGCCTCTTCGGTCCCTGGTCGCGGTCCGGCGAGCTGCTCCTGGCCGTCCTCTTCCGCGACCTTTTCGAGCTGCCGGCTGTCGCGAATGAATCGCCGCGGCGGTTCGGGCACGGGCAGCGGCTCGAGAAGCACGTGATCGGGAAACACTTCCACGACGACGGACCGATGAATCACCTCGTCGCCGACGCATAACACTCTTCCGTCACGATCGTAGGCCATGATGGTGAAGGGATTAGGGATTAGGGGTTAGGGATTCGGGGCTGGACAAAACAGCCGCGGCCCCGGTCCGTATCGAGCGGGCATACACGTCGCTCGGCCGGACCGGGTACCGCGGAGTCCGTCGTAGAGTCACGATCGCGGCGGCGTTGAAGCTTGCGGTGCTCGGTCGCTTGCGCCACCTGCATGGGCCGGCCAAGGCGGCATGCAACCCGCCGCCGCAATCGATTTCGCGCGAAATGGCTAGAACAGCGTAAGCTGGGGCGAAGGATCGGGAATGCAGAGCGACTGCCGGCAGATCTTCTTGCGACGGCGATCCTTGTAGCGCTCTGTCGTCGAAGCGTGGCGATGCCCCAACAATTCCTGCGGATTGCCGCCGGCATCGTCGACGAGCGTCGCTGCGGTTCTTCGGTACTGTCGCGTCTTGACGTTCTTGGGAAGCTTCAAACCGCACGGCGTCAACAGCAGTCGCTCGAAGTGCGAGTCCAAAACCTTCCACTTCCGCTTGCCGTTCTTGCGCGACGGCGGATCGAACGGCCAGGGGAAAATCTTGACGTCGCCGTGCGAGTCCAACAGCTTCTCGACGGCCGCGGCGGCCCGAGGCGGCAGCGCGATCCGCTGATCCTTCTTCTGTTTCTGGTTCTCTTTCCGCAGGAGGATCGCCTTGTCGTTGCGGTCGTAATCGCTCCGCTCCGAGAGCATGACGACGTTCTTCCGGCCGCCAGTCCGGCTGAACACGAGCGTCCAGGCGGTCCACCAGGTCGATCGCGGAATCGTCCACTCGCCGCAACGCACGCAGCCGTCGAGCCGCCGTGCCTGGTCCTCCTGTTTGGCAAGATCCTCCGGCGACCAGGCCTCGACGATCGGATCCTCCTCCGGAAGCAATTCGAGCGGAGGCATCGGGCGAATCAGTCGCTTGCGGGCCGCGTAGTTGTAGACGCTCCGCAGGTGCCGCAAGAACTTGTTGGCCGTCTGTGCCCTCCAGCGGCCGGCGGCTACTTGCTCGACGAGCCACTCGCGAAAGCCGTCCAAGAGCGACGGCCGCACGTCGGCCAGAGTGGGAGGCGAGGCGCTGAGCGGCGCGCAGTACTCGCTCAAGACGGCGATCGCCCGCAGGGCCAGGTCGGCCGTCTCGCTCGTGGGCGAGTGGCCACGGCCGGGCAAGTACTTGCTCGTGCAGTAGTCGGCCAGCGGCGTCGCTCGAAGTGCCGCCTTGCGCGGATCGATCTTCTTGGCTTGCCCCGTCCCGGGCCCTCCGCCCCGCGACCCTCCCGCCGCCAACATCGCGGCCAGCGTCTTGCATTGCTCGGTCAGGTTCTGGATCTGTTGGGCCTGCTGTAACAGCAGCAGTTGTCCGGGATGTTGAAGGGGATCGGGACGTGGATACTTGGCCATCAGCGTTGCTCCTCTGTGTGTTGGGATTGGAGGGACCGGCCTTAGCGCCGAGGAAGAGGCCGATACCCCTCGAAATAACAACAATAGCCCGTCCAGGGAGCATCTTCATAATGCACACCGCTTCTTCGCGGGGTTTCCTAAATTGACGTCATCCAGGCGCACCGGATTCGGAATCCGGTGTACTTCATCCTCTGTTAGCGGGGTTTTCGGTTCCCACGTCAGTCTTCAAGTACCGCTTGGCCATCCCATCGAGTCCAAGACCCAGGGCGACGTCCAGCACCATTTCGGCGTCCCACGCCACGCCTCCCGACTCGAGTCGTTCGTTCTTCGCGGCCGCGACCCGTTCGGCCACCGTCCACATCGGAGTGCTCTTCACCCCGAGTTCTCGAATGGTCGTGGAGTAGAACTTCGCGTACCGCTTCAGCCGAGGAAACCGGCAGATGGCTTTCATGGGCGTATCCGCTTTTGCTTCGTCATCCACTGAGGGCACGGCGTCGACGGCTTCCGGCATCGCGGTCAAGGCGGGGCGTCGGCTAAAAGCACCCCGGCCCCTTCGACTTCGTGGACGTCGTGCCCTCGGTGGATGACTTGTTTCTCGCCAGACCGGCGAGCTTCAGAGGGGACGCGTGCGGTCCCAAAAAGAAGTTAGCCGATCACCATCACCACGGATGGTATCGGCTACTTTATAGACCTTAGGCGATATCGTCAATAGGTATTCGGAAAAGTTTACCTACACTGGCACGAGATCGTGTAGCAGCATCGCTTCCGGAGGGATTCTAAGTCCTTTCGCAATAATCGATATCGTTTTAAGGCTTGGTTCCTTCCGGCCGGCCTCGAACTCGGAAATATCGGGTTGGTAAAGTCCGGTGGCCTCGGCCAATTGCTGCTGAGTCATCTCCAGTTCGAGCCGACGCGCACGCATGTTGCGACAGAATCGTGAGTGGATGTCGCATGTGATGGGCATTTGTTCCATTCCTCCAGTATAGACGCTAGGCTATTGACGGTCAATTTCGGGGTGGTATGCTGTTGGCTGCTCGACGACGGCTCTTTTTGCTTTGGAGGGTCATCGCGATGGTTTCCCGGAACGACCTGATCGCGCTCCGCGGCGATGCCGCAATGGTTCAGCAGTGTCTTGCGCTGGCGTTAAACTGCGTCGACGGCTCTCTGGACCTGGATGAGGATTTGGCGGCGCATCGGATTTGCGTCGCGCGGCGGCGTCTGGCCGCTTTGCAGTGTTCTTTGTCCTCGCTGGAGGCAGAGCTATTCCCTGCGCCTTTGCCAGCGCCGTCAAGATCTTCAGCGCGTAAACAAGGCGTTCGTTCAGCGAGGCGACCTCGACGTAAAGGTCCTCAATCTGCTCCGCGATCGCGGTCGGCCCGCTAAATCGCTTTTTGCCGTCTGACATTGCACCAATCTCCAACAACGGATTCGGCCATGACCGCTTCGATGAACACGGTTGATCCCATTCGGGCGTTGGCGCTGGACTTGGCGTGTAAGCATCCCGATCTTTCAGCCGGAGCTGACACCGTCGAGGTAGCAAGGCAATATGAAGTGTTTCTTCGGGGCGGTTCAGACATCGCTTCACAGATGGTTTGCTTCATCGAGCAACCGAACGGCGGATCACCGGAGATCAAGCTTACGCAAGCGCAATGGGACGCCGTCGTGCGGGAATGGCGTCGATTGGGCCGGATGATCACCTCGGACGAAGTCATGGCGATCATAGAGGATCCCTCGCGCCAACTAACGTCTTGATGACATAGCTGTGGTTCGCCTTTGGTCTGGCGTTGGCGTAGAACGTCCGCGTCGCTCGCTCGAGCTCCTTGTCCGTCATTTGCCGAAAGGCGAGAAAGTTGACGGGTGATGTTTCTCTTCTCGTCCCTCACTAGATGGCTGATCGTCGGATTTTCCACGACTGACCTCCCACCCGCCAAGGACGATTCTAATTGGCGGCATTGTGGCGACATCGCGCCGTGATGGGGCGGAAATCGAACCCGCAACCACGGGGCTGCGAACGACGCAAATCACTGATAAGTCAGGACTTACGACAGTGCATTTTAAGGCGAGGGCGACGGGAATCGAACCCGCAACCACCGGATCGACAGGCCGGCCCATCTCTATCGGGGGGTGTCCATTGACGGGGTTGCCATCGCGCGGGATGCTGGTCGCGGAGGTGCGATATGTCGACCAACAACCCTTGGAGTGAGCCAGCATCCGGTGTTCCGGCCTCGTCGACGCCCTGGCTCGGATACACCGTTGCGGGCGCGATCGGCGTTGCTGCGGGCTTGGCGCTGGGACTGGCTGTGGCGTCGATCGGCCAGGAGACGGCGGCGGTCGTGCCGGTGCCACCGGTTGCAGAAACGATCGACCGCGAGGTGGCTGCTCGCGGTGAGGAGATGATCGCACAACTCGCGACTGTTGTCGGCGAGAGAGATCGCTATAAGCAACTTCTGGAGGAGTCCCGACAAACGGAGGCCCAGGCGGTAGCGGATCTGATCGTCGCCGCGTCGACAATCAAAGAGCTGCGGGCCGCGCCGAAGACGTTGCCGTCCGCATCACCCCAGCCGCTGCCACAAGACGGCTGGCGGATCATCAGGAGTTGGACCGTCACGTCGTCAAAGACGACAGAGACGTTTTCGGTCTCTTCACGGGAGTGGCGAGTCCGATGGTCCTCGCCTCACTTCTGTACCTTCTCGGTCCACCGTGCGGACACGGAACTCGTCGACTCAGGAAGCGCTCACGGCAGCGACTCCTCAATGGTCTACAGTGATCCTGGAACCTATTACCTGGAACTGGGCACGGCCGGAGAGTCAAGCACGTTCTTTGTCGAAGAGCCAACCGTTCCGGTGATTGGGTCACGCAAAGCGGCCGACTCGATCGCGTCGACGACGGCCGAGGAGGCGGCGGCGTTGCCGATTGTGGAGTATCGGGGGTTGCGGGACTTGAGGGGCGGGGCGGGAAAGGGGACTGGGGCGGGGGCTGAGAAATTGGTGGCGGTGAGGGGCGGGAACTTCTATCACCGGGCCTCGTGCTCGATCGTGGCCGGGAAGCCGGCCGGACAGCTTGTTGCGTTTGCGAGCGCGGCCGAGGCCGCTTCGAAGCGACTGAAACCGTGCAAGACGTGTAAACCACCGGCACGAGAACAACCCGGCCGCGGCGGTCTCCAGTCGTTGCGCGGCGGCTCCCCATGACGTCGACCATTTCGCGCGAAATGATGCGGTTTGTACGCTGGTTCGGCCGAGCGATGCTGGCGCTGCTCTTCCCGGCCGAGGACGAGGCGTGATCAATCGTCCGTTCGGATAATGTAGACGACCGTATAGAACGGCGGGCGATTGTCCGTGTTTGCAGAGCCAGAAACGGTTGTGCCGGCACCCGGCGTGACGTTGATTTGGCCGTGCCCGTTTTCGGCAGGGCCGTGCTGAGCGTACCCGCCCGTGGTCTCAGGCGCGAATACGTCGTCGGTACCCATGAGGAATCGGCCACTCAGGTCGGGGGTCCCATTTGTGCCGTCGCAGATTCGCCAGCCGCCTGGTATCACCATGTTGGTTGTCCAGGCGCGAATCGTTCCACAGGGAGCATCGTGGAATACTGGACTCGGTTCAAAGTTTGGACCCTCCCCAACAAAGCCGTTTTGACCTTTGCCCCAGAAGATGGCATTGGTCTTATCCCACGCCTTCAGGTTCCAGCCCCGGTAAAGCTGGTGTGGCAAATAGAACATGTCGGCGCAGACGTTCGGAGCAAGTGACACTTGGCAGGTCGGCCATTGAACCGTACTCTGAACGGTACCGTCACATTTATAGCTGTTGCTCAATAACGTCACATCGCGGCCGCCGTTCGAAATCCATGTGCCTTTGACCGAATCCGCTTGGCCGCCTGTATATTCTGCAAAGCCGTAGTAAGGATGATCCGCATAACGGTACGGATCGCCGCGGAGAAAATGCATGCCCCTCCCGGTCCATCCTGCCAGATCTTGCCACAATCGACCAACGGCTGCTCCATATTGGTAATTCGCTCGACAATCAATGTGATCCGCCATGCGCACGCAATAGCACTTACCCGGACGGACTCGTCGTAGAAAACACGCCTGAACTCCGGGAACGTCGTACATCGGTGCCGCGGCCCACTCGTACAGCCAGGGACACATAGCAGAATCACCCGCATTCCACTGAAAGTCGCTGACAGTCGTTGTGTTGTACCAAAGGTACGGGTAGCCACCGACTATCGAACCGCGTGGCATTCCCACCGACTGGCTGTAAGAAATGACGTAATCTTCCGGATCGAAGTAGACGTATAGCAAGATCGAATCGTTGTACACGCCGTCACGGAAATAATAATCGTGCGGGTCGGCCTGGGGTGCGATCGGCATGTAGTGCAAGACCTTCGCGTCACCCGGTCCAGGAGTGTACCGCCAACGCCAGCGACCTTGAAATTCCTCCATCATGACGTTGAAGCGGGAGCAATATTCTTGGGCACCGCCCTGGTCCTTCTCAATGTCCCACAACAGCACCGGTGTCGGTCCTTTCAACAACACCTTCCCGGTAGCACCGCGAGGTATGGGCTCCTGGGTGACTCCCAGCATCATGTTCATTGTGGCCCATAGTTCTTCGCGAGAAGCGTTCGGGCGAACGCCAAAGTAGACGTGCTCGTCGAATTCGGGATACTGATCGACGAACGTGTTGTGTTGAGTGTTGTTGTTGTACTCGATGCGGCAAGGGCTGTAGATCTCCCAATCCTGGCTTCCAACATTCTTGACTTGCACGATCCATCGAAACTCGTTGTCAAACTGCGGCAGCGGCGGCCGAACCAGCGGCGGCGTTTGCATCGTCGGAGAGTAGGGCTGTTGCCAGTAGTCCATAGTCGTCAGTGGTCAGTGATCAGTGGTCAGTGGTCAATCGCCGCCGGCAAAGCCGGTGCTGATCGTCGTGGTGGGATTCTCGCCGTTCTGCCAGCGGACCTCGGTTATGGGCGCGGCGATCTGCTGGACGTCGCCGCCGGCGTCCATCTCGATCAAGATCTTGCCGACGAGCGCACCCCACGGCACCAGGCCGCGAACGACGAACTGGGCCCGCAACCGGTCTTGGTAGTGCCTCGCCAGCGCGCCGGCCATCTTCGCGGAGAGCCGGGCCCAATCGTTGCGCAGGATCAAGCCGGCGGTGTTGTTGGGGCTGCGAACGAGCCGCCCCCTTTTGTCAGTGCGATGGTCGGTCGATAGCACGGTGTTGGGCGCAAGCCACCAGAGTTGGCACTCGTCGGCCTCGATCTCCAATACGCCGTCGCACGGTGCGGCGCCGGCCACTGCTTGCTCGCAGTACATTCGCTGATCGGTCGTGTAGGCCAGCGTGGCGACGATCCAGTCGGGATGCCACTTGGGAGAGACCTCGCTCGGACGCGCGAGGTCCCAGTATCCCTTGGCCAGAATGTGGTTCGTGTGCGTATGCAGGAAAATCCCGAAATCATCGGGCAGGACCGCCAGGCCGATGTTCTGCGTGTCAACGGGATAGAAGATCGTTTCTTCCGGCTTGGCGGGATCCGCCGGCCCCTCGGAGATCCAGGCCTGCGGCGGCAACAGGTAGTCGAGCTCGGCGTCGCTTTGGACGGGCGTCTCGACCGAGTAGTCGACTCCGGCCTGCAACGGGAGCCAGGGCAGCGTGCTGCGAAGTCTTCGCTGCAAGGGCCCGTTATCCGGCACGCCGCGGCCGTTCTGCTCGATCGGATTGCCGCGGCCGTCCCAATAAGGGGCTCGCCAGACGTTGGCCGCGGTAAACCAGTGGTCAGCGGCCACCCAACGCCGCAACACGTCGCGAAACTTCTCTGCCTGGCGGGCCGCGTCGTGCTGTTTGGCCGAATCCTCCGAATTTCCGGTTCCTGCCTCGTAAGCGGCTGCGGTCGCCGAGTCCCACGTGTAGCCAAGGGTCGGATCGCCGTCATCAGGAGGCGTGCGCTCAAGTGATCCGCACACGACAATGCGAGCGCCCAGGACGCGGATCGTGGCGTAGCGCTCGTCAGATGATCGGACGACGGTGGTCTGAATGGAATCCTTCGTGCGCGAAGAGCGGACCTGGACCAGGTCGGGATTGCCCGGCAGGACGTGGCCGCCCCAGCCGCAGCTTTGGTGGGTGAGCACGAAGACCGAAACCTCAAAGCCGCTCTGGGTCGACACTATTTTGAAATCGACGCCCAGCTCGGGGCGAATGAGTGCGCGGAGGACCTGGTCGACCGACTGCGTGGTGCCGAAAACGATCGGGTCGGCGAAGTACTCGAGGACGTCGGCCTGGCCGCCCAGGGTCCACGTCGGGCCGCCGGTGTCGCTCTCGTCGGCAAAGTGCCACAAAAGATACTCGGCGTACTGGCGGTAGTTCCAGAGCTCGGTGCCGCCGTAGACGTAGACGCCGTCGTGCTTCGATGCGCTTCGATTGCCGCTCTTGCTACCCAAGGCCTTCGCGCCCGGGCCGGTGCCCAACGCGCGGCCCTTAGTGGCCAGCGGCTTGTCGGTGCGGCCGTAACGTTCGTTTAGGCTCGGCAGCCACTCGATCACCGAAAGCGTGCCATCGATGTCCCACACCGAGCGGCTCAAATGGATCCGCCGCAGAATGTGCAGCGGGCCCAGCGCTTCAAAATGCTGCGCGCCGCAAGGGATCGAGCCGTACACCGATTCGGTCGACCCAAGGATGTTGCGTCCCTCACCGGTGATCCGGCCGATCCAGGCCTCTTGGAGGCCCTGCTGGCCGACGAATCCAACACGGACCCAACAGCCGTTGAGCGTGGCCGGCCACTTCAAGCTGTCCGTCGCCTCCCAAGGGTGTTTAAGCACTCCGAAGCGGTGCAGAAGCGTCGCCGCGCCCAGGTCGTGACCGGCCGTCGAGACGTGGCCGCCCAAGAATTCGAGTGCAGGCACGGTGAGCCACGGATCGGACCAGGTCCGCTTGAGCTGCACGATCGCCGGCAAGGCCTGCGTCGGGAAAGGCTGCACGGTCGGTCCGATGGTGATGACGCCCATGGGCGGTGAGGGATTAGGGATTGGGGATTAGGGAAGGCCGATCACGGAAGCGCGACGTTTATTCACAAAATGCCCGCATCGATTCACGGAACATCCCTTTCGATTCACAAAACGCCCGCTTTCATCCATGCGGGCCATCTGCGTCCATCAGCGTTAATCTGCGGTTTCATTCAACTCGCCGGCCCAGGCCTCGGCGGCGATCGCGGCGGTGGGCCCGGTGGCGTCGGCCAGGATCGACTTGATGGTGGACGCAGCCGAGTAGCTCCAGACCGGCGACTCATCGGTGCCATCGTTGCGGCGGATTTGCAGACGAACCTTTACCGTCGCGCCATCGGCGGCAGCCGGCAGGTCCTGCATGAGCACGGCCAGGCCGCCTGCGGTGAGCTCGGCAGTCACGTCGGGCGCGTCGGCCGCGGGATCGCTTCCGTCGACCGAGTAAGCGATCGCCCACTCGTGATCCGCCGCGGCGCTCTCCAGGTAGCAGACGGCCACCACACGCACCACGCCGCCGGCCTGCTGCTCCACGCGCCATTCGAGCAGACCAGCGGGCAGTGTGCCGAGGTCGGCGCCACTGCCGACGCGCAATCGCACGTACGTCTCGCCGGCGGCTCCGAACGGCAGGAAGCCCGAGTCCAATACGCCGTTGAAGTACGACACGGCCAGGTACCACTCGCCGTCGGCAAACGTCTCGGCCGGCGTGGCCGGCAGCGTCGCGCTTGTGGCGAACGGCACTGAGCCGTCGACCGGCGGCGAGGTCAGCGATCGATAGAAGCGGTACTCCGCCGGAGCGAAGATCCGGTAGAGGCCCCGCGCCTCGATCCGCCGCCGCCGCGGCTTTGGGCCAACGCAACGCGACACCGGCCGGGGCTCGATCGACGCGGACGCTCGCGAAGTCGCTGCGACCAGGTCGTCGGCCGGCAGCCGCATGATGCGCCGCGGCGCGCAGACGCGGGATCTCCGCACGGCGAGATCTCGCCGGCGTCCGCTTCGCGCGACATTGGGCTTCCAATCGGCCATCTTCCTAGAACTCTTCCCATTCCAAGGCGGCTTCGAGGTGGGCGGCCGCCGCGGATCCGGGCGCGGCTTCGAGACCGAGCGTTTGGTTCGGGCCCCAAACCGGCGCGTCGTCGGGACCCCATTCCATGATGAGCGTGGCCCGGCTGTTCATCGCACCGAGGCCGAGAGCGCCCGTTTCGTAGGTCGTCGGCTCGACCGTGTAGTTCTTGCCGATCGCCGCCACCCGCGAAGCGACCGAACCGCCGCGGGCGTCGCCGATCGTGTTGACGTTCACGGCCGTCGAGGTGCCGTCGGCCGTGTTGCCGGTCCGCCGCAGCCTGAGCGACACCTGGATGTCTTCGGCTGCCGCCCCGCCGCCGCCGATCACGAGCCGCCGCAAACGGCAACGGTGGCCCGTCGTGTTGGCCAGTTTGAGGCCGAGCAGTGTCGCGTACGTGTTGGCCGCCGCGCCGGTCGCGAGGGCGTCGACTTTCAGTTTGTAGTGCATGGCAATTAGTCCTCAGTTATGAGTGGTCAGTTGACAGTGGTCAGAACGAATCGAACGCACAGTGGATCCTTACGGGTTGCTTGGGCGTGCTCGCGTCGCCGGCGGCGATTGTGCGGCGGACGTAGAGCGTTGCCGACTGGCCCGGGGCGATCGCGATCACTTGCAGGCCTGTGGCTTCGCTCGCGGGCGCGGAGTACGTGACCCCGTCGAGGCTGATCGACGTCCGCGAATCGGCCGAGGCGTCGAGCCAGACCCGGAAGCTGCTGGCGAGATCCTGCGAGGTATTCACGAGCTCGAGCTGATAGTCGAGGACGTCGCCGGCGGCGGCCTCCGCGGCCGTGGCATCGTCCTGGGCGATCGCATTGTTGTAGCGGTCCGCCAAAAAGACTTCGGCCGTCGTGCCGGCTGCCGGCAGATAATTGACGTAGACCTGCACCTGCAGCACCTTGTCCGGATCCTCGCCGTCGGCGATCGAGTAGGTGCCGTCGACCGCGACCGTCACCTCCGCGCCGAACGTCGCTGACCCGGGCGCACGCCAGGCGAGCGTGCCGTCGCCGGCGAGGATCGCGCCCACGCCCGGACCGTTCTTGCCGCCGGCCAACAGCACGACGACGCCCGCGAGCGTGCCCACGGCCGTGAGCAGCTCGACCGCGGCGGAGTCGGCTTCGATCTGGAGTTGGTCGGGAGTCATTCTTACGCCGCTGCGTCGAGGGTTACGGTTTGGTTTGCATTGAGCAGCGCCGTGAAGCTGGGGGCATCGGGGCGGCGGACGATCCGCTCGGGTCCGAGGGTGACGGCCGTGCCCTGGTTGCCGGCCGTGTCCAGCGGCGTAATGCGCCAGGAGTAGGTCGCCAGGTCGTCGAGCGCGTCGGTCACGAGCTGGTAGGTCCAGCGGTCTATTTCGTGCGAAATGTCGGCCAGCAGCTCCCACGCGCCGCCGTCTTTTTGCTGCTCGACCAGGTACCGCTCGGTCGACGCGTCCAGCGAGCGGATCCACCACAGCGTCTTTTTCGACGGGTAGCCGCCCGGGCCGCCGGCGATCGCGTCGAAATCGGCGTCGGCGGTCGGAAAGCACTCGACGCGGAGCTGCTCGCCCTGCGCGACGTGGAACGTCTTGCTTGGGCCCGGCGTCTTCCCGACGAAGACTCCGTCGACGTACCAGCAGTACCACACCGCGCCATCGCCGAGCGAGGTCTGCACGGTGATTTGGGTCGTTTCGCCGATCCGCACGGAAGCATAAAACACCGTCGGCGCACCGCCGGCGAACATCGAACTGGCGAACCAGCGCGAGGCAAACCAAGTTGGGCGAAACCACAGTTTCATGGGTAAGTGATGGCAGTACGGTTGCCGTCGATGTCTGTTGTGCCCTGAATGCGCGGGGTAACGCCGTCGAGGCCGAGGAACGTTTGGCTGGGCGTACCTGCGCCGCTCAGTATCCCGGCCACGCCCGCCCCCATGATTCGCAAGGCCTGGCGAAGCGTCTTGCCGCTTTCGACGCCGTCCGCTCGATCGAGCAAGGCGTCGGCCACCGCGTTCGCGTCGAAATCTCCATCGGCAATGGTCAGATTGTCGGAACCGGGAGAGAACGTTACCGTGCCGGCCCCGGAATCGGTCAGGCTTCGGTCGTGATTGAACTTGGCCGCGCGTACGGCGAGATCTACAGACGCATCGGTGGTCATAAAGCGATGGTGCGCAGCCGCGCCGTGAATCTTGGCGGTCACATTATCCAGTTCGAGTCCGGTGTCGTACGCCGCCAGTACGAGGCACGCCTTCCCGGCGCTGCCGCCGCCGTCGACGTCAACCGCAACGTCCTTCAGGAGCAAGTTTGTCAGCCCGCCGCCCGTGGCCGACACCGCCGCGTACACCTTCGCGGCGCCGTCGTCCAACACGGGACCATCGATCTTGATGCTTCCGCCTAGCATCTGCGACATGCCGACGCTGTGATAGGCGTAGATGCCGTAGTAGCGTGCGCGCAGGTCGCAGTTCTTGATGGTCACCTGCGGGTTGCGGCTGAGCCCCAGTGTGCCGTCCCAACTATCCAAGACGACCGCCGCGTAGGGGATGTTGACGGTGCTGCACTTTTCCAGGACCGCGTCGTGGCAGGAGAGCCTCTGGTACGTGAGGTAGACCGTCGAACCCTCGGCTGGCAGAGGATCGCCGAATCCGCCGGATAGCGTGATGGCCATGCCGTCGATCGCGGTGATTCGCATTTCGTACCGGTAGAAGTCGTAGGTCTCGGTCGCGTCCAACCAATGGGCGTACAAGTACTCGCCGACCTGCGGCGTGACGGCGACTCCGGCCGTGAACACACCGCTGTGTTCGTCCGTGCGCGTCGTGAGCGTCGTCGTTTTGTTGGCCCAAGTGATGCTTCGGCCCCATTTATCACAGAACACGCCGTTGGCAAGCACTGCTCCATCAGCCGGTTGGTTCCCCTCGAACGTGATGCCTCGCACACGGCACCCGGCAGTGATGGAGTGCGCGTATGAAAAGTCCGCAGGGATGACTTTATTGCTTTGGAAGACAGCCCGCCCACCGAGCGTTGTCAGAAGACTGTACGGCGGCGAGACCGACCGATAGTCGCCGAAGCAGTAGCGGCCGGCAGCGGCAATGATCGCCTCGCCGTATCCCGCAAGGCCGGCCGTGAATGTGGGCGCGTTGTATTTACCCAGCACGCTGAGCGCCGGCTTCGGCGTCCACTGCGTCAGGCCGTCGTTTGAGTCGCTGCCGTCCGGCGAAATGAACCACACGTTGGGCGCGCCGTAGAGTTGCCTGGCGAGTCGCTGCCAATCCGTGGCGGCCGCGGCCTTGCCGCGAACCATGCGGAAGTGGCCGGGAATGTGCAGATTGCCGCTCTCCTTCATGTACTCGGCGTAAACCACGCCCTCGACAAACGGCGACGCCGCCAGCTCGATCATCCAACCGCCGTCCGCGACGTGGGTCATCGCATTGGCCGTCTCGCTCGCATCCCAAGTCTGATCGGCGTTTTTCCACCACTTGCCGGCGTTCGCGCCGGACATGGCCTTGAGGAAATAGTTGACGGTCCCGGCGGTGATGGGCGTGCAGTCGGCGCGGGCGATCATGCGGGCGTCGCGCCACGTTTCGCCGACGAGCACGCTGTGAATGTCTGAGATCATCTAGGCCGCTCCTGAGAGAAATTGCTGCTGGTGTGCCGCCCACATCGGCCGGAACCACGGCTGCGGGTGCTCCGAGCCAGCCCCGCCGTTGTAAATCGCTTGAATCTTCGCTGCGGTCAACGCTTCGTCGTAGATGCGGAAGTCGTCGAGCAGCGCGTTCAGGTAAAGCGATGGCGTGCCCCACCCCGTGCAGCCGATACGCAGATTCGAGGCTCCGTTGTATGGCGTGCCGGTGAAGCTGACTTCCGTGCCGGCGGTTCCATTCACGTATGGGGTTGTTTTATGAGCAGATGCATCAACTACCGCCGCGACGTGATACCAAGCCGCGAGCGAGGGGTTTACGATCAGCGTGGTGTCGAAAAAGTTGGCTTCTGTCCAATGAATGAGGCGCAGGTTGTTGTTGTCGGAAGCGTACCTTATGATTTGCCAGTTTTGCGAGGCTCCCGACGTGGCCGTTCGTTGACAAGCCACCCAAGCATTGCCATCGGCCCCGAATGAATTGAAGTAGACCCAAAGGGCGATCGCGTAAGTGCCGGCCGGCGTGGTCGCGGGCGCGATAATGTTGTGATTTGATGTCGCGGTAAACTGCAAGGCGCCGCCGATTTTTCCCGCGGCGTCTACGGTGTCAGTGTTCGCCGGCGTGGTATTGGCGTACAACGTGCCATGTCGCCCATTCCCCGACGCATCGGCCACGGTACTGTTGGCCGCATTGTCGTTCATCTTGTAGTGCAGCAATAAACTCACGCCACCACTCCCTCGATCAAGATCTCGCCGCGGGCCCCGCCGGCGTGGTAGGCCATGGTGATCTGCGGCGGGCTGGTGCGCACGATCAGGCAGCGGTAGTAGTAGCCGCCCCAATCGTTGATCACCGTCTGCAAGGTGCCTTGCAGGGCTTGGATCGCGTTGGCCCAGGCCACGACATTGTTTCGCGTGCCGTAGAACACCGCCACGAAGCGAAACTCGCTGTCGCCCAATCCCATCCGCTGCGCGCCGTAGCCGTTGAGACCGGGAACCTGCCACAGCGCCACCCGCTGCTTGGGCAGCGGGGCCTCGCCCTTGACGAAACTGCAAGTGACAGCGCCGATGGAGGCCATGGATTGTTGGTCAGTGGTTAGTGATCAGTTACGTTGTCTCGGCGCGGTGGCATCCCGCAAGGTCGGCGGCGGCTTCGGTTTCGTCTCCGCCGTGTTGCTGTTGACGGCCTTGATCATCTCGTCCATCTTGGCAATGAGCTTGTCGCCCACTTCGGCGAAGTCCTTCTCCTCCGCAGTGGCGGGGCGTTCGATTTGCCCAAACTCATTCTTCGGCGCGAACGGATGCGTGATGGCGTAGCCGAATGAGACCGGGGGCCTACGTAGCTGCTGCACCTGTTGCTCAAGAAATTGTTTTTGCGACCGCCAATAGCCCGCACTTGTGATGTCCCCGCTTCCCGCTAATCCGGACCAGAGACCGCGCGCGTTTGCTTCGGCGCCCGACACGCCAATGTCCTGGTAGAACTGGTCCAGCTCATCCCGGATAATCGATTCTCGCGCACCGACTTGACCCTTGGGGTTAGTTTTTGCGCGGTCGCGGCCGGATTGGAGTTCCCTCTTCAACTGGGCGGTCTGCTGCCGAGAGCTGCCGCGTACGTTGGCAAGGTACTGCCTATAGGTGGCTTCTCCGGAACCCACGTCGGACGGCAACGAGGCGGCGAACGCGTCCATGTCGCGAGCGGTGGATCCTTTCCCGCTCAAGATCTCTCGAACGGGAGCGTCCGCTTTGGCTTCGAAGCTCGCTTTGTTCAGGAAGTCCGTGAGGGCCTCGGGGTTCTGTCTCAGATACGCGATCCGCTCCTCCATCGTACGGAAGCCGCTCGCCACGATCTTCGTCGCGCTCTGGCGACGATCGTTCAACTCCTTTTCCTGAAGCGAGAATGTAGCCTCCATCTCCGAAAACTCCGGAGACTGGAGAGTACGGGTCTCGGCCTGCTCAAGGGCCAGCCGACGCTTGTCGTCGAGCTCCCTGACTTTCGCGGCGCGATCGGCGGCTTGCTCCGGCGTTTCGCCGCCGCGCCGCGGTTTCTGCAAGGCAGCACGCTCTGTATCGAGGCTCCGGAGCGTCTTCTGGTACTCAGGATCGTGTATCGCGGCGCGGCGAAAGCGGTTGCGTTCCGATTCTTGCTCCCGGGCCAGAGTTGCCCTCTCGGTCTGATATTGCGATTCGGAGTACTGCACCCCTTCGGTCGGGAGAAACTTCTCTAGCTGCGTCGACAGATTGATCGCCGCCGAAGACGCGATTCTGCCGGTGTCGTCGTTAATGCCTTGCGTCAGCGCGGCCCACATTGCACCGGCCGTCTGAAGGCTCGCGCCGCTGGCCATGGCCGCACGCATAGCAGGGGCCAGGTTCTCGGCGATCTTTCCAGTGCTTGTGACCCTGGCCTGCTCGCCAATCTTCATCAGATAGCCGACCGCCTCGGTCGGACTGGCACCGGTGAACTTGCCGATGTCGAGTCCGGCAGCCGCAATCACCTTCCCTTCCTCGGGGCTTTCCGGCGCTAGCATCGCTGAGGCCTTGACGGACTCCAAGGCCTGGGACACGGGCAGCGCCCCGCGCGCCGACAGTGCATCCGAAGCGCGAACCAAGAGATCGCGTTCGGAAACACCCGTCTCAACTGACAGTTGTCGCACGTCGGCCAAAAATTGATCTCTCTCTTCCGGAGAGTTCGCACCTAAGTTCCTCAGTGCCCCGATTTCAGCTTCCGCAACGGTCAATGTTGCTTCTCTTGACCGCTCCTGGGCCTTGGTCAGCGCCTCGTATTCACTCCGAACCAGCGCGACGGCACCCGCAAGACCGGTTCCCACCCCGAGAGCGCCAGCCAGGGTGGTAACCATACCGAGTGCCTTCGATCCAAATGCCTCGACACCCTTCTTGCCTGCCGCGTCGAGTTCGTCGCCGGCCTGCGAGGCAGCGCGACGGTAGGTCTCCTGATCGATTCGACCTTCCTTTAGCAGGTCGTTGATGTGAGCCATGCGCGCCAAGTATTGTTCTTGTGGATTCCGCGTGTCGTCGAACACTTTCTTGGCTGCGAGTCCGAGTTCTCGTTCCCGATCGGTGGCTTCTTTAGCCTTGGCCGCTAGCCGCTTGGTCTCTTCCGCGGCCTTTTGCGCCTGCGTCGCGGTGTCACCCATGACATCGCACATGTGTCGGTACGCGGCCACCGTCGCCCGATCGAACGTCTGTTGGTCTATGGCTCCCTTCTTGAGCATCTGTTCGAGACGGGTGAACCGCGTTTCGAATTGCTCCATAGGCGTTCGGGTTTCTTCGAACACCCGCTTGGCCTCTCGGGCGAGGACTTCCTCCTCCTTGGCGGCTTCTTTCGCGGCCTTGCCGATCTTGGCTGCGCCGCCTTCAACCTTGGCCAGGGCGTTGGCGGCGTCCGTCATGGCGCGCAGATAGCGTGCCTCGTCGGCCGTCATCTCCACCATGATTTTGCCGTCAGACGCCATAGTTTCCCGAGGAAAAAGGTTTGCGCCTTAATCACAGTCCAACGCTAAGCGCCCACAAATCCGTCAACGTTGGCCGGTATCGCCGGTCGTGGCCGCGGACCCATCGACAGTAGTCGAGCCAACGAGGGTCGTCGTGGTCTGGCGTTTTTTTTTCAGCCAGCGTTCCATCGTCGGACGGTCCACGAGCGCGTCGAGGATCTCACGGCAAGCTTCTTTGGACAACACGCCGAGCATGGATGCCTCGGCTTCGCCAATGCGGTAGTTTTCTTTCAGTACATCGACCGCCGCTCGGTGGACACCACTGAAATCAAACGATACTATCCTGGTATCGCTGTCGACTTCGTTAGCGGCGCCGACGGTCGCCACGAGCCATCTTTGCGCGACGCTCCAAAGCGGAGCCAGTCTCTCGACGACTCTGCCAGGACACCACGACCCGTCGGCGGCAAGCTCGCTCCGCCGAGGTAGCGTGTGGTACCATCGCAGCTCGCCGTCTTCCTCGGTCCAGCCTCGTGCTACCGGCACGAGCCATGGATTGCCGTCGAGGAGCGCAACAAGATGCCCGTCGATCTGCTTTTCGCGCGCAAGTATCTCTGGAACCGGCCGGCTGTCCGCATACATGCCGACCCAGGCATCGCCGTGCGGCGACTTGCGCCACTGTTGTTCGCTTTGCCGATAGGCCGTCCTTTCGCCGGCTACGCTTTGCGGATCAACAACCACGACGCCCTGGCAGCCATCGGGGCCTCTCAGCACGGTTACCTTGCGAACCTCTGGGCCCAGCGCGTACGCCAGGCCGGCCGCGACGATCTCGTCCCGTGTGATTGCGTCGGTCTTGCCGGGAATGTAGTAAAGGAAGCCAGCCATCGTTGATTGCCGATTGTTGAAGGTTGATCGCAACTGATCCGTGCACCACGAAGGCTACGTCGACAGCGTCGCGGTGATCGGCGCGTTCGTGCCGTCGAACTTGAGATGCGCCTGGATCGACATCTCGCCGCGCTGATTGCCGCTGGCGCCGAACGGCTTCGTGAACGTCGCCAGGCCGGTGCCCGCCAGCGTGAGCTCAGAACCCGCGCCGGTGGCGAAGGTGCCGCCGTCGACTCGCTTGCGGAGGATGATCGAGGCGGCACCGCTGGCGCCCAACAGGGCGGCCAGGGCCGGGATCGCCGTCGACGTCACGGTGATCGTCGGTTCGATCGCGCTGATGAATGTGCGACTGTCGTAAATGTCGCTCAGCGCGCCCTCGCTGGCGGCTTGGATGCCGAAATCAATCGACACATTGACCGCCTGGCCAATCGCCCCGATCGTCGCGCCGCCGAGAGACACTGACTTGATCGTCCAGCGGTTGTCGCCGGCGATCGTCGGCAGCGTGGCATTCTCGCCTACTACGACGATACCGTTGACGCCGTCGTAGATTGGCAAGGCCGCGTAGGAAAGCTGTGCATCGCCCTGGTGCGAACAAGAGAGCGTTTTCGGGATTAAGAGCCCGTTGTTGTAGGTGTAGCTCTTGTGACCGTTGGCTGCGATGGCAGCGCCTTGGGCCTTGGCCGCGGCGTACATTGCCAGCGCCACGGGGGTGCCGACCGAGGTCAACAGCAGCCCGAGCGACCCGCAGGCCGTCAAGGCGGTGGAAATATCGAGGGTCGTGAAAGTCGGCGATGCCTTCTGCGCGACGATCGACTGGATTCGCGATTGCAACTCGCCGCTGGTGGCCTCTTTGCGGATGGTGGTGTCGAGACCGTGGTCCTGGGCGGTGATCCCGCCGATCACGGCGGCGCCGATTTTGACCGCCCCGAGTACGTGCAACGCCGAGACGGTGAATGTCTCGCCGACCCCCACTGGCGGAGAGGCGCGTTCAACGGCGGGGGTCGTTGCAGACGAGGCAATTTGTTCTCTCGACATGGTTGGCTTCCTTGTTAGGCCGCGTGTTTGCGGCGGTTAAACGGTTAGTTGTACTTGGCTCAATCTACTCCGCCGCCGAGCGGTGCGGCGGACGTTTCTTGTGCGCGCAAGGTTGGGATCCTCGCCTCTATCTCCCTGTCGTACAGTTCGATCAAATCCCGGATTTCGTCCTCGCGGACGGTCAAAAATTCCTTCCGCATGTCGGTGGGGCTTTTCGCCTTCGGATTGCGAAAGTTCAATTTTTGCGCTCGGGGATAGGTCACCTTCACCCCGTGGCGCGTGGCGTGGATGTTGGCCCATTTCACGGCATTTAGGACGCTCTCGCCGCTTGTCTCGCCGGCGAAAACCAGGGGCAGCGTATGCCCGAAGCGTTTTTGCTTCCTCCCGGTGTACGACTTCCAAAACGACTTGCCGCCACTCTGTTCGCCCTGCCGCGGCTGGTAGCCGTAGAGCTCTTTGGCCTCGCGCGTGAAGTGCTTGGGGCGAAAATGCTCGTGCCACCACGCCCCGACCGCGCCCCAGGCCTCCTTGCGCACGGCGTTGTAGCCGGCTTGGCCCATGTTGGCCGTGCCGGGCACGAGTCCGGTATATTTCGTGCGAAATAGGATGGCGGGCATTGGTCATTCCTATACTCCGCGCCATTGGATCCGGTAGAGAGCTCCCTGCCAGACTCCCTGGGCCGGGACGTCTCCGGAGGGCACGTTGAAGGTTCCCGCGCGGATCCGGTGGAAGCTCAGGTATCCGGCCGTGTTCGAGAGCGTGGCCAACTCGTACTGGACCACGCCGACAATATCGGACCATTCCTGATCGGCGGCGGCCGAAGGCCGATCGTTGCCGAGCACCTGGTCCGCCGGGCAGGTTCGGAACAACATCATCGTCAACGAACCGGCGGCCGCGAATCCATCGCTAGAGTCCCGCTCGAGTGTGATGTGATCCATCTCGTCGGCGAATACGATGGCGCACGGGCGCAGGGCCTCGAGCTCCGTGCGGGTGTATTCCTTCTTGTCGGTCGGCGGCGGCAGCCCTTCGCGGTAGATGCGTGCAAGCGCCGCCGCGTGTTTCTGCGCTTCCGTGCCGGCCGTCGCGCCGACCAACGTGCGGAACTTGGCCGAGTCCGCCAACATCGTGCGGAAGTTTTCCTCGGCAAGTGAAATCGCTCCGGCACTCATCCCATCAACCCCGCAATCGGTATCCCTGACGCGTCACTTCGTGCGCGGCCTCGCGGACCACGCGAATAGTGCTAAAGGCGGCCGACTGCGATTCGATCGCCTCGCACACGTACTGTTGGCCCTCGAGCGTCCATAGATCGCCGATGGCCGGATTGGCCAAACACGTGCCCCCGCCTGCGGCCGCCGACGTTCGCGGCACTGACAACCAGGAGAGATGTTTTCGGCTTTGGCCGTTTTGGCCGGAGTCCGTCGTGGTTGACTGGCCGCGAACAATGACGTTCACGGAGATCTCCGTGCCTCCCACGGGCGTGCACGGGACGTCGCTGGCGAGCGCCTCGGACAGGAGGCCTGCACATTGGGCGAAATCGCTGTCGAAGGCACCCATCGCAACCTCCTGCGCCACTGTACGGACCGGCCGGAGGCCTCCCTTCCTCCGGCCGGTCCTTTCGTGGAGTGATTGCCTTACGACGCCAGGTCGGTCGTGCGAATCGCCAAGTGGTGGACCCGCACGTCGGCCAAAGTGTCGTTGGCCCCTTTTTCGATGTGGGCCAACAGCTTTAGCGGTCCGGTTGCCGCGTTCAGCTTGAACACGCTTGCCGGCAGCACGTTGACGCCGTTGATGTAGATCTGGATATCCGTCAGATCGCGGCAGTCGATGCGGAACTCGAAGGGCGTTCCCGCGGCGAAATCGACCGTGGTGTCTGTCGCCGCCACTTCGGTGGTGCCGTCGTCGCTCTCGGCCAGGATGTTGACCGCGCCGTTGGTGTCTGCCCCATCGACGTGCAGAAACACCGATTCGGCGATCGTGTCGGCGTCGCTGGCGTGGGTCGCGTTGGCAATGCCCACGTTAATGTCCACGGCCGCCGCCGCGGCGTCGCCCGAGTCGACGATGTTCAAGATTCCCTCGACGATGAAGGGGATCGTCTTGGGCACCGAGTGCGTGGAGAGGATATCGACCTTTTGGGCCTCGGCCGTGGCCGAGAAGGCCATCGCGAGGCAGCCCGGCGTGAGGGTGAGCGACGGCGTGCCGGCCGTCTTCACCAGCACCGTGTCGCTTGGATCGCGGAGGGCGTCGATCGTGTACACCGGCGACTTATTCAGGTCGACGACGACCGTCGTGGCTGAGGAGGCCGCGTCCTGCACGGCCACTCCAATCGCAAAGTCTGCGCCGGCCAGGGCCCGCAGCGGCGTGGCCGTGTTTGCCGAGCGGTCCCAATAGACTCGATCGCCTTCCAGGATCACCACGCTGGCCGTCTTGGCGAGCGTGACCTGGCCCGACGTCTTGAGCGCGGCCGGGTCGCCCGACGTGCGGGCTGCGAGGCCTTGCACGACGGCGGCGCGGCCGTCGGCCAGTTGGATCACTTCGCCGGAGCTGTAACCGGCAGTCGGCGTGACGACGTCGATCGTGTCGGCGTCCTTGTAGAGAGTGGCTTCACTCATCGCTTTCGATCTCCTCGATCGTGGTTTGGATTGATTGAACGCAGGAAGGAAAAAGTGCCGCCGGCTACGTACGCCGGCGGCACGCAAAAGACGTCATCACCCCGTGCCGGCCGACTTGTGCAGGCCGCGGTAATCCAGGGCCTTGGCCCCGATGTCCAGATTGATGTCCCAGCCGAGGCCCCACTGGCCCTTGTCCAACAGGAAGGAACGCATCACCGGCTGGCGGTTCGTGCCGCGGCGATACGCGACGCGAACCGTCCGCGGGCCGCCGGCCGAGAGGAGCCAGTTGGTGTCCAAGCCGGTCCGGCTGGCATTCGTAGTGGGATCCACAACGCCCGCCGCCCCGATACGATCGTCGACGCGGAGCGAGAGGTTCTCGCCGGCGATGACGTTGATCGGGTAGTAGAGCGACGGTGTGGCCGCCGCGGCTGCGGCCGTGTAGGCCTGGGCCGTCGAGGTCAACAGTTCCTTGGCCGTCCACTGCAAGGCCGAGGGGACGATCAGGTACCGCGGCTTGATGTTCAGCGTGGTGCCGTCGGCCTCACGGTACTTGCCCATCGCCAGAATCGCGGCCTTGATGCCGGTGGCGCCTAGGACGGCCGTGGTCAAGTTGGCGTGACCGCCGGCCGTGGTGACGGCCGTTGCGTTGAACAACGCGCCGGTATCGGCCAGGGCCGCGTTGGCCAACAGCAAGGCATACACCAGGTCGGGACGCAGCCGCCGAGCTGCAGCGCCCATTTCCTGCGGCATCCGCATGATCGCGCCCAGGCGGTCATCGATGATGTCCTGCTCATCGACGACAAACTGCTTGGCGTAGCGGGCGATCTTGTAGGTCTCCCGCGCGTCGGCCACGGTGGCGTCCTTGGCCGTGTCGCCTCGAGGCAACTGCTGCAACCGGGCGTTGGCCGCCAGGCTGATGTCTTCCTGCGTGAGGAAGTTCGGAACGTCCTCGACATCGCACCAGTCTGTCGTGTCGGGCACCTCTTCCCAGCCGGCGATGAGCCGGGCATACATGCTCGTGGTGAACACGTAGGCCAGCGTGCCGCCGGACGGGGAGGAACGGGCCAACTCAAGGGCTTCGCTCGGATCCCAGCACATCCGACCCGTGTCGAGTCGAACGCACTCGCGCACAAGATCGATTGCCGACATTCGCATGTAGCGGTGGCCCTGCTCGGCGTCCTGCGCCGTGAGGCGATCGGTCGGCGTGGGCTCGCGGCGGCCGTTGTGCATCGATCGTTGCGTGGGATCGGCCGTGCCGGTGGCCAGCATCAGGCCGGCGGCCAATGCGCGGGCGTTGGCGTTGCCGGGAGGGGCGGTGAGCGCCGTGTGCTGATACGGCACCGGCGTCTCCTGCCGCGCGGTGCGCACTGCGGTTAAGAACTCGCCTCGGGCGCGATTGAGGTCCCAGCCCTCATCGATGGCCCGGGCGCAGAGCGTCTGAGGGACGTCCTGGCCGGCCAACTCGCGGATCTGGCGGACGCGATCGCGTTCGGCATTGACGGCGTTGCGGGCCGCCTCGTCGACGCTGGGGGTCGAGCGATCGCCCTCGACGATCGGCTGCGCCGGCGGTGCGGGTGGGGCAGGCGGTTCCGACCGCTGGCCTTCCGGAGGCACCGGCTCGGTTGCCTTGGCGGCGGCGTCGGCGCGGGCCTTGTCCGCCTGGTTCAACTTGTCGTAAAAGGCCTGGGCCTCGGCGTCGCTGGCGTCCTTGCGCAGGCCAAGCGTTTCGAGAAACGCGCGGAGCTTCGGATTCATTCGTGAATCCTCCTTGTGGTGAGAGATAGTAGCAGCTTCCCGAATCTTGGCCGCTTGATCTGCGCCGATCGGGACCAAAGAACCTTCCTTTGGCGTCCAGGCCGTGGCGATACGCATCGCCCGGTTGGCCGCCGCCGTGTATGTTTTGCCGGCCACCGTGGCAGTCTGGCCGGCCGCGATCTCGACCGCCTCGTTGACCCGGTAACCGACCGAAACGTCGATGATGTGGCCCTGTCGCACCTTGTTCCACGCCTTGTCGGCGTCGGCATCGTCGCGGGCGAAAAAGAGCCGTCCAATGACGTTGCCCCCTTCGACGCGGATGTTGCGGATCGAGCCCAACACGCTATCGAGCGACCAGCGGTCGTGATTGGCCAGCATGGGCATTTGCGTCGGCATCCGCGCGGCCGGGGCCAACAGCACTTCGTCGATCAGTTCGCCGCGCCGCCAATCCCAGACTTCGACCGGAGTGTCGGTGGAAATGACGGCCTCGACCGAACGCTCTTCTTCGTTGATCGTCGCCGCGCGGACCTGAAAGTTTCGCGTGATGAGGTCGCGGCGATCGAGCGGCTCCTCGCGGACCGAAAGCGGCTCCTGCTGGGCGTGCTCTGAGCTGAGGCCCTGGCCCATTTCCACGCCGATCTTGCCCTTTTCGTCCAGGCTCAAGTGGGCGTAAAAGTCCTGGGCGTCGCGTTCGCTGGCGTTGGCCGGCAGACCGTGAGCAACAAGTCGGTCCTTGAGCGCTTTAAGCATTGGCGGTTTCCTTCGCGGGGGCGTTGGTCGATTGGCTTCCGCTCTTCTCGCTCGCGGCGGCAGCGGCCGCTTCGGCAGCGTCCTCTTCGTCGACGAGTTTTGTGAGGGAGTCGCGGGCGGTGGCTTGTTCCTCTTTGAGCCAGGCCGGTATCGGCAATCCGGCCTCTTCCAAGAGATCCCGCTCTCGTTGAAGCGTGGCGATGTGGGCCTCGAGGCTCTTGCCGCGGGCGGCCAGGGCGTCGGTCAGCGTAAGCGTGCGATTCTCCAAGCTCGTCGCCTCGGCCAAGGCTTCCTTCGCCGGGTCGACGTGCGGACGAGTCGGCCAGGTCCACTTGTACTTCACCACCCGCGGCCGCCGTCGCAGGGCCGGATCCGAGAAACGGGCCTCCTGAGCGATCGCGTCGACCAGGCGGTTCAAGGTGCCGTAGCTCTGCTCGGTGCCGCTGATCCAGTACTGGAGCCCAGACACCGCGCGACCGTACGTCTGCGTGTCGAGGCGGGCACTCGAGTAGTTGTGCTTGGAGCTATCCAACCGGATCATCAAGAGCGGCATGCCTTGCGGCCGGCCGATCTCCCGCTGCCGTTCGCCGCGGTACTCGGGATATTGCACCGGCGGCATCGTGGCCGGATAGGTGAACGGCTTCCAACCGGGAGGCACCATTTTGATCGTGCGGCGCTCGACGGACGTCGATTCGGGATTCGTCCACACCTGCGCGTCGGGATGCTCGGTGTAGAGCAGCGCGGACTGGTCGGCGATCTGCCGGGCGGCGTCCTGGATCTGGTCGTCGTAGTCGCGCAGATCGGCCGAGGGCTGCAAGGACGTGTTGGCCCAGGGAATGCCGCGGAGCTGCTCTTCCTCCTCGGCGATGAACTCGTGAATCAAGAGGTCCGGAGGAACGATGTCGGGATTATTGATGGCCAGCGTCGGCGCCCCCGAGGCCGTGGCGGCGGAAATGTAGTAGCGGGCCGGCCGGCCGAGCGCGTCGAGGCGAATGCCCATGAAGACGTTCGGGTCGCCGGTCAGATCCATCGGCGTGGCCAGACGTCGCGGGTGGATCGGCTTCAAGCGAAGCGTGACCGGCCCTTCCGCGCTCGGATCGGTGATGAGCCGGGCGATGTACTCGCCGTTTTTCCAAAGCGAGCGGATGCAGAGCTTCAACCACTGCGCGCCGGAAATGTTCGGCTTGTAGGTCGGGGCCTTGAACCACTCGACCCAAAGCGATTCTAGCGCCGAGTTGTAGGCCTCGTCGTCGCTGAGCACCTGGAGCGTCGGGCCGTCCGGACCGGCGACGTCGTCGGCGTGCGTATTGATCACGCCCAACACGGTGCCGTTTTGACGGGCTTCGTAGTTGGCCCGGGCGCGGACGATCGCCAACTGCTCCAACAGCCAGACGTTGACCGATTGGTCGTCGGCGTATTGCCAGTGGGACTGGTTCAGTCGATCGGTAGTGGCCGACTCGAAGCGGCGCGCGCCCCAGACGGCCTGCGACTCGAACCGCGGCGACGGTGCGCTGGCAGCCGCCCGCAGAGGCGGGGCCATCGCGATCTCGCTATGGAAGTAGGCGTCGCTCATCAGTACTCGTCAACGGCGTCGGGTCGGGCGTAGGTCACGGGCACTTGCCGCCAAGGCCCGTCAGTCGCATGGGTCGAGGCGGCTTGCAGGCGGCGGCATTCGGCGATCAGGCTATCGATGTCGGCCGGGTGGAAGTTGAAGCCCTCGGTCCCGCCGCTCCCCAGGCTTTTGGTGACGTTGGCCGTAGTGATTAGGCGGCCTTTGATGGCCAGGAGCTTCACCAGGGCGGTCGAGTAGTCCGCCGCATCAAGGGCGGCGGCATACGCGGCATAGAGGGTATTCAGCTCGGCAAGGCTCATACGCCTACCCTTTCGGCGCGAGCCTTAGCGGAAAAACACGTCAATGTTACAGCCCTGTAACATTGGGCGAGGGATAAGAGTGTGCGGAGTACGGATTGGGCCGGCTAAGACGGCCTAGAACTCCTCGAACTTCCAGTGGTTGTCGACGAGCTGCACTGCGAGGAGGCGGAAGGGAAACTGTTCGGCGGCGACTTTGATGCGAACTCTTGCGGCTTCGCGCCAGTGGCCCTTGGTCTCGTGCAGCTCGATCGTGCCGTCGGCCAGTTGCACGGCGAAGTCGGGCTTGTAGTGGGCGCCGTCGGCCAAGCGGAGGGAAAGACCCTCGAAGCGCCACCAGAGGACCTCGCCGGCGGCGCGGAGCTGCTCCAGCCGTCGGGCGTAGGCCTGTTCGAGACCGTTCTTCTTCCCCCGTCGTTTTTCCGTCGGGGCCTTCGCCCGGGTTTTCCATCGCATGGGCAGGACTCCTTTCAGCTACACGGCCCGTCGAATTCTTTCGCGTGCCACGTCGACGCCGCACATTGCATCACCCATTTCATCCCGCGCCTTCTGGAGCCGCTCCATCCACTCGATGTGACGAGCTTCCCGCTCCTGCTCGATGCGTGATTTCGCAAAGTTCCTCAGAGGTCTTAGGAGGCCGATGTAGTACGCTTCCGCGTACATCAGAACGCCCGGATCGAATTCCAAGAAACTAACCCGATCCCCTTCCTCGATTTTGTGGTGAGTCCCGCACTGGACGCGGTATCTAAGCCTCAATGACGAACCGACGTAATCAACACGTCCGTTGCGCCAGATGAAGTAGACACCTGGCGCTTCTGGAATCCGCGATGACGGATTCCCGGGGCGTCTGAGCACCAGTCCTTTCACTGGCCATGGCACATCGGGGTACGAGAACGTGTTGATCGTGTTCATACGCGGCTGGCTCACTATGCACGAAATGCCGGGTAGTAGGCCCCGGGCCAGGGCACCGGCGATGGGGGAAAGATCTCGCCCACCACGATCGGACCGACGAAGCCGCCACGCTCCTCCGCAATGCGCTCGGCCTCGGCGCGGTCGTCGAACACGCCAACCAAGCCCCAGGCGTACTCGTTCTCGTCGCTCACCGCGTGGTGCTCGCCGACGACAAACAGCTCCGTTTTCCGTTGCGTGGGGGCGATTGTCATTGTCGTTACCTCGCCGTTGTGATGGTTTTGCCGCAGTCGAGGCACTTGTGGTACCGGCGCGTCTTACGGGTGCTGCTGATTCTCGTGTCGCCGCCGCAGTCGGGACATTTTGGCGCGGTCACCACGTGGAGTTGGATTTCCATGTTCTTCATGAGATCCTTCTCGATTACGGGTAGCGCGACATCGAAAGGCTCGGCGTCGATCGCCGGCGGCGGAATCGTTTGCGGTTTCGGCAGTTCGCGGAAGGAAAACACGGCCCGGCAGTGGCCGCACTTCGCGCGACCGGCGCCGAACCAAGACGCCTGGCCGAGCTGCGGCTTGGGCGGGACGAGGATCTCCGCCTGGTTGCAGCCGCAGAAGGGACACTCGGGGCCTTCGCAGCGGGTCAAGTACTCGGACATGGTTTAGCGGGTTCTCCCTTTTCCTTGCCGCTGCTGATCGAACCAGCCGCCCTGCGACGTTTGCTGAGCCGCTTCCGCCGCGGTCGAGACGAAGTGCAGGACGAAGTCCGAGGCCGTGGTGGCCGACGCGCCGCAGTCGAGATAGTGGTTGTTGCGATCGACGCGTTCCCACACGACGCGTGTCCCCTTGCCCGGAATCCACTTTTCCTTTTGCACCTCGGCCGAGACCTGCGCGGTATAGGTGGCGTGTTCGTTCTCGGCCGCCGCCTGGTAGAGCACGATCGCGCCGGCCTCGTCGGCCGGCCGGGTGAGGCGCTGATGGAATTCGCTCTTCCAATGGTCGGCGTTGATGTGCACCAGCAGCACGCCGGACAGAATCTTTCCCTTGCGGCGGACTTTGCCGATGTGGTACTCCTCGCCGACAAAGGCCACGTCATGACGGCCGGTCGGCGCGCGATACGACGTCGTGCCGCGCTGCCCTTCGCCGTAGCCCTTCGTTGGGCGGTAGCGCTCGCTGCCAGGCGGCAGGCCGAGCTTGGCGTTGGCCGCCGTGCAGAACTCATAGACGGCGTCGGTGTGCTCGTGATAACCCGAGTCGATCCACACCTGGTCCGGACCGCGGAGGCCGCCGGTCTCCTTGCTCCAACCCGCCTCGAAGTAGTCGAAGAGTTTCCAAAGGGCCTCGACCAGGGCTTTGCGGACGCCTTTCGTGTCGCTCTCGACGGGTTGCCGGCCGTAATCGATCACGGCCGCCCCGGCCTCGCCGCGAGTGGCCATGGCCTGCCAGTGCAAGACGCGCTTGCCGGTGTCGACCCCGATGGCGATCCCAACGCAGTCCGAGGGAACGATCCCCTTTTTGATACCGCCCACTCGCTTCTGAAGAGCCTCGGGGTCGAGAGTGATCAACTCGATGTCGGTCGGCTCGGCCGGCAGGCACCACACCTGCTGGTGCATCTTGCGCTCGGCGTTCTCGCGGTTGCGCTGCCGCAGCGCGAGCCACTCCTCGGCGCCGAGGTCGCCGGCCGTGGCGAAGGGATTGTCGATCGCCGACCAGCGGAAGCCGAGCGTTTTCGTGCGCGGCGGTTCGCCGACGATCTTCCCCTCGGGAGTGACTTCCTGGCCGCGGTGCACCAGGATGGCTTGCTCGGCGGCGGCAAAGCGATCGCTTTCGCTCCAGGGCGCTTCGCACTCTGGGCACACGAAGTGGGCCAACTCGGCCGCCTGCTCCTCGTCGACCGCTTCCTGCCAGCCGACCAGGTGCTCCCGCTCGGGCGTGACCCACGCGCCGCAGTGCGGGCAGGGCCGCACGATCCGCGATTGCGTGCCGCCGGTCCACTCCTGCCAGATACGGCCCGTCTCGATCGACGCGGTGCACTCGAGGTAGATCTGCTTGCCGCGGCGGCCGAACGCCCGGGTGCGGCCCTCGAGCTGCTCGATCTTGTCGGCCTCGCGGCTGCCGTCGCCCGATTCGTCGAGGCCGTCGACCTCGGTCACTGCCAACACGCGCGAGGTGTAGCCGGCACGCTTCTGATCGCGGCCGCCGCCGGACATGAAACGCAGCGTGGCCCCGTTGCGGAACTTGATCTCGCGTTTCACCAGGCCGCCCCGCGACCCTTCGCCCGTAAGCGGCAAGAGCGAGCGGTATTGGCTCGCCTCGATCGTGGGAAGGAAATCGCGGCTGTACTTGTCGTTGGCCATGTCCATCGTCGGCAGGCCGATGATCACCGTCTCCTGGAGCTCGAAGAGATGCCACAGCACCGGGCAGACGTAGCACATGAGCGTCTTGCCGTTCTGCGTGGGGCCCGTGGCGGCGAACCGGTTCCAGCGGCCGGAATCGATCTCGTCGAACCACAGCCGCGAGGCGGGGTGCCGCGCGTGGCGGTAGGGTTCGCCCTTGTACGGGCCTTCCGGCAGCCGGATCTCCTCCTCGACCCACTGGCTGATCGGCCGGACCGGCGGCGTCCGCGTCTGGTCGAGCATCCAGCGGAGGTCATCCCTCAGCGGCTGGAGCGATAGGCTCGTCATCGCCAAACTCGACATCGATCACCCGCTCGCATTCGTCCAGGGCTTCGTTGAGACGCCCCACGGCGTCGTGGCCGTAGCGTTTGCCCACCTGCTCAAACGCCCGCCTCAAGATCATCGAGAAGCGGCCGAGCGACAGGCGGACCTTGTCGCGCGGCAGCAGTGTCTTGCGACGCTCTTCAAGGTCGAGCTCGGCCAGCGCGGCCTTGGCAAGTCGAAGCCGCTCAAGGCCAACCGAGTCGACGTCACTGCTGAGGAGCGGATCCTCCGGATCGGGAGACGCAGCGGCCTTCCACGGGCCCGACGTCCGCAACCAAACGACAATCTCGTCGAGCGGATACTTCGCACGGCGGCTCGGCAGGGTTCGCTTCGGCAATCCCTGCTGCGACCATCGCTTGGCCGTGTCGACCGATACGCGAAAGAACGCCGCGACGGCCGCCAGCGAGTCGACTTCCCAACGGTTCTTCGATCTGCTGCTACCAATGGTTACGAGCTCGAGGTGGTGGTGGCGCGGCCGAAAACAACCCGTGTCTGTATAAAACCTCGCAGATCAACCGGCGGTCGCC
>JBAYVE010000013.1:0-39277 GCA_041674765.1 Patescibacteria group bacterium
TCCGTTCATGGGACCAATTGAGCTGGCTGACAAGCTGTTTGACGAGCACAATATTGTTCTTGATTCAACAACGGTTTGGCGCATCCTAAAACGGAAGCACATCAGATACCATGTAGATTACACGCCCATACCAAAGAAAGAACCAACTCTCTACTGCTTAGATTATCCAGGACAGGAGCTTCAATTAGATGCTTCTTATCCTTTTGGTAGGAGCAGGGACATCGTTTGCTTCTCAGCCATTGATGACTGCTCTAGATATGTCTTTGGCATTATGTGCGATAAAGACAACGCTAAAAATGCTATTAAATTAGTTGAATATATCCTTGAGAGATCATCGTTTCCAATCAAACGGATCAGGGTAGATAACAGATATGGAAAAACGCTCAAATGGTATTGTGAAAGCAAAGGAATAGAACTTATTGAGAACGACCCATATGCTCCAACCCAGAATGGCAAGATCGAGAGATATCATAGAACGCAGAAACAGAGATTCTTTTATTCAAAGTGTTCTTTCCTGGATGATATGGAGACAATAGAATACAAACTTCAACTATGGCTGCAATACTACAATTTTAAAAGAAAACATACAGGTTATGGTATGAATAAATTAACACCAAGAGAGAAAATTATTAAAGCTATGTTTCAACAGCTTGGAAACACCCAGATAAAAAAGGTAACATTAACCCTGCAACCTTACAAAGATAGACTAATTGCTTAGTTGTGCTAATATATAGAAAAGAAAGGATTATATGGTCATATTAATAGGCTTGGCAGCTGTGGTATTTACAGCTCTAGGCGGATTGTTTGCAATTAAAATCAAAGATAAATTACATTTGGTGCTGGGTTTTAGCGCTGGTACTGTCTTGGGCGTGGCTTTATTCGATTTAATCCCAGAATCGTTTGAATTGGCCGGAGAAAACTACGGTATCCAGTTGGCCGCTCTTTTTGTTGCACTTGGTTTTGCCTTCTTTATGATTATCGATCGGTTTTTCTCGGTACATTCGCATGCCGATCTGCATTGTGAAAACCCAAGGCATGGGGATCGGTTGGGTGCTGCAGCCCTGATCTTTCATAGTTTTCTCGATGGTTTGGCAATCGGCCTTGCATTTAAAGTTTCTCCTGAGGTAGGTTGGATTGTGGCTATAGCAATTCTGGCTCATAATTTTTCTGACGGAATAAATACCGTCAATATGATTTTAAAAGACCATGGCAATCGAAAACAAGCAATAAAATGGCTTCTCCTGGACGCTGCTGCGCCAATTACCGGTGTAATCGTGAGTCAGTTCATTACAGTCGGGGAGTCAATCCTGGGCTTGATATTAGCGATTTTTGCGGGAATTTTTCTCTATATTGGTGCTTGCGAACTAATACCCGAGAGTCATCACCGCCATCCTACCATATGGACGACTATTCTGACTCTACTCGGAATCGGGCTGATCTACATTGCGGTCTCTTTTGCCGGCTGATCAAGGTTGTTTCAGGTGCAGCGGTTGATTGAATGTGATAATATTTATCTATGATTATCTTCGCTCTAATATTTTTGTTGGTATTAATAATTGCACTGTTCTGGCAGGGTGCTTTGCTATGGGCCACTTTGACAGGCTCTCCGATTGTTTATGCAAATAAGAATGCGGTTAGAGATACTCTGAAACTGGCCAATATCAAAAAAGGGGAGCTGGTTGTTGACCTCGGCTGCGGCAACGCTCAATCGCTAATTATGGCTACAAAGGAATTCGGTGCAAGAGGGCTAGGTGTCGACCGGTCACTCTATAGTTATCTCAAATCGAAATTAAACGTTTTCCTATCCGGCCAATCAAAGAATATAGAAATAGTACTTGGGGACTTTCAGAAGATTGAAAAAAAGCTAAAGAGTGCAGACGTAATCTACCTTTATTTACTAAATGAAACTCTAGTGCAAATTGAGCCATGGTTTTTCGATCATATTGGTGATAAAACCCGCGTTGTTTCTCTGGCTTTTTGGTTTCCCCGTCATGAGCCGGTAGCAGAGACTGAGACGTTTAATCTTGGGAAGATAACCAAAGCACGGCTATATTGTAAATAAAAGTTATAAAATTGCTGTTGGTTATCATCCCAAATCTATTTTAGTATCCAGCTCCTTATTGCGTATTGTCATTTCGACCCCTCGATGTGTTGTCGAGGTCGGACCTGCCTGCCGGCAGGCAGGGAAATCTCATGTTCTGATAATGTCATTCTGAACTTGTTTCAGGATCTAGTTCCTTATTATTTTCTATTAGAGGACATGGGGACTCTCCGCCAGCTGGCGGACCGAAGTCGTCCCCCTATCCTCTAATGACTCCAACCCCCGACACGGTATAGAGGAAATCTTTTTCTCATAAAAAATCCTCGTTATTACTCGGTCCCTATGGGCTATCATTTTTTATGATGAAAAAGGACTATTATGGTTCGAACCTCTTGACAAAATGTAAAGTATACTTTACATTTTTATATATAAGCTCAACGTACCAACATATTGGTACTTAGTACTTAGTGCCTAGCACCTAATACCTAATACCTAATACCAACCCCATGAATGATCAGGAACCTACAATTGAAAGCAATATTCGTGATTTTCGGAAAAAACACCATTTGAGTCAGGAAGAACTTGCGGATAAATTAAACATTTCCCGTCAATCAGTAATTGCACTTGAGCAAGGGAAAACTTTGCCGTCACTCCCGCTGGTTGTATCAATGTGCCAATTTTTTGATACCGATTTTGAGGAATTATTTGACTTCCACCGTCAGGTAGAGAGAGAAATTGACAAAGCTTTTGATAATAATTTCGATAATATAAAAGTAATAACAAATCCCGATCAAGGGAGAAAGGAGCACATGGTTGACTTAGAGCCCTGGAGACCTTTCCGCGAGGCTGTCTCATTGCGAGATGCGATGGACCGGCTTTTCGAGGATAGCTTTATTACTCCAGCCAAAATTTCAGGCGGAATGCCAAAAGTCGATGTACGAGACTTGAAAGATTCCGTTGTTGTCCGAGCCGAGCTTCCGGGTGTCAAGGAAGAGGAAGTTGATGTCGAGATTCTCGATAACGTGATGACAATTTCCGGTGAGAAGAAAGAGGAGAAAGAGGAACTAGAGGAGAATCCGCCAGCTGGCGGAGGCTATTATTACAAAGAAAGCCATACCGGCAAATACTCCCGAAGCTTCACTCTGCCTTCAGATGTAAAGGCCGAAGAGGCGACTGCCGAGATGAAAGACGGGGTTTTGACTATCAGAGTGCCAAAAATTGAGCCAAAAAAGGCCAAGAAAGTCACAGTTTCGAAGAAATAATTTTTAGTTTTTGTTGAGTACCTAGCGAAAATAAGACCGGACGATAACCGGTCTTATTTTTTTCAATTATTAGGTTAAAGTACGGAGTTCTCACTTCAAGATCCTCGTTCGAACAATAACTTCAGCACTTAGTACTAAGTACTAAGGATCATAAGTTGAATATTTCTATAAACCCCCTCTAGCTCCCCCTTGAAAAGGGGGAGAAATAAATCTCTGATTATTTACAGTACTTAGTACTTAGTACTTAGTACTTAGTACTCTTTCACTTAGAACTATTGATTTTTTAACATTTCCGTCATTGAAAACGATCGAGGGAGGGTGGAGAATAATATCTATGAAACCTAGCAAATATTATTATATTCTAGCGGTTGCCATTTTCATTGTTGCCATTGCAAGTGGTATGATTTTTGGCAAGAATTTTCCAGGGGCCGACGAGTACGCTGAAAACTCATTTGCGCCTTTTGGGTTCCTGAAGAATTTGAGTCCTTTCTTTATCTTTCTGATTATTTTTTTGAATAATACTATAAAGACATTAATAATGATTTTACTGGGCTTTTTGCTCGGTATTTATCCTTTCTATTTCATTGCTACAAACGGATTTCTTCTGGGACTAGTCATGATTATGGTTGGTGACAGACTTGGTTATCCCGTTGTAATCGCTGGTATTCTGCCTCATGGAATCTTCGAGCTTACGGCATTGATTATTGGAACAGCTTACGGTTTCTGGCTGGGCGTTAGATTCGCCAAAAAAATTCGTTTTCGCTATCCATTTCGTCCATATTTGAATAGAGCTTTGGCCGTATATCTGAAAATCATTTTACCCCTTCTTTTTGTCGCCGCGGTGATAGAGGCGTGGTTGACTCCATGGCTTATCAATTTGACGCTGGATTAGGATGGTAATTTTAATGAAGGGGAAAGCCTTGGCGAAGGGAGAAGTGAAGTGGGGAGTTTGTTCCATCCAAGCTAAAGCTTGCACTCCATTGTATCCGTAGCCCAAGCTTTAGCTTGTTGTGGTCTTGTCTTCTCCCTTGTAGCTCATACTATAGTTTGTTAAAATATATACACATATACAACTTATTCTGGAGGGAAGTATTTCGTACTGTAATCATCCAAAATGTTCCAAATCAGCTATTTTGTCTTTGAGAAAAGTGCATCATTTTCTGTGTGCAAAGAGTAACCTCTATCACAAATGGCATCACAATCCTCATCATCACAAAGTCCACTTTGCGGCACTAGGTCTTTATTCGATGATTATCTTTAGTCTAATTCTCTCTACAACTTTGGGTGGCCAGAGTGCTTATGCTTCGGCCAGTCTATGGGAGATCGATTCGGCAGACGATTATACATTATCAAGTGGCCCACTTGAGATCTCGGATGGTTCTGCCAAGTTTATCCCAAATGAATATTTGACCGACGCCAATACTAAAGCTCTTTATCATTTAAATGAAACTGAAGGCACATCTGTTGCCGATGCTTCTGGTAATAGTAACACCGCAACTCTAAACGGCTCAGGCACCTGGGGCGATGGGAAACTGAACGGCGGATTATCTTTGGACGGTTCTTCGTCTTATCTGAAAGCGCCGGCATCTGATTCGGTAAATATTGGGGGCGCAAATATTTCAATCGAGGCCTGGACAAAATTTGATTCGCAATTTGGTGCCAATACTCACTCTACCCGTCAGCCCATTGTTGACAAAGGTAACTATCAGCTTTTTTACGATCAGCAAGCCGGAAAAGTTAATTTTCAACTGGATACTCAGGAAAATAAGTCGTGGAGTTTGGCCGGTGGCGATAATTTAAACGGCAGTTGGGATTTAGACGGAAAAACTTATATCTATACCATGATAAATATCGGGAATGATATCTATGCCGGTATAACCGGTACGGATGCAGGTGAGGCAGAAGTTTGGCGCTGGGAAGAAGATTTGACCAAATGGACGCAAATTGGTGGAACGGGCGTATTTTCAAGTTGGAGTACTGAGCAGGAAGAGGTACGATCAATGATCACGGACGGTACTTATCTTTATGCCGGGCTTGGTAATACGGTTGGGGATGCGGAAATTTGGAAATGTACTGATCCTGGTGGCACGCCTTCTTGGACAAAAATTGCCGGTGATGGCGTGAATAGCGGCTGGTCGGCGGTGAACGGCGGATATCAAAGGGTGCACTCAATGGTCTTTTACAAAGGAAATCTAGTTGCCGGTTTGGGAAGCTCTACATCTGATGGTGATGTTTGGATTTTTAACGGAACCACTTGGACGCAAATTGGTGGCGACAGCTTAAATTCTGGATGGACCACTTCGATTGAGTATATAGATTCAATGGCGGCAGACGATACTTATCTTTATGTAGGAACTGGTTATGGCGGAAGTGATGCTGAAGTTTGGCGCTATACCGACACACCGTCTTCCGCTTGGCAAAAAATTGCTGACTATGATAATCTTTCGACTTGGCTAGCTGGATACAACTCTGTTCTGTCAATGACTCTCGGTGACGGCGCTCTTTATGTTGGCTTGGGCTATGACGCCGGTGAAGCCGAGGTTTGGCGATCTTCCAACCCAACTGAAGCCACGCCGACTTGGACTAAGATTGGCGGGGATGCCGTGGGAGTGGCAGGTAATTTAAGTTGGGATAATTCTCATGAAGGCGTTTATGCCTTGGCGTACAATAATGGCAACCTATATGCAGGAACCGGCTTAACTTATCAGGGTCCTGACGGGGAGCTCTGGAAAATTACCAATCCGGCAGATGCAACTTCAACGACGGCCAGCTGGACACAAATTGCCGGAGACGGAGTTAATTCTAGTTATAACACTTATTTTGGCTACTCGCTTTCGATCGCCTTTGCCAACGGGAAAATTTATAACGGGGCTTATAGAAATTATGGTTACTGGCCTGAGGTTTGGTCTTCCGATATAGAAACTTTATCCTGGACACAGATTGGCGGCAACGGGATTTATCAGAGTTGGGCGCCCTCCGATATTGAAGAAATAACTTCTCTAACTGTACATGACAATAAATTGTATGCCGGAGTCTCTAATCTTAGCGGTTGGCCGATGGTTTATGAATATGACGGCAATACTTGGAGGAAAGTAGGCGGCGGCGGTGTGAAGGGAAGCTGGGACGGTTTGGGTCTGACTTATGATTATGTAAACGAAATGTACTCGTATAAAGGCAAACTTTATGTCGGCATGGGCGGAGTCGCGGGAGACGATGATGTCTGGCAATATAATGGTAGTGTTTGGACTCAAGTGGGCGGTGATAATTTAAATGGTTGGGAAGAGAGTTACGCCGGACTTGGAATTTTTTCCATGACTGAATACGATGGCAAACTTTGTGTTGGCGATGCCAAATCAAATACTTCCGCCGTTTTTTGCTGGGACGATAACACATGGACCAGGTTAACGGGAAACCTTGCCGATTATGTAAGATCTTTAGTTGTTTGGCGCGGAGAACTTTATGCGGCAACTTCGGGAAGTACAGCAGGAGAGGGTGATTTATATAAATGGAATGGGATTTCTTGGGATAAGATTGCCGGCGATGGTACTGGATTTGCTAGCTCGTACCATGCTAGGACATTGTCAGTCTATCAAGATGAGCTGTATGTTTCAGCTTGGAACGGATCAACAACGGCACTGATGTATAAATTCGATGGCACTACCTGGACACAGGTGGGCGGCAATAGTGTTAATAACAGTTGGGATGCCTCCATAGAATATGTTTGGTCAACAGCGGTTTATAATGGCGAACTTTATGCCGGACTTGGATATAGTCCCACGGGTGATGGTGAGGTTTGGAAATGGAACGGTGTGACTTGGACCAAAGTGGGCGGCGATAATGTTGGAGGTTTGACCTCGGACCTCGAAAGCGTGCGCGCTTTGGCAGTCTACGGTGGGAAACTTTTTGCTGGTGCCGGCGATACAGACGAAGTTGACGCCAAGGTTTTTGTTTATGGCAATAATGCGATTTTAACTTCGACTGCTACTTCTCAGGACACTGGCTGGCATCATATTGCAGCAACTTATGACGGTACCACGATGAAGATATATATCGACGGTGTTTTGGATTCGTCGACAAGCAATCCTGGTTCGATTGTTAATAATTCTTTACCATTATATATTGGTCTTAATTACGGCATTAGAACTAGTGGTATGGCTCCCGGTTTCTTTGGTGGATCATTGGACGAAATTAGGATTTCAAATACTGCCAGAAGTACTTTTAACACGACAACTTATGTGGCTACGGCTCAAACCGTTCAACCGGCTGCGGCAACTTTAACCAGTCAAGTTAAGAGTTTTGATGGGTTTGTAGTTTCGGCTGAAGTTGCTGGAACAATTACTTATCGATTATCTGATAACGGGGGAACAAGTTGGAAATATTGGAGCGGTGCGGCTTGGGTAAGCTCGGCCTCGACTAGTGATGCCAACTCCGCGGCAGATATTAATACAAATATTGGTACTTTTCCGGTTACTTCTGGCGGCATTTTGTGGCAGGCAGTTTTAAGTGGAAACGGTGAAGAACTTGTTCAGTTAAATAGTGTGACAATTTCATACACTGAAGACACGACCGCGCCGGTTACGCCGACCGAGACTCTGACGGCGAAAAGTCAAAAGACAAGTGGAACCGATATTCTAGATGCCGCTGACGACGAAACCATATTTTATAATTACTCATCACCATATTTTACCTGGGACGCTGCTTCTGACGGCGAGGGTATTGGAACGGACGGTTACTACGTTTATTTTGGTACAGTTGCGGATGCCAATCCGAAGACAGCAAAGGGTTTGGCTAGTTCGGCTGGAGATTACCGCTATCAGAATGATACTGATTTTGAAGTTGGCGCAGATTCATCAGCAATGGTGTCCGGTAATACTTATTACCTTAGAATCCTGGCAAAAGATAAAGCAGGCAATCCGACCGAACTTTCAGGCGATCCTGAAACAATTTTCACCTATAAATATGATGCTAGTGCCATGACAGGCACTCTTGGTGTAGGAGTGAATCCATCTGGTTGGTCTGCTGCCAATGAGTTTGATTTTTCATGGCCTGTCTGGGATGACGGTAGTGGTTCGGGACTTGACGGATACTATTATCGGGTTAGGAGAGCTGACAGTACTTATTATCCCGGACCAACAGCAGATGATGCTTGGGCAAAAACTTCAAATATCACATTGCGCTTGACTGATATTGCCACGAAAGGTGAAAATTTGTTTGAAATGAAAGTGCGCGACAAAGCAGGCAATGATAGCTCAATATCGCAGGTACAATTTCTTTACGCGCAAGCACCAAGTGCTCCCCAAAACCTGGCAGTTACTGCGCCCACAAATGGTGAGACCAATAGTTTTTCATTCAGTTGGGATCCCCCCGCAATTTTCCAGGGCCAGGCAAGTCAGCTTACATATTATTATTGGATCAATAACCCCGTATTAGAGGGAACGGGAAGTAATAATGGAAATTCCACATCGATTCCTCTGGGTCAGAGAGCTACAAAGCAAGGGGTAAATACAATCTCCGTGGTAGCAAAGGACGTGGCCGGTAACATCAATTATTTAAACGCTGCTACGGAAACATTTAACGCTATGACGGCTGCCCCTGGCCAACCAACTAATCCGGCGATTGTAGACTCCTCAAACAGGGCAACTGAAGATTTCCGTTTGGCGGTAACATGGACAGCACCGGCAAGTGGTGGAGAAGTCGACCGTTATGTTATCCATCGTTCCACCGACGGAGACACCTTTGGCGAGGTGGGCAGAACAACTTCTACGGGTTATCTTGATTCCCCACTAAATTCAGCCATAAAATATTATTACAAAATATATGCAGTCGATAGCGCAGAAGCAACATCGGCAGAGCCAGGCGCAGGAGATATTGTTAGTGCACAGCCGACAGGAAAATATGCAAATCCACCAACGATTGAAACAATTGCAGACGCAATACCTGCAACTACGAGTGTTACTCTTAGATGGACGACCGACCGCCCCTCTGATTCATTTGTCCGTTACGGAACTACGACTGCATACGGTTTAAGCTATGGCGTTCGGGAAGAGACAAAAAACCATGAAATAAAGATCACCGGCTTGCAAGCAGGGTTAACATACCACTACCAAATACAGAGTTTGGATCCTGGTGACTACCGGTCATATTCGGATGATTTGGGATTTTCGACGGACAAGGTTTTCTCCACTCTGCCCGCTCCTTCTCTCAAAAATGTTATAATCAGCGATATCACAACAAATTCAGCAATTCTATCTTTTGAGACTACTACAGCAATGGCAACCACCGTCGAGTATGGTTTGACTACTGACTATACTGAAAACCCAATTACAGACGATTCAACAAATGCTGTAACAAAACATACATTGAGGTTCGCAAATCTTTTGAGCGGCAGGACTTATTACCTGAAGATTACGGTCGAAGATGATGGGGGGGATAGTTTCAGTTCTACCGGATATACTATTAATACTCTGGCGATGCCGGAAATAACTAATGTCGGATTCCAGCCTCTATCAGAAGCGCAAACCGCCTATAGAGTAACATGGAAAACTAACGTTCCAACTACAGGAATGGTCGAATATACTTCAAACAAGGGCGACAGGAAAGAAATTGCCTCCGGTCAGTATGTGACCGATCATGAACTGACAGTAAGAGGTTTGGTCGATCAGAGCACGTATAAGTTTCAAGTTTTCTCAGTCGATCAATTTGGTAATCGCGTATCATCGGACATCAATACTATTAACACGCCTCTGGACTCGCGCCCTCCTCGGATTTCCAACTTGGTAATTGAAGTAAAATCCTCCGGTTTTGGCACAACGCAAAAGGCTCAGATTATCGCAACCTGGGAAACGGATGAACCATCAACAAGTCAGATTGAATATGGCCAGGGAATTTCCGGCAAAGAATATCCAAATTCTACAAAGGAGGACACAGCTTTGACAAATAACCATGCTGTCATTGTGTCGGAACTTGATCCTAGTCGTATCTATCATCTCAGAGCCGCCTCCAAGGACAGGGCTGCAAATGCATCGTACTCTGAGGACACGACAACTATTACCGGTAAGGTTCAAAATTCTGTTTTAGACATCATAGTAAACTCCCTCCAGAGATCACTGGGGTGGATGTTCAATGCATTCAGATAAGTTGTTTTTTAGGTCTAACTAAGTGGAGGGTTAATTGTCACACGAAGCGATTATCAAAATTGAGGGACTAAAGAAGAATTATAAATTGGCTGAGGACAAAGAAATTCAAATTCTCAAAGGGATTAATCTTGATATAAATTCCACCGATTTCTGTATTATTTATGGTCCATCTGGCTCTGGAAAATCGACTCTATTGCACCACATGGTCGGCTTGGAATCACCGACCGAGGGCAAGATTAAGATTCGAGGTACGGATATAACCAAGCTAAGCTCTGAAGACAGAGCAGTTTTCCGGGCCAAAAAGTTCGGGATGGTCTACCAGCTTTGGTTCTGGGTCAAATCAATTTCTGTTTGGGAAAATGTTGCTCTTCCTTTGCTTATTGCTGGCGTGAGGGAGTCGGATGCTAAGATTGCGGCTATGAAATCTCTGGAAGAAATAGGAATGGCAGATTATGCCTACAAAAAACCGATGCAACTCTCAGGTGGCGAGCAACAGCGTATTGGTATGGCTCGAGCCTTGGTCAACGACCCGTGGATCATAGTCGCTGATGAGCCCACCGGTAATCTGGACACTCATTCTGCTGATCAGGTGATGCAGATGCTTCAAAAACTAAATGTCAGTCGAAAGAGAACGATTATAATGGTAACTCACAATTTGGCATATCTCCCGATGGCAACCAAGGAAGTAGCGATGCGTGACGGCCAGATTGTTTCAGGAGCATCAGCCGTGAAGCAGCAAATCAGAGAAGAGTTGAAGGAGGTCCTGTGAGATTATATACCGTTTTCAGATTGGCTTTCCGAAATCTTTGGTCGCATCGTCTTCGGACAACTATCACAATCATCGGTGTCACTATTGGAATTGGAGCTATAATATTTTTAGTTTCTTTGGGTTATGGATTGGAGAAATTGGTGACAAGTCAGGTGGCCAACTTCAATGCATTTACTGTGATAGACGTACCGGCAGCTAATATAAAAACTATCCAAATTGACGAATCAACCATAGAAAGAATTCAGAATTTTGGACATGTGAAGACGGTAGCACCGGTTTCTAATTTGGCTGGTAGAATTCGCAAAGAGGATGGATCGTCGACGGCAGAGACAGTAATTGTGGCCGCGAAGGAGGATTATTGGAAATTAGCTGATATTGTTGCTGACAAAGGAGTCCTTCCTTTAGAAGATGATGAAATTCTGATCAATCAATCGGTTCTAAATCTGATGAGTGAGGATTACGACCAGGCGGTAGGAAAAAAAATCAAGTTAGATTTGATCATTCCAGCAGAACTTCGGACAAAAACCTCAGACGGTTTGAAACTTTTGGAAAACACGGAGCTTGAAATTGTCGGTCTTTCAAAAAGTGATAAGTCCCCGATGGTTTTTGTTTCGACAGACTTACTGATAAAAAATGATGGGACGAAATTCTCATCGTTGAAAGTCAAGATTGACAAACAAGAGAACGTTGAAATTCTCAGGAAACAAATTGAGAATATCGGTTTCTCGACGGAGTATGTCGGAGATACCATAAATGAGATATCCCAAGTTTTCTCAATGTTTCGAGGAATTTTAGCAGCCTTTGGCTTGATAGCATTAATCGTTGCAGCGCTAGGCACATTCAATACACTGACAATAAGTTTGCTTGAAAGAATTAAGGAGGTTGGTTTATTCAAAGCGCTAGGGATGCGGAACAGAGATGTATATAAACTATTCCTCGCTGAGTCATTAATTATTGGTATTTCCGGTGGAGTCTTAGGTATGGTTGTCGGTATTTGTCTCGGTGAAGGGATAAACGCCATTTTATCATTTCTGGCTGTCCAATCTGGAGCGGAAAAATTAGAAATATTTATTACTCCTTGGTTCTTCAGCCTCGGTGTTGCAGGCTTCTCTATATTGGTTGGCTTTATTACCGGCTGGTATCCATCCCGTCGGGCAGTTAAAATTGATCCACTGGATGCGCTTAGATTTGAGTAGTTGGAGAATTAATTTTATAAAATATCAATTAATTAATTGTTAAAGGAAACTATGATCAGGATAGAGTCAACTTATTTGGTAAAAGAATTGCCGAAAGATCTAGAAAAGTATGAAAATTCTCTGATTGAACAAGGTTATCTAATCGACTCCGAAGACGCTTGCCGAATTCGAAAAAAAGGGGACAGATTTTCCTTTGCTCGTAAAATAATTGCCATCGCAGGGGATAAGAGCTATAGAGAACATTTAGAAATTCCAATTGCCGCCGAAGAGTATAAGAAATTATTAAAAATTGTCAAAAAGAGTCTGACCAAGAGAAGATACTATTTTGAATCAAAAATAAACGGCGAGATTAGAGTAGATGTTTTTGAAGGAAAATTAAAAGGATTGGTTCTGGCAGAAGTTATATTCACAGATGAAACTTATCTCCGGGAATTTATACCGCCAGTATGGTTTGGCCGGGAAGTTACAGCCGAAGCCTGGGCCTCCAATCAATTTGTGGCTGGCAAAAGCTACAAAGAGATAAAGAAACTTATTGAGAGTATTTAATAGTTCTAGATAGTTATTATATTTTGGACAGACTTCTTTTTGGTATTTTGGACGCCTCCAGATGCGTTGTCGAGGTTGGACCTGCCTGTCGGCAGGCAGGGAAATCTCCTCCATTAAATGTCATCCGAAACCGTCCGCAGTCGCCCATTCAGGATCCAATACCTCTATTGCCTTTTATTGTTCAAACAAGGTGAGAACTATTTTTATTTCTTTTATTCTTCTTTTTTGAGGACAAAGGGGCTCTTTCCGACCTGCCCGCAGATGCTAAAGCATCAGCTTTTGCAGGCGGGGGTCGCCCCTCTATCCTCAAGCTCCAACTCCCTACACGGTATAGAGGAATTCTTTTTCTTCATAAAAAATCACTGGCTACGCCGTGGCCCTATGGGCTATCATTTTTTATGATGAAAAAGGACTATTTTAAATAGCGTCATCCTGAACTTTTCATTACATAGTGTCATCCTCGGGACCAATGGTGTTCTTGGAAATGGTACCCGGGGATCCAATACTTCTTTTATTGTTCGAACAAGGTGAGAACTAATTTTTAGGGCGTCATCCTGAACTTGTTTCAGGATCTAATGCCTTTATTGCTTGAATGAAGTGAGAACTAATTCTACTTTTTTGAGGACAGGGGGCTCGTTCCTGTCTGAATATTTCAATAAACCCCCTCTAACTCCCCCTTGAAAAGGGGGAGAAAAAATATTTCGACTATCATTTTCTATAATAAAAAAGGACTATTTGAATAGCCCGTCACTTGGTTTGTTTAAATTTGGTGGTCGCTACTGGATTCGGACCAGTGACCTCACGGATGTGAACCGTGCGTTCTAACCAGCTGAACTAAGCGACCTTCACCAACGAAAAATGGTTTGTCATATGCTTGTCGAATGGTGGACCATGCCGAATTCGAATCGGCGACCCCTGCAATGCGAATGCAGTGCTCTACCAACTGAGCTAATGGCCCATTTGAATGACAATATTTGTATTTTATTTAAAGGTTCGTAAACGCCCCAGGTGGTGGGGCGTTTGCCTTTCGGCAACCGATTATGTCACTTTTTGCCATCCCATTCTAGCATAAACTCATCGAGAAAATCCATCAAATATTGATGCCTTGACTCTCCAATTTTTTTGGCTGACTCTGTATTCAATCGATCCTTCAAAAGCAATAGCTTCTCATAAAAATGGTTAATGACCGTACCATCACTTTTCTTGTATTCGTTGAAGTCGGAGTGCATTGTTGGTTTTGCAGTTGGATTGTAAATAGGATTGCCCCTATGTCCGCCAAAAGCAAAGGTTCTAGCGATTCCAATTGCACCGATGGCATCTAGCCTGTCGGCATCCTGAACAATCTTGCCTTCCAGAGTCTTTGGTTTTGTTTCCACTCCCGCGCCCTTGAACGAGACGGTAGAGATTGCTTTTATAATTTGCTCTTTTGTGACTTCAGGTATTTCTAATTTATCCAGCCAGAACTTAGTTTTTGCTAAGTTTTCATGGGTTTCGCTAAATTTAAAATCATCTAAATCGTGTAGCAAGGCTGCCATTTCGACAATAAACATATCCGCCTGCTCTTCTTCTGCAATTTTTTTCGCTAATTGCCAGACACGATAAATATGCCACCAGTCATGACCGGAAGTATCATTTTCGAAAATTGTTCTCACGTATCTCGCTGTTTTATCGATCTCTTTGTTCATATAAGATTATTATAACAAATTTACTGCCATTGGTTAAAACTGGCTATTTTGCTAGAATTCAAATATGGAGTCAAAATACAAAAAAGTAATTGAAGTTGCCGAGAGAGCCGGCAAAATAATCTCAGGTTATTTTGGTAAGGAATTGGTGGTAGAAGAAAAATCAACGACTGCCGACTTCAGAACAAAGGCGGATATAGAGTCCGAAGCTGTGATTATTGGTGTTTTGGAAAAAATATATCCAAAGTACAATATCATTTCAGAGGAAAGAGGTGATATCGCGAAAGGATCTGATTCTTCCTTTATTATTGATCCTCTCGATGGCTCGAATAACTTTGTTTTGGGGATTCCCCATTTTTCGGTTTCAATTGCTCTAATTAAGAATAAAGAAATCGTTTTTGGCGTGATCCACCATCCGGTTACCAAGCAAACAGTTTGGGCGGAAAAAGGAAAAGGGGCGTGGGAGGGAGGCAGCCAGTTGCAGGTGAATAGAGAAGCAAATTTGCGACGGGCGACTGTAGCATACAATTGCGGGTATGAGACGCCTCACTATTTGAGCGATAAAATTCAAGCTTTGATTTATCATAGAGGAGCCAAACGTGTTCTCAAGAACTGGGCACCGGCATGGGATTTTGCTCTACTGGCAGCGGGAAAGAGTGAGGGTATAATCAACCATGATAATGAGGAATTCGATTATGCTGCAGGCAAGTTGATCGCTGCTGAGGCAGGAGCAATTATAACAAATTTTCATGGAAAGGGTGAAGTTGATCAGTTAAACAATGAATTTATTGTAGCCAATAGTGATCAGATCTTATCTGAGCTAAAAGATGTCTTAGAAGAGGCCATTTAAACAAAAAAGCACCATACAATCTGGTGTTTTTCTGGTGGGGCTGGGCGGACTCGAACCGCAGACCTCTACAATGTCAATGTAGCGCTCTAACCAACTGAGCTACAGCCCCAAATTTACCTATTCATCTTAACAAAAAATCGATCTGTTTTCAACGCTCTGATAGCGAATAAAACTGATTGTGGACAAAAAAGTACTTTTTTGGCTGTTTTCTAACTATGAATTTAAGAATATAATCAAGAAAACAAAAATAAAATTACAATCTAGCGCTTCGTGAGCGCTTTTTTAATCAGAAAGTTCTCAATGAAAATAAAGGCAAAAAAATTGCATAACGATGCTGTCATTCCAGAACACCTCTTACATGGTGATGCGGGACTTGATTTACGATCGGTTGAGGACGTTACCGTCCTGCCAAATGATAGATACGCTGTCCCCACGGGTCTGGCCTTTGAGCTGCCGGAAGGATACGTGGCGTTGATCTGGGATAAAAGCGGAATTGCCCTAAAAAGCGGCATAAAGACGATGGGCGGAGTAATTGAGCATACTTACCGCGGTGAGTATAAAATTATCCTGTGGAATACCACCGATAAGCCGTATATAATAAAAAAGGGTGACAAGATCGCCCAGATGCTGGTGCAGCCAATCATAACGGTTGAAGTTGAGGAAGTAGAAGACTTGTCGACCACGGTACGCGGCAGTCATGGCTTTGGCTCGGCAGAATCAATAATAAGTATTAAGTATTAAGTATTAAGTATTGTAATGAATACCAAAGGAAAATTTATAGCTTTCGAAGGGTTGGATGGTTCTGGTGCGTCAACTCAGGTAGATTTATTGGTGGATATCCTTAACGGTTCCGGCCATACGGCTTTTTCAACGAAAGAGCCTACGAATAATCTGATCGGAGGACTAATTCGGGGCGCATTAACCAAGGATTGGAGCGCTTCTCCCGAGTGTTTTCAACTTCTTTTTGCAGCAGACAGAGCGCATCATCTTAACCGTATGATAATTCCTAATCTTGAGAAGGGAAATATTATCGTATCGGATAGATATTTCTTTTCCACATTCGCGTTCGGATCAATAAATCTACCGATAGATTGGTTAAGAGAAATAAATAGGTTGTTTCCTGTTCCTGATTTAACCATACTTTTAAAGGTTCGGCCAACAGTATGTTTAGAGAGAATCAGTCGAACTCGAATCGGCAAAGAATTCTTTGAGGAAGAGGAAAAACTTGAAAAGACTTGGAAAACATACGAGTCTCTTTCTAGAGACCCCAAAAATAATATTCGTATAATTGATGGTGAGCAATCAATTGAGGAAATATCCGATCAAATCTACCAAATCGTAAAGAAAGAAATATTATGATTAGAGACGAATAATTTATAGCAACAAGCAAAAAGCAACAAGCTATAAGCAAGAATGTAGGAGATATATGAGCTTGAAAGAAAACGACAAAGAAATATTTGATTTGATTGCGAAAGAGAAAATTCGTCAAAAAGATGGGCTAGAATTAATCCCATCTGAAAATTATACTTCAGAGGCAGTTATGACTGCTCTTGGCAGTATTTTGACGAATAAATATGCAGAAGGTTATCCTAAGAAACGTTATTATGGCGGAAATGAATTTATTGATGAAATTGAAAGTCTGGCGATCGAGCGTGCCAAAGAATTATTTCATGTTGAGCATGCTAATGTTCAGCCATATTCCGGTAGTCCGGCAAATTTGGCAGTATATTTAGCCACATGTAGTCCTGGTGATACAGTCATGGGGTTGAATCTGCCCGATGGAGGACATTTGACTCACGGATGGATGGCGTCTGCGACGGCAGTCTACTATAATAGTGTGCCCTATCATGTCCGGGAAGACGGACATGTTGATATCGATGAGATATGGAGACTTGCAAAGGAGCATAAACCGAAACTGATCTGGACAGGAGCGACCGCCTACCCTTTTAAATATGAATACGAAAAGTTTGGAGAGATTGCAGATAGCGTCGGTGCATACTTAGCTGCCGATATTGCACATGTAGCAGGATTGATTGCTGCTGGTGTCCATCCTGATCCGGTGCCATTCTCTCATATTATAACCTCCACAACCCACAAGACTCTCCGTGGGCCTAGAGGTGGTATTATATTAACGACAAAGAAGGGGCTGGAGAAGGACCCGGAATTAGCAAACAAAATCGACAAAGCTATCTTCCCTGGGCTTCAGGGCGGACCCCATGAGCATCAGGTTGCGGCGATTGCTGTTGCTCTAAAAGAAGCATCAACAGACGAATTTAAGAAATACGGGGATCAGATAGTGAAGAATGCTAGAGTCTTAGCCGATACTTTGATGACAAAGGGTATAAAATTGGTGGGCAATGGCACAGAAAATCACCTGTTATTGATGGATTTGGTCTCTCAACTTGGCCCAGGCGGCGGCGTCTTTGCTCAGGAAGCCTTGGAGGCGGCTGGGATGACCGCAAACAAAAACACAATTCCAAAGGATCCCTCATCACCATTTTATCCCAGCGGAATTAGAATGGGCACCCCTGCTTTAACTACAAGAGGCATGAGAGAAACAGAAATGAAAATGGTAGGCGAATGGATTGCTCGTGTAATAGATGAAATCAAAACCTTCAGATTGCCAGGAAAAGAGACTCGAGCAGATTATATCGCAAATGCAAAAAATCAAATTAAGACAAATAAAAACCTGATACAAATAAAGGCAGAGATTAAAGAATTGTGTTCCAAATTCCCGGTGCCGGGGATTAAATAAAGGAGGATAAATGAAGCAATATTTGGATTTGCTTAACAAAATTATGGATGAAGGTGTGGATCGAAAGGATCGTACCGGCGTCGGAACCCGCGGACTTTTCGGATATCAAATGAGGATGGACCTGTCAAAAGGGTTTCCTCTCCTTACTACCAAGAAAGTATTTATTCGAGGTATTATTCATGAGCTCCTTTGGTTCTTGACAGGTAATACAAATATTCGTCCGCTTGTTTTAAATGATGTTCATATATGGGACGATTGGCCATATGCAATCTTCAAAGTCGGCAAAGATTTCAAAGGGGAAGATCAGGCAGAGTTTATCGAAAAGATAAAAAATGATGAAGAGTTTGCCCTCAAATGGGGGGATCTGGGTCCGGTTTATGGTAAACAATGGCGCCGGTGGCAAACAGCAGACGGGAAGGAAATTGATCAGATCGGTTGGGTCATAGATGAAATAAAGAAAGATCCATTTTCTAGAAGACTTCTCGTCAGTGGCTGGAATGTGGGTGAGATACAAGGTCTTATCAAGGGAACATTTTCTGCTCCGCCACTCTGTCATTCACTTTTTCAATTCTACGTCTCGGATGGAAAACTCTCCTGCCAGTTGTATCAGCGCTCTGCAGATTCATTTCTAGGAGTTCCTTTTAATATTGCTTCCTATTCTTTGCTAACAATGATGGTAGCGCATGTTACCGGCTACAAACCCGGAGAGTTCATTCATACTTTTGGTGATGTTCATATCTATAAAAATCATTTCGATCAAGTAAAACTACAGTTGAGTAGAGAAACCAAGAAGCTGTCAGTGATGAAATTAAATCCGTCTATTAAAAATATTGATGATTTCAAGTATGACGATTTTACGCTAGAGAACTACGATCCATGGCCTGGAATTAAAGCGCCAATTGCGGTATAATCATAAAAAGTATGACAAAAAAGAAACCCACAAAAAGTATAATTGTCGCAATTGCAAAAGAAAACCGAGCAATTGGCAAAAATAACCAACTGCTTTGGGACATCCCTGAGGATCTCAAGCACTTTAGAGAGACAACATCGGGACACCCTGTTATTATGGGAGAGAGAACTTTTGACTCGATTGGAAGGCCACTGCCGGACAGAGTGAACATTGTTGTTTCATTTAAGCCTGATCTAAAAATTGATGGATGCCTTGTTGCACATTCCTTGCCTGAAGCCTATGAGATGGCGGCTAAATATGATCAGGAGGAAATCTTTATAATCGGGGGTGGGATGGTTTACAAATCTGCGCTGTCCGATATGGATAAACTTTATCTAACGCTCGTAGACGGCCATTTTGACGCCGATGTATTCTTTCCCGAATATACTGATTTGTTCAAAGTCGTTAGCGAAAAGGCAAATAATAATGGCAAGCATAAATTTGTTTTTCAAGAATTAATTAGAAAATAGGAGCTTTTGATGATTGTAGGAATTACCGGCTGGTTTGCTTCAGGTAAAGATACTGTCGCGGATTATTTGCAAGAAAAAGGATTTAAAGTTTTCTCATTGTCAGATGTCATTCGTGATCACCTTCGGCTTGAGGGCAAAGAACTTAGCCGTGACAACTTACGTGTGAAAGGCAATGAGCTTCGAGATCAATTTGGGGCAAGTTTTTTGGCCGAACAAGCACTAAAAAAAATATCCGAAGATCAATCAGGTAGCAACTACGTAATTCCGTCGGTTAGACAGATGGGCGAAGTAGAGATGTTACGCCAAGAGCCTTCATTTAAACTTTGGGCAGTTGATGCACCATCGAGATTGCGTCATCAGCGCCTATTAGAGAGAGCCCGAACCGCGGATGAGAAAGATTTGAGCTTCGACGATTTCAAAGCTAAAGAAGAACAGGAGAAGGGCGGTGGGCCAAATTGCCAGCAGGTTGATAAAGTAATCGAAGCGGCCGATCTGACGTTGGACAACGGTGGTTCGTTTGAAAATCTTTACAAACAAATCGATAATCTTATTGGAGAGAAATGATGAATGCGGAGGAGAAGTCACATATAGAAAAAATTCAGTCTCAATTACAATTACTGCTAGAGAAAGAAAATGAGGAAGTTATAGCGAAGGCTGATGGCAAGACTAACTACAAGCGTCCGACTTGGGACGAGTACTTTATGGCCATGATGGAGGCGATTTCGCTCCGTTCTACTTGTGATCGAGGCCGGTCCGGGTGCGTAATCGTCAAAGACAAGCAAGTTCTGGCAACCGGCTACGTGGGCTCTTCGGTAGGCGATGACCATTGTGACGATGTCGGTCATTTATTTCAAAAAAGGTATAATCCGGATGGCACGTCCTCTGATCATTGTATTAGAACCGTTCATGCTGAGCAAAACGCAATCTGCCAGGCAGCGAAGAGGGGAGTTCCAGTTGAAGGCGGAACTCTATATTGTCGGATGACGCCTTGCCCTGTTTGTGCCAAAATGATTATTAACTGCGGGATTGTACGTGTTGTCGCTCAACGGCGTTATCATGATGCCAGAGAGTCCGAGCGTGTATTTAAGAAAGCCGGTGTTAAGTTGGAGCATGTCAGCGAAGAACTTCAACAATATCCGAAAAATTAATATTGCCAATAAAAAAGATTAGTGGTATAAAAAGATTACTAACTCATATCGATGACCCGGCCACCAACCGGCGAGATATGACGCAAACCGAAGCGAATCGGTAAATTAAGATCCATTTGGGATGGAACCTTTCTTCATTGTCAGACTTGTGCTAGTTAACGAAGGAATCCCAAGAACCAGGATCTTTTTTTGTAGAAAAGATGTAAAATAAGGATAGTTAGGTGAAATGAAAATGGAAGAAACGCAAATAAAAATAAGGCCGGCGGTCACAACTGATGCTCAAGAGATTGTTTTACTTGCAACTCAAATGGAGAATAATACCATAGCAATTCCGAAAATAGGTAAGGTGCTAGCTGGTTTTCTAGAGAGTGGAAATGAGGCTGTCTTCGTGGCCGAAAAGGATGGAAATCTCTTGGGCTGTGTTAGCCTGTATATTAATTGGGAGATTCTGTCAGGGAAACAAGCAAGGATTGATATTATTGTTGTTGACTCCAATGCTAGGGGCTTGGGTATCGGTAAATTACTAATGATCAGAGCAGAAGAGTGGGCAGAGGAGCAAGGGAGTCGGACGATAAAATTGAGTTCTAACATTAATAGAATTGAATCGCACCAGTTCTACGAAAAAATTGGTTATAAAACAACGAAAGATCAAAGAGTTTTCAAAAAAGAGTTAAAAAAATTATAAAGAGAAGGAAAGAATGGAAAAAGAATTATCAAAAGATCATAAGGAAATCGGACGAGAACTGAAGTTATTTAGTTTCGATGAGAATGTACCGGGTGTTGTTTATTGGTGGCCAAAGGGTTATACGATTTTCAACCTAATTCTCGATGACCTAAAAAAACATTTGCAAGCAGACGGCTATCAAGATTTGAAAACTGCACCTATTATCAGTATCGATACCTTGAAAGCTAGCGGCCATTTTGAAAATTATCATGAAAAATTATTCTTCGTCGGCAATGAAAAAGAGCTCGAAAAGCCCCGTTGGTGCCTGAAGCCAATGAGCTGCCCTGGATCAATCATGATTTTCAACGAAGAAATTCATTCTTACAGAGAGTTACCGATAAAATATTCAGAGTTCGGCACAGTTTTTCGCTATGAGCAGGCCGGCGAAGTCAATGGCTTGCTTCGTTTGCGCAATTTTACTCAAGATGACGCCCATCTTTACTGTAATGTCGACCAAATTGAGGCTGAAATTGAGAAATTGATTGATTTTGTCTTTGATACTTACAAACGATATGGATTTGATGAAATTCGGGTTGAACTTTCGACTCGGCCTGAAAAATCAATCGGAAGCGACGAGCAGTGGGAGAAGGCAGAGTCAGGTCTCAGAAAATCGCTTGATAGTAAAAAGGTTGAATACAAAATAAATGAAGGTGATGGCGCTTTTTACGGGCCAAAGATTGATTTTCATATCAAGGATTCGCTCGAAAGAAGCTGGCAGTTGGGTACAATTCAGCTTGACTTTGCGATGGCCGAAAGGCTTGATGCGAATTATATCGACAAAGATGGTAGCAAGAAGCATCCTGTGATGATTCACCGGGCAATTCTTGGCTCAGTGGAGAGGTTCATCGCAATATTACTCGAGCACAATGGCGGCGTCTTGCCCCTTTGGCTCTCGCCAGTTCAGGTTTCGGTCTTGCCGGTCTCCGATAAACATCTGGAATATGCCAGAAAAATCGCCAAAGAATTAAACTCAAACAAAATCAGAGCAGAAGTTGATGAGCGCACGGAAACTATCGGCAAGAAAATTAGAGAGTCGGAAATGCAAAAATACCCGTATATGCTTGTAGTTGGCGATCGGGAAATCGAGGCCAAGAAAGTGGCCGTCCGTAAATACGGCGAAGGTGACAAGGGCCAGGTGGAATTAAAAGAGCTGATGAGCGAAATCAAAGAATAACAATTAAAAAAATGATACAGATATGAACATTTGGCGTAAGTATAATTTAGAGATTGTCGTTTTTATCAGCGGCGCTTGTGTGATGATTCTAGAACTAGTTGGTTCTAGAGTTTTGGCTCCTTATGCTGGATCGTCGCTGTCAACATGGACTAGCCTGATCGGAATAATATTGGGTTGTCTAAGCCTGGGATACTGGATCGGAGGCAAGATCGCCGATAAGAGTCAAAGTTATGATGTCTTGGCATTGATGCTATTATCCTCCGGATTGTTAATTGGTGTAACTGGTGCTACAAAGGGTTACATATTAAATACTATGTCCTTGACGCTGGGACTCGAAACAGTAACATTCACAATTATTTCGAGCATTATCCTGTTTGGCATACCGAGCTTGATTCTGGGAGTAATATCTCCCTATGCTGTTCGTTTGAAAATAAAACAGGTATCTAGTTCGGGTTCGACTGTAGGCAACCTCTACGCGATCTCGACGTTTGGTAGTATCTTGGGGACATTTATTGGAGGTTTTTATTTAATTCCCAATTTGGGAAATTCAAAGTTAATATTTTTGTTGGCAGCAATTATGGCTTTTAATTCCTTATTAGTTGTCGGTAGAAGAAGGTTTATATTCTTTGCCGTAGTTCCAATAATTCTAATCACGGGAATTTTTTTTAATCGTCAGAGCGATCAGAATATTATTGTAGATGTAGATTCAACCTTTCAGAGAATCCAGATAATCTCCGACATAGATCGGCTCAGTGGACGGTCTGTCTATTCACTGAAAACTGATGCAGGCAGTCTGCAAAGCGAAGTTTTTGCTGATGGTAGTGATGAGTTGGTTTTCGATTACACCAAATTTTACCGTCTGTCTGCGGACGCAAATCCACAAATTAAGAACGCTCTTATGATAGGGGGTGGGGCTTTTTCATATCCAAGAGATTTCTTGAAAGGATTTGAAAAATCATCAATTGATGTAGTCGAGATCGATCCCATGATGACTGAATTAGCAAAAAAATTTCTTTTTTTGAAAGATGATCCAAGACTAAAAATCTATCATGAGGACGGCCGGGTTTTCCTTAATAAAAATATGAAGAAATATGATGTAATTTATTTGGACGCATTTAAATCTTTATCTCCACCAGTTCAATTGACGACCAAAGAGTGCATTCAAAAGGCAAGCGAGAGCCTGAATAGTCAAGGGTTCATTATGGCGAATGTTATCTCTTCTCTCCAGGGAGAAAAAAGTAAATTTCTTTGGGCCGAGTATATGACATTTAAAGAAGTTTTCCCTTATGTCGCCGTTTTTCAAGTCAACAAAGAACTTGGTTTAGAACTTGCCCAGAATCTAATGCTCGTTGGCTTCAAAGATCCTCAGCAATTGAAGCAATCCCTAGATAATGACTATTATAGAAGCAGTATCTATAACGGCGAGATGGGAGAAAGTCCGGTGTTGACGGACGATTTCTCACCGACTGATTTTTATTTAAATGAGATAATCTCTTAACTTATTCGAGAGTTCGAATAAATGTCGCCAAGACCATCCTCTTCGAAGATCAGGCTTTTATTTGATATCTTGCGAAATTTAACATACTCCGGCTTGTGCTCAACAATATTGAAATGTTTTATCGGTTTCTTGTATTTTTTTGCTAATATCATTTCTGCCAGAACTCCGTTGCTAATGGCATCGAAAGTCCACAATACATCGCCGAGTCTGACAAAAGCGTTATTTGCAGCATAGATCTTCTCTCTTTGAACCATGTCCGACAAAAAATAGCGGAAAAGCATGAAAGGATTCAATGGAACGAATCGATTATCAATACAAAACTTACTGATATGCATTTGCCAATAAAAATTCTTTTTTGAGTAAGCAGGGAAAACTAACGGATAAGTTGTTTGAAAACGTAATCTAGGATGCCAGCGTTCCAGGTTGCGGTCCTTGATTACGAACTCCCACATCCAAGCTGAAACATCTTCTAGCATGACTTTCTCGATCGGTATTTCCTCAAATAAATCTATTCTCTCGTTTGGAATAAAAAATCTAACTTTCTTTTTGATCTTCTTGGCCATATAGATTTCGACTAGTACGCCATCGCTAATCTCTCCAAAAACCCAAAGTTCGTCGCATTTATTGATCATCGTGTTATTGGCAATTCTGATATGCCTTTTGTCCACCGTACCAGATAAATTATATTCGAAGTTCATATAAGGATTGAATGGCGCGTAGTTTTCGAGTAGTATAAAAGCGCTTATTTGGGCACGAAGATAGAAAAGCTTTTTGGAAAAAGAAGCGAACACTATTTTGAGATTTTCTGACTGGCTGAGCTCTGGATGACTAAAATTTTGTTCTTTCATGAGACAATAATATCAATAATTTGACAAAAATACCTGTGGATAAGAAAGATCAAAAAATTCTATTTTGGATGAATTGTTATGGCGGGTGGGATCCGAGCCTTCGCCATCCGATTGAAACTATTGGGTACGATCAGTATCTGGATGCTTTCGTGAATATTGTTGATTTATTAAGTGACCGAGTAGGGGTGATTTTGATCTCTGGCGGGACGAAGGATCAGTTTAGGAGAACCGAATGCGAAACGACAAAACCAGAGCTAGAAAAGCGTTTAAAAAGTTTGGGAATTAGTACAAACATTTTGACTGATGAGGAGAGTGTGACGAGCCAAATGATCTTGGCAAAGTTCTTAAAAACTTGGCAAGAAGAATACAACGATTTTTTGCCATTATTATTTGTAGACGACAATCGCTTTTTGACCAATCTCTTTGTTTTTGAACATTATGCGAAAAAGTATGGAATAAATCTAAAACCAAGAGATGTCATCGTGCCATTGCAGAGAATCGACAATCATCCGCATAGCACAAAAGAATTCCAAGCGGAGAAGATAAAAAAGATGAAAGAACTCGGGATCGAAGAATTCTCAAGACAAGAAATAAAGGAACGTGCTGATCGTCTAGGAAAATAATTCAACAAATATTCTTTTTAATTTCTTCCTTGCTTCATATCGCTGACTCTATAATCATTAGTAACAAAATATTTGCGATCGCAAGAAAATTATTACCAACGAAAGTGAGGGCTATGAGGAGGGAAAGTAAAGAGATTATTAAATTAACAGCAAAGCAAGTGCTGTATTCGATGTTTGATATTCCGGTTGCGTTGTTTGGTTCATTTGATAAAGGCAATGTATATCGAAAGTCGGTGAGAGGATATTTCAAAGAGCGCCAGATCGACAAAATCAACTTCAAGCAAAAAATCTATTACCTCAAAAAGGCTGGGCTGATAAACTCTTTTGTTGAGAATAAAGAAAAATTTATTGAGTTGACAGAAAAGGGTTTCGACAAAATCATATGGAATAACATTGGAAATGATCTCAGGACTGAAAAATGGGACGGATTATGGAGAGTTATCATATTTGATGTTCCGGAAAAGAAGAAGGCTACACGGGAAATCATTCGGGAGAAGCTTAAGGAAATAGGGTTTATGGAGATTCAAAAAAGTGTTTTTGTTTTCCCCTTTGAGTGTTGGGAGCATATTAGTGCAATTTGTTATTATTGTTCAGCTGAAAAGTATATTAAATATATGATCGCCGAAATAATCCAGGGAGAGTCAGAAATAATTGATAAGTTTCTAGAGAAAAAAATACTCAACAACACAGACTTAAAAGTAACAAAGTAATTGCTATCGCGAGATTATTGTTACTTATTGTTAAAATTTTTGGGTTTTTAAAGAGAGAAGTATTATTAAGTAAAGAAAACAGAATCCCAAGTATAGTTAAAAAAGTAGAAGATTTTAAGCCGTGATTCTAAGACACCCATTGTAATTCCAGCCCTTCGACAAGATCAGGGTAAACTCCAGTGGGAATCCAGGCAACACAGATACTATCATACGGTAAATCGTGACCAAATCTCCTGGATACTAGGGGTCATGGGTCGCCATATCTATTTATATTTTAGTTGAAGTGGCTCCTCCTGTCCGAGTATGACATATTGAGATTAGGGTTTTTGGAATACCAGGTTTAAGAGGTTGGAAGAGATCTTTATGTTAAAATAATGACTTATCACTTTGTACTATTTTAAAATCTATCTCTTGTTAGCCATTTCATTCAATATCTTCCAGCGGCGTTGTTTTTCGGCCCAGGGCACGGGATCGCCGAGTTTAAAGGCGGCAGTGCCTTCACGAGGAGAGTATTTATTATTATATGCTTGATAGAATTTTATGAGCTTGAATATTTCGACAGTTTCCTGAAAATCCTCCTCTGTTTCGCCTGGAAAGCCGACGATAGTATCAGTCGTTAATTTTACCTCTGGAATTCGATCAATTATTTTCTGAACCAAAATTAAATATTGTTCTCTGGTATATGGCCGATTCATCGCTTTCAGTATTTTGTTGCTGCCAGATTGCAGCGGAAGGTGTATCGCCTTTGTGATCTTTGGCAGAGTTGCAATAGCTTCTATGATATCGGGCGTCATATCTTTCGGATGGTTTGAAGTAAAATAAACTTTGAAATCGCCGTGGATATTGTTGATCAGAGTTAGTAATTGGGCAAACGGCGATGTTTTGGTGAGTGTTCGATTGGATTTCTCGCCTCCCTCGATCCACCCTATGGTGGGCTCCCGTTCGACTGCACTCAGGGTCTGATTAGTATTGAAGACGGGATGGGTCGAAATGACAGCGGGGCTCGGATTATAGCTATTTACATTTTGACCAAGCAGCCAAATTTCTTTCTGGCCATCTTTGATCATCTTTTTTGCATCATCCAATATATCTTCTACTGGTCTAGAAATTTCTCTTCCTCTGGTATAGGGGACAGCGCAATATGAGCAGAAATTATTACAACCTTTTGTGATCGGAATTAGATTAGTCTGAGGCCGGAAATCAGAGTCTGGAAGTATATTTAATTTACAATTCAGAATATTCTTTAATTCCTTGAGGTCTTTTCCGTCCCAAAGGTAAGCGCCCTTGTTTAAAAATCTTTTTTTATCTACCTCTAATAAGCAGCCGCTCACAATTACCTTTTTATTTTGACTGATGAAGTTTTTGGCAAAGCTAAGTGCTCGATCAACCCCGGTTTTTCGAACCGAGCAATTGAGCATTAGAATAATTTCTGCCTCTTCGGCAGAGGTTTCTATTAGGCCATTTTGTTTCAGAACAAAAGAGAGCCGAGCAGCATCCCATTCATTGTATTGACAGCCGAGCACTTTAACAAAAAAAGTCTTTTTTGTTAAAGAATTTCCAATTTTGTAATTTTCAATTTTCATTCAATTTACAATTTAACAAGTTTTAATTACTAAATCAAAATGCCCTCCGCTAACGCATTGGGCATTTTGATATATTTTAGATCAAACTACTCAGATTTTTTCTCTTCTGTCTTCTCGCCTTCACCTTCAGCAGTAGCTTCCTCGCCCTTATTTTCAACTTCGACTGCATCAATATTTTCTACTACTTCTTCATTGAGGGCTTCCATTTCTTCTTCGCTTCTTGGTTCCTGGACGAAGGCAACTATCTCTTCAGGATCATTTAGAACCTCAACTGATTCTGGGATATTCAAATCACTGATTTTGATATTTTTCTCAAAATTGTCGAGGACAGAGATATCGACTGAGATTTCTGAGATGAGGTCGCCAGGAAGACATTCAACTTCAATAGAGTCGACGGGTGTGATGAGGGAGCCTTCCATATCAATAACGGCAATCGAATCACCGGTAAATTCAAGTGGAATCTCAGCATGAACTTTCTCTTTCATATTAACTTTGACAAAGTCGATATGTAAAATTTCCCTGGTTATCGGATGATATTGCATATCATGAACCAAGGTTTTGAATTTTTTATCGTCCAAGCTCATCTCGATCAGATTTGACGTTCCAGCCTCCTTGAAAAGCTTCAAAAAGTTAATCTTATCAAGGGCGATGCTTGCAGATTCAAAATGTTTTCCATATACGATCGCAGGAATTTTGCCAGTCGCACGGGTTTTCGCTGGTTTTTCGGATCTTGCCTCTGCTGTGATTTTAAATTCAGTCATTCTAGCCTTATGTTTTATTATTTTTCTCTTTATCAAAAATTTGCTCAAGACTTCCCTTGAAATCCTTTAGGAACCGGTAAGTCTCAATGACATCGTTTGAACTGATCTTCCCCGAGATGTTGGCATCTTTCGGGGAGTTGCTCTTCTGGAGTGAAACAGTCGCTAAAAGCGGCATATGATTTCGACAGTGGAGCTCCAAAAAAACAATAGAATCAACGACACCCCTGATCTGGATCATCGCAAAATCATAGGGTTTGCCACACTGGGGACAGCGAACATTCTTTTGGACCGTTGATAATAATTTGTACAGTTCTTGATGATTCATATTTACTCTAATAACTATAGCGATTTCCAGCCCCAAAGTCAAGAATGGATAAGTAAATGGTCTTATAGTCTGTTAGTCTATTGGTCTATTAGTCAGTTCGACCATAAGACCATAAGACTGTAGGACTATCTGACTATTCAACTATATGACTATATGGCTATCTGACTCTATTCTCCATCAGCACAATCTGATCTCTTAGTTCTGCCGCACGCTCAAATTGAAGATTCTTGGCTGCTTCTGACATCAGCGATTTCATTTCATTTATCACCCTCTGTTTTTCTCTTTTTGGCAGCTTATGATATGACTCGTCAATTTGAGATAATTTTTTTTCCTCTTCAATTTTTTCAGGAGCAACATCTTTGCTGATCGAGGCCGGGGAAATATTATGTTTTTTGTTGTAATTTTCTTGAAGTTTCCGTCTCAGATTAGTTTCATCTATTGCTGCTTTCATCGAGTTTGTCACAATGTCAGCGTACATAATTACATGCCCGTCGAGATGACGAGCCGCTCTTCCCATTGTTTGAATAAGTGAGGTCTTACTTCGAAGAAAACCTTCTTTATCGGCGTCTAAAATAGCCACAAGCGAGACTTCGGGCAAATCGAGCCCTTCTCGAAGAAGATTAATTCCAACTAGAACATCAAATTTACCAAGTCTCAATTTGTGTAAAATTTCCAGCCGCTCCAAAGTGGCGATATCGGAGTGCAGATAGGCAACTTTCAGGCCTTTGCCTACTAAGTAATCTGTTAATTCCTCGGCCATCTTTTTGGTCAGGGTAGTTATCAATACACGCTGTCCTTTTTTGACAGTTAGATTAACTTCTCCAATCAGATCATCAATTTGGCCTTTGGTCTTTTTAATTTCTACTATTGGATCAAGCAATCCAGTCGGCCTAATAAATTGTTTGATAACCGCGGCATTACTTCTTTCTAGCTCATATTTTCCTGGCGTCGCCGAGACAAAGATCATCTGATTCAACTTTTTATAAAATTCAGCAAACCGAAGCGGGCGGTTATCATACGCCGAAGGCAGACGAAACCCATAGTCTATTAGTTTTTCTTTTCGGGAGCGGTCTCCTTCAAACATACTGCCGATTTGTGAAACGGTGATATGAGATTCGTCGACAAAGAGTAAAAAATCCTTCGGCAGATAGTCTATCAATGTCGTTGGGGGCTCTCCCGGATTTCGGTGATCAAAATAACGTGAATAATTTTCTATTCCTGGGCAGCTGCCTGTTTCTTCTATCATCTCCAGATCGAAGTTTGTCCTCTGTTCGAGTCGCTCGGCTTCCAGAATTTTTCCTGATTTCCGGAAACTCTCTAGCTGTAATTTGAGATCATCACTGATCTTGGCAGTAGCCTGTTTCAAAATATTGGGCGGAGTCATAAAGTGAGTTGCCGGAAAAACTTCAAATTCTTGCCAATCTCGAACTATTTGACCTGTCACCCAATCAACTTCAGTGATCTTTTCGACAACATCGCCAAAGAAGTCAATCTTGAAAGAGTTATTTGAGTACGCAGGCAGTATTTCCAGAGAATCACCGCGTAGACGGTAAGCGCCGCGTTTTATTTCATAATCATTGCGTTCATATTGGAGAGTATTCAAACGATAAAGAAATTCAGTCCGACCAATTTTCTCACCGACCTTGAAAGCAAAATTTTCCTGCAGATAAAACTCTGGAGAGCCGATACCGTAAATACACGAAACGGAGGCAACTATGATAACATCTTTACGTGTTAGGAGGGCATGGGTGGCAGCGTGCCGCAACCTGTCGATCTCGTCGTTTATTGATGAGTCTTTCTCAATATAAGTGTCGGAATGGGGGATATAGGCCTCTGGCTGGTAATAATCGTAATAAGAAACAAAATAATGAACGGCGTTTTCAGGAAAAAATTCTCTAAATTCATCAGCCAATTGGGCGGCCAGCGTCTTGTTGTGTGCGATCACCAAGGTGGGCTTTTGAGTGTTCTGGATGACATTGGCCATTGTGAAAGTCTTGCCGCTACCAGTCACTCCCCAAAGCGTTTGATGCTTAACTTTGTCATCTAAATTCTTTGTTAAAGCCGAAATAGCCTCCGGTTGATCACCGGCAGGCTGATATTTTGATTGAATTTTGAATTTGTTGGTCATTTTATTGATTGTTATTCGTCGCAATAAGGAATTGGATTCCGGATCTCAAGATACAGTCCGGAATGACACTAGCCTAATGTATAATTTCTGAAACCACCCTGTGCCAAGGCTACGGTGAGGCACAGCAAGTTCAGGATGATATTTACTTATCCACAAAAGCTCTTGCTTGATTTGATAAAAAATGCTAATATCTTTTAAATATCGACCAATAATCTTACCATTTTTGGAAGGCTCAGTCTAGAGAGCGAGCACTCTTTATCTGAGCTTGCCAAACCCCGAAAGTTGGTAGCTCTATTCGAAACATCCCCTAGGAGGTAACTAAATGCACCCAGCTGAATATGCACCGAGAACTTGCCTTCGCCCTGGACGACGGATTCGTTCTTCTGTTTTTTCGACAGCCGGAGCGCAGTCCTGCTTGCCTACGCCTGTTAATCAGGAAAGGCCTCGAAAAAACGCCGGACAAAGGCTCCCGAAATCACGCCTGCATATCTGCTACCAAATTGGCGATAAAGTGTATGTCTCCAGACGATCATTCCCCAGCACTGCGGCCGTTCAGGCAGTAGTTGCATTCCTGCAAGCTGGATTCATGGCAAAGACGATTCAGCCTTAGTCATCTCTCTTTTTCCTCCGTTCAGGCGGTTTGGGACTCCCCGAGTCCCAAACCGCCCCCTTTTTTATTTTGAGATCTTTTGTTTAGATTTACGCCATTCTTCTATCTTGGCATGATGGCCGGAGAGAAGGATTTCTGGCACTGACCACCCCTTGTACTCTGCCGGCTTTGTATATTGAGGATACTCTTTTAAATATTCGCCCTTTTGATTTTTCTGCATAAAAGTTTCCGACTCAGCTGAGCCTTCAGACAAAACTCCCGGTACCATTCTGGAGACTGCATCGATAAGGCACATAGCCGGTAGCTCTCCACCGGTCAGAACAAAATCACCGATTGAAATCTCTTCGTCGATCAGATGCTCCCGGATCCGTTCGTCAAATCCCTCGTAATGTCCGCAAACTAGGATCAATCGGTCATAATTATTGGCCAATTCAACAACTTTATCTTGATCTAGTCGTTTGCCTTTTGGCGTCATTAAAATAATTCTTTCCTTATTTTTGACTTTTGAGTTTTGATTTTTGAGTTTTGCGATAGCCTTATCTATCACATCAACTTTTAGGACCATCCCAGCGCCTCCGCCGTAAGGCGTATCGTCGACTGTTCTATGCTTATCTGTAGCCGAATCACGCAGATTGTGGCAGCTAACCTCAATTGCACCTTTCTCCCGAGCACGTTTAATAATGCTCTCTGAAAGAGGCCCCACAAACATTTCGGGAAACAAAGTTATTACATCAAATTTCATATTATTAGTATAACGTATTAAGTATCAAGCAACAAAAAACCGCCGATTGTCTAGAACTGTGGCGGTTCTTTGTACAATATATATTGTAATTTATTAGGCTAAGATATCGCTTGGAACGTCATCATCGTCGGCGACTTCCTCTGCTGCTGATCTCTCGGCTCTCTCTGGCCTCTCAGAACCTTCCGGTTCAACGATTTTGAGGTTCAATCTGGCGTTTGTCTTGGCACCGAAGACTCTTAGTAATGTACGGATAGCTTTGGCAGTTTTGCCTTCCTTACCGATGATTTTTCCCATATCGGCGGGATTAACGTAAAGGGAGATCAATACTCCTCTTTCATCGATTGTCCGCTCGGTCTTTACGTCCTCGGGATTCTCGACGATGGCTTTTACGACATCTTCAATGAATTTCTGATCTGCTTCCATGTCATTTTCCTTTCTCTGCTTTTGTGGTCCAACCACTGCTAAATTACTTCTTTTAATATATTAGCGGTCAAGGGTATCTTTTTCAATAGCCAATCTTTTCAACTATTCCTGTTTTGTCTCTTCCGATTTACTCTCTTCTTCTGATGGAGTCTCAGTTATTGGCTCTGCAGCTACTTCTGCTGGTTCTTCTGTAGCCTTTGGCTCTTCCGGATTTTCTTTGGCTGCAGGAGACTCAACTTTTTCTTCGTCGGCTTTTGTTTCAGCCGTTTCAGTTGGTGCTTCTTCTACCTCTTTTTTCTTGGCGTAAACTTTCTTGATTTTATCTTTCTTGTCAAGGATCCCAAGATCGCACATCAAATTATGGACTGTGTCTGAAGCTTGAGCTCCTTTGCTAATCCAATAAAGTGATCTCTCTTTATTGATCACCAATTGCTTGGGATTTGTGATGGGATTGTAATGACCCAAAATTTCGATAAATTTTCTTTTTACGGCTTTTCGCTGGTCAGCAACAACTACCCTGTAAGCAGGACTGTTTTTCTTACCGACTCTGGTCAATCTGATTTTTAGCATTTAACTCCAAAACTTATAATTTTTCCCTAATAAAGTAACAAATTATCCATGAAATGTCAACTTAGTATGATAGCCCCTGACGAAGTCGTCATACGTCATTTCCTTCTTGCCCTCAGGTTTAACAAGATCGATGATCAGCTCGCCGTCGGTATCGAAATGGCCTGTCAGTAGCTGGATTCTTTTTCCATTTATAAGAGTGAAGACTTTTGGCCAATCGGAAAAAGCGCGCATCTTGCGTTCAACTATCAGCGGCGAGGTATCTTTGTCGACGAGACCATCACTTTTCTTAAACAATTTATTGTAAGAAACCCCCGCAGAATCTTGGGGAACTGGCTCTAAATCGCCGGCAATGTAGTAAGGTAAAGAGTTCAGAAGCAGATTAGCTGCTATTTCAGCTAAATATTTTTTTAGAATTGTCGCATTTTCAGTGTTGTTTAACTCCACTTTTACTTGGGAGATAATACCGCCTTCATCCATTTTTTCATTTGCTCTAATAAGGGTTACACCTGTAAATTTATCGCCATCTAGAATTGTTTGCTGGATAGGGGATGGTCCACGATGTTTAGGTAGCAGTGAAGGATGGATATTTATAATCCCCAGCTTTGGTAGACTCAGGATTTCCCCACTCAAAATCTGTCCGAAATCAGCCATCACAGCTACGGTTGGTTTTAGACTATCCAATTCTGCGACAACCTTTTCATTATTGATATCCTTTGTTCTGAGAATCGGCAAGCCTAACTCCTTGGCTTTTTCCTCGATAGGATTAACTAATTTCTTATGATTTCTAGACTTTGCTTCAGCGATTCCTGTTACAACCATTTTGATCTCATATTGAGGATCGATGGCTAGCATTGACAAGGCAGGAACTCCGAGTGTGCCTGAACCGATAAAGATGAGGTCGATTTTCTGCATACGGTCTATTAGTAAGGTTGAATTTAGGTGATCAATTTCGTGTTGGAGAACTCTGGAATATAACTTATCTGCTTCAAACTGAAGATTATTGCCATAGCGGTCCTGGCCTTTTACTTTGATTTTTTTTGGCCGTTTTACTAGAATTTCGAGCCCAGGGAAGGAGAGACATCCTTCCACCATATTGATCTCTTCTGCGCTGGTATGGACGATTTCCGGATTGCAAAGGACTGTCAGTGGTACAACAGAGATGTTCTCCTCTTTGTCGCCTTTGTATTCGCAAACCAGAACCTTGCGGGTAGAGCCAACCTGAGGTGCAGCTAAACCGATACCATTTTCTTTCCTCATTGTTTCAACCATATCATCCACTAACTTTTGAAAATCGATATCGTCAAAGTCAGTCACTTGTTCTGTGGACTGTCTTAGAATCGGATCATCGGTTTTGCGTATTTTCAAAGTCATAATTTGAATTTTTACCTTATTTATCTCTAGCTATCGGCTTTTAGCTTTCGGCTTTTAACTTTTAGCTTTCGGCTTTTAACTTTAAGCTTTCAGCTTTTAACTTTCAGCTTTCAGCTTGATTATACCCATCAGGATGAGTGCTATGCCATCTCCACGCATCTTTGGTCATATCATCCAGGCCGTGAGTCGCGTTCCACCCCAGTATATCCTTGGCTTTTGCCGGATTTGCAAAGACTACTACGACATCTCCGGGGCGACGATTGCCAAAGTAAATTTCAACTTTTTTTCCACTGGCTTTTTCAATAGACTCAATAACTTCCAATACGCTATATCCGGAGCCCGTACCAAGATTAAATGTCTCTGATTTATGGTTTTGATCTAGATACTGCAATGCTTTGATGTGCCCAATCGCCAGGTCGTTTACGTGTATGTAGTCTCTGACGCAGGTTCCGTCTTTGGTTGGGTAGTCATTTCCAAAAATAGTTAATTTCTTTCTTTTTCCCAACAACTGAAAAATTGCATTGCCAATTAGATGCGTCGGGTTTGGATTATCCAAGCCAAATTCGCCAGATTGATCAGCTCCCGCAGCATTGAAATACCGCAGTACAATGCCCTTAATTCCGAACATATCATCATACTTTTTCATAACAATTTCGTCAAGAAGCTTGGTGAATCCATATATAGATCCGGGAATTTTAAGTTTATCTATCTCGGCTGCTGTCAACATCAGTTCCGGACGAGTCGTTATTCTTTTATGATAGCAATCAATTGCTATGTCAAAAAGTTCAGTGCCGCTGATTTTTTGGCCTCCCCAGAAGCCATCTTCCAACTGAGGTTTCCTGTATTTGACAATATCAACATAATCTTCTGAGAGAGGTAAAAACTTTGGATCGGGTGGAGTACCGTAAACAGCGGCTGTTGACGACTTGATAATCATTTTTATTCCGGTTTCGCTTAAGGCATCAAGCAAATTCAAAAAATTAAAAACATTATTTTCAAGATATTCTTTCGGCTTTTTTTGAGATTCTCCGACAGCGATTGAAGCGGCAAAATCAACAACTGCTTCTATTTGATGCTCTCTCAATATTGTGATAATTCTATTTTTATCTTTTAAATCTGCTACCTCCAGAACTGCGCGCTTGTCTACCGCTTCTTTGTGCCCAGTGGAAAAATTATCTAAAACAATCACTTCAAAACCAGAATCCAACAGTTTCTTTGAAGTAATACTTCCGATATATCCTGCACCACCGGTAACTAAGATCTTTTTCATAATAGTTATAATAAATTAGTCGGGTCGACATCCCAGGTCAATTTAGGGAAATCTTTTCGAATATTTTTAATGGTCTCATTCGGTATTTTATCAGATTTGACGATAATATGATAGCGGTACTTGTTATGCATACGGGCATAGAAGCACTGTCCTGGGCCGATAAATTCAATATTTTGCTCCCGAAATTTGGTAGCAAGAGAATCTATCTCTTTTTTTGCCAAGTCTTCACGGGGATTTTCAGAGATTATTCTTATCAGTTTTGAAAAGGGTGGATATTTAAATTTCTGCCGTTCAACTATTTCCTTTTCATAAAATAGTTCATATGCGTGTTCGCTCGCAGCCAAAATGGGCAGGGCCTCAGGCCAATAGGTTTGGAGAATAGTTTTTCCCTGATTATGGAGACGGCCGCTTCTACCGGAAACCTGAGTGATCAGATTGAACGATTTCTCGCTGGCACGGTAATGCGGTAGATGCAAGCCGGTGTCTGCCGAAACAATTCCGACGAGGTCTACCCCCGGTATATCGAGTCCCTTAGCAATCATTTGCGTGCCCACAACAATATCAATCTCGCCTCTTTTAAACTTATCAAAGAAGGTGGTGTAATCAGCCTTTTTATTAATGGTAGTTGAGTCAATTTTGGCTATCCTGGCATTTGGGAAAAGCTTAGTGATTTCTCGCTCAATTTTTTCAATGCCGGTACCAAAAAATTTAATTTTCGAGCTATGGCATGCAGGGCAGTTCGAAGGCAATGGTTCTTTACTGTCACAATGATGACAGTGCAGAAAAGACGATCTATCATTGACGTGGTATACCATCGGGATAGAGCAATTTGGACAAAGCAGTACCTGACCACAATCGCGGCAGGAGACAAAAGTTGCCGTTCCTCGGCGATTTAGGAAAAGTAGGATTTGGCGCTTTTCACTCAATACTTGCCTGATCTCCTCCTCGAGTAATCCGGATATCGGTGAGAAATTGCCGGCCCTTATTTCGTTACGTAAATCGACTATTTTTGTTGCCGGTAGCTCATTTTGATGATGACGTTTAGAAAGAACAAAGAGTTTTCTTGCGTTTTTTACTTGAAAGTAGGTCTCTATCCGAGGCGTTGCTGTCCCCAGTACGAGCAAAGAGTTATTTTTTGAAGCAATTTCTTTGGCAAGAGTAACTGCATGGTAGCGCGGATTTTGTTCTTGTTTATAAGCGTCTTCCTGTTCTTCGTCAATAATAATCAGTCCGAGCTTCTTGGAAGGTACCAATAAAGCAGATCGGGGCCCTATTATAATTGATTTGGCACCTGAGTAAAAATCGTAAAAACAATTAAACTTTTCTGACTTAGAAAGACTGTGGTGCATCAGGGCAATCGTGTCACCAAATACCTTTTGGAAGCGTTCGACTGTTTGCGGCGTCAACATTATTTCGGGTACCAGGACGACAACTTGTTTGCCATGCTTGATGGTCTCGGCTGCTAATTTTATATAAATTTCCGTTTTTCCCGAACCGGTAACACCATGAATTAAAACCGGTTTCTTTTGAGGCAATACATTGCCATTTCCCTGAACAGGGTTCAAAGTTTCTGTCGGGCTCAGTTCACTCCTCAATATCTGAAATATTTCTTCTTGTTCTTTGTTTAATAGTTTCAATTGCTTCTTGCTTTCAGCTTTCGGCTTTTGGCATTCTGCTTTCTCTCTGTGCGGTCTTTTCATCTCCGGAGGCAGGAACAGAGAGATCGCTTCTCCAAGTGAACATAGGTAATAATCGGAAATCCACTTGGCAATTTCTAAGTATTCCTTTGGCAATGAAAAACTATGATCGACTGAAAGTATCTCTTTGAGCTGGTAGCTGCTCTTACTACCTTGGCGAGTATTTTTAACTTCAGACTTCTCGCTATCGCTCGAAGAATAATTAATCGCAGAAACAATTCCTCTAATTCTTTTCTTCCCAAATGGTATAGCCACGATTGAGCCAGTCTCAATTTGACTATCTAATTTTTCGGGCACTAAATAAGAGAACGACTCAACATCGCTAAAGGTTCTGGATTCCGGAATTACATTTACAATCATAGTTTTATAGTAACAACTCTTAGCTCCTATTGCATCATTGACTAAAGTCAACTTTTATTGTATAAATGTCTCAGAGAGAACAACCAAATAGTTGCCGGTTATGCGGACCATAGCGATCATTTCTGTATAGGAGGAATGGATTGTGTTTAAAAGTGTTGTCTCAGAAGGATTGTCTAATAGGGCTATCGGATTGTTGGCTGAAATTCTGTTTAGAACCTATTGGTCCATTCACAAAGGCGCAAAATGGGAAAGGCTGACAAATAACAGAAGTTGTATTCTCACTTTGAATTCTCGTCTGTGTCGTTTTCGCTTATTCGTCCGGCGCGAGATCAGAGAGATGACTGTCCTGATTGAAGTGTTGGAAGCAATAATCCAGGTAGGGGCCCCGATTATGGTTGTGCTTCGTGAAGATGAAGAAACTTACTATTGGGTAGATGATGTGGCAAAGCTACTAGCCTTGGCAAAAGATCTAGATGCTCATCGCAAGGTCTCCGATGACAAGTACCGTGAAGAAATTTTTCGGCAGATGAGGGAATGTATTTCACCTGTTTCGCCGATTTAGGCCAAATCATGATCGCAATTTGACCGGAGAATATTCCGAAGGTTGAATTGCGATTTTTTTTATGGAAAACAAAAATAAAATGACCGTTCTCGGTCAGCGAGCCATTTGTTGATGGCGGGTTATTTTCTTATTCGGGAGTTTGAGTTGTGACGATGGCAGTTAGTGTGATGTTGACATCGCCGAGATTGTCTGTCGTGCTGGATTGCACCCATAGTACTGTGAAGTCGCTCTTTCCGGTGGAGAATTCGTCCACCAGCTTCCCCAGTTTCTCAGGCTGACATCCGGGGGTGAATGTGGCCGAAAAAATCTTTATCATTTTGCCACCTCCTTGAACATATTGTAACTGAAATACCTTTAAATGTCAATATTAGCGTTATGTTTCAATACCTTGGAAACACCCTGATATAATTTCAGGCATGTATACAAACAATCCATTCATGCCCAGTGTCAGGATGAATGCGGTTAAAAAGGTCCGCTCTGGCTGGGGCATTAGA
>JBAYVE010000014.1:0-37697 GCA_041674765.1 Patescibacteria group bacterium
CGAATGCCCCAGCCAGAGCGGACCTTTTTAACCGCATTCATCCTGACACTGGGTATGAATGGATTTGTTATATACATACCTCCAATTCTATCAGGGTGTTTCCAAGGTATTGAAACATAACGTGCCAATTGACTTTTTATCTCGAATATGCTACAATTACCGTTGAAAAGTGAAAGAATTATGAAGGTTAGAGAAAATCTGAACTAAAAGATTAAATCGACCGTAAGAATCCTTGAAACTTTAGGTCGAATTTAATAGTTTATTTGTTTCAAAAGAACAAAAAGGACTAAATGCAAGAAGAAGAGAAAAACAAACTCTATGTTGGAAATCTTTCCTACGACATCGATTCAGATGCTTTGTACGAAATGTTCGCCAAGATAGACGGAGTAGAAGTTGTTGAAGCTCGTGTCATCACTGACAAATTTAACGGAAACAGATCAAAAGGTTTTGGTTTTGTTACCGTCAAAGATGAAGAGATGGCTCAAAAAGCTATTGACGCTTTGAATAATACTGAAGTCGGCGGCAGACAGATCTTTGTCAACGTTGCTAGACCTCAGAAACAAGATGGTTTCGGCGGCGGCGATAGAAATCGCGGCGGCTACAACCAAAGATAAGTATTTTCAATACTTAACGCAAAAAATCCGAATGAGTTTTCTCAAACGGATTTTTTGTTTATTAGGAAATCTGATAGAATAGAATTGTTAGAATTCATTTTTAGTTAGGATTATATGGCATTTAAATTTTTTATGAAAAGAAAGACTGATGAGGCCAAGAAGCCTTCGCAGCCAAAGAATACTCACGAGACCAAAAAGCCTGAACCGCAACAATCTGAGATCAAGAGACCTGTGATGATAGCTAGGGACCAAAAGTCGGTTTATGCGTTTATTGATGCATCAAATCTTTTTTGGGGCGGAAAGGAAAGTATTGGTTTTAAAATAAATTATAAGAAACTCCTTGAATATTTGGAGAGAGAACATGGAGTTTCCAAAGCTTTTTATTATAGCGGGCTTCGAATATTTGACTTTGATTACTCTATTTTGGACTATGAAGCGATGGATTTTGCCAAGCTGACAGAGCACTTGAAGGAACTCCAGAAAAACAGTGATGAGAAAACTCAGTTTTTAATTGAGAAATCTCTAAACAAAATTAATTTTTATCAACTTTTAGAATCCTACGGCTATGTTATGAAGATCAAGCCAGCCAAAGTTTATTATGATGAAGACGATGAAAATCAGGAGCGTCCCATTTTAAAGGCTAACTGTGATGTCGATATGACCTTCGATATGATGCGCTATATGCAGCAATATTCAGGCATAATTGCAATGACCGGAGATGGCGATTTCGCTTCGGTGTTGAATTATCTAAAGACACATGGACGGGAGGTGACCGTGCTTTCCCGTTGGCAAAGAACGGCAAAAGAAATCAAGAATATAGCCGAAAAGAAATTTATAGACCTGGAAAATCTTCGACACATTATCCGCCTGGGCTGAGTTGATTGAAATATATTGAGTATCTCTATATAATTTACGGTTAAAATATAAATTGATCGGATATTTTTTGATATGACACAAAGAGTTATGGACAATCTGGAATCATTTCGAAAATCATTTTTTCGAGAAAAGTACCGTTTTGATCAGGGTAATGCTTTTTTAGTATTCGTAAATTTTGCCCTCCTTGTAGTGACATTGATGAATCAATCAAACGGCAATATGACAAACGTCAAATATTATATTATAGGAGGTCTTTTCGGCACATGGTTACTAGGGTACGTTTTGGATAAAGTTGTGAGGGTCCAGGAGATTCAAGAGAGAGTGATCCTAAAGAGGAGTCCGATTTGGAAGGAGAACTTCCAAAATCACCTAAGTCATGAAGAAAAGTTGACCAATCTAGTCGACCGCCTAGAAAAGCTTGAAAGGCAGCTAGAAAAGGCTATAGAGAAGACCCGACTATAATTTTTTTGTCATGTAAGTCTGTTCCAGATGATACCCCAGCTTCCGGAAGAAACCGCGGACGCCTACACCCGAAATGACCGCCATTTTCACAACCTTAGATTCCTCCTTTGCAATTTTTTCAGCTTCTAGCATCAATGATTTCCCAAAGCCACGGTGTTGAGGAGCATTTATCTTTGTCATACCAACTTCGACTTGCTCGCCGTAGGTGTGTATCTCCCTAATAAGCGCAGCATCTTTAAGGCAGGGATATATATTATCTGAGTTTTTTGAAATTCTTAATCTAAGAAAGGAGATGAGTTTCTGGCCATCCTCTGTCTCAATACTTAAAAAAATTTCTTTTCCACCAGAGCTTTCATAGTCTCTGCGCACTAAAATAGTTTTCTGTCCGGTTTTAAAATTGCTTTTGATCTCACGACAACGGATACAACGACAAAATATCCCGTCTTTCTTCATAATAGCCAACACGTCTTGTCGGAGATTTGAAACTTTCGCACCACCCTCGACTATCTCCCCTGAAGGAATATCTCGAATTACTCTTTCAATTCTACAAAACTCTGGAACGCTTGCCTTGATTATAGTTAAGACTCTACTAAGTTGAGCAGATGAATACGGTTTGAACTTTCCGTCCTTGTATAATTGATATGCACCGGTATTCCTGAGCAGCGCCATTGGATAAATTTTCAGGTGATCGGGCATATATAGAGGATTAGCAAATAATTCCTGAAACATCCCTATATCCATCTGCTGATTTGATCCGGGAAGATTCAGCATCATCTGGTAGGAAACCTTAAACCCTGCATCCTTGAGAAGTTTTGTAGCAAGGATTGTATCCATATCCAGATTACCCCGCTTATTGAGTCGTAATACTTTGTCATACAGCGACTGAACTCCCAACTCAACTTTTGTCACGCCTAGCTTTCGCAATCTTTTTAGCTCATTTTTGTTTATATAATCCTGTCTGGTTTCAACCGAAATCTCCACAATTCGATGTTTGGCACTTTCATTAATTTCTTGAAGTCTTTCGAGGATAGTGCTATTCCGTGCTGGAACTTGAGATCCAAAATCCAATAACTTATTTTTCTGGATCACCGCCTTCGCCGGAATAGTAAGATTATCATTTGCCGCCTCGAACATTCTTTTTATAAACCATGTCTGATAACCTCTGGGATAGTAAGACCAAGTACCACCTATAATTCGAATATTGATTTTATCTGTGGTATGGCCGACCGCCTTGAGTGCCTTCAGACGTAACGATACTTGCAAAAACGGATCATATTTGCACATTATTGCTCTCATTACGGCCGGTTCATTTGAAAGATAGCTTTTTGGCACATTTCTTTCGCTCGGACAGTAAATGCATTTTCCGGGACAGGGGAATGGTTTTGTTAGAACGGAAATAACCACGATGCCTGATTGGGACCGAGTGGACTTGAGCCGCAAGAGCGAATCAAGCCGCTCTGATCTAGCAATAGTTCCATCAGCAATCATTTTCTGGTAGAATTCAGACAGCTTATCGGTAGCAATAAACTGACCGAGTGATTTCTTCGCGAAACGGCGTTGAAATTTTTGTAGATCAGAAATATTATCTATATTACTCGCCGAAAGCTCAATTATAAATTTCTCGACTAATTTGGACATAATGAATAAAGATTACGCAGAAAATTTAATAGCTAAAACAATCAGTGATTATAACAAAATTGCCCCCCTCTGGTCAACAAAACGCTGGAAATTGCCTGATGATGTCTTACGATTGGAGAAGTATTTCAAGGAAGGCGATCGAATTCTTGATCTCGGTTGCGGGCAAGGCAACCTGTATGAGATAGCTCGCAAACATAGGGTTGACTATGTTGGATTGGATGCTTCAGCCGGACAAATCGAGATGGCAAGAAAACGTTATCCTGAGGCCAAATATGAAGTAATGAATTTCGGCAAGATCCCTTATCCTGATGAACTTTTTGATAGAATATTTTGCTTATCGACAATTCATCATATTCCACCGTCAGAATCCCGCGACAATTTCCTGGCAGAAGCACTGCGAGTATTGAAGAAAAATGGATTGCTAGCCATTTCGGCTTGGGATTTGAATGACCCAAAACTACTGGCCAAATATAATTCTAAAGATACCGAAGGCCTAGAGAATGGTGATTTGCTAGTTCCCTTCAAAGATAACGCTGGCGTAGAACTAGCCAAAAGGTATTATCACTGTTTTGAGCGACAAGAATTTCAAAGTATGTTAGAAAAGGCTGGTTTTGTAGTGGAAGAACTTTCTGTCGAAAAGCGTGGCCATAGTAAATTTCAGAATTTCTTAGCCATTTGCACGAAATAATAATCACTCTCTACCGAATTTATACCTAAATATCGTCGATCGACGATATTTAGGTATAAATTTATTTTTGGATATCATTTTATAGGATTTTCAAAAAAGTTTGGTTATCGTTTTGATATGAACTCATCGAATGAATTAGCCAAATATTTAGAAGAAAACGGGTTCCTAAAAACACCGGAAATTATTGAAGCATTCGCTCATGTTTTGCGGGCAGACTTCGTAAAGTCTGAAGACAGGGAATATGCTTATGAAAATGTACCTCTGCAGATAGGATACGAACAAACGATTTCCGAGCCATCGGTAGTTGCCTTTATGCTAGAATTGCTCCAGCCGAAAAAAGGACAGAAAGTCCTTGATATTGGCTCTGGTTCAGGCTTTACAGCTACGCTTCTGGCACGAATTGTAGGCCCAGAAGGGATGGTTTTCGGAGTTGAAAAAATACCTGCATTGGTTGAACTCGGAGCAACAAATATTGAAAAGTATGGATTTCATAATTGGGCAATAAAACTGGCAGGCAAGGAAGTCGGAGATCCTGACAACGCACCCTTTGACCGCATCTTAGTTTCGGCGTCAGCAGAATCGCTACCAGAAATGCTCGTCGGTCAGCTGATGGATGAAGGGCGGATGGTAATTCCAGTTAGAAATTCAATTCTACTTATTGAAAAAAATGCTAAAGGGCAAATCGATCAAACCGAATTTCCCGGGTTTGTATTTGTTCCTTTGACTTAAGATAAACTGTCTTCCATTACCCACTCTTTGGTTCTTTTAAATCTTCAAACCAGATAAGTTCTCTTGATTAACGAGAATTATTTTTTGACGAAGTTCCAAGAAGGCTGTTAGAATAAGAAAGATGAAAAATCTATTTGAGAATATGGAACATCTGCCTTTGGCTGAGAAACTACGGCCAAAGGATTTTGGTGATTTTGCCGGACAGGAACACATCCTCGGAGAGGGTAAGATCCTGCGCCGTATTATCGAATCGGACAGAATAATACCAATGATTTTTTGGGGGCCGCCCGGATGCGGAAAAACAACGCTAGCAAGAATAATTTCAGAAAAAACAAACTCAGACTTTATCATCCTCTCGGCGGTTTCTTCTGGTATCGCCGACGCAAAAGAAGTAATTAAAAAATCAAAAAGTGATTTAGAGCTCTATAGTAAAAGGACAATCTTATTTATTGACGAAATTCACCGGTTCAATAAGTCTCAGCAAGACTATTTTCTGCCTTTTGTCGAGAATGGCAGCATTATTTTAATTGGCGCGACAACCGAAAATCCCTCTTTCCAAGTAAACGCCCCTCTTCTATCCCGCGCCAGAGTCTTTCATTTCCGGGAGTTGTCTGAAGAAAATATCGTTAGCGTTCTAAATAATGCGATTAAATTGATTAACAAAAAACCGTCCGAATACTTCCCCAAAATCTTTACCGCTAAAAAAATTAAAATCCTAATCAAACCCGAAGCAGCGTTGGCAATAGCCAAATTGTGCGAGGGTGACGCCAGAGATGCCTACAATTCACTGGAATTGGCGATAATTTCCAAAGAAGCTGATTTGAAAGGTCGAATTGTAATCGATAAAACATTGGCCGAAGAATCTGTCCAACAGAAATTTATCCGTTATGACAAAGGCGGGGACGGACATTTCGATGCTATCTCGGCCTTACACAAATCGCTGCGTGCCTCCCAAGTTGATGCCTCTTTGCATTATTTGGCTAGGATGCTAGAAGCAGGGGAGGATCCTCTTTATGTTCTCAGAAGGTTAGTTAGATTTTCTGCCGAAGATATAGGCATGGCCGATCCACAGGCACTTATTATCGCCACATCAGGAGTCGAAGCAGTCAAATTCATCGGCATGCCGGAAAGCAACGATATCCTTGCCGAAATCGTAGTCTATTTGGCCAAAGCCCCGAAATCCAGAACAGTTGACGAGGCCTACGCAAAAGCCAGGAGTGACGTTATTAATAAACGTTTGGCTCCGATTCCCCTAAGAATTCGGAATGGGGAAACTAAAATGATGCGCGACTTCGGCTTCGGCAAAGATTACAAAATGTATGGTAAGGAATCAAACCTTCCGGAAAATATCAAAGATCAAAAATACTTTCAGGATCAGCAAAATAGTCATTAATTTTTATCACTGGCATTGATTTATTACAAAAATTAGAATATTATCTCTGATATTCGAGAGGAGGTAAACATGCCGTATACTATTCCTTTGCTGGTGAAATGCATTTTGATCGTGCTTGCAGTTTCCTCGCTTGTCTTGATCGCTTGCATGATCGATCATGTTGGACCGAGCCCAGAAAAAAACCCGAGATTGTTCGCTGCAACTGTAGCTGTATTCGCAATTTTGATTTTGTTGCTTGTGATCCCGGGCTGCTCGTGGATTGCATACTATCTGTCGCCACTCCTACCAATACTTGCGGCAGTCTGGATTTATAGCATTATTCGTCGGCGCGGTCCCTAGCGGACCGCCTTTTTTAATCAGTTTTTTCAACCTTAATTGCAGCGTCGGGACAAAAACGGAAACAGTTGCCGCAGGCAATACATTTTTCGAGGTCAACTTCTGGAATTGGTGTAGCGTAAACCCCAAGTTCATCGCTATATTTTAAAGCCCCAACAGGACATTTAGCTATACAGATTCCACATCCTTTACATCTTGCAGGAATTATCTCGGCCTTTTTGTGATGGCCTATGGTCGTAATCTGTTTTGTCGAAGGGACATAAGCCGGTTTTGTAAAATTTGCCACCTCGAAGACAAAATGTCTGCCAAAGTCGAAAGCTTCTCTATTTTTTTCCTCAATTGTTTTGTTCGCTTGGAATTTCTTGCCCAGGGAAGCAACCACACCAGACCATGCAAGATCGTAATCGATATTGAATACGTCTGTCAATTTGCCAAGAACTAAAACATTGAAGACTTTTGGAATCATTTTTTCATACGCAATTTTTGTGGCCGGTATTCCAAAAAGTCCGGCAGTTGTTTCCGGCAATGCCTTCGCCGAAATCGTTGAACTATCAAAAATGATTTTTGTCTTCTCATCAACAAATGATTTAATAGCTTTTATTGCTCTTTTTTGAAGAACAATGACGTAATCAGCCTTCTCAAACCTCGGATATCGGATCTCCTTGCGGCCAATGATTAAGAAAGCGATAGAGGGTGTGCCGCGCTGCTCTACACCAAAAGAGGGAATATAGCTGCACTCAAACCCGGCAGTAACGGCTGACTTAGAAAGAGATTTGGCAATAGTTTGAATACCCTGTCCTCCCTCACCTGCTAGAAGAATTTTGATGCTCATTTGGACTCCTTCTCGTCTGTCTTTCTTTCGATCTGACCCAACGAATAATATTTTTCAAGTTCGTTTAATTTGGCAAAACTGTCTTTTGCATTCGTCTTCCAGTTTGTGGGACAGATAGAGAGAATTTCAAGGAAAGAAAAGGCATTATTTTTCATTTGATTTTCGATTGCTTTTTTTAAAGCAAGCTTCATTTGGATCGGATTTGAAATTGAAGCTCTAGCAATATAAGCGTTTGAAGAAGCCACTTGGCTTATAAGCTCAGGTCCCCGAAGACCAGGTCCTAAATTGTCCGGTTTGCCTGATGGAGTAGTAGTGGTCAAAGTGCCGACCAGAGTTTCGGGAGACATTTGACCACCTGTCATAGCATAATTTTCATTGTTTACGGTTATGACTGTGACCGGATCATTGCGATAGGCAGCATGAATTATCGATTGTAACCCAATAGCGTACGCAGCGCCGTCTCCCATATACGCCAGCACCGTCCTAGTAGGCTTTGCAGTCTTAAATCCGACCATTGTCGGAGTTGTTCTTCCATGGTGAGTTTGGACGGTATCAATGTCGAAAAAGTCCCAGGCAAGAAGAGAGCAGCCGATATCGATGCCAAAAGTAGTATTGCGCGAAATATTCATCTCGTCAAAAAGAAATCCCAACTGTTTTAAAACAATTGCATGTCCGCATCCGGGGCAGAAAAGATGAGGTTTTGAAGAAGCTCTCCATGAAGTCGGCATTATTTTGTCCATACACCCTCCGTAATTTTTGTTACTATTTCCTCGGAAGTAAAGCCTTCTGCCGGCTTTGATATCTCAAATATTGGAGTTTTGATACCGGCTGTCTCGTATTTTACAATCCGCGAGAATTGGTTTAGAGATGACTCGATGACAAACGCCCTCTTGACAGATGATAGGGCTAATCGGAAGTCAGAGCCTTTCAGCGGGTTGAGCGTTTTAGCCCGGAGTAAGCCTATTTTTCTGCCTTGCTTTCTCAATGCCAGAATGGCATCCTTGCAAGCACTGGCGACCAGACCGTGAGCAAAAATTACTTCATTGGCATCGCTTAATCTGAATTTTTCAGTCTCAGCAATTTTTGGAGCGACTTTCTGCCAATCTTTGATATTTTTTGATAAAACTTCGCTCAAATCTGCCTCGGAACTATAGCAATTGCGCAAATTTGTTGATTCCTTTAATTCTTTTAAAATTGGATAAGAGCTCACGGGTGCCAATAATTTATCAAGTTCTACAGTCATCGCAGCTTTTCCAAGATATCCGTCTCCAAGGAGTATTGTAGGAAAACGGTATTTCCAGGCGACATCAAATGCTTTAACTGTAAATTCATACATCTCGGCAACGCTACCGGCCGAATACACAATCCGAAGACCGTCACCATTACCGCCAAAGGCAGCCAGATTAACCTCCTGCTGAGAAAAATTGACAGTTCCGGTGGATGGTCCGCCTCTCTGCATCATAATGCCGACGAAGGGAATACGCAGATTTTCGGCCATAGCCAGAGGATCCTGAAGCAAGATATGTCCGGGGCCGGCTGAGGCGGTAAATGATTTTGTCCCGGCGAGCACAGCTCCGACCACACCAAATCCGGCTGCAATTTCATCTTCCGTTTGAAGATATCGCAAGGTCTCATTCTTTTCAGCCTTGCTTATCCACCCCTGCAATATTTCCGTAGCAGGAGTGATAGGGTAGCCAAACATAATCTTGGCGCCAGCGTCAATCGCGCCCAAGACCGCTGCTTCATTGCCTGTCAAAAAAAGTTTATTCATAAATCCTCCGTTATTGGTTCAGCGGCCCACCTCGTGAGCGTTGAATTAATACCTATTTTTCGATGATACGAGCATCCACGATATAAAAATTCTGCTCGTCTGCAATTATTGGGTTGAAATCTATCTCTTTGATATTGGTGTAATCCAGCATCAGTTTGCCTGTATCAACTATAATCTTTGCCAGCCGGTCTAGATCGTAAACCTCCTGCCCCCTGGCTCCGTTTAGGACAGCTCCCATCTTGCTCTCCATAATCATCTCCTTGGCATCTTCTTCCGAAAGAGGGGCGATCCTGTAGCTGAAATCGCCATAGATCTCGGCATAAATACCGCCGGTTCCGAATGCCAGAACAACCCCGACCTTTTCATCATTCTTAGCCCCAAGGAATATTTCATGTTTACCCTTGATCATCTTACCAAGACTGACTCTCGGACCGATTTTCTTATAAGCTTCTTCCAGGGCCGCGTCGCTTTTGATATCAAGCACAATTCCGCCGGCGTCTGATTTATGGATTATCTCCGGATTCGCAGTTTTCAAGACTACCGGATATCCGATCTCATTGGCCATAGATCTCAGATCCTCAGCATTCGCTGAGGTGAAATATTGGAGAACTGGCAAATTATATGACCCAAGAATACTAATCTTTTCATTTTCAATATATTCTTTTTTATGGCTTTCATACGACACTGCCACAGCAGGCTTTTTCGAGAAATCAAAGAGAGCCTGGAAACAGCGTATTGCATCCTCGGGGTAGCCAAAACAGGGAATGCCTTTCTTTTCGATAATGGCAGTCGCATCGGTTAGGCTCTTGCCACCAATGAACGAAGCGGCCAGAGGCTTTTTCTTGTTATAGTCTGCAAGTACATTAGCGGTTTCTAGAATTTTGGTTGTAGTTTGGGGGGTGAGCAAAACAATTATACCGTCAACTCCGCTATCTGCGGAAACTATATCGATCGCTTTTCGGTAGGCTTCTTCGTTTGCATCCCCGAGCAGATCAACGGGATTCTTCACATTCGCCTCTGCCTTTAATTCTGCTCTTAATTTTGCCATTGTCTCCTCTGACAACCGAGCGAGAGAGAGATTATAACGCGAGATCGCGTCCGAGGTGGCTATTGCTGGACCACCGGCGTTCGTTACTACGGCAATGTTTTTACCGTTTACAGTTTGGTAAGAAGAAAAGAAGCGGGCAAGAAGCAAGAGATCTTCCAAGGTTTCTGCGAGCAATACCCCTGATTGAGTCAGATAGGTCTTGATCGAGAGATATGAGGAGACGATGGAACCTGTATGTGAAGCAGCTGCCTCAGCGCCAAAGTCACTTTTGCCGCCGAAAAGAACGATTGTCGGCTTCTTTTTGGCATACTTCTGTAATACTTCCGTCAACCTACTATCGACATCCAGACTCTCAAAATAAGCGATAATAACCTTTGTATCCGCATCTTCATAAAGATATTGGAGTAGTTCCGCTTCTCTCAGCAACGCTTTGTTGCCGAGCGAAAAAATCTTGCTAAATCCAAGCTCACCGCCCAGGGACCAGTTGTTCAAGGCAGAGATAATGGCGCCAGATTGAGACATAAAGGAAACATTACCTTTTACGGGCATTTCTCTAGCAAAGCTGGCATTCAGATTATTTTGAGTATTTATGAGGCCGAGACAATTGGGTCCCAAAAGCAATATACCGGCATCCTTGCATATTTCAACCAATTCAGCCTGGAGTTTCTCTCCCTCTTCACCGATTTCACCAAATCCGGCCGATATTACTATTACCGATTTCACTTTTTTTAAGGCGCATTTTCTCACCTCATCGAGCACGGCGGCAGAAGGAATTACGATTATAGCTAAATCAATATTCTCTTCGATATTCAAAAGATCAGTCTTAACGTCTAAATCTAAAATCTGACCACCTTTTGGATTGACAGGATAAATTCTCCCTGTGTATCCGGCATCAACTATATTTTTTAGAATCTGGAAACCGACTTTTTCGGGATGGCCTGAAGCACCAATCAACGCAATCGATTTTGGATTAACCAATTTTTCAATATCCATACTATTATTCCTTTAATTGTTCTTTCCTATATTAAGTTGTTCTACTATGGTTGTAAAGACAAAGGAGATATTATTTTTAGCAGAGATTAAATCCATCAGCAAATCTGTACCTTTAGTTTTAGAATTTTGTATATCATTGGCAATGATAAAAGGCGTTGGATTTTGGCTTGAAAATATCTTGCAGCCGCTGCCTTTTTCACTGCTATTGGCGACCATTTTCTCTGCCATGCCAAATGACGATGAGAAATAGGCATGAATGTAATTGTCGAAAAGCTCTGAAATAGCAGGAAAAAGAGAATCGAGAAGCTCCAGATCAAATACCATACTCTGAAAACCCTGGCGAGCCGAATCAACAATAGAAGGCAAAAAACAAATTACAAGATCAAAGTCAGAGGCCGCTGCTTTGGTTAAAAAATTATTCCATTTGACTAAAAACTCCTGCTTATTTTTTGAATCCAGCGCAGGTAATTGAAAATATGGTCCCTCGCCAAAATAATAATCTGTGGTGGCTCCAAAATTTTCCGGTTGAATTTTCAGTACGCTCTTACCAAACTTTTGAAGGTAAGGGATGAGCTTCTCTTCAGCTTGATTTCGATAAATAATGTCAGCATCGGCAGCTGAGCTCTCAGGAAAATCCGTTAACGAAAATACATTGATAAATTTGGGTCTCTTTAGTGAATTTCTATAAGAGGAAAGATTAGTAATGAGGTTAGAAAGCGGAGCACAATTATGATTGAAAAATAGAACAAAATCAAAGTCACTGATTTTACCATCGCCCCTACCATAGCAGCTTGGCAGTGTCTCCTCCGGTCTTATTCTCTCGTCAATTGCCTGTGAAGAAGACAAGAAATATTTTCCGTCATTCCGAAAGTATAGGCTCAATAGCTTACCAAATTGCCCGGCTTCGGCATATTTCTGTCCGACTACTGTCACGACCTTCCCGATTCCCAATGTGCCGATCTTCTTATCTATCTTTTCGAGCTCTTTTCCGACTTCAAAGGCTGAGTCGAAAGTTTGGTCTACAATAAGATGAATATATAATTTCGAGACCGAATTCGCTTTGGCGGCCACCATTAAGGTGAAAAGATGCTCGTGCGCTGAGTATTCTCCTGACTTCGACAAATTGCCAATAAGATGTAAGCTAGCATTATTTTGACTCATTTTGGAGAGAATTTTTTGTACTCCCGGTTGCGTAACAAATTTTTTGTCTTCGATATCCTTGTCAATTATTTCTTTGAACGTCAAAGCAGCCTTACCAGTACTGATTTTCCAGTAATTATGAAAAGGATCATACTTGAAACGCTGATAATCATTGCTGTTGTCTACTGTTTTGATAGCCAAATGCGGATACTTTTGCCATAAATTTTGATAATTTGGCATCTTTGCGGTGCATACTGCATTGCCGGACCACGCTGAAGAAAGTCCGAGTCCGTCCGCCAAAAATAAAAAAACTGGGCCAGATTGCTTGTCCATATATTTCTACTTCACTATTAACGATTTATCTTTTTTTGTCCGGTCATATTCTATGCCCATTATGTCCAATACGGTGGGCGTGATTGATGCCAGCCGACCGTCAGTTCGAAATTTGATTTTTTGCAGATCCTCTCGATTGCTGACAATAGTAAACGGCACCGGATTTGTCGTATGCTCAGTATCAGGAGCCCCAGTTTTCGGATTGATCATCTGCTCAGCATTTCCGTGATCAGCAAAAATGAAAGCGACCCCGTCTTTAGCTAAGATCTCGGGCAAAACGCGCCCAAGACACTCATCCACAAACTCGACTGCCCGGATCGTTGCTTTGAGATCACCCGTATGGCCAACCATATCAGGATTAGCAAAATTGACGATAATACCATCATATATATTTTTCTTAACAGCTTTGATAAAAGTATTTGTTACCTCTAAGGCAGACATCTCAGGCGCCTTGTCATACGTCCGAACAGCCTTCGTCGACGGGATCAATATCCGATCCTCACCAGGGAAGGGAGTTTCTACCCCACCGTTAATAAAAAAGGTGACATGAGCATATTTCTCGGTTTCAGCAGAATGAAATTGCCTAAGGCCCTTGTCCGACCAGATCTTGGCAATTGGATCAACGACTTTCTCAGCAGAAAATGCCTGTTTTGTAAGCGGGTTTTCGTCATGAATAACAAAGGTAGCAAAAAATAAGTTATTGAGCTTAAACCGATCAAAGTGAGAGAAGTTTTCGTCGAGGAAGGCACTTGTGATTTCCTTCGCCCGATCCGATCTAAAATTAAAAAGTATTATGCTATCGTTGTTGCTAACCGTCTTTGCTGACTGAACTTTGTCAACGATGAGACTAGCCTCGATAAATTCATCGGTGACTCCGCGTCCGTATGAAATACCAAACACAGAAACAGGAGAGTCGTAGATTTTACCCTCTCCCTTTACAAGCAAATTATAGGCTCGCTGAACACGGTCCCAACGATTATCGCGGTCCATAGCATAAAACCTTCCGATGATAGTAGAGATCTGGCCAACTCCAATCTCAGCGATTTTTTGCTGAACATCACCGACAACCTGGATTCCAGAAAGAGCATCTGAATCACGTCCATCGCCAAACAAATGAAGATATACCTTTGTAAAATTCTGACTTTTTGCAAGCTCAAGTAGCGAATAGAGATGTTCAACTTGACTATGAGTTCCCGTCTTCGAAAGTAATCCCATTAGATGAACGCTGGAGTTGTGCTTCTTGGCATGATCAAAGGCACCCAGTAATACCGGATTTTTGAAAAAATCTCCGCTTTTGATTTTATCATCGATAATCGGTTGATCCTGATGCACGACTTGTCCCGCACCGATATTTAGATGCCCAGCTTCTGAATTGCCAGGCGCGCCGGCTGATAACCCGACCGATCCATCGGAAGCAGCCAAAGTAGTGAATGCAAATTTGCGGGTAATTTCATCAAAAATACGGGTAGATGCAGTTGCAACAGCATTTCCACCCCATGTAGGTGCGTACCCCCAACCATCGAGAATTATCAACGCGTAAGGTGGCTTATTAGTCTTATTGAAATTGAACAATTTCCCTCCATGTGAACAATGAGCGGTTTAGATGACTCTTCTTTTATTTCTAAATTAATTATATATTTAAATAGGCAGGAAGGAAAGCTATATGGCACAATATTAGAATGTAAGCCGGAACCAATGATGAATAATATAATCAAACTCTCAGAAAACAATTTAACCTCAACCGCGAAAACGGCTAGTTGGATAATCAAATCCGGTGGAATTATCATCGCCCCTTTTGACACTGTTTACGGCTTTGCCTGTTATCCCGGAAATGACCAGACCATCGAAAAGATATTCACCTTAAAAGGCCGTGATCTCAAGAAAACTATTGGTACCGCCTTAAGCGATATAGAAATGTTGAATTCATTTGCGATCGCAAATGAATTCAACATTAAATTTATTAAAGAGAGAACTCCAGGAAAATTTACTTTTATAATGAAAGCAAAGAATTTTGTATTGTCAAAATATTGTTATCAAGATGAAACCATAGGAGTGCGGATCCCTGACAGTGATTTAATTTTACAAATTGCCCAGGAATCGGGTGGAGTCATCGCTCAGACATCGGCCAACAAAGCAGGGGAGCACAATTGCTTTTCTCTTGACGATTTAAAGGCTCAATTTTCAGAGGATGAACTAAGCCAGATAGATTTAATAATTGATGGCGGAACTATTGAAAGTGGAGAAGCATCGGAAATTTGGGATCTGACCGGCAAGAAGCCGGTAAAAGCCAAAAGGAAGTAGGCAATCAAGGAAAATGCCTTCTGTTCATCAAAAAAGGTCTGCGTTAGAGCAGACTTTTTTTGATGGTGCCGCGGGTGGGACTCGAACCCACAAGCCTTGAGGGCACAAGATTTTGAGTCATGCGCGTATACCAATTCCGCCACCGCGGCATTATTCAATATGATAGCAAAGAATGTTCGATCTTGCAATTTGACCCATCTTAAGGATAAATAAGATTAGTCCAATCGAAAGAGGAGATCATCATGATCCAATCCATTTGCCGGACTGTTCTCGAGATACTAATTCTGGAATATCCGAACGGTCTTACCAGAGACGAGCTTTATCAAAAAGCCCGCAAACGTAATCCTCCGAATTTTTTTGGGGAAATTATGCTCGATAAGGCTTTGGGAACAAATGGCGGTCTAGCCATGGAAAGAGAGACGGGCATCATTTGCTGGGAAACCATTGATGATAAGATATTCTACGATCCCACCAAAAGTACGTACTCTCCTACTCTTCGGTATGGCTTTTCACGTCAAATCAATCTTTGGCTCGTAGCCATCGGAAAGAGAGAACTCGCAATCGGTGAGTAAGCATATGGGAACATTAATCCGTTGGGCATTGAGACACTTCATTGCTTCCTTGCCCTTTTTTTTATTGTTTATTTGATGATTTCAAAATTTATTGCACAGAATAACAATATTAACATTCTAAACATCAAGCCAGCCCATCTAATCGGCATAAACGCAATCGTCATTCCCTAAAACCCTATTAAATGTATTTATTCTTCGAATGGTGCTCTTGAAAATGAGAAGTCTGTCACTATACTAACAAATAACCAAAGTTCTCGTCGTTCCTCCTCGAACAATAAGAACAAAGTTAGAGCAAGGTTTTCGGAATCACGGAGCGCACTGCTTGCCAAATGCGGTAATTTATGTTACTAATATGCTTAGGAGGTAGAGCAATGGCTGCACAAACGCAACAACAAAACCCCATCGAGAGCCTATGCAAGAGACTGGCTCGAATAGTCGAGAACTATCGCAAGCAGTGGAGGCAGGCGGTCAGAGAGACGGGACTCAAGTTGGAGATCCCCGTGTTCTCCAGCCCCGAGACGGAAGCCATTTGGGTCATCTCGGCCCTGGTACTCGACGGCGGCTCAGTCCGGCTGCAGGAATTCATCTGGATTCTCCAAAAAGAGGTTGACCAGACGATTGCCCAGCTTGAGAACGCCGTGGAGTATCTCGAGGGGAGATACATTCCAAGGCCGATAGAGGAATTCATCAACCGTCTAGCGCAGATCGCCGCCGGCGATAGATGGCATGAAGTTCTCTTCAAGCTAGATCTCCGTGAATCGTCGATTTTCTTCGTAGAGGGGTATGCCCACTTCAGAGCCACATCTCTCTTCAATTACATGGCCGGCGAAAAAGAGGGGATAGTCCGGCTGCTCTCGGCGGCCAATCAGGCTGAGCCATCTGTACAGTTCAGCCCGCTCCTGGTCGAAAAGGTCCTGGATCAAGTGTCCAGGAAATAACCAAGCTGTAAGGCTGTCCCTCTTGCAACGTCGCAGAGGAACAGCCTTTTTTTTAAAACTAATATTTTGGAAAAGTGATAAGATTTGGTAAAATACTAATGATGAATGAAGAAACACTCTCAAAAATTCAAAATGAGCTAAAGCTTATCAAAGCCAGAAATGATAAGGTTGAGGCAGATAAAGCGTGGGAAACTTCTATTAGCCGGAGAATTATTTTAACTCTCTTCACATACCTGGCAATCGGCATTTATTTAAATGCAATTGAAGTTTCAAGACCATGGCTCAATGCGATCGTCCCGGCTATCGGTTTTATGCTCTCAACTTTGGCCTTGCCCTTCTTCAAGAATATTTGGCTTAATCATATCTATAAGAAATAGGTTTGTTATGGGAAACATCAATTTAACAGAAGACGATTTACTCAAGATCTTTACGGACAAGAAAAAACCGGAAGAAAAGATGATGAGCTTTGTCAATATTGTTAACAAATTCTTCATTTTTTTGATAATTCTGTGCTCTGTCTACATCTTTACCAATTTCTATGCCTTCAAAGAAAAGTTCACTTTTTGGTACAAAACTGATTTTGCCAGCTCAGAAGTAACAGACAATGAAAAGGCCGCTCAGAATATAGATATAAATACGGCCAGTCAGAATTCAAATACAAATGCTTTGAATACCGACGTGCCAGCTGTCACCGAGCCGGCAGTTCCTTTAGTCGATGAGAACGAAATTTTAATTCCTACGATAAATGTGAGAGCTCCAATTATTTGGAGGGTTGAAAATCAACCAAAGATAGTCGCGGCCAATTTGGAAAAAGGAGTTATACAAGTTGATGGCACCGCCTTGCCAGGAGAAAAAGGCAATATTTATATTACCGGACATAGCTCAAACTTTATCTGGGCCAAGGGAAGCTACAATAACATCTTTGCTTTATTGAACAAAGTTGTTGTCGGTGATCTGGTTTATATCAAATTCAAGAACACGGTCTACACTTACAAAGTTTATAATCAAAAAGTTGTATTGCCGACCGACCTCACTGTCATGGACCCAAATGGCAACTCAAAACTGACTCTCGTAACATGCTGGCCTGTTGGTACATCGCTAAAAAGATTGGCGATTGAAGCAAAGCAGATTTACCCTGATCCGGCAAAAAATCAACTTACCCAAGAAGAAAATGATATAAAAAAGCTCCCTGGCGGGAGATAAAATAATAGCACTGAGCAATAAGTTCTTCGCCCTTCCTGTATCTAGTTTCGCTCTAACATCTAAGTTCAGCTTCTCTCTCTACATTCTACCGTTCTACACTCTACATTCTACATTCCACCGTTCCCCATTTTATCTTATCTTGGCGATTTTATATTGACCACCGTCGATGAAGTAAAGTTCATCACCACGATTATTGATATTGAAAGTAGCAACTGTCTCCTGACTTAGAGTAGCGAGGAGAGTATCGTTCATACCGTTTTTCTCAATAACCCTAATCTCATTACCGGCCTGGAAAACAATATGATACATATCGGAATACCAGATGACTTTTTTGAGCTGCGTTGAGAATCTCGTTACCAGCTGATTGCCCACCCAAATCTCATTACTATTCATAAAAAGGCCGTTCTCCGATTTCTGCGCTAGCAAACTAACAGGCTCATTCAAAATTGCAATTTTTCGCTGATCTATGAGTTCACTTATTTCAATTTCTTTTTTGAAAAGAACAATGTCCTTAAACACGTTTACCGATTCTGTCGGCATATTCAAAGGCATCTGCCAAGGAGTATAGCCCTCTTTTTCGACAGAAATGTTATAGAACCCAGGCAAAAGATTTTTCGCAAATGAGGTCCGCAAATATTTTGCCGACTTGCCGTTCAAAAGAACTTTTGCGTCTTTCGGCTGATAATCGAGTACCAGGACGGCTGTTTTAATCATCCGAAAAGACTGGAAATCTATCCGATAGCCCTGGGCATAACGGATCAAAGCTATCGCCAAACAAAAAATTATTGCCCCGACCAGTAGCTGACCCAGGATAATCTTCGGCAATAACTTCGTTCTTCGATCGTTTCTGACCATAAAAAATTATAATATTTTTCAAAAAAATGTCGCTTACTCTATTATATTGAATAATTAGCTAAATTACCATACAATTAAGCCATTAGGAATTTAAGCAGGAGCTTCATGGCCAAATTTTATATTAAAGGCAAAAACGAATTAAAGGGAGAGATTATGGTTTCCGGCGCAAAAAATGCCGCCCTGAAGATCATACCCGCTTCTGTTTTATGCGACTCAACTTCCACAATAACTAATGTACCGGATATTCTGGACATTCGAAAACTGATTGAAATCATCGGCAGTATCGGCGCAGAAATAAACTTTGAGAATAATTCGGTAACTATAGACCCCCGCAAAATTCATTCTCATCACCCTGACGAAAAATTGATCAAGAAACTTAGGGGTTCCATCGTACTGGTTGGAGCTTTGCTCTCCAAATTCGGCAAAGCCGTTTTCAGTGAGCCTGGAGGCTGCCTGATCGGCGCACGTTCAATCGACGACCATCTTGATTTGTTTAGGCAGCTTGGTGTTCGGACCGTTTTCAAAGACGGGCGCTACTACTTTTCCGGCAAACCGAAGGCAGGTAGAATAATATTAAATAAAATGAGTGTAACTGCCACTGAAAATGCGATTCTTTCGACAGTACTATCTAGCGGAACAAGTCAAATCAGTGTTGCAGCTGCAGAGCCTGAAATCGCTGATCTCGCAAATTTCTTAAATAAAGCCGGCGCAAAGATTTCTGGTGCCGGTACTCATGAGATAACAGTTGAAGGTGTAAAATCACTCCACGGGATAGATTACGAAGTTATGCCTGACCGTATTGAAGCGGGAACTTATCTGATAGCCGGTCTTGCCCTAAATTCAGAAATAACCGTCGGACCTGTTATCCCCGATCATCTAGAGATAGTCATGAAACGTTTAGAAGATGCCGGAGCTCGGTTCAAAATTATTGAAAAAGATGGTAAGACCTTTATCAAAACGCAAAAGCATCACGGATTATCCGCCGTGAGCCTTGACACCAGGCCATATCCGGGATTTCCTACCGACCTCCAGTCTCCGTATGCTGTACTAATGACACAGGCAAAAGGGGAATCAACCATCTTCGAAACTATGTTCGAAGGACGCTTTGCTTACCTAGAGGAATTAAAAGTCCTAAGAGCCAAGGTTCAAATTTTAAACCCGCACGAATTTACTGTTAAAGGCCCAATCAAACTAATCGGTGAGACAATCTCGAGCAAAGATATCCGCGGCGGTGCAGCCCTAGTCATAGCCGCTTTGGCCGCAGAAAGACATACGGTGATAGAGGATATTGACTTTATTGATCGGGGATATGAAAAGATAGACGAAAAACTAAACAAGATTGGCGCTCAGATCGAACGCCTCGACGACTAAAACCAAAATGATCAGAAAAATCGCAATCGATTTAGGCACCAATAATATCCGGGTTTATGTCCCAAGGCGGGGCATTGTTGTTGACGAACCAAGCGTAGTTGCTCTGGCTGCATCTGACAACAAAGTTATGGCGATCGGCGCAGAGGCCAAGAAAATGACAGGCCGAACGCCAGAGAGTATTATTGCTGCCAGTCCGTTGAAAGATGGCGTCATTGCAAACTTTCGAATCGCTGAAGCAATGCTGCGTTATTTTATTAATAAAATTTCAGGCAGTGTCAGGCTTTTCAAGCCGGATATTATGGTTTCAATTCCAGCTGGAATAACCTCAACCGAAAGACGGGCTGTTGTCGACGCAACAAATGCTGCCGGCGCAAAACAAACCTACCTCATCAAACAGCCACTTGCCGCTGCCCTCGGGGCCGGAATACCGATTGCAACTCCATCCGGCAACATGATTATTGATATTGGGGGCGGCACCAGCGAGGTTGCCGTAATCTCGCTCGGTGATGTGGTCGCTTCTACTTCTGTCCGGATTGGCGGCAATAAGTTTGACATGGCAATTGCCAACTATATCAGAAAGAAGCATAATATGATCATTGGTGATCAAACAGCAGAAGATATCAAGATAAAGCTCGGATCTGCCCAACCTTTGAAAAAAGAGGAAAAGATGGAGGTATCCGGTTCTAACACGATTTCCGGATTACCTGAGAGTATTATGGTAAGTTCTGAGGAAATCACCGCCGCGATTAAACAACCTCTCATGGAAATCATCAATGCTGTCAAAGATGTTTTGCAGAAAACTCCACCTGAGTTAGCTTCTGATGTGATGGAAAAGGGAATTATTCTGACCGGAGGCGGTTCACAACTCCGGAATTTAGACAGTTTACTCACAAAGGTTACCGGCGTACCCTGTGAACTGGCCAGTAATCCGAGTGAGTGTGTAGTCAAAGGCTCCGGAATTGCCGTAGAAAATTTGGATGCCTTCAAGAAGTCAGTTCTTTGGGCAAAAGAGTAAAAAGCTTGAGTTTATAAAGTACGAAGGTTTATAAAGTTTGTAAAGCATGAAAATAACACTGAATAATACTTTAAGAACTTTTAACTTTGCAAACTAACAACTTACTTATGTTAATCGGAATTGATGCTTCAAAAGCGGCGGCAAAAAACAGAACTGGGGTTGAGAATTATACTTATCAGCTCATTTTGGCGCTGAAAAAAGTCGGTGCCAGAGACATTTTTTTACTCTACACCAACTCTAAATTACCCAAAGAACTTGCTAACAAATACAATATGGTGGAGAAGCTTTGGGGGGTTAAGCGCTTCTGGAATAAAATATTCCTACCGATCGCTTTGCTGCGTCAGCGGCCTGATGCCTATATTCAGCCTCTCTATATGATGCCTTTATTTGCGCCGAAAAATAATATTTCTGTCGTGCATGATCTGGCATGGGCAAAGTTTCCTCACGCCTACTCGAAATCAGAGATTATGATCCAAAAGCTAGCCATCCAAAACGCGATCAGCCGAGCCAAACATATTGTTTGTGTTAGCGATTCGACAAGAAATGATCTCATTAAGCTCTATCCAAAAGCCCGGAAGAAGGCTACCGTAATATATCCATCCTACAACGAAGGATTCTGCTATCAGATAGCCAAGCCGAAAAATGTTATAAAATCAGAAGGCCCTTATTTCCTTTTTGCCGGCAGAGTAGAGGAGCGCAAAAATATTATCAAAATCGTCGAGGCATTCAAGCTTCTAAAGGATCATTCCGATCTTCCCCATAAATTAGTTATCGCTGGCAAGCCAGGCTATAACTTTGAGATTATCTTGAACACGATAAATAGAGATTTCAAGGATGTCCTCCCTTTTTTGATTTTCCCAGGATATGTTCAATCTGAGGATATGCCGCATTTATTTGCAGGAGCCGAAGCCTTCCTTTATCCCACACTTTATGAAGGATTTGGCCTTGCCGCCCTTGATGCGATGTCAGCCGGAATTCCTGTAATCACCTCGAACAAATCATCCATGCCCGAAGCAGTGGGAGATTCTGCGGTTCTTGTTGATCCTGCAGATGCCAAGGAGATTGCTCAAGCAATGTTTGACATTGCTACATCAAAAAAGTATCGTGACTCCCTGATCAAGAAAGGGCTGGAACAGATCAAAATGTTTTCTTGGGAGAAAACAGCCAATGAATTTATTAAACTCCTGGAGACCAAATGAAAGTAGCATTTGTCTGTGACTTTTTAACCAAATTTGGGGGCGCGCAACGAGTGCTTCTGACAATGCACGAACTCTTTCCCGACGCACCGATATATTGTTTGCTATACGACGAAAAAGGAACAAAGGGTAAGTTCAGCGAATTTAATGTTATCTCGTCCGTCGTACAGAAAAGCTGGCTGCACAAACATCCCAAATTTTTGCTCTCCAGATTCCCCAGTGCTGTCGAACAATTTGATCTATCACAATTTGATATGGTAATTTCGTCTTCAGACTCATTTGCTCATGGAGTCATTACCAAACCAAGTACCTTCCATCTCTGTTATTGCCATACGCCGATGCGCTATGCCTGGGATTGGCACAATGAATACCTGAAAGAAAATAATATTAGGTACGGCCTAAAGGGTCTTTTTGTACGCTTGCTCCTTCATAAAATTAGAATTTGGGATAGAGTTGCGGCTGATCGCGTTGATAAATGGCTTTCGAACTCCGAAAACGTCAAAAACCGGATCAAGAAATACTACCAGAAAGATGCCACGGTCTTATTCCCCCCGATTGAAACTGGTCATATCCCTTATTCTGAAAAATCAGACGATTATTATATTATTGTTTCCAGACTTGAGCCTTATAAAAATGTGAAGGCTGCAGTTTTGGCGTTTAATAAAATGGGCAAGCCTCTCATTATAATAGGTGAGGGATCAGAATATGAGGAACTTGCCGGTATCGCCAAAAATAACGTTCGGATGCTTGGTTGGCAGGATGACAAAAGCGTCTATAAATATTTATCCGATTCAAAAGCCTTCATCTTTCCGGTGGAAGACGATTTTGGTATGACTCCTGTCGAAGCAATGGCAGCCGGTAAACCGGTAATCGCATTGAGGAAGGGCGGAGTTTTAGAGACTGTTATCGAAGGCAAAACAGGTGTGTTTTTTAATAATGTGACCCCCGACGAAATCATTAGCGCCGTTCTGCAATTTGAGAAAAATCAGTTTTCGCCGGTAGATTGCCGAAAGCAAGCTGAAAAATTTTCTAAAGATCTTTTTTTGAAAAAATTAAAGGCGCTAATTGATGATGAATATAATAGCTACAAGAATTTATTCAGATGAAAAGAGAAACCGTAAAAATATTAGGAATAAAGCTAGATAGCATCACGACGGCAGAGGCAGTCAGCAAACTTGGAGAGTTTATGGATTCTGGCAAGCCGAATCTCCTGACAACCCCAAATACCGAATTCCTGATAGCCGCTCAATCCGACCTGGAATTCATGGATCTTCTAAATAACAAATCAAAGCTGAATTTGCCTGATTCTTATGGCGTAATCTGGGCGGCCAAATTTCTATCTATGAAAACGGTCAAAATCCCGTTGATTAGAGAAATAATTATTATTTTCGAATGGCTTCTTTCCGTTTTTCTGCTTCCAATCTTCGCTCGTTCATATTTAGGACCGCTAAAAGAAAAGATCTCCGGATCTGATTTTATCTGGGATATATCCAGATTTGCCGCCAAGAATAAGTTTAAGATCTTTTTACTGGGCGGCGCTCCGACCGTCGCCGAGAGAGTTGCACTACGTCTGCAAACAGACATTTACGGTCTAAAAATAGCTGGAGTTAACTCCGGCACTCCGAAGGAGTCCGAGGAGATCATCGCAGCAATTAATAAATCTAGAGCGGATATGATTCTGGTAGCATTTGGCGCTCCCAAACAGGAGAAATGGTTAGCTGCAAACCTGAAGAGAACCTGCTGCAAAATTGGTATCGGCTTGGGCGGCAGTTTCGACTTCATTGCCGGTACCAGGCAGAGAGCTCCGCGGTGGATGCAAAAAACCGGCCTTGAGTGGCTTTTCCGTCTCGCCGTCGAGCCGAGCCGGATTAAACGCCAGTTCTCAATACCAAAACTTATGTGGTTAGTACTAAAAGAGAAACTCCAAGGTTAAAATCATCCCCCGGAGGTCGTCCGGGGGGATCGGTTATGCCGCGTGGAGCGGAGCGCTAAATCCATCTTGGATTGCGATCGGCTCATTACAGTGTGGACACAGCACGGTTTCGGCACCTTTGGGGATGTCGAATGTCCGCGAGACCACACATTTTTGGCAGAAGAGGATTTTCCCTCCTGTGGGTGGCGGAGGACCAACAATTTCCGCAAGCTGGTCGAGATCATTCATAGGCACCTTCCTCCGGGATAAACTGCAAACTTATACTAGATAATTAAGCAGAGCTTGTCAAAGCAATCATGCCGTAACTGCCAAAAAGCTAGTCTAAAAGCTATTTTTCTGTTATAAATAAGGCTTGCATGTCTGGCGCAGTATTATTGTTCGATTCCGTGTTTTTGCGGGCAGAGAACTTCTCAACCACGAAGCACCGAGGGGTCGAAGAAAAAACCGTTTTTAGATTAATTAGGGACGCATAAGTCCTGACTAGCATTTCTATGAAAAACAAAAAGTTAAAACCTGAGCTTTTGGCCCCCGCTGGAAATTTAGATATCCTAAAAATGGCCTTCCTTTATGGTGCAGATGCTGTCTATTGCGGGACTCCTGACTTTGCTATGCGCTCAAGGGTTGGCTTTAGTCTCGATTCCCTAAAAGAGGGGATTGAATACGCTCATTCCTTAAATAAAAAAGTTTTTGTAACTCTGAACGCTTTCCCTCATGCCCTTGAGATCGGTAAAGCAAAAAAACATATTAAAAAGATTATTGCGCTAAATCCCGATGCTTTGATTGTCGCCGATCCGGGAATAATTAGTTTCGTTCGATCAATTTCAGAAATTCCGATCCATCTCTCAACTCAAGCCAACACAACAAATGCTCTCTCAGCCGAGTTTTGGCGAAAACTTGGAGTTGATCGAGTCGTATTGGCCCGAGAACTCAATCTGCTTGAAATAAACGAAATCAGAGATCATTCTGAAGCAAATCTTGAAGTTTTTATTCACGGAGCAATGTGCATGGCTTATTCAGGCAGATGCCAAATCTCCAATTATCTGACAGGCCGTGACCCAAACAGAGGACAATGCATTCAAGCCTGCCGTTTCAAATACAAATTGTATGGATTAGAAGAGGATCTTCGAAAGGACGAATTTTTCCCAATCCTCGAAGACGAAGAGGGGACACACATTTTGAATTCAAAAGATCTCTGTATGATTGATCATCTGGATGATTTAGTTAAAACAGGAGTGATGTCCTTGAAAATTGAGGGCAGGCTCAAATCAGAATATTATGTTGCCACCGTTGTAAAAGCTTACCGTGAAGCCTTAGACCTTCTTTTTGATGACCCATCAGGATACCAAAAAGTAAAGCAGAGACTATTTAGCGAGGTATCAAAATCCGCAAATCGTGGTTTTACGACAGGCTTCTACTATGATAAGCCAAACCAGGACACAAATAATTATGCGAGCTCAAAGGCCCTCTCCGAATGGGGCTATATCGGAAGAGTCACGAATTATGAAAAAACAGCAAAAATACTTACCTTTGAGTGCAAAAATTATCTGAGGGCGGGTGCAGATCTGGAGATAATTACCCCTTCAAAGATCTATAGAACCAAACTTGAAAAAATGCTTAGAAATGGTGAAGAGATTGATATAGCTCATGCCGGCAACATGATTGATATCAAGTTTGGTCAAGATGTTCCCAAAGATGCGCTAATAAGAGTTAAACTATAAAAAAACGGCCGGGCCACCCGAAGGGGGCCCGAACCGTGAGACATGACTTACCAATGCAGCCGGCCCTCATAGGCCTTTGACAAGGCCAGAAGTGCGACCAGAAGCGAAACTGAGACGCACCCGAGGATAAACGCCAGCGGCTGAATTGGTATGCCAAATGTTAGCCCCTCGCAAGGCGGATCGTCCCAAAGAAAGCCTTTGGAACCGATCCAGCCGACAAACGAGACGGCCAACAAAATTATGATAACTTTCAGAACTGCTGGCAACCGGCGTCCGGAAACCAGCAGATCGACTGCTTTGAAGCTGTCGAGCACCACTTCCAGCAGGAAGAGTGCGACGATGCAACAAAACAAAAACGAAAAGACCATTACTGCGAGGAAATATTTGCCGATGTAAACCATCGTCCTAACCTCCCGCGTGATCAGTGCTACTATGCAGAGATGAAAATCGAATTTCTCTGCGCAACAGACTGAACACGACACTATATTATACCATAAACATCCCTAACATGTCAATAGAACCTTGATTCCCAAAAACCTTACTATTTCCCTGTTTCTTATTGTTCGAGGAGGAACGACGAGAACTATGGTTATTTGTTAGTACAGTGACAGACTTCTCATTTTTAAGAGCATCATTCGAAGAGTAAATACATTAAATAGGGGTTTCGGAATGACGGGAAGAAGGCATAACAAGCCTTTTCCTTTCAACCTATTATGCACTAATTGGGCGCAAAAGCAAGAAGATAGCCCCTTCCTATATCTGCTTGCCATTTTCCTCATTTCTTGATAAAATATGAGTTCAAGATTAATTAAATTGAGATCCACATGAAAACAAAAATCATCGCAACCATCGGTCCGGCAACAGATAGCTTCGAAATGCTCGAAAAACTTGCTTTAGCAGGCGTAGACATTATGCGCAACAATTTTGCTCACTGTAAATACGACGAATATAAAGAGCGCTTTGATGCGATCGAAAAAATCAATAAAAAGCATGGCTTAAATATCGAAGTGCAGGCTGATCTTCGCGGACCAAGCATCCGCCTCGGGGAAAATATTCCCTTAAAAGGTCTTGAAGTAAAAGAGGGACAGATACTCAAGTTTGTCACAGAACCATGCGGAGAAAAAGAGGAGGATGAGCTCATCGTCACTGATCCCTACCTCCATGCAGATATCAAAGTTGGTGATCAGATGCTTGTCGAATCAGGCATGCTTGAGTTAGAAATTATCGAAGTAAATGCTGACAGCCACAAGTTCAAAGCCAAAGTAAAGATTGGCGGCATTATTTTCCCAAGAAAAGCGCTAAATCTACCAAACACCAAATTAACGACATCCTCTCTAACTGAGAAAGATCTAAGAGATCTGGATTATGTTCTATCGGTCGGTGTCGACTGGGTCGCTATTTCCTTCGTCAGCTCCGACGCGGATGTTAAAAAGGTTCGAGAAATCATCGGTGACAGACCAATCAAAATTATGTCCAAGATTGAGGGGAAAATGGGTCTTGCTAATCTGGATGCGATCATCGAGGCTTCTGATGCCATTATCGTGGCCAGAGGCGATCTTGGGGTCGAAACCCCCTATGAGGAACTCCCGATTGTGCAAAAACAGATGATTAAAAAATGCCAATATCATTTGAAGCCTACCATCGTTGCTACTCAAATGTTAAAAAATATGTTGAAATCTCCTTACCCTACTCGTGCCGAGATCTCTGACATAGCGAACGCAGTGTTTGACGGCGCTCACATGGTTTGGCTGTCGGATGAGTCAGCTGTTGGCGAATATCCCGTTGAAGCAGTGCGAGTTATGAAGAAAGTCGTCGAACGGACAAATGCTTATTTGGAGAGCTGTTCTATTATTTAGGCATTGACGGCAAATTAGTTTTGCGATATATATAAAAAGACAGTGACCTTAACCGGCCACTTTCTTTTTTACCCTAGATAGATGCGATTTTCTTGTCAACAATGGTATAATGGAAACAGATAAATAATTAATTGAGAATAGAAGAGGAGTTTGATGAAAAAGATTAACCCTTTCATGGCCGCTATCGACGATATTTGTGAAGAAAAAGGCCTAGATAAAAATATTATTTTAGAGACAGTCGAAGCAGCCTTGGCTGCCGCATACCGGAAAGATTACGGCAAGCCAAAACAGGTTATCCGAGCTAAGCTCAATCCTGAAAACGGTCGTGCCGAGATGTTCAGAGTTTATGACATTATCGAGGATCCAGAAGAAATCAAAGAACATGAGCATGAGTTGACCCTCGAAGAGGCCAAGGAAATTGAACCAAAAGCAGAAATTGGCAAGGAAATTATCGTCCCTTTGCCATATCATGATGATTTTGGACGAATTGCGGCGCAGACCGCCAAACAGGTTATCATTCAGCGCATCAGAGAGGCCGAGAGAGAACTGATGTTCAATGAGTTCAAAGACAAAGAACACCAGATTATCAACGCCACAGTTCAGCAAGTTGACGGACGCAATGTTATCGTCTCGATTGGTAAAGTTAACGGCATTCTCTATCCTTCGGAACAAATTTCGACTGAAAGATATTATATCGGTCAAAGAATAAAAGTTTATGTCAAAGAAGTATCACAAAGTATCAAGGGTCCTCAGATTATCGTCTCCAGGACAGATGAAGGTCTTATTTCCGGCCTATTTGAAAACGAGGTGCCTGAAATCGCTTCCGGCACAGTTGAGATCAAAAGTATCGCCCGTGAAGCCGGCTCCCGCACAAAAATCGCCGTCATTGCCACTGAGGATAAAATCGATCCGGTCGGCTCTTGTGTCGGCCAGAGAGGCACTCGTGTGCAAGCTGTGCTTGATGAAATAGGCGAAGAAAAAATTGACATCGTACTTTGGGATGAAGATGTCGAGCAGTTTATCATGAATTCGTTATCTCCTGCAAAAACTAAACAAATCTCTATCTCATCGAAGGATAGCAAAGCTACGGTATTCGTTGATAAGAACAATCTCTCCTTGGCTATCGGGAAAAATGGCCAGAACGTTCGTTTGGCTTCCAAGCTAACCGGTTGGGGCATCGATATCAAAATGGAAGAAGGCGTCGAAACCTCGGGTGATGAAGGCTCTGAGCAGACAACGCCCGCTGCAGAAAAAGCTGACAAACCGAAAACGAAGCGGGCAAAGGCAAAATAATTCTATTGACAAACCTGTTTTGTTCTATCATCATCATCCTGTATTACTGGAGCACTTTTGACTTTTAATTTAACTTTTTAGAGATGAACAATATCTTCAAAAAATTTACACCGAATCTAAAGAAAACTTTAGTAGAGGCTGAAAAAATTGCCAAGGAAAGAAATTCAGCGACTGATACGGACCATGAGCTTTTGTCACTACTCAAGAATAAGGAAACATTGGCTTTTGAGATCCTTTCGGGCTTTGAAATATCTGCCGATAGGATTGAGCTAATTACTTCCCTTATTTCTCATCAGAATCACCCTTCAGACACAATGAGCAAGGATGCCAAAAAGGCGATTCAATTGGCTGTGCAGTACGCCGCTAAATACGATCATCAAAATGTCGGATCTGAGCATCTGCTTTTAGCTCTTGTCTCCAACAAGAATTTTAATTCTTATCTGATAATCGAGAGGGCTGGTATTAATCCAAAAAAGATCAAGGATCAGATCGAATCAATTTTTGCTGGCATAAACCGGTCTTTTAGCCAGGCGGATACTCCCACTGATCAAATGAATGCGCCAGAATCGATGGGCGGTGACTTTGAAGAAATTGGTTTCATGGGGCCGGGACAGATGCCGCAATTTAGTGAAACTGCAACTAAATCAGGCAAAAAGGACTCCATGCTAGATTCGTTTTCAACCAACCTCACAAAGCTTGCTCATGAGCACAAACTCGATCCTGTCATCGGACGTACCGAAGAAATGATGCGTCTGGCTCAAACGCTCTCAAGGCGCACAAAAAATAACCCCATTCTGATAGGCGAGCCGGGGGTAGGCAAAACGTCAATCGTCGAGGGATTAGCACAACGAATTGCAGAAGGACGGGTTCCGGGTAAATTACAAGGCACTGAAATATATTCGATTGATCTAGGCTCAATTTTGGCCGGGACAATGTATCGTGGTCAATTTGAGAGCAGAATAAAAAAAATTCTGGCTGAGATAGAAAAGCGGGGCAACATTATACTCTTCGTCGATGAGATCCACATGATGGTTGGGGCAGGCTCGACAGAAGGCTCAATTGATGCTGCAAACTTATTAAAACCGATGCTCGCCAAAGGCAAACTTCGGCTGATCGGTTCGACTACCTACGATGAATATAAAAAACATATCGAAAAGGATATGGCGTTTGAGCGTCGTTTTCAACCAATCAAGATTGAGGAACCAACAATTCCTGAAACTATCAAAATTCTTGCCGGGCTAAAGGAACATTATGAAAACTTTCATAATGTCCGTTATACCCCCGATGCGCTTGAAGCTGCTGTATACTTATCGAAGAGATATATAAACGATCGGCATCTGCCTGATAAAGCGATCGATCTGATAGACGAAGCTGGCGCAGCAGCAAACAACACCCGACCAAGCGATTCTGATCAACTAGTAAAACTGAAACAAGAATTGGCTTTAATCCTAAAGAAAAAAGAAAATAAAATTTCAAAAGAGGACTATGAAGGGGCGGCCCTGCTAAGAACCAGCGAACTCAAGTTGGAGAAAAAGATTAAAGAAGCCGGCAACGCTGAAGAAGGGGGGACAAAAATTATTATTACCGACAATGACATCGCCGGGATTATCTCAACTTGGACCGGAGTTCCTACGGTAACTTTGACTAGCGAGGAAAAAAAGATTTACTCCAATCTGGATGAACGCTTGAAAAAATATATTATCGGACAGGATCTGGCTATCTCCGAACTTGCCAAGGCAATCAAGAGATCACGCGTGGGAATCGCCAATCCGAATCGTCCGATCGGCTCGTTCATGTTCTTGGGACCGACAGGAGTCGGGAAAACCGAACTTGCGAAGGTCCTGGCCAAAGAAATCTTCGGCAACGAAAAAGCTCTCATCCGTATCGACATGTCGGAATTTATGGAGAAGCACAACGTTGCGAGAATGATCGGGGCTCCTGCCGGTTATGTCGGCTATGAAGAAGGCGGTAGATTGACGGACGCAGTTAGAAAAAACCCTCACTCTGTTATCCTCTTTGATGAAATTGAGAAAGCACATCCCGAAGTTTTTAATATTCTTCTCCAAATTCTTGAAGATGGAAGTTTGACTGATGCGAAGGGACGCAAAGTCGATTTCAAAAACACCGTCGTAATTATGACTTCAAATCTGGGCACGGATGTTTTGAGACAGCAAACATCAATCGGTTTTAATAATTCGCTTTCATCGAAAGAGCGTTATCAAAAGCTGGAATCAAGTGTCATCGAAAAAGTTGAGAAGAGTTTTCGTCCGGAATTTCTAAACAGACTGGACAAAATTATTGTTTTCTATCCACTGGATGAAAAAACACTCCTAAAAATTGTTGAACTTCAGATAAAAGAGCTTAACACAAGGTTGGTAGCTCAGGGTTATAGTCTGAATCTTGACCCGAAAGTGAAGAAATTTATCGCAAAAGAGAGTTACAAGCCGGAATTTGGAGCCAGACCGATCCGCAAATACATCGCCGAAAACGTTGAGTCAATCATCTCTGATGCTATTCTTTCCGACCAAATTATTAAAGATAAAAGAATTTCCCTGGATCTTCAAAACGATCAGATTATTCTAATATAGCTAGTTGTCTAATAACAAGTGTAGTATTTGATTTTTGATTTCAATCTTGTTACGATTGCGGAAAGAGTATATCGCTAGTTCTTAAAATCAACGCCTTATACTATTTACTCGCTACACTATTTTTTTTAATGAGGTTTATCATGGCCAAACAAAACTATCAATCACCCAGAGGGACTAAAGACATTCTTCCAGCAGAGCAACCATATTGGCAAAAAGTACGCAAAACCGCTGAGAAGACGCTTGAAGGTCTTGGTTTCGGCAGGATTGATCTTCCCCATATCGAAAATGTGGAGATTTATACACGTGGGATCGGCGAAGCCACTGATATTGTTCAAAAAGAGATCTATCTGATCGAGTCCAAAACCGAGGATGAGTCAACAAAGTTATGTCTCCGTCCCGAAGGCACCGCCGGAGTCGTTAGGGCTTATATTCAAAACGGAATGGCTAGCTTGCCCCAACCGGTGCGCTTATACTATATCGGCGCAATGTTCCGCCGAGAGCGACCCCAAAAAGGGCGATTCCGTGAATTCTATCAAGCGAGCGTAGAGATTTTTGGCGATGAAAGCGCAAAGTCAGATTACCTGACTATAATGTCTGCATGGGAAATATTATCCAGACTTGGACTGAAAAATCTAATTGTATACGTAAATTCGATCGGTTGTCCGAAATGCCGTCCAAAATTTATCCTAAAACTGAAAAAGTTTTACAAAGACAAAGTTGATAAACTTTGTGCTGATTGCCAACGCCGGTATGAAGACAATCCATTGAGATTGCTTGACTGCAAAGAAGAATATTGTCAAACAACCGCCCATGCCGCTCCGGTAATGCTGGATTCTCTCTGCTCAGAGTGCAAAACTCATTTTCAGCAGACATTAGAATATTTGGACTATTTCAGCATAAAATATGATTTAGACCCGACTCTCGTGCGCGGGCTAGATTATTATACTCAGACGGTCTTCGAGATCGTTCAGAAGAATGACAAGGGCCGTCAGAGCACTTTAGTCGGCGGAGGACGTTACAACGGGCTTGTGGAGCTCCTGGGAGGCCCTAAGACCCCTGCTGTTGGCTTCTCGATGGGCATGGAGCGCGTTATTTCATTGATGAAGGAACAAAACCTTACTCCATGGATAGAGAGAGGTGTTGAAGTCTGCATCCTCCAACTCGGAGAGAAGGCCAAAGAAGTCTCAAAGAAAATATACGACGCTATTTCAAAAAATGATATTAATGTCTTCTTTGTCCCCTCGGATGAAGGCCTGCGTCAGCAGATGAAAAGCGCCTCCAAGCTTGGAGCAAAGTTTGCTGTTATCATCGGTCAACAGGAAGCTGTCAAGGACGAAATCATTCTCCGAGACCTTGAAGGTTCATCCCAGGAAGTTTTCCCCGCCAAAGACATTGCAGAGGCTTTGAAAACACGGCTAGAAAAATAAGCATCGCTCAACCTAATATCGAATAGGTCTAATTAATCTAATGCTCGATGATTCGATCAATTAGAAATTCGGTTATCAATTAAACAGCCCATACTTTTAGTTATTTCGTTTATTTTTGTTTTTAGCTTTAGATGAAAATACATTTAATTCTTGACAATATTCGTTCGATGGAGAACGTCGGCTCGATTTTTCGTACGGCCGATGCTGCCGGTGTTAGCAAAATTTATCTTTGCGGCATCACCCCCAGACCGCCAAGGAAAGAGATCGACAAGGCTGCTCTTGGAGCAGTTGATTTTGTCGAATGGGAATACGTTGATAATTTAGAATTCAAAATTCAAAATTTAAAATCTAAAGGAATTCAAATCATTGCTCTAGAGCAGGATCATCGTTCCACCCAATATACAAAATACATACCCCATAACACAGATTTGGCCATCATCGTCGGCAATGAAGTTGATGGCATATCCAAAGAAATACTTGATCTCGCCGACCAAATCATCGAAATTCCGATGTATGGCAAGAAGAACTCGTTGAATGTAGCCGTCGCTACAGGAATTATTCTATATCAATTGAAGAAATGACTTTTTGACGAAATGATCAAAAAGTGCTATTGTCTGCAACATAACAATACCGAGTGGCGACTCTGTATTTTTAAATATAGTACATTGAAAATCTGAGACCAAACAGCGTTCGTGAAAGGAAAATCCAATGGCAAAAAAGATTGAGATGTTTACCGGTATTACCATGATGTTACGGGTGCTTAAGCTCTTGGATAGCCAAAATATGACTATCGGGTATTTTGGAGCAAGCTCTTCGCTAACTACGCGACAAGTTGGCTACGCTGACGATAACGGCTTCTTTAAGTCCAAAATCGATGATAAAGGTGATCGAATCTTCGCATTCGATCAGCTCATCCTAGCTGTCCTAGCAGCTAGATATCTGAGCAAGATAGACAAAGATGTCATCGATGAGCCGGTAAGGCTAGCCGCGGAGCAAGAATTGGCAAAAATGATGGAGGTAACCCCAGAGAATACCTTCTTCCACTGTGAGAGTGGAATTCCTCTCACTTGGGAGTTCGCGCTGGGGCTGATGGAACATTTCAAGAAGAATATGTATTTATCAATGAACATTATGGAAAATGTTGGCTGCTCCCGTCGTCAACTCTGCTGCTGGACCGCTCTTGGACATATTAAAGTGGTACCCAACCGCTGTATCCACTGCTCTAGTCCAGTTCCAGGTGAAGAAAGAAGGCACTTTGGACTCGATGGACTCGTCGGTGCTATTATATGCCAAGAAATCCACTTGCAAAAGACATTGCAGAAATTCTACGACATTCCGGCTCTGACAGCAGAGATCCTGACATATTGGCGGAATACGCTAATTTCTCTCCAGCCCCAAAAGCCGAAATCACAGTCTGGCTCAATAGTCCAAACCAAACAAACAAGATTAATTCAGCCCTTCTTGTCGCATGCCAATCCGACGCAGACCACTATCTCGGCAACAGAGTTGATCGCCAGTTCGGGACTACTAGCGTCGGAGGCCGAGTTGGTATTTCGACAGCTTGAGCGCACGAATGTCCTCCTTTCCATGAACGGCAGGAATGGACGCGTCTACCGCCTTCTCCCCGGCTACGAAGGCCGGATGAAGAATTAGTACTCCCCTGATGCTGCTTCGCTAAGTATGCATCGGGGGGATTTTTTATAATTGAACATAAGATATGATCTCGTGAAATCAACAACGGCACCACCCCGGGTGCTGCTACGGCCGACCCTAATTCGCGTGCGGAATGGCAAACATTTAGAGCAATCTAAGAGTTCACCATTCCGCTTTTTTATTCATCTTTTGTATTTATCTTTATATCGCTTTGCATCTCTTTTTTGAATTTATTACTGTCTCTTCTCTTCTATCTCGCAAACAAACCAAAATAAGGGACACAACCATATGTCCCTAACCTCATTGAAACAGAGCAAAATATGTTGAACTAATTTGCGATCGCAAATTAATTCTACTATAATTAGATCATGCGAAAGGAAAATAAAGAGATTATTAAAATCACCAGTAAAGAGATTTTGTTTTCGCTGGTTGATGTTGGGGCTATTGTGGCTGGGTGTTTTTCCAAGTCTTACAAAGACCGTATTGAGATAATAAAATATCTAGAGAAACGATCACGAGATCGGGGAGATCTGACAAGAAAAATCGCTTATTTGAGAAAGAGGGGATTGGTCAATCAGTTCACAGAGGACAAGATTACCTACTTGGAATTAACACAAGCTGGCAAAAAACGTATAGATAAACTGCTGCTTGAGAACGTAAAAATTACCAAACCCTCTGTTTGGGACAGAAAATGGCGGATTGTTATCTTCGACATCCCCGAAAAGGACAAGGAAGTCAGAAATTTTGTTAGAAACCATCTATACAAACTGGGGTTTCGACAAATACAAAAAAGTGTTTTTGTCTATCCTTTTGAGTGTTCGAGCGAGATCGACCTAATCTGCGAAAATTCAGGCGGAAGAAAGTACATTAAATATATGATCGCTGATATTATAGAAGGTGAACAAGATATTGTGGAGTTCTTTCTCGATCAAGGAGTCCTGAATAAAAAAGACATTCAAAAAGGTGAATTAATTTGCGATCGCAAATTAATTCTACCCAAATAGTATGTTCTTTAGCGATATACATTTCAAAAAAAGGTGACTCGTCTTCTATTTGATAAGTTAATTAGCAATAAGTTAATTAGCAATAAGTTAATTCGTAATATAGCACTCTAGTAATATTGCAATTAGTTAGTAGTTAGTAGTTAGTAGTTAGTTAAAAGTTCATAGCTAAGTTAATCAATAGATGCCTGATTTCTTTGAAGTACTATGCTTTATTTTAAAATATGCACATAAAAATTGAAAAATTAATTTATGAGGGGTGGGGACTCGGACGGACTCCAGAAGGTAAACCTATTTTTGTCAAAAAGTCAGTTCCCGGTGATCTGATCGATGTTGAAATTGTCAAAGACAAAAAGTCCTATTTTGAAGGCAGAATTATGAAAATCATCAAACCCTCGTCTCGAAGAATAAATTCTCTTTGCCCTCATTTTGATAGATGCGGCGGGTGCGACCATCAAAATATTGCTTATCCAAATCAACTAAAGTTTAAAGAGGAAATATTTCGAGAAACCATGGCGAGGCAGGGGATTGAGTCAGACATCCTGCCAATTGTGCCAGGATCAAACGAAGAGTTGTACTACCGCAACACTATCCGCTTCTTTTTTATTAATGAAAATGGGAAAACCAACTTTGCGATGCACGATTTTGAGGATTCTAAGAAAATGATTCCTATCGAAGGGTGTCTCTTGCAATCAAAAACCTGCAATTCAATTTTGAAAGCGCTAAGAGAAACATTCAATGATTGTTCCAGGCAATCCAAGAAAAATAATTATTCTTCGAGCGAGGGTGGGAAGTTTAGCAACAATGAAACAATAGAACAATGTAACAATGTTTTCTCTTCCCTCTGGCAACTTCGAGTTCGTGAAGGTAAATTTACCAATGAATTCATGGTTGAAATTATCACTTCTTCGAGAGAACTTCCTCTGCGGCAAGAAATCGTCGACACTCTGAAATCAATCACCGGCGTCAAATCTATCTACCATACTATTGCATTGAATAAATCAAACTACAATTGGCAAAGACGGTTAATTTTCGGCTCGCCTATTATTTACGAGAAGGCTGGCAAATTTACATTCCAACTATCGCCTGAATCATTTTTCCAAACAAATTCACTCGGTCTGAAAACGCTTTACGACAAAATCAAGGAATTTGCCGAAATCAAAATGGGTGACAGGATTCTCGATTTATACTGCGGCACCGGAACAATCGGCATTTACCTTTCAACTTTAGCTAAAAATGTAGTCGGAGTCGAACTCGTGCAATCAGCTATCAACGATGCCAACGCCAACTCCAGAATTAATAAATTATCAAACTGCGAGTTCATCTGTGCTGATACGATGTCGTGGCTAAAACAATACGGCAATTCAGCAATGAAGCAGTTCGACAAGATTATTCTCGATCCACCGAGACAAGGGCTAGGCAAAAAAATAATTGAGGATCTATCCAAACTTTATGAATTTTCTGGCTTTTCTAGCTTGGAACTAATCTATACCTCGTGCAATCCAGCAACTTTTGCCAGAGATATCAAAGAATTCGAAAAAAGAGATTTTAAATTAAAAAAAGTCCAACCAATTGACATGTTTCCCATGACTCATCATATCGAATGTGTTGGAATCCTTTGCCGGGGGTAAAAAGGGGAGGAGAGGGAGCACATAGAGCGCTACAACCTCTCCACAACTACGCTTCTGCCGAGGCTGGCAGAAGTGGGCGGCCGGGCGACGGTTTGTAAGGTCTCCCCCGAATAAGATACCCTACAAACCAAAAGAGTTATAACATTTTTTGTCCTCATTTGTCAACAGCAACGTTATGTTTCAATACCTTGGAAACACCCTGATAGAATTGGAGGTATGTATATAACAAATCCATTCATACCCAGTGTCAGGATGAATGCGGTTAAAAAGGTCCGCTCTGGCTGGGGCATTCG
>JBAYVE010000015.1:0-34145 GCA_041674765.1 Patescibacteria group bacterium
TCTAATGCCCCAGCCAGAGCGGACCTTTTTAACCGCATTCATCCTGACACTGGGCATGAATGGATTGTTTGTATACATGCCTGAAATTATATCAGGGTGTTTCCAAGGTATTGAAACATAACGTTTCGGTTGACACAAATTCATTTTGGTGGTATAAGAATGGTGGCGGGTTAATGCCTATTGAGGCGACCTGACTACTCTTTGGGAGGTAAATCCCATGTTCAAAAATTTACTTTTTTTCAACCTCACTGACAGACAGTGGGAAGGGTTGATGTCAGAAGTCAAAACTATCTATGACTCTGCCACCGACGAAGGTGCATATTTCGCCCAAGCGTTCGACATGGGCGGAATGAAAAACAGCGAAGGATCCCGAACCGAGATGAAGGTCACTTATGGGATAGACAACCATACGACCTTCACCTTTGGAAATCTCCAGCAAGGTCTCGGAGCTCAACTGGGACTCAAGGTTGAGCTCGGAGTTCGCCAACTCATGTGGGCCCGTCGTATCGTGCGCTGGATGGAGAAGTACCAGATTGGGGTAGCTAGCGCCGTTTTTCTATCGGATGATGAGTTCGGCAGAGCCGTATCATCCGATATTGCATGCACCCGCGATATGGTACGCTGGTCCCTCAAAGAGCTGGTACGGCGCTGCGTTCACGCAGAAGCATGCGTGCGGTCGCTCCAAATCAGCGCGCCTGGTCATTTCCAGGAAGTTCTCGGAGACGGCCCGTTCGGCCCGTTGCTGATCAGAGCGGCCATTACCGCTACCATCAAGCGCTAGCCTGAAACCGTCCGCAACATGGTGCGCCGGAGAGTTCCTCTCCGTCGCACCTTTTTTTAATAGAGCTAGGAAAATAGATTGCCAAATTACTTGCTAAGAAAAATTGATCTTTCGATAAAAAGTTGATACCATGCCACCAATAGAGCAACCCATTGCTTACGCACACACCAATCGATTTGGAGGCGGATTATGCCAGAAAAGATAAGTAGCGCAAGGACTTGGAAAAAGAGGCATCCGGACAGACGGAATGCATTACGAAAGGCGAATTACCGGTCGACTGTAAAAAATGCTAGGAATTCTCACAAACCCTGGGAGCCTGAAGAGGACAGCGCCATCATAGCGGCGAACAGACCCAGAGACCGTGAACTCTCAGCTCTAATCGGCCGTTCTGTCCAGGCTATCCAGGTCAGACGTACCAAACTGCTCGGGAGAAACAAATATCCTTGAGCAATGTGTCCGCGGCCCCGCGGTGAAAGGGCAGTAGGGGGACGAGAGATGGATAATCCAGACGAGAAGGGCCAAATGCCCGTCACTGAAGCTGGTTTGAGGGGCGGTCTGAGAACTCGTGATCTGTACGGCCCTGAGTATTTCAGAGAGATTGGCAGGCTAGGAGGCCTTGCCTCAAGAAAAAAGCATTATTGGGATTACTTCGAAGAAGTCAGTCAATATGGCGGATACGCCCGCATAGATTACCTGACTGAAGGCCGTGCCTTGCTGGGCGAAGGCCATACACTGCGTGAGTATCTGGATCGCGGCAAAGAAGCGCTGGTTGCGAAGGGCTCAACCTACTCCCAGTGTCTAAATGCTGGAGACAAAAGCATCGCTGACCGTCGAGACCGTCGACGCCGACTGAAGGATGGTAAAGCCAGGATCGAAGGCCGGAAAAAGATTTGTCTGACCGTCGGCCAAGCCGGACGGAAGGGTGGACTGATCGTTCGCGATCGCTACTGTCTCGAATTTTACGAGGAGATCGGCAAAAAGGGTGGCAGAGCCTGCGCCGAGTATCTCCGCGAAGGGATGAAGAAGTTGGGATGCAGGCCCAAGTACCCCCGCGAAGAGTACATTGCGGCAGGCAAGGCGGTAGTCAAGAACCGTTGATGCACCTGATCACAATGAATCCCTTTTTTCAAAGGCCGCTTGGCAGCAATGCCAAACGGCCTTATTTATTTGACCAAAAAATGTAGTCTTTTTATTTATTCAGACCTATTAGAATGTTTCTACCCATCTGATCAATCTTCTTCTGCAAACTCTCCGGCATCGGCCGGCAAGTACAATTTCTCGAGTGCTCGCGATTCCATTCCAGGCGCTCGGTTTCTGTAGGGTTTTTTGGCATTTTGTGGGCTAGGTGCCATTCCTTGTTTATAGATCCCATTATATCTCCTTCAACTCGTTTAATAATCTTTGATGGACGAGGCCGTTTGAGGCAATAATGTCGTGGCTTTCGAATGTCCACTCATCACCGTGAAAATCAGTCACCCTGCCACCAGCTTCACGGACAAGCAGTACCCCGCCGGCAACATCCCAGGCATTTACGCCAGGGATAACAAGCGATTCTACCCGTCCTGATGAAACGTAAGCCAGCTCTAAAGAGGCACTACCGAGCTGACGGCAATCCACACTGTTCAATTTGGCTTTCGAGTAATAAGCGATGCCCCTCTTAATATCGGTCATGTTGTTACCATGGCAGAAGGTGTTTATAACCTTGCCGGAGTCAATTTTGGAGACAGCAATTTTCAAACCGTTCTTAGAAGCGCCATTCCCCTCTTCGGCAATAAAAAGTTCATCTAGGATGGGCGCATAGACGACACCCAGGATAATCTCATTCTTATGGGCTAGGGCTACAGAAATTGCCCAGATCGGATTATGAATCGAGAAATTGGTGGTGCCGTCGATCGGATCAATAATCCAGCGGTAATCAGAATCGTTGTGAACACTCCCCTCCTCCTCCGACAGGATAGCATGCTCCGGAAAGTTTTTCTTGATAGCTTCCACGATGATCTTTTCTGAGAGTAAATCGTTCTCAGTAATGATCTCGTGAGCACTTTTCAAAGTGACAGAGCTTCGCTCGAAACTGTCAAATTTTTCCCGTAGAATTCCACCTGCTTCCTTCATAGCCGCTGTAATTACATCCCTAAAATTTTTGTCCATTGTTTTTCCTATAAATACTTTGTACTTCCAGAATATCAAATTGAACGTCCAATGTCATGTTGAATGCCTACTCTATTTATGTTAATTTTAATTTAATGATAAAAGAGATCTTGAGCGCAAAAATTAGTAAAGTATTGGCAGATAAATACGGCTTGACGATCAAGCCCGTTATTTTGCAGTCAGAAAAGACAGAGTTTGGCGATTTTTCAACTAATATCGCGATGGGTTTGGCTCGGGAGCTAAAGAAATCTCCACTCGAGATCGCCGGGGAATTGAAAGATGATCTCTTAAAAGACGAATTATTTACAAAAGTCGAAGTAAAAGCCCCTGGTTTCATCAACTTCTTCATCAGCGATAGCTATTATGCGAAGAGAGTTGTTGAGATTTCGAAGGACAAAACATACGGCGAGACAAAGATTGGCGCCAATAGAAAAGTAGTCCTAGAGCATACAAATGTTAATCCGAATAAGGCCCTGCACATAGGACATCTGCGTAACGCTTGCCTAGGGAACAGCTGCCAGCGGATTTTGGAATTATTGGGTTATAAGGTAGAAGCACAATATTATGTCGACGATACAGGCGTTCAGGTCGCAGTCACCTTTTTGGGAATGGAAGAGTTCAAAAAAGAAAACTTCAATCATAAAAAGTATGACCACTTCGCCCAAGACATTTACGTTGAGACAATGGAAAAGCTTGAGGACAATGAGTCATTGCAAAGTAAACAAACCGATATAATAGAAGCACTCGACCAGCAAAAAGGCGATATTCCTAAAAAAGTTAAGCAAATGGCCACGGAGGTGATATATAGCAATCTGCAAACAACGCATAATTTTAATATCGATTACGACCTGATGGTCTGGGAAAGCGATATCTTGGTCAATGGTTTCTGGGAGCAGGCCTATAAGACGCTAAAAGAGCATAGCCGCGATAATTTTATCCTTGAAACCGAGGGTAAAAATGCCGGCTGCTGGGTAATCAAGAACGTCGGAGATGAAGACAAGGTGGTGGTGAAATCGAACGGCGTCGTAACTTACACCGGCAAAGACATTGCTTATCATCTGTGGAAATTCGACCTCTTGGGCAAGGACTTTCTCTATAAAGAATGGCCGAAAAAAATACAAGATAAGCCGCTCTGGACTACATCACAAGACGGTCAAGAATCTGACCAATTTGGTCGCGCTGATATCGTTGTAAATTTCATCGACGTACGCCAATCTTTACCTCAATTGGCAGTCAAGGAATGCTTATTTTCACTTGGCTATGACAAACAGGCCGGAAATCTGAATCATGTGGATTACGGCATTGTTTTTCTGTCCCCTAGCACAGCTAGCGAGCTTGGAGTTGATATATCCGACCAAAAAGGACAATACGCCATGTCCGGACGGAAAGGCATCGGCATACTCGCGGATGACCTCCTTGAACTGGTTGAGAATAAGATCGAGAAAGATTTTGGACAAACTCCGGAACTCCGCAATATTGCCGTCGCTGCGATCAAATATTATATGCTCAAATATAACGCGAAAAGCGAGATCGTCTTCGACCTGGACCAAGCACTCGACACACAGGGAAATACAGGGCCTTATTTACAATATGCTTATGCCCGGTGTAAGAGCATATTAAGGAAAGCAGAGGATGCTAAGATTGTAAGTGATTGTGATACTAAAATATCATTTAATGAGACAGAGCTTGACCTGATCAAAGAACTTGATAGCTTCCCAAATATTGTCAAAGTAGCTGGCGAGAGCTATTCTCCTCATCTGCTTTGCAACTATCTTTTTGTTCTAGCTCAAAAATTCAATAGTTTCTATGCAAAATATAGGGTGCTTGGTGAAGCGCCGCAAACTGTTAAATCCCGCCTTGTGCTGACCGAAGCTGTAGCCAAAGTACTCTCCAGCGGACTTAATTTATTGGGAATAAAAGCAACCGAAAAGATATAGTTCTAAGTTCTAAGTTCTAAGTTCTAAGTTTGCCCCATACAAAGCTATGCTTTAAAAAGGTTCTAAGTACAGGGGGCCGTCATTTTTTTAGTTCTTTTTTGATTTATTTCTCAGGTTGGAATCGAGAATTCGTTTGCGTAAGCGAAGTGATTTTGGTGTAACTTCCAGAAGTTCATCATCTTCCAAAAAGTCGATACACTGCTCAAGTGAAAACAAAGTTGGAGGCGTTAATATCGCGGCAATGTCTGAGCTGGAAGCACGGACATTGGTCAATTTCTTTTCTTTGCAGATGTTGATCTCGAGATCGTCTTCACGGGTATTCAAACCGACAATCATTCCGGTATAAACTTCGGTCTGAGGCGGAATAAATGTTATACCCCGTTGCTGCGCGATATTTAGACCGTAAGTTACGGCCTTTCCAGCCTCGAATGCGATTAGAACACCATTTCGAAGTTTCGGAATTGGCGCTCCCATCTTGTCGAAGCGTAAAAACAATGAGTTCATAATCGATGTGCCTTTTGACGCCGTAAGTAAAACGTTCCGAAGACCTAGTGTCCCCCGGGTTGCGATCTCGAAGACGAGCCGCGAAGTATTGTCAGGATTCTCTGATTGACTGTGCAGGACACCACGGCGACGGCTAACCTCGCCGATAACAGTGTTCACGTATTCATTTGGCACGTCTATCGTTAATTCTTCGATTGGCTCACAAACCTGGCCTTCAATCTCTTTGGTGATAACTTCTGGCTTGCCAACTTGCAATTCATAACCTTCCCGGCGCAAGGCTTCGATAAAGACGGAAAGATGAAGTTCACCACGGCCAGACAGAATATAACTTGAATCATCGGCAATCCTTAAACGCATCGAAACATTTGTCTCGAGCTCTTTTTTGATACGGTCAAGTAACTGGCGGGCCGTAACAAATTTGCCTTCTCTGCCGGCAAAAGGCGAAGTATTGGCATAAACCGATATGTTCAAAGTCGGCTCTTCGATCTGGATAGTCGGCAAGGCTTCAGGCTTCGCGGCATCAGCGATCGTAAGGCCGATCGTAGCCTTTGAAAGTCCAGCAATAGAGACAATGTCTCCCGAGTGCGCCTGAGCGGCTTCAATCTTTTTTAGACCATTGTTCTGAAAAATCTTCTCTATCTTACCATTTTCGATGACCCCGTTTTCCCCGATAAGCACGACCGATTGTCCCAACTTTACCGTACCTCTTGTGACTTTGCCGATCGCGTATTTGCCGATGAAATTATCATAATCAAGGGCAGAGATGAGTAGTTGAAATGGTTCCTCATCATTTTTTTCCGGCGCAGGAATCGTGCCGACAACCGCATCCAAGATTGGGGATAGATCTGCTGGTAAATCTTCGTCTTCAGGCAATTCGTTCCAGCTTTTTCCCTCACGGCCGATGGCATAGTAAATTGGAAAGTCGAGATGATCATCATGATGAGCCAGCTCCAAAAAGAGATCGTATGTTTTATTGATAGTAGCCGGAATATCTGCATTGGGCTTATCAATCTTGTTGATGACAACGATGATCTTAAGGCCCAATTCGAAAGCTTTTTTCAACACAAATTTTGTCTGAGGCATCGGCCCTTCCTGAGCGTCAATAACTAGAATAGCACCCTCAGCCATATTCAAGGTGCGTTCGACTTCACCGCCAAAATCGGCATGCCCCGGAGTATCAATAATATTTATTTTAAAACTTTTGTAATTGATAGCGGTATTTTTGGCCAAGATTGTAATCCCCCGTTCCCTTTCCTGATCGTTTGAGTCCATAATCAGGTCCTGATCCATATAGGATTCATTCTCCCGAAATGTTTTTGACTGTTTCAAAAAACCGTCGACTAAGGTAGTCTTGCCATGGTCAACGTGAGCTATGATTGCAACATTTCTGATTTCTGTGTTCATAAGTTAAATTTTCATTATTTATTATCGAGCTTCTAAAATTCCATTGCCCTAGACTTCTTGCCATGTTTTCCAGCTCGAAGAATAAAAAAATCCCCCTTTAGAAGACATAATTCTACCATAAATATATTGCCTTGTCCAGCCAAAATTGAAGGTGGATGCACTTTATTTCAAACAAAAAGAGTTCGAAAGAACTCTTTTTGTGATTTGGAGACCTATTATGCTTTTTTGGTGAAAGTAGCGACCAGCATATAAATAGCAGAGAGTCCGACGAGATCATATACTATCCGGGCCACAGTACTCATTTCGCCGAAAATTGCAGCGACCAAATCGAAGTCAAAGAAACCGACTAGCCCCCAGTTCAAACCACCAACGATAACAAGCACTAGCGCAATCCAATCGAGCGCATTCATTTTGCCCATAAACCCCTCCCTCACTTAATTAATTCTAAATATATTATAGCATATTGATAAAAAAAATGGAGAACCAAACGCCGGGTGCGCTGGCTCTCCTTGAGTAATCCACATATCCACCTCCGTTGGGGGAAGTTCTCAGGTGGTTTGGAGAAGATTACGGCTACGAAAGTTGCTGTAATCTTGCTGCAGTCCATGACTGCAGCCTTGCAGTCTCTTTTCCATTGCCTGGGCCGCCCGCCAACATGCGTTGGCAAGGGTCAGATCTGGCGCACTCTGCTCATGTACCTGAGCAAACAGGTGGAGCATGAGCCGAAGCTCGGGTTCCTTGACTTTTTCGTCCGAGACAATAATAGCAATTAATCCTTCGACTGCAATTATTGCCTGAGCAGGCGCTTGAGCATACGCTCTTACCTGCCGGAGTAACGTCCGCCGGCTCACCGTTCTGGCGGGAGGCGATGATGGGGGTGTTCCTTCCATCACAGACATGGTTTTACCTCCTCTCCTGTGAAATGTATTTTGATATTTATACCAATAAATGACCAGACATGCAACCCATGACCAAGTTGTGGACAAAAAATAAGGATAAGTCATCGCCGTGTGCGACAACTTATCCCATAATACCCTCCGAACCGCTTGCGCTAGGCGCAGAGCGGAACTTGTAGTTGTGATGTTACAAACTGCTGGTATTCAGCAACCAGCAGCTGATCACCCGACCGATTGATCTCAGCCGCCATGGCGGTGATATCCTCCCAGAGTGATACCGAGGCACCTCTCTGGTAATTCTCCCGCAATAGGCGGAACCTTGCCCCGAGACGTATCGAGACGGTGTTATTCTCCATGTTATCCCCTCACTTCATCAAGGGCAGTGTTCGCCCAAGTATTTGATATACTTATATTTTACCACCGAAATGGTTGCCTGTCAATAGGCAGTGCTTGCTATTTGCAATCATTCATTGTATAATTGTTCTCATGAAAGTATATGATATCGCTATTATCGGTGCCGGACCGGCCGGCATTATGGCCGCAATCATAGCCGCCGAAACTGGCCAAAAGGTTATTCTAATTGAAAAAAATCCGGCTATTGGCCGGAAGATTTTGGCAACCGGTAACGGCCGCTGTAACTTGACGAACAAGTTTGCTTCGCCAGATCGCTATCATGGCGCTGACCATAATTTTATCAAGGATGTCCTCTCCAAATTTGACCAACATGAAACAATGAAGTTCTTTGAAGGGCTAGGATTAATGTTAAAGGAAGAGGATAACGGCCGTATTTTCCCGCGGACGAATCAAGCTAGTTCAGTCGTATCGTCACTCGAGCACAGATTGACTGAAACAGGCGTTGAAATCCTGTTAAACAGCGAAGTCAAAAGGATCGAAAATCATGACTGTTGGAGCATAACTTTGTCGGATGGTCAGGTCATCAGTTCAGGAAAACTAATTTTAACTACCGGCGGTAAAGCTGCACACTATCTCGGTTCCTCCGGCGACGGACTTTTTTGGGTTAAAAATCTTGGACATACGATCAAAACTGTTCACGCGGCCCTCGTTCCTATCGAAACAAAGGAAAGTTGGCCAAAGGAAGTTCAGGGCATAAAAGTCGAAGCCCAAGTTTCGCTTAAAAGAGATGGGCAAAGAATCAGTCTGAAAACCGGTGATCTACTTTTTACCCACTTCGGTCTCTCCGGTCCGGCTATCATGGCTCAGGCCAGAAATGCTGCCGCCAATATAAATGAGTCGACAATAACAATCCATATTGATCTATTTTATGATTTGGAAATAAAAGAGCTGGATCAAAAAATTGCTGAAATATTTAGCCAAAGCGGAAAAAAAACGATAAAGAATGCTCTCTCTGGCATGATTCCCCAAAATTTGATCAACGTTCTACTCCGTCTCTCTAATATTGACGGGGACCGAAAAGCGGCCGAAATCTCGCGTGAGAAAAGGTTAGCCCTTTTGAAAAATTTCAAGGATCTGACGCTGACAATTTTAGCAATCCGGCCGCTAAAGGAAGCCCAGGTAACCGCCGGCGGTATTGATTCAACAGAAATTGAAAGTAAGACTTTACAATCAAAAATTGCCAAAAACCTCTATTTTGCAGGTGAGATTATCGACGTCGATGGAGATTCCGGCGGATTCAATCTTCAATGGGCTTGGTCAAGCGGCTATGTGGCCGGCCAAGCCGCGACGCAAAAATAATGAACTATCCTATCGTCTTTGATAAAGACCGGTTAATCGAGCCTCGTCGATAACGTGGCCCATCATAGCCTCTTTCAAACCATCAGGTTCTGACTCAGAACTGATATCAAGTTTTGTATCAAGTGCGTAGAGATGAAAATTATAATGATGAGTTCCGTTTGACGGACAGGGACCATGATAACCCTTGGTACCACCGCTGGTAATTCCCTCAATAGGACTATCGACGATTCCTCCTTCTGGTACGTCTTCTATTCTTGGATCAATATTCCAAAGTGTCCAGTGAGTCCATAATCCATCCGGAGCGTCAGGATCGTCGACAATCAAAACCAAGCTCTCCGCGCTGTCCGGCACTTGCTCAATAATCATATGCGGGCTCAAGTTCGCCCCGTCGCATGTAAAACGTGGCGGTATCATCTCGTTGTTTTCGAACGCTGTCGAGGTGAGATTCATAGTAAATTCCTTTTTAGTTTAATTTACATCTTCAAATGATTTTTAGCCTTAATAGACCATCAGTTAATTAACAAATTTTGTCTTAATTGCATCCTGAGATCGCTCCCTATTTTGGGATTCTGCCCAATTAGAATACCTGTTTGTGAGAACGAAGTTGGATTGTCAGAATATCGGTTCTCTTCGGCTGAGTTAGAGCATAATAAATAGCTCGAGCGATATCCTCAGCTTTTAGTAATTCCAAGTGTTCCTCCAGCTCCTGTTGCTCTGCCGGTGTTTTGCCGATCAGATCCGTCCCTACAGAGCCGGGCTCTATCAGAGTCATTTTGATACATTTCCGGTTAATCTCCTTCCTCAATGATTCATTGAAGCCGTCAACGGCACTTTTTGTAGAAACATAGAGGTCAGTATCGGCGTCCCTCGTATGGGCGCTCATAGAACCAATATTAATAATGTGACCGCCGCCGCCCTGTTCTTTCAAAATGTCTACGGCAAACCGGGTGCAGAGGAGATATCCTACATAATTCGTCTTGATTACTCTCATCCATTCGTCATAATCACTGCGCAGAATACTTCTCGCACCGGTGCCGGCGTTATTGATCATAATATCCAATCTGCCATAAATGTTTTTGACCTGGTCGAAGATATTTACGACATCTTCATACTTTGTCACATCAGCAAGGCAACCACAAATTTCCCCTCCCACCTTTTTTCCATCAGCAATGGCATCATCTAACTCCCGCTGGTGTCTGGCAAATATGAAAACTTTAGCCCCTTTCCAGGCTAGCATCACTGCAGTGGCGCGGCCAATTCCCGTTGTCCCTCCGCTGATAAGGACGACTTTACCCTCCACACTCTCTTCTTGATATTCTTGTTCTAAATCTAGCATACATAAAAAGTACTCGCCTTTTGAAACACTTTCATTGGTGAAAGAACAAAACTATTTTTTTATTTCCAGATATTCGCTAGAACAACGTCTGTTTATTGTGTGCATTAAATTTTCTCAGAAATAACTTACGGTGCAATTTACATGGGCCGTAGTGTTCCAGCGCCTCATAATGCTTCTTACAGCCATATCCTTTGTTATTTTCAAAATTATATTCCGGAAATTCGCTCGCTAGATCAATCATTGTGTTGTCTCTGTATACTTTGGCGATGATTGAAGCAGCTGCGATTGAAAACGATTTACTCTCGCCTTTTTCCAGACACTTATAGGAATATGAAAAACCGCGAAAATGACGGCCATCAATAAGAGCGAAATCGCATTCTTTCAGCCCGTTTAGGGCTCGTTCGAATGCCATAATATTGGCTGCTCCGATACCAAATTTATTTATCTCTTCTACAGAACACACTCCTATCGCAAAATCAGCAGCGTTCCTTCGAATAAGTTTATCTAGTTCAACTCTCTTCTCTAAAGTTAAAATCTTGGAGTCATCTATCTCCTTGAATTTTGCTTTTCTTTTATAATTATCAAAAATGACCGCTCCGGCTACGATTGGCCCAGCAAGACAGCCTCTTCCGACCTCGTCTACGCCTGCAATGGCCGTAAAACCCTCTTCTAAATAGTGCTTTTCAAATTCGAAGTCAGGCATAAACTTTATGGGCTTTATGAAATTGATACTTTATGAATTAAAGTAATTCCTTTAGATACTGTCCGGTATATGATCTCTCTACCTTTGCCACCTCTTCGGGTGTGCCCAAGGCTACGATTTGCCCGCCATCATCGCCACCCTCCGGTCCAAGATCGATAATATAATCAGCAGATTTTATCACATCCAAATTATGTTCAATGACTAAAACCGTATTTCCTTTATCAACGAGAGCAGTAAGTACGCCAACCAGTTTCTTGACATCCTCAAAATGCAAACCGGTCGTTGGTTCATCCAGGATATAGAAGGTTTTACCAGTGCTTCTGTGAGCGAGCTCTGTAGCCAGCTTTATCCTCTGTGCTTCGCCGCCGGAGAGAGTGGTGGCAGGCTGACCTAGCCGAATGTATCCGAGACCAACATCGGTCAAAACCTGGAGCTTCTGACTAATTTGAGGAATATTCTTGAAGAAACTGTTCGCTTCATCTACTGTCATTTCCAGAACGTCTGAAATTGTCTTGCCTTTATATCGAATCTCCAGAGCTTCGCTATTATACCGCTTGCCTTTACACTCTTCGCAAGTAATATAGACATCCGGCAAGAAGTGCATCTCAATTTTGAGTACGCCCTCCCCACGGCATTTTTCACATCTACCGCCCTTAACATTGAATGAAAAACGTCCGGCTTTATACCCGCGTATCTTGGCTTCTGGCGTTGATGAGAAGAGTTCTCTGATGAAAGTAAATATTCCTGTATAGGTAGCCGGATTTGAACGAGGCGTTTTGCCGATAGGCGATTGATCGATATCAATAACTTTATTTAAATTATCGGTTCCAACAATCTCCTGAAATTTACCTGGCTCAGTCTTGGCATGATGAAATGTTTTAGATAAATACTTCGCTAAGATATCATTGATTAGGGTTGATTTACCGGAGCCGGAAACCCCGCTGACACATGTTAGAGTATTGAGTGGAATCTTTACATTTACTTTTTTCAAATTGTTTTCTTCGGCGCCGATAATCTCTAAGAACTTTCCATTTCCCGGTCTCCGAAATTTGGAAACCTCAATCTTACGTCTGCCAGAAAGATATTGGGCAGTTAGAGACTCTTCACATGTTATGATTTCGTCATACCGTCCCTGACATACAATTTCGCCTCCATGCTCCCCCGCTCCAGGGCCGATGTCGATGATCCAATCGGCGCTGCGGATGGTGTCTTCATCATGCTCAACGATTATGACTGTATTGCCAAGTTCCTTTAGATTTTTGATTGTTGCAAGAAGACGGTTGTTATCGCGCTGATGAAGTCCGATTGATGGTTCATCCAAAATATACAAAACTCCCATCAGACCTGAGCCAATCTGTGTTGCCAGACGAATCCGTTGAGCCTCTCCGCCGGCTAGTGTTGCGGCATTACGGTCGATGGTCAGGTAAGGAAGACCAACTTCCACTAGAAAATTCAGCCTAAGCCTTATTTCTTTTATAATTAGTTCTGCTATCTTTTTTTGTTCATCGGTAAAACTTTTTTCTACCTCTGAAAAGAATTTGACGGCATTTCCGATATTGAGATTCGATACTTCGGAAATATTCTTACCTCCGATTTTTACCCCCAATATCTCTTTTCTAAGTCGTGCGCCTCCACAAGAGGGGCAAAGTTTTGTTATCATGTATTTTTCGATCTCTTTTTTGACATACTCTGATTCTGATTCTTTGAATCGTCTTGTCAAATTTGGTATTACACCCTCATACTTTGATTCGTAGCCGCCGATATTGAAGACTTCTTCGCCCGTACCGAATAGGATTATATTAAGTGCTTCTTTCGAAAGTTTCGAGATTGGGATATTCAAATCGATATTATATTTATGAGCTGCCTGTTCGAGAATTCGAAAATACCATCCGGAGTGAGCAATATTTCTGGCCCACGGTCTGATCGCCCCTTCATTTATTGTTAGTCGAGGATTTGGTAAAACAAGCGCCGGCTCGATCTGTTGACGGATGCCAAGCCCCTGGCAAACTCTGCAAGCTCCATGTGGAGAATTGAAAGAAAAAGACCTCGGCGCAATTTCAGGCATTGAAATGCCACAATCGGGACAAGCAAAATTTTCAGAGAACTGCCGGTTTTCTTTTGTTTCAAAATCGAAGATGATCAGCTTCCCGTCTGATTGAGCAAGTGCTTTCTCTATTGAATCATATAAACGTTGCTTGTTATCTTCGCTCACCTGATTTGGCTCAAGAATTAGCCGGTCAACAACTATATCAATCGAATGCTTCACGTTTTTATCAATTTCCTTTGTCTGCGCCTCCTCCAATTCCATAATTATTCCATCCAGTCTTATCCTAGAAAAACCGGATTTCAGAATCTTAGCCAACACATCCTGATGCTCTCCTTTTTTACCCTGGACAATTGGCGCTAAAACTGCAATTCTTCTGGTATTTAAACCTTCATTAATCACTTGATCGGCAATTTGGCCAACCGTTTGCTTATCAACCGGCTTCCCGCATTCCGGGCAATGGATAACACCAACTCTGGCAAAAAGCAGTCTCAAATAGTCATATATTTCGGTGATAGTGCCAACAGTTGATCTTGGATTGCGTGAAGCAGATTTCTGATCAATTGAGATCGCCGGCGATAGTCCTTCGATAGAATCGACATCCGGTTTTTCCATAATACCGAGAAATTGTCTAGCATAAGATGAAAGAGATTCAACATATCTGCGCTGTCCTTCGGCATAGATCGTGTCAAAGGCAAGTGAAGATTTGCCTGAACCGGAGAGGCCGGTAATCACAACCAACCGATCTCTCGGTATTTCAAGAGAAATATTTTTTAGATTGTGCTCGCGTGCCCCTGTTATCTTAATCTTGTTCATTGTACAAAAATTTACGTGTTAAAATCTGAGTGATTGTATCATATTTTGGCGAGTACCTCAAGGGTTGGCGTAATTAGAAACTGCCTTAACTTTTCAACAACTATCTGTTTTCTTTTTTTTGAGAAGTTATGGTAGTATTAAATTCAAGTTAAAAGAAGGAGATTCATGGAGAACACTGTAGACACAATTATCGGTGTAAACGTCACCTTAAAGGGCAACCTTTATAACAAAGGCTCGATTCAGGTAAATGGCAATATCGAGGGCGAAGTAAAAAGTGATGAGAACATATTGGTCGGTACCAATGCCTCAATCAAAGGACCGGTAATCGCAAAAGTAATCGAGGTATCCGGAGAAATCAGAGGTCTCGTCGAAGCCAGCGAGAAACTTGAAATCACCCCCACCGGAAAAATTTACGGCGATATCAATGCAAAAATATTGATAATCAAAGAGGGTGCAACCTTCGTAGGAAAGAGTCTGATGCCTGCCAATGGGGCTGACATCAAAGTTCCAGATCATATTTCAGAAAAGCCGGAAGAAAAGACCGAACCAAAAGACAAAGAAAACGCTGCCGACAAGATGGGCTTCTTCACCAAAAAATAGATTGATCTAAAATGTACTATTATATATTTGACCTGAAAAAGTGCCGTAAACGCTCCCAAATTGAAGATATAAAAAACTATCTCTCCCTTCTTGGCATCGGCGGCGAATATACCTTTACCTCAACAGCTTATAATGCCTCAGATCTGGCAGGGCAAGGTTTGAGTAAAGGCTACAACACTATTGTCGGAATAGGCGGTGACGATGTTGCCAATAAAATTTCGACACGTCTTTGTGGTAGTCAAGCGGCGATGGGTCTCATTCCAATCGACGCATCGAACGATTTGCAACAACTGATCTGCGTAAATAGCTGGAAGGAGGGCGCTGACAATTTGAGATTTAGAAAAATTGAAGAGATAAAGATAGGCAAAACAGCCAACGGCGGAGCTTTTTTAACTCAAATTCAATTCAATCTTTCGGCTCCTATTGAGATAACTATCGAATTCAAAGATTTTTTAGTCCAAGCCAAAGTAAAAAACCTGATGGTCTCAAATTTCAACAATCAAATCAAAAAAATTGGTGATGATTTTCTCGATATTGTATTTGAAAGCGTACGTCCGACCGAGTCTGCAATATTATCCAGGATATCCTCTGTCTTTAGTAAAAGTAAAGCCGAGAACGAAGAATCGCTCTCCTTGTTTCGAGCACGCTCTTTGAGACTCTTTACAAATACTCAGATACCGCTACATGATTCTGAGGGCAATGTTGTCGGCAAGACTCCTCAGCTGATCGAGAGTTCAGATGAAAATCTACGGCTGATTATCGGCAAAATGAAAGCAAACTAGACATATTTGATTTCTTTTATAACAAACCGGTAAATTCAATTTGGAATCCTTCTTCCTGTTGACCTAAAGCGTATTTTATGCTATTTTTATGTATGAGAAATTGAAAAGGAGAAAATATCAACAAAAAACAACGGTTTTTACGGGCAAATGAACAGATAAATTTTTCGCCTGTAATAGTCATCGATCAGGATGGTCAAAACTTAGGAACGATGGCAACCAGAGAGGCCTTGAACTTAGCATACGAAAAGGGCCTCGATTTAGTTGAAATTAATCCCACAAACAGGCCACCGATCTGCAAGATAATGGACTTCGGCAAATACAAATACGATCTGTCAAAGAGAGAAAAGGAAGCCAAGGCCAAAAGCAAGCAAACAGAACTAAAGGAAATCAGACTTACCTTCAAAATTGGTGACCACGATATCGCCTACAAAGCCAAACAAGCCAGAGGATTCTTTGATGAGGGAGATATGGTAAAGGTTTCGATGAGGCTCCGAGGCCGGGAAAACGCTTTAATTGAAACAGCGATGGATGTGTTCAAAAAATTCGCGGAGCAGACCAATCTGTCCTATGAAAGAAGACCAGTCAAAGCCGGTAATCAAATCGTCGCCATGCTCACCGCCAAGAAGGAAGAGAAATAATTAATTGAAATTATTTAATCGTAGATTTGTAAATTAGGAAAATACTATGAAACTTAAAACTCACAAAGCAACGGCAAAGAGAGTAAAAATGACCCCGAACGGCAAGATACTCCGGTCAAAGTCGGCAATCAGCCATCTTCTAACACATAAATCGCCAAGAACGAAGGTAGATCAGGCAGTTTCCGGGAGTGATACCAGAAAAGTTAAGAAATTAGCACCCTATATTTAGTAGTGGAGTATTATGAGAGTCAAAACAGGAATTGCAAGACACGCAAAGCATAAAAAAGTTATAAAAGCTGCCAAAGGTTTTCAGGGCAGAAGAAAATCTGTTTTTAAGTTGGCAAAACAAGCCATCGTAAAAGCCGGTCAATACTCGTACAGAGACCGTCGAGTCAAAAAGCGGGAGTTCAGAGCTCTTTGGATCGTGCGTATCAACGCAGCTCTAACCAATTTTGGCATCAGCTATTCGGTTTTCATAGATAAGCTGAATAAGGCTAAGATCAATATCAACCGGAAAGTTTTAGCAGATCTTGCCCTCAATGAGCCAAAATCATTTGAAGCGATTGTAAAAAAGATAAAATAAATTGAACAGATACGATATAGGAAGAATGACCTCCTCCCCGGAAACCGCTCGTCAAGAGCCACTTCGCTAATTCCGGGGTTTCCTTGACCACGTTCATGAGAATTCAAACCCCGCTTGCTGTGGCAGCTCCCTTCGATTTTGATGTTCGATATACTTGCGTATTTGTTCTTCGTTAAGTCCGATAGTTGAAGAGAAATATCCCACACTCCAGATGCTGTCCTCAATGTACATCTCGCGAATAAACTTAAACTTCCTGCTTAGGTCGATACTTGAGCGTTGTTTTATTTTTTGGACAGCACTGGAGACAGCAATATTCGGTGGTATTTCTATTTGGATATGGACATGGTCGTCACCGGTATTCATCTCAATCATAAAGAGTGTGGGATATTTCTTCAGGGTTTGGTTAAAGGATTCGATTAGTGCTGGTTTAACATATTCCTTAAGATATTTACGCCTGTACTTTGTTCCCCAGACGATATGGTATTGATGCTGGTAAACACTATGGTTAAGGGTTTGTATTCTCATGATTAGAGCTTACCAAATCGAGGGCGCATTTGGTAAGAGCGGTACCATTCATCCCCGCACTCGTACTGAATTGTACATAGATTTGTTTGAATAATGTTGTTTAGATTCGCTAAGGCGATAGCGTGCGGGGTTTCCTGGTAATACAAAATAACGGCTGCCGACAACATTGTCGACAGCCGTTTTATATGTTTACTCGCAGCTCGCTTCCTTGGCGAGTCGGAGAATTTCCTCTGCCGCCTCCCATGGGGCACCCCAACGGTTTCGGACAAAGTGCGTCCGGTGTCCAGGGAGATAGACATCGTCTGACCATCCGCCGAGAATGTTCTGCTCCTTGCCGAACCGGTGGATAAAACCGTCGGAAACCCCGCGGCTTTTGAGCATCTTTTTCCGATCCTGTGGCGTCGCCCAGATGACAAAAATCAACGGGTCGATCCAATCTATCATGAATTGGGCCGCATTCGGATAGAAGATGCCGGCGCACGGTACGCCTTTCTCCTTCGCTTCATAAACCAAGGAGAGGTCAATGCCGGCAACTTGTTCGCGGTCAGGAATTCCGGCATTTACCAGATATTCGATCATCAAGTCGCCCTCACGGCGTTTCTTTTTGATTTCATATCTCGAAGCAGGAATTAATTCCCGACCGATTTCTTCCCCGGGCCTCAACGACCGGTCCGATTTGAGAAGTGGTATCCTCATCACACCTAATCTCTGGAGTTCGTCCTGCACGGTATCCTTTCCCGCACACCAGCCTCCGAGAATCAGGTAGAAGTTGTCCCGTGCCCATTCGCATACTTCGAGGTCAGTGATGAAATTACTATAGCGAAGTTCAAAACCCCGCGATTTTTCATACCGACGATCGATAATTGTGCGACGGACATTATACTCATCCAGCAGATGCGTTGATACTAACCGCATTGCAGCCTCCAAACCATCAGAGTGTTGTTACCTTACGGTAACTTGACATTATAGCATCAACATGATATAATGTCAAGAATGATCCTTTAGTGAATTACTCCAATCTATGCAAAAATATTTTATGATTTCTCACAATTCCTTTTGCGGCACAGATGCTAAAATAAGCTTAACTTTGTAAGAATTGACGAAAGGATTCAATCGAAATGGATAAAGTTTGTTTCAAATGTAAAAAACCAGGTGTTGAAAAGATTAATATCGAGGGCAAAGAATATTACTCTTGCAATTACTGTAAATCGATAAGTCCTCGCTTCTCAGATGAAAAAGCGATTTTTTCTGAAACATCAAAAAAAGGCATTGTCCAGCACGCTGTCGCAGTGACTATTCTAGAAAAAGATAAGAAAATCCTACTCATAAAAAGACGTGTCTGGCCCTTTTGCTATGCACTGCCCGGGGGTCATATTGAAAACGGTGAAACACCTCTAGAAGCACAAAAAAGAGAAATGATTGAAGAGCTTGGAATAATACCGGAAAAACCGAAGCTTGTACTCCACACAATCCTTGAGAACGACCTCTGCCGCCATGGAGCCGCCTGGCATGAATGGTTTCTCTATAAATGTGATATGGATAAAAATAGAAGTATTTTTGTTAATTCCGAGGCAGAGTCTGCCGACTGGTTTTCTTTAGAAGAAGCAATGAGATTGAATTTATCCTCCGCCACAAAAACAGTCCTGACGGAAGTTTACACACAGAAAAGACATGTCGACTGTCCAGAAAAGCTCAAACGTTTCGGAACTAAAAACCAAAATCTTGCTTTTGATGAAGAGAAAATGAGCGAGTTGATCTTTCATATTTCAAATGCTTTTTTGAGTTTGAGAAATACAAACCAGGTTCTCGAAATCGCGACGAATGAAACATTGAAAGCTATTAATTCTGCCTCCGTTAGTATCGCCATACTCAAAGAGGATTATAAAACCTTGGAAATCAAGGCTTACGCCAGAAATGATAAGTTGAACAACCAGCCTGATTTTCCAGAATTTAAGATAGGACAGGGAGTAGCCGGTCAAGCCGCCCAGACGAAGAAAATAATCAGTATATCTGATGTCAAAAATAATTCTATTTTTATTAAGGGCAAGTCTGGCAGAACAAAATCACTTCTTTGTATTCCTATGATAGTAAATGGAAAACTGATTGGGGTTATAGATGTGGCTGATACTGTTGTAAGAAATTGGACAGAGGAAGAGGTGCGTTTCCTGTCAATCTTAGCTAGCCAACTTGGGATAGCACTTGAGAACAGCCGGCTTTTTGCTGAATCCGAAAAGGAAAAGGATCTTTTGGATAGTGTAGTTAAGAATATCCAAGAGGGTGTAGTCGTTGTCGATCTAAAAGGAAGAGTTATTGTCTGGAATAAATATGCCGAGGAAATTACAGGACTAAAATCAGAAGAGGCCAATAACCAAAGTGGGATTAAATTGGCCAAAAAACTAGGATTCAATGATTTAATCGGTATTATTTCGGAAGCGTTGTTGAACCGTGATAGATTAAAAGACTTTTACTTGGAAAAACGTATTCTAACGGTTTCTGGTCAGCAGATCTGGATCGGGATCAATATGTCATTTATCGGTGATCAGGGTAATGGCAACTATATACTTACGTTTAGAAATATCTCCCGTGACAGAGAACTGTTGCAGGCAAAAAATGATTTGGTCTCGACGGCGACTCATGAGCTCAGAACTCCGTTGACCGCAGTCAAAGGGTATTTATCGATGTTGAGAAATGGTGATGCAGGTGAATTCAATAAAAAGCAAGAGAAATATCTGGGGCACGCCTATCAATCGACCGAACGGCTAGTCGGCCTGGTTGAATCGCTGTTAAAAACTCTCAAAATTGACGAGAATAAAGTTCAGCTAAATCTGCAAAATTTCGACATTGTAAAAATCGCCGCCGACTCTATTGAAAATTTGAAACACAAAGCTAAAGGCAAGAACATAAGCATTCACTTAAAATCCGGAAAATTATTCGCTTTCGGCGATCCGGATAACACCAAACATATTATTGAGAATATAGTGGACAATGCAATAAAATATACAAAAAATAATGGTAAAATTGATGTAACGCTCAAAAATAATGGGGACAATATATTAGTTTCGATCAAGGACACCGGTATTGGAATTCCCCAGGGAGCCAAGGAAAGAATCTTTGATAGGTTCATAAGAGTAAATAATCCGCTTAGTGTCAAAGCTGGTGGAACCGGCCTTGGTCTGCATATTGCTAAAAATATGGTGCAAAAACAAGGTGGTAAAATTTGGCTCGAAAGTAAACTAAATGTTGGCACAACCTTTTACTTTACGGTGCCGGCATCTATTAATATCACAAATAATTAATCAAAAGAGGTATACATGGTTGCTCTGAAAAAAACAGTATTAATCATCGAGGATGATGAGATTCTCGTAGAGATGTACAAGGAAAAGTTGAAAAATGAGGGATTTAGAGTTATTACCGCCAAGGATGGCAAAATAGCACTGCAAAGGGTCAAAGAAGGTCCTGATCTGATTTTACTCGATATCTTGATGCCTAGTCTAAATGGATTTGAGGTTCTAAAAAGGATAAAAAGTGACCTTGATACTAAAAATATCCCAGTGATAGTTCTGACCAACGTAGGCAGCGAATCGGTAGATAACGATAAAAATTTGGCGCTATCTCTAGGTGCTGTCGACTATATGGTCAAGTCGCTAAACACTCCGGAAAGCGTAGTGACCCGGGTCAAAGAAATTTTATAATCCTATATAGTCTAAAAAAAATAGAAGTCTTCGTCGAAGACTTCTATTTTTTTTCCTTCAGATACTTATCAATAGCTTTGTTTATCTCCGAATCAGACTTCATGTTCTCATAAAAGAGTATCTCTGCGCGGTTAATATACATTATATCTTCTGGTCCGTGAACCTCCTGGCCCAGTTTGATTATTGATACTTTGGCATTTTGTTCATTTGAATTCAGTTTACTATTATCTGAAAGATAGTAGATATTCTTGAGTACAAGAAAATCATGATTGATTTTATCGATCTGCCCAAAGTAGACTTGGCCATTTATCAGGAAAACAGCTTGCCTGCCAGAGGTAGAGTTCGGTTTTAAATAGATAAAAAGTGCAAGAGCTGTGAGCCCTGCCAAAAATATTATCAGGAGGCCTATATACATTATTTTGAATTTCCTGGTTTTCATACTGTTCCTTTCTCTAGCAAAAATTATATCCTGAAGCGGTCTACTTTTTTATTGTCAATTCAGCATATTGAATAGCTTAAATTTGTTTTATTTTTGTGTAAATAAAAATTTCTAAAAATTTGCGGGCGTTTACAATGAGTTTAGGTCGATGCACAGGATAAAGTATGTGAAACACCTGTGTAATTCCTAGCACATACATTTTAACTTTTAGAAGTTAACAGTCCTTCGGGACAAAGGAGAAACATGACTCGTTTTCAAAACTTTTTAAGAATCACTACATTGCTCTCTGGAATTGCTTTGACAGCAGGCGCTGGCATGGCTTATGCCCAGACCGATGTTACCGGATTCAACACCACCACCGGTCCTTTTTCTGACAATTCGAGCATCTTCACAACCAACAGGGTCTGGGACGTTGCAGTACTAAATGACCAGGCTATCGCCAGAAGTTTCGGCGTTGATGTAACTTCAGGCAATAATGCGGTAGCAGAGAATACAACCGTAGCCGGAGAATTGACTGGGGATGTCGATGTCGCAATCATGGGAGATAGAGGCTTCGGGATGGGCTTGTTCCCGTTTGTAAATCTCAACCCAATGACTAATGGCAGTTCGGTTTCCGTTACCGGCGGCAATGGTCTTACCGGACCAAACTCTTTGAATGAGAATCAGGTAAATGCTTCGCAATTCGCTGCATTGAATTTAGTTAATAGCAGCTCAATTGCAAATACGGTCAACTTCGTAGCCAATACAGGAAATAATATTACTTCAAGTAACACTACCGTAGGTCCTGTTATTTCAGGCGACGTTACCGCTACTGCTGACTTTTCCAACCGGTTAAATTCCGTATCCGGTTTGAATACGCTTGATCTCGGAATGCCGGACAATAGTGTTGATGCAAGATTCTCTAACAATATTACCGGTCCAAATTCCCTGAATCAAAATATCGTAAACGCTGACTCCACCTTCACCGCAGACATTACTAACACAAATACTGTTTCTAATGACTTTCAGTTTCAGGTTGATACAGGGCGCAATGAGGTATCAAATAATACTTCAGTCGGAACAGTAAGAACGGGCAGCGTCCGAATTGATGTAATGGCAGGAAATTAATATTTCAGGCTCAAGTGGATTTAGGGCAATGCCCTAGATCCCTTGAGCATTAAAATCCGGAGAGCAAATGAGAAAAAAAATGAGGAAATTCAACATAATTTTTCTAGGGATCCTTTTTATCTTATTCACAAACCTACCAGTTTATGCAGAAGTTGGTCCTATCGGAGTAGTCGGTCCGGGCGACCAAGACTTGAAGTCTGAACCTGTCGGACCGATTGGCATTGTGGGAAATAACTCTAATGTTGGCCCTAAAGAGCCAGTTGGCCGTCAACAAAATGCTACCGAAAACAACCAAGCTACGGGCGCAAATTCCGAAAATATCAATCAGACAAATGCAAACTCCAATTCCAGCATTGATAGTACTGACACAACCAATGTCGAAAATACCGCAGCACTGGATATCAATTCTGGAAAAAATTCGATTGATCAAAATACCTCCGTGGAGTCTTTATCTACAGGTGACATCGATGGATCAGTTAGTATTATCAATTTGAGTGGTAGTAAGCTAAGTCCAGAAAGCAGTGTTTCTTCAACAATCTTAGACGGGAATTCCTTGAGTTCACTGTCTTTATTACAAAACCAAAACGATTCTGCGGGGTTGCTATTGCCAACTTATAATCAAAGCAATGGCCTGACGGGCGCCAATTCATTAAATACCAATACTTTAGATCAGAGAAATGTCGTTTCTTTCATAAATGATGAACTGACTGATTTCAAAAATCAAATAGGCATAATCGCGGATACAGGGAACAATGATATTACCAGAAATACGCAGATTGGTAGTATTAGGACGGGTGATATAGGATTAAATGTTAATTTGATAAATCTAAAACATATAATCTCGCCCGATACAGTTGCACAAATAGATCTGTTTACAATTTTGAACGGTTTGCGTGGAGACATAGTCATTCCTCTAATTAACAAAAGTACGGGTCCAAATTCCGGGAACATCAACAATGTGAACTCGACGAACAGCGTAGAATCGCAACAGTCCAATAATACTTCGATCGATAACACTTTTGATTTTCAAGTGAACACTGGCGAAAACACTCTTGCCTCCAATACCCAGGTTGGCGACATCGCCTCCGGCGAGACCAAAGTCGGCGGTAGTGTTCTCAATATAATTGATAACCCAGTATACTACATTATCAATGTTTTCGGACGATGGATCGGGCGGGACAACAGCAATATCGGGGATAACTATGTTATAAATGAATTAGGCAATCAGGACGGATCCTCTTCCAATACGGTTACCGGAAGCAACTCCGACAACGAAAATATTATCAACAGCGAAAATACAACCGTGATTGATTCAAACAATAATACTACGGTAGATAACAAAATTCATGTGGCCGCGAATACCGGAAGGAACAATTTATCTGGAAACTCAGTAATCAATAATGTTACAACCGGTGCAATTAATATTCTCGCAAACGTTGTAAATTCCAGCGGCGCCATTCCTGGAAATTTAAAAAATCTGCAAATTCGAATAATCAATATATATGGAGATTGGATTGGGAATCTCACAAACAAGGAGAAGACTGAATTACCTTTATCAGAGACATCGCAGGAACCAGATAATATTTCCCCGATGCAAAGTTCGCTGAAAACAGCTTCGCCAGTCTCGAATAGACCCATCGCCGAATCAGCCAAAATCGTTCGAAACCAGTTAACGTCAACTGAGAAGAATATTAAAAATCCAAATGTTTATGGTTTGTCTAACGAGGATAACGCTGAAACGCCTGAAAAGAATAACACGAACCCGAGAACAATGCTCATAATTCCAGCCACTCTGGCGGGAGCATGGGGATTAATAGAATTAATCTTAAGAAAAATAGCTAAATAAAAGAAGTAAGTAAATAAATAAGAAGCACAAAACAAAAAAGAGCGAGAATCGCTCTTTTTTGTTTTGTGTGGCAATCATTATCATTAGATTAACCAAAGAGACTTTTGATTAAAAGAGCAATTTTTATTGTCATTGCCTGCTCAAAAATACGAGGATCTGCTTCTAAAGTTTTTGTAATTTGGTTCAATCGATAGATAACGGTGTTGCGGTGGATACCCATTTCATCGGCAGTTTCCGTAAGGTTTAGATTATGCTGAAAGAAACATTCGAGGGTTTTGTTCAGCTCCTCATTACTCAATTTACTAAGCAGCTGATCTGCAAAATGAATTTTCTTGTCTCTATCTCCGTCGCCGAGGATCGACAACATGCCCAAGTCGCCAAAATAGTAGCTCTGATTATCTCCCCAAATTTTTTGCCCTAGCTCCAGTGTAAGCTCTGACTCTCTTTTTGCTGTTATCAGTCCATCGATGCCAGAATAGGCATTTCCAAATCCTGAGGTGATACTTTCAATACGGTGGCTCTGTAGGGATTCGAAGATCGATTTATATGATTTTTTAAGAAGTTTCTTGACATTTTCTTCATCACCATTTTCTACCCCTTTGAAAACTACAAACTTATCGTTCCCGATATAAGCAATTATTAAATCTGCATTTTTTGTGAAAAAACTATTGAAAGACTGCTCTATGTTCCTCTTCCAGTTCTTTATTACATCATCTCTCTCGAAACTAGCTTGATCAAAATCTAAAAGACATTTTTCCCAAAAACCTTTTAAATGAATTGCGATTCCGATCCTTTTTATACCGGTGTCGTACCCGAGAAGTTTGGCTTCAGCTTCGTATTGAGGTAGGTTTCCGTAATTGAAGTTAGTAAATATCTTGGAAAAAAATTGATCCGTGGAGTCCAAAATCGGTTTGTTATTCTCATAGTACTGCTGAATAAGCAGCTCTGAGAAGCTTTTTATCAAGGTCGCGAAGTTCTTTATCTCTTCAGAATCGGCATCGATAATCAAAAAGGCGAGATTTTTTGTCTGATACTTTAGAGGGATGAGAAGCTGGTTTCTGCCATTAATATCCAATACTTTGTAGGATGTGAGATCATCAGCATCACCTGACAGTTTCACAGTAGTATCTATTAACCTGGTATCAGATGCGACGAGAACCCTTTTTTGATCGTCAAGAACAATCGCATCTTTATTCAATAAGTTTTTGATGTAATCAGAGACCTCCCTACCTAGATTTTCCGGCAATACCATAGCCTTCCTTTCCTCTTTTTTAGTTTTGTATAAATTTATAAATATAAAAACAATTTACCGCTTTATTTTAAATTTGTCAATACCTATAAAAAGAAAAGAATTTTTATGGTTTAATTTATTGTTTGTTGCCCTTATTTTTCTTATTTGCGCGAGCTTTTCCACCCATCTGACCTGCTTTGGCATGACCAGCCGAGTCGCCATGCCAACCTCTGCCTTTCTGCTCTTCCTTTTTTTCTTTTTCAGCCATTTTTAAATTCACCTCCCTCTTAAAAAATTATGCTTAAAGTATAATTTTTTTAAAGATGAATTGCATTGTTGAAATTGCCTAACAGCAGTTTCAGTCTGACACTTTATTGATTTTTGATACCCTGGAAGAGATCCAAATGCTTGTGCCCTACATATTCCCAAACCATTTTTCGGCCATACAAGTAGCTTTTTTTGGATAGCTGCTCCCTTAGCTCATCATTTTTTAACAAGACGATCAGTCTGTTTGCCAACGTTTTACTATTTTTAAAAGGAATCAAGTACCCCCTTCTTCCTGCTAATATTTCTCTAGCATAAGCATATGGGGTCGAAAGACAGACCTTCCCCGCCCCAACTGCATATGATAGGGTGCCCGAACTCATTTGCTGGGGTTCCAGATACGGCGTAACATAGATATCCGTTGCCTGCAGATAATAGATAATTTCCTCGGAAGATAAATATTTGTTTATAAACAGGACGTTTTCAGAAAGCTGATGATTATCGACCAACGCTTGCAAGCTCTCTCGGTATTTCTCACCGAATCTGTTTATGATATTCGGATGCGTCTTGCCTATAATCAGAAAAAGAGCCTTAGGGTATTCATTTACGATCTGTGCCATCGCGTCAATCATATATTCTATCCCTTTGTTCGGGCTGATCAGACCAAAAGTTGAAATTATTTTTCGATCGCCATACCCTAGATTGTTTTTATAAGGTACTGACGAGACGTAAGGAAAATCAGGAACTCCATGAGGAATTTTATAAATTTTATCAGGATCAATTGCATACACTTCGATCAGAATTTTCTTTGCTGCCTCGGCCAAAACAGTGATTGCGCTTGCTTTGTCGGCTAGGACTTTTACGATATTTAGTATATTTGGAGTTGGAAGCGACAAGACCGTATGGAATGTTATCAGAAGAGGTTTCTTCAGTCGGTTTGTCATTTCCAAAATGTAAGCTCCGTCCGCCCCACCATATAAGCCGAATTCATGCTGAAGATGGACAAGATCTATCTTTGAACGATTGATATAATTTGCCGCCTCGCGGAAACTGGCAGCATCATTGTCGTCGACTCTATATCTGACCTCATCCGGAAATTGTACCTGACCTCTGGAATCGTCTATCGCAATGATCTGTGCGAGATGGTCAGGATTCAGGATATTGACTGCGTTAGTCAACTGCTTAGTGTAGGTCGCAATTCCGCATTCTCTGGGTATATAAGGTGAAATATAGGCGACTTTCACCGCCGGCTCGCTAAGTTTTGTAACAATATTATTCATAATTTATTTCTTCAAATCTGGCATTAATACTGGCAATATATCATCCATTGATTTTGCATAGATAAATTCCATCTCTTTCTTATATTCAGCTGGAATGTCTTCAAGCTCATTTTTATTGGTATCTGGAATTATTACTGTCTTCAATCCAGCCCTTCTGGCAGCTAAAACTTTTTCCTTCAAACCGCCGATTTTTAGAACCTGCCCCCTCAGTGTAATTTCTCCCGTCATCCCGACATTCAAATCAACGGGAGCCTTGGTCAGAGCGGACACAATTGCTCCTGAAATGGCAGCGCCGGCTGATGGACCATCTTTGGGAATTGCTCCCCTTGGAACATGAACATGAATATCATGAGTGGTAAATGTCTTTGGATCAATGTTATATACCTCCGATTTTGCCCTTGCATAAGATAATGCTGCCAACGCAGACTCCTTCATAACATCGCCCAGATGACCTGTCAGGGTTAAATTGCCTTTCCCGCCGGGAATAAACGCTGCCTCGACTGAGAGAATCTCACCACCGGCTTCTGTCACCGCCAAAGCTGCGACAACGCCGATTTCATCTTCATTTTCTTTGAGCCATTTATCAACTTTGGTGTGTCCGAGTAAGTTATAGAGATCCTTGCTTTTGATCACCATCTCGCCCTTAGAACGTCCGTTAGCTATCATCACAGCAATTTTTCTGGCTATCTTTTCCATTTCTCTTTCCAGATTCCGAACACCAGCCTCTAGCGTATACGAATCTATTATCTCTTTTATTGTGTTATCATCCAAAGCGATATTTCGGTCTGCCAAACCGTGACTATGAAGCACCTTGGGCCAGATAAACTCTTTAGCAATATTAAATTTTTCTTCCTGGGTATAGCCTGGAAATTCGATGATCTCCATCCTATCCCGTAACGGCGCAGGTATAGTATCCAGAATATTGGCCGTGGTGATGAATACAACATCCGAGAGATCAAACGGCACCTCTAAATAATGATCCGAAAAATTGAAATTTTGCTCCGGATCAAGTGCTTCCAGCAATGCTGAACTGGGGTCTCCACGAAAATCTGTGCCAATTTTGTCAATTTCATCCAGCATAAAAACTGGATTCTTCTCGTCAGCAGTGTGAATAGCTTGAATTATGCGTCCTGGCATCGCGCCGACATAAGTCCGACGATGACCCCGAATTTCCGCTTCGTCCCTGATTCCTCCTAAAGAAATTCTGGTGAATTTCCTGTTCAGCGCCTTGGCAATCGATTTACCAATTGAGGTTTTTCCTGTTCCCGGTGGACCGACAAAACACAATATTGGTCCTTTGATCTTTCCAACCAATTTTTGAACGGCCAGAAATTCCAAAACCCTCTCCTTTATCCTGTCCAAACCGAAGTGATCGTTATTTAGGATCTCTTTTGCCTCTCTGAGATTAATGGTGGATATTGAATATCTATCCCACGGCATTGACACCAGCCAGTCAAGATAATTTCTAATAAATGAAACTTCAGGAGAAAAAGAAGGTGTTTTTTCTAAATGTGCAAGTTCCTTCAAAGCCACGGTTTCGACTGCAGGAGGCATTTGAGCAGCTTTTATTTTTTTACGGATTTCCTCAAATTCATTTACCTCACCTTCGCCAAGTTCTTTTTTTATAGTTTTTAACTCCTCCCTCAAAAAAACTTCTTTCTGAGCTTTAGAAAATTCTTCCTGCGTCTTTTCTGCCACTTTTTGTTCTAATTCCGAAACCTGCATAGCACGATAAACCAAAGAATTGGTTAGCTCCAATCGCTTGTTGATATCGATTGTTTCCAATATCTCCTGTTTAAGCGGAATCTTTTCCTCAATAAGGGGTACCAGGTTATCTATGATTTTATTGGGGTCATCAAGTGAAAGCAGTTTAATCGCCAACTCCAAGGGCAAACTTTTATTGTTGTTTACAAGGATTTTGATGTTGTTGATTAGAGTATTTTTCAGTACTATCCCCGTTTCGTCTAAGTTGCTAGCATTCTTTATTTGCTCAAACCGTATCAGAAAATATGGCTCTGTCTTGATATATTTATTTATCTTGACCCGGCTACTTGCTTGAAAGATCACCTTTAATTTCTCTCCGGCTGGCTGAATCTGAGTAACGATTCCCATTACACCAATCCCGTAAAGATCACCGGGCTCAGGATAGCCAACACCCGGGTTGCTTTGGGTGACGACAATGATTTCATCGCCGACTTTTTTTGTCTCAAGCGCCTTGATACATTTTTGATTTCCAAAAAAAAGTTCCACCAAAATTTCAGGAAATATGACTGCATCTCTGATAAATACTAACGGTAACTCTTTTTCAAAATTTAGAAATGATATATTTCTCCTTCTTTATTTGCTCTTTAAACCTTCGATGTCATCCTCCTCTTTTTTGTGTTCCAACATATTTTCTTTTTTATTTACGTCCAGCGCTTCCTCGTCCTGATAGGATGTGCCCCAAGGTTCGGAAATTGAATCAATCTGGTCCTGGTCAGGCGTTTCAACGCTTCCTGCCGAATCCTCTTCGCCGGTATTTTGAGAACTTTCCCAATTGGCATCCAGATCATTTGAACTCAGACCCGGCTCTGAGTCAGTAAGCAAATCTGCAACTTTTTTGGAATGTTTATATCCCGAATCTGCTTCAGAAGTATAGTCTTCGTCAGGATTTAATTGATCGTAGGGAGAGACGATTTCATTCTCTCTTTCGCTTAGAGTCTCATCATACGAGACTACCTCCTCACCAAAAATATCTCTGGCTAATTTTCCTTTGTTATTATTATTCGTCATATTTTTTCCTACAGCATCAAACCGCTTATATCGAGTTACTCTATAAATACAATCTATTCTTTTTGCCATTATATAGAGTTTAAACTGACTCTTTTAATAATTCATCTCAATTTTTCCACAATATCTTTCCTTAAGCTATAATATTTTGTTTAATAGTATGAAATTGTAATAACTTTTAAAAAAAGCCTCCTTGCTTAGTAAGAAGGCTAAATGAATTCAATAATTAGATACTTTAAGCTTAGCAGGCAATCATGTACCCAATAGTCCAATATATTTTAAAAAAAAGTTCGTTTGGGAATTTCATTCTTTAATTAAAATTAAGGAAGAACCCAGATACAAATTAAATTTCGGGGCTATTCAAGGGATATTACATGAAGCTAAAAAAACGTCTTTCTAGGTCGCTATGTCCCGGGAGGACGTTTTGTCTTTTAAGAGAGCAGACAAAACCAAACATATCCCGAGAAGAACAAATATATCCGCAAGATTGAAAGTTGAAAAGTAAGGGAAATGGATATAATCGATAACTCCGCCGAAAACCAACCTCTCTGAAATATTTACAATCGAGCCGATAAAAATAAAAGATAAACCTATTTTATTGAATCTTGAGAATAGGGACAAAGACATTATCAGCAAAAGAGCAATAACTGATATTATTACTCCGAGCATATTATTGCCAATCTGACCGAATATAAGGTTCCGATTGACTATAGTCAAATTTGACAAAAACAAAAAACGATCGATCATAATCAGCATTAATGCAACACTGACCACCGACAGCCCGAAGATATATCTTTTCACTCTTTCTTTGTGCTGCATGTCACACACAAATCAACGAATGGCATATTTTCCAAGCGCCCGCTTTCAATATATTCATGACATTTTCGGCATTGACCGTATTCACCTTTTTCAATCGAACCCAGTGCTCTGTCTATTTTATCCAGAGTCTTCGATAAACGGTTCTCTATCGACAGATTATTCTCATAATCCTCCAGCTCCTTGGTATTATCATCACCGATATCACCGTAGTCGGGATATTTACTCAAGGTAGAAATCTGCTCCAGAAGTTTGGCCTTCTCTTTTAGAAGTTCATTCTTTTGCTTTTCAATAAATTCTTTTGATGATTTCATTTTATTTTCTCTTTTTTAGGGGAACAAAATAGGAAAGAAACAATGCCAGACCCGCTAGGAATACTATTATACTTATAGATTGACCGGTTGATATCTTCCAAATAATATCTTTTTCATCGCGCCAAAAATCTATTATAAACCTCCCGAGACCATAAGACAGTAGAAGAATTATGAAAATTGTACCTTCTTTAATTTTCTGTAATTTAATCCGGGCTAACAATAGTATTAGAAAAATAAGCGCAAGTAAAATTCCTTCAAGTAGGGTGACTGGCACTAGTCCGTTCATATTAAATTTACTCTGCGTAGCAATCCCTGCATATTCACCTGCGAATAGATTGCCCAGTCTCCCGAGGATAAGTCCGAGCGGGAAGGCCAAAGAAGCGATATCAAGCCATTTTTTGACATTTTGTTTTTGGCGCTTGAACAGCAAAAATAAAATAATGCCGCCCAGGATAAATCCTCCGTAAGATACCATCCCTCCGTTCCAAAGATAAAAAATCTCGCTGAAACTGCCGAATTGATCTCTGTACAAAGTAAAATATGTAATTCTGGCACCGATAATTCCAGCCAACACGGAATAAATAATATTATCAAACATCACATCCGTAGCGAGCCTTTCTTTTCTTGCAAGGTAGTAAAGAAGTAAACTCCCGGCGATGATTCCCATCACTGCCAATAAACCGTGAGTATAAAAGGTAAAGCTTCCGATTTTGAAAAGAATAGGGTGCATTTTCTTAAAATCCAAGTTACTAATTGGTATTTTTATTATAACCTGCGATTGACGCTACGTGTCAAGTGCTGGTAAAATACTATTAGTTTAGAAGAATAGTAATGTTAAAGAATTATTGATGTTTGATACAGAGCAAAAATCTGAGCACACAGAACAACTAAGCAGCTTGAAGGTGAATGCAAATCCGACAAAGGATTTTATCGGGTTTTTAACTGACCTCTTAAAAACAGGTGTGGTCGTATTCGCTTTGGCTTTTCTGCTGCGGTATTTTGCAATTCAACCTTATATTGTTGACGGTGAGTCCATGATGCCAAATTATATCAATAATGAATATTTGCTCGCGGAGAAAATAACTTATCTTTTCGGCCAGCCTCAGCGGGGAGACGTAGTTGTCTTCAAATATCCGAAGAATCCTAGCGTGAACTATATTAAAAGAATAATTGGTCTTCCCGGCGAAGATATAAAGATTGAGAACAACAAAATTACGATCGCTAACAGTAGCAATCCGGAGGGATTTGTACTGTCAGAGAATTATATCCCCAAAGATGACATTACAAATGCTATAAACGGCAATACCCTGGAGAAACATTTAAATGAGAATGAATTTTTTGTTTTAGGGGATAATAGAGAGCACTCTTCTGACTCAAGGGAATGGGGTGTCTTGCCCAAAGCTAATATCTCAGGAAGAGCATGGCTGACATTAGTTCCACTAAAAGAGTTCGGAATTCATAAACACGCTACCTATTAGATCTATTTTTTCCATAAGAGATTTCATCGATAAACACGGGAGAGCCGACCATCGGGAATTGATCCCGTATTTTATTTTCCAGATACCTAATTTGAGAAAAATGAGGCTTTCTCTTGGCCGGATATGAAATTTCAAAGATTGGAGGAGTAGTCTTTTTTTGCCGGATATTTTTAATATTCTCTAACTGAAAATTGGTCTTTTTGGCGTCCTCTAAGATACTATCGAGATCAGCTTGATCAATAACTGTATGCCTACTTTCGTCCGCTTTTATCACTTGATTCAACAACGCTTTGATATTTTGTTCATCCTTTGCTGAGATAAAAACGACAGGAAGCCAGGGCGCAAAATTCAATTTACCTTGCAACTGCCACAAGGTTTTAGCCATATATTCCTTAATTTCCTCTTCAATCAAATCGATCTTATTTACTGCGAGCACAATCCCCTTGCCCCACTCTTTGGCTTTGCCGAGAATGTTCATATCAAGTGCTACCAGGCCTTCTTCTGCATCTATCAGTAAAATGGCAATATCTGAATCTCTAAGAGCTTTCTCAGTTCTAAGAACGCTGAATGATTCAATCGAATCGTGGCTGATCTTGCCAGGCCGTCTCAGCCCCGCAGTGTCGACGATAGCTATATTTTTACCGCCATGATTGAAATTCACCGAGATGATATCTCTGGTCGTCCCAGCTTCTTCCGAAACGATCGCTCTTTTTTCTCCGATAATAGTGTTTAGAAGAGTTGACTTGCCGACATTCGGCCGGCCAATGATTGCCAATTTTATATCGGACTCTCTGGACTCTTTCTGAGCTTGCAAGGCCGGCAAGGCTTGCAGATTACGAACAATCGCATCAAGCAGATCTCCTGAGCTTTTACCGGAAATCGCCGAAACCGGTTCGACTTGAAAATCGCCAAGTCTTAAAAACTCATCAATGTGCGCTATCCGTTCCTTATTATCAGCTTTATTGATAACCAAGATAACCGGCTTATCACTATTTCGAAGCGAGCGCGCAATCATTTTGTCGGAATCATTGGATTTCTCATTCCAGTCAACAACAAAAAGAATAAGATCGGCGCTTTTAATAGCGATATCGATCCCCTCTTGAATATTTTTATCAATTTCTTTTTTGGAGCCCTTTTCTATTCCAGCTACGTCCACAAGTTCAAATATTTCACCGTTCCAGGCAACTTCGCCAAAAAGACGATCTCTGGTAGTACCAGGAATTTCTGTTTCGATAGCTAGCCTCTTACCGATGAGCCGGTTAAATAGAGTTGACTTGCCAACATTCGGTCTGCCGATCAGGGCAACAGTTTTTATATTTTTATTTTCCATAATATAAACTATAACATAATATTACCAGCCTGACAATGTACTAATACGTTCACTTTTCAAGACCTTGGAAACACTTAGGCAGTTTGTAGAGCTGGAAATTGGGCTAGTTTCTGTGCTGGTGTCATGAAGTTGATGCCCATGTGAAGTCTCTGGTTGTTGTAATGAATCA
>JBAYVE010000016.1:0-21241 GCA_041674765.1 Patescibacteria group bacterium
AATACTCAGCTAGGTAGCGAGTAAAAATGTTGTTTTTTGTAGTCATATTCATATCCGACTACAGTAACCCAATTATGAGATATCCGGAAAGATTTCAGTAACCTTTTTTATGAGCTAAGAGGTGCCACTTTGCTACAACTTCGATAAGCTATATATCGTAGGATTTTTCGATCTCAGTAAATTATTAATTGATCGAATATTAAGGCGAGGAGAATAAAATGGGAAGCTTTTTCGAACTAAATGATACGTTGCAGATTACAAAAGAGCAGGGATTCCCAGTCGAGTTAAATTTCGAAAAACATAAGGAGAATTCTTATACTGCTAAAGATTTTGAAGGTAGAGTTTTTGAATTCAAAAATAAGCCCGGAATTAGAATTTACCATATGCCGCCCGTTAGAGTCTTCTTAGCTCAGAACATTGATGGAAAGTGGCTTTATTGGGGCCTCGTTCATATTGTAGAAATCAATCATGATTATTTGGACAAGACGACCTCTGGCAGATATCAAATCGAATATATCTATACTCCAGAGGAAATGAAAAAGGCTCATGATCTGATTGATCGGAATGCGAAAACGAACTTTTTGTAGAATAAATCGGTGAGTCAGATTAAATAGACCAAACAAAAAAGGCACTCTAGAAATAAAGTGTCTTTTTTGGTGGGCGCGGGAGAACTCGAATCTCCGACCCCGTCATTATCAGTGACGTGCTCTAACCAACTGAGCTACGCGCCCAAATATAAATAATATTTTAACAAATAATGGCTATAAATTCAAGGTAGCTAAGTTTGATCCCTTATTTTGGGAAATTATTGATCCATATATTGCTGCACGACTTGGTTTCATTGACATTTGACAACTTTTTATCCCATGGCATATAATAAAGTCAAGCAATTAAAATATAAATAAGAAATTAATGAAAAAGCGAGGGATAATGAAGTTTTTCTCGAAAAAGAGCATTCTGATCTATTCGTTGGTTCTTTTGGTGCTCGTCGCAGGCACATGGTTGTATTTTCAGAAATACGGACGTTTTTCTGCTGATGTTATTGCTGCAGTTAATATCAATGGAAGTATTGATCGAGAAACTTTTGATCCTATCAAAGAGAGTCTCGGATTGACATGGCAGATTGGTGCCGACGCTGATACCGTGGTCTATGTAAGAAAGGCTAATACCAGACAGACGGTTGCGGTGGTTTATCGAGCGGCAAATCAGAAAGCTGGTAGTTATTCGAGTGTATGGAATGGCACGAATGATAATCGGTATCTAGTTGCCGCCGGGGACTATCATCTTGTCTATCAAGCGACTTTGAAGAGCAACAGACGAGTTTATAGGGCCTATATTCCGTTTAAAATCCTAGATACTGCCGAACCAGTTTCAGTCAATGACAATAGCAATACAGACAATGACAACAGCGCGAATGCAAATACAAACGCTGTTGTTACGAACGGCAATACCAATACCGCCCCCTCTCCAAATACAAATTCAGGCACGGTTGTCCCGAGTACCAACGAGCTTGGTTTTATTGCCGAGGGTTCGGCTAGGGCAAATTTTGACGTTTTCAAGAACGGCAATAGCACTAAATTCGGCGCAATTTTTAAGGCCACCAAAACCGGCGCTATAAATCGTTTTGCGATGGCTTGGAAATCTGCTTCCGGCTATGGCGTTGCTCCTTACGGAACCTGGACATTTGAGCTGAGAGAAAATGGCGCTGATAACTTCCCCGGCAATTTGATGGGCAGTGTTACGGGTCTTTCGACTACTGCAAGTATGACAAGCAGCAACGGCGATTGGTTCTATATTCCGCTTAAGGCCAATCTTGTTGAGGGTAAATCTTATCATTTGGTAGCGATTAATACCGGCAGCGGATGGTCATCGGTAAATACAATAATGACCCGACCTTTGACTTGGCCGGGTGGTATCGACGTCACGCCTCGCGGAGAGTGTTATCAATGTTACGGCAGTGGCAACAAATGGCAGCCTTGGGGTTCAATCTGGAGCGCATGGAGTGTTAGTAGCAACGCTCAAAATGCAGTAATGGTACCGATTGTTTTTGAGTGGCAGGACGGCTCTGTGACCGGCTTTCCTTTTACCTCCAATCGTCTGGATCAAAACAATAGCGGGACTCCGACATTTGCAAAACTAAGCAACAAAATCGGCGAATATATTACTTGGAACAATGAGACCACATCAATCTCCCAGATTGGAGTTTTGGTAGCCGAGGGATCAAATGTAAGTTTTGATCTTTTCGATATTGCTGCTAACAAATCGATCAAAAGCGGCGATCTGACTGTCGAAAAGAAATCGAGCGATCCCGAATGGTGGTCAACAAAATTGACTACGCCTGTGACTCTGGAAAAAGGCAAGAAGTACGCCCTTTGGTTTAGTGGCTCCGGCGTAGCAATGCCATTCTATGATCCGCAGGGTGCCAAGTATGACAGTATCAGTTGGGGTGGAGCAGAAAGCTACTTTATAATGGGCTCAGTCAGCACGACTTATAAGGGATATGATCTTCCGATCAGTCTAAAGAAGTAATCAAGGGTTTGAATAACTAAAATACCCCGTTTGAACGGGGTATTTTAGTTGGAAATCGGTTCCTGAGCTGATATAATAAGTACGCCAACTTGATTTTTGAGGAACAGAATTTTCAAAATTATTATCAGAGACCGGAGGGAAAGTGGATATATTTATTGGGATCAGCTTAACCATAGTAGTCGCAACAATTATCGCTGGTGTCTTGCAAAAACTACGGCAACCGCTCATAATCGGTCATATCTTGACAGGTTTGTTAATTGGTTCATTTGTGCTTAGAACCAACGGATTGAAAGAAGCGCTTGAAATCTTCTCTCAATTCGGCGTGGCGATTCTGCTATTCATCATCGGTCTAAGCTTGCGTCCGAAGATCTTGCGCGAAGTCGGAAAAATCTCATTAATCACCGGTATTGGCCAAGTTGTTTTTACCTCACTCTTCGGATTTTTGATCAGCCGTTTGCTCGGATATGAGGTGATAACTTCTTTGTATATCGCAGTGGCATTAACATTTTCGAGTACGATTATTATATTGAAACTGTTATCGGATAAGCGTGATCTGGATAAGCTATACGGGAAAATCTCCGTTGGCTTTCTTCTTGTTCAAGATTTAATTGCAGCGCTAATTCTAATTTTTATCTCTTCTATTTCTCAGGGTGGCGATTTTTCAGAAAAAGTAATTTTGCTTGCTGTCAAAGCAGCAGCAATCGTCCTTACCCTTCTTTTTATTGGCCGATATTTACTTCCGAAACTTTCAACCTTTTTTGCCAAGTCTCAGGAATTTTTATTCCTATTTTCTATCGCATGGGGATTGGGTCTCGCTTCGCTATTTCATTATATTGGTTTCTCAATCGAGATCGGGGCGTTGATCGCCGGTGTAGCCCTAGCTTCGTCGCCGTATAGTTTAGAGATAAGTTCCAAGCTTAAACCGTTGCGTGACTTCTTTATCATTCTGTTTTTTATTCTTCTCGGATCGCAGCTGGTGATTCAGGATTTCGCATCCTACATTTTTCCTGCATCAATTCTCACGGCCTTTATTCTGATTGGCAATCCTCTCATTGTTCTGGTTTTGATGGGCATGTTCGGATACAGCAAGAAAATCGGATTTATGGCTGGGCTTACCGTTGCTCAGATCAGTGAATTTTCCTTGATTTTGGTAATTTTGGGTATAAAAGTCGGGCATTTAAATTCAAGTATATTGCCTTTGGTTACGATTGTCGGATTGCTGACAATAACTGCATCGACATATATGATCATTTATTCCGGTAAAATCTACCCTCACATGTCTAGATTTTTGAGTCTTTTTGAAAGGAAAAAGAAGAATAAATTGCCCATCACCCAGGAGCCATGCGATATAATTTTGTTGGGGTGCAATAGGTTGGGACATGACTTTGTCGAGGCGTTTCAAAGCAACAAGGATAATTTTCTTGTGGTTGATTTTGACCCGGATATGGTAAAAAGGTTGACCGATCTGGGAGTCAAATGTATCTATGGTGATGCTAGCGATGGCGATCTATTGGATGAGATCGGTTTGGGCAAGGCCAAGATGATTATCTCCACCGTCTCCGATTATGAGACGAATTTATTTATTTTATCCAAGGTGCATGAGGTAAATAAACACGCGATCATAATTGTTGTATCTCACGAGGCAGAAGAGGCGATCGAACTTTATAAAAAAGGATCGACCTATGTAATCACCCCGCATTTTTTGGGGGGAAAGTACGCTTCGTTGATGATTTCAAAGTATGGTTTTGATCTTCAAAAATTTATTATCGAGAAAGAGAGCCATATCAAAGATCTTGAAAAAAGAAGGAATTTGTCATTACCAAACATCAAATAGAAAGGATCTCTAATATGCCGCCAAAAGGATATGAGGGCTTGACCGGCTTAGAGGCTGAGCAAAATCTCCAGAAGTACGGCCACAACTTATTAGCTGAAAATAAAAAATCTTCGCCATTGTTGATACTGTTTCGGCAAGTCAAGAATAATTTTTTAATATATCTTTTGCTTACGGCTGCGGTTTTATCTTTTTTTATTGGAGAGCCCATAACTGGCTGGACAATATTTGGTGTTGTTCTGATTATTGTTGTAACTGCATTTATCCAGGAATATCGTGCCGAGAAAGCGATAGAGGCACTCAAAGGTATGATTCTGCCAGAGTCTATCGTCATCAGGGACGGAAAGGAACAGAGAATTGCCTCTTCCGAAATTGTTCCCGGCGATGTATTGGTACTCAGGGCAGGTGATAAAATTGCCGCCGATGGCCAAATATTGGAAGAAAATGAATTAAGAGTAAACGAATCTATCCTGACAGGCGAATCCATAGAGGTAAGAAAAACTGTTTCATCTGATGAAAGTAATAAAAATGGCCGGATTTTTATGGGCACTTTCGTTGTAAACGGTAAATGTACGATAAAAGTTACTCACACGGGAATGAACACCGAGTTTGGGAAAATCGCCGGTATGGTAACGGGAACCGTCAAAGATCTGCCGCTGCAGGCAAAAATTAATAAAATTGTTCGATATATGGGCTTTGTTGCAGTAACTGCGGCCATAACAGTCGGTATAATTTCCCTCTTGCGCGGAGACGTTATCACATCCGATACAATTATCGGAACCATTACCATTGTAATCGCTTTGAGCGTGAGTGCGTTTCCCGAAGGATTGCCCCTGGTTCTTACCTCAACTCTTGCTTCTGGGTCTTATAGGATGGCTCGAAAGAATGCGATTGTAAACCGAATGTCGGCTATCGAAACCTTAGGAGAGACCACCGTTATCTGTTCGGACAAAACAGGGACGATTACTATGGGTGAGATGACGGTAAAAAAGATTTTTGCAGATGAGCAGATCTTCGAGGTTACCGGTGGCGGGTTTGGAAAAGACGGATTGATTAAATTCAAAAATGAGGCAGTTACTATCAAATCTCATCATTCGCTTGACAAGTTGGTCAAGGCTTCAGTTATCTGCAATGATGCAATCATTGAGGATCTAAGGAGAGAAGATCGTTTTAGAGTCATTGGTACGCCAACTGAAGCTTCATTGCTTGTAATGGCAGCGAAAGCCGGTGTTTGCAAAGAAGATGTGAACTTCCAGCGGATCGAGGAATTACCATTTAACTCGACTAGAAAAACAATGGCGGTAGTTGTTCAGGAAGATGAAGATAGGGTGGCGTATCTAAAAGGTGCGCTGGAATATCTGGTCAACAACTGTGATAAAATTCTAAAAAATGGAAAAATTTGTAATTTGACGAAGGAAGAAAAAGAAAGAATTTTCGCTGTGAATAATGATATGACTTCAAGGGGCTTTAGAACAATCGCTTTTTCTTTCAAGAATATCACAGAGAAAGGAATTGTAGATTTTGAAAATGATTATGTTTTTATTGGTATTGTCGGTATTGACGATCCTGCTCGGGAAGAAGCGGGCGAAGCAATCAAAAAGTGCGCAACTGCCGGAATCAAAGTCAAGATGATCACCGGCGATAACAAGGAAACTGCATTGGCGATTGCCCGAGAAGTTGGAATACAGGGAGAGGTGCTCGAAGGATCTGAAATTGACGAGATGAGCGATAGCGAATTGTCAAATATCGTTAAGGAGATTAATATATTTGCTAGAGTTAATCCAGGTCATAAGCTTCGGATCGTTAAAGTAATGAAAGACAACGGAGAAATTATCACGATGACAGGGGATGGTGTTAATGATGCTCCTGCATTGAAGGAAGCTCATATCGGCGTCGCAATGGGGAAAAATGGAACCGACGTTACTAGGGAAGTTGCCGATATCACGCTGAAGGATGACAATTTTGCCACTATTGTCGAAGCGATTAGTGAAGGTAGAACAATTTTTGCCAATATCAGAAAATTCACCGCATATCAACTTTCATGTAACTTCTCAGAGATAGTTTTATTGGTTGTGGCAATGATCGTCGGCTTGCCGTTGCCTCTGATTGCTTTGCAGATATTATTCGTCAATTTGGTGACCGATGATCTGCCGGCCATAAGTCTTGGTTTTAACGCTCCTTCCAAGGATGTGATGAAAGTCGGCCCGCGGAGGAATTCTCAAATTTTAGATAAGAATTTGATCGCACTTATCGTCATAATCGGCGGTTTTATGGGGCTGCTGACACTGTTCGTTTTTCACTATACTTACAATATTCTTGCGATGGAACTTTCAGAGGCGAGAACCATCACTCTACTTCTACTCATTTTTTTCGAGGTTGTCGGCGCATTCGGATTTCGCTCGCTTCGATCCGGCGTACTGGAAATGCCTTTTTTCTCAAACAAATATTTGGTTATCGCTTCAGCAATTTCGCTTCTCTCGACCATAATTATAGTCTACACAGGCGCTAACGAGATCTTTGGAACCAGTAGTATTTCCTTGATTTTTTGGCCAATATTATTTACTTTTTCTTTCTTTATCTTATTTATTTTGGATTTATTAAAACTATTTAGCCGTAGAACCAAAACTTTTTTAAGTGGAGTTCATTAACCGCCAGATTGCTTGAAAAATGTGAACTTTGTCCTATACTGGGCAGTATGAATACAAAAAAAGCTCGGAGTTGCAATATTTTATTAGATAAATATTATAAAAAATATTCAAAAAAGGAACAGCCGAAAGGTGAATTCCTCATTTTTGACATTGCCGGTGATTTCCACAAGATTTCTGCTCCTTTTGATGATCTTGGACTGTGCCAAAATAATATTGTAGCCGCCGATGTGACGATCTACAATCCCACTAAGCCGATCGTGCGTGGTGGTAAAAGATATCTTATCGGCCGTGTCGAGCCGCTTGAATCAGAGGAAAGTAAAGTAATGTTTTTCGAGGAAAGCGATGGTAAATGGCGGATTGTTCCCGAGGCGCCGGTTTTTGGTTTGCAGGATCCATTTCATGTGGAGAATGTGCAGGGTTGGCATATTTTGGGCGGAGTGCAAACTTTTCCTCATCCAACGTTGCCTGGAGGTCTTGGCTATCGAACTGTTTTTTACCGCTATAAAAATACAATTATTGATTTGATTGATAAAAATGGTCAAATAGTCGACCCTTTTGCCGAAGGTCCCAAAATGATGAAAGATATAAGATTGATTGAATTAACAAATGGCAAAATTGCTGTTTTCACGAGACCGCAAGGTGACGGCGGCGGGCTTGGTAAAATCGGTTATATTGAGATCGGTTCTCTCGACGAATTGGAGCACAATATCCCGATGGCCAAAATCATTTCGAATCAGTTTCTAGACGATGAATGGGGTGGGGCCAATGAATTACACTTACTTTCAAATGGAAAAGTCGGAGTTCTCGGGCATGTAGCTCATTTTGATGGCGATGTCAGGCACTACTATGCGATGGCCTTTGTTTTTGATCCCAGAAATCGAAGAGCAACTCATATGGAAATCTTGACGACAGCCTCAGAGTTTCCACCCGTCAAACCCAAGAAGGAAGATCTGGGCAGAGTGATTTTCAGCGGAGGATTGCATCGAAATAGTGACGGCACAGCCGATCTGTATGTCGGGATAGGCGATATTAAGGCAGGAAAAATTAAAATACCAGACCCTTTCTCCAAATTCGAAAAATAAAAATCCTTCTATAAAAAACACGGAGCGGGGGAGCTCCGTGCTGATTGCTATATTAGGCCAGAGTGCATCCCGGCCTCAATTCGAAGATTTCAAGTGCAGATATATCTGCGGAGAAACCCCGAAGGGCTCTGACGACTGCCTCACTCTTATGGGTTTGCCCGGACATTAGCGCATGACAGGCACGCCAATCGCCAGGGCAAATTTTTCCTATGTCTTCGAGCACCTTATGTGCCTCGACACAGAATTCTCGAGAGAAAGGACAGGACGGTTGGAAATTCTTTACTTTCTTCATGGCAGCTCCTCCTAGAGCAAACTGAAATACCATCCAACCATTTAGTTGGTAAAATGAATTATATCGCTGATTTGTTTTCTGTTTTTTGTGCAGATTTACAAAAATACCCATACCTTGCAGAGGGATTTAGCATTTATTACAAAAAATTTCACTTATATAGTAAAATAATAGTTAGTTCAAATAAGAAGGAGGGATATGAATATTGTTTATTTTCTTTTGTTGCTCGGTATGGGTTTCGTTTGCTTGATTTACTTCAAGTGGATCACCGACAATACCATGAGGATCGATTTTGCGGAGAAATATTTTGGCCGGGCTGGCACGTATACGCTCTGGAAGCTAGTCGGAGTCGGCCTCATCATCGCCAGTTTCTATATACTTTTTCAGTGATCTCTATATTGAATTAGTTTGCCTTTTGCAAAAAGCACTCATAAAATGATGATTAAATTTTTAAGATTGTCATGCATTTTTTTATTATGCATCCAACTCTGCAAAAACTATGCTGGTTATAAAAAAGTCCAACTTCCCTCAATCAAGAACATTGAGCTACGCTGGACAAACTTCTTATTTATCGTTTGAGTAAGCTTTGGCCGTTTTAATAATTTGGCTTGCCAAGCGAAGCCATTGCGTTAATGGCGAAGTTTGGTGGAAACACTCTCCGTGCCAGGAAAATTTATTATGGAAAGTAAAGGTACACTTATAAACCGAAGATGAGAATCAGATTATTCTAGCACTAATCCATAAAGCAAAGCATCCTTACCGCAAAATTGAGATTTTTGTTTCCCCTCGAAAATAAAGCTTTTTTTCTCATAAAGTTTAATCGCATCAGTTAGCTCTTCTTGTGTCCAAAGCCAAATTTTCTTCATCTTGTTCTCTTTTGCATATTTTATAGTTTTATCAATCAAAGCAGAGCCGACACCTTTGTTTCTGTGATCATCTTTAACTATAAAGTCGCCAAGACGAATACATTCTAATGCTTTAAAGGTGGTATCAATATAATTTACCCCCGCTGGCTCGCCATCAACTTCAGCAAGAAGGTATATTCTGCCATTTTTGATATTTCTCTTTATATCTTCGGGATTCTCTGGTTCACAGAGCTTCTCTGGCAAGACGTCTTTGAAATTAAGCCAACTTTTATAAATATCAGCGATTTTTGCTACATCTTCAATTGTCGCTTTTTTTATATTTATCATAAGTGTGAATTGTGAATTAAGTGTGGGCGCTGAATCGACGACTTCGAGAGCGCCGGTGTTCAATTTCATCTTCTGTCTAGGTGTTCGCCAGAGTGCGATTCTGGTCGAATATATTCAGGGATTATATTCTCAATCTCTTTGTCCAAATCGGAAGCATCCCAGAATTGTCAATAACTAAGGGAGGCTCGACGAATTCCTCGAAATTTTGTTTGTACTGTAGATAATGATTAAAATTTGCATTACTTGCATCTCCAATCCGTTCGGAAATTCTTTTTTCAATTACATCTTCGTCGCATTCGACTTTTATAATTTTGCACGGGATATTTAGATCGATGGCTATTTGCTCTGCTTGATCTCGATTGAGTCCCGTATTAAAGGTTGCGTCAAGGACAACATTTAGACCATCGGACAGAAGGGTGCGAGCTCGATCTGTCATCTCTGTATAAACATCCTGCTTTTCTTCTTCGGAATAAGTTGGATGTTCAAACATTTCTTTTCTGATAATATCACTTCTCAGTAATACAGAATTGGTTCTGTCTGCGATTTTTTTAGCGACTGTTGTTTTCCCCGTTCCTTGTAGTCCACATACGATTAATAGCATAGATATTCCTTATTAGTATCAATAATAGAATACTACTTCTTAACTTAAATGGAAACTTCTAGTTCTAACCTTGTCTTTGGGCGTCAGCCTTTGCACAAGGCTACGGCCGACTCAGTAATAAAAAGACTAATAGGGAACTAAATGAAGATATAATTATTCTCAATGAGGGTATCTTGGATTTGAATCTTGAGCTCATTGTGTCCTTTGCCACCTTTTAGATACTTTTCTCGACGCTTAGCGTCGGTAATTTCAGAATATGCTTCGTAGTATAATAATTTGAAAGGTCTTCGATTTTTGGTGGCGATGACGTATCCTGAATTATGCTTTTCCAGTCTTTGCTTTAAACCAGAAGTAGTGCCAATGTATAATCGCCTGTCTTTTTCACTAATTAAAACATAAACATATTGCATGACTTAAGATTATCAAAAACAACTCCGGTTAGGAAGTTGTTTTTGACGCTTAATGTGTGAATTGGTGCGGCGCTTAGCGCCGCTTTCACCACGCTAAGCGTGGTGGACCCGACAGGATTCGAACCTGCGACATCCTCGTTGCAAACGAGGCGCTCTACCAACTGAGCTACGGGCCCATTTGAATGATATGATAATACAACATTTTTCTATCTTTTTCAATCGGTTAAAACAAGAAAAAAAATCGGTCTGTCCGCCGGTAGGGACGGAGAGACCGAGGAAAGAGAGTGCAACGTATATCAAACGATATACTGCTTACCCCTAGCGGGGCGGAGCCTGACAAAAACGGTGCCGCAATCCTGGCAATAGAAAGACTGCCCGAGGCGCGGGACGGTCTGTTGATTTTGGCCAGCCGTGAGAGGCCGCCCCAAAATTTTGGACAGACCTGCTGTCGTAAATGCGGCAATGCAGCGGCGGTATCCAGGGATGGTTACCTCTATCCGCCGTCGGTTGCCGAATTTGATTCGGACGGTCTCTGTCGCGATGATATCGTTCTGACCTGTGATTCGCCGTTCATGTCGACATTTTGGCTTTGGCATAGGATTAACCTCCCGAAATAGCGCTTCAGGTTAGTCTATCTCCTTTGATTTTAGAAAAAAATAGAAATTTTTATTTGATAGTAGGTTGAAAAAAGACTAAAAAAGTATATAATAAACGGCATGCTTAATAGAGAATCGCATAATAGCGCAAAGTTACAGACTCTTTTCCCTCAGGTTTACCGGAAATTTTTTTCGAAATGCCAAAAAGTGGCTTCAGCACCGAATTCCTTTCTCTGGGCAGGTGAATTTTCCGGATTTCATGAAGGAGGTTTGGTGATCAGCCAGAAACTGCCTTTTAGAGTATACCTTGGCTTCGAGGTTGCCTTCGACGGTAAGATCAGTGTTGATTCCGATTATACGAGTTACGAACCTGAGGAGAATAAATTTACCAAGCGAGTTTTGAATATCGAATTTGCCGATCAATTTAAAGTTTTTTTATCTAATCATTTCAAAAACGTCAAGGATTTCACCGGCTTAAATCTTCATATTCTGACCGAGGCTCCTCTCGGTCATGGTCTAGGATCAAATGGCGCGCTAGCGGCGGCCTTGGCTATTTTAACTTTGGAAAATGGCAACCTGGAAGCTAGATTTGATCTCGCCAGAAAATTTCTCTCTGCCAGCCAGAAGGGCTATTCGTCTGGAATTTCAGCCTATAACGCATTGGCTTCGACAAGTCAGCCAATATTATTTTTCACCAATAAACGAGGATATTCTGTTCATCCAATGTCTGAGTTGACAGGGAAGGACGAGAACACCTGGCCTATTGATTTTGGCTTGATTTATACTGGGGTTCAAACAAATTCACAAAATGTCGGTTTGGCCATGCAGCACACTCTAACCGAACTGGACGGAGCCAGTCATAGCATTAGCAAACTATTGAATGACTATGATCATCCACCCTTCCAGAAGACTTTTATGGACATGTTAAATATGACAAGTTCCTTGATGGCAAGCGGATTTGTCCGCATTTTCACGCGAGGGATAAATGATTCTGCACTTCATTATTTTTTTAGTACTCTAAATCAATACCAAAATCTTCTTCATATCCTGGAGATGTCAACAAAGACATCTGATGTTATTTACCGTCATATTCATGAGATGGCGAACAAAGAGATAAATGGCTCAGGATCAGGAGTAAAAATCTCCGGCGTTGGGAAAGGGGGAGTGATGTTGTTTGCAATGCCTTATGGCGCTCACCGCAAAGAGCTAATTAAATTGATGGAAAAGCTGCGCCAAGTTTCCAATCCTAATATTTGGCTTGATTACGCCTCTTGGCTGGACGGGATAGGCGCTGAGGAAGCGAGGCTTGATCAGAGCGTAGAAGATGGAAAAATATCTTCATTTCTAGAAACCGATGCTAGAATTCTATGTTTGATTCATCATGGAAAGCGCTCAAAACTCGTAGTAACCGAGGAATATTTCCGAAATATAGCTAGGGGAGTAGATATAGTGCTCGATCGTTCGACCTGCAAGGTTTTAGTCGCGGGTAACCCCTTAACCAGTAAAGCACTCCCTAGTCAAAAAGCCGCTGTTGCAATCTTGTCCAGCCTGCTAGATTGTGAAGGCTTTAAACTTTCGAACGATCAGATATCGGATTCATATGGCACTAACAGATATGATCTGCAAAGTAAGGTCGTGGCTCCTCTCATCAAACAGGTGAAGGCTTTGACCAAGCGGGATCTACAGCTAACAATCAGCGGTAGTACATATAGTGATTATCACCTTTCCCTTGATCCTTCAAATATTTCGATCGCTGTATCGGAAAAGAAGATCTGATTGCTTCCATTCATCTCTAAAATCATATACAATTGATATGATCTTAAATTTGGAGGAAGGATGAATCTCGAAGCTCTCGTGGTCACTACGACTTTAATTATCAGTTCTCTCGCATGTCTAGTCGCTGCCTTTTTCGTTTGGCGCTCTGAACACCGTTATATATTTCTTTCATTATTACTATGCGCTTGTGCTTTCTGGGCGTTTTGGACAAGCATCATTTATAATCATCCCAGTGCGTCTAATCTCTCTTTCGGCTTTTCGGTCGGAATTTTCATTCCTACGTTCCTTTATCTTTTCATCGCCTCATTTCTAAATAAGCAACACAAAATCTTGGCAATTGTGATGATTTGTTTGGCATCAATCCTGTCTGTTCTCTGCTGGCAGGAAGGCTTGATGGTAAAGCTTATGTTACTAGACGGAGCAAAAATCGTTTCCAGCGTTCCAGGAGTTTTATATCCCTTTTACATTGTTCCTTTCATCATTTTCCTGATAATGTCTTTTTACCTCATTGCTAAAGGTTTTTCCGTTGTCCGGGGAATCCAGAGAATTCAGCTTTTTTATATCGCTTTTGGCTCTGGCTTGGCTATATCGTTTGGTTTGATTTTTTCGATCGTTTTGCCGGCGTTGAACCGCTATGACTACGCTTTTGTCGGGCCTCTGTTTATGCTTTTTATGGCAGCTAGTATGGCTTATGGCGTGACAAAGCATTATATCTATAGCTTTAAGGTTGTATTCTCTGAGCTCTGGGCGGTCGCATTGGTTTTGGTGAATTTCCTCTGGCTTGTAACCGACACATCCGTTTTTCATCTTTTTATGTTTCTATTCATTACTAGTGTAAGTGTTCTTTGCATCCGTTCGGTCATCAGCGAAGCTAATGAAAACATCTTGCTACGTAAACAAAACCTCCAGCTTGAAAAGGACAAGAAAGATTTGCAGGTACTTGACCGGATGAAGGATGAATTTTTACAAATGACGACACACGAGCTAACGACCCCGGTTGCTTTTCTGCGATCGAAATTCTCAATGATATTTGATGAGAACTTTGGTGATTTCGGCAAAGAGCAGAAGGAATTCCTAAAACCGATGATGTTGCAAAGCGAGCGGCTAAACAAGCTTTTTAGACAAGTCGTCGATGTTTCAAATTTGGACGAGAAAAAGATATCGCTAGATTATTCATCTGTGAATTCGGCAAAACTGATCGAAGGGGCGATAAAGGAACAAATCGCCGAAGCTGGTAAGATGGGTAAAGCTGTCGTCTTTAAGGACTCAAATCATTTGCCAGATTTTCAAGTAGATAAGGTAAAGCTATCCTCTGTTATTCAAAGTCTGCTTGACAATGCAATCAAATTTAGCTCGGGAGAGAAAGATATCATAATTTCGGCGGCCGTGCAGGGAGGGTATATTCGGATAAACATAAAAGACTCAGGATTTGGAATATCCAAGGATGATCAACCGCATATATTCGAAAAATTTTTTCAGGCAAAAAGATTTGATAAGAATAATCCGCTGGAACAGCAGGGGTCAGGATTGAGTCTTTATATCGCCAAAAAAGTAATTGAGCTCCATAAAGGGAAGATTTGGTTTGAATCTGAAGAAAAACAGGGTACGACATTCAGTGTATTGATCCCTCTAGAGCCAGCTGGTGCAGTTTGAGAATAGTTCATTTAAGTTTCTTCTCTATTGACTCGAGCCTCTGCTTTGATAAAATCGCGGAATGATAATAAGAGCAAAAAATAGGCAAAAAAGGAGAGCAAAGTTATACATACTAAGATTTCTCTTCTTGGTGGCTCTGCTCTTATCATTGGGATATTTGGCTTTTAGAGCGCAAGAAATTAGAAATCTCCGGAACTCTAGCTTGGAAAAAGCAGATAATTTTGATGATGCTCCGCTATCCAATCAGAGTGCTCAAAGTATCGATGACGTTGCTAATATGAATACTAGTCCTCAGGTAGAAACCCTACCTGCTAGCATTTTTCTGTCGGTGCCCTATACCCGCCAGGCGCCATTTTCTATTTGGGATGCTCTTCATGAAGACGCTTGTGAAGAAGCGAGCATAATCATGGTCCGACATTATCTTGAAAAATCAGGGATCGAATCTAAGCAGGCTGCGGATAATGAAATTACTGACCTGGTAAGCTACCAGGAGAAAAATGGTTATGGCATTAGTATCTCTCTAGAGCAACTTTTGGCGATATCGCGAGAGTACTATGGTGTGGATGGTTATATCATACGTGATGCTAGTATCGATAATATTAAGAGAGAACTAACCGCCGGCAATCCTATTATAATGCCCTTTGCTGGCAAATTGTTACCAAATCCCTACTTTAGAAATGGCGGTCCTATTTACCATATGCTGGTTGTAATTGGTTACGATGACAAAAACTTTATTACAAATGATCCTGGGACGATGAAAGGTGATGGTATGAAATATTCATACGCTGATATACTTAAATCAAATCACGACTGGGTTGAACCGGATATTCTACAAGGACAAAAAGGATTTTTGGTATTAACAAAGTAATATTTTTTTGGTCATCCACGAGCCTCCGAGGATCCGATTCCTTATTATTCGAGCTTGTCGAGAACTTTTTCTATTGAGGACAAGGGGACTCTCCGCCAGCTGGCGGACCGAAGTCGTCCCCCTATCCTCAAACACCAACCCCCTACACGGTATAGAGGTATTCTTCTCCTTCATAAAAAATTATTGCTATCCTTCGGATAGAATTTTTTATAGACGGAGAAGTACTAACTGATTAGTAATTAGAAATTAGAAATTTGAAATTCTTTGTATCGTCAGACTTTCCTGACAATACAAAGAGGTGTTTGTTCATTTGTTTGGCCGAGAGGATTGTCTTTGAAAACGGCTTTACAAAATTCGTTTGAAACGTCTTTACTAGATTTACCCAGAACATCAACCCCGAGGTCATTTGCATCGATTATTACAACGTCATTTCCAATTAGTTGTTTGATCTCTTTTGCAACTTTGCTAGGATTTGCCGGCGGAAGTTTGGCATATTTGTTGTAGGGGGGGAGAGTATAATCGCATGGTCCGTCAATAGCACTGACTCCCTTGCCAACAACCCGGTAGAAAACTCCGCGGATGCCCAGAGGTTTTGTCAGAGCCGAGGCCAAGATGCCGAGACTGATTCTAAGCATTCCCGCCTGCCTCAAGGCTAATTCCATTGTCCAAGGACTGCCGATACCGATACCGTAAGGAGTTTTGTGGACAAATTTAGATAAGAATTTGGCAGTTTTAGAGGGCTTGATACTATCGATATGGAAAGCTCGACCCTGCGAAATAGCCACTATTTTTTCTGAGATAAAAACCAAATCATCTTTTTGCAAATATGGGGTTAAATATTTTTTTATTTCCTCGGCTAAATTATCGCCGTCCTTGAAAACATGGGTTTTGATCGGATAACGAAAATAATCTTTATCCTCAATCTTAATCGTTAAATTTTTATCTTTGTTTGCTTCTAATTCTGTGTTTGGCATATCTTCTTCTATTAATAATTTCTTTTATCATAGCCGATTATTCTAATTTTATCCAAATTAGTATTCAACGCCCCATGTGATGGGGCGTTGATCATTTTGCTAAAGAATTATGTTAGTATATATTCATGATATATTTTATCACCGGCAACAAAGATAAATTTAACGAAGCCAAAGCAATTATTCCCGAATTGGAGCAATTGGAGATTGATTTGCCTGAAATTCAGAGTTTGGATCCACATGAGGTGATTCGGGCAAAGTTAGAGGCCGCCAAGATGCACCACAGCGGTGATTTTGTTGTAGAAGACACCTCTGTTGAATTGGAATGCCTAAACGGTTTCCCGGGACCGCTCGTTAAATCCTTTCTATCTGCGTTGGGTACAGATGGAATAACTGGGGTAACAAAGAGATACGAAGATAATAAGGTGACTGCTCGAACTATTATCGGATTTATGTCTGGCGAAAAAGTTGAGTTCTTTGAGGGGTCGCTCAAAGGGCAAATTGTCCATGCTCGCGGAGATCAAGATTTTGCTTGGGGACCGATTTTTCAACCAGACGGCTACAATAAAACATTTGGCGAGATGAGCCGGGAGGAAAAGAATTCAATTAGTATGAGAGGCGTTGCCTTTCGCAAACTGAGGGATTATTTGGAGAAATTGTAGACTAATACAAAAGCAGACAGGTAAATATGTAAGAAGGCGCAAATACAAGGCCTTCTTTTTCTTTTAATAATAATATTACTATTAAACGCTAAGGATATATGAGCTCGCTTTTGAAATTGATAAAAAATGACGGGTACTGCTTCTCGGAATTTAGATCCACTGTCCGTTCAGAGCCGCACCTGATCAATGAGAGAGATAATGACGGGGCTACGCCTTTACATCGAGCATGTGAGAGAGGGGATACGTTGGCTTCTAACCTTTTGCTGGCTTGGGGGGCGGACCCCAACGAGAGAGATAAACATGGATTCACTCCGCTTCATTATGCCGTTGTTTCAGGGCAGAGCGCTGCTGTATCGTTGATGCTTGAGAACTTTGCAAATCCTAACGCCAAATCCAAGAGTGGAAAGACCCCATTGCATGTTCTAGCCTGCTGCAAAGAGGGAAAGAGCACATCGAAGATTGCAGAATTATTAATAGATTATCGTGCTTTGCCAAAGGATTTCGATTACGAAGGCTATCAGCCGCTCTACTATGCGATGAAGTCTCAAAATATGGATTTAATTAGGGTTCTCGATAGGCGTTAAGAGAAGTCATTTTAGAGTGTTGACAACCTTTCGGCAAATATGATAGAGTCTTTCATAGCGACTAAAAATTAGGTCCTATTTATTCACCACTACACTTTTCCATTCCTTTGAGGAAGGGAGACACAGGTAAAATATTCGCTGAGCGGACAATTATCTGTGCCATTGTTTTTTTACTTGCAAAAAACTTTTTTTATTGTAAAATAAGTTATTGGATCTTAACTGCGCCCCGACGGTAAATGTCGAGATCCCGACCAGAGCGTTAGAAAGAATGTAACTATGAGGTTTGAACTTCATACATTGCAGTCTTACCGGTACTTTAACAACTAAATAGAAGATTCAAAAACAACGAGCTTTTGGATCTTCAAAAATAGAGTAATTGTAATTTTACAAAATATTCTTCCGATAAAAAAATTTTCTCAAAATAGTGATTTTTTTCTCGTTTGCCTTTTGGTGGACGGGATCCAGAAATTACTAGTCAAGAAACTTCATGTCGAGTCTCTGCACTTCGCTGCACTCAGTGTTTAATAAGTCAAAACGTAAAAGTAAAAAGGAAAAAGTAAGGAATAACTATTATAAAAATAATACCTTAGTTTTGCCTTATGCGTTTTAACTTTTTAATTAAACATCGAGCGTAGCGAGGTGTAAGAACTTGACCTCTGATTTATATTCGTTGCATTAAGGGCGTACAGGGGATGCCTTGGGAGAAGTTGGCCGATGAAGGACGTAGTAAGCTGCGATAAGCTTCGGGGAGCTGCTAAACAAGCTTTGATCCGGAGATGTCCGAATGGGGAAACCCTTTAGACCACTCGCTTTGCGAGTAGGTAGGTAAGCCGGTGAACTGAAACATCTTAGTAACCGGAGGAAAAGAAAACGAAAGTGATTCCCTAAGTAGTGGCGAGCGAACAGGGATTAGTCCAAACCAGCCGATTTATCGGACTGGGGTTGTGGGACTCACATAATTTTTACGAAAAGATAGAGGAATGAGCCTGGAAAGGACGACCAAAGAGCGTGATAGTCGCGTACTTTAAATCTTAGTAGTAAAGAGGTGATGTTCCCGAGTAGCACCAGACACGTGAAACCTGGTGTGAAGCAGGGCCGTTCACGGTCCAAGACTAAATACCACTTCTCACCGATAGTGAACTAGTACTGTGAAGGAAAGGTAAAAAGAACCCCGATAAGGGGAGTGAAATAGAACCTGAAACTGTATGCCCACAAGGAGTTAGAGCCGCCACATCTCACTGTGTTCGAGTGGAAATTAATAAATTTCTAATTTCTAATTTCTAATCAAATCCTAATTTCAAATGTCTTAATTTCTAAAAAATTTAAGCATTGGATATTAAAGCATTGATTAGTCATTCTTAATTATTAATTTGATAATTCCACCCATCGAACCTAGCGAGATGTGGTGGTGATAGCGTGCCTTTTGTAGAATGACCCAACGAGTTAGCTATGTGTAGCAAGCTTAAGTGATTAATCACGGAGGCGTAGTGAAAGCGAGGCCCAACTGGCCGATTAGTTGCACATACTAGACCCGAAACCAGGTGATCTACCCATGGACAGGGTGAAGTTCGAGTAAAATCGAATGGAGGCCCGAACCAGTAAGCGTGTCAAAGCTTTTGGATGAGCTGTGGGTAGCGGAGAAATTCTAATCGAACCTGGAAATAGCTGGTTCTCCTCGAAATATATATAGGTATAGCCTGGTATTTTGTCGCAGGGAGAGGTAGAGCACTGACTGAACTACGGTGGCTTCGGCTGTCGTATTCAAACAAACTCCGAATTCTTCCTGATTCATACCAGAGTCAGAACGCGAGGGCTAAGCTTCGCGCTCGAAAGGGAAACAGCCCAGACCGTCATCTAAGGTCCCTAAGTCTATGCTAAGTGGAAAAAGTGGTGGAATCTCCAAAACAACCAGGATGTTGGCTTAGAAGCAGCCATGCATTTAAAGAGTGCGTAATAGCTCACTGGTCTAGTTAAGAGGTTCTGCGCTGAAAATTTAACGGGGCTCAAGCATAGCACCGAAGATACGGGCCCGTGCGTAGCACGGAAACTCCAAGAACCAAGCACCAAATAACAAATAAATTCAGAACTCCAAAATTCAAATCTTTGGAAAATTGGAATTAATAGTTATTTGGAACTTGTGATTTGTAATTTGGAATTTCCGATGCTACGCATCGGCGGTAGAGGAGCGTTCTTGAGGCAGTGAAGGTCACACCGCGAGGTGGGCTGGAGCGTCAAGAAGTGAGAATGTTGGGATGAGTAACGAATTATGCTAGCGAGAAACTAGCACACCAAATATCCGAGGTTTCCTGGGCAACGGTAATCGTCCCAGGGTTAGCCGGGCCTAAGTTGAGGCTGTTGTAGTGGCAGCGTAGACGATGGACATCAGGTCAATATTCCTGAGCTTTTGCATATATAACCGATGACGCCTTGGCGTAGTCGCGACTGAATCATGGTTTATCCGTCGCGGTGTAGCTGGGGACAAGAAAAGTTCGGCTCAAAAGTATGCAAAATCCGTACCGCAAACCGACTCAGGTGGATGAGGCGAGAAGCCTCAGGTGATCGGGAGAACTCACGTTAAGGAACTCGGCAAAATAGCGTCCGTAACTTCGGGATAAGGACTGGCTGTTTCTAGCACAGAAATTCCAAGCACCAAATAACAAATAATCCAAATAAATCACAAATAACAAAATCCAAACGATTGAATATTTGATGATTGAATATTGGAACTTATTTGAGATTTGGGATTTGCTTTTTGGAGCTTCTGCTGCTAGATGCAGCCCGCAGCTAATGAGCCCAGGCGACTGTTTACCAAAAACACAGGTCTCTGCTAAATCGTAAGATGATGTATAGGGGCTGATGCCTGCCCAATGCTCGAAGGTCAAACCGGTCCCTGATCACCCTTGAGGTGCTAGGGGAACGACTAAGCCCGAGTGAATGGCGGCCGTAACTATAACGGTCCTATGGTAGCGAAATTCCTTGTCGGGTAAGTTCCGACCCGCACGAATGGCATAACGATCTGGGCACTGTCTCAACGTGAGATCCGGTGAAATTACATAGTCGGTAAAGATGCCGATTACTCGCAGCAAGACGGAAAGACCCCGTGGAGCTTTACTATAGCTTGGTATTGGATCGGGGGAACAGATGTGTAGGCTAGGTGGGAGACTTTGAAACCTTGACGCAAGTCGGGGTGGAGTCAAAAGGTGAAATACCACCCTTCTGTTTCTTTGATTCTAACCCGCGCCTGTGATACGGTGCAGGGACAGTGCTAGGTGGGTAGTTTAACTGGGGCGGTTGCCTCCTAAATTGTAACGGAGGCGTTCAAAGGTGTGCTTAGCCCGGATGGAAATCGGGCCTCGACGTATAAAAGCATAAGCACGCTTAACTGTGAGACCTACAAGTCGAGCAGACGCGAAAGCGGGATTTAATGATCCGATATTATCTCGTGATAGATATATCGCTCAACGGATAAAAGTTACCCCGGGGATAACAGGCTGATCGCATCCAATAGTCCACATAGACGATGCGGTTTGGCACCTCGATGTCGGCTC
>JBAYVE010000017.1:0-20815 GCA_041674765.1 Patescibacteria group bacterium
ATCTTAAAAACCATCTCGGGCTAGTAAGCTCATTTCCAAGATCGCCAAGAGGTTATTTGTTTCATTATTTGAGGATAATCTTGGGATACCAAGTTGCAACTATTTAATTTTCGGATTCACGGTTTTGACAATATAGTAAATGCAAAAAATGCCTATTTTGATATCATATTTGACACATTCTTCATCTATTGCTATATTACTGTCAATAATTATGACAACACAATTACTCGACATTTTGAAAGATTTGAGCCTTCACGAAAACGCCGCCAAGATCTATTTGGCCTGCCTTGAGCTCGGACCGAGCTCAATATGGGATATAGCCAAGAAGAGTGGTATTAAGCGTCCCACCTGTTATGTAATTCTCGAAGAGCTTGCATGGAAGGGTCTGGCTTCAAGTGAAAACGATGGTCGCCGCACGAAGTACTCTGTAGTCTCCCCGAAGCAGCTAGCGCTCATGGAGGAACGCCGTCATTCGCGCTTCTTAAACGGCGTCTCTGAGCTCCAGTCGATTGCCAGCAAATCAAAAAATAAGCCCGTGATACGGACTTTTGAGGGCAAAGAGGGCATTGCTCAGGTTTATAATTTGATTTTAGCGCTCCCCAAAGGAACACCGACCTATGCGATCGGCAGTAATCTCTTGAGTGGTAAATTCAGCAATGTACTCACGGAATTTGTTGAGAGTCGAAAGAAGAAAGGTATTCCTTCTCAAGTGCTGTTTCCCGACACCCCCGCCGACCGTGCTCTTATGGTCGACCGTAAAAACGAACAGAGAGAGATGAGATTTCTGCCTGCCAACAAGTTCGATCCGAGGACTTCAACAAATATCTTTGGCGATACTGTCGCCTATATCGTTCATGGCGAAGATGAGCCGTTTGCCACGGTCATTGAGAGCGCCTCTCTCGCCGAGGACGAAAAACAACGCTTCCTCCTGCTTTGGGATATAGCAAAGGAATAAATATTATCTCTCTTTTACCTCAGTTGCGTTGAAGTAGCCGGAGTGGTAATTTTCAGGCAATGCCTCGAGAAATTTGAGACCGTCACTCATGGTAAGAGTTCTTTGGTCTTCCTTGTCATAGCTAAAAATTCCGTCGTTTAGACTCTCGAGAATATCCTGATCGCCAACACACTGAACTGCACCATCATCTCCAAGCTGGCAGGTTACCGCCACTTTCTGACTGCCGTCATTTTCTAATTTTAATATCTCCACATATTTCATTTTTCTCCTTATGATGCTATTGCTACCGGCTCAACTTCCTTCATCGAAGTAGTTGACATCTTCCATAGCTGAAGCATTCTGATCATCGCTGACATGGCTTCTCCTTGATGCAAGAGACACCGGAGAATCGTGGTTAAGGCGATTTCAGAATTATCAGTCGAAGCAAGCCTTGCAATTGCCTCTCTGCATTCGGGTTCGATAACACGTCGATCCATACTAGTTCTGCCCTCGGAGAAAGAAAATCCGTTGTCAATCGCATGAAGCTTATTGTTGGCACTAGTAAAGAGACAGTTCTTGGCCTTTGGGCCCATCATGGTCCGATCAGATATCGCTGCTACTGCGTCCAACATCCCTATCTTATTTCTTCCTTTCGGATCCCTCTCCACGGCATATTCGCTGGAAACAGAGGCGCCTTTAACAAATTCCTGAATACTCCCGACATTCTGCTCGATCAATCGGATAAAAGTCCGCGGTACTACATTGGCCGACAAGATCTTATCATAAAAATATGCGAGATACTCCCTATGATCATAGAAATCCCTGATCCAATCGAAGAAGTTCGATTCGGAGCCGCCGTGAGGCTTAAATAAGCCGTCTGCTCCTCCCTCAAATTTGCAAATGTAGCAATCGTTCCAATGTTCCTTGCCACTACTACTCATATGAATTACGCTCGTTGGTTCTTTCCCTTGAAGATCAGCATCGGGACTAGTCGAAGTGGCGTCTTGCTGAATCAAAATTATTTCCTGCCTTACCTCTTCCATTTCTGCTTCAACCGCTGCAAAATCGTCAGCCAAATCTGTTCTCGAATGATAATCAATCTCATATTTGATTCCGCTTCTTTTGCTAGATAATTCCTTCAATCTAGTATTGGCAATGGCGACAAGGAAGCTCGGTCGAAGTGCCTGCAAACCAAAGTTTTCAAAAAATGCATCGACTGTTTCTCGATTTTTTTCATATAGCTCTGGCGGATATATTGAACCTCTTTCTTCTTCGGAAGGCTCTGCCTTGACATTATAAACTGTCGCCACTCTCTCTAATATTTGTATTCTGCCTTTCGCTTTTTGGTAAGAACTTCGCTGCTTCAAATACTCAAATAATCCCCGCTCATCACCGTAAGGAAACCATAGCGGATCATTTTCTTGGCGCTCCCATCTCTTTGCCCAATCCGTTGTTCTTGGATAATAAGGAAAGGTCTCATCAATCAAGTTAGCCATGCCGTCACGGCAATCCTCAAGGTATTTTAAATCCTCATAAACAGCGCTCCATTGATCATGCATCACTCTCCATTCAGTGTGGCTTTCGGCCGCCTCCCTTGCTTCCTCTGATTGTCGATACAATTCTCGCTCTTTGGATTCAAGCTCCATTACCTTTTGGTCATAGGCCGCAATCGCCGCTTCCATTTTTCTGATAATAATCTCGAACTTATCAATCTGTTCTCCGGTATATCCTTGGCTTTCTATTCTCTTAGTCTCTTCACCATATTTTTTTTGAGCATATGCATATTCCTGCGGAAGGTAATACTGCAAAAATTCTCTCTGTACGGCCCCAGACTTACCAGCTAATATCTGATTATTATCCTTACTCAAACCATCATTAAATTTGCCCCATTCATTGACCAAAAAGTAAACCTCACTTTCAGGGTGATTGTTGCCGCCGGCAAAGCCAAACCTGGCGAGCTCGTGAGATAGCTCAGCTGTATTGATCTGCGGTTTTTCTGCCTCAGTTGTTTCGGCTGGCGGAATTCCTGCCTTTTCTTCATCTATAAATTGTGCTTCTGTGCCTGGCATGGTCATAATTTGTTAATTGTGACTAAATTATACGGTTAGCTATTTGGATAGTAAAGAGTTGTCAAAAACAATAACAAATAAACTTAATATTCTCCCCCTGGTTCAGGGGGAGTTAGAGGGGGTAGTGTGGTAATCATGTACTCATACCTCATCTAGCTTCTCCTATCTTAGGAGAAGAACTAAAATGAATAATTCTATAATAAAAAGACCCCCGCATTTGTGTGCGAGGGCCGGGATTCTGATCGATGTTTGCGATCAGCTTCCAATCTCGATATTGGCCAATACTTTTTGGTAGAGGCCAGTCGGAATGGATCGGCCGTCCTTTGCGGGACAGCCATAGTTGAACTTGCCGGAACGGCTGAAGTTCGGGGAATTTTCCCAGATCTGACGAAGGGAGGTCTGGCGCACGTCGCCGAGGTTATCGACGTCGTTGCCGGGACACTGGCGGACGATCCCGTCCAGCGTGACGTAAAGGCCGTTGCCGACCTGGTTGCAAGGACGAGCCCCTGCATAAGCGGAAATGCCTTCTTCCTTGATTTGATCTAGCGTCTGGATACCATATTCGATGTTGAAGCGGTAAATATGGGCGTAGAGCTCGACCAGTTGGTCTGCGTCGGGGTTGATTCCCATCCACGAATCATTTCCGCAGCGACCGCTGCACATGGTGGGGCAAATAACGGCGAACATGTTTCGCCGCATCGCCCACTCATACATATCGAAGGCTTCTTGGACATTTGCCTTCATAATCGGGCTGGTGCCCAATCCCAAACGAGTCGGGTTGCTCTTGTTCATGCCAGCTTCGGCGAGAAGCTGAATTGTGTAATTCCGCTTCATCGGATATTCAAATCCATCGCCAACCATGCAAGCTTGGCCGAACGGATTTGAAGTGTTGAACTTCACAATCAGCGATAGCCGCTCGATTTGAGCCAGACCGTGAGCCAACCATGGCTCGATCGCATGACCAGCCGTAAAGACTGTCACGTCAATCTCCTCATCGTCGAGAAAATACAGGAAGTCAACGAAGCCTTCGTTCTCAAACGGCTCGCCGGCACCAAGAATTTTGACGGAACGAAGGCCCAGCTCCTTCGCCTGCCAGATGATTCCTCTTATCTCACTGGGCGAAAGGTCTTGCTCGGCGCCCTCCCGCCAAGAGGAACTCTTTCGGAAGCAATGTGGGCAGTTCAGGGAACATTTCCGGCCAAAATCCAAGTCGAGCATTAGGAGCTTTCCTTTGCTCTCTTCGATGACTTCGGGGGCGAAATTGCCCCAGCCCGCGGTATTCGGGTTGAAATTAGCAGGAAACTGTCCGGGGTAAACCACGGGGACATTCGGGAAACCAGCGGTGGGGGTATTCATTGTATTCTCCTTCTGCCCTGTAAAGCCGGGCAAAGCTTTGATTGTATGTGTGCGCAACAACGATTTCTTGACTAATCATCGTTGACGTGTCATTATATCGAGTACTAGGTCAAATGTCAATAATTATCCACATACTGTATTGCTACATTTGTGCTCAATTTAAGCTCAATTGACCACCAAAAATAATTATGATATTATGACTTTGTCGAAATAAATCCACACAAATATAAGATAATTAGAATAGTAGTTCTCGCCTTCGGCTCGAACAATAAACAAAGGAGACATATGGATATCGAAACACTACAGAAATTTGGCCTGTCCCAAAAAGAAGCGCTTATCTACCTCGCTCTCTTGGAGCTAGGCACTGGCTCAGTCACACAGGCCGCGGTCAGAGCTAATATAAATAGAACGACTGCCTACGACATTCTTGAAGCCCTCGTGAACTATGGATTGGTGAGCTATGTGAAGGAGGAAAATAAGAAGAGATACGCTGCTGGTGACCCTGAGCTCCTGGTCAGCTTCCTGGAGAGGAAAAGCCGTGAGTATCAAGACAAGGCGGCAGAGGCGAAAAGGCTCCTTCCTGAGCTCAAAGGCGTTTATAACGGCGCGCCACAGAAGCCAAAGGTGAAATATTATGACGGTGAGGACGGTATAATTTCAATGTACGAGGACTCCCTGACCGCAAAGAGTCAGATTCTCTCGTGGCTAAATACGGAACAAACGGCAGAATTCGGCGCTGATTATTTCGAGAAATATTATGAGCGCCGAACACAAAAAGGCATCACTATTCGGGCAATCATTAATGATGTACCAGTCTCACACGAGATAAAAAAGAGAGATATCGCCGAACTGCGACAAACTCGGATCATTTCCAAGGAAAAAATGAATATCGTGCCCGAGTGCTATATTTACGACGACAAGGTATCATTTATGTCACTAAAAGAGAAATTTGGCGTCATCATTGAATCGAAGGATATCGCCGAAGCACAGAGAAAACTCTATGAACTCGCCTGGAGTGAAGCCTCCGACTTGGCAAAAAAGTAGAATAATTGAAGCACCCCACCCAACCTCCCCTCAAGTTCCCGAAGAGGGGAGGAGTTTGAGATAACAAAAAATGCCCTGGTTAAGGGCATTTTCTCGAAATACTTATGATAATTTATTGGTAAAGCCTTCCGGCGGTGGACCATCGTCAGGCACTATGTCATCTTCAGCTTTTGCCTCCCGAAGTTCCTCCGGAGTCGGCCTGCGTCCTTCGAGGAAATGCTTATCAATCCATTCCTGTCTTTCTGCCTCCGGAATTTGTTTAGCTCTCTCCCGAAGCTTTGCTTCGGCCATCACCTTCTGCTCTTCAGTCAGGAAGTCGAAGTTCCGCTTGCCATCAATTTCGGCCGGCCGGCCATTCCGGTCATTCCAAAATTTCTGCCAAGCATAAATCCCTTCCAAGTTGCGAGGTTGAGTCTGCGCCCGGTGCTCCATACTTCTATGGTATGCGTCTGACGAATAAAATTCCTGAATAAACCTCCGTGGATGACCCTCAATCTCTTCGATAGGAATTCCTCCGTCTAAAATTGGCTCCTCTTGAGAAAGAATTTCCCAATCGTCCCAACCGTTCTTGATTGCCTCATTTAGAGTGATGCTGGTGTTTCCATCTTTCCAGTAGGTCTTATCAATCTTCTTTTCACACGCTGCTAATTCATCACCTTCAATAACGACACCGGTATCAGGATGTCGGAAAAACCAGTCTTTTCCCAACTTCAACTGTTTGCCGTCAGCCAAAAACCGCTTTGCAACCGGCTTGCCTTTTTGGTCACAAATAATAAAACCGTCATCATCGCGATAGTATTGGTAGTACCGAAGCGTCCGCTCTTTCGCGACATCGGTATTGGGATATGGTGTTTCAAACGCCAGCCTCAAATGATCAACTTCTAGCATTCTGGCCTTCTGGGATAATTGCTCAGGTGTCAGCTCAAACTCTTTGACCGCAAATGATTCGATGTCAGGAGCCAAAGCCTCTTTGTTATTCTCTTTGGGAGAGTATTTAGCCTGCTCTTCAAAAACAAATTTGATAGTCCGTTTGAGCCATTCATAATTTCCAAAAATTACTTCCGGAATTTCCATTTGTAAAAGCGCATTGGCCTTATCAAAGGAACTCTCGTCCTGATTCTCCGTCCCCCACATAAAATAGCCGCGGGTAAAAATGCCCATCTCAGTCGCTTTCTTCAAGACCCAGGCCGCGCGTGCAAACCGCTCAGTGCCTAGTTCGATCATCTTGGCTTCGTCGGCATCCTTTCCATGCACCCTTTTGATATGAACGATATCCTTGGGCGTAAATCCCTCAATGCCGAAACCGATCTTGGTGCAGCCGGCATCAGCCATAAGTCCAAGGGATTTCTCAACGTCGGCTAGGTTGTTCTCATTGAATGTATAGACCTCGGATAAACAAAACCAGTGGATTTTTTCGATATCTTCGCCACCAAAAATCCGCTCTCCTTCTTTCCCGCCGAAAACCACTTCCTCGCTACCATCTGATTTCTTTATGACTCTAGCTTCAGCCATCAGCCGACAAAATTCATTGGCGTTTTCCTTATAAAAAGCGTTGAAGGTCAGATCAAAAAAGTAAACAAAGTTAGTTTTGAATTTGGGATCGAGATAGTATTTGGTCATTTCCCTGACAGCTTCCTCCGGATCACGAAAACGAACTTTGCCCTGACAGATAAATTGAGAGGAACAGAATTCACACCTATGACCGCAGCCCCTCGAAAGATTTGAGCCTATCTCACCATGAATATCTTCATCGCCGGGAAAACTGCCGACCTGGGTACAGCCGATCGATGACGGCATTTTTTCGATGCCGATGGTCTGGCCCTCTGCGTCTTTTTTTGGAATGGACAATAATCTGTCTGCCTCCGGCTGATAATATTTCTTATAGTTTGGATGGACCAGATTGCCCTCTTCGTCGACTTCATCAGGCAGAGCCATCTCCGGACGACGACCGGTGAATCTGATCTCGTCACCATCTTTGTAGATAATGCCCTTGGTTTCGCCCAAGCTTTCCTTGACTTCCCAACGTTCAATCAGTTCCAGTAGAGTCTCCTCGCCCTCGCCGACGACAAATGCGTCAATCAACTCCAGCTTTTCATCCTGATGCTGTTCTCTTAATCGACTTTCCAGCTTTTTAAATTTTTTACTGGCATAAATATCAGCGCTGCTAATATCAAATTCGCCTATTGCCGGCTTTTCTTCGCCCTCCGGGACTACTTCTTCGTTACCGGCTGTGCCGGAAGGATGATAGCCGCCGATAATTATTTTGACCTCGGGCAGTTCAGCCTTAATTATTGCTGACAATTTCACAGCATGATTGAAAAACGGTGTGACGCTGCGAAAGCCGACAATACAGGCTTGTCCCTGAGCTTTGGCTTCATTGGCTTGGATCCGGACCATATCGAGAATCGCCTGATCATCGATAGTAATGTCTCCGCCCTTATATTCCGGATTATATTCCCGAAGTTCATCAGCTTTAAGAGTTTTTTGTTGAGTATGCCGCGCCTCATGTTGCGGCGCTTTTTCATTGAGATAGCCAACCAAGGCCCCGCCGGCAACATCCATCATCTGATTACCGCGGTTTGTGTCATTTGTGCCGTATATAGCTTCTATTTCTACGATCATTACCTTTGCCATTGTCATCTCCTTGTGCTTATTTAGCTTTATTTTACCCCCGATTTAAGCAATTGCAAATTTAATAACAAAAAATGCCCCTGGTAAGAGGGCATTTTTTAGCTTTCGGCCTTGAGCTTTTGGCTTTTAGCTTTTAGCTTTGAGCTCTATATATAACTTGTATCTACAACAGTTTATCAACCAATGTTCATTTCTTATTCTTCGACCCCTCGGTGCTTCGAGGTTGGAGAAGTATCAAAGTTTACTAGTTCTCCACCCGCAAGGACACGGAGTCGAACAATAATTACTCTTTGTTTTCTTCTTTCTTGTCTTCCACTATTCTGTCCCCTGCAAGTGCCTCTGCTTTCTTGGCCAATTCTGCCTCTTCGGCAGCTTTCTTGGCGGCTTCAGCTTCTGCCTCGGCAGCTTTCTCAGCAGCAATTCTAGCTAGCTCTTCCTCGGCATCCTTCTCTTCCCAGACTTTGTGATCTCTATTTACATCTTTCAATCTGGCGTTCTTGCCGTGGAGTTCTCTCATATAATAAAGCTTGGACTGTCTAACCTTCGACTGCTTGATTCTCTCAACTTTTACAACCCGTGGGCTATGAAGAGGAAAAACTCTCTCAACACCGATGCCAAATGATTCTTTGCGGACGGTGAAAGTACCATCAAGTCCGGCACCATGCTTCACAGCGATGACGAGGCCTTCGAAAATCTGAACTCTCTCTTTTGCACCTTCTTTGACTTTGATATGAACCTTGACTGTGTCGCCGCTAGATAAGACAGGAGCATTTTTCTTCATATATTTTGTGAGAATTTTTTCCATTATTCGCCTGCCTTTTCTGCAATTTCGTCGACGTGAACAAATTTGCGTTTATCTTTGTTACCCGTAAAAGCGGTGACTTTTTTCTCTTGAAATCGAACAAGACCATCCTTAAGAGCAAAGATTGTATAATCGTCACCCATGCCTACATTCTGGCCAGGATGAAATTTGGTACCATGTTGTCGAATAATGATATTGCCAGCAATAGCTTTGGCACCGCCAAAAATCTTCACGCCTAAGCGCTTTGATTCTGAATCTCTGCCTAATCTTGTACTACCGGCGGCTTTTTTATGTGCCATGACCTATCCTTCGGATAAATTTCTAATTTCTAATTTCTAATTTCTAATCAAATCCTAATTTAGTAATTTCAAAATTAAAAATTGAATAAAAATTAAGAATTAAAAATTTATAATTTCAAAAGGGCTATCTCCCTTTTCACAACCTGGTATTCTCTACCATAAATTAATGGCTGCTGAAGTTCAGTATAGCCAATTTTTGCTATTTCGTCAACACTTTCTCGGTATAGACTATATTGCTTTCCATTCTCTAATTCGACGAGAGGAAAAACCATACAAAAAACAACAGGAAGTCGAAAGTTCGTCAAGTTTATAAAGTTCGTAAAGTTATTGAAAAATTTAAGGTACAACTCTTCGATCTTCCGATACTCTCCGCGAGCAGAATTTTCTGAAGGCTTAAACTTCTTTGGCTCACCCAGATAAGGCTCACAGACAACGAGGATATCGTCGTAATTTCTAATTTCTAATTTCAAATTTCTAATTAATTCTTCGCTTGTTGCATCGAGTTCCTGAATTTGAATTTTAGGATTTGGGTTTTTATTTATAATTTGGATTTTGTAATTTGGATTTTGCAAAAGCCATTGTACATTGGCTTTTGCATCCTTGGCTGCCTTCTCACTATTATCGCTGCCAAAAACATCGCAGCCAAGCATCAAAGCTTCCATCAAGACGTTGCCTGAGCCACAAAAAGAATCTACGACCAAAGGTCGCAATGAGGAATTAAGAATTTCTAATGTCAAACCTTCAGGATTTTGTACACTAGGACTTGGTGATTGATTAGAAATTAGAAATTCGGAATTATTATTTTTTTTACTTGCTCCTAATGCCAAATTTATCATAATTCTCGCAAGCTTTGGCGGGAGCATTCCCGAATATTTATCTCCGGCAGGTTTTTCATAATCTCTTGTTGACCATTCGATTGGATTGCTTAGGCCAACCAAAATACCGATGGACTTGCCGAAGAAGCCAAATTCTGCGCCCTTTCCTATCAGTTTCTCTTTGAGAGACAGTATTGTTGAGAGTTCTGTGCCTTCACGAAGCGCAACAAAACGGCATGAAAGCTGCCCCTTTAAACTCTTTTTTATATTGATTCCTATCTCATTGATCTTTTTCATCGAGAAAGAGGGATTGAATGAAGAAATGCCGAAGTCAATCTTCCCGCCGGCTTTCCCCTTCTCCAGCAAAGTCGCGCTGATAACCCGCTCATAATGATTCAGATCACCGACGATCTCAAAGATCTTTGTCGTGCCACCAAGAATTTCCGCCAGCATACCAACCGATAAATCAGAATTTTGTGCAATATTGATGAAGACGGTATTCTCGCGTACACTTGTAATATCACCCGTTCGACTACGCTCAGGGTTGCAAAAACAAAAACGATCCAAAACCGCGTTCAGTTCCGCTAAGCATAGATCTCTTTCACGACCCAAGATAAAAGCATAGGTTTTTGTTGACATGTTATCCATATTGTTGTGATATTAACAGAAATAAGTCATAAAAACAATTATACTTCCCGAATTAAGAATCAAGAATGACGAATCAACCCCCAATTTTTATAATTTAGGAATTAATTAATTGGGATTTGATTAGAAATTAGAAATTAGGATTTAGAAATTATGGAAGCGAAGTTTCCAAACTTTGTTCATCTCCACGTCCATTCACATTATTCGATGCTGGATGGCATGGGAAAAGTTCCCAATCTGGTCAAGAAAGCAAAAGCTGACGGTCAGACCGCTTTGGCGATCACCGACCATGGAGTAATGCATGGCGTAGTTGAATTTTATGAAGAGTGTACCAAGCAAGGGATAAAACCTCTGCTGGGAGTAGAAGCATACGTAGCAGCCAGGACCAGACATGACAAGCAGCCCAGGATAGATCAGCATTCCTACCACCTGATTCTACTGGCCAAGAATGAAAAAGGGTACAAAAATCTATTGAAGCTTGTTACTATTGCGCATCTCGAGGGATATTATTATAAACCAAGGATTGATAAAGAGGTTTTGAAACTTCATGCCGAGGGGCTGATTGCTTGTAGCGCCTGTATACAGGGAGAAGTCGCCAGAGCGGCTTTGGAGAGCCTCGATAGAGGTCGAGAAAAGATCCGTGAATACTTAGAAATATTTCCAAAAGAAGACTTCTACTTGGAAGTGCAAAAACATAGCAAAGTCGAACAGCAAGAAGCGGCGAACAAAGCGATTTTTCAATTGGCAAAGGAGTTTGATCTCAAGGTTGTCGCCACGAATGACGCTCATTATGTCAATTCCGACGATGACATCGCACAAGATGCGCTGATCTGCCTTCAAACCGGGAGGGTAATTAGCGATGAAAAACGGCTTTCTATGGTGGGCGACGACTATTCTCTCCTGACCAGAGAGCAAATGGCCAGGAATTTTCCGGATCATCCCGAAGTAATGGCCAATACCCAGGAAATCGCCGAAAAATGTAATGTAAAGTTGGAGTTGGGCGGCATTATTATTCCTGACTTTCCCGTACCAAGCGGTCACAATATTGATAGCTATTTCAAGGAAAAATGCTATCTGGGGCTGAACATGCGATATGGGACGCAAAAAATATCGCAGACTGATTTGCCAAAGGATCATGGAATACCTTCGCCGGAGCAACTCTATATTACAAAGGAGATTTGGGACCGCTATCTCTATGAATATGGTGTGATTAGCCATATGGATTATCAGGGTTATCTTTTGATTGTCGCTGACTATGTCCAATGGGCGAAAGATCAGGGTATCGCCGTCGGCCCCGGACGTGGATCGGGCGCCGGTTCCATTATTACTTATTCTTTCAATATTACTGATCTTGACCCTCTGCAATTTGATCTTCTTTTCGAGCGGTTTCTAAACCCTGACCGTATCTCCATGCCTGATATCGATATGGATTTTGCCGATGCCAGGCGTAGCGAAGTGATTGAATATGTCTCAAATAAATATGGCAAAGACCATGTTGCCCAGATCATTACCTTCGGAACGATGGCCGCCAGGATGGCGATTCGAGATGTGGGCCGGGTTCTATCTATGACATATTCCGAAGTAGATTTGGTAGCCAAATTGATACCCGCCGGCATGACTTTGCAGGAAGCATTGAATTCGATTTCGGAGCTAAAGGGTCTATATAACAGCGAAGCTAAAGTCAAAGAATGTATTGATATCGCCAAGAAGCTTGAGGGCGTCGTTCGTCACTCTTCGATGCATGCAGCTGGTGTCGTTATCTCCAAAGAGCCGCTCACCGAGTACTGCCCCCTGCAGGAGGCGCAAAAAGGCGATATCTCCGTTCTTACACAATTTGAAGGTACGATCATCGAGCATCTTGGCCTTCTAAAAATGGACTTTTTAGGTCTATCCAATCTGACTATCATCCAAAATGCCCTGAGCATCATCCGGAAAACAAGAGGAGAAAATATTGATATTACCAAGATTCCTCAGGATGATAAAGAAAGCTATAAATTACTCTCCCGAGGCGATACAACCGGCGTCTTCCAGCTGGAATCGGACGGCATGAAAAGGTATCTAAAGGAACTCAAGCCCTCTGTCTTTGAAGACATCATCGCCATGGTGGCTCTTTACCGTCCCGGTCCGATGCAATGGATCGATAAATTCATTGCCCGAAAACACGGAAAAGAGCCGATAACATATGCCCACCCCAAGGCAAAAGCAGCTCTTGAGAACACTTACGGCATTATTGTTTATCAGGAACAGGTGATGCAGATGTCCAAAGATATGGCCGGATTCACAGGAGGACAAGCCGATACATTGCGCAAGGCTATGGGCAAAAAGATTAAAGAGCTGATGGAGAAAATGGGCCGCGAATTTATCGAGGGCTGTGTTAAGAACGGCGTAGAAAAGGAAATTGCCGAAAGTCTCTATCAGGCTATGCAAGATTTTGCTCAGTATGCCTTCAATAAGTCTCATGCTGCCTGTTATGCCCTGATTGCCTACCAAACTGCCTATTTAAAGGCTCACTATCCCTCCGAATTTATGGCGGCGCTCATGACCTCGAACAAAGATGATTTAGATAAACTAGCCATCGAGATTGACGAATGCAAGAGAATGAATATCGAGGTTTTGCCACCGTGTATCAATGAGTCATTTGTTGACTTCGGCGTTGTCAAGGAGACAGGCAATATCAGATTTGGCCTGTCAGCTATTAAGAATGTTGGGCAAGCGGTCGCCGAAGAAATTGTAGCAGAGCGGAAAAACGGTGGAGAATTCAAGGATTTACGGGACTTTCTAATACGGCTCTCCGGTAAAGTAGCCAACAAAAAATCACTCGAATCACTGGCCATGGCCGGAGCTCTCTCTGAGTTAGGAGAGAGAGGAGAGCTTCTGTTTAATATGGATAAAATTCTGACATTTTCCTCAAATGTTCAAAAGATTATGAATAGTCAACAGGATTCCCTCTTCGGCTCGGAAAAATCGCTCGATTCTGTTGTTATCGATCTTGAAAAAGCCAATCCTGCAGATAAGAAACAGATTCTGTCCTGGGAAAGGGAATTACTGGGAATGTATATCTCCGAGCATCCTCTGTCGGATATCGGTCATCTTTTAGAGAAGAACCGGACGATCAAGATTTCAGAGATTAGCCCCGGTTTGGAAAACAAATTTGTCCGTATCGCCGGCGTTATCACAACAATGCAAAAGATACTGACCCGCAACAATCAGAATATGGTCTTCGCCAAAGTCGAGGACTTGAGCTCAAACGTCGAGGTACTCTTTTTTCCAAAGACACTGGAAAGTTTTGGTGAAGTTATCCAGAACGACAGAATAATTTCTATCGATGGTTTTGTCAGCTACAAAGACGGAGCACCGAAAATTCTGGCGGAAAATGCTTATGAATTGACAGCGGATTTCGTCGCCCCCGCCTTTACTCCCAAGGAACGAAACCGCTACTCCCGGAAAAAAGAAGGCACAGCCGCTGTTAGCCCCCCTCGTACCTTCTCAGCTCCAGCTGCAGCCAAGATGGTCCCTTCTCTAATCAAAATTACATTACCGACTCATTTTAGCAAAAACGAACTCGATCATCTGAGAGAAGTCATAACTGATGACGTTGGCGACACGCCGATTTCTATAATCGTTACCAAAGACGACGGCACCACAAAATCACTAAAGTTGAAAAATAAAGTCTCAATTAATCCAGTGTTCCTGAACAAACTCAAGAGTTTGATTGGGAAAGATAATTTTGAGATTTGCTAGAAGTCTTTTTCTCCGTGATCGCCGCCACTCTCTGTTGTATTATATACGGGGCGGGAATATCACGTAATATTATATCGCCGCCCTCTTTCGATCCCGCAGACCGAATATGAAGATCACCATACTTTAATAATGTCTTTGACAGACCGCCTGTCTCACTAAACATATCGATAATATTCTCCAAATTGACTTCAGCAATTCTCCGATTAAAAAAGCTACTTTGCTCTATCAAAAAAACCCTCCGATTGGTAATAATGAACATCGTTTCCCGAAAGCAAAAAAATGTCGCAGCCAAGAGAATAGCAGCTACGAAGAAAGCCAAGATAGATAGCAGATATAATTTTGGTAAAAATAAAAATACGCCCACACCAACAACTATCAGGAGGATCGCCTTCATCCCTTTCGCATACAAAACATAAGGGTGCTGATATACGACCTCTTCGACCTTCTCGCCTTCTCGTTGACCGTTAAAAGTATATTCTTTCATCATTTTATGGTTCTTAATTTTCCGATATAGCTTAGAACAATTATAAGTATAACCAAAAGAAAAACCAAAATGCCAGCGCTATATGCTTTAGCTAGAGTTGTTGAGCGCAGTGCGACCCAGCCGAAAACAGCCGCAATAATATACATAAACAAAACCGCCTGCCGGGCCGAGAAACCGGCCGTTAGAAAACGATGATGCAAATGAGTTTTATCCGGAGTTGCCGGATTTTTCCCTCGAATCACCCTGCCGGCAGCGACTAAAAGCCCATCAATTATCGGGAATCCGAGAACCAAAAAAGATGTCGCCAATTTGCCGCCAGAAATGAGAGGAAGAACCCCTAGAATAAAACCCAGGAACATACTGCCTGAATCTCCCATAAATATCTTGGCAGGGGGAAAATTCCAAACCAGAAAACCGAACGCGGCGCCGGCAAGAACAATAGACAGTAGCGCTGTCGCCGACTGTCCGACCCCAAACGACATAGATAAAGAGAATAAAATCAAACCGGCGATCCCCGCTAATCCGCCAGCTAATCCGTCTATGCCATCAACAAAATTCATTACATTCATCATCCCTACCAACCAGACGAGGGTAAGCAGATCTGAAAGTAATGAAAAGTGATAAATCTGTCCTTGATATGAGAAGATTGGAATATAAATCGAATTGAGGTCAACCGGATTTCCGAATGGATTGGCGAGAGAATTGATACCAACTCCGGAAGCGATAATAATCAGTGACACGAATATTTGGACCAAAAGTTTATTCTGGGCCCGTAGCCCCTTAATATCATCGATAATCATGAAGAACGATAAAATAATCGTACCAAGGATTATTCCGATAAACTCCGGTGCGAGACCAAATATTGACGCTCCGCTAAACTTAAAACCATCGCCGATCAAAACAAATAGGATAGAAACTAGCAAAAAACTTATAATAATTGCCGGGCCGCCTATTCTCGGAAGAGGTCTTTTATGAATATCCCTGGCTCTCGGTTTGGACAATATTTTATATTTAATTCCTAAAGAGCGCAAAATACTAGTGCCCAGACAGGACACAAGAAATGCGGACAAAAATGCAAGCAGATAATTCATTAACTTGAAAATTAAGGTTTCCTAAATTATAAACCATTTAGATATTAAAGTCACCCAATTTTAAGCCTCCACAACAGATGTAAGTAGAGTTCAGCCGCTACAAAAAATATTGTCTGCAATGATTGGTATAATTAGAACTGGGCTCGGTTAGAACATTGCACTTTGATCGGCTCTTTCATAATCATAAATTTCTTCCTCGGAAAACCAATGAGAAATTTCGTGCTCGGCCTCTTCTTTATTTTCAGATATATGAATAACATTCTTGATTGGACGTAAATTCAAGTTGGCAGCTATCGGAGAATCAACAGAAAAATCCCCTCTAATAGTACCTATTTCCGCCTTGCTGGGCAAAGTGCTGCCGGCAATTTTCCGAACCATATCGATCGCGTGTATGCCTTCTATGACCATTGCGACCACTGGAGCTTCGTTCATGTATTTTATAAGCCATTCTCTAACCATTGTGCCGGCCTCTAAGAGATCGTTTGTGCCCATCACTTCCTTTGGGTCCAAACCCATCTCTTCAAATGTTGTGAAACCTTTCTGACCCAATCTGGCAATCCATTTCTCGTCCTTTGGATAATGATTATCGATATGCTCAAGTCCTGGCTTAATCATCTTCATTGCGACAATTTTCAGTCCCCTCTGCTCAAAACGAGAAATAATTTGGCCCACAAGTGATCTCTGAACTCCATCCGGTTTCACCATAGCGAAGGTTCTCTCAATCGCGAGTTTTGATTTCATAGTTTACTCCTCAATAATTTTTTGGATTTGTTGTTTATCAATATTTTTCCCGACAGCTGTGACTACTAAATCCTTAAGCTTGATATACTTGATTAGACTGCTGTTGACGTCATCGAGTGTTAACTCCCGGTATTTTTGAATCAGTCCCTTCGGAGTTATGAACTCTGTGCCGAACATCGCATTCATCGCATAAATATGCGCAATATCATTGGTATCCTCGAGAGCAATCAACATTCTACCCTGAAGGACCTCCTTGGCTTTCTGTAATTCATCCAATTTAATTCCCGAAAGAATCTTTTTGTATTCACCTCTAATAGCCCTAATGGCCTCGCCCAGTTTCAGAAATGGCACTCCTGCACATGTTTCGATTGCACCGGTATCTTGATAGTTTGTAGTAGAGGTTCTAACAGTGTAGGCCAATCCTTTCTTCTCCCTTACTTCCGTGAACATCCTAGAACTCATAACGCCTCCCAAGATTACCGACATGAGCTTCAATCTCAGCCTATCATCGGAGGCATATGATGCCCCTGAAAAGCCTAATACTATGTTGGCCTGTTCAGTGGGTTTGTCTACAATACTAGTACGGTTACCAGGAATTAGGCCTACTTTCTCATATACCGGGGCTTTCTCATCGGAAAAAGCAAACTTCGTCTTGATTTTATTGGTTAATTCTTCCTCAGTAATATTAATATTGCCTGCAATCACAATTACAGTATTCGGGCCAGTATAGTGTTGCCCCCTATATCTTAGAAGGTCTTCTCTTTTGAGGCTTAGGATCGTATCTCGATAGCCGATAACCTCCCTACCCAAAGAGCTTTTCTCAAATAAGGTCCGCTCAAAGTTATTTGCCGCAACTTCCGCCGGCAGATCCTCATACATTTTTAGTTCTTCGATAATGACATCTTTCTCTTTCTCAAGGGCGTCAGAATTGAATAACGGTCGCGTCAGTAGTTCCGATAGAAATTCTATTGATCTATCCAGATATTGACTGGCAACCTTAGTATAAAAACCAGTGTATTCTTTGCTTGTAAATGCGTTATGTTCCCCACCGATATTTTCTATGTATTCAGCAATCTCTATCGGCGTCTTCAGAGCCTCAGTGCCTTTATAAAACATATGTTCAAGAACGTGCGAAATTCCGGCCTCTGCTTCCTTCTCATTGCGGCTGCCGGTGCCAAATAGAACTAGAGTCGTAACAACCGACTTATTATTGTCAGGTACGATGATGAGTCGAACACCATTATCTAAAATAATGCATTTATAACTGTTGTCCATATACCTTTGCTTTATTGGGAATATTCAAATAAAAAATGATATGTGATCGAAATAGATGGTACCCGCGACAGGACTTGAACCTGTGGCCTTCAGATCCGCAATCTGACGCTCTATCCAACTGAGCTACGCGGGCATAATAATTCAATCACTCTAAAACTTCAATATACGATTTATCATATCGACTGCGTCTTCACCTCGAGAGTTCTCTTCTGGTAACTTCGTCAGCAAGAATTCTCTTATCTCATCGGGATCTGCGTTCATAAGAGGCATAGTTACCTGAATTCCAAATTTATTAACAGGCTGGAAACGTACTTTTAAGATCTCACCTTCTACAAACCAAAAGGATTTGAAATCGTCAAAGTCATATGATCTACCATCTACGACAATGCCTCTGTCAAAGATCATACATTTTACTTTGCGTGTTCTAAGCTTACTAAGAAGCAGGTAAATGCAAGCGACACCGACCAGAGCTACTCCCGTCCAAATTTTCTGCCATGCTAGAACACCCGCAACAGCCATAACAGCAATTATAACAACGGCATACCACAGGGGATTTCTCTCCCTGTCAAATGATTCCGGAGATGCCCATTCGAACTTAGCGATGATATCGCCTTCCTTCTTTGCGTCTTTCTTGGGTTCCTTAATCTCTGGCATTGTCCCTCCTAACATTAAATTTCTGGCTGTGCCATCCGTAGCTTTCTTGTCCTTCCGTAGCCTTAGCGAATGAGGAAGCGAAGGATGGCGGAAGGTGAGGGATTCGAACCCTCGTGGCGGCTTTTAGACCGCCGGCGGTTTAGCAAACCGCTCCCTTAAGCCACTTGGGTAACCTTCCAATAATAGTCAAAAGTTTATGAAGCTAGAAAGTTTATTAAAAAAATATTGAAGAAGATCCTTTTTTCTTTATAAACTTAAGAACTTTATGCTTTATAAACTAAAGATAGATTATCATAAAATTAATCAAAAATCTATCTCATTTTTTAGTATTGAATTTAGCAAAAAAAACAGTGATAATATCACTATCACAAAACTAATTAGGATCAATATGTCCAAAAAAGGATATCTATATTTTCTAGTCCCTGCTGTAGTCTTGCTGCCGGTGAAGGCCCTGGCTTTCTGTCCCGTCTGTACTGTTGCCGCCGCCGCCGCAGTTGGCCTTTCCCGCTGGCTCGGTGTCGACGATACCATCTCCGGTCTGTGGATTGGAGGACTAACTATCTCTGCGATCGGCTGGACGATAAACTGGCTGCGCAAGAAGAAAATAAATTTTTGGTGGTCGAATTTACTAGTTGCTCTTGTCTACTATGGGATGATAATGATCCCTTTTTATAAAATAGACATTATCAGCTTTCACCCTTCAAACTTGCTCTGGGGTGTTGATAAGCTCTTTTTAGGAATAATAATCGGGAGCTTGTTTTTTGTTCTTGGTAACTTCCTTTATCAATATGTCAAAGAAAAAAACGGCGGCCATGCTCACTTCCCCTTCGAAAAGATTGTTTTTCCGGTGACTCCACTCCTAATTCTTAGCTTAACCTTTTATCTAATAACAAAAAATTAATATGAATAATCAAGAGATAGAGAAGTTTATCGCAAAAATAAATGATACCAAGAAAGATAATAAGTTCGATCTTTCAACCGAAGAAGACCTTTCTATCGCTATTATGAATTTAATCTCGATCGAAGAGCATTTCTTTTTCACCGCCCAGAAAACAAATGAAGATAAATACCTCGACCTATTGAAGGAAACAAGAGAGATGAGAAAATCTCTAATGAAGAATATGATCAAGGATTACGAAGGTGAAGTTTGGTGCATATCCAAACATTTGTTGTCCGGTTCTATGCGCCTGATGGAGGTCGGGACCAAGTTGCTTGGCCGAGGCCATACCAAAGAAGCCAAAGAAATGTTTGAAAAGTCATATAATCTCTATTCCCTCTTTTGGGGTCTCAACTTAAAAGCAATCGACGTTGACCAGATTGATAAAATAAAAGAAAATCAATTAGATAAAGAAGACAAAAGCCAAAAAGGCGTTTTCAAAAAACTAGGGGCATTGGTAAAAAAGGCTGTTGACTGCTGTATCGAATGACATACGAGCGACAATATATTTGACAAAATTGTCGCTTTTTTAGTTAAATATAATTAGAACATTATTCAATCTATAGAGGTTTTTTATGACAGAATGGTTAACAACAAAAGAAGCAAGCGACTATCTGGGCGTCAGTATTCGGACGATACAACGCTATGTCAAAGGCAACAAATTGAAATACAAAACCGTGGATGGCAAGACTATTCTTGACAAGGAAGAACTAGGCCACCTAAAACCGGTAGCGACTAATACCCCTATTACAGCCTCAACGCCCGCTGAAAGCAATCAAATGCTTATTCCGGAGGGATATATCCTAATAGACAAAGAAACGCTGGATAGCCTCCGTAACCAGATAAAGACTTTGACCGATAACGTCGGTGAAATGCAACTAACGCAAAAGCTCCTAATCGAAAAGGGCCTAAATCTCAAAGAGTTGCCTGATGCTGTTCCGACGGAGGCGGCCAAATCCGATTCCAGCGCCAACGAAAACAGGGAGAACCAAGTCGGCGAAATTATCAGCCAATCCTTTGATCCGGTCGCAAAAGCCCACGAAGAATTCTTCGGTCACAAACGCAAAAACAACTCACTTACGATTATTCTATCAATCGCAGTCATAGCTGCTCTGATAGTGATAGGATATCTACTGCTCAACATCAAGGTTAACTAATCTTTCTGATAGCGCTCTCCGCAATGTCTCAAAATAAAAGGTTACTGAAGAATCATTTTTGAATATCAGAATTTGGTTCCCGTAATAGCCTGTTTAGTTTAAATATTTTATCTATCATAATATCGATTTTTCTCTTCAAA
>JBAYVE010000018.1:0-20418 GCA_041674765.1 Patescibacteria group bacterium
CACCTTGACAACAATTTCCCCGGCTCGGCGGGTTGCCTCGTGTTCCCGAAAGACGAGTGGAAAACCTTTTATCCCACGCTTCACAATCTCTACCTCGATCACGGGATCGAGCGCGTCAAGCTGGTGATGAAGGCGGTGTAATGCCAGAGACTGAACAGACATTTCTTGTCCGCGTCATCCATGTTCGGCCAATCCCCAAGCCCGGCAAGGAGGAGGCTCTTTACACAATTACAGCCTCCTCGTGGGAAGCTGCAATTGACAAAGTTGAGTGGATTTACCGCGAGCGTATCATGCCGGATCGCATAAGGCAGTATCCGCTTGAAAACGGATCGGTGCGAGTGGCATACCGCTCGTTCAGAAGCGACAAAACAAAAGTCATCTTTGACATAACGGAGGCGAAATGAGCAGATTCGCGGAACTCGCGGAAAAGGTTTCTGACATTTGTGACGAGGCTGTTCGGTTGAAGGCCGAGAATATGCGGCTGCAAAAGGTGAAAAACGATTTGATCGGAGAGCTTGCCGCCTACCGCGAGATCGGGGAGGTCAAGAAGATCGCGGAGATGATTAAAGCGGCGGATGCAATGCACCACAGGATAGCCACTCGTCCACTCACGAACCCAATAAATACCATATATGAAGAATGGAAAAGGCTTGGCGCGGCGGTCATCGCTCTCCGCAAGCCTTCCCCGCAGCCGGTCGCGCTGTCGGCGGAAGAGGCCAGCACGGTCAAGGCCGCGCTCGAAATCTTGGAGCGGTTCAAGTGAGAATCCAAAGTGAATCACAGAATCTCGATGCGATTGTTGACCAAATCGCCGTTGAGATGAAAAAGAAGTTGCATTCTCAAAAAGTTCATGGTTGGCGAGGTTGGGAAGAATGGCTTCAGTTTTATGGTGGCGGAGAACGGGTTTGTCCTAACTATGAAAACGAACTCCGCGAACGATTTGAGCTACAGCTTACAAAGCCAATCCTTGATCCGGTTGATATAGCCAACTTTGCTGCATTTCTCTTCGCCGCGAGGAATGCCAAGCCATGAACACCTCACTCTCGTTCCGCGTGGATTATCTGCATTTCTGGCCGTACTCGCTGTTCATGTTCGGCGTGGCGGATTCGAGAAAGACAAGCGCATGAGTTACGAGAGATATGCACGACAAGCTCCGCCTGAACCAGACCACGCATGGTTGCAACACGCGAGCTTGACATGGCTCCGTTCCCGCAGTTGGCAATTGCGATGGTGTTCCGAAGCTACAATTGCATCGGACTGTCGAGTAGATGCGTTAGCAATTCATCGGCCAACGCGGGAATTTAGAAAAAGGCTCGGCCTGCCGGAGTCAATTTCCGACGTTGTCTCTGTTGTATTCGAGGCTAAGGTTAGCCGTGCCGATTTCTTTTGTACGTTTGGTTCTATGGCGGTCAGACCTCGGACAACGGTTGCAAATTTCCACTGGATAATTACACCTCGCAAATTAGTCCGCCCCGACGAATGCCCTGATCCGTGGGGACTGCTCGAAGCTGTAGGCGTTCGCGGGTTGCGTATTGTGAAGATTCCGCTCCTTTGTGAAATAAGCAGGGTTCAGCATCTCGAATTGGCCGAAATAATTCTCTGGCACCGAGAGCCGTGGTGGAGAAAACAAGAGGCGGATAAGATAGAATTGCAAGAAGAATCTGAATCGTCCGATGCCACAGTCTGATCTTGACTTCGCCGCCCGCATCGCCGACGCGAAGCTCCCGACCGTTGAACAACGGCTTGCCGGAGTCCAATTGAAAGACATCACCCTTCACCCGCTCATCAACGCCTTCCCCCTGCAATGCGAACGCGACGGCTGCAAAGAGCCGCAAGCGTTCCTCGTCAGGGAAGTCAAAATCGAAAATGGGAGATAGCTAAAATGGCGCACTGTGTTTCTAACATGATCGGGATTAGAGCGGGCGGGGTGTTTTCGGGGAAGGTTGTTTTGTCTGACGTTCGAGATAGAATCAAGAAAATTATCTTAGAGATGCGAGCAGACGATACAGTTTGCGATCCTGATTTGGGCGGCAAGACAGGAAACCCGTCGCACTGCATGTCTAAGGAACTAATCGCTCACAAGGGGTCTTATGTTGTCATTGCGGGAGTATTTAATTATTGGGGGCGTGATGCAGTTTTTGAGTTTGCAAGAAGGCTGTCCAATGAATTTGGAACAGATGTTATGGCCATGAGTTGGGACGAGGAGGACGGTAGTGTCGGGTGTCAAATATATACTGACGGGCAACCGACTATTGATGCTCACGAGAATCCAATCGGCCAGATATTGAGGCGGACGCTTTAGTCTGGTCTTAGATTCACGCAACGCCGCCTCTGCAAGAAACACGCCGAAGAGTTCGAGAAAGAACACGAGGAGGATAAATGACACGGAACATGAAGATTCTCATTTGCCTATTTTTCATTTTACTTGTGCTTGTCGGATGCTCAGGTGCAACGGGAAACATGCATGCAACTGATCCATTTGAGCGCGGTTGCTCTTATATCGCCGCTGCCATAGTCACGAGCGCAGTGATTCGGGCAATTTTCAACAAGTAGGAGTAAGCATGGCTCGCGGACGGCCACGAACGAAACTTGAAAAGGATCGGTAAATATGGCGCGCGGAAGGATGATCTTGAAATCGGTCGGTCGAGATGGAAACATCGCCTCGGCGGTCAAGGAGTTTGGGCCGTGGGTGGCCGTTCTTCATCACCGCCTGATTGCCTTCATAGACTGCGCTGGGAACACTAAAGCGGACGTTCCGACCCTCATGGCGAACATCTTCCCGCGAGATGACGGCATGACTCCGGCACTTTGCCGGAAACTTGCCGACGGACTGGTGGCACACAACCTTGCTATCCAGTATGAGGTGGACGGATTGCCATATTTCAACTTTCCCAATTTTTTGGAACATCAGGTGGGGCTTAGGGTTGAGCGTGAAAAACCTGAATGCCCGCCATTTGACGGCAATCTGCCGGAACCTATCCGGCACGATGCCGGAAACTTGCCGGAAGATAGCCGGAATAAGATTAAGATTAAGTTAAGTAGAAGTGAAGTAGAAGTAGAAGAGAATAGTAGTAACCACAACGACGACCTCTTTATCCAGAAATGGAACGAGGAAGTTTGTGTCAAGATTCCCGAAATGCGAAAGGTGTCCCTGCTCACGCCGGAACGAAAGCGGCTACTCACCGCCCGCCTTGCTCAGGCAGAGTTCACCATCGAAAACATCATCACCGCTCTGGAGCAAAGCCCGCACGCCCGCGGTAGGCCGTGGCCGGGGAAAACAGAATCTTGGATCTGTGATTTTGATTGGGTCATCGGAAAACCACTGAAGCGCGGCGGCCCTGACAGGCCGGACAACTGGATCAAACTCTACGAAGGGAACTACCGTGACCGTAACAACTCTCCCATGCAGGAAAAACTCGACGGATGGGGAAGGCCAAAGTAACTGGTTTGAAAATCACGGCATTCCGCCGCGCTACGCGATGGCAACGCTCGCCGAGCTTGACACAAAACAGCACGTCAAGAAGCTACACGAGCTATCGAAACTACACGCAGACGCATTTGCGAAGGGCGAGCGATGGTCGGAACGTGGCCTCTTTATCGGCGGGGCTGTCGGAACCGGAAAGAGCCACTGCATGTTTGCGATTGCGCGGGAGTGTCTGCTGGCCGAGGAGCGTAGATACAAAGCCAGAATCAAGTCATTCCCCGGTCGAGACCATCCAGACTATGATCCACAGGCAACGGGACGGGTACTTGGCCCAAGCGACACCGTGGCCGTCCTGACATTCCGGGAGTTTCTATACCGACTTACGCAACCGGATTCGGACGGGAACAAGTTCAACGTGCCTGCCGCCGTGGACAAGCTATGTTCGGCGCGATATGTGTTCATGGACGACATGACGGTCCGCGTGAATGCGACCGGCAACGCGGAAAGTCCCTATCGCTGGGCTTACGACGCAGTTAATGAACTGGTGGACAGGATTTGGTCAGATAATGGCAACACGCTGCTGTATGTCACGACAAACAATAAGCCTACAGAGTTGGCCTCGGCCTTTGGTGATTGGTGCGCGGATAGAATCACCGGCATTTGTGAGCCGGTCTGGATTACAGGAGCGAGCTTCCGATGACCAAAGAATTCCCTTCCCCCGTGACGCATTATTAACATACGCTAATGACAAACTCCCTTTCCCGTTGTATCTTACACCAAAAGAACGAAACCGAGGTCATCATGCCCAAGTCCGAGAAAACCAATCCACCTGCTGAACAGCCGAAAACCGAAGCGAAATCAGACGAACTCTCACCAGCCCTCATCGAAAAAGCACGGGCAATCGTCAATGGCCTGAAAGAGAAATACAAGGCAAGTTCTGACATCAGCAACCCGATTCCGGTAGCCGCGCAATACGCCTTTGACATATGGCTGGCCTGTGCGAAAGAGAATCCGCGAACCGGCGCAGCGCAACTCGAATCATCCGGCCCGGAGCCTGCCATCGAGAAATACTTCCGCCGGAAGCTGTTCGGGAAATAGGTCGTGAGTTGTTAATTTTCAGGCTATAAGTGAAAACGAAGCTCTCACCGAAAGAACTCGTGTTCTGCAAGATGCTGGCAAAGGGCAGCAGCGGAGTTGATGCATACCTTGCAACACATGAGAACGCAAGCGATGACCGCTCCCTCGTCGCAGTCAAAGCCTATCACTACAAGCAGGGAATCATCGAGAAGATCGGCTACAACGGTTTTCTCGATTTGCTTGGCGTGAGCGATGAGGCGATCAGCAAGGCTCATGAAGCGTCCTTGAAATCATCCGATGAGCGCGTGAAGCTCAGTGCGGTCAAGCTCGGCTATCAGGTCCGCGGGCGGATGATTGAACGGCAAAGCACCGACATGAACCTGACCGGCGTTCCGACCACCTTCACGGCGTGGCTTAGGCACGACACGGAATCCAAAGACCAAGACCCGGAGACTCCTGACGATGCAGGAAACGATAGCCCCGATTGAGTTCAAGAAGCGCATTGATCGGCTCTTTCGGTTCATGGGAGCGAAGAGTCAAGAGGACGGAGCGCGCAAGCTGGGTCTGCATCCGGTTACGGTAAGCAACTGGGTCAACGGCCACCAGAGGCCGTCACCCATTGCGCTCCAACTGATCGAGCAGGCCGAGCAGAAATACTGCAATCACTTTGATTAAGGGAGACGGGAATGGGAAAACCTTTTCAGATTCACGTAACGAAAGACGGCGCGAGGTTTCAATCGAACGATGTAGAGATTTCTGCCGCCGATCTTGTTGCTTTTGTTTGCGGGAATGCCAACGGTCATCTATCAGTTGAATTTGATAAGAGTGGGGCATATACGCTTCGGATGACCGAAATAACTTTGCGCGGAAACCCAGAACCAACAGGCGAACATCGGCCTGAGTATCCGCTTGTTGATTCATCTCCCCCGTTAGTGGATGGGGGGCTTCTGACGAAACATATGTTACGCGCAATGCCGTTAGAGTTTCCAAAGTTGGACAAGGAACAAGTTACCGATGGTCTTGCCAAGCTGCGCGAGAAGTTCGGCGAGAACAATGTCGAGTTGATCGAGTGGAAACCGGAGCCTATGTGGATCGGGGGAACAACCCCAAGTCCGCCTAAGCCGTTCAAGTGCAGAATAACATTAACGAGCGCAGTGACCGGACAGCATTTCAGCTTGGGGAAAGTCACCGCTTTCGGAAATACGCAACTCGAAGCCGTGCAAGAAGCTCTGCGGTTGACTGAAGCGATCACGATGTTTGATAGATGATTTCCCGCCCTTCTCAATACCGCTCCATGCCCGACGCTTTCTTCGTGGACGTGCTGGGCATTCAACTATTCCCAAAGACCGAGGAAATAATTTGGTCGGTATATGAGAATCACGACACGTCTGTAAAGGGCGTGAACAAGAGTAGCAAGACTTATACCGCTGCGGGGATTGGTCACTGGTGGTTATCAACTCTGGAAGATAGCATTCTCGTCACGACCGCGCCGAGCGAGGAAATGGTCACGAACCTTTACTGGCGTGACTTCAGGGCGATTCACGACAACTGCGCGGCGCAAGGCAAGCCGCTTTACGATAACCCGATCACACAGGCGAAGATTGACATCGGCCCGAAGTGGTACGGGATCGGACTCACGGCTCGCGCCGGGAACGAGGCTCGCTTTCAGGGCTTCCACTCCCGGCGTGTTCTATATATTCCTGACGAGGCGAGCGGTGTTGACAAGATATTCTTAGACGCTCGGCAGCGATTCGCACAGGGCACGGATGACCGCTTTCTCGCAGTTGGCAACCCTTACTCGCTCGGCGAGTTCTACCGTTTCTTTTCGGACAGCAAGTTCTCGAAGATTTCGATTTCCGCTTTCGACTTGCCAAACGTGAACGGGATCGGCCAGCCTATTCCGGGGCTGCTGGACGCGGCAACGGTCGAGAGGTGGCGGCAAGACTGGCCGGAAGATTCGATGCTCTGGAAACAGCGCGTACTGGCCGAGTTCTGGGATGAGGGCAGTGATGGACTGATTCCGCTCTCATGGTTCGAGGCGGCGGTGCTACGTGGGCTGGAGATGCGAAAGGCCGGGCACACAGGCAAGAAAACTCTGGCCGTGGACGTGGCCGACGGCGGGGAATCCGAGACGATCATCGGGCGCAAGGAGGGATTGCTCATTCATCCCTTCGAGAGTTTCGGCGTACCGGATACGACGGCGATTGCGCACCGTTGCGAGCGAGACCTCGGCGCGGGATATGAGCTTGCTATCGTGGATGCGAACGGAGTTGGATCGGGAACGGCCAGCACGTTACGTCATGACAAGTTCCCGGTGCTGTCCTACAAAGGCTCGCTTGGTACAGACGAGACCGACAAGACCGGGGAAATCAAGTTCGTCAACTGTCGCTCGGCTGCTCACTGGTGTATCCGCGAGGCTCTCAATCCGGCAAACCCAGAAGCCATAGGACTACCTGACGATCAGAAGTTGCGCGAGGACTTAGTAGGTCTGCGCTATCACACGGCGGCGGGGGGTAAGATTGCTATCGAAGAGAAAGACAAGGTCATGAAACGGCTCGGTCGCTCACCGGATCGGGGAGATTGTCTCGCTATGCTGCTTTGGGGATCACACCGCAAGGGTGGCGCGGCGCGACTCGTGTTAGCACCGCAGACACGCGGGGATGTATTGCGACGCCCGCAATCGAATCGGAAAGGAAACGCACTTGCCGAAATCTACGGATGAATACGAAGCTGATCTCGTTTGTAGAATTCCAAGGGGAACACCCCCTCGTATCTACAAACAGATTAGCGAAATGGATAATCGTAGAGCTACAGATTTTTTCTATCAAACATTTACAGAAGACTACGCACATGACCTATACGGAATGTCCTATGAGAAATTAGTGCGAATAAGTCGCTATCTCGAAAGGGTTTGAAATTTATGGATAGACTTGTTGAGCGTGAACTTCCCCATGCAATCGCAGATGCAATCTTTAGTGGAGAAAAACACGAAGAGCCAGAAGTGCGTAGCGCGATTGTTTATGTTACTGATGGAGATAGGCTTTGCTGTAATTGTGCCGCGCTGGAGAGTAGGCCGGAAGCAGAGTTGCGAGAAGTTCAATCAGTTATCAATCACGCTCTTTCGCGCAAGGCGAATCTCACTGATCCGTCGAACCAGCACTTCGTCAATGGTCTCGACGGATTTCTGAAACCACTGGTGAAGCCCAATGCCCGATAAGGCTTTTGAAATCACAACCTGTCCGCTTGGTTACAGACAGATGACTTCAGTTGTGACCGTCACGTTTGATCGTGTTTACTCGCAAGAGGAACTTGATCGAATGGCGCAGATAATGGATAGACGGCTTCACGAGATCACGGTCGGGTATGATTGTGATGAAGAGGAATCAAGCAATGCCCGATAAAACTCCCTCGCGCTTTGGCCGCGCTGTTCAAGCGGCTCTCGCAGAGTACGGATACCGGCGCGTAACCGCTGCGGCGGCTACCACAACCCGCACGTTCGAGACCAGCGACAGGCTGGATCAACCTATCGGCTCTCGCGCTTACGATCGCACGCTCCCAGACTACAAAGCCAAGAAGCTGAACGAGTATCTCTGGAACGCATACAAGAAAAACCCAATCATTTGGGGAGCGGTTGAGTTAGTGGTGCGCGCAACGGTCGGGAAACAAGCGGGGATTCGACATAACAAACTGGAGAGTGAAAACGCGACCGAGCGAGCCGCCGCCGCGAAGATACAGCCACTTTTGGAGAAGTGGTGGAAGTCGCCGGAGAACGACTGGCCGAATCTTGCCGAGAATGTGCAGCGTGACATGATCTTGTTCGGCGAACTCGTACCGATCATGATGACTTCATCTCTGACGGGAGACGTTGAGGTCGGGTTCATTGACGTGAACTCCATCAAGGAGATTGTGCGTGACCGAATGAACACGCGGCGCGTGACCGGGATCAAGGTCGTACTCGAAGGCGGCAAGGAGCGGACGCTGGAACTGGTGAAAAAATACGAAGGCGGAGCGCGGCCACCGCAAGCGGATGAAAAGGTTCCCGATTGGTTCGCGCCGTGGGAACGAGTTGCAGCCCCGAAACTTGTTGGCCGCTTGCTCGGCGAAGTGTTTTACTGGTCATCCAGCCGAACGCTCTCGTCATTGCGTGGGCAGGGAGACTTTGCGCAAGTGATTGATCCGGCCACCGACGCGGTGCGAATCGTGAAAGGAATCACTGACCGGATCAGTCTCAACAATCGGGTGTGGTCTGAAATCACGTTCCCGGATAACTGGTCACAGGAACAAATCAACGCGGCCATGAATCCGTCTGATCCGGCCTATATCAACCCGCCACGGTTGGACGATGAGAAAGACGACGTGCGAGTGTTCGGCCACAACAAAGCAATTGAGTGGCTGTTCAAGTCTCCCAATATCGCCGCCGCTGAGAGCGTGGAAGTGTTCAAGATGTCGCTCGCGCTCTTCTCTTCCGGCTCGAATATCCCGTTGCATTGGATGGGATGGGCGGACGAGTTGACCTACGCGAGCGCGAAGGACATCAGCAATCTTCCGATCACGTACTTGAACGACCGGCAAGGCGCGTTGCGCAAGGACCTGAAGGCCGTGACTGATTTCCAACTTGACCAATGGCGGATATTCACGAGCAAACTGAATGATATTCCCGACGAGTTGATTTATGATTATGACTTCGTGCTGCCCGCCATTGACTCGCGGACAATCGAGCAGATCACGAGCGTCATGAAGGCGAGGGTTGATACGTTGCTCGCGGCGAAAATGTCGGGAGGGATTGACGAGACTCGGACAACACAAGGGATCGAGAGCGCATTGCGCGATGGAGGTGTGGATTGATGCGCATAGCGATTTTGATTTTCATCCCTTTGGTTATTCTTGTGGTTGCGCTTGCAGTTATAGAAGGAGTTTTGCTTGCGAATAGACCGTTTTCTGGTGTCCAGCCAGCCCCAAAGGGTTACACCTACGTTCTCGTGCCGGATTCGCTGATCGGCTATCAGGCATGTATCAACTACCACTATCCTCCGTCGGCGGAATTTCAAGACGGCGAATGGTCGTGGGTAGCGATTGAGCTGAAATGAACCACCACGTCGCACTATTCCACCGCGTGAACTGTTATCCGATTGCACCGGATGATTTCACTTTCGAGCAACTACTCGAAGAGGTGATCCTATCCGGCGCGAAAGGTACAATTCTTTCGCAGTGGAGTAAGTCGTGGCCGTTCCATTCCGAGGGAAGTCAATCCGAGATTGCATTGCGTGCCCGAATCAACGCCGCGCTCTCGCGCTGCGATCAAGCGGGCTTGCGGGTGTGTTTCGAGACTCAGCAACTTAGCAAGTTCTCTTACGGCAATTCCTGCTATCTCCCAACGGTCGTTCCCGATCCGACCGCGTTCATCGTTCAGAATCTATTGACCGACAACCTTGAATCTGACAAGCCCTTCTTTTTCGACCTCACTCCGTCCGCTGAATCAAACTACCGACTGTTCTATGATGTTATCTGTGAGCCGTGGCGGTACTACGAGTTCAGCGTTTACGTTTCGTGCAAGGGACACAACGGGAAGGTCGGCGGGCTTGGCTTCTACCGATTCGACGAGGACACGCAGCAATACTATAACGTCTCCGGCATGGAACTGAAGGCAGGATACAACCGGATCAGATTTCATTCGCTGGATTGCGCGAAGTGGCAGTTTGTGTGTTTCGCCGACGCCTATCCCTTGCGGATCATTCCGGCGCAACTGGCCGAGCGGTTGCCGGATGTGGGTGAAAATGTCGGATCTGAAACCGAGCCAAGTTTCTGGAACTGCCAGAAACCGATGTACCGTTGCCGACCGGCGGAGGCGGGGAACTTCTCTTGCGACTGCCCGAATACCGCGAACCGTCACGCGCTCTGGCGTGGCTACAGTCTCGCCTATCAACAATGGGAATGGCTACTCGCTCAGAATCATCCGTGCTTAGAGGGCTGGTTTGGGACGGGAGACGAGCCGTCTATACTCGGCTACCAGCGCGATGTCTTGGAGCGTTTCGGCTCGGCTGGAGCGGCTTACGCGGATCATGCAAGCAACTTCGCAGAGTTCGCCTATGCTATCACTGGCAAGCCCGCGTTACTCTATTCCGACTGTTTCGACCCGCACCACAACGGCCAGCAATTCAAGCGTGCCAACAATCCGGCGGGCGGCGGATTCGCAACCGCACCGGCGGCACTGAGTAAAGATTGCCCGGCGATCTTCTTGTGCTGGAACGAGGACAACATGAACTCGCTCCAGAAATCTATCACCTATTGGTCTGAGTCCGGTCATCGCTGGTGGCTTGCGCTATTCGTGGAATATAACAACGCGGAGGCGGCTGCCGCCATGATTGCTGCACTGCCCGCCGACAAACGACCAGAGGCGGTGCTCTGGTTCACTTGGGATACGCGCCTCATCCGTGCCGCAACCCTACAACCGAAATTCGCGCTGTTCAATTAACTATGCCTCTGATCCGAAGTGACAGACCGAGCGCGTTGCGCGTGAATATCGAGCGGCTGGAAGCCGAGGGTTACTCGCGCAAGCAGGCGATAGCGATAGCCTTGCGCATCCGGCGGGAAGCGAAGAAGAAGAAAGAGTCCGATGCCAGTAAGTCCCGATAAAGTCCGCAACTTCGCGCGGCGCATCAGGGGAATGCAGAGCGAGGGGCTTGCCCTGAGCAATGAGACTCGCCTCCGCGTGTTCAAGATTGTGGACGGCCACCGCAAGACGATCAATGATGCCATCCGGCAAGCGGCAACCGAGGGCGGAAAAGAACTGCCCACAGTGGCCGCGCCTAAGCTATCGGAACTAATCCGAGCCGAGTCCGACGAAATGGCCGAGGAGATACGTGAAGCCTTGCAGGACGCCCAGCGCGAGGCCATTGACGCGGCTGTGGCGCGAATCGAGAGTATTGCGGATGAGGCGGAACTGGAGGGGATGTTCTTTGCCCCGTCGGCTGACTTGGCAATCACGGCTCAGGGATACGCGGCGGAACTCGTCAGCACGATCACGCCGGAACTCATGCCACAGGTTAATACGATCTTAGGCCGGGCGGGAATCGGCGGTATCACGCCGTTTGAGGCCATGAAGCAGATAGATACGGTCATCGGGGCAGGCGGAGCGGGCGGCGTGAGCTATCAAGCCGAGCGGATCGTGCGAACCGAGGTCAACCGAATCTACAACGTGACGCTGGATACGCAACTCCAATCGCTCAAAGCCCACATGCCAAACCCGAAGGCTCTCAAAAAGACGTGGCAGTTTGGTTCGTGGAGACCGGGGCGGCGCGAAGATCATCAGCAGATGGACGGCGTGAGTGTTCCATTTGACGAACCGTTCCTGTTGCCGAGCGGAGTGAAACTCATGTATCCTCATGATGCAATGGGTGATGATAGTATGGCAACAAATACGGTAGCAGGTGAGACAATCTGTTGCGCGTGCGGCTACACTGTGGACGAGGAGAGCGTGATCGAGGCACTGGAATCGTAACCATTTTGTTGGGCTCAACAAATTGGTCAGGCGCGGCTCATCCCGCGCCTTTTTTATTATTATCCGTTAATATGCAAACATCGCATGTCGCATTATTAGCAGACGTTATTTGAAATAGGGTTGCCACGCATTATATACGGTGCGTGCCTATCCTTAGTCCTACAGCACGCTTGATCGCATCGGCGGACGGTGGCGGTCGCTACGAGATACTTGCGATTGCCGTCGGGCCGTGGCATCCGTCCAAAAAAGGGCCGACCGGAAAACCGATCTATTCGACCGAGGAGTCTTTGCGCGCCTCGGTCTCTGTGTTTGAGGGCGTTCCGGTTGCGGCCTATGAACTCAAGCCGGGATTTCATGACCACCTGCCCGACGGAGTTCTTGCGGCAACGGAAGAGAACGGAATTGTCTTTCTCAAGAATCGAGTCGGGCGGCTTACCGGTGCTCGGTATGGCAAGGTGGCAACAGGCGAGTCGGGGATCATCGTCGGACTGGATGTAACTGACGCGCAGATTGACGAGGCGATCCGAGCCTCGCTTTCCGGCAACGCGGACTTCGATGGATTCTCGATTGACGGCTCGGCGGATTGGGATATTATCTCCGTTGACGGTGTTCAGTACGATCACCCGAAGCGGCTCACGTCTTTGAAAACACTCGATATGGTACGTTATCCGGCGGCAGGCGGGAAGGTTCTCCGGCTCGCCGCGTCACAAAGTCTGGAGGGTACGGAAATGAACCTTACGGCAAAGCAAGTCGCCACTCTCGGCGCATTGCTCAGAGCCGCCGGAGTGACGAAAGAAGCTCAGGCTAAAATCTGGGCGGACAAGGCGGACGTATTCGCCGAATGCAAAACTGCACTGCAAACGGCACTGAAGGACAAGGCGGACGCTCTCAAGATTTTCGGCGAGGCCATTGCCAAGATCGAGAAGGGCGAGTCTCTGGAAGCGCAATTCGACTTACTGGATGCTCTGAGCGGCGAACTGAGCAAGCCTGCTCCGGTTGAACCGGCAAAGACGCCAGAACCTGAGAAACCTGAACCTGTCAAGGCAAAGGAAACTCCGGTTGCTCCGCCCGACGTTTCCAAAGCCCCGGCGGTCTTGGAAGCCAACAAGATTCTCGAAGAAGCCAAGAAGCTCGGCGAAGAGTCGAAGGCCGTGATCGGCGAAGCCACCATCGAGCGCGAAGTCACCGCGTCGCATCTGCCCGATGTTACCAAGAAGCAAATCGCAGAACGCCTGAAGGCGAGCCGCACCTACGAACCGGCCAAGATCAAGGCGGAACTGGACAAAGAAGCCAGCTATCTCAAGGCCATTCTCGGAGATCAGTTCGTCCCGATCATGCGCGTCACCGGGTCTATCGAAATGCCTCAATGCGAAACCGATCTGCTGATCCTCGCTATGCGCGGGATGCTGGCCGGGCGGGATATTGCTGGGCCAGATGGGAAGAAGGTCCCGGCTTTTCGCTCCTTACATGAAGCAAATGCCCGGATTACCGGAAGCCGGTACGATGAACCGCTCAATTTTGTTTTTGATAAACTCGCGGAACTGAGCGGCGGAATGGGGCGCAAGGCTTCAAGATTGGTTGATCTCGATACTGGCCGCCTGACGGCCTCGTTTGTATCCACTGATCTCGCCTCAGTATTTCTCGTGGCTAAGCACAATCAGTTTATTGCGGACTACAAGGAGCCGAGCCAGTACGACGATTGGCGGCGCATCGCTCGCATCGTTTCGTTCAAAGACCTATACACTCACAACTTCACGCGGCAAGGCTGGTACGCGGCTGCGCCGTCCATTTCCGAGGGCGGAACGTATCAGGAAACCACAACCGTGCCGACGGATGAGAACATCAGCATGTCCGCCGTGAAATACGGTCAGATCATGTCTATCACCGACAAAATGGTCATCAACGATGATCTCGGTGCCATGCAACGGTTACAGCGTGCCCTCAGTGACGGCATGAAGCGCGACATCTACCTTGATGTCATGGACGTGATTCGCACGAATGTGGCCGTCGCTTACGGCTCGGATACGACCTCGCTGGTGATTGCCGGACACTCGAACGGCGTTGCGACCGGCGGTGTTGATTTGACTGATAGCCTGGTGCTCGAAGCCGGATGGGGCGCAATGGTTGCGCAGACCGAATTTGGTTCCAGCATGGTTCTCGGCGACCTGAACAAACCGCGCTTTCTGCTCACGCATACGCTCCGAAACGCTCAGGCACTTCGTCTCACGCAAGGGGAGCGGGCGATTCAGTTGGCCAACGCAACGGCGGGCGGATTCACTTCAGGGGCGGACTTCCTGCCCGACGCTGGCATGACAAACCCGATGGCGAGCAAAGGCATTGAGCCGATCATCATGCTGAACGCTACTGTCGCCGCGAACTGGTGGCTGCTTGCCGATCCGAATACGACTCCGGCTCCGGCGGTCATGGTGGGATTCTTGAACGGACAGGAGCAACCTGAAGTCGTGACGGAACCGGCCAACACCGGCTCGAACTTCACGGCGGACAAAATCCGCATCAAGGTCAAGAACTGGCGCGACGTGGAGCCGGGCGACCATCGCGGTATCTACGGGCAAATCGCCTAAGAGATGTTCGCAGCGTGGGCGGCAGCGTCAGGTGTCCTCCTCGATGCTGCTGCCTGCCTGCGGGCTTTGAACGCAAACGAACAAAATGAAATAAGGAGAATTTGTCATGGGTGACAATTCCGCTTGCGATGTTCCGGGGAACTGGGCACACTTTCAAATCGCCTATGCTGGACACGCATCCAACGCGGCCTCGGCCACCTATCCGCTTGGACGTGCGGCCTATACGGGGAGCGTGAAATACTGTGCGATTATTCCGTCCACTTCGAGCGTGTCAGTGGCGGACAAGAACACCGGACTCACGCTTATCAATTCTGGTAGCGCCGGAACCGGCACGGTTGTTCTCGGTTCGTTCCTCGGCACGACTGCCTATGCGAGTTACAAGCCGTTTCCACTGACTCTCGCCGCAACGCCGACGGTTTCCGCCGGAGATGTTCTTTCGCTCGCGTGGGCTTCCGCTTCCAGCACGACCGTAATGCCCGCCGGAATCGCGCACTTGCAACTCACGTACATCTAAGCAATAATTCGAGGAGGACACCTCATGCTTTGCATGATTTATGTGCCGACCTTTGGAAAGGTCAGCACAGTCTGGGCGCAGCATTTCTTTTACATGAGCAAGCCGCTCGGCAATGTTGCAGGGGAAGTTTTCGATCCTGAGAAATCCGCTTCCATTGCCGACAAGCGCAACAACGCAGTCCGGCTTGCCATAGCGACCGGCGCAAAGACTCTGTTTTTTCTCGGTGACGATGTTCATGCTCCAAGTGACACGCTGAACTTGATGTTGAAGCGGTGGCGCGAAGGGGCAAAAGCGATTACCGGAGTTTATTGGACGAAAACGGCAGTTCCCGAACCGTATATCTATCGCGGGTACATGGAGGGGCCGTATTGGGATTGGAAGGCGGGAGAATACTTCCCGATAGATTGGGCGGGCTGTGATTGTCTGCTGTTGGATGTTGAGACACTCAAGACGATCCCCGATCCGTGGTTTAGTCTCGACTATGAGATGTCCTTTGCGAACCAGCAGCGCGATCCATCCGCACCGATGCAACCGTGGTTTCAGCAGTCCAGAACCGAGGACTTGTATTTTTTTGCCAAGCTGAAGGATGCTGGAGTTCAGTTAATGTGTGACTCCGCGATTCAGTGCTGGCACGAAGATCGGAACACAGGGCAGCTCTTTGGACTGTGTGACGGGATGCCGCAGAAGACGCGGATTCCGCAAGAAGTCACAGGCAAGCTCATTGCCGACATAGGTTGCGGCAAGACTACGAATCCGCTCTATCAGGGGAACACGCTGCATCGCTTCGATTCAGATGAGGACGCAAAGCCGGACTTTCGCTGTGATGTTCGCACAATCCCGGCGGCGGATAATGTTTACGATCTTGCAATCGCCTCGCATGTTTTGGAGCACTTGGAAATCAAGGACGTTGTGCCTGCCCTGAAGGAGTGGGCACGGATCGTCAAGCCGGGCGGAGTGCTGACGGTCAAGGTTCCAAACCTGTCCTATGCTGCGAAGGCGATTGCTGAAGATGGAGTTTTCGGACACGATCCGCGCTGGAGACATCCCTATGAGTTGCTCATGGTTTACGGGTCACAGGACGGGCCGGGGATGTATCACAAGTCCGGTTTCACTCGATCCATCTTGCAGGATTATGCAACGCAAGCTCTCGCTGGAATCTGCGACGTTGTGATCGAGGGAACGCAGCCGATTGACGGCGATCCGACCGAGTTGACGCTGACCGCAACAAAGCGGATTGCAACTGAACCATTGAAGAGAGTTGCAGACTCCTTCATTAAACCATAGGCGCGCAAGGAATGTACCGCAGGCGGATCATTCCCGCCTATGCGCCCGAAGTATCATTCTGGATTCTGTTCATGACATACCGGAGGCTCGATGAAAACAGCCCTTTTGCATATCCTGACCGCCGCGCTTTTGGCGGTCATTCTGTTTGGCGTAGCGAGCGCAGACCCGATCAACAAATGGCGGCAACCCTATGTGGACATAAACGGCACGACGTATTACGTTGTACGGGATGGCCGCGCTATGGTTGTTGATACCTGTTTCGGTCTCGGTTTAGATACCGTGACCGTTCACCGAGCGCGAGGTTGCGAAGGAATCAGTATCGGGTTTGTTTGTGATTCGCTCGGCGGTGCGACGGATTCGATAGCCGTTTTTTACCGCCCGATCTTTCTTGATTCATGGAGCGCGGTTGCGGTCGGAAGTTCATGGATTGCCCTCCCGATTCGCAGCGCAGCGGACACAACTGCATATCTTTTGGATTGGACTCCCGGTGCCGAGTATTGGATTGAACCTTTCTCTCCTGTCTATGCTCCGCTCCTGCAATTTGCATTTCAGGGCGGTTTGACCGACACGTTCCAAGTGACGGGAGTTATCGAGCAAATCAAAATCGAAAGGCTTCCGTAAATGGATCGCTCCTCGCATGTCTATGATGGAATCGGGAGCACGCTGGTCAAGACCTACACCAGTGCGGCCAGCGACGTATCCACTGGCGGATATGATTGCTCGGCCTATCAGACAATCATCATCCACGTTAGCGTGAGCGCACTTGTCAGCTCTGGCATCATTGATCTTTCGATAGACCTATCGTCGGATAACACGGCATTCTCGCCAATGTATCTCTGGAACGATGCAGACGAGACGTTCAAGATTTGCAAGATGCGACTGACGGCAACGGGTGACTATGCGCTGGTGTTTCCGGCTTGTGCGAGCTACTTCCGCATTACGGCGGCTTATGTTTCCGGCACGAGCTTAACGATTGATGTTTTGACCGTTGAGGCGAAGTCGTGAAGTATTTAAGCACATTGCTGAAAGATGTTAAGCGTCAGATTCAGGATGTTGACGGCCTGTTGACGGAAGAGGACATTAAATCCGCAATCGGTCGCGCTTTGCGCATTCTGTCGTTTCGCTCTCCGTATTTAGTTTTCGAGACAATCACTGGAGATGGAACTACCGATGAGTGGGCACTTGCAACAGCAACATGGGTCGGCGGATTCAGCAAAATCGGGACGGTCTATTATCCGTGGGATACGACGGACACTCCAACGCCTCCTCCGCCTCTTGATCCATCCTGCTACGCCACCTACGAGAAAACGGCGGGGGCTTACTGGTTCCGACTGAACGCGCTTACTCCATCGGCCTCGGAATACGTGCGGGTCTATTACAACTCTCGCCATTCGGTTACGGATGCTGCGAGCACGTTGCGCGACGAGGGAGATGAGGATAGCGTGGTTCTGCTGGCCGCGAGCTTCTGTCTGGACATGATGGCCGTGCGGGTGATTGCGCTCTCCAACTCCAACATTGCCTCGGACACCGTGAGCTATCAGACGCGGCAATCGCAATATGAGGCTATGTCGAAAATCTACCGAGAGCAGAGTGGACTATCGGGATACCTGAAGGATGAGCCTCCGCTTGGCGGGGCGGCTTTCATTTCAGTCGGTCGGCGTCCGAGAGCGGTTGATAATTTCTAATGGCCGAGCAGTTCATACAGATAGAACTCAAGCCGCCGGGGGCGGAGTTCATCGTGCCGCAGAAGGTACGCGAAGTCGGGATGGATATTTTCGGGGATACGACGCGGGGCGGAGTGGTGATTCTGCGTAACGCGGTATTCAGTTTCACGCCACAATGTTTCGGACACCTTCGCAATTCAATAGGGGCGGAAACGATTGTCTCGGCAGATCAGATACTCGGACACATAAAGACTTCGATTCCCTATGCCCTCCCTGTCGAATTGGGCAGCAAACCGCACTGGCCGCCACTCGCGCCATTGATACTCTGGGTTAAGCGCAAACTCGGCGGGGCGGGGAGTTCCATGCGAACTGAGGCGAAGATTTCCGCCGCGTCTTTGCGCTCCGGTGGATTCAAGGGTGTCCGTGCTAAGGATATGATGGAAGGGATGATTGAGGGAACGGCTCGGCGGATTCAATTTGCAATCGCACGGCGTGGGACCCGCGCTCATCTTATGTTCCAAAAAGGCTTTGACGAGCGCGGCCCGACGGTTGTAGCCATGTTCGAGCGTGCTATTGAGAAATTCGTAGAGCAGGTTTCAAAACTCTAATGCCTTCCAACTACCTACAGATTGCACAGGAGATCGGGCGGTATCTATCGCTCGTCGAAGGCGCGGGGCGAGTGCATCTGTTTAAGCGTCCAATAAGGGAATTGGCGCGGCTTAAGGAGTTAATGTTTGATTCAACTCAGGATCGGATATGCGGATGGATAATTTCACGAGAAGCTCCGATCAAAGAAGATGAATTGACCAATGAAGATAATCTCCGCATTTCTACATTTGTCATGCGTGGATATTATTCTTTTTTAGACGAGAAGGAAACTGAATTAGCATTCCAACAACTTATTGATGATGTGTTTGATGCTTTCCGTCCATCGGATGATTTGAATGGAACATGCGAAAAGACATACCCAGTGCAGGCAAGAGAGATTTCTCACATTGAAATTGGTACTGTCGTCTGCCATTACTGCGAACTCACGCTCGATGTGCAGGAGTTGATTCACAATTGAAGAAACTATCCTTATTGATTCTCTTGTCCGCTCTCATGACTACGGTTGCCTTTTCGCAATGGGCAAATCGCTGGGATTCGATCTGGAAATCATGGAGTTCAGATTGGGTAGCTTCTTCAACCGTCGCGCCCGATTCCGGCCTCTGCTGTCACGATGATACCAGCGAAATGATGACCTATGTAGCCTGTCAGGCCATCGGCGGGAACTGGTTTGCCGACAAATTCACAGCCGACACTTGCTATTTCATAGTGACGTCCGAAATCACATCCGACTTCGGCCATGTGCTGTTCGATTCCACGCGCATTCTCCTCCTAATCAGCACCGGCTTGGATTCCGTGCGCGTGGACTCCATTCCCGATGTCTCCGTGTTCTCTACAGATTTTTCCGGCCCCGCTCGCATTGCTCCCGGTGAAACATTGCGAGTGCAGATCACCTTCGATCCCAATTCCTACGAATACTATTTCCCGACGCTCCAAATCTTCAGCAATAGCTTGAGTTCCCCGGACTCGGTACTACTGACGGGATACGGATCGGATGAAGATTTCGGCTACATCGTGGTCTCGGCATCTTCGATTGACGCCAGTGATTATCAAGTTGCGGCCGATTTCTCCGCGCTCGGCGCGAATACCTTCACCGCTTACCTGCACCACAACGGAGTTCCCGTTTATTATTGGGTTCCCAATCACGAGGATTCGACCGGCTGGATCGAGATGGATACGGTATTGTCTGCCGCTGCCTGCACTGTCCGGGTCGTCGGTTATGCCCCCATCAGTACCCACAACGGCGATAGTGCAATGCTACTTGGGGAAGGTTTCGATGTAGAGGATGATTTATACCCGAAAGTGGCCGACTTTGATGATTGGCCTATGATAACAACCGACACTTTGGTTCTCATTCCTAATGACTCCGCAGAGGCGTGGTACGCCAAAGGATTTCGGGAGATTGGGAATATACTCTATGACACGCTTGATCCTGATACTATGCGTCGCTACAAGACGGCGGTATCTGGCTGGTGGGGGGCAACCTACGACCCCTGCTCGGTCTATGTGGTGATCTACACTTCCTACGATGCGAAAACGTGGGTCAGGGAGGGTCGTCTTAACGATACATTGAGGTCAGAAGACCCGTGGCTGTTCTACGGCGAGGGCGATACACTGTTCTGCTTGTTTGAGGATAAGGCCATTCAGGGTTCTTACGGACGAGATTTAACATCGTTCGTTTGGTCAACTGACTTTGGTACCACGTGGGGATGGGGGGGCATCGCTGTAGATACCATGTCCTCCGTTATCAACTGGGCTGATGATACGGG
>JBAYVE010000019.1:0-15307 GCA_041674765.1 Patescibacteria group bacterium
GGCATTGCTTCAATATCCTTTAGATTGTGGCATCAGACAAAAGGAATTTACTACATTGATAATATTGTTTTGAGTAATGCTAACGGGAATGTTGAACCTCCAGTCGATCCTGCTGATCCGCCGTTAGCACCCGAGGAGCCCATAGTCACAGATGGAATTCCGAACAACTCACTCGAACAAATGTATAATGATTCCCCCATCGCTTGGCACAAGGGCGGCTGGGGAGACAACCACACATCATTTGAATATTTAAATTCAGGACATACGGGAAACCATTCAGTTAAAATAACGATTACAAATTTTGTGAACGGCGATGCAAAATGGTATTTCGACCCAGTCCTGGTTGATCCAACAAAGCAATATGTATTTTCAAATTACTATCAATCGGACACTAATAGCGATATTATTGCAGAGCTCAAAGATGCAAGCGGAAATATTAGTTACCTTTTCTTGACAACCTTAAATGCAAGCACAGACTGGTTTAAAACAAGTGTCCAGTTCGAAGTGCCGGCTGGGACTGCATCTATAACTATTTTTCACCTGATCACTTCGAATGGCTTTCTAATTACCGATGACTACTCATTGAAAATTGCCGACATCCCACCAGAAGACCCAAAAGATCCCTTTGAGAATTTGATTATCCCAAATAACGATTTAGAAGAAATGACGGATACAAACAATCCTACTGACTGGAGCACTGATAAATGGGGCGAAAATTCTGCAGCATTCGAATACTTAAATACAGGATATAATAGCAATCATTCAGTTAAAACAACCATTTCAACATATCTGAGCGGCGATGCTAAATGGTTTTTTGCTCACCAGAATATCACTCCCGAACAAACATATCGATTTTCTGACTATTACCAATCCGATATTCCCTCTCAAGTGATAGTTGAAGTTATAAAAAATGATGGAAACTATGAATACTTAAATTTAAAAATTGCCGATGCATCAACTGTCTGGAAGCAATATATTGATACTTTCTCGGTTCCCATTGGTGCAGTCCAAATATCCATATTCCATTTGATAGCCGGAGTAGGGTTCTTAATTACAGATAATTATTCTTTGACTCCATATCAAACCACAAGCTTAGAACAACCAATAATTTCATTGACCTTCGATGACGGGTGGGAAGATAATTATTTCACCGCGCTACCAATTCTTGATGAATATGGCTTTAAATCAACGCAGTATTATGCAACTACATTTATTGAGAATAATATAGAGGAAGCCAACTTAAAAATCACTAAGTTTATTGAAGACGGCCATGAAATAGGCTCGCACAGTGTCAGCCATCCTGACTTCAAAACATTAACGGACGAGCAATTACAACTTGAGCTTATGAAATCCAAAGAAACTTTGGAAACTTTTGCCGGCATAGGAAAGGTGCAGTCCTTCGCGACTCCTTATGGCAGCTACGATGCCAGGATTATTACCGCGATTCTTGAATATTATCAGAGCCATCGCAGTACTGACACAGGATTCAATACAAAAGATGGCTTAAATATTGCAAATATCAAAGTTCAAAATATGACCAATACTACCACACTGGCTGAATACAGTAGTTGGGTGAACAAGGCTATCGTCGATAAGGCTTGGCTCGTGATCATCTATCATAAAATTGTCGAAAATCCAGGCATATATGACACTTATCTCTCAGACTTCACTCCGCAAATGGATATAGTCAAAAACTCAGGTATAACGGTTCTAACGGTAAGCGATGCGCTGGCGGCAATATCACCACAGTTGATTGCATAACAGTCAAACCGCCCAGAAAATGACGGCCGTTGGATGTTAACCGGTTTATGCTTTTAGAGCTTTATTGTCATTGCGGACACCCTTCAATATCGCTCTAATCTTGCCAAATTGCTAAGTAAAGACGGTTAAGAGATCTTGTCAAGCTCACCAAAATTAGTGCTTTTTTAGAAAGACACAAGAAACATACTACAAAATATAGAGATTAAGATACACAACAAGTAATTAGGCCAGCGCCGGCTCTTCAGGAATTACATAAGACTCCTTGGCATTGTCCCACATATAACCATAAGATTGAATCATATGGTCTAGGGAAACTCTGTTGTCCGGCCCTAATCTTGTTGCCGCCGTATTTACCGCGTCCAAATATTCTCCCACAATCTCATGAGGTTTTTTATTTTCTAGCAAAGCGAGAATTGATATCGTCCTGTTAACCCCGTCAAAGTTAGTTTCGTCAGCAGCTAGGGATAAGTGTCTGCCTAGATACCCTCGAACGTAATCTATTTGCTCGGAAACAGGAATTGCGGTATCACTGTATTTGTCCGGATTACCATATTTTGACGCTCTTACCCAGCGTTCGATTCTTACTTTTGAAGGGTCGAATTCCGATGTACCATCTTCATTCGTGACGTTCCCCTCATAATAACCGCCCGTTAATCCCGTACTGATATTGTTAGCCCCGCTCAGCAACCGTTGTGCAAGCTCTTTGGAACGATTTGGGTCCAGATCATTTTGCACAAATTGCTCATCATCCAAGACTGCCGTTCCAATAGCAGCAACTTCGGGATATTGCACAGTTTCAGCCAGTTCTCTTCTGGCCTTGGAATCCTCGGATAACCGTATTGCTTCTTGGGACGTAAAACCTCTCATAATCATAGATTTCCTTTTATTTAATAATTTGTCGTCATCTATCTAATTTCAGCGGAAATATTAATTGACGAAACTTACGTCAATCTTACTTCTATTGCTTCTATTCTGCAAAATCTGTTCTGCTTTCTGAAGCTGTTCCTGCGTATTCACGCCTTCTGCCTCGGATTCTTCGGAGACTGGCATCGCCACAATTCTTTTGTTCTGTTCACGAGCAAGAACGATCATATCGGTAAGATAATATTCCTTCTGGGAATTCATCGGCTTCAATTTAGTAATATTTTCCCAGAACCAATTGGAATCAAGAATATAAAAGCCAGGGTTCCACTCCTTATTCTTAAGTTCCTCCGGAGTGCAGTCCTTGTGCTCGGTAATACCGATAACATCTCCCTTCTCATCTCTGAAAACCCGGCCATAGCCAGTTGGATCATCCGTAATCGCCGTCAACATAGCAATGGTCGGCCTCTCTTTTTCATAAAGATCAATCAGTTTCTTAACTGTTTCAGGCCTATAAAGACAGTTATCACCATAAAAAATGATCAAAGATTCTGATCGGCCCCAAAGCTTCTCTTTGGCGATCATAGCCGCATGTCCCGTGCCGAGCTGTTCCTCTTGGACTACATAATCTACCTCATCTCCAAAATAGTTCTTGATCAACTCCTTCTTATAACCAACTACCAGCACAATCTTTTTGATTCCGGCATTTTGAACCAGTCTCACACTGTGGCGAATAATAGGTTCATTGTTTATTTGAAACATTACTTTCGGGATCTCCGACTCTTTTCCCTCGTTCATCCTAGTACCCTTGCCAGCCGCTAATATAAGCGCTATCATCTTTTCCATTTTTATCTCCAATTAATCTTTGCCTTACTTCCCGAATAGTATAACAAAAATGACTTGTTTTGCAAAAAACTGCCTTCTGTAAGTAAAAGGCAATATCCTTAGTCACAATATCTTAATCAATTAAATATTTAATAGGTGTTCCTATACCCCCACCTCAAGGGGGTATAGGAACGGGCAATTTTCTTCCTGGCAAAATCCTTTTTGCCGAAGAAAATGATGAAATACAATCCGCGTATCCTCGCGAACTTCGCCTGCCCCAAGCTGCGCCTCAAGGCGCAACAAACGGTCAGCAGTAAGAAGAGCGTTAAATGATTCGTCAACGAATCCCTGGACGATGGATTCGACGGGAAAAATAAATGCATTTCCCCGGCGATCTAGCACATTCTGCATCATCGAATCTCTCCTATCTAATTCCGGCGATGACCTTCCATTCTCGATATCGTCGCCAATCGCTTCTGGCGACTTCCAGAAGCCATTGCAGGTCGCCAATCTCTGCCGGATTTGTCTGACTCCAGCGCACAATCAACTCTGCGCCCGCTATAGCGTCCATTGCGAGCAGACGTTCCGCCCGCGAAAACCAAATAGGATTTAGCCTCGAAACCCGAGAAAGATCTTTGGATCGATCTGGGCATCGATGACGACTTTCACTTGATACAAAATAGCACACAATGCCTGCCTCCTTGTTCTTTGTGTTGGTCTTCAGTAAACCAAAGACCAAGCAAATAACAAAAAATCTGGCCTTTGGGGCCAGCGCTTTATAAACTTTCTATCTTGTGAACTTTATAAACTAAATAGAGCTGGCCTTGGGGTCAGATGCAAAGTAAAAGAAAAACCAGTTTGTTTTTGTAATAATATTCATTAACCAAACGATAGCAAAAAATTATGATTTTTTCAAGTGGTAAAATGTGAAAAAGTTCAATAACGTCCGGCACAAGGTTTTCATGCCTTGTACCGGACCTGTGTACATCGCAGTTTCAGCGACCGCGATGACGGGGACGATGAAGCGGTCGACGGCGAAACTTATCATGGAAGCCGCCAAAATGACAGCGGAACTTCTCGCCGCAACAGAAACACTCCATCCATACGTCACCCCGGCGAATCTTGCCCTTTACAGGAGGCCTGGCCGCCGGACGGGCAGCGATCTTCTTGCATACAGGACACCTAGACATCTTGAGTCCGGTACCATGAGTTTGCGGCACCTGTTTCACCTCGAAGACATTCATAACCAAGCTCCCCCTTCCAGTTGTGCAGAGCACCGCTTCACAATTAAGCGGTGTTATTAAGGGAATACTAGCTATTTAGTTGTCAAAAGTCAACCTTGCAAAATTAGCATTTTCAACACTTAGAAATTATTAGAGATAAAAATCCCTGATCTCTACTCATAGCGGAGTGCGTCGAGTGGATTTAGCCTTGCCGCTCGGCGGGCAGGGTAGATACCCGTCAAGAACCCAATCAGGAAAGAGAAGAATAATATCACCAAAATCACAAGTATTGGTGCGTCAAAAATTTTGACCGGCTCTCCCCCGGCTCTAGTCGCAAGAATATTGATAAAAACATTTAAAAGATTACCAATAACAAGGGCAATGGAAATCCCTACTCCCCCGCCAAAAAGACCAATGAGAGTAGATTCAGTTAAAAATATTGCGTAAACTTCTTTATCGGTGGCGCCAAGCGACTTCATTATTCCAATGTCCTTTGTTCTTTCCAATAAAGAGATCGTCAACGTATTGAACATACCAATCGAAGCTACAGCAAGAGCAATGGCACCGAGAATTGCTAAAACTATTTTTGCAATATTAAAGACCTGATTCATCTGATCGATTTTTTCGCCCAGCGAATTTGCGGTATAGCCCATTTCTGTAATTGTCGATTTGGTAGCTTGAATTTGCTTATTGTCACTTACTTTTATTTTGATAACGGCATACTTAGAATTCGGCAAAATTTCAATAGTCTCTCTTGGAACGTAAGCCAGAGAAGAGGTGCTATCTTTTATAACTCCGATTACCGTATAATCACCCTCAATAAGTTTGGGCTGATTATTATTTTGGGGATCAAGCTCATAGGCTTGAAGTTTAATCTGCTGGCCGACTAGATCTTTTGGCTTGATATTGAATGCATTCGCGATTAAAGTCGTAACTACAATTTCCCTAGAATCATCGGCCGTATAAAGCGTGCCCGCTTCGAGGCGAGGTGACTCTAGATCGACATATTCAGAGGAAACGGAGTTTACTAGGACATCTGTCTTGCTTTTATTGTACAAAACCTGCCCCGACAGAGCCAAATTCGGAGAAACTGAAGTAACATTTGAAATGCCTTGAAACCTTTTGACTGATTCGTCGTTCATTGGCAAAACAGAGGAATTACCGCTCGTGATATTTAGTGTGGAAAGCGCTTTGATAGAACTTATTTCATTGATTGTGATATTTTGAACGCCATAACCAAGAGAGAGAAGAAAAACTATTGCGCCGATACCGATAGAGACCCCAAAGATGGTCAAAAGGGTCCTCATCTTATTATGGATAAAGGTAGAGATTGATATTCTAAAAATATCTATGATTTTCATAATTCGATATCTCCTATTTTTTCTACGTCAATGCCTGTATGTTGTTTCTTATTATCTATTTTTATTATTTCACCATCCTTAAGGTAAACTACTCTGTGAGCGTATTTAATGTGCTCGGGATTATGTGTGACTAAAATTACTGTTCTCTTGGATTTTCTGTTGAGTTGCTCAAGGAGCTCCATTACTTCAGTTGCCGCCTTCGAATCAAGATTGCCTGTCGGCTCATCACAAATTAAAATCCATGGGTTATTCACTAGAGCTCTAGCTATAGCAACTCTCTGCTGCTGACCACCAGAAATCTCTGTAGGAATACGATGACCGAGATTTTTCAAGCCAAACATCTCCAAGAGATGAGTGGCGCGCTTAATCCTTCTGCTTTTACTAACCCCGGAAAATGTTTGAGGAAGAGCAATATTTTCTAGAACATTAAAAGATTTCAAAACATTGAACTGTTGGAAGATAATTCCAATTTTTCTACTTCGGTATTTTGCTAATTCGGCTCTGTCCAACTTAGACAAATCTTCTCCTCGAACAACAACTTTGCCTTTATCAGGGATTTCCAAGCCCGATATGCAATTTAGAAGGGTTGATTTGCCGCATCCTGAAGGACCGAAGAATACTACAAATTCACCGGAATCAATTTCCAAATTGATATCTTTCAGAACCTGGACAGCGGCATCACCGCTACCAAAGCTTTTTTCTACTTTTTCAATTTTAATAAGAGGACTTGTCATCTATCCCACTCCTTTTTCTTATACATCTATGCAACCACAAATTTTATATCATCAACTTGGCCCTCTATGCTTCTACTGAAACATCCCAAATCCCCTTACCCAGGAGAATCTCTCTTCCAGAATCTGGACGATATATTGCAGAAGTGATGTTTGTTGATTCAAGGTAAGGACAGTATAATCGTCAGATACTCCGATATTGTTTGATGAGTCCTTCGATACTACTTTGAGATGATAAGTAGAGGATGGTTGCAAATTGGAGAGGATAACGATATGAGAAGTAGTTAAGTTCATATCTTCTTGCGTTGATAAAGGATAGGAATCCCCAACTACTACACCCTCTGAGTATTTGATTTGAGAGGTGGACGGTTCATCTGTAGACCAGGAAATAATGGCTTGAGCCTTGCTGACTCCGTTGGCATCAGTGATGATAGATGTTTCACTCTTTAGGTCCTTGATGATCGGAGCGAGAGTATCGATAATTGTTTTAAATGTTTGAGAGTCTGACGAAGCCAGATTGCCATAGATATCCCTGGATTTAACAATAATTCTGTAGGTGGTAGCAGGAGTAAGATTGCTTAAAGTAACAGCATGATCCTTGACTGTTTCTGAGCGTCCCTGGGATGAGGCTTCCGCCCCTGCTGTACTAGTCGAATAAACAGAAAAATCAACGAAGGAATCTGTCTCGATATTGGTAGACCATGTAATTGTTGCTTCCTCAGAGGTGATGCTGGTAATAGCAAGGTTAGAGATAACGGGAAGAGTTAAGGTGGAAAAAACATAGTCATCAGAAGCAATAAGAGTATTGTCTACCCCCTGTCCCAAAACTCTAAAATGATACTTCTGACCCGACACCAAGTCTTTGAGCCTAATCAAATGCTTCGTCGTTGATCCTGTCGATTGATCATCGATTTTTGAGCCGTAATTGATATCTATGCCGTATTCTATCGTCGAAGAAGTAACAACGGTCGTTTCCCAGCTTACAATGGCCGAATTGAGAGTAATATCACTTACTTCTACTCCGGAAATTTTTGGTGTTGAAACTCCCGTCTGAGAAGTAACAAAATATTTCACTTCATCTATCTTTTCATTCCCATATTGATCAACAGATCGCGCTTTGTAATAATATTTTGTATTTGGTTTGAGCTTGGTCAACTTAACATAATGTGTTGTATTAAGGGCGGCATCATTTAATGTTTCCGAACCCAAATTGTCCTCTGATAAGCCGTATAAAACTTGCGATGTTGAGGACTTGTCAGTTGTCCAAATAATTGTCACCTCCTCCGGATCGGCACCAGGTTTTTGGGCAGTAGCCCCTGTAATAGCTGGGACTCCTGCAGTGGCCGCCATTGAAACAGTGCGAAAAGTAAAATCGCTTCCCAGCGCCAAATTACCGGCGCCATCTCTGGTCCTAATCCGAAAATGGTAAAGAGTATCAGGATCTAAACCGATTAATTCAACAGAATGACTAGTCGTTTGTTCGACTTTGCCCTGAGTATAACCGTAGTCCACTGTTGTGCCAAAATCAACAAATGAATCAGAATTTTCATCAGTAAGCCATACAACAGTGGCAGTAGTCGATTGCGACGAAACACTTGGATCTGGCCCGGTAATTTGAGGAGGAGTTTGGTCAGTACCCGCCGGTCTCATTGATACTGTCTCCGAATAGGCCGACCAGTTAGCCACATCATCCAGCGAACGTAGCCGGTAATAGTAAGTAGTGGAAATATCCAAGTTATCGTCCGCATAAGCATTCGCAGAGTTGTCAGCCAACGTTTCGACTTCCTCAAAATTAACTTCGTCAATTGATCTCTCGATTGAATATCTTACAAAATCCGCATTATTCAAAGTATCCCAAGATAGTAAAATCTTATAATTTGGCGTACCTGTTAGTGTCGATCCATCTACAAGCGCAGGGTGCAACGGAGTGGGGGCATAAGTGTCCAGCTCGACTGAATCAGAATAGACATCACTTTCATTGCCATAAATATCACGGAATTTCACATATACAGTTTTAAGGGCATCGCCCGTTGAAAGATTGTAAGCTATTGAACTTGCATAATCTTGCAAAGTATCAAAAACTTCTGAATCTTCCGATAAAGCAACTTTCAATGCAGAATCATCGGTGGCTGATAAGTTGACAGACACAGATCGATTGTTGACCTTTTCCGTTGAGCCAATGGCAATTGGCGTCACTCCTGCAACCGGATTGACCGTTTCAAAATCAAAGGTACTACTATCGGCTGATCCTATCATGTTGGCCAATTCTCCGTCATGAGCCACAACTTTCAGCGTGACACTGGATAAATTTACATCCGGCAGATCAGTTTTAACATCCCAAGTTCCCTGATAAGTCTCGCCACCCACCCCCGTCGTTTGAGAACCCGTCCCGGTTGTCGTTGTACATCGCACAAAAACTGAAGCTGCTTCATTATGACTAGCCGCTTTAGTACCGCTAGCCGCCCGACTGATTCCCGTCAACGTAGATGCGGTCTTTCCAGTGTAAGAAATAAATTCATTATCGATTAATACTGTCCCCGCAGCAGGGATATTGCTTGTACTGGACACGCTTAATGTCTCAGTATCGGCCGGACTAGTACTGGTGATCGAACCAGATAAAGTAATACCGGTTGAGTAAAAATAAGAAATATTTGCGCTATCAGTCACGCTATCACTATCGGCAACAGTATAGTCAACCGCGACTTTACCAAGAGTATCAGCGGCCGTAGATTGAGAGGCCGAAACCGCAGAAACCGTCGGAGGACCATTAACAATATATGTTAGGGTAAAATCATCAAGCTGAGGTGTAGCTAACCCACCAGTCAATGATACCTCGATATCTAAATATTGTGAGTCAACTTCATTCAAATCAAGTGAACCGGCGCCCTGGACTGCAGAGTAGTACTCGCTATAATCCGACCAATCAGAGCCGTTCACACTTGTCCTCGTCCTAAATCGAGCAGAGGTATTTGTAGGCAGGGATGACACATTATAACCAATACTATCCCAGACAGCTTCCCCTCCGGCATTTATTTGTAAGCCGACTCCTGTTAAAGTACCAGAATCGTAAAAAGGCAGGGCATTATTTAGGACTTGAACGCGATCAGCCGCAAAATTCAGATCACCATTGTCAACTACATATAGCTTGCCGCTAGCTGTTGGCACAACGTCATTGGGGTACCAAAATTTTCCATCATCTGAGCCATAACTTCCAAATCCCCGCAAGTAAGTTCCGGTCTTGCTATAAACAACAAAATGATGCCCGGGGAAGGGACTGTTGTAGTAACCACTGCCAGCTATATACATATTATCATTAATATCGAAAGATAAGCTCTTGCCCGCATAGGCATTACTTGCAGCGAACTTGCGTAAGAAGTTGTGAGAAGCATCAAAGACAGTTACATTTTTGTCGTTTTCAATTGCGTAAATACTGCCCTCGCTATCTATCGCAACATCCATAATTACGGAAAATTCTCCATTTCCTGTACCGGCAACCCCGGTTTTACCCGATCCTGGTTCGTGCCAGCCGTTTCCACCGGCATTATCCTTGCCGATCCAACCCTTAAACACACCGGCACTAGAAAATGCTTGGATACGGTTGTTGTCATAATCTGAAACATAAATATCACCGTTGCTTGCGATGGCAACCCCGCCATAGCCGCTAGAATTAAACTGACCGTCTCCCGTACCGGCTGAACCGAATTTTCGAACAAAAGTTCCATTGCTAGAAAAGACTTGTATGCGGTTATTATTGCCATCAAAGACATAAATATTGTCGTTTATATCTACTTCGACTCTGTTAGGCAGATTGAACGCACCGTTCTCAGTGCCGCCGGCACCGACTTTTCCCGAACGGGGATTGTGCCAACCAAAACCACCGGTATTGTCTTTGCCAATCCAACCCAAGAATGTGTTATCAGAGGAAAAAACCTGGAGACGATTGTTGGTTTTATCGACAACGATCACTCTGCCAGTCGAATCGACAGTGATACCAACAGGATCGTTGAATTGAGCGTCGCCCGTGCCATCAGCACCGAATTGTGCACTATATGTGATAGCCGGACTTGGATTTGCCGCCAACTTAACACTGCCTGTTAATGCTGTCGTGCTTAACTGGGTTGCAGTAATATTGGTTTCAAAATCAGCTTTTGTATCCCAGGTTCGCGTATAGGTTTGAGCAGAGGCATGAGGCATATTCAAAAAAATTACTGAAAATGCCAGGGATGTGCAAATTACCAGCAAAGAATAGTGAGCTAGAGAAGATAAAGGATTTAGGTGCCATTTATAATAGAACTTGAATTTCTGCCGAAGATGATTGTGAACTTTCTGAACAAATCCAAAGGGCAGCAGTGTTTTAGTGCTTTTATGGATACGAAAAATTTTCTCATCCAGCGTGAGTTGTTTCTTGGATTTTTGCCATCTAATATTATTTCGAACAAAAAAACTTAGCACTAAGCCCCTCGCCTATTTATATTAGTTAGAATTATACTCAAAAAACAAGCATAAAAAAAGGACCTAGGATAAAAACAGCCATTATCGACTGCTTACTAATTATTTCTGACAATCAGGACAATAATGCGTCCCTCTACCGCCAACTGAAATCCTCTCCACCTTACCGCCGCAGCCAGCCGGACAAGCCTCGCCCGTATGGTGATAAACTTTCAGATGATCCTGCATCCCGCCCTTCTTGCCATCTGCGTTGACATAATCGCTATCCGTAGTGCCGCCGTATTTAATTCCGAGCTCCAATATCTTTTTGGTGCTTTCAACAACCTTTTTCCATTCGGACAACTTAATATCTTTCACTTTTCGAAGTGGAGAAATTCTTGTGTCAAATAAAATTTCATCGACATATATATTACCGATACCCGCCACAATTGCCTGATCTGTCAAAAATTGTTTAATGTTTCGATTTGGGATCTTGGAAGCCTTGAACATTAAATATTCAGCATTAAACCCTGAATCAAAGGGCTCTGGACCATACTCCGCATTTAACGCCTCAATGGATTGAGGTGTTAAAACCTTGCACCAGCCAAATTTCCGCATATCGTTGAAATAAAGGACAGAGCCATCATCAAATGTAAAAACAATGGCCGTCGTCTTATCGGGTAAATTCTTATGCCATTCATGATCCGGATGCCCGCCCGCAAAAAAATCAACAATTTCATCGCTTTCGGCTTTTGGCTTTAAACTTTCGGCTCTGTATATCAGTTGCCCTGTCATTTTCAAATGAAAAAGCAGGGTCAAACCATTATCAATCTTAATCCCAAGAACTTTGGCGCGGCGATTAATCCCGATAACTTTCTGCCCGATCACATCCTCTTTTTTACCAATAAAAGATTTTGGAAACCGCACGTCTATATCAACAAAATTGCGGCCGACAATCCTCTTCTCTAACCCGCGCCGAATCGTCTCCACCTCTGGAAGCTCAGGCATTGCTCCTCCGAATTGTTATTGCCCCGCAAAGCTTTAGCGGCATGGGGTTGACTTCAGATAGTTTGAACATAAATTGATCTTTTTTAAAATATTTCTATAGGTATAATGATGCTTGATTGAAATTTTTGATGCTGAGTGTCTTCATATGGACTGCTCTGGCGGTGTCATCACGATCCTCATCCTTTCGATCGATAGTTAGAGCCATAGCTCTCGGAAAGATTTTCCCCACGTTATAAACCGTATCGCTTCTATCATCGATAAAGATGAACTTTTCATCTCCGCTTATTATTTTCGGGAAATAGAGCCACTTTTGTTCATCGGTATAATAACTATTTTCAAAAAATTTTGTAATGCCTGAGCTCTCAACCTTGAGTTTTTGAAAATCTTTGTTACCCATAGTGATCAAATTTACCTCATACTTCTCTCGGTCCAGCTTCTCAAGGAAAGGAATTGTGTCTTCATAGAGATACTTCGAGGCACTTGTTATCAGGTTATCGATTCTTGCCTTCGCAAGGGATATATTGTATTTTCTAATCCTTCCCAAGCGGTCCATGAAGCGAGGAGGGGAAAATTTATAATCCAAGCACTCAGCCTGATAGGCAGAAAGTATTTCGTCCCTACTGAAACCAGCTTTCTCGAATATCAAGAAGAGATCTCCTTTGGCTTTCGACGTATTATATAGAGTACCATCAAAATCTATAAAAATCTTTGTTCTCATATTATCCCTGTTTTTACTTAACGCTATTTTAACACTTACTTTAGACCTGGTCGATGATTTGACAAATTTACCACCATGCTATATGTTAAAAATACTATGACGAGCGAGGGACTATTTTTAAAAATTTAGAATTTATAACTTAGAATTACAAAAACTAATTTTAAATTTTAAATTACTAATTTTAAATTGCAAACGGAGTTTGATTATGGATCTTACGAGCGAAGGTTATTGGAGGAAATTAATCAATCAAGGACTGATCAGATTCTTTTTGTTGAAAGTCTTGTATAAAGATAAAGAATCCTATGGTTACCGCATTGTTAAACGCATTGAGGAATTGTCTGACGGCACCTGCCGGCCAACGGAATCGACAATTTATCCCGCTCTAGATCAGCTTCATCGTGAAGGCTATGCCATAACTAGAGAGGTTTCAGCTGGAGCCCGTAAAAGAATCATTTATTCCCTGAATGATAAGGGGCGTGCAGCGTACCGAGCCGCCGCCAAATCATATGGGGAAATTATCCCATTGCTTCGAGAATCGATAATGCTTTAATTGGTATTTTGTATTAGGTATAATGTATTATGCATAATATCTGGTACATTATACTTAATATATAAATAACGAAGGAGCAAATATGTCAGATCCATGTGGTGGCGGTAGCTGTGGCGGCGGATGCTGCGGCTAGTAGTCAATAAAAAACCAGCTAGAAATAGCTGGTTTTTTTATCGCGATTCAGTAAAGCTATCCGCTATCTCACTTCAACACCGGCAGATTCCTGAAATTTGAACTTGGCCTGCAAAGTCTCTCTCCTCTCGATACTATCCGTATCAAACTGGCCCAGATCTGCGCCAAGCTCAGCGAATGTTTCCTTGGCAAAATAAAGCTGCCGAGCTGCCGACTCCGCCCTGCCCTTAACATGCAACATCTCGACAATTTGCCTGTCTCCCTCTTCACTAATCATAGCTCGGGAGGATATCTCATTTGAAGGAATAAGTAATTTAGTGCCCTCAGAAAATTCAGATTTTGGATTCCTCACACAAATAACGTATACTTGCCTGTCTGCGTCAAAATCTATTGGCTGATCTGATACATTATCGATCTCGTAATCAGCTATCCATGCAAGACCATGAACCGGCATTCTGTCATAAATTCCTGTAGCCAATCCAGCCTTTTGTACTTGTTCATTTGGTAGGGATTGATAATATGCTAAGACCCTGACGGCCGTCCCGATAGTAGAATCACGATATTCTTCTTTGGTCATCTTGCTTAAGTTTCCATATGCTTCTCTCTGGATTCGGCGACGGGTTTCAAAATAATTTTCTTCCGGAGCGCCAGATTGTTGATCCGGCATGCTGGCTACCTTCTCTTCACCGCATACTTGAACACTATCTATATCTGTTTTCTGTTTCCCTGCTTCTTCCATAATTCTCCAAACTTAATTATTTTATTCCATCCTAGTCTCTTTTATGGCAAAAGCCAAGATTAATAGCAAAATAGCTCATTAATGAGAATGCTTGCCGTCTCAAAAAGGCCTTTTTTTATACAAAAAAAGGCCTTTTAAAATCTCTGTGTTGGCGGCGTTCTACTCTCCCAGGAACTCGCGCTCCAAGTACCATCGACGCTGAGATGCTTAACTTCTCTGTTCGGAATGGGAAGAGGTGTACCCATCTCGCCATAACCACCAACACACAAATTTCAAAAAGCCTTTGCCTTTCAAATGGAGTAAGACGAATAGAGTGTCTTACTCCCATTTGAAAATCAACCTGAGCTCGATCCAAAGCGCCAGCGAAGTTCCTTGCCGATTGAATTAATCATTCGGGTCAGAATTCAACGCCAACGCCAAAGTATCTTAAGCGCTCGAAAAACTGGAATTATCCAGAAATCACTAGTCAAGAATTATATTCATTGCGTCGACCGATTAGTACTTCTTGGCTCAAGACATCACTGCCCTTACACCTAAAGCCTATCAACCTCGTAGTCTTCGAGGGGTCTAAAAGAAATCTAATCTTGTGGCTGGCTTCGCGCTTATATGCTTTCAGCGCTTATCCATTAGGACATAGCTACTCTGCAATGCACTAGGTTAGTGCAACAGATACACCAGTGGTCCACGCTCCCCGGTCCTCTCGTACTAGGGGAACACCCACTCAAATTTCAACGCTCACAGCAGATTAGGACCGAACTGTCTCACGACGTTCTGAACCCAGCTCGCGTGCCCTTTTAATTGGCGAACAGCCAAACCCTTGGGACCTGCTTCAGCCCCAGGATAGGACGAGCCGACATCGAGGTGCCAAACCGCATCGTCTATGTGGACTATTGGATGCGATCAGCCTGTTATCCCCGGGGTAACTTTTATCCGTTGAGCGATATATCTATCACGAGATAATATCGGATCA
>JBAYVE010000020.1:0-13894 GCA_041674765.1 Patescibacteria group bacterium
GAAGCTGAACGTGCAGCTGCGGAGGCCAAGGCCAAAGCCGAACGCGACGTGTTGGAAGCCAAGCTCGCCGAGGAGTCCCGGAAAGCCGAGCTTGCCAAAGCCCGAGCCGCTGCCGAAGCCAAGGCCGAGCGCGACGCGCTGGAAGCAAAGCTCGCTGCCGAGACCAAGGCGCGCATCGACGCCGAGACCAAGGCGCGGGAGGAGGCGGAGGCCGCCAAACGCAAGGCTGCGGCCGAGGAAACGCTGCGTCGTGAACAGCTTGAGGCTGAGGCCACGGCGAAAGCCAAGGAACTCGCCCGTGCAGAGGCGACTCCCGACAAGGAAAAGCTTCTGGCGTATATCGGCCAGCTGGCGTCGGTTCCGTGCCCGGAGATGACGACGCCCGCGATGGTGTTCAAGCAGCAAGTGCTTGGCACCTTGCTTGCCAAGTGCACGAACGCGATGCGCGACATCGTGTTCGGTGACTAAAAATCCCATTTCAATCTGGGATAAAAGAGAGTATCATCATCGGCATATCAGTCACATCTTCACAAGTGCGTGAATTGAAACCACATGACCGACGATGACACATGCCCCCACTCGCGCAAAGAATGCGAACGTGCCAGACTATGCGTACTGGAACGGCGGGAGGCGTGCCTGCGGCTCATCAGCCGCGATTACACCAGCTGTCGCAAATGCAAACAGGCGAACGGGAACCAGTGTCCCTTCGCCTGTTTTCGTGTCGACAGCTATGGATATACCATGATCTAGGGAGGTTCACATGTGGGGAGAAGTTGAAGCGACGACCGTACCGGCCGCCGCCCCGATCCGTTGGGGCGCACGCGGCATCAAGGAAAGAGACTACATCGATCTGCTGCCTGATCGCACGGAAATGCAGTATATCGACGACAACGGGGCTATTGTAGGAAAATGCCCTGAGAAACTCAATAAGCGGAAGAAGGCATTTATCAGCTGGCATGTCAAGGCGTTCCGAAAAATAAACCGGTGGTCTGCCGGTGTTCCGGCGAGCAGCGACAAGGTGTTCAGCATCGATGACGGGAAGCTCGGATTCCACGCCCGGGCGACCTGCGCCGCATCCTACGGCTATGTCTACACTACTGCGTGGGCAGACGCGAAAGAGGACTACATGAAATGATCGTAATTCAAATGGAAGGTGGATGCATCAACGGCGTGTTCACCGATGACCCGGAGCTCGTCGGCAAGACGGTTGTCGTCGCCCATGCCGACACTGAGGAATGCGACGAACTCGAGAGCTTGGTCAAGATCAACGGCGCTGAATGGCATCTCGTCGCATTCGATGTCGAGGGCGACAGAGACACGGGACCCTATTTCTTCCCGGGGATCCGCAAATGGGTTGAGGAAACACGAATCGAAGGGATCGAACTGCTATGAGCGCAATGAGACCAGCTGTCGTCGAAGTCCACTGCTACCCGGGGCGGCCAGAGAAGCTCTGGGTGCACAAAGTCACGAACTATATCGGGTTGCTTCCCAGCGAGGAAGTCAGCCGGGCCGCGCTCGGGCTGCTTATGGAGCGAGGCATTAACGTCGTAGTCACAAAGAGGAAAACATGAACAAAGCGGCAGACGAGGCAATTAAAGCCGAAGTCGATGCGGTGATCACAGATATGAAAGCTTACGACGGTGGCCTCTACGACGATGAAGAAACCAAGGTCACCGATGAACTCATCGAGTACATCGAAAAGAAAGCCGAGCGGCGCGCAATGAGGCGCGCTGCGGAAAGGAAAACATGACAGCACAGGAAGAAGCCAAATTGGCTCGGGACATGGAGATCATGCGGGCGCTGATGAAAGCGGCACCGCCGAGCAGTCCCGACTGGAGCACAGAGTGCAAAGCTGCGGCGGCAATACGCATCGGCTCGATTGCATACTCACTGGAAACGTACACCGGATGGGTTGAATTGGTGATCCAAGACTCCAGTGGGCCCCTGAGAATATCCTATTGGGACCGCGGCGAGATCGACGTGCGCACATATGTGCGCGACATCATCGCCGAATGTGGGCAACGCAAGGAACTCCTCAGAGTGAGACGCGAACAGGACACCTACTATAGGGTCATGAAGCAGCTTACACAATATGTAACGGAAGGAATGGAGGAACATGAAAACACCTAACGACAAAGATGCAACGCTGGCCCGCGCCGTCATGAAACGCTGGCCCGCCGACGACAAAGGCTGGACTCAGGACTATGAGCGTGGGCTCGCCCGGTGCTCTCGTTGCAGCCGTAACAATGTCCAGTTCACGCTCAAAATAATCCATCCACAGATATCGGGCGAGTCTACCGGTGTTTCTTTCTTTGCGATTAACGAGGCCAATTGCGGAGTACGCGCCGTCTGGTACTCCGGCGCCATCCGCGATGAAGTCTTGTCGTTCATCACGGCGGTGGAGCTGCATCGGCAACAGCGTGAGGAAGCCGCTGACAAGCGCAAGGAACGCCAGATCCGCAAACAGATCCAGGAGGCACTGAAATGAAACCCTATGACTGGCAACTGCCGCTGGTCGACGCCGTCGTCCGCAGTCTGACGAAAGACCGGGTGTTCATCTCCGGTTTCCCAACTGGCTCAGGAAAGACCGTCATCTCGCTGGCCGCGGCGAAGCTCACCGGCGGGCCCCATCTAGTCGTTGCGCCCAAGGTCTCCCTGACGCAATGGAGACGCGTCGCGGAGGCGATGGGGGTCGCCGACCAGCTTGTCGATGTGATCAACCCGGAGAAGATCTCGACGCCGCGCGGCTGCAGGTACTATACGCGCGGCGCCAAATGGTCGCTGCCCGATGGCACGACCGTGATCTGGGACGAGCCGCATCGCAGCGCCTCGGGCGTCGACGGCATCACGACTCAGGCACTGGCCGACCTCAAAGCCTACTCAAGTATCCGGTTGCACGCCATGTCCGCCACTCTTGCCGACAGCCCGCTGAAGCTGCGGGCATTGGGGTGGTGGACCGGACTACATGAATACAACGCGGGCAGCTTTTACAGCTGGTGCAGAGCCAACGGCTGCCGCACCGTCACGATCGGCTGGGGAGCGAACGAGCGTCAAGTATTCCAATTCACCCGGGACCCGGATGAGTCCAAGGAAATCATGACGCGCATCCGCCAGTCCATGGGCGAGAAGTTCATGGCCATGCGGGCCGAGGACATCCCCGGATTCCCGACGCAGACGCTCGACACGATCCTGCTGGATCTCAGCAGCCGCGACACGGCCGAGATACGCCGCGCCTACGAAGAGATGTCGATGCGGATGAAGACTACGGCGCTCGACGACCGGGCCGAGCTCGGACGCGCCTGCCAGCGTGCGGAATTCGTCATGGCGGAAGCCGTGGCTGAACTCGCCGCCGGGTACGAGGAGGACGGCAACAGCCCCGTCGTCTTCTTCAGCTACACCGAGGCGCGCGAGCGTTTCGAAGCCACACTGACAAAGCGCGGGCTGCGTTTCGCAAACATCTACGGAGGACAAAAGGAACTCACGCGCCAGCAAGGCATCGACGCCTTTCAGCGCAATGACATTCACGTGATGTCGGTCATGACGCAGGCCGGCGGAGCATCGCTCTCGCTCCACGACGTGCTGAAGCAGAGGCCCAGGATCTCGCTGATCCTGCCGTCGTGGAACGCGTCCACGGTCAAGCAGTGTCTTGGCCGCATCCTGCGATGCGAGGGCACGCACGCCGCCCAGTACTTCGTGCTGGCCGCGGGCACCGTGCAAGAGAAGGTGGCGCAGACGCTGAAGCGCAAAATGAACAACATCGACAGCTTCAACGACGCAATAACCGATGATGACTTAACACCGTAACAGGAGAATCAAGATGTACACCAAAGAGATGTTTCTGGAGCAAGTCAAGGATCATACCCTCACAGTGATCAAGGAGGACGGGCTCTACCGGCATGTGCGTGTCGGCAGGCCCGATACGATCTGCGAAAGCTGGGAGATCCACACGTGGCCGGGATATCTGGCCATGGCCGGGGACATGGGCTGTTGGGTCTTCCAGCGAACGCTTGACATGTTCTGCTTCTTCCGACCGCACGGAGCCGAGCTAGAAACAAACCCGCGCTACTGGGCCGAGAAGCTGGAGGCGACGGACAAGACCAGCGACGGATGGGAGAAATTCTCGATCTCGAAGTTTCAAGAGAACGTGAAGCAATGCGCCATCGACGCCTGCGGAGTCGAGACGTTTGAAGAGATCCCGGAGGAACGTCGTGATGATCTCAGCACTCTGCTGAATGCAAGTGACGAGTGGGATGCCGTCGCCGCGGTCCGCGAATTCGAATCGGAGTGGCTTTGTCTCGCTGACTTCTGGGAATGCAGCTGTCAAGAGATGAACACCCGCTTCGCATTCGCCTGCTACGCGATCCCGTGGACGGTGATGCTCTACGACAAGGTGAAACAAATCGAACCCAGCAAGGAGTGAAACAAAATGGGCAAACGTAAGAACCCGGGCAGAAAATACTTCTTCGGCTGCGCCGGATACATCGCCAAGGAAGTGGTGGAAAACGGCAGCAGCCTCGGCTGGGCGCCCTGCATGGACCAGCCGCTCTGCGCACTGGCCGATCTCAGGGAGCAACTGGGGCGGTTCAACATCAAGTACATCGACGACGTGAAGGGAATCTGGGCCTATGACGACCCGAAAGGAGCACTGAAATGAAAGAAGCCATTACGATCATGGGAGTTGTGAACTCCCCGGAATACGGAGCCGAGGGGCACAACTGCTTCGCCGGTTCTCTGACGCTGAAGCAACTGGAGCAGATCGAGGACTTAGCGGCGACAGTCGTCTCCAAGGCGGCCTATGCGATCTCGATTTTCGACAATTCGGTCGAGATATTCCCGGAATTGCCAGTGATGATCGACGCACCCGAGATCACGCAGGACGATGACGAGCGCCTCGTCATCGCTGATGAGCGCACCGATCTTGACGACATGGACTCCGAAACTACAGAGGGCATGTTGTTGGTAGTCACTACTGACTCCATCTACTGGTCATGGACTGAAAAATATGGGGGCGCGTGTTGCGAGACGGAAGAGATCCCGCTCAGCAAACTACGGGAGGCATTCGCATGAGCGTATCAAAAGAGAAGCTAATGATATGTGAACGCGCAGAAACATGTGACAAGCGAAATAGCGACGGCCAAAGCTGCCGCCACGCATACCCGCATAAGAAGGATAGCGGTTGCGATATTGGCTGTTGCGCAAAGATACCGATGGGGTCGCTGTGCAAAAGTGTCTGTGTGCAAGTTAAGAAAGTACCCATGAAGAAGTTCGTCATAGAACCCATCACTCTGGACAACGCGCGCCCCGGGATGCCCGCAGATCACAAATATCTCATTCGGTACCACAGCCACCCACGATTCGGGTGGCTGTGCTGCCGCACATTCAAGCACCGCACTGAGGCGGTGCGGTTCTCCAAAACCCAACCGGTACAGGAGCCGACATGACACCTGAAGAAATCAAAGCGGCGGTAATCGCCGGGCACACGGTGCATTATAGCAGTAGTGCATATGTTGTGAAACACGATGTGTTCCCAAGCGGCCGCGAACAGTGGCTGATCTGGTGCGCCGCCGCTAACAGCGGCATCGGGCTGATCGACGGCGAGGGAAAACTTAACGGGGATGCAGAGAAATTCTATATCGTGTCGCAGGCGCAGCTCGATAAACGGGCGACGCTCATCAGCAAGTTGAGGGCGGTCGGATTCACCGAGGAGCATGAGTTCCCCGGTGAGTACACGGCGCTTATCGACCCCAACTCGCTCGGCATCGTGCGAGTGTATCTCTCGTGTGACATGTGGATCAAACGCGGGGCCGACTATGAGACGTTGACCCCCGAGGAACTGGAGACACTATGACAACATTCAAAAACGAATATGCAACGCTTCGCATCCGCAGGCGCGGCGCGATGGACGAGCAAACGTGGTATGTCGTCGAGCGCTACGACGAGACCCATGACGCATGGCATCTCGACAGCAAGCACCGGCAGCTCCGGTGCGCCAACTATGCTGCGCGCCGTGCGCTGCTGAACGCCGAGGAATACGAGGAAGTCCGCCGCGGCGGACACCCGCTTCCGCGCAAGTATACCGTCGTGCTATCCCTCCCGGACTACATGACCGACGGGCAGGCGCGGTATTTCACCACATGTGTCCCCGCAAAAACGCCGAAGCAGGCGCTCGCCGCTGCACGAAAAGAGGCGGTGCTTGAAATCGCAGGGTTCGGGTTGACACCCGAGGACGCTGGCGAGGGCGCCAAGACGAATCCGCTTGACTTCGCATCAGTCGCCGTCTTCGAAGGCGATCACAACAACATCAACCCCGAGAATTAAAGGAGACCATCAAATGAGAGAATCAATCGAGCATATCTGGGCGCGCAACGAAGACCCGGAGTATCACAAGAAGCAGGGAAACATGAGCTTCGAGGGGCTCGTGGCGTACAGCTGGAGCACAGTCGTCGCGGTCAAGTACCCGGACAAAAAGCGCGACCACGGCACCTGCGTCATGGTGGATGACGGGATCCGGAACTCCGGCTACACGATGAGGCACAAGTCACATTATCGCTGTGCGCTTCCGCATGACCTCTGGACATTTGTCCACGTCGACGTGCCCGCAGGCGGATACTACGGCTGCTCGCACGCCAACGAGCTCAAGAGCATCGCGGGAATCCGCGAGTGCTACAAGTACATGCTGACGCTGCTGGCCAAGAAAGCGAAAAAGGTCAAGGAGGCGAAGGCGTACTCGTCCCGTGCGTGCGCGTGGGTGAAATTTGCGATGTACCTGCGCAAGACGAATGAGGTCGCCGTGTTCCTCAAGCTCAAGCAGCGGACTGCGGCCACGTACAAGCTGAACGCCGCCGCCGAAGAAGCCAACAGCGGGCGCTGGAACGCCAGCGTCGCCGCGCGCCCGGCGGCACGCAGAAGGAGCTGGGAAGACCGGCACCCCCGCATCGAGGAAACCCCGGAGAACATCGAACTCTGGCGCAATCGCGAGCTCAGCTATTCGTTCTTGGGTTGGCAGCACACCTACGTGCGCTTCTCGAAGGATGGAACCAATGTCGAGACCAGCAGAGGCGCAGTCGTCCCGGTGGACGCCGCGCGCGCTTTGTTCGCCGTATGCCAGCTCGTCCGAGACGGACGTCGCGATGCGGCCAGCGTGCCCCGGGTTTCCGTGGGCAACTACACGCTTCACAGCGTGCAGCCCAATGGCGACTGCACAGTCGGCTGCCACTTTCTCGCCTATGACGAGATGGAGCAGCTCTACAAAAAGGACTTGGAGAAAACTGCATGAAAGAATTCACATTGCGGTCATCTCACGGCACCATTACAGCCGACGCCGATACCGGCGTCGTGTCGTACACTAGCCTGTCAGATGAATGGTCCGATGAACTGCCTGCGAAAATCGATGTCGAAGAATGGCGCAACCACTACTTCGGCGAGACTCTGCAGGGCGAACACGATGTGCTTGACTTCGGCTACTGGTATACTGACGAGAAAACCGGCGAGCTGGCTTACAGTGGCCCCGATGAGGAATGGCGCGAGTTGCGCGAGCAAATGAGACAGGAGGAAGATAAACAATGAACAAAGCAGACATCACGAAACGCATCCGGATTTGCCACGACGCAAACTACCAGTGGGAGGACGACTGTATCCATATCGCCTACCTCTCGAAGTCGCGCGAGTGCCTCGGCACTGAGGCGGTGACGCGGGAACGCATGGACGAGATCCGCAACAGCATCGCCGACGGCTCGCTCTTCGGGCTGCCGGTGTACGCCTATGTGCATAGTGGCGCCACCATCTCGCTGTCGCCCTTCGACGACCGCTGGGACAGCGGGCAGTCCGGATTCATCTACCTCACCAAAGAGGAGGCGGAGGAAATCTGGGGCGAAGAGGACACCGAGGTGCGCAAGGCAGCAATACAGAGCAACTTCCAAGGCAGCGTCAAGGCATTCGCCCAGTATCTCGAAGGCGACACCTGGGGCTTTGTCGCCGAGGAACAGGTGGAGCTTACGGGGCAGCGCTCCGACGGCACCACCGTCGAACACGACGAGTGGGTCGAAGTCGACAGTTGCTGGGGATTCCTTGGCAGTGATCCGAAAGAGAACGGCATGATGGATCACGTCGACACGCTGATCGAGGAGGAAGGCTACGTGTTCACCGATGAGAAAGGGGAACCTCTCTGATGCCCTACATAAGCGAGCGTGCCCGGATCGAAGACACCGTCTACGACCGCCGCCGCAAGCTGACGCCGGAGCAGACCGAGGAAATCCGCGGTCTCTTCGGCGTCCTGTCGGCGAACAAGACGGCGAAGCGGTTCAACGTGTCCAAGCGCACCGTGCAGTTCATCTGGCACCCGGACAAGCGGGAGGAGAACGTGCGGCTGCGCCGGGAGCGCGGGACCGTCTACATTACCCGTGAAGAACACACAGACGCAGTGCGCAGTACGCGTCAATACAAACAAGAGCTATATGTCGCAGGTAAAATAAAGTTGCCGAAGGAGATAATATGCCAAAGAAAAAGAACACCAACTGTCTCGCGGGAATGAAGTGCCCCAAGTGCGGCAGCCTCGAACCGTTCAACATCGGCTGTCACGCCATGCTCGAAGTCACGGACGACGGCACCGACATTGCCAAAGGGTATGACATCGAGTGGGATAACGACGACACCTGCGTCTGCAAGTCCTGTGATCACCTCGGAGTCGTGCAAGACTTCAAGATCCAAGCAACAAGGAGGAAGAAGAAATGATCAACCTACTACCGCCCCGGCGACGGGGCTTCTGCTGCATCGGACTCGACAATCCGAAGACCGACTACAACATCGGCGCCGTGCTCCGCGCGGCGGGGGTGTTCGGCGCCGACATGGTCGCGATCTCGGGTCATAGGTACAAACGCGCGGCGACTGACACGATGTGCGCATTTCGCAGGCTTCCGTTTTTGCAAGTCGACGATCTGCATGACGTGATACCCTACGACTGCGTGCCCGTAGCCGTCGAGCTCGTCGATGATGCCACGCCGCTGACGACATACAAGCATCCGGAGCGCGCCTTCTACGTCTTCGGCGCCGAGGACGCAACATTGGGAACCCGTGTGCTGTCGTGGTGCCGGGATGTCATCTACATCCCGACCAACGGCTGCCTGAATCTGGCTGCATGCGTCAACGTGATTCTGTACGACCGCATGTGCAAACAAGACATCGGAGGATTTAAATGAAAAACGGGGTCACGTTCCTTATGACGGAGCAGGGCATCACACTGGCGGCGATCTTCATCGCCCAGCTAGTCATCCACGGGATCGTGTTCACGACCCGAAGCGACACAGTAAGCATGGAGATCAGCCTTACGGGCGGATTTTAAAACATGAAACCACCTATGGGGGCAAAAAACTTCAGTGCACTGCTCGGCGCGATCGAATTTGACGGTCTAGTGGAATTTCGTCTAAACACGCTCGTCAAATTTGATAGCAATCCAGGCAAAGTATTCGCGTCATATATTGTAGATCTTTCGCATCAAACCGACGCGAACGGAGACTACGTCTCAGACACATGGGGTGATCTTAGAGATAAGCTAAAAGCGGCCTTGAAAACTGTGTGCACTGGGCGGATGCTAAAGCTGCATAACACACGAAGCGAAATCTGCATCGAAACCATAGCAGGCGATACGCTTTAAACAAGTGGAGGAAACAATGAAACTATATCAACTATGCTGTATGAGTTTCGACGGCGAAACCCAGATTGAGCATCCGGTGTTCGACAATGAGGTGGATGCGTGGGAATACAATAACGACATGGGGAGTAGATGGTACTTTTACCCGTTCCGTTTCTTGATTACAATCTCGCATAAAACCATTATCGGAACTTGTGATGACATGCCCTTTGCCCTCGGCAAACGATTGGCAACAGTGCAGCGGGTCTTCGAGAAGTGCTCGAAAGATCCTGAGATGCAGAACGCAAACACGGAAACGTTTGCTTTGGAAGTAAACACGTGGCTGGAATAAAAACAATGAGAAAACCGATCATAGAGAATCTTGAATCAACGGCGGCCGAATGGAACGCCGAACACCCGGTGGGAACGCCGGTCACCCGGTACAAGCTAGTCGATCCGCTGCGCATGGGCAACGAAACGAAGACACGCTCGGAAGCATGGGTCATGGGTGGACACTCCGTCATGATCATGGTCGAGGGAGTCCCAGGAGGGGTACTCCTGGAGTCCGTGGTGTCAAGCAAAAACAACATCGACTATTCGAAGCCTCCCAATGACTGCCCAGTATGCGGAGGAGGCACCGAGTGGTATGGCACCCCGCAAACTGCCCACTGCTACTTCTGTGGGCACACGTTTAAATCAACGAGTGCTAAACAAACGCCGAAAGAGACGCCAAATAAGGAGCTAACAACATGAAACAACTGATGAATCCAACGGCCATCGAAAAGGAATGCCTCGCACGCGTGGACCGCGATGAAGCATGGGCTGCCGAGCACGGCAAGAAGATTAATCGCGACAGGCGGTTAGCCAAGTACGTGAACGAGATCCTCGCGAAGTGGAAGAGGATCGAGGCCATGCCCGATCCCGAGAGCATCGTCATCAACATCGAGTGGAAGAAGTCGCGCATGTGGGGGTACAACCCGCACGCGAAGGCGCGAGTGCATTGCAAGGACGGAACCTTCCGCACCTTTGAAACCACGTGCGGGGGTTGTGGCTACGACAAGCACAGCACGGTGGTGGCCCACCTGCTCAACGAGTGCCTGCTCGGCGTGCTGACCCGCGCCTATGCCAAAGGCGTCATGATACCCTACGGCGCGACCGGATGTCGCGACGGTATCTATCCGCCGCGCTTCGACGACGGCGTCGGCATGAGCTGCTACGATGGCGACCACGGCGTCCTCACGGCCATCGGCTGCTCGATCATGCACACGGCGAGCGGCGACTCGTTCGACTCGTGGTGCATCACATACCCGGCACCCAAGAAACGGAGAGCAAAAGGAGCATAACATGTACGGAGACGATGACTCAAACACGCCGATTGGCCGACGACTCGGCGGCGGCATTGCCGACCGCAGCGTCGATCACCCGAGGCTCGCCGGTACGGAAAGGAAAAAGATCGTGGATAAAACAGAAATCACAAAAGCTGCAAAGCGGCTGAGCGACGCATTTGCAACGATGCTTGAACTTATTGGGATCATGCAAGACAACGACCCCGATGCGTTCACTGAAGAGCAGGCTGATGACTTCAGCAAAGCCGCAGGCATAGTCGAACGGCACGTGAAAAACTACTGCACCCCGAAGCCGAGGCCAGTGACAACATGGGCCGACGTAAAGAAGGCGCTGGAGGCCATCCCGGATACGGACGCAACAACGACGCCCTTTTTCTGGGACTGCGAGTGTGACGTAAACTACATACACGATACAGACACAGAGCAGTGTCACAAGTGCCACGCTAGGCTGCTGGACGACCCAGCCCCGACAGACTCACGTCTTCGTGAGGTCATGCTGCTGCTCATGGAGGAAGCTGGAATATGAAAGAACCCAAGGTGCACATTCAACGAGGCAACACCAAGCTCGGGCGAACAATGAACATCGCACTGCCGCCCGGCATCACATGCGCCCCAGGCATCCCCTGCTACAACGACGGCTGCTACGGCCGTCGCTTCTACGAGTTCAGGCAGAACTGCCGTGACGCGTGGGACGAGAACTACAGGATCATGATGAACGATCGCGACCTGTATTTCAAATTCATCCACGCGACCGTGGCGATCTCGAAGCCGGAGTTGTTCCGGTGGCATGTCTCTGGCGACATCATCGACTTCCCGTACCTGAAGCAGATGGTCCGGTTGGCGCATGACAACAATGACAACAATGACACCCGGTTCCTCTGCTTCACCAAGCGGTATGACTTCCTGAGTCTGCTGGGTAGGCACGAGGCACCGGAGAACCTGTCGCTCGTCATGTCGGCATGGCCGGGGCTCGAACTCCCGGAGGACCTGAAGCACAGGTTCCCGGTCGCATACATGCGCGACAAACGGAAGGGCAAAGTGTCCGACCAGCGCATACCCAAAAGCGTGCAGGAATGCAGCGGCGGCTGCGACAAATGCGGCCTCTGCTGGAACATCAAAGCCGGTGAATCAACTGTGTTCAACCGGCACTAAGGAGGGCTATGCCCAAGTATAGAATAACACCCCTTTGCATCTACATCGATGTTGAGGAGGCCAACGTAGACGCAGCGCTACAAGCTGTGGCAAAGCGGGTACGCGACGCAGGGTTTGTGAACGAGGAACCGAAGGATATGTTCTCTTGTTGCATCTGCGACGAACGCGCCATTACCGGCGAAGACAGCGGAAGCCCCGAGTACATAACCATAAAGGAGAAACCATGAAACTACACACTGAGGACATCCCGGTCACGTGGGAGATGGAGTTCGAGATCGACAAGGGCGACACGCCGAAGCGGCAGCGCGTACTGGCGGCGATGCTGCAGGCGCTCTGCGTCCTGCGCGACCCGGCTCACATCGCGACCGTGTTCAAGAGCGGCAAGCACGAGATCGATCTGCAGGCGCTGGACAACTTCGAAGCCCGAAGGGCGCTCTCGTTCAACGGCGACCTCTGGTTCTGGACGCTGACGCGCAAAGAATCGGTGCGGTGCAACGACGAACGCGCACAGCGACGCCTGCTGCGCAAGCTCACGCCGTACGTGCAGACGATCGCCGACAAGTACGAGATGAAGATCGCGATCCAGACCGAGTGCGGCATCGAGCTGCTCGTGGTCTGGCCGAACGGAATCACCAAGAAAGGCAAACAGAAATGAAGCTTGAAAAACTGCTGAAAATCGCCGACTCTGGGTATCCCGACACCGGCATGATCAAACAGGCGAGCGAGATCGGAGAGGCGTGTGGCGACACGCTCGCCGTCTTTGTCGTACGCGAGCTGCGTGATACGTTCGAACCCAAGTCGATAAACGCGCTGCAGCTACAGCGTGCGCGACGTGTCGTGCGGACAGCCATCAATGATCTGACCTGTGTGCATACGGCGATCGATGAAGCGATGCAGAAAGCACGTGATCGCAAGCCGAAGAAGCCAGCAGAGCAAGCGCCCATTGACTGGGCCGCGCTCCACGCAAAGCTGAAGTCGGGCGAGGCTCAGCTGCTCGACGACATCCTCACACGCGCAAAAGAGGACTACAGCACGCTGGATTCGCTGTCGCTTTCGATGGACCTGCTACTGTATCACACCACGATACAGCCGCTGGATCTCGACAAGCTGCTCAACGCGCCGCTCGCTGACTTCGGTCACGACATCGCGGGCATTCGCAACGGGCTCGACCGCACGACCGGGACGATGCGCCCGGAGGAGCGGTGCTTTATCCCTCGATGCGCAGCAAAGAAAGGAGAAAAGATTGGTGTTGACAGCACCAGCGCAACTATGAAACAATAGACGCCATAGACCCAACTACAGGTCATCAAAAACTCAAAAACAAGGACTAACATGGAAGAGCAGATCACAACGACGAAAGCTGAACCCAAGGAACGCAAAGCCCCTGTGCCCGTCAAGGCGCTCATCGGCGTCTGGGACGAGGATCTGGTCAGCAAGACCAACACCTTCATCGTGAAGGCCACGACCACCGGCGATGCCAAGGCGATACGCGACGCGGTCAAGGCTCTCGGCTTCGGCGAGTACGAAGTCATTGTCGGGCGCACGCACCCGATCTCCTATCAGGAGGTGAAGAAGACCAGCCTGTCCATCGGCTAACACAGGAGCCAACATGCCAGAAGAACAAGGAATTCAAGAGTACGCCGGGCATCACAAGTATGGGCCGTCCACGCTGGACGCGCTCGACAGATGCATCCGGTTCCAGTACGACAGCAACGCCAACAAGGCCGCCGGCGAAGAGGGCACCGAGATGCACGGCGCCACGGAGACCGGC
>JBAYVE010000021.1:0-13890 GCA_041674765.1 Patescibacteria group bacterium
TAGAAGAGTACATAATTCATTACAACAACAAGAGACTTCACATGGGGATCAAACTGATCACTCCGATGCAGAAACTAGCCCTTCAAACAGCCTAAGTGTTTCCAAGGTCTTGAAAAGTGAACGCAGCAAATCATCCGTGATTCCCTAAAACCCTATTAAATGTATTATTCTTCGAATGGTGCTCTTAAAAATGAGAAGTCTGTCACTGTACTAATAAATGACCATAGTTCTCGTCGTTCCTCCTCGAACAATAAGAAACAGGGAAAGGGTAAGGTTTTAGGGAATCACGGCAAATCAAGTACATCACTACTGTCCGAATTGGAATAGAGTTATTAATTGAGAGTTATCCCCAGCTTTTGTTTGCTTTTTGTTCGGTTGGGAATATAATTGAGGTACCAAACAAAAGTTGAACAAGGAATTATATGGAACCGCTAACCAGAAAACAAAAGGACATCTTAGACTATATCCGTAGTTTTATCGATGACAACGGCTATGCGCCGAGCTATCGCGAAATCGCTGAGTATTTCGAGCTCTCATCGACCGGTACAATCGCCGAATATATCAGCATTTTGGAGGAAAAGGGATATCTGACCAAAGACGCAATGGAAGCTCGAGCTATCCAGTTGACGCCTACTTTTGATGATGGCGTTGAGCTTCACTCCATATCACTCATGGGTATCATCGATGCCGGCCGTCCGATCGAAGCAATCAGGACAAATGAGACAATCGATATCCCGAGAGATATGATGGGCAGGAAGACTTTCGCCTTGCGTGTCCGAGGAGAATCCATGATAGAGGATGGCATTCTGGACGGGGATTATGTCATCATCGAACAAACAGGCTCCCCAAGAAACGGAGATATCGTAGTTGCTCTGATTGATAATTCAAATGCCACTCTCAAACGTTTTTACGATGAAAAAAATAATATCCGATTGCAACCTGCCAACAAAACCATGAAGCCGATGTTCTTTCGCAAAGACCAGGTTACCATTCAGGGTAAGGTCAAAGGAGTAATCCGAAAATTTTAGCCAATTGCATTTAGTTAGAGCAATAAGTTATTATTTTTTTGCATCTTTCTATTTAATACACCAAGTGAAGCTTCCATAACTTGGCCACCCGGCAATATTTCATGGTTTTCTTCGGCGCTATTATGTAAGGGGGGAAGATGGTTTTCAATTATAAATATAATTAGATCTGTGTTAAATGTCGAAGATATCTTTTATCAAGTCAGACGATCGTTACTACAATATTGAAAGATGCCTCTCGCTCATCAAGGGCGAGATAATTTCAGGTATAAAAGAAGCCAAACGTATCGTTATCCATCCAAACTGTCTCACTGACCACAACCAATTAGCGTCTACACATGCTGATGCTCTTTATGCCCTGTTGGATTTCATTTATCCTTATGCTAAAACTCAAATTACTCTAGCCGAGGGTACAGAAAGCGGCAGCACCCTACAAGCATTCAAAAATTATAATTACCTTGAATTTCAGGATAAATTTGATTTGGCTATCGTCGATCTAAATGATGATGAAACAGAAACAGTCGAGCTGTTAGACAAAAACGGCAACCCTTGCAAAGCTTCAATCTCAAAGACAATGATTCAAGCTGACTTTATTATTTCAATCACTCCTCCTAAAACCCATAATCTGTTAACCTACTCCGGAATAATCGAAAGTACTGTCACAAGCTCCATACTCCGACCCAAAGTTGGTGGAATCTCCCGTTTCCTGCGGTCTCAAAGTAGTAAACCTCTAATCATAGACACCGATCCTGACATTACTGCCGAGAATATACAGAAAATATATAATCTTTTAAAAATCCGACTTTCAGTAATAGACGCCTTCACATCAATGCAAGCAGAAGGACCTATAAATGGAGAGATGGTGCCATCTCATTTTGCAATTGCCAGTTCAGAAGTATCAGCAGCAGAATGGCTAGCTTGCCGTTGTCTAGGATTCCCTGTTGCGAACATTCCATATCTCAAAACATTAGGCATAGATACAGATAACGGTCATTTTGTTATCGGTGATGACTGGAGGAAAAATATTACACCAATAAAGATGAGCGCAAAATTTATTAGTTAGACAAATATGTTCTAACTGCTATAATATAAAAAAGAACGATAAAACAAACACGATAAAAAAGCGAGGGAAAATGGGTATATCTGACGACATCGCTCCAAGAAAAGCGAACTTGTCGAAAGCCGGGCATCAACTGCCTGATTTTAGCGTTCATACCTCCGTTCATTCATCGGCAAACACCATATCACCTGTCGAGCCAAAACAGGAAATCAAAATAATTGAAAAAGAGGCCGAGAGTGATAAAATCGATCAACTTCGAGAAGACTTTTTCAAATCCCGCCCTGAAATTGAACAAAATAAACCCAAGAAACAAACTAGAAATGATGATAAAAAGTCTAGTGAAAAAACCAAAAAAAGTTTTGCATTCAGGCTGTTTACTTTTTTATTTATTGTGGCTCTAGCGGGAGTTCTCGCTTGGCAATATTGGCCCTATAAGAAAAGTGCCGAGTCGAAAAACTCCAATTCCAACAACGCAACAGAACAATATAAAAGCCAGATTGTGCCGCAAGATTACACAGAGACCAATGTGGCTGCAAGCAACGCAAATCAGAATACCAACGAAACAGTTGCATCCAACCAAAATCTAAACGCGAATACTAACGTCAATACTAATGCGGCGGCCACTCTTCAAAAAAGCACTATCAAAATCAGTGTTTTAAACGGTAACGGAGTCACCAATTCAGCTTCAACTACAAAAACCGCCCTGGAAGCAGCTGGTTTCAAAGTGCTCAATACCGGCAACGCATCAAATTTTAATTATCAAACAACCTTTATTTATTATAATACGGGGAAACTTGAAGCGGCGAATTTAGTTCAAACAAGCCTTCCAAACAACACCATCACCCTAAAGGAATCAGCCTCCGTGTCAGGAAAATATGACGTTGTTGTCGTAGTCGGGAAAAAATAAATATGAATTATCTAAATAATTTCTTTACTCTGTATGATTCCCTCATAATGGGATTATCCGACAAGATGCAATTATTGATTGCGATATTTGTCATTATCCTGATAGCCTGTTGCATTTTTTCATTGATAAAAGGCGGACACTGGATTTTCCTGATTTTATTCGTTATTCTAATCCCAGGTGGATGGTCTGCAGCCAAGATTATTGCAGAAATTTTTTGGTCCTTGATCAAATTCTTACTGATTAGAATTTCAATCAATTTTTAGAAAGGTTATATTACATGTTTGACACAATCATCATCGGTGGCGGCCCGGCTGGTTTGACTGCCGCGATATACGCATCAAGGAGAGGTTTGAAAGTTTTGGTGTTAACCAGAGATATCGGCGGCCAAATTGCTAAAACCAACGACATTGAAAATTTTCCCGGCTTTGAATTAGTCAAGGGCACAGAGCTGGCCCAGAAATTATTTGCTCAAGCCAAAAAATTCGGAGCTGAAATTGTTTTTGATGAAGTCAAAAAAATCAGTCAAAAAGACAATCAATTTATCCTCGACACTGCTCGCAAGAACTACTCTTCGAAAACCCTCATTCTTGCTTTCGGAAAATCCCCTCGGGAATTAAATGTGCCCGGAGAACAAGAATTAAAAGGGAGAGGCGTAACATATTGCGCCACCTGTGACGCTCCATTTTTCAAGGATAAGCAAGTGGCTGTGATTGGAGGAGGCAACTCAGCTCTCGATGCTGCCCTTTTATCGGCTCACTATGCCAACGCTGTTTATCTAATTCACCGGGGCAATTCTTTTCGAGGAGAAGAGATCTTAATTGAGAAGGTATTAAAAGAAAAAAAGATAGAAACTATTTTCAACGATGAAGTCAATATGATATCAGGTGAAAAAAGAGTTGAGACGATCGACTTGAAAAGCGGGCGAAAATTGGTAGTCGATGGATTGATTATTGAGGTTGGTTTTATCATAGACCGCACTTTGATCAAAGATTTCGTTGAGCTAGACGAGACTGGCCAGGTAGTTGTGAATGGTCTGCAAGAAACATCGCTGGCAGGCGTATTTGCTGCAGGTGACATCACACAAACGCCTTTTAAACAAGCCATTATCTCTGCCGGTGAAGGTGCAAAAGCGGCTCTATCGTGTTTCGATTATCTGCAGAAAATGCAGGGCAAAAAAGGTATTTACGCCGATTGGCATTAGGAGTTAACAATGGATGAACAAGAGAACAAAAAACTATCCCTTAAAGAAAAAATTCGTTTTTTCTTCAAAAATCCGAAAAAAAGATTAATTTTTATAATAATAACTTGTCTCGTTGTTATTATCGCCGCTTCAGCGACCGGCTTTTATTTTCTCCGGTTCAAGAAAGAGGGAACGACCGTAAAGCCTCCGGAGGTTAATACGGATCAAACCACGAATGGCAACGAGGAGATGACTCTTTATGAAGCTCCTCTTGATGGCATCATGACGGACAAGACGTCAGCCGAACGCCATCCGCTCGCCATCTCGGTTGAAAATGATCCTGCGGCCAGGCCACAAAGTGGCTTAGATAAAGCGAGCATCATCTACGAAACGGTTTACGATCCTGCGGCTACCACCCGTTATTTGGCAGTCTATGCCACAAACGAGGCAGAGAAGGTAGGCCCGGTTCGTTCAATTCGGACTTTTTTTGTTGACTGGGCTCACGGCTACAATGCTTATCTCGGCCATTGGGGTGGCAATATCGACGCTCTTGATAAAATAATTGCCGAGAAAGCGCCGGATTTGGATGAGTTTAGATACGCCAATGCCTATTGGCGTGAATATGGAGCTGGCGTCTCCTTGGATCATACCGGCTATACCTCCACCCTGAAATTACGGGATCAGGCTGCAAAAAATAATTACCCAACGGCAAATAACTTCACTAGATACAAATTCAAGGATGACGCGGAGGACAAGACTACACTGCCGGAAAGTCAGAAGATCTCTGTTAATTTTTCAAATGCTAGCTATATGGTCAGCTTTCAGTATGACAAGGCCACTAACTCGTACAAGAAAAATTTGGCTGGCAAACCACATATTGATAAAATTTCCAAAAATCAGCTCTCACCGAAGAATATCATAGTGATGAACGTAAAAAGGAGCAAAACAGTTACAAGAATAAATGAACCAGGCTACACAATGGAGACGATAGGAACGGGAAAAGCACAGTTTTTCATGGACGGGACGGAAATTACTGGAACATGGAAAAAGACATCGACAGCTGACCGCGAGGTGTTTTACGATTCGAATGGCCAAGAGATCACATTCAATCGAGGCCAAACATGGATTTGTATTTTACCACCGGGAGTTGACGCCCAGGTTGAATAGATTTGAGACGGAGATGATCATCCGAGAAGAGTTCTTTCTTTGTTTCGAATTTAAAGTTTAATTAAAAGATGGAGGGGTATATGGCAATAATAAAAGATCTTCGGGCAAGAGAAATACTTGATTCCAGATCAAATCCGACAATCGCCTGCGAAGTCCTTCTCGACGATGAGTCTTATGCGATGGGCTTTGTGCCGACAGGCGTCTCAAAAAGCAAGCAGGAGGCAGCAGAACTCCGTGATAACGACCCAAACCGCTTTGGCGGGAAAGGAGTACTAAAAGCAGTACAAAATATAAATACTTCGATCCGAGACGCTGTTATGGGCATGGATGCCTCGAAGTTGGCCTCAGTTGACTACCGAATGATTGAACTGGATGGCACTAAGGATAAGTCCAAATTGGGAGCCAACTCCACTTTAGCCGTGTCTTTGGCAGTAGCCAAAGCCGCTGCAAAAAGTGCGAAAGAGCCTCTTTACCGGTATCTAGCCGATTTGATGGACCAGAAGATCGACCGCGTTACCATGCCTCTTCCTTTTATGAATATTTTAAATGGCGGTAAGCATGCGGTCGGCTCGACGGACTTTCAGGAATTCATGATAGTCCCCGTAAATTTTCCGAGCTTCAAAGATGCACTTCGCGCTGGTTCGGAGATTTTTCAAGCTTTGGGACAAATTCTTAAAGAACGCAATTATCAAACCCTGGTCGGAGACGAAGGCGGTTTTGCTCCTTCACTATTTTCAAACGAACAGGGCATGGAGTTGTTAATGATGGCCATCGCTGAAGCGAATTATACTGCTGGAGAGGATATATTCATCGCCCTCGATCCGGCTGCCAGCCGCTTCTTTGAAGATGATATGTATCAACTTCACCGGGAGAACAAGTCCCTGACATCAATCCAAATAATTGATTTTTATGAAAACTGGTGTGAGAAATATCCGATCATCGCAATCGAGGACCCACTGGATTTAAGCGATTGGAATGGATGGCGTGATATTACTCAACGCATCGGTGAAAAAATCGAAGTTATCGGCGACGACATTTATGCTACAAACAAGGAATTGCTGAAAAAGGGGATTGAGAGCAAGACCTCAACCGGCATATTGATCAAGCCAAATCAAATAGGAACACTATCTGAGACCTTGGAAACTATGAAGTTAGCCGCTGATTCCGGCTTCAAAGTTATTGTTTCTCATCGGTCAGGAGAGACGGAGGACACATTTATTGCCGATCTTGCCGTCGCTTCCGGCTGTGGTGTGATCAAGGCCGGAGCACCCTGCCGGTCCGAGCGGACAGCTAAATACAACAGACTTTTGGAGATTGAAGATAAAGCTGGAGAAAAAGCAACTCTTGCGAAATGGGACACCACTGGTAATGAGGGAACGATTTAATTATATTGACCTGGCTTCCAATAAGAAAAAACCGCCCCGAAAGGCGGTTTTTTTCTTATTATAGTCCCTTGACTACTTTCATTACCTTAGTGTAGTAGCTATTTGAAGGGTTGTACCCCCAAAGAGCTTTCTTCACATTCGGGTATCCGCAAGCTTTTAAGTATTTTGCGGCAGAGAAAATAGCATCAGAAACGTTGGTAATGTCCTTAATTCCATCACCGTTACCATCAACACCGTAAGCGCGAAAGGTCGAAGGCAAAAACTGCATTGGACCAGTTGCGCCAGAAGGGTTACTTCTGCTAGTTGAACCAGAGGCCCCCGTTTCAACGATGTGAATAGCCTTTAGTAATTTCGGGTCGAGACCGAAAGCAGCACCCGCAGCCTCGTAAATGGCATTGAAATCGCTAGGATCGCTATAAACGCGTTTTTCACGCGAAATAGTTTCTCTCGTCTTTTCCAGTGCCAAAGCCTTGGCTTGAGCTTCTGCTCTAGCCTCAGCAACCAACCTTTTTTCTTTTTCAATCTGTGATTCACCGGGAATAATTTCCGGTCTCATCTGCTCAAAGCCGACAACCAAAGGACTATGTGTCATCAAGCTCAAATTTCTGCCAGCAGTTTGTTCCATATCAGCATGAATCATTGAAGGCGTTGAAGCTAGAACAATGATTGCGAATCCGAACAAAACTACCGATTTTTTTCCAATTCCTGTTTTTTCCACCCTCCTGAAAATCTCTTTGAAACTCTCTTTTGTGAGAGACATTGAATTTTCAGGTATTTCGGCCAGTTAAATTCAGAATATATAAAGCGTCTTTTGAACGGCTTTAAGGCCTTATTCCTAATTCCTTTCTAATTAAAAAGACTTGGCTCTTATCCTCCAAGTCGACTCTGTCATTGTAACACATTAATTAGATATTGTCAATAGGATCGACCACAATACCAAATCTGTATGACGACAGAACAGTATCATACAAGAAGTAACCGTAAGCTGTCAATAGTTCTAAAAAGTTAGCTATTTTTTGTTGCAATGTTCACAAATTTGGACGATAATTAGGCTAAATAAAAGGAGTTTTGATCAAATGCGGGATAATTTTTGGCTTAAACAAAAATTGGATTCAGTCTGGAACTCATATTTTCCAGAAGTAAATCGCCTCAACAATATCGAGGTTTTTTTTGGTAAACGGGCTAAGAGAAGATTAGCCAGTATTCGTCAAAAGGCCCACAATGATAAGAAATCCGATACCCAGATTCGGGTTACGGGTTTCTATAAAGACGAGCGAGTGCCCGAATTCGTAGTTGAGACGACCTTGGCACATGAAATTTGTCATTACGTACACGGTTTTGCTTCTCCTCTTCCACAATTTTCACGGTTTCCTCACCGCGGCGACATGGTTGATAAGGAACTTGAAAAGAGGGGGGTGGGCGATCAATTGAAAGAACAAAAGGCGTGGCTCGAAAAGAATTGGAATAATATTGTTGGAGATGCGATTTTCATTCCCGGGACAGTCAGAAGAAAAAGGAAGAAGGCCCCCGCGTACATTTCAGTGCTTCGAACTTTCGGCATTATTTAATAGGAGATCTATGGATTGTTTATTTTGCAAGATTATTGAACATAAATTACCGGCCAAAATACGCTTTGAAAATGAAGATTTCATCGCTTTCGACGACATTGATCCTCAGGCGAAGGTTCATATACTTGTAATCCCGAAAAAACACATTCCCTCCGTCGCCGCACTTGCAGACGACGAAATGCAATTGATTGGAAGACTAATTCTCGTCGCAAGGGATATCGCCCATGACCTTGGTTTAGACGAGACGGGCTACCGTCTAGTCTTCAATTCAGGACCTAATGCCGGACAGGCGGTTGATCATATCCATCTACATATTCTCGGCGGTAACAAACTAGGTCCGATTGCATAAAGTCTCGAAACTGAATGGACTGTATCGCACTTACTACTTAGACCTTAGTACTTAAAGCCTGGGCTTGTCATTTTGGCGATTTTACGATATAATTAGCCAGTTACCAAATATTTTTTAGTTTTGCATATCTATAATTTGAAAGTTCGGAAGGCGGTGATTTAGTTGATCGAAGTAAAAAGAAAAGGTGAAGAAAGACTTGACGTATTAGTCAGACGGTTTAACCGAGAGGTTCAGCAAAGCGGTGTTTTAACTGTGGCCAAGACAAACAGATATTTCGCCAAAGATGCAAACCGTGACGAACGCCGTAAATCCGCCATCCGACGCTCCGCTATAAACAAGCTCAAGCGAGGCTGGTAATCCAGCGCTCAATACTATGTATTTAGTATTTAGAACTTTATAAAATATGGATCTAAAAGACCAAATCGAACAGGATTTTGTTGCTGCCTATAAGCAAAGAGACGATGAAAAAGTCTCTGTTTTGCGTATGATAAAAAGTTCACTGAAGAATTTGGAGATCAACGAAAAGCGTCCTGTGACCGACGAAGATGCACAGAAAATATTGAAGAAAGAGATCAAGCAGAGACAAGATTCGATAGCACAGTATCAAAATGGCGGACGCAACGATCTAGCTTATAAAGAAGAGAAAGAAGCTAAAATTATCTCGGGCTATTTGCCCAAGCAGCTCGGAGAAGCCGAAATTCGTGCAAAATTATGCGACATTATTAAAAAAAATAACTTCCAGGAGACCAAGGATCTTGGGAAAATTATTGGTTTAGCAGTTCGGGAACTCGGCGGAGCTGCCGATGGATCGTTGATAGCAAAAATTGCAAAAGAAGAGCTCTCCTAACAAAAACTAAAACTTATGAAAAAAATTTCTTTCAAATCAATGAATAGTCTGATTATAATAATTGCTATTACTCTTTTTATTCTATTTATCCCTGTTGTTATTTATATCGGTACCTCGAACTCGACCTTCTTCAAATTTCTTATCTCTGCTCTCTTTTCCATTATTGCAAGCTCTGTGGTGGTAATTTTTTATCTCTCTCAAGACTGGTTTGCCAACACGGTACTAACGATCAAAAAGCTTTTTCGTTTTGAAAATCTGTCCCATCCACTGCTGTTACAACTTTCATATCAGGCTCCGGGCACCTTTCATCATTCGATCAATGTAGCTATTCTAGCTCAGAAAGCTGCTAAATCAATTGGGGCCGATTCACTACTGGTAAGAGTGGCCGCCTATTATCATGACGTCGGCAAACTAGATAATCCTCTTCAATTCATCGAAAATCAATCTGGTGAGGAGATACCGAGGACAGAAGATGCGGAATCAATCCGCGATAGCGCGCAAAAAATAATCGATCATGCTAAGAATGGTTTAAAAATTGCAAATGAACATAAACTGCCTGATGAGATAAAAGCGATGATCGCACAGCATCATGGCACCACAAAAGCGCTCTATTTCTATGAATTGGCGAAAGAAAAGGGACTGAAGATCAAAAAAACCGATTTCTGTTACGCTGGTCCGAAACCAAGCACCAAAGAAGCTGCCATTTTAATGCTGGCCGATTCCTGTGAAGCTGCCGCTAGGGCAATCCCGAATTTAACCATGAAACAGATAGAAAAGCTGGTAAACTCAGTGGTTGAAGACCGCATCGCGGAAAAACAGTTCACTAAAATAAATTTGTTACCAAATGAGCTAGCCAAGATTAAAGAATCGCTGATTTTGACCCTTTTCTCAATCTATCATCAAAGACTAGTAAAGGAATTATGAACTCAATCGAATTAATACACTCACAAGACGGGGAGATCGATTATAAAGAGATTAAAGATATAGCCAACCAAACATTGTTAAGCTTTGGAATCAACAACGGCCTAGTCGAGATCAACTTCGTTTCGAGTAGTGAAATTAGGATCTTAAATAAAAACAACCGAGATATTGACCGACCGACAGATGTCCTGTCCTTCCCACAAATTCGGCTTAAAGGCGCCAAACAAGTTGTTCTCGGCACGATAGTAGTTTGCCCGGAGATAGTATCGGATAAGAAAGAAGATCTTGCAGATGTTATAAAGCATGGAATCCTTCATCTTTTGGGCTATGACCATGAAGATGATGATATAGAATGGCAAAAACAGGCTATGCTTATTAACTGTAAACTATAAACGAAAGGATATATGACTCCAGAGGAAATCAAGAGATATCATCCGGCAGATAAACCAATCCACTACAAGCCATTTAGCTTTAGAAGAGTTCTACAAAGCTTTGACAACGCCATCGCCGGAGTCATTTTCTTGCTAAAATCTGAGCAAAATGCCCGCATTCATGCGGTAATCACCATTATCGTTGGCATCTTCGCTTATATTTTAGAAGTAAGTCGTTTAGAAGCAGCTGTCCTCTTTATGGCTGTAATTTTGGTCTTTGCCATCGAAATTATAAATACCGCAATCGAAAAAGTTTTTGATGTCTGCCATCCAGGCAATCACAAACTAATCAAAGCGGCCAAAGACGCAATGGCGGGAGCAGTATTTATCAGCGCAATTATTGCGACTGTAGTAGCTCTATTGATTTTTCTTCCTCATATCAAAAATCTTCTGCTGGAATAGGTGCTTTTGCATTCCGGTTATACCTTTGGCGCTCTTGCAAGCGGATAGGGGATTAGTATAAAATCAATATAGATTAACCTTTTGGAGGGACTTGTGCAAAAAATGAATATCTCGGTTGGTATTGATATCGGCAATACAAAAGTTATCACTTGTGTCGGGAAAATTGATGAGGAAGGCATCGATATTGTTGGTGTCGGTCAGAGTCAAAATCAGGGCATGAGAAAAGGCGTAATTGTTGATATTGAAGAGACTGTCTCCGCCGTTACTTCATCCCTTGAGGAGGCAGAGCGAATGTCCGGCTATTCCATTCAGGGAGCAATTGTCGGCATTTCAGGGCCTTATATCGAGTCAGAACTCAGCCGGGGCGTAATCGCTATTTCGAGACCTGATGGAGAGATTGCCGCTGAAGATATCGAGCGGGTTATGGAAGCAGCCCGTGCGATCCCCAGTAAACCGAACCGTGAAGTTCTTCACGTCCTACCTCTAAATTATATTATTGATGGCAGTGAAATTGTCAAAGACCCCATCGGAATGAATGGTACACGGCTAGAAGTGAACGCCAATATTATCTCCGCTTCATCTAACGCCATCAAATCACTCGGCAGAGCTTTTGAGCAAGCAGGGGTTAGCATCAATCAGATGGTTTTCTCACCTCTGGCAACGATGAAAGTGCTTCTGACCAAAAGACAGATTGAAATCGGCGTCATGCTGATCGATATTGGCTCGAGCACCACTTCATATGCGGTTTTTGAAGAAGGAGAAGTAGCAAATTGCGGCGTGATCCCGGTCGGTTCGATGCACATTACCAATGACATTGCGATCGGTCTTAGAACAAATCTAGATTTGGCCGAAGAAATAAAGGTGAAATACGGGTATGCTTTGCCAGAACAAATAGGTGAGAAGGAAGAGATTGATTTATCAAAAATCAGCAAGCATGAAGAAGGAACTGCTAATCTCAAATATATTGCGGAGATTATTGAAGCACGACTAAACGAAATTTTCTTACTTATCAAGGACAATTTGACCAGAAGCGGTTGTGAGACATCTTTGCCAGCGGGAGTTGTAATCACCGGCGGCGGAGCTAAGATAAATGGTATTGTTGAGATGACCAAAGAGACAATGCGCTTGCCAGCTCAAATTGGTAAACCGGCTGTCGAGATCACCGGCCTTATTGACAAGCTTAATGATCCGATATATTCTACAAGCATAGGTTTGATGTTATGCGGGAAAAATGCAAAAAATGATTCAAGCAGTTACTTTAATATGGATACTATTCCCGGTCTTACCGGTATAGTCTCCAAGGTCAAGTCTGCATTCAAGAATTTCATCCCTTAAACGAAGTTAATAGTGTATTAAATATTCATACGAAATAAGGACCAAGATGGCCGATAAAAATTCAGAACTTGCCAATTTCGCTAATATCAAAGTTGTTGGTGTTGGCGGCTCTGGAGGGAGCGCAATTACCCGAATGATAAATTCCAAACTTCGGGGAATTGAGTTTATTGCCATTAACACGGATTCTCAGGCGCTTGCTTTTAACGAAGCACCGATCAAAATTCAAATCGGTAAAGAAACGACCAGGGGTTTGGGCGCGGGCGCTGACCCTGAAGTAGGACGCAAGTCCATCGAGGAGAACAAAGAAGAGGTCTACGAAGCTCTCAAGGGCGCAGATATGGTCTTTGTCACCTGCGGCATGGGTGGCGGCACCGGTACTGGCGCTGCACCATTCGTTGCAGATATTGCCAAAGAACTCGGCGCTTTAACTGTTGGTGTTGTTACCAAACCATTCTCCTTTGAAGGCATGAGGAGAAAGAAGATCGCTGAGCTCGGAATTTCTGAAATGAAGGAAAAAGTTGATACGCTTATCACCATTCCGAATGATCGTCTTCTTCAAGTTATCGACAAGAAAACTTCTTTATTCGACGCTTTTGGCATTGTCGACGATGTCCTAAGACAAGGTGTTCAGGGTATTGCCGATCTGATTATTTATCATGGCCTTATCAATGTTGACTTCGCCGATGTCAAAGCTATCATGTCGGATGCCGGTAGCGCTCTGATGGGTATCGGCCACGGTACCGGCGATAACAGAGCGATCGAGGCGGCCCGGGCTGCCATTGATTCACCGCTTCTCGAGCTTTCGATAGACGGCGCCAAAGGAATTTTATTCAATATTACCGGCGGTCCAGACCTTGGTATGTACGAGATTGACGAAGCAGCAAAAGCGATCACTGAAGCTGCTGATGCTGATGCAAATATTATCTTCGGCGCTATCATCGATGAAGCGATGCAGGGAGAAGTCAAAATTACCGTTATTGCCACCGGCTTTGAATCAGAAGCCAACAAACCACAGAAGAAACTCTACCAGCCCGACAAACAAATCTCCGACATTCCTGCCTCCCAGATACTTCGCCGGGAACAACGGCCATTGTATGCCGAACCCGAGCCCGCCAAATACAATATGAAAGAAGAAGAGGATGACGATAATGATGAGCTTGAGGTTCCTGCCTTCATCAGAAGAAAATTAAAATGACATCCGTAGGGTCATTTTATCCCGAGACATCAGCGAGGGATCTCGATAATGACATCCGTAGGGTCATTTTATCCCGAGACATCAGCGAGGGATCTCGATAATGACATCCGTAGGGTCA
>JBAYVE010000022.1:0-12016 GCA_041674765.1 Patescibacteria group bacterium
ACTTCGGCGTGATTTCCGCGGGTTGCTGTTTGAGACTGCGCGTCATATGCGTGATAATGTCTTTGAGATAGGATGTTATCGAGTTGTGACTGCTACCGCGTCCCGCTTGCTTCTTGGTATCCGGGCGGATATTCACCGATGGCACGTACACGCGCGAGATGATGAACGAGCGTGGATGCGCGACTGCGCGACGACCAAAGAATTCGACTGTTGTTGGTGTGACCTTGTCGAACACTTCGCCGATATTGTGACCATACAACGGTGTATCGATAGACGCACCATCAGCGCCGATGGTCTTCGCGAGGAACGAATACTTCGCGCGATCCGGACGCGTAATTGCAGGGTGCTGTGCGTTGCATTGCGCGCAAATGCGATGCGTCTTTCCAGATACGCGCTTTGATAAGTAATCGAGACGCTTCGATGCAGACATTCCGCGCATCGCTGCGGTTTCCGCGGCGTTTGCAAGATGGTGTCCGCAGTTGAAGCAGATGATTTTGAGCCACTTGATGACTTCCTGAATCATCACCGGATTACATATGCGAATGCCGAGGTTGATATCACCGGAATGTCCGTGACACCTTTCTTTGTCAAGACCGCATGTTCCGCATTTGTAACTGCTCGAAGTCACGCCGAGATGGTCATCAAAGACGCCACCGCGACGAGGCTTTCCAAGCTCGAATGTTCCGGGCGAATCAACGACGCATTGGCTTTCGCGCACTGTCATCTCATCGGATGCTGGCATGTATTGCATCGCGCGAATTGTCGCGGTGCTTACTGGCAGGATTTTGCGTTCGCGATCCATACGTGCGTATATTCACTCCTTCTATTAAGCCTGGTATATTCTTTCAATTTTACCTCTAAAACGTGCGAATTTTACACGAGGACGCGCGGATGATAAAAAAGCACATACGAATCTTTAATTGAGATCGCGGCGAAACCAAACTGTTTCGCATTGAAAATATGCCGAATTACACATCGCTTAAATTTATCCGATGCGCGCAAAAAGGAATGTTCTCTCATCTGTTACATCACGAGAGTAACAAGAAATGTTCATTTGTTTGTATTACTGCGCTTTTGGCGCGCTTGATTTTTTGGAATCTCTCGAACGCACTTTATCGGCTTTCGCTTCCTTTCGCCTTATTTCCATCTCGATCAATTCTCTCTCCCCTCTCATGATCGGACATCCTCCCCTTATTGTGAATGTTTTCTCGCGAGAATGATGATCGCTGCATACTGGAACGATAAAATACCGACCCTCATCTTTTTTAACATCCGCGGTTGCATCTTCGCGGTGACTTTGATCGTATCCAACTTTGAGACACGTATCACACCTTATTAAAACATGCGCTCCATTTCCACCTTCGCTTCTGCAATCAGGTACCGCACAAACAAATTTAGATTCACCGGTAAGTTTTCGCATGTACTCAATCCAATTCGGTTGAGTTCCTTCAACTGAAGTTCCCTTGATATCTTTCACGACCGTCTCAGCGGTTGCGGAATATATCGCGCGCGTATCCAGAACTGACTTTGATTTCTCTGCCATTGTTGTAACTACACAGATTCTCTTTAAATCAGTGTGCAGACTCATAAATGCCATTATTGATCCGTTTAATAAATAACATGACAACCATACAAAAAACGAAGAAGTGACACGCACTTTATTGCGAAAACCAACATTCGTATCTCTATCACTCATACGTGCGCAAGATTCCATCAGTGCGCGCGCGTTGCGGAACACCCGCGGGGGAGAGTTCATCGAAGTAAACGATCAGCGGCTTGCCGAGCCACTCATTATCGAACACAGTTTTTCCATTCTCAGTGATTCGCGCGAACTCGCGCGCGAGCTTAACACGAGCTGCGACCGCGCCAGTGGGCGTTACGTTGAATCGCGCGCCTCCCGGCGAGACTTCGCACGAGAAGAGCAATGCGCCCGCAGCGCGTCCATGTTCACCAAGAGTGAATCCGACAATTGCGAATTCCGCATCATGCACAGGTTTGAGTTTGAGCAAGCCCTTAGAATGTCGCCCATTAACTGAATGTTCGTACGGAGTATTCAGACGCACAATCGCGCCTTCGAACTTTTCGCTCAAGAACCGCGCGTATAGTTCATGCGCATAGTCAATCGCGCGCTCACCGACACCGGTTTTTGATACATATGAGAATGTTTCCGCGAAATGTATCTTGCGCAAGCGCGCGTCTGGGTCGGGTTGCGCTTCGTTCCAACGCGAGATCGCGCGCATAATCGCGTATCTTTCATCGAATGTCAGACCATTGCTCGCGGTTGATCCCTTGTTTACGACGAACAAGTCATACATGATGAAACACAAATCATGTTGCGTGAGATTCTTGAAGTCTGGCGAAATGGGAATGCGCGCGCGATCTATGGGCTGTTCGCTGGTGCCGTGGGCTTTCGCGCGACGCACAACACCTGAGATAATCTGCAATGGTGCGCCATGATAATACAATTCACCATCAATGAAGATATCACCCGCCGGATGAATTCCGCGCAGACCGTGCTTCTCCCCAATCTCACCCGCGCGCCATGCATCGCATATTGCGCGAATATCCTCTTTGAGAGCCGCGAATCCGCCATACAATAACCCGGTGCGACTGTAGAGTATCGGTTCTGAGTCGGCGCGACACGTTCCAACCGCGCGAACTCCGTTATATTTGCGCTGAACGAAGAGCGGTGATGGGTTGTCTTCCGGCGCGAATATGTCATTGTAGTATGACGCGAGCATCGGGCGCGGCATTGCAACTTGCGAATACGCGTCGACATCCATCGGTTGGGTCGTGGACACGCGCGCTTCTGCATCAAGTTGTTCGCATGGGTCGGATGCGCCCGGTGCAGCCTGTGCAGCGTCGATATCTGCGCGGCGACATTGCTTGTTATAGAGACCAAGCGCGTAACGAATCGCTTGACAATAAACATTCGTTGCATTCGCGCGACCTACATATTTGCCTTCGGTGATGTATGTTGGCTCCTTCACATGACACTCACTGCCTGCTTCCACGCCAATGCGCGAGTAGACGAGAACGCGCGCGATATACCCGTCGCGCTTGTTGACATTCGATGCGATATCTTCTGGAATTTCCAAGGGGTTATCGGGATCTCTTGTTGCTGCTTCGACAGAAGGGTAGATGCGCACAGTTACCAGCCAAAGCGCGACTTTGCCCGTGCGCATCTGACTTTTGACAACCGGGAACATGTAAGTCTTGCGATCATCAGAGAGGCCGCCGGGAATATCCGCGGTCCAGTCCTTGATAACCACAGAATCGCTTGTTGACTTGCGATACATCTCTATATGCCGATGCGCGCATTTCAATTTACTTGCGCAATTCGCGCAAAAAATCAACAGTGTCGCGTTTGCGAAAGTGCGTACACTGGACCGACTGGGCGAAAGCGGTCGGGTCTCTTCTCGGCGATCACAACCCGCGTCGGTTTCTTTACATCCAATACCATGCAGTGACCGCGCAATATCATTTCCTCCATGAATGATGCGACAGTCAGCGATCCTCGGCACGTTTTCTGGAAAAGTTCGGTTGCAGGCTTGCGTTCCATGATGCTGCGCTATGGTTAATGATACTTAGTGAAGGCGAATTCAAATTGTTGTCGAACAAAAAAGAACCATATTCGCGCATCACTTCTTCGCGCGAGGTATGCGCGCGCCTGCGGGAGCGGAGCGAGGAGCTCGCGGTGCGGTCTTGCGCCGAAACACGATGGTGTCAAACAGCGCGGTATACTCGCGATCCGCAGCAGTCACGGCATGCGCAAGTTTCGCATCGGCAACTTCGAACAATGTGAGATACGCGGTCTCATGACTTATCGTTTCAACGCGCGCGAATCCAAGCGCATCCGCGACTTGCGCGAGTGCCTCAAAGTTGCAGAGAGGTTCATCGTACATTTTATCGGAGAATGGAACCGATACCTTGATCATCTGGCCGAAATCGAGCAGTGATTCATCACGCTTATAAGATGCAGAGATGCGATATTTAGGCGCGGCATGTTCCGCGGTTGGCTCCATAAGAGCCCACGCGCCGCCCGAGGTGCGTAATTTATCATGAACGCGCGCGCCGTTCATTGTTGTGATTATCACGAGACCTGCTGGGGCGAGCGCGAGATCAATGAGACGGAAGACAGACTCAACGGTTTCGCGCGATTTGCAGAAGTAATGAAACGCGAATGTCGATACCACCGCGCCGAATGATCGTTGCGCAATGCCAATCGATGTAAGATCTGCTTTGAATGTATCCGATGTAAGTTTCGTGATATCAGCAACGCGCCCGACGTATGCCGGTGCAGAACATCCGGGAATCGCGCGATCCGCGCGAATGCGCGCGGCTGTTTGGTCAACGCGCGCGATCCACGCGAATGGCGCGGACTTCGTGATATCGCGCGAGTTTGCTTCGACGCGCATAACGCCCTCGGCGATTGCCATTGAGTCAATGTCATATGTCACGACAAGTCGCGCGCCTGCCGCGGCATAGCGCGTGTAATCTTGCGCACGACCGCCTCCAAGATCGAGTATCGTGAGATCGCGCGAGTCTTTGAGTTTGTGATACAAGATGACAGTGATGATGAAACGGCGAAACTTGTTTGATGCAACGAGAGCATCGCTTGACTCTTTCTCGAAGTATCCTTGGGCCGGTTTCCAAAGCGCATCAAGCGGGAAAGGGTCGATGTAATTCGCGAATACATTATTAGCAACGGCGATATTGTTTCCAACCTTGCGATCTTCGCGCGCGCGTATCAAGTCCCACTTGCGCCATGACTCAGCGTCGGGTTGTAGACGCCAACGCATTTCAATAACCTTTCCATGCAGATCACCACCAAAGGGTTTCATGTCGCTGGCGCGAACTATTAGCACGTACGCGAGTGGTTCGAATTGACACACGAAATGTATGAGCGATTCGCGCATGCGCACTTCCGCGATCAAGTCGTTGTGAATCGCGAGTGGCTGGATGCAGAGTGATGCGCGCTGACGCATATCGCAAGTGCACATCAAAATGTAAATGCGAAAGTCGCTGCGTCGCGCGGATCCGACATCACTTTGCGCGGCTTCGCGCGGAAGTGTGAACTGTCCGCTGCCATACATACGCTCTGGACATTGCAGGCAAAGAAAGTCTATTGTTGTATCTTCGTAACTCTTCCATTTCCAGTTGCGAGTCTCGCGGTAGTTATGCCCTGCTTGCGTTAAGATCATACCGTCTGTCTTGTATGGTCTTTTCCAAGCCGCGATGGTCTCCGCGACTTTGCGAATGTTTCCGTCCTCGACTGGGAGAAACTCCTTGACTTCGATTGTGATCGCCGGAGTTTCGCGCGGTTGCACAAGTGCGATACGACTTTCGAATGGTTCATCGGTGACTGCATCTCCGCCAATCATGAGACAATCGAATGCATAGAATGTGACATGATCGGGTGGAGATCGGATGACTTCGCCATCATACATCGCGATTATGGAACCTTCGCTGGCAATCGCGGAATCTGGAGGCGAAGTGTACATTGTTTCGTCGGTCACAATCGCGATTGTTCCCTCAATCGTAACTATTGCAACACCTCGTACACCGTCCGCTTTGTCAGTCACAAGATATTCAGCGATTGTTGGGAATACTTGCGATAGATATTCACTGCGAGTCATGCTTACTGCGTTGTTAAGTAGTGCCTTGAGTGTGGGCGGAGCCGGGGTTGAGGATTGCGAACGATCGCGCGATGAAGTCGCATGCGCCGCGCGTAACTTGTGCGCTATAAAATGCAGGGCCAAGTCGCGTGGAGTTCGCGCGGTTCCGACTTCGACACCGCGAGGATGCGCGATTTCACATGCAGCGCGAACGACTTCTTCAATGTCCGCTGCGCTGATTGAGGACATTGAGGATTGCGCGAGTTCGATTTCGACTTCATAGTGTGTCGCGCCTTCCTCACGCTCGAAGAAGTCGCGACGAATCGCGCGATTCGCTGCGAGTTCGCCAAGAGTTGTTTCGCGCACAAGCGTGAGATCCACTGACCATTCATGATCACTGATGTTTACGTGTTTGCTTGTGCGAATGCGCAGGCGAACTTTGTCTTCCGGTTTTGGAGTCGGGCCATCATCAATGGTCGATTCGCGAGATAGCGCGACTTTATACGGACATCGTGAGTCGCCAATGTTCAACAATCCGTTGTATGACGCGATCTTATCCTTGTGCATGATGACGGGTGCAGATCCGCGCGGATCTGTTGGGTTTGCGTATGTCTTGCGCATGACGAGTGGGCGGGGCGCACCTCCAAGTGAACGATCAATCGTCACAATACTCATCGATAATTCGCGCGTTGTTGGAGCAGTCAGAAGCTCCAAAGATGCGCGATATGTCGCGAGATTGATATGGCCGAGCCGGATTTCAAGCTCGGGCGTTGAGCGTCGCTGAGTTTGAGCATGAACCGCGCGAGGCGCGAATTCACGGTTGATATCTGCGATGAGCTGCGCGAGAGAATCCGGCTTCTTTTCCATGTGTGCTTATATTATAGCTTCGACGCTTCAAATTTGAGGTATCAAAAAACGATGCGGGTGCGCACGACGAGCTTATTTCGCGTGATCCTTGATATCCGCGCTGTAGACTGTCGGTGCGCGGAATGGCGCAGAGGTTCCGTAATAGTAATTCTTGAACTCCTCACACGTCATTATGCGCGCGCGACAGCACATGCGCGAGAGTCCGAGCTGATCAAGAATATATCCAATGGATGCCGACGGCGGGAGTTCGCCATGCGCGATCTTCTTATTGTGCTCTTCGCACATGATGAGAAATGCCGGGTACAAATGACCAATCGGCATTCCGCAAAAGCAGCGCACGTAGACGTACATTATGCTTGCGATGTTATATTAGTGATCTCGGACATTCAAAAAAGAATTCTTCCGCGCCTTTCTACACGAGGTTGTAGGGGCGCAGCGTGGCTCGCATAATTGCGAAGCGAAGCGGAGCAATTATGCAATCCAGCCACGCGCGAGCCCCTACTGTGAAATTAGCACTTGCATGCGCGCGCGAAGTTCCGCGCTGACATGCTCGGGCGCGAGTTTGCTAAGCGCGAGGAGCGCGGATGCATCAGATGGCGCGGGGGCACTGTCGCCATACAAACGCTTGTGGTGCAGCGCGAGTGCAAGATCCGCATTGAAAATCGCATTCGATGCGTCAAGAACACGGCGAGACTCGCACTCAATTGTGTACTTCTCGATCTTCTCGGTGGTCAGCGGGACCCACAAGAAGATAGTAGAGTTGACAAACGCGCGAATCTCTCCAATCAGGATTCCTTGCATAATGTGCTGCTTGCGCGTGCTCGAGAGAGGCAAGTTGCGCTCAAGTTCATCGATGGAAGACGCATGCATAACGTTGCCGATCATGTTAATGGCTTCGCGGAAGCGGACCATATCAAACGGGCGCGCGCGAATACTGATGATGATCGGTTCGATGACAAACGCGAGTTCGTCATGCGCGAGTTTGAATCCAGGATGCTCGCGATAATACGTGATGAGACCTTCAGGCAATACGTTTTGGATCGCCCCGATCTTGTTCGATGTGATGAATCTATCGTAAAACTCGCGAACCTTTGCAGGCGCGGACTGCGCGTTCTCGAGACCCTCAGAGAGCAGCTGACGCTCGGAATCGATCTCAAGGTGGAGCTGATCATCCGCGAGATGCTCATAAATTCCGCACTTCACATGGCTCGATGCCTCATTCAGGCGCGCGTCGACCCACGCGCGGAATGCCTGGATAGAATCCGCGGTGTCATCGACATGCTTATGCGCGGACCACCACTCATCAATAAGCGCGCCTGGGACAAGATAGCGATTCTGATCATCGACGCGGTGGGGCTCGAAGATCGTGTAAAAGTCAGTGATGCGATAGCGGATCATTGGAAGCACACACTGGAAGAACTCAGAAGTGTGCGAAGTGTACATGAACCGCGCGAATGACGAAACATAAGACACGAACGGATCGGACTTCTTGCCGGTGAGAAGTTGCGCGACGAGCTCGTTCTCAGCGGCGATTGCAATCTGGAAGCGCACAGTGTTGCTCTGACCAGGTGCAAGATCATAACCGCCAGTGCGCGCGCGAGACGCTGGAGCTGCGGCAGGTGCGCGCGCACGCGTCGGCTTCATGCGCGGTGCTGCGGCGTCCATCTCGGGACGCATGCGCCCGGCTAGCTTCCACACTTCGACGTTTGAGCGGTAGCCGACCTTGAAGGCCTTATCCATGGTTGCAGTCGCGTACACCTAGCCGTCTGGTCCCTTCAGTGAGACCTTATCACCGGATGCAGTCGCAGTGATGCGCTGCGCGGGAAAGCGCGAGTCGCTGATGTCCGCCGCTTCCCAATCGGATGGCTTCATCATGCACTTGCGGATGACAAGCGACAACAAGGTATCGCACACTGTCTCAATGTCACTCGCGGATGAGCTGCGAGACAACCCATCGATATGCTTTACATATTCCGCATCAGGAATCAGCAGAGTGACGCCCGCGCTGCCTGCGCGCGGATTGATTGTATTGAGTACTTTGCAATACTCAAAGAGTTCGGCAACCGCGGGATGATTCCTGCGGATGTAATCCTCGATGTTGGTAACGATCGCGCGCTCCTTCTTAGACATTGTATCCTTAGATACGTGCGTGAGTATATATGCACAGAAAAAAAATAAATGGACACGCGCGAATTACACGCGCGATGTTGATGAGTCGCGCGAATTGTCGCGCATGTTTTTTTCGCTCCATCGAAACTTTCCGCGCGTGAACTATACGCAAACCATGGGTTTGGCACAGTCAACAGCGCGGACGTTGTACGCCCGTAAGGGAGACGGGAGTTTCGAGGAGGTCCCCGCAGAGACGCTGCGGCGCGAGTACCTCGGGGAGTCAGAGTTGAGTGAGAAACACAAGGTTCTTCTCGCGCAGGGAATCATCGTTCCATGCAAACTCTTTTACTCCGCTGACGCAAGCGCAGGTTCCGAGCAGTATTACAAAAGTCGCGGTCCACTCAGCGAGCTTGCAATCGCGGCCATGCGTTTGCACTGGAACACCGAGGTTTTCACTGGCCTCATGCCAATCGTCTCCAGTGTTGTAAAGGACGATTCGGCAGCCGTTGTGCTCACAAATGACATTATCTCGGCAGTCGCGAAGAACGGTTACGAGATGTTCCCGACCGAGGGCGAGGCACCGGCAGTCGCGCCATCTCGCGACGACATCGCGCGCGTTGTGGACGCAGTCGCGGGGATCAGCGCGGTCGACTCGGCGAAGTCCGCGATTGTCGACTTCATGTACAAGAGTGTGGTTGACGCGCAGTCAAAGGTTCGCGCGCGCGTTGGTGGATCTCGCGCACGTCGTGGCGGTTGCGGAGGGTGCGGCCTTGTCTTTGCAGGCGGCGTTTACGAGCGCGTGAGCGGCGCAGGTGTGAGCGGTGGCGCAGTAGGCGACGTACTTAAGACTCTCGATCTTGATCGCCTCTCCGCGAAGAAGGGCGAGCTCGCCGATGCGCTCGTGCGTATTTTCGAGTCGTCCGAGTACTCGACATTCAAGGGGCTTACTGGCACGCGCGAGGAGAAGCTGCGCGAAATCGCCAAGTTCCTGCGCGGTTCTGCGGTGAAGAATGGCGATGGAATGACCGATAAGTTCACGCGCGCTATCAACACCGCGTTCGGAATGACTGTTATTGATCCCGCGCTGCCCATTGACATGCGCATCAATCAGATGGAAGAGCTCCTGCAGGCGATGTCTCACGGCGTCACTACCGACTTTTACTTGGTCGGCGCGGATCTCTACAAATTCGCAGTCAATATTTCGCGCATCTCAAGCGCGCTGAAGGTTGTGATCAAGGTTCTCATGGAACGTCGCACACGCGATGATGTGCCGATGCAGGACAGGCAGGCGATCGATGCACTCAAGGAACTCAGCGGCGAAATGGATCGTTACGTCAAGATGATGATGCTCACCATGAATCGCAACTTTAAGCCAACTCTTGCGGGCATCGTTGCAGACGAAATGGGATTCGAGCGCAGGACTGGCCGAACTTCAGCCGAGCGCATCGGTAGCATTCTTAATGGCATCGTGTCGACTGCAACACAGAGCATCACAGTGGCCGCGGCTCTCAAGGAGCTCGGCATGACGATGGAGGAATTCGCGGCGATCAAAGACAAGCAGGAATTCTGGTTGAAGTTTGTCGAGCTCACCGATCCGAAGAAGCTCGGCGATGACGCGAATTACAGCCGCATTCTGGAGGCAGCGGAAATTGCATCATCCGCGCTTGGCAATGCTGGAAAGCTCGCGGAAGCAATGAAGAGCGGAGGCGCACCTCTGAGCCTCGACGTCAGCACACAATCAATGGTGCAGAAGAAGATTGATGCACAGCAGCTGCGTAGTAGAATTGTTGTCAACTCATACGGTCTCGCGATTCAGGGCGGACTTCGCAAGATTCGCGAAGCGATCACCAACTTCGCGGGCGCCGTCGGCAAGGAGATACCGCTCGGCGGACTTCTCGATAACTTTGTCGATCTCCTGCGCAGGATTCCGGAGCTCAAGATGGAGCGCAACAAGATTCACCTCGCGCTGCTCGGTTACTATCGCGATGCGCAGTCTACTGAGATTCGCGATCGCATCCTTGGCACGCTGCGCAGCATCGCGGAGTATGCAGGGACTGTCGCGAAGGATCCGGCATACTCGAGCGCACATTCGTACTTCGATGCAATCGCGAAGTCAATCGCGGATCTCATCGCGGCAATCGATCACGCGTCGGACAGCGTGCGCGAAATCTCCGGGCGTGGAGAGGATCGCGACGGTGGCGCACCGCTTCCGGACATTCGCAGCACTGTGATTCGCGATACCCATCTCGTCGAGGATGCAATCAAAGACATCGAACATCGCGTGAGTGTTGAGCAGATCAAGAGCAATCTCACGCGCATGAGCGCTGAATTCGAGAAGGACACGCGCGATTACGAGACAAGGGTGCTCGGTCCCGCGGTTGCCGCGCGCATTGATATTCTGACGAAGGCGCGCGCGGATGTTCTCAAGTCGCTCGGCGAGAAGGGAGAGGCCGCGAAGGCTGATGAGTTCAGCATCTTCGGTGACGTTGGCGCGGGTGCCGAGGGTTGTGATTTGCTCGGAAAGGATGCAGGAGACGCGCGCGGTGTGAAGAAGTTTATCGAGAACTACTACGAATCGGTCATCGGATTCTGGGATATCGCGCAGGCTATCGAGCTGTATCTCAAGAATTTCACCGGCGCGATTATGTCGAGCGGCGCTGAGATCGACGATGTCGCGATGATGATTCGCGAAGTTGAGATCATTTCCGACACATACAATCGCGAGTCTGCATCGATCATTGCCGCGATTTTCGAAGAGAACTTCCATGTCGGCGCGGATTTCACCGGAGCGCGCGCGAGTGTTCTCAAGAAGGAGGGCATGTATCCGGAATGGTCCGGTCTCGGCGGTCTGCCATTCACTCCAATCATCAAAGATCGACTCAGCCGAATCATTGTTGACGCGAAGTCCGGCGCTCAGAAATTCATTGCGCTCAAGAACCTGCTCGCGTTCTTCATCCACTTCGGCAGCAGCATGAACAGTGCGGATATGAAGCGCATCTCGCGCAGGTCTCCCATTGAGATTTACAAGGGTCTGACCGATTACATGGCGGTAAGCGCATTCGCATTTGGGTTCAAGACCGCACCCGCAGCGCTCACTTGGGATAAGATGAGCGGCTCGGTTACATCCAATGCTGCATATGTCGTGGCGACTGGCGTGGGCGACAAGTTCGGTATGGGTGTTGATGGGCAACTCGCGCGCAGTGTAATTATGCGCCCCGCTGAGCAGGGTATCGCTGCGTATGATGAGAAAACCGGTCTTGATCTTGCGATCGAAAATCAGGTCTTTTCTGCGATCATCAAATCGCTTGGTGCGAAAGTGTTCGTTATCACTGGCATGAACGATCTCATAAATCGTCCCCATGAAGTTCATGAATCGCGCGCGGCGATCCGCACTATTCTTGGCGCAGCTCCGAACGTTCCAA
>JBAYVE010000023.1:0-9625 GCA_041674765.1 Patescibacteria group bacterium
CCAGGGCTTCGATTACTTGGTCGACCGTGATTGACGAAACGTAGTTCATTTGGATATAAATTCCCATGAAAAACCATAAGCCGTTTTACGCGAACCTTTGCACGCCGACACTATTGGTGTTTTTTGAGCCTTCGCGTTACCTATTGAAACAAGCCAATCGACGGCCAGTCCGACGCTTCCGAAAGTCATATCGTTGTTACATTTTACAGCACGGCCGGTTTTTGCTCTAAGTTCTTCCGACGGCCCTCTTCCAATTCGACTTTGGCTAATGCGCGTGCGCGTTTCATGGCTGGCGACCGCGCCGACTCTTGATAGCCGTAACGATTCACGGTGCGCCGCCGACAATTTCCGCCCCATACCCGCCAGTGAAATTTTTAATTTTTGTTCGTCAGTATGAGTTTTGCCGATATGTGACGCACTGAGTCGCGCTCTAACCGTTTCGGACGGATTCGCCATACCTTCGCCGCCGTCGGTGAAATTGCACAAATTGTCGCGCCCTATGGTTTCGATTAAGAATTTTTCAAGCTCAAACGCCTGACTTTCTGAAATACCAGAATCAATAATCCTTACGACGACTCCATATTTATTTACTAGGGATTTCCAGTATTTACTTCTCGTGGATACATTCCATGCCCTGCGACCAGACCCTTTGCCAATATAAAACGGCCTAGTGGCGTTCGGTCCGCTTGCAAATTCATGGGCGTAAACGTAAAAACGCATGTTATGTGCCTTGAAGGCAAATGGCGGCCTTGGTCCAAGTGGGCCAGGATTCCAGCACCTTGACCACAAGCCAGGTTTGCGCCCCGTCGTTACGCTTCACAAGGTCGCCGCCCGTGCCGTCCGGGCGAATGACGCCGGCCAGCGTACCGCGCAAGTAAATTGCCCGGATGGTGCCTTGAATGTTCAAGCCGTCAAGTTGCTTTATGTCATTTGCGTCCAACGCCTGTACCTGGCCGGGACCAGCAACCGGGGCCGCATAGCTCGGCACTTGTTTTGCGCCGGTCCCAATGGTGTAACCCGTCGACCGCAATACGGTAACGGTTTCATTGGGGTTGACCGTGGCGGTCACACCATTGGCAAGGCCGCGCAAATCCATGGTTAAGCGTTCCCCGTGACCATGACGTTATAGACGGCGCCGGCTTCCACGGGGGCGAATTCGCCGCGCACAATGGAACCGCTCCGGCCGTCAGCAAATGAGAATGTGACGGTCGGGGTTTGCTCCGGCTTCTTGTTGGCCGCATCGCACAGGGCGGCATAGCTGATGCCGTCCGGGCCGTCCGCCGCAATGGTGCGCTTACTCCCGTTGATCGTGACTTTGACGGGCTGGGGCTCTACCACGGGCGCCGCTGGTGCGGTTGCCGCCAGGTAGGCGCCGACGTCCGCGTGCATGGCGGCCAGTTGGTCCCGGTTCATTTCAATGGTCGACGGCACTTGGGCGCCGCGGGTGCGGACGGTCACGGTAAGGTGGCCGGCTTCGTCATTGACGGAGATATAGCCCGGGGGCGTGGTGTTCGTTTCGGTGAAAGCGTGGATATTCTTCATGGTGTCAGTCCTTTTTGATTGGGATAATTGCGCCGTCTTCAACTTGATAACAAATTGAATTTATCATGTGCGACGTGTCAATCAGCGGCTTGGCAAAACCTTTTGCCGCCTTCGTGCTTTCAGCAAGTTCGGGCGTTTGAAAATCGTTAATGCTTTGACGTAGGGCGCCCCCTACGTCTTCGCCCATAAGGGCCAGCACCTTGTCGCCGTCGTAGTTCGTGGCCTTCGCCAGCTTTGCCATTTTACCCGCCCATGTGGGGGACTCCGCGGCAATCATTTGGCGGAAGAACGGGCGGGCCGGCGTGCCGGTGGTCCCAAACTCGTTCCAGAAGGCCACGGCGGCGACCGGCGTGCCGTCCGGGTACGTGGCGCCCTCCATGAAGCCGACGGCAACCTCACCCCCTCCCATGCGCTTGGCAATCTCTTCCAGGGCCTTGGCGACCCCGTCAGCACCTTGGAGAGTGTGGCCGGCCATGTTAGTACCTTGTCGGCCGTGCGGCGTAACGGAAGCCGCGAAGGCTGGTCGATGCCTGCCAGAATGCGGCGCCGTACTGTGATTGCTGGAACCACGACGCGGAGCCTGGCGCCAGGTTTTCAAAGGCGGCCGATACGGACCCCTCCCCAGCTTGGGAAAGGCGCCCCACGGGCCGCGGCATGCTGACCGCGCTCAACATTCCGCCGATATAGGCGACGTGGGCGGTCAGCATGTTAAGCAAGAGTGCCCGGCGGATCAGATTCCGCACGGGCGAATTGTCCGCGTTGGACAAGTACAAGCCCGCTTCCTTGAAGCATTCAGCCAGGGTCGCGTCGGCAACCGCGGCAAATTCAGGATAGCGGGCCTTGAAGGCCGCCGGATTGAAGGCGACGGCGGTCATGGTCTCAGTCCTTATCGGCCGGCTTCACGCCGTGCGACTTCGGGTCCATGGCTTCAAAGCCAGTTTTGCGGTCGGCGTTCTCACGCGCCACGGCGGCCACATCAGCAACGCTCTTGGCGACGAAGATGGCGCCGGATTTGACCGCGGGGAATTCTTTATTGACGGCGACCCATTGTTCCATGAAGTCCGCGTCGACTTCGGTGGTCGCGTAGTCCGCGCCGATAATCAGGGCTTTGTTTTTGCCGTTGAGAACGACCTTTTGATTCGGGTCCATGGGATGCTCAAGCACCAGGCCATGGGGTAATTTGCAACCGATAACGACGATCTTTGCCATTTTCAAACTCTCCTAGTTTGGAAGAAAACCCGGGAACCGAAGCCCCCGGGCGTGATGCTTACCAGCTTACCTTATACGCCCAGCATTTGGGCGATAAAGGCGGGGCGGTAGATGATACAGCCCCAAGTACCTTGCGACTTCTTCTGTTTGAAGGAAGACGATTGCACCACGATAGGATGCGCCCGCAACTTTTCAGTAAATGCCGTGTCGGCCGTGCGCTGGCCTTCCACTTCGTCCACGATCAGTTGGACCAGTTCGCCGGAAACGGTGGTGTACTCCGGTGCGGTCTTGATCGTCAGGCCCGGGAAATTCTTTTTCAGAATGTCCGAAACGTTGACGTTAAATTCCGTGGTCTTGGTCAAGGCAACTTCGCTGGTCGGGCTCATTGCCAAGGTCATCTTGGTGTCGAGTTCAACCAGGCCGCCGGCTTGGGTTTGCAATTGCTTGTAGAGCTTTTGCACGTCGGCCAGCACTTCCAGCGCCGTGGCGTTCGCCCAGCCCGTACCGCCGGCCGTCTTCGTGGTTGGCACGATAGCGGCGGACAGGCTCGGGTCGTTCAGCAGGCCATAGTTTTGCAGGCCAGCCACGCCGAAGAAATACGTTTTGTTCTGAAACTTGTTCAGGGTCAGAACCGACGCAATGTTCATGCGGTTTGCCCAGTCGATGCGGGCCAGGCCGGCGCGTTCCAATTCGCGTTCACCCCATTGCGTCATTACTTGGTAATGATAGCTTTGGCGTTGCGGGAAGTTGGAGTTGACGCCAGCGTTGCCGTTCTCGCTGTAGTCGCCGTAAGACGATGTTTCGCCCGTGGATTCCACAACGGGGAACATTGCCGTTTCGGTGGTCCAGTCGCCCTTTTTGACTTCGCCGCCGACCACTTCGGCCGCCTTCATCGGGGAAACCAAGATTTCAATCAGCTTGGGGTCGATAAAGGTTGTCAGGAAGGCCGGAATACCGGCATTGCTGGCGGTGATAAGGGACGGTTGCGCATCGCACGCAAAGCCGTCGTGCGCCAGGCGCAAAGTAGCGCCGGAGACTTGGAAGTCGACGCCGGGCTGGCCCATGAAATGGACCCCGGCGCGTTCCATCAGTGCTTGAAGGATTGGATTCATGGTTTAACCCCAGGTGGAAATTTTAACGAGTTCGCCAACGCTGGCAACCGATTTGGCTTTGAAGCCAGTCAGCACGCCCGCGACAACGGTGATTGCGGTCGATGCCGCGTAAGCCGTGGCCGATTGGTCCAGCGTATAGACGCCAACGCCGCCGGCCGTGCCGCTCACTTGCGAAGCAATAACGGTGCCCGAAGGAATGCCGGAACCGCTCACAGGGTCGCCCACGGCCAGGGAGCCGGAAGCAACCGCGGAGATTTTCAGCGTATTGCCGAAGCTGGTCGCCGTTGCCGCGGAGATTGTGGTCGCCGCGCTGGTGACATAGACGCCCGCGCCGCCTGGCGTGCCGCTGGTTTGCGACACAATGGTGGTGCCGGCGGTAATGCCGGTCGTGGTGCCCAGCGTTTCGCCCGCGGTAATCAGACCAGTAACCGCGGTAACGGTAAGGTCAGTGCCGGAGCCGGAAGCCGTGAAGGTTGCACCCATCAAGCCAGTTGCCGAAGCGCCGGTTGATGCTGCCACAGCCGTGACGTCGCCGGTCGCATAGTCCGCATAAATCGCGGAACCGATGGCGGCGGCGTTGGCGCCGGTCAGCTTGGCCCAAAAGTCGCCCGCGTTATGCAGGGTGACAGGGAAGCCGGCCGGAACATTGTTACCCGATTCAGCCAGGTAATTGGCAATCAGGGCTTGCTGTTCGCGGTGGACGAAGCCGTCCGGGGCTTTGGTTGCGGTGCCGTGGCTGATAACGGTCGCGCCGTCATCATCAACCCAGGCGAATTTACCAACGGTGACGCCACCAGCGCCAGCAACCAGCCCACCAGGGCCAGCCAGCACGGTTGCCCGTGGATTGGCGGACGCGAAGTCGCCAGCAACCGCCGGGGCGGGGGTCAAATTGACCTGTTTTTGAAAGCCAGTCATGGTAATGACCTCCTATTAAGCGTTACGGAAACGGGCGGCGCCCGGGAACTTCGCGTCGAGGCCGCCGGCATCTTGAGCGATGCGCGGGGCCGGGGCGGAAGACTTGGAAGCGGCGACCTTGAACAGTGCGCGGAGGGCTGTTGCACCTTCGACGCCAGCGTGGTCAACCTTCATGTGGTCCAGGGCAAAGCCGTAAATCTCGGCGGCCGAATCCATCGCAACGTCGCCAACTACGGCGCGAACATCGCGGGCGGCTTCGTTGGCTTCGCGCATTTCGGCGCGGAGTTTGGAGCCCATGGCGTCCATTGCGGCTTTGACGTCGACCGGCTTTTCGCCGTCCTTAATCATCTTGGCGTCGGGTTCAGCGTCGGCGGCCGGCGCACCCATCAGGCCGCAAGCGGCTTCCAGTGTGGCGTCGTCAACCTTACCGGCCAGCAGGGCACGGAGCTTGTCGGCTGGCGATTCGTCCGCCGCGGCGGCCGGGGTTTCGATGGCCTTCGGCTCTTGCTCAACGTCCAGAATCGCGTCGAGAACGGCGTCGAGTTTGTTGGAATCGAGCGAAGCGTCGAGGGCCAGCAACTTGGCTTTGACGTCGGCGGTTTTGAAATTCTTGCGGGTTGCAGGGCCTACCAGGGCAGGCAAAGCGGAATCCGCTGCCAGTACCGGAGAGGCCGCGCACAATGCCGCAAAAAGGGCCTTGCCCAGTTTGGTCATTTTCATGGCGGGATTCCTTGGAGTAAATGGGTTTTTGTCGGCCACAACAACGTCGGACCCGGCGCGGCCAACTTCAACTAACGCCAGGTGATTGCCCTGTATTTCCGTCATGCGCCCGTCATATTGCTGGCCCTCAAAGGTGCCGGGCTCCATGACGGGGACGTAACGATAAGCACAGGATAATTCTCGCACCTTGTCCGTTTCAATGCCCGCGATGCTTGCGGCGTCCCAAATGCACAGGTCGGCGTCGAGGTATGGGGCATTGAAAGTAATTTCCGAACCGATGGCGCCGACGACCAAGTCAGGGCGCGGGGCATCAACGGTAACGGGCACATGCTCCGAAAGAATCGGGAGCCGGGCGAATGTTTCGGCGCCGCGTTCCAATTCAACGGGGTCGCGCAACAAGCGGTAAATTTGGTCAGGGGCCAAGCCCAAGGCTTCAAAGCCCGGAATCTCTTTGCCGTAGTACGGGTTAACCGTGGCTTTTGAGATATGGGAGCGGTCGACGTGCAAGCGCCCGTCGGCATCAATCCGGCGTGCTGTGCGGTCAAAGGCTAATCTCAAAATTGGCATGATGGTCGGATTATGGGGCAAGACAGTTTAAAAAGGAAGCACGGGCCGACTCGTGCATCGACAATTGATTTCCGTCCCGGGTTGGATATGCTCCCCGGAGATTAAGCAACCCTCCGCGATTTTATACCGTTTACCGTTGGCGGCCACATGGTCAGGCCGTGGAATCTTCCCCGCGTGGCTGTGCATCCAAATGGCTTCCGTAATTCCAAGTTCCATTTGGCGGGCGCGGTTGACGACGGCGTTCGCCTTGTTCGACTGGTCCCTGGCTATCAATTCGGCCCGATGGCTGGCGCCGGGGTAAAGTTGCTTTAAATCCTTGACCATCGTTTCAAGGTCGCGGCCGGCACTGTAGGAGCGCATAACGACGCCCTCTACCTGTTGCAAGTATTTTCCCGGGATGGAGCGAATCAAGCCGACGTTTTCTTCAAGGCTGGCGTTAAAGGCGTCCTTGATTGCCGGCGTCATCTTGAATTCAACGTTCCACCCGGCTTCCTTCAACGCCTGGCGCATGGCGCTGTCGGTGGTCTTGAACATGCCTTGCAAGTAGGCTTCGGCAATCTTGGGCGACCATTCTTCAAACTTGGCAACCCAGCGCCGGGCCAGTTCATCAAGGATGCGTTTGATTTTGGCGGACGGCCCCGCCGCGTCTTGAGCTTGGACAACCAGCGCCAACATGCGCGGCGGGGCCTTGCGATAAGCGGCCGTAATCCAGTATTCGACCGACCCGTGCATTTCGGCTATGAGCCGTTGCATGGCCTTCCTGTACTTGACTTCGACGCCGCGGTTCGCATGGACCGACCGGGCGGTCTTAGGCTTTATCGGCATGGCGCTTGAAGGGGAGAACCGTCGCGCTGTGCCGCGGTGGGGTCATGGCGGCAAGCCAGAATTGAAACCAGAACGTCGGGTAAAGGTAAGCGTGCATCATGGCGCATTCTCCAAGGTTGCCGCGGGGTCCGTTTCGTCCGTAGGCTCCGCGGGTGGGACCAGTTCGACGGAAGTGTCCAAACCATCATAGCCGCTGTTTGGGTCTTTCGCCAAGCGGTCCCGCACTTCCGACGGGTCAATGATGCCGGAGGCCACATAGGCGCAATCCGCCTGGCTGTCTTGCAATCGAATGTCGCTTTCTTCCTTGGGCGTCATTTGGAACAGGGGTACGAAGGCGACGCCAATGTCCGGGTCGATTTCCCCGAACAAAGAAAGCTGTACAGTCTTCAAAATTACTTCCAGCGGTTCGCGCCAAAAGGCTTCCTGCTGTGCCGCAATCCAGTCGTAAAAAATCCGAATTTCGCCGTCGCTGGAAGCGTTCAAGCCGCTGGGGCTGATACCCGTCAGGACAATGGCCGGCATGCGTGAAACGCTGCACATATGCTCTTGGCTTTGCGCTTGGAGTTCATGGAGCCCCGACAACGGCGTGTTGACCTGCACCAGTTCTTCGCGCTCTTTGTCCAAGAGCATGAGGCCCTTATTGCTCCGCGTGGCCGTGAAGAGGTCCGCCCGGTCCAAGAGGTCCGCGCCGTCGTCATCGCCTTGCAAAATCTGATCCATGCTTGTGGCAAGCGCGGTCGTGCTGAAATTGTCGATAAGGTCAGATACGCTTTGCCGCGTGCGGAGCCAGTTGTCGACGTAGGGTTCGGCAAGCTGGGAAAGGCTCATGCCGGCGAAGTTGTAAGCCGGTTTCAGAATGTCCGGGAGCGGCCGGGTTACGACCGTCATTAAGCGGGAAGCATGGACCTCTTGGCCCAGCATGTACCACTTGGCCGGCCGGTAGAAGTCCGCCGCCGCCGGGTCCAAGGCGTTATAGCCGGCCGGCGTGGTCCAAATGGCTTCCACAGCGACCACACGGGCAAGGGTGCCTTTCTTTACCGTGCGCGGGTCCAAGATAAGCGGGGTGCCGCGGTCGGCGCCGTCAATCTCAAGGAAGATTTGGGCCCGGCCGAAGTAACAGTCGCCCTCCGCGGCACGCTGGAAGACGCCGCGAATATTGAGCCGCTTAAATTCGTCTTCAATCGCCTTGATTTTATCGGCGGTATCCGTGTCGTCGTCTTGCTTGCTGGTGAATTCGATCCACTCCCGCGTCAACTCCGTGGATAGGGTAGCGGCGAAGGCGCGATATTCAGCACGGGTCGCCAGTTGCGAGAGGTACGCAAAGCCGGGGAAGCCGCCGCCGGGGAATGAATCGGCCGCGTAGGCGTAGGGGTTCGCGTCCATTGCCAGCACGGGCGCTTGCACGCCGTCCGGGACGACCCCGGGCATGAGCTTGGGCGGCTTGACGGGGAAGGCGTAGGACTTCGCGGGCGTGGCCGCCGCCCTGGCCTTGTTGGCGGCACGCTTCAAACCTTGGGACCGCTTGGCCGGGGCCGTCGCTTTCTGGTTGCGGCGCAAGTTCGGTTTTGCTTCGGGCATGGTAGACGCTCCGGGTAAATTTTCGGTCATTGTAACGCGCCGGGCATCATCTGCCCATTGCCTTGTTTAGCGCCGCCTGGCTGATCTTCAAGCGGTTGAACAACGGATAGAGCCGGCGCAATGCTTGGGTAAGGGCGTCGACTTGGTCATCGTTGGCCGATGCTGGGAAGGCGGTCAACTCCCCGACCAGTTCCTTGACCCATGGCGCAAGGTCAGGATGCGGAAGCCACACGTTCCCCGCTTCCCAATAGCTGGTAACGGCATGAGCCCGGGCCAGCTTGGAGCCGTCCGGTTCAATCGGGATAATTCCGGCGACGGTTGCCTTGAGGGTGTCGATAACCGCCGGGCCGTTGGCTTTGTCTTCAATGAGAATTTCCCGAATCTTGGGCCAGGCCGCCCGAAGGTCCACGACCTCCTTGACGGTCTTTGTAAAACTCATGCGGGCGCGGACCTGTGCCAGCAAGTAGGAATTGGCGCCAGCCTTGCCCCACACCTGGCCGACGACAAAGTCCGTGCCGTCCGTATCCTTAAACGTGCAATCCCAGGACGCCAGCACCTTGTCGAACTTGGCCGGCAAGTCCTTGGGCAAGTAGTAGCGTATGCCGTCTTCCTTGAACACGTTGCCGCCCAAAGGCCGCGGGCATTGCTGATACATGGCCGCCCACCAGTAGTCGGAAAACAGGCCCTTGACCTCTTGCAAGAATGCCAGGCTCTTGAGTTCCGGGACCAGCGGGCCGCGGGGCAAATTGGGGTTGTATCCAGCTTCGCCTGGCTCATTGATGGCCGGGAAGCGCAAGACGGTAAGCCGCGGGTCGCCCTTGAAGTGGTTGCATATCCTGGCCGGCAAATCGTCTTCCGCCCAGCTTGTCGCCATGATGATTTGCCCGGAGTTCTCCGATAGGCGGGTCGTGAAAACGGTTTGATACCAGTTCCAATGCCCTTCCTTCGTCGTGGGGCTCAACGCTTCTTTTTCGTTCTTTACGGGGTCGTCAATGATGCCGATATCTACAGGCCGCCCGGTCAGGCCGGCGCCCACGCCGACGCCCAAGTATCCGCCAGCGCCGCCGGGCGCCGTAAATTCCCCGGTGCGGTTGACGTCATATCGGCGCCGTTCGGCGGCCACAGGGAATAAGCGTTTATGTTCGTCCGACGCCAGG
>JBAYVE010000024.1:0-8646 GCA_041674765.1 Patescibacteria group bacterium
GGTCGCTCTCAGAGAGGTCGAAGGGACTCCGTTCGCAATGGTAAGCGTTCGCAACCCGTCGGTAAGCAGGCTTGCGGCTTCTGATTTCTTTGACGCGGAAGTTGTCCGCAGGGGGGCGTGATGAGTAACAAACTCGGGTTCGTATTCGACTTTGAAATTGTGGGGCTGGACGGCACAGTCCGGGACAAGTTCTCCCAGGAGAATATCATTCCGGATGTCGGCAGGGACTACATGCTAAGCTCCGCCCTCGCCGGAGGTTCCGCGATCTCAAGCTGGTACATCGGCCTGTACGAGAACGTGCGGGTGCCGGTTGCTTCCGACACCATGGTCACGTTGCTGGCGGACGCTGGAGAGATCATTGACTATTCTGGGACTCCTCGGCTCACCCTTACCGCCGACCCGATCTCTGGTGGAGTGTTCTCCAACTCGGTGACGAAGGCGGAGTTCACATTCACCGCGGCCAAAACTGTGCGCGGCGGGTTCATTACCAGCAACTCAGTGAAAAGCAACACCGCCGGGACGCTGCTATCGGCTGTTCAGCTACCAACCGCAAAGACCCTGGCCATTGGAGAGGTGCTCCGCTGCACCGCCGGGCTTGTGTTCTACACCTCATAAGGAGAAACCATGAGCGCACTTACAAACTATGGGGAGAACCTGCTCCTTGACTGGATGTTCACCGCAGGGGCGGCGACTCGCCCGACCGCCTGGTACGTTGCCCTGCACACTGCCGACCCTACCGAGGTAGGCACGGCCAGTGAAGTTCTTGTGGCCGCAGATTCAGCCTATACTAGAAAGACCGTAACCTTTGCTGCTGCTTCCAGCGGCCAAAGTCTCTCTACTTTGCAGGTGGCGCACACTCCGGCGGTCGCGGCTACGGCCTACACAGTAACGCACATCTCGTTCTGCGATGCACTCACTGCCGGGAACGTCCTGATGAAGGGCGCCCTGCTCGTGCCTCGCCTGATCGACAACGCAAACCCGCTCGTTATCGTCGCCGGCGACATCGTTGCAGCACTTGATTAAAGGAGACTGAAATGGAAATATCTTTGGGAGTCCGTAACGCAGTATTGTCAGCACTTGCTGCGCAGCTTACCACTGCCGAGATTCGCATTTATGCAGGGACTCCGCCGGTAGACGCCGACGCCGCCGCAACTGCGAATGACACGCTCTGTGTTGTTTCTGTAAACGGGGCCGGGACTGCGCTGACATTCTCCGCTCCTACCGGAGGGACTATGGTAAAAACTCCGGCGGAATCGTGGCTGGGTACCAACCTTCTGAGTGGGACAGCCACTTTTTACCGTCTAGTTAATGCCGCAGACGATGATCTTGTCACTACCACTCTTCCCAGGGTGCAAGGCACAGTTGGTCTCATAAACGCCGACCTGAATCTGGCGTCTACGTCCTTGCTTGTAAGCCAGGAACAGAGAATCGATACCTTCGTGCTCGGTATGCCTGGTGAGTGATCTGGTCAAGGACTACACCACTGAGTATGTAGCCGGGGAAGTAGGGTCTTCCGGAGTGATTGCTTCGACCGGAACTCCTGGGTACTGGACTACCGTCGGGACTCCTGATTACTCGTGGCAGCAGGCTCCACAAGGTCCCCAGGTGTATGATGTCCCTGGTATAGACGCTGGAGGGAGGGATGTTCAGGTAGCGACTTCCCAATACCTTCTGGCCTTTAGTGCGGCGGTGGGCAGTATCCGCAAAGTAGTCAACGGAGTGACTTACGATTACGCTTCGTTACTCCAGGCCGGTATAGCTGGGGATCTGGTAGCAGATAATTCCGCAGGGATGCTTCTTTGGGAGTTCCTGATGGCGAACATCGTTTCGCCGTGGTCCGCGGCCTGGACGCTCCCAAGTCCGGTGGCTGCTTCTTTACGGATCTCCGCGCTGTCCGACAGGTTAAAAATTGGGGCGCCTATTACAAGAGTAAACGGAAGAGATGTGATAGTGTGGTGGGCGTTCAACAGGGGCAATCCGTTTGTAGGGACAACCAGGGACGGACTTACGCAGTACGTCGGGCTCCCTGCCGGAGGCCCGCAAGTAATGTGGCAGTCGCAAATCAGAAATTTGACATACTACGGGACTTGAGACAATGATCGATATATTTAACAGCGGAGTTACTTCTCAGTTGAACTTATCCGGATCGTGGCTATCTGCTCCGCAGTATCGGCCGAGAATCTCGTACACCAGAGTATACGTCCCTCCAACTGCTGGGACGACTGCCGTTGTTCCTGCTCCTTCTACACCAGCGACTCTAAAACGTGTAGCCAGAGAGGCGTGGGACACATCTTCTCGAAGCGCGGAGCCTATCAGCAGAGGGAAGTTTTTTAAATTCTCAGCCGCCGGGGTTGGAGCATTTGTCGGAGTTGGGAGAGCAGGGCTCGATGGGGCTGAGATGGGCGCGTTTGCGGCTGCGTTCGTTGTTGACGGCGCCGGGCTTCATGCGTATGAGTACGGGAATTACAAAAAGCGTCTTTACGCCACCAGCCACCAATCGTTTGAGTTGCGCATATTTTTGGGGGACGAGCTGACCTGCATGTTCGAGAGTTCTGCGTTCGTGAGCGAGGTTGCGCTGCCCCCAGGGGATTTGTACGTTTACGGATACTTATACAAGTCAGATGACAGAATAAAAAATGCCGCCTACGCCACCGGCGCTGTGCAATTCGGAGCTGCGTAATGGACTTCAATGTAACCCCAATAACTCTACCAACTCCGGCGGGGGCGTGGCTATCGCCACCAGTATACGCAAACGGTCTTTTCGTATCTGTCTGTAACAGTGTAAACTCCAATAGCACGGACATCAGCGTTACCAGTCCTGACGGGCTTACCTGGACCCAGAGAGCACTACCCATCTACGGTAAATGGAGTGCTCCGGCATACGGCAACGGGGCGTTTGTAGCGGTAAATTCAGTAGGACTTACTACGACAGCCGGAGTGCGGAGCACTGATGGAATTACTTGGGGGGCTGTGACCCTTCCGGAAGCGACCGGGTGGACGCAGGTAGCGTTCGGGGCCGGGGTGTTTGTAGCTTTGAAAACCGGGACTACTACCGCAGCAACCAGCGTAGACGGGGTAACGTGGACTATACGAACTTTGCCGGTGGTGTTTGCCTGCCAGTCGTTGGTATTTTTTGGCGGCTTGTTTTTAGCGTTTTCTACAAGTACATATTTGACTAGCTCGGACGGGGGGACGTGGACACAGAGAACCCTCGATGCCGGGATAAGTCAGTTTGTCCGCACAGCCGTCTACGGAGGCGGTACTATTTTAGCTGTTCCCAGGCTTACAACAACTTGTTTTAGGAGTACTGACGGGATAGTTTGGGAGCAGCTTAGTCTACCTGTGAGTAGTGACTGGAGAGGAGGAGCGTACTACGATGGGGCTTTTACTCTTCATAGCTATTCAAATCCATCCGTAGCTATTGCCAGCAACGACGGCGGAGGGGCATGGGAAGATATATCACAAGCGTTTACGGTTGCGTGGTTGACAGGGGCAGGGTATTCCCAAGAACTTAAAACCGGTATTGCTCTAAGCGGGACTACGACAACAGGGCTTTTTATTCAGAAGCTCGGGCCGTTCTGGACCAACTCCAGGGGGCAACGTGAGGTATTATGAGCTTCGTCCCAGACGGCGTTAGGAGCACCAGGAGAAAGAAGATCGGAGACAATCTTCTGGCTCTCGCCAAAGATATGAAGCAGATGTGCCTTACCAAGGTAGCAAACGGATTTCGTTACCGTGTTCTGGACCTCGGTGGGGTTGATAAGGTATTTATCAAAGCCCCCATGGGCTGCGCCATCATGTGCGCCAGCAAGTCCGATGTGTTCGTTTGTTTCTCTGAATATTGGCTTGATGTGATCAGCAAAAGAAAAACTCTGAGTGTTGCTGTCCCGAGGTTGCAACTCACTACAGCGGTCGATCCTGCATACAACAGGTTCTATGAGATCGAAGTTTTGTCGGGGGGTACTCCGGTGCAATCGGAGCCTCTCGCCCTCGGACAAGATGCCGCCAGAGGAATAATCCAGCCGGTCTCTGTCCCGCTGAGTATGTCGGAGCTGGTGATCAGGTCTTTGACGTTCTCAAGAAACTTGACAGACACTTCGTACACTGTCGGAAGTCTTGATGATTGGAACGACTATTTCTGGAATCCGGAGCGGCTTGAGATAAGCACCGATCTTTTTCTCGGAGCCGGGGCAGGGGAGAACAGGTACGGAGTAATCAGAGGGGTTGACTACCAATATCATTCGTCCAGTTGGACTGTCCAGCCCATAACAGGTGGGAAGTTCGTTTTCTACTACGGGTCCAACGCCCCCTGGTTCTCAGATGCCCTCTCAATGGTAACTACCCCTGCATGGGTGGTTGACATGTCGAACCCCGCAACTACCACTGTTCAGGCACTGTCCGCGAACGACCTGTGGGCTGACTTACCTTTCACTCTGCTCTCAGGAATTTATACTCTCCCGGCGCTTTCCGCGAGCCAAATTCTTTTGCACCCTATCGGGTGCTACGCGCACGGGAACACTGTGCTCAATGTAATTTTCAACTACCCTATTTCCGGAAGCTATTTTTACGGAGAAGCTGAGGTGAACAGGAAGTGGCATATCTTCTATACGTTGAAGGTGGGCGATGTGGTGCATACAGTCAATGGGGATAACATCTACGCCGTGCTTTGCCAGATTCATGGAGTTCCGCCCATTCCGTACAGCGCAGTGTGGTCGTCGAATTTAACAGCGTTGCAAGAGATGGCACAGCAGCTTCTCCCGTACCCAAATATCTCGCATTACTGGAGGCACCCTCACGATTCTGCAATGTTTCATGGGCCGGGGGGGATTTATACCTGGACCCGTGGGGATGGAACCGTGCGGTGGGGGGAGACAGGACTTGAGATTGTTTCCATAAATGTCCCGGCAGCAGTATCCTCAGAAGCAGGTGTTCGTCCAGAAATAACTTACGGGGACGACACTTTTTTATGTGTTTGCAATCGCATCGGTGATAAGATAGTAGGCATCTACACAGGCTCTCCGTTCGAGGGAAGTTGGGCCGCTGTTGCCATGCCAGTGAGTGGGGATCTCGTTTATGTCAGGCCTATAAAAGTGTCGGTCGCTTCTTTGAAATTGTCTGGGGTTGTCAGGACAGTGGTGGATGGGAAGTACAAATTCAATTTGACCGTGCTTACCGGCGGTGTTTGGAAACTTCTGGCCGCAATAGACGCCCCCGATACAGAGGCGCATTATAAGTGGGATGTTTGTTTCTACGGGGAAGGGGATTTTACATCTGATATGTTGAAGTTCCAAGCTCCGCCGGCGGCCACACAACAGCCGTGGCATCTTCCATACGCTGAATACCCAGCAGTGTCTTTGCCTGGAGGTTACTGATGCAGGGATCAAGTTCACTTTCAGGTTACGCAGGCCAGACGATAACATGCTCTGGAGTTGGGGCGTTGCTCGCAAATAATTGCGCCGCACTTCTTTCCGGGGATGGGTCGCTTAGTGCCACCGCCAGAGTTCCGGCGAGCTGTCTCTTGTCAGGGACCGCGACTGTCACGGTATACACCACCCAAGCGGCGGCAGCGTTCGCCACACTCCCAGCGATAGTAGGACTTTCAGGTGACTACGCCTACTCGGTTGCTAATGCTGCCCTCCCCGCTCTTACTGAGTACGCTGACGGCGGGCTTTATGTCCCGGCCGTTCCTGTAGGGGCTGTGGGAGACCTCCCTGCGCTGTGGTCTGTAGGAATGATTGTGCAAAGCAACCCTGGGGATGCTACCGGGACTCTTCCAACTATAGACTCCCTTGCCGGAGATTACGCTTTCGGGGTCGGGAGCGCGAACTTACCGGTGCCTGAGTCATTCGGGATGCCTGGGGATGAGTTCGAGGCGTATGTTCTGTCATACGGAGTTCTGGTGGACGGGATGCCTGTAACGCTGGACACCGTAATTATCCTCACTTCAGAAGGCACTCTGGCGGCCTCATTCGCGGCCGATCGGATCGCAGTTACACAGTTCCTAAGCGACATCACCGGTGAGTCGAGCTTCGCTTCCACAGTGGAGCTCCTCACTTCCTTGCTCTCCTCTGGAGGATTTACAGACTCGCTGAGTGCCGCAGTTGGCGACAGGGCGGCGGTGGACGGGCAGGTGTGGGTAGTGAATCTGGCCACCGAAGCAAGCAGCCAGTACGACGACTTCGGGTTCAACTCGTTCTTTACACATGAAGGGCGGCACTACGGAGTTGCCAGCGACGGAATTTATTTGCTCGAAGGCACCACAGATAATGGCGAAGTTATCGAAAGTATGGTAGACTTCGGCATCAACGATTGCGGACTTCCTCACAGGAAGAAAATTCTCAATGTCAGGATCGGCACCACGGACGGAGCGGATACCGTTCTCGAAGTAACCACGGACACCGGCACCAGAGAGTACAAACTGGAGAGATCGAAAGAGGGGGACTTTTTCTGGAGGGCCAGGATGCCGCATATTCAGCAAGGAGTTTACTGGCGGTTCGTTCTCAAGTCGTCCACGCAGTTTGAGTTGAACAGCATTGACTTCGCCCCGGCGAACTTGACTCGGAGGTTCTGAGATGGCTACACCAGCAGAACAGGTAGACGCGATAATCGCAGGGGCCATCGCCAAAGCTGATCAGTACACGGCGTTGGTAGAGGCATCTGCCTCAGAACTCGTGGCAATAGCCGACGCAAGCCGGTTCACCAACATCGTCAGGCACAACGTAGTTCCAGTCGTGAGCGCCATTGAGCCGGATGTGCCTGAAGTAGAGGACTCCACATTCGTCTACGAAGTTCAGTACGAGAAGCTGCTGGCCAGGCTCACTGATGAGCTGGCCAATTTCTTCGTTGAATACTATCCAATCGACAACGACGCTTTCGACGAAGGTATCGCATGGCTCAAGACCACCATTGCGAATGGGGGGCAAGGACTGTCTGAAGCGGTTGAGGACCAGATGTGGACTCGCGGCAAAGACCGCCTTGTCCGTGAAGGGCAGCGGCAGACCGACCAAGTTGTAACAGGCTTCGCTGCCAGGGGGTATAGCTTCCCACCAGGGCTCATGGCGGCGCAGGTGCAGGCAGTAAACCTTGAGACGTTCCAGAAGCTCGGGGAGCTGGCCGGTACAATCTCTATCCGGCAGGCAGAGCTTTACCTTGAGACTCTGAAGTTCGCAGTTGAACTCGCAGTGAAGACCAGACTTCAGGCAATCAGCGCGGCGGCGGATTACATCCGTGCTCTGATGAGCGCCCCTGACGCGGCAGCAAGAATCGCTGCATTGAACTCAGACGCCAAGGCACGTATGATGGCGGCTACCGCCGACCTGTACCGCGCCAGGCTGACCAAAGATCAGATCCTGCTCAATACGCATGTGGCCAAAGCTGAAGGCGACATCCGGGCGATCTCTTCTCTGGTACTGGACGACACCCACAAATCTATCGACGAAAAGATCAGAGCATCGCAGGCGGCGGCTACGCTTTACGGAGATACGGCCCGTGCGGCTCTGTCCTCGCTCAGTGCCATTGCCAGCAACAGCATTGTTTCCGCATAAGGAGGGTTGACCATGGCTACTGTAGAAGAGGAAAGAGCAAAAGTAAAGCTCGGCACCAAAGGTGGGAGCATCTACACCCCTGGAACTCCGACGATGCAAGCGGCCGGGACCATGAACTCAGACGTTGCTTCCGCCCTTCGTGGTGCGGTCGCCGCCAACCCACAGATGAACTACGCTGCTGAGGCTGGACAAGGGATCAGGCAGGCATACGCAGAAGGCGGGGTTCCGCAGGCGATTGGCAAGACCATTGCATCCACTGTTGCCGCTCCTTATGCCGTTGCCAAGGATACTTTATCAGGGGCCGTAAAGAGTGTAGGCGAGTTCGGGAGAGGGGTTGCAAAAGGCATGGGGTTTCGGACTGGGGCTGCTGAGGTTGTAGCCACACCGCAGATAGAGCCGACCGTAGTAGCTCCGCAAATCCAGACCAGGCCGTTGCACGGAGCAGGCATAGGAACCGTCGCACAGCCGCAGGCTCCTGTAGAAGCAGGGGGCGGGATGATCAGAGACTCCCAGACCGGTGAGGTTGTCCGCATGGACCAGGCCGGAAACATATCGAGGTTCGACAGCACCGGCGCCCCGATCTCCAAACTCTCCGCAAGGCAGTGGGGCGGTGGCGCACGACCAGCTCCAGCTCTGAGAGGTTTGACCATCACCAACCCTGACGGCTCCACTGAGTTCGTCCCTGCTTCTACTGAGCAGGCTCCGCCTGTATGGGGCCTTCGTCCGGCAGCGCAAGACCAGGCTGCTCCTGGGTACACACCCCGGGAGATCAAGACCTGGGGAGACTGGATGACCGAGAAGAAAGAGCGTGCGGCCTACGGGCTGAACACCGCCAGGATGACGGCTGAAGCCGGGGCCATCAAGAATATAGCCGAGGCAGAGCAGGTTGCACCGGAGGCGGCGTCAGCCATAGGACTTCGTGCTGCGCAGGCAGGGCTCGCGGGGGTACAGGCCGAAGACATCCCGGCCAAGCGGACGCAGACCGAAAGGTACTACGACATCCTTGAGAAAGGGGCTACCGCCAAAGCAGCAAGCGCCACAGGGCTCAAGCCGTTCTCGGTGGAGAAGGAGACCATCGGCAAAGATGGGATCAGCAAGATAA
>JBAYVE010000025.1:0-8528 GCA_041674765.1 Patescibacteria group bacterium
GGAACAAGGCTCGATGCGCAGCACGAAAGCCCGTACCCGGCAAAGCCGGGGCGAGCATGGTTATTTGGTTCGGCGGAAAAGCCAGGGTTCAACCGGCGCAGGATCAACCCAAAGGCCACGACGTGCGGCGCGGGCTTGTGCCTCCGACTGGATCAGCGAACGGTCGGTGACGTACTGGCGATAGGCCCACGCCATGCCTTGATCGACCATCGCGGCGTTCACGTCCACGCCAACGACAAAGACGGTGCCCACGGTGCGGCCGTAGCGATCCGGGCCGTCCTCGGCCACGGTGACAGCCTGCCGGAAGACCATCGCGGAAAGGGCTTGCCGCGAACGAGTTCCGAAGGCTTGCTTGCGCTCCGGGGCGTCGATCTGCGCCAAGCGAACGCGAATAGAGCGGTGCCCTACAAGAACGTCGATGGTGTCGCCGTCGACCACACCGACGACAGCACCGGAAAAATCAGCCCATGCAGCCGAACAGACGGCCAGCAGGGAGCATGCAAACAGGCTGCGAACGGCGCGCATCAAAAACCAAGCCCCTTCTGAATCGGCGTCGATTTGTAGGCGACGTGCGGCGGGCTGGGGTACAGCACCAGTCCGTTAAGGCTGTCGGAAATCTTGGCTTGCGGGTAGATGACCAGAACGTGTTTCAGCTCGCGCAGGAAGGCGCGCTTGAAGTCGCGCAAGCCCTGTTCGGTCATGGCGTAGCCCGAACCGAATTGCCCGGCCAGGGCAACCCAAGGAATCGTTGTGCGCTTCGATAGGTAGCTCATCCGGTAGGTGAGCCAGACGTAAATATCAAGGGCAAGCGGCGACTGGCGAAGGCCACGAACGGCCCGCATGTCGAACGGCAAGACGTGTTCGATGCACTCTTTGAAAAACGGCTCTGACAACATCAGCGACGATTGCCACTGCCCGGCTTCTTCCGGGTTCTGCGGCGTCCACCAATCCACCTTGTCGGCCAGCAGCACGTTTTGCAGGACGAAGGAATCTTTGCCCTCGTAGTGGCACGAAATGACGGAACTGAACAGGGTCGTCATGGCGTGCTTCAAGCGCGTGATGTCGCCGCGCTTGCCGCCTGTGTTGTGCAAGCCCAGCTCGGCCAGATAGGACGCCAGATTGTTGCCCAGCGATAGAACGCGCTCGCGCTTCTGTGCTACCTCGGTGCAAACCCATGTCAGCAGCAGCCGGGGCAGGGTGCCGTATGGCAAGCCCTGCGGGTGCGCGGTCATCATGGTCAACGTGAAGTCGCCATTGCGGCGAACGAAACGAAAATCGGCCGTCTTGCGGTGCGGCAAGGTGGCGATGGCAAGGGAACGGGTCATGAAGCCAAGGGAGCCGGCGCTTTTTGCGTCCTGGGCCTCGATGGCAAGGTGCGTTTCGATCAGCTCGCGCACGCGCTCCGGTATCTCGCTGTTTCGGTAGTCGAAGACTGCCGACATGGGAACCATCGCCGACGAACCGAGTTCGTCGCGTTTGGTGCTGCTTCGGGCCGATTTCCGGGCCGTGACGGGCTTTTCTGGCTCGGCCGGTGCTGCCGGTGCCTCTGCCGGTTTCGCCGCCTCTGGCGGCGCTGGCTGGGCTTGCTGCGCCTGGCTTTGGAGCGGGCCGAAGATGTCGCCCATCGACTGGAATCCGGCAACGGTCGCCGGGGTTGCTGCCGGCTTGCGCGAAGGCGGGTTGAAGCGCGTATGCGCTTCTGCCATGCGCTTCGCCTTGTCGTCCGACATGCCAGCTTTGACCAAGCTCTGTTTCATCTGCGCGGTGTCAACGGCGGCTTGTCGGATGCTTGCCGTTTTGGCCGCCAACGCGGCGGCGTCTTCGGGGTCAAGCCCCGCGCGCACTAGGTCTTCCCTGTACGCTGCTTCATCGAATGTGGTAGTCTTAGCCGAAGTCATTGAACCCGTCCCTTTAAGTGGTTTAGTGGCAAAAGCCAGCAGATTCGCCCATCTGCTGGCTTTTTTCTTTTCAGCGCGCGCCCCGGTTCGATCCGTAGGTGAAGAACACCCAAAACATCGTTCCAAGGAACCACGCCAGCGGCAAGCCGATGGCGGCAAACAGCGACAGCGAAGCCCAGCGCGGCAGGAACCAATCGGCCGCGAGCATGGGGGCCAGCAGCACAGCCAGCGACACCACGACGGGCAAATGCTCGGTCGCCCGGCAGTAGGCCGAAAGCGCCTCGACAACCAGCAGGGCGTAGGCTTTCCAGATTTCGTAAATGCGGGACATAGAACCTCCTTGACGTTGAAAAAAAGTGTCTTGCATCAGCGGTCGCGGCCAGCATCGGGCGCGGCGCGCTCCGGCTGCGTGGTGTGCTTTTCCTTGGCCTGGGCCGACTCGCGGCCCTGGTGAAAATCGGTCGTCTCCCCGGCGTTCAAGCGGTTCTGAACATGGTTCATAACCGACTGAATGCCGGCCTCTTGCCCCTCGGGCTTGCCGGGCATCTTCGATGCGAAGTAGGCCGCTGCCGTGTGCATCGTCTTGTATGCCTCTTGCAGCTCGGGATGCTCTTTCAGCGCCTCCCGCTCGGTCATGCGCTCGAAGGCCACGGCCCGGCTCGGCCGCACTGCATCGCGCAGCAGATCGGGCAAGGCCCGATTGCCTTCTAGCCTGTCCTGGGTGTGCAGGATTTTCCGCATGGTGTTTTCGTGCTGAACGTGCGGCTTTGCCAGCTCGTTCACGCTGCGGTCGCGGGCGATATACAGCAGATCGCGCCCGACATCGCTACGGCCGAACCGCTCCCAATCGAGTTCATAGCCGGCGTCTTTGGCAAGCTGTTTCGTGAAGGTGCGAAGCGTTCGGCTGTTGCCGTCGCTGAACGGGTGAACATAGTCAAGCTCGGCGTAAATCGTGGCGAGCCGCGCCGTGAATTCGGGCGTCTTCAAGCCGCGCAGCGCGCCGGGATTGGCCGCTTCAAGCGCCCTATCCAGCCGGGCCGTGGCGGCATCGTCCATGCGCGAATACGCGACATAAAACGGGCCGTCCACGGTGGATAGGCCGCGCTGCTTCATCCAGTCCAAGCCCTCCGCAACCGGCTTGCGGAATTCGCCCGGCGTCACGTCATCGAAACCCGCGCCCGGCAAGTCCTGAAAGATGCGCCGATTGACTTCCTTCAAGTGCGCGGCATCGAAGTTGCCGCGCACCGGGTCTAGCTCAAGCTCGACAACCCGCTTGAACGTGTAGTCGGCTTCGAGCTGCTGCCGCTGCTCGGCCGTCAACGCATTAGCGGCTGTGGGCTTGTTCTGCATCTGGCTTCACCTGGACGAAATCGGCAAGCTGGATGTCGCCCTTGATGAACTGGCGTGCCCCCGTCTCGGCGGCCCTGGAAGGCTTGAAGCCTTCCAGCCCCACGGACGAACGGGCGAAGTTCACGGCGGCTTCGCGGCGGCGGCTCTCGGCCGGGGAAATGGCATCGTTTGCCGGGCTGTGGCCGCGCTCGCGCGACTGGTTGACATAGGCGCGCATGAATTCGCGCAGCACCTGGGCGGCCGGGCGATCTTCCAGCAAAGCGGCGTCGGCAAACTCGGCGCGCAATTCCGGCTCAACCCGGAACGTCATTTGCACTTCTTTGGACATGGCTTGTACCTCTTTCAAAAATTGGTAATTTGGCTTATAAGCCAGCCTCTATTTTAATGTATGGGCATTGCATCGTCAATGCCCATACATGGCTATTTAGGGTGGCTAACATCAGGGTAGCCAATTTAGATCGGGCTTTGCATTCTTGGCCGGGCCGCTTACAATTGGTCAAGATGGCTATACCCAACTTGACCAAGGGCAGGACATGACAGCGAAGCTAAACGGCCGGTGGGGGCCATACGAACCCAAGACGCCAGGAGACAAGGCCAAGGCCCGCAAACAGGCCGGCGAGCGCCGACAAAGCCAAGCGCAGGCCCGCGACTTTCTGGACAAGCACAAGAGCTGCGCGAACGGCTGCGGGCGGCCGGTGGCGTTCTATGACGATTCCCCGGTGCTGTCGTTGAAATACGGCGGCTGCTGCTCGGACGAATGCCAACGGGCGCTTGACGCCAAGGCGTCCAGCCCGGCCGCGCCGGTCAAGGTGGCCCGCATCTACATGCGGGTCAGCACTGACGCGCAGGACTTGGCCCGACAAGAGGCTATCGCCACGTCGGCCAGGGCGGCGGGCTTCTACGTCGCCGGCATCTACCGGGAAAAGGCTTCGGGCGCTCGCGCGGATCGCGTCGAGCTGCTGCGCATGATTGACGATCTGCAACCCGGTGAAGCCGTGGTTGCCGAGAAAATCGACCGCATCAGCCGCTTGCCCCTGGAAGACGCTGAAAAGTTGGTGGCCTCGATCCGCGCCAAGGGCGCGCGTCTGGCGGTGCCGGGCATCATCGACCTGGGCGAACTGGCGGCCAGCGCGCAGGGCATGGCCCGCATCGTCCTTGAGTCGGTGCAAGACATGCTTTTGAAGCTGGCCTTGCAAATGGCACATGACGACTACGAAGACCGGCGCGAACGCCAGCGCCAGGGCATCGAACTGGCGAAGGCTGCGGGCCGGTACGCCGGACGCACGCCCGACACGGCCATGCACGAACGCATCGCGGCACTGCGCGCGGGCGGCAACAGCATCGCGGAAACCGCGAAGCTGGCCGGGTGCAGTCAAAGCCAAGTCAAGCGCGTGTGCGCGCTGCTGCGGGCCGAAGCTGGCGACAAAAAGGAGCTGGCCAGGGCGTGAAGGTGTCACCATCGCAAGACAGTTTCAGCGTGCAACGCGCGAAGCTGCGCGGTCACGCCGTCACGGTGCGGCGGCGCTTCATGCCGCGCCGATCTGCAAGCCCTTCCATGATTTCCTCGGAATGAAACCTTAGAAGCGCGTTCTTGGTCGCCGAAGAAAAACTAGGGTCGGCCAATGCCGCGCGGCAAAGCTGCGACTGGACGAACAAAAGTTGCATCTTGACTTCGGCGTTCGTCACTTTATGGCCGCGATTCAGATTTGAAATAATCATCAACGAATCGCGGCGCAACCTGTAAAGAACAGCCTTTGCAAACGGATCGGTTTCCGTTTTAGGCGCATCAGGCCGGCGAATCATCTTTTTTTCCAGTCGTAGAACGACGGCCGAATAACGATATTCGGGGAAAGCATCAGGCCATTAGGCGTAACGTTCACGCCAACTGAACCGGAAACCGGCAAGCCTCCAATGTTGTGCATCCGGTAGCCGGTGCCGGCGTAGTAGTACGGGCGGCCGTTCGTGGCGCAGCCACTGAGAACGGCCAGCAGCAAGGGCAGGGCGATCATGCGCAAGGTCTTCATGGTGTTTGCTCCTGGGCTAAAGCGCGCCTTGGCCGGGCTGCCAGTCCGTCATATCGACGGTGACAACCCGGAAACCAACGTCGCGCAGCAATTTAAGGGCGGTGCCGGGGTCGCTGAAAGCGCGGGCCGTGGTGTCCGAATGGCGCACCAAAACAACCCGGTCGCCGCCCTTCGTGTCGGCCACGGCATGAAAGCGTTTGCCGGTCGCCACGACTTGCGCGGCGCTCAAGCCGCCCGCGTGAAACGTCGTGCGAAGCTGTTCAAGGGTCATTGACTGCATGGCGCTGGTCACTCGGTCGGGTTCACGGTTTCAACGATCAAATCCGCCAGCTCGGCGGTGAAGGTCGCGGGCTTGCCGGTGGCGCTCTCGAAGGCTCCCAGCACCCACGACAGGGGCGCGGTGGTGGTGCCGTTCAAGTTGTCTTCCATGACGCCAAGGCATTCCATGCGGCACGCCTTGGCGTTCACGTCGGGCCGTGCCTGGGCGGCCAGGAACGCGGCGAAACGCTCCGCGCCGGCCGGGGTGAAGTCGTGTATCTGCTGATAGGTTTCCATCGTCTTGCCTCCTGGGTGGGTTAGCGGCGCGACACGGACAATTCCGCGTCATCCGGCACTTCGTACTTGCTGAACGCGGCCAGCCGCGCCAGCGCTTCGGTTTCCTCGTGGACGGTGCCGACATAGCGCCCGTCCACGTACACATTCCATTCCTTCATTGCTTTGCCCTCGCTTTGGTGACTGGTGCATCGAGGCCTGGCGGCGGCTCTGTCGCCAAGTCGAGTAAATCGAGCTGCGGCAGTGCCGCGCGGGCTTTGGCGGCCTTGCGCTCGGCTTTCTGCTGCTCCCACTTGCGCGACGACTCGCGCAGCTCGGCCGCGTATTGCTCGCGGTGCTCGCGGTCGCGTGCATCCTGTCGGGCGCGCAGCGTCGGCAAGAGCAAGCGGCGAAAACAGGGGTTCCAAGTGAACACCGACCACCACGCGCCGTTATGCGGCCGATAGGCGGGGTTCGTCTCGGCGCATTTGCGCCAGAACGCCACCAGTCGCGCCCGCTCGGCCAGCGGGTCGATGTCCTGGCCGCGCCGCAACGCCGCCCGGCGCACGCGGGCGGCCTTTGCTTCGGTGCTGTCTGCGTAGCCCATCATCCGCCCCTAGTAGCCCTGTTTCGCCAGCTCGGCGGTAACGGTCTTGCTGACGATTTCCGCCTGCGCGTCGGTGAAGGTCGAGCGGATCGCGTTCAGCGCCTGGGCGGCGGCCATCGCCTTGGCGAAGTCGGCGCGCAGCTCGCGCACGGCCTTGGTTTCGCCCGTCTCGGCCAGACGGCGGTAAATGTTGGCCCACTCGCCCCACGTCGGGGTTATGTCGATGGTGTTTGCGTTCTGGCTCATGTCTTCCCCTGGTCAAAGAAAAATCGGGCGGCCGTTGTGGTCGTTGAATTTCACGGCTGCGAGGTCAACCGCAAACCATGCTTCAAAGTCGGGCGTGATTTCGAGCTGCCCGGCACGCACGCGGGCACCAAAGGCACGCGAGCAAACGGCGGTCGGGTAGAACCCGGCCCCGAAACGCTCATGCTGTGCATTCAGGCGCTTGGCGGCCCTGGTGGGCGTCGGCGCGGGTGCCGGTGCGGCCTCGGCCGCGTGCTGCCGCTCCAAGCGCGCAAGCGTTTTGTGCAGCTCCTGAACGTCTTTCGATTTGGTCATGGACAATTCCCCTCGGCTTGGTGGTTGCGGGCTTATTCGGCGGCGGTGTCAAGCTGGCCGTCAAAGTCGCTTTCGATCAGGCTTTCAAGGTCTTCAATGACCTGTTCCAGCGCGGCAATCGCGGTGTCTGCCTTCTCGCCCTTTTCGCCATCGGCGAGCGATTCCGGCATGTTGTCGCGGTACTCCTGTTCGTCGTCGCGGATCGCCTCCACGTCGGTCTTGATGTTCTCGGCCTCGGACAACAGGGCGGAAATGCGGCTCTTGATGCTCTCGATCTGCTTGCGGCGCTGGTTGTTCATGGGTCTAACTCCTTACCAAGATTACCCGTTGTGTGCTTCCATTATATACCATCTTGGTAGCTGAAAACACACAAACGCGGCTTTATTTATGCCTAAACGTGGCGGGTGTTCAGCCGTACCAAGACACGCCGACCGGCGAGCCGCCCCACTTGCTCAAGCTGCCGCGCGCCGACTTGCCGCCAATGAGGGTATGAAGCCCGGCCGCCCGGTGCGTGGCTTCCTTGGCGGTCGCCTCGAACTGGCCCGGCTTCGGCGTGGTCTTGCCGCTCATGCTGCCCGGTGCGCTCTCGATGATTTCCTGCTCGATCTTGCGCACGACGGCCGACCTGCCAGACGGCACGCGGATAACCTCGAAAAAATCGACGTTGGTTTGCTCGTAGCCCCACGACGAATAAACGATGTCGCCCACGGCCAGACCGTGGCCGGCTTCGCGGCGGGCGCGCTTCCAGTCCTCGCGCTCGGTTTCCATCTTCACGAACTCGGCAAGGTTCGCGTCCCGGCGTTCTTCGTTCGGGAAGGCATAGAAGCGCGCGGGCTTGCTCTGGCGGCCCTTGTAGGCAACGAACGCCGGGCCTCGGTCGCTCTGGTAGCAGTAGGCGACGACGGCGGCGGCGGGAAAGTCGCGGGTTTCGGCGTTTTCAGGAATAAAGCGGCTCATGGTGATTTCTCCGGGTTCGTGTTGGTGGTTGGTGCCCCTGCGCGGGGCACCTGGGCGGCTTAGTCTTCGTTCGGCTGCATGATGGTGATTACCGGGTAGTGGTCATCGCCTGGGCCAATGCACACGGCCAGGGAGACACGGCGCGGGCGGTTGCCCCGGCCTTCGCGCGGCACGCGGTGCAGCTCGAAAATCCGGCGCTGACCTTCACCGGGCGCACGGCAGGCAACAAAGGCCATCCACACCACATCCCAAAGACGGCCGCTTTCGTCCTGCGTCGTCGCCTTGCGGGCTTCGATTTCGGCGTTCCACTCCACGCAATCGGCCCACGCGGCGCGGGTGATCGCCACCGGCACCTTGAACCCGGCTTCGCGGGCGGTGTCTGTCACATCCACCAGCACGCCATCGGCGATGGCCTGCGCGCGGCTGTAGCTGTGAATCACGTCGACGGCGGAAAAAAGGGGTTTGTCTTGGGCTTCAACACTTGCTTTGCTAGATGCTTGAGCCGGGGTTTTCTGCTTTTGAATTTGTTGTTGGTGTGTCATGTCGGTATCCGCCTTTCGTTGTGTGAACTTGCTTCGCTGAGTGCCTTTCGCCGTGATTGCC
>JBAYVE010000026.1:0-5960 GCA_041674765.1 Patescibacteria group bacterium
CGTTTATACCTGATTGCTTACGATATTGCCGATCCTAGGCGTTTATCGCGAGTTCACCGCACCTTAAAAAAACAGGGATTACCGGTGCAGTATTCGGTATTTACGCTGGTAACAAAACGCAAAGCCCTTTTAAGTCTGTTAGAGGCTATCGAGAATCTAATTGAGCCGACCGAGGATGATATACGTTGCTATGGTTTGCCGGAAAACCTCGAAGCCAAGTCACTGGGTAAGCAGTTTTTTCCAAAAGATGTCATGTTGTTTACCCAGGGTGTTCATCGGTTGTTAAATTCTGGTTGATTAGTAACTGCCGATCGATTCAACCAACTTACCTCACTACTGCCCGAAAAACACCAACCCACTTCTTACACTAGTCAATTTTGATCCCTGCTTGAGCTTTTTTCATCTCCATATTGGTTTTTACCACCTTGAAGCAATAAGTTATAAAGGCAGGAAGATTACTGTCACTAATTTGAAAAGTGATTGAGCGGGATTTGCTTATACAGCCCCCTTTCCGGCAACAAAAAAGCCCCTTCCGGGGCTTTGTGTTCGTGGAATGAAAATTTAGTACTCACTGGGTAATAAAAACACCCGGTGATCACCCTCCTCAATCAGATAAAACCGCCATTCACCGTTTTGCAGGTCGGTATAGCGCATCTCGCGCCTTAACAGCAGTTGATCATTGCCGTCCGTTACGATCATGACGGCAGTTTGGTCTGGGTTCACGGTCAATGACACTGCGCCGAATGCCTGTTTTTTGGAATCCAATAATGGACAGATTTCCAGGGCTACTTTGTCGAGTACCCAATAAGCCCCTTGTTGGCCACCGTTTTCGGCCAGGTACTGGACACCATCGGTATAGAGCATTCGTCTATTCAAAGGATGCCGATACCATTGTTCAGTACCGGTGAATTGACTTAACGCGACGCTTAATGCCGCTGAATCAAGGCGTGGTGGCTTCGTTGTTTTCGGGTTTGATGGTTGCATGATAGGACTCCAATACAATCAAAACACCGGAAAACACCGCTCGCCGTCACCGGAGAACAGTGTTCCCCGGCTGGGTTTATGACATTAAGCTTTCAGCGCTGCCATGGCTTCCGCCAAGGTCCATAAGGCTTTGTTCAAGCGAACATCGCCATCAATGCCGTTGATCTGGCGGGTTCTGGTGACTCTGCCCTGACGATTGACGCGAGGCAAACCACCTTTGATCAAATTCTCCTGCACCACATTAAACGTGGTCCATAGATCCTGACCGGCATCGGCTGAGCGCCGGCGCCACAGCACCGCCTGTTCAGACGGCTGCGCATCTTCCTCGCTGAAGCGTAAAGGCAATGCCGCTTTGGCAAAAGCCAATTGCTCAGCCTCGGATAAATGCATGGACGACATATCGGCTTTGGCGGCTGTGATGCGGTCGAAGTTATCCAGAACGGCGTAAGCACCCTCGATAACGTTGTCCACCACATTACCGCAGTGACGGACTCTGATATCGTGGTATTGATCGCCGCAGACCATGCCGTTTTGACAGACGAACCGAAAACTGCCGGCCAGCATTTGATACGAACTTGAGCCGTCGTGCGAATTCAACAAGATGATTTCGTTGGCGGCATCCTCTGCTTCAATTTGACTGGCGTGACGCATGCGGATCATGTGTTTGGCAAAACCATGCCGGGTATCGTCACGCACCCGGGCTTGGATCGCCATAAACGGCTGGAAGCCTTCTTTCTTCAGCGCGTTTAAGACCACACTGGTCGGAATGTGGGCATAGCGATCAGAACGCGACGCGTGCGCGTCATGAGCATAAATCGATGGCACCACCGCGCGTAATTGCTCATCGCTCAAGGGCAGCGGTGAGCGGATCAACTGACCCGTTGAAAAACGTGAAGCTAACATAGTATTTCTCCAATGAAACCTGGGAAATACCGCCCCACTGGGACTGTATGCCCAGGTGGGTTAAAAAATATAAGCGCTGTACGGCTTATGACTGCTTACAACAAGCCGTTTTCAGCAAAGGAATAAACCGATTCACCAATGATGAAGTGATCCAGTAATTTGACATCGATCAAACCCAACACTTGTTTTAATTTGTCGGTAATGGTTCGATCCGCCTGACTGGGTTCGGCTATTCCCGAGGGATGGTTATGCGCCACGATCATGGCGGCCGCATTGTGCTGCAACACCGCTTTGATCACTTCCCGCGGATACACACTAGCGCCATCCAGCGTGCCTCTAAACAGTTCATCCAGGGCAAGCACTTGATGTTGGCTATTTAAAAACACACAGACAAACACTTCGTGTTCATACTGAGCCAGTTGCAATTTGAGATAATCGGCCGCCTTGGCCGGTTCGGTAATGGCGGTGCCTTTGGCAAAATAGCGATTGAAGAGTTCTGTGGCTGCATCCAGCACATCGGCTTCGTTCGCTTGACGGTAATCACCGTTGATTTCTTGAATAAATAACATGGGTGTTCTCCCGTTAAAAAAACCGAAGTACACAGCCACTGCAACGCAGGGAATCTGTTTCCCCGGTTGGGTGTTGACAATTGGCTCAATCCGTTTTACGGAGGTTAAGCCATTCAGGTAAAAAAACCCGTCATCAGACGGCCACTAGCCTGTCGCCTAATCGTTAGGCCAAGGCTTAGCCGCTTTGACGGTATACCACTCGTTGCCGGTTGGCGCATCGTGGTGAAAATTTTGCAGGCGGATCGTGTTGTCTTTAGCCACGAACAGCTTGAAAGTACACTCGGTGTTGGGCAGAAGACAGCGCATAAACTGACTGCCATCGTCAGCTTTAAAATCCTTAACACCACTGAGGCTGCGCCAACCAAAGCCATTCACTTCGGCATGCCAATAACCTGCAGGGTTAAGCGTGCTCATAATCTCCGTGAGATCTGCCGTTAACGCCCCCCACGCAGCGCTGAAAAGATCGCTATCTTCACAGGCCAAAGCAAAAGCTTGATCAGTATCGGCGGTCTCGCCCATCTCGAGCAGCAGCTGGGCTTGCTGTTGGGCAATTTCACAAGTATCCCAAACCAAATAAGGTTCAGAATCGGGTTGTTGCTGGGTGTTCATACGCTTCTCCGCTACAGCAAAATGCCGAAGAATGCTCTCCACCGCATGCCGCCGGGAAAGTCATTCCCCAGCTGGGTTAAAAAATACTGTCTGCTGCAATTCCCGCAGGAATCGGCTACTGGACCCGCAGACGCGCAGTCGCTAAAGGTCTCGCTGAAACGCAGTGAGCACGGTTAAAACCCATTAAGCCCAATGATGAGCCGTCGGTTCAGGTTGACGGCCTCAATGACCGTGGCGCCTTAGCGATCAACATTCATCGGATTTTTCACAATCCCCCTGCCAAGATGGGCTTGGATATTCTGAAAAAACCGGGTGTACACGCTAACCAGCGTCAGCCTGCACACCATTGTTTGTCGTTAAACAGGGTAAATTGCCATAACGGACAGTCACATGACAGTCCACCATGCCTTGATCAAGTCTCAATAAAGACCTGCCACTCATCACCCAGAGATCGGTTTCCCGTTGTTTAAACTGACCTCAATGCTGTTTGACCCGGTTTGCGAGTGATCTCAAGTCATAAATCAGTGTGCACGGTCTACCGCACAAAAGGTTCCATCAATAACCGACGATGGCAGCCGGTGTCGTCAGGTGGCCACGCTAAAGGCTAGCGTTTTCCCAGAAAGCCCTGCCCTGCTGGGCAATCACAGGACCTTCTGCGAAAACGGATAACAGCTTGTCATCTGATCATGCAGGCACAGAACATTCGATGTTCTGTGCCTTACGTTTATTAATGGACGGCTGCCTGAGTCGAATCGACTGATCCCGTTAAATTCGGGTCGGTCAATGGCTGGGTTTCAGATTGCACATCGTTGCCCACTTCAGCCTTAGGCGGAGCTGTATAGACACTGACACCGTCAACTTTGATCCAATAGACAAATAACAGTCTGGCTTTCAGGCTAACGCCGATTTCGCCCTGCTTGGTGCCGGATTCATAGGTAAAAGTATCGGTATACAGATCGCCCAACTTGAAGCCGATCAGAATTTTTTTCTCCTCCTGACAGGCTTTATGCATACGTTTGATCAACTTTCCGGCTTCTGAACCGCTTACCCGGCAATCGAAGCGGGTATATTGCACATCGTCCTCGGCGCCGTGTAAGGCTGCGATATCACACGCCCAAAAGTTTTCGCCGCGTTTGACGCTCACTTCCCGGATACGATTGACATAACCAATGCCATGAATATGCAGGTCAAAGTATTTCGTTTGTGGGGTTGTAGTCATGGTCGTTCTCCCATTTAGAAAATGATAAAAAACCGGAAAAACGCCGCGCCTCCCACAGGGAAACCGATTTCCCGGAGGGTATAGCCCATGTTTCCATGGTTAATTCACATCTGCACGCTTCCCGCAGGAACCGGCTACCGGTTTGCAGATGCGCGGTAGCTAAAGGTTTCACTGAAAACGCAGTGATCACGCTAAAAAACGGTTGGTTCACCACCCGTGCTCAGGATCGAGTGGAAACGGCTTACTGGCCGGTTTTGTTTTCATTGATATCAGACAAACTCGGTATAAGTACAGGCCGGAAAACGGCTACAGCCGATAAAGGTTTGTCCCCGTCGCTGGCCTTTGCGAATCGTGCGCTCTACCCGTTCGCCTTGTCCGCATTCCGGGCAGGCTTCGCCGTTGGATTGTGGCTTTTGTCGCCGTTTACCCGGTTTACCCTGCTCATCCGGCAAAACCATCTGACAGTCCGGATAATTGCGACAGCCCCAAAAATAGCCGTAGCGATTCTTGCGGCGGACTAAGCTGTGTTTACAGCTTGGGCAATCAAACTCGGTCAGCATCCTGTTCATGGTGGCAGATACAGTACTGATTTTTGGACGAATTAACAGCCAAAACCCTGAGTCCGCTTGTGGTGGTTTTATGTGGAGTGGTCTTCTGAATGGCTCAAGTCCTTGAGATATTTTTTTAAGCGGCGGATTTCATTCAAGCGCAGAGAATGGGCTAAATTCAAAGCCAGTGCCCAGCCATTGAAACGCTGATAGCATTGTTGTACTTCTGTTGACTGGCGCATGAGGAACGCTTGGCCTTCGGGACTACTCAGCAAGCAATAGGCTTGCTTGCCGCGAACACCTTGGCGGCGCCATCGGATATATACCGTCAAGGAACGCACTTGTTGAACGTTGAGATAAAGTACCCGCGGTTCTGAAAATGTTTGCCTGAACGCAGTCGCGCACTCGTTCATCAGCCTAACCACCTGCAAATTTTCCGCTTCAAGCGCCGCAATCCTGCGCCAGACACCCTGCCGCGTAGTGAAGGGCAACCAATCAGCAATGCGTTTATCGAAGTCAACTAACATGGTTCCATTGTTTGGCTACCAAAATCCAAACCCACTAAAAGGCATCAGCCTCCCCTTACCCTTAAAGGGTTAAAACCTTTTGTAAGTGCTGTTAGCTACCCTAATTGACTGTCAGTCGAGTCATTGTCAAGCACTGAACGCGCTTGATGATCTACTTCCGGGATTAAAGATTCTGCATCAGGTTTTCCTTGCTTTGCCTCCTGCTGAATTTCAATATCCGTTTTAATGCCACCGGTGTGATTTTGGTTGATTACGCTAGTCGGTTTGCTGTGATCGTTTTTTTTAATCGCCGGCGAAATCTTGGCCCGTTTGGTTTTGGATACAATGGGCTCCGGGCATTCACCTAAAAAGCCAATAGCTTTAAGCGCATTGGGATTCTGAGCCAGAACATCCTCCCGCGTCACGCCGGTAAACTTCCATTGGCTGGCCAGATTGAAGGTGCGACGAATCGCTTTACCGGTGACTTGCAACAGTTGTTCTGCAACAGCGCGATCAATCAGCGCAATGTGCCGGGCGGTAAACACACTGCGTGCCAAGGCATCGTAATCAGCAATCAAATAGGCGCCCATATAGCCGTAGGGGTTCTGGAAATAGATCGGCA
>JBAYVE010000027.1:0-5488 GCA_041674765.1 Patescibacteria group bacterium
AATACTCAGCTAGGTAGCGAGTAAAAATGTTGTTTTTTGTAGTCATATTCATATCCGACTACAGTAACCCAATTATGAGATATCCGGAAAGATTTCAGTAACCTTTTTTATGAGCTAAGAGGGAAATCTTAACAATTTGAATCATATATGATATAAGGAAATCGGCTAAGCTACATATGCTGGCCGATTTTCGTTTTGAAGGAGTGGGGTAATGGCCTATCGCCTGGCGGTAGTATCTGAGTCGATGCCTCACTATTATCATAGTGGGGTCGGGACAGTTATCGGGGAATGTCTGACGGCAATCTCCGATCGTGGTTGGCAGTCTAGTCTTGTTGGCCCCCGATTTGAGGGTTGCAATCTGCACCCTGGTTATTGGTTGCCATCAATAGGCTTATGCAGAGGATACAGGTCCGTCGCGATCTGTTTGCCATCTGTAGAGCGGAATCTCGAAAGGATATTTGGGCAAGTTGATGTCGTCCATCTTCATTCGGTTTCTCCGCTGACAATTAAATCGCTCGAGATAATCTCACGGATGAAAGATCCGCCCAAAAGTATTCTCCATCTACATACGCAGGCGGAGGAATATGCCCGGAAGTTGTTCGGAGTATTCTCACAACCGATCGTCGACTTTGTTGCCAATCGGATAGAAAATGCAGCTGGACGGGCAGATTTAGTGATGGTGCCAAGTTATCATTTCTCTGAAGTTATCCAAGCGAGGTATAATCTGACAAAGTCGCCAACTGTTTGGGCATCGCCAGTAGATATATCAGCTGCTGATGTCTCCAAAGCAAGGTTATTAGCACGGACCCTGGAACTGCCCGAGGACTCCAAGGTAGTTTACTTCATTGGAAGAATCGAGCCGGAAAAGAACATCGAATTTCTTCTTCGGGTGTTCGCCCTTCTTGAAGGAGAAAAGAGAATCCATTTAGTCCTTGCAGGGGGTGGCCAAATACCCAAACTCAGGAAAAAGGTGCCTCAACGTCTTCAAAACCGCATCCATTTCCTGGGCCATGTTCCGAGAGAAGTAACGCTCGGTCTTTGCAAGTTCTTTCAGATTGGTATCACTGCTTCGACCACAGAGACCCAGGGTCTTGGGCTTCTTGAACAAATGGCGATGGGAATGCCGGTGATGGCCCCAATCGGCACCTGCTTCGATCTCCCGATCATCGATAGCGGCGGCGGAGACATTTTTCCCTTGGAGCCGCGGCTTTGGGCTCAGAATATCGTCTGTGCCATAGATGATTATGATTGGTGCAAATCGATGGGCCGGATGGGCTCAGAGTATATCGAGAACAACTATTCGCCAGTCTACCAGCACCGTAAATTGCAAAGAATTTACGAACGGTTAGCTATGGAGCTACTTTCAACGGCTAGTTAAATGTTTTAGCTAGCCGCCTCTAGATTTTTATTTTTTATAATATAAAGTGGTAGTGTAAAGTAAAGAAGGATAAATTCCATGTCATATTTAATTCCGACAGTTATTGAAAAAACGGTTCAAGGTGAGAGAGCCTATGATATTTATTCGAGACTCTTAAAGGATCGGATTGTTTTCTTAGGCGGGCAGATCAATGATGATGTTGCCAATCTCGTTGTAGCTCAGCTTTTATTTCTCGAAGCCGAGGATACCAAAAAAGATATTCAAATGTACATAAACTCTCCGGGAGGTTCTGTTTATGCGGGGATGGCGATCTATGACACGATGAAGTATGTCAAACCGCAAGTTTCAACGATTTGTGTTGGTATGGCTGCTTCTATGGCTGCATTTTTGCTGGCAGGAGGCGAGAAAAGCAAGAGATTTTCTTTGCCAAACTCCAGAATTTTGATCCATCAGCCGATGGGCGGTACTGAGGGCCAAGCTTCCGATATTAAAATTCAAGCAGAAGAGATATTGAAGATCCGAGATGAGATGAACAAAATCCTGGCAGGCAATACTGGCCAGCCTCTGGAAAAAATTGCTCAGGATACTGATCGTGATTTCTATATGAGAGCTAGCGAAGCGGTGAAATACGGAATTATTGATAAAGTGATTAAATAGTGGATCTGTAGAGAGTAGAAAGTAGAATGGGGGAATATTGTCGGCTCGTATCAATTCATCAATTGCTAGTTGATAGATCCTTCGCAAGCAAGCTCAGGATGACACAAAAATAAATATTGTAGCTCAAGCTTTAGCTTGGAATCCAAACGCCCCAGGTGGTGGGCCGTTTCACGCTGAAGCGTGGGCTACAAATAGATTGTCAGGTAGACCAGAGGGGAGTATGCTAATGGAGCCAAGAAGGATAAAATCTCCTGATGCCAACGGCCGTCCTCGTATAATAGGGACTATTGGTTATGCATCGGCATCAGAGCGATTGATCAAAAAGTTAGTCCAAAATTGCGTGAAATTGTATGCGACTGAAGCAGTCCGTTTAAACCGAAAGGGACGGCGTGATGCGTTTTATGGACGAGAATCTCGTCCATAAAACGCAGATTCAGTTTTTAAGGTTGAGGGGAAGAGCCAGAAGGAAGTGGTCTTACTCTGTGCTCGTAGAGGCTTAGAAGCAGCCTCGGGGTCGGACTTCTCACCCGGCTCCTCCTCATCAGTCTTCCGGCTTCCTTCGTGGAGTTGGTTATGCTCTGCTAGCGTGGCTGAAGTTTCCCAAAAGGGTTGGGGACTGTTCGATTGGGAGGATAGGAGCCAGCGGTGTGTTATTTGATGGAAGCGTGATCGTTTGGATTGCAACACAATGGCTATGAGGCCGTAACCAGGATGAAAAGCAGAGCCTTCGTTTCTCTGCTGTCCCTGTAAAACCGTGTGGGCGCGGGTATATTCCGCCCCCACTTTTTTTATCCAAAACAATTTAGCAATGAAATAATATAACAATTGTATTTTATCCCTGCTATTTGACATTTATTCTTCAAGAAATTATGCTGTAAACAGTAATTAAAAAGGGAGCGGAATGTCCTCAAGAAAAAAAGGGTTTACTTTATTGGAGCTGATGATTGTAATGGCAGTCATAGCAGTACTCGTTTTGCTAACCGCCGTCGGGTACGGATATGTTGAGAAAAACGCCAGGAACACGAAAAGAAGAACTGATATAGAAACATTGGAGAAGGCGCTCAAGGCATACTTTGCTGATCATGGATCAATCCCCGCCAATCCGATGGCTGATCTATATCCTGCAGGAAATGATCAGATTATGGCCTGTGTAGTTGGCTCTACAGTTCCAAATACGAACAAAGTTTGCCTCGGGGAGCTTCTACCCGATTATATTACTGAATTCCCCCATGATCCAAAGGAAAATGATGCTAAGGATGCCCGTTTCTATAAATACTTTGATTATGGCACTCACGGGACTCTTTTTACCAGTATGGAAATAAGAACGAAGACAAGTATCAGCGGCCAAACGTTGATTGCCAACGGAGAATATGGTCCTTTTGAATATGGCAAAAACTGTAGCAATATCAACGGTAAAGGTTGGTGGACTGGGATTTCAACATTGCCAGGAGAGGTTCGGGAATACTGCCGAGGCTTTTTTGTCAACAAAATCGATAATGACGAAACTGTAGAATAAATTATTTTACCTTTATATATTTAATTATCTTGGCAAAGGAATGTTTTTGCTGTAATTTTAAGGTACTAACGAAAGGAAACTGATGAAGATTAAAGAGATTTTTGAGCAGGCAATCCAGACTGGGATTGATAATGATCCGCGAGGCCGCTCAAAGGTGGAAAAACTCCTTAAAAGGAGAAACGAAGATTTTGAAGAACTTTCCGAAAAAAAGAAGAAGGATTTTGATTTGGAAAAATTGGGAAACCCTTACTCTGATTCTGGCATCCACTACGGCAATCCGGATAAAGAGGTAAAGAGAGTGCTTGCTGGTATTGATATCGGTACTGGGGAAGTCTTGCTCGCAAAGGAGCTTGAGCGCCAAGGCATGAAAATTGATCTTATTATCGCTCATCATCCAGAAGGCAAGGCGCTTACCAATTTACATGAAGTTATGGATATCCAAACCGATGTCTTGGAAAGAGCGGGTATACCAGCCTCTATTGCCGAGAAGGTACTCGAGGACAGGCTTCGCCAAGTTTCTCAAAGCGTGGCTCCGATAAATCATTACCAGGCTATTGATGCTGCCAAACTTCTCGATATCCCCATTATTAATATTCATACACCGGCTGATAATTCTGTCTGGAAGTATGTCGATGAATATCTAGAAAAAGAGAAGCCGGAAACAATCGGAGAAATTATCGAGAAATTAAAGGAAATCCCGGAATTTGCCGAGGGGGCAAAAAAGAATGCTGGCCCTGTGATCTTCTCAGGGAGCGAAAAATCCCGCGCAGGAAAGATCGTTGTTTCGGGAATGACTGGGGGCACATCTGGCTCCGAAAAAATATATGAGAGAATGAGTCATTATGGAATTGGTACTGAAATTGCGATGCATGTCCGGAAGGAAGAGTTAGAGGAGGCGGCCAAGCATTATCTAAATATTGTTGTGGCTGGCCATATTGCTTCAGATTCTCTGGGACTAAATTTAATCTTGGATGAGATTGAAAAGGCCGGTGTTGAAATTATATCATGCTCCGGATTTATAAGGCACTCAAGGGTAGCTGAAGGCAAAAAGCAGGAAGCCTAAAGTAAAGAAATCCTGAGTGTTTTTTGTGGGATTCTTTTGGCTTTCGACTTTGAGCTTTTGGCCGCATTCTGCCTGTTGACAGAGACGGGATTTTAAGCTAATATTGATTGTAGCAGTAAAAACAAATAGAAATTACAAAAGGGGAGTATTTGTTTTTATGCAAAATTTACGCCGTTTCAGCGGTTTGTTCTTTGACAACTAAATAGTGATAAGTATGCGAGTCCCTCTCACTATTTATAGTGATGGACAATTCTTTTTGAGAAAATATTTTAGATTAGTACTTTTATAAGAGCTAATCAAAATCTCATAAATGTACCGATCCCGACGATTGCTTTGCAATGTCGGGATGATGCAGACTATTTATAGTTTACATTAAGGTGCATCACATGGAGAGTTTGATCCTGGCTCAGGATTAATGTTGGCAGTGTGCCTAATACATGCAAGTCGAACGATATAGTGGCAGACGAGAGAGTAATAGTAAGGAACGTACCCCGAACTCAAGGATAGCCACCCGAAAGGGTGGGTAAACCTGGATAGTCCCCGACGCAAGTCGGGGTAAAGATTTATCGGTTCGGGAGCGGCCTTACTCCTATCAGCTTGTTGGCGAGGTAATTGCTCACCAAGGCGATGACGGGTAGCTGGTCTGAGAGGATGACCAGCCTCGATGGGACTGAGACACGGCCCATACTCCTACGGGAGGCAGCAGTAGGGAATTTTGCACAATGGACGCAAGTCTGATGCAGCAACACTGCGTGAAGGATGAAGGTTTTCGGATCGTAAACTTCTTTTATCAGGGAATAATCTTGAAGGTACCTGATGAATAAGCACCGGCTAACTACGTGCCAGCAGCCGCGGTAATACGTAGGGTGCAAAC
>JBAYVE010000028.1:0-4750 GCA_041674765.1 Patescibacteria group bacterium
ACATTGTGCGCAGCTTTGTATGGAAGGGATTAAAGCATTAGAATACCTTTGAGCTGCAAGGGCTGGTAAAAGTTGGAATGGAAAACATAAATACCTTGTTGAAGCTATTTGAATAATCAGATGATAACTAGGGAACCCTCCCGCTCCGCGGGTCCCTCCCTAGCTTCCATCTGATTGATTACTAGCTATTTGATTGTCAACTGGAGTAGATAAAGAAACCCTAGGACTATCGCAAGTAAGCCAATCGTCGTAAATTTCTTGATACTGAATTCGCACGAGACATTCACCATAAACACCAACGTCATAACCTGCAAGCCTCAAATCGGAAGTCTTAATAGTAAACAGTGCTTGACCATTCTGGCTAGCCATAAAGTAAACCTCTCTAATTAAATATTTACCTGATGTGTACTCAGCTTGAGAGTCGATATGAAGTCCAACTTTGTAAAAAGGATGATGTCGTTCTTGCTTTGGTTTTGAATGAGAAAAATTAGAATTAGAATTTGAAATGTTAGCTTCGGAATTAGGAGGCAAGGATAATGGGGAAACTTCTTTAACCTGGGGAGAAGCAACAGAATTACCAAACAATACACGCTTTATCGTGTAACCACTTAATAGAATGCCAAATAAAATAAGACCTATTGATAGCTTTTTATAAGGAAATAAATTTGCTTTTATATCTTTAGAAGTTGCCTCATTAACTGGTGAGCTACTTTGTGTGTGACTCTGATAGAAATGAAAATATTGTTTTAAATATTCGCGTTCTTCTTCGTGAACAAAACCCTCATTACGCTGAGGTACACCATGATAAGTTTTTTTAATATAGTGAGTATCATCACCAAAGACAGATTTTTTAATACAACGCCAACAGACCTCAACCATCTGCTTTACGTCACGATGTAATTTTGAATGACTTTGAGTTAATAAAATAATGTCATGGCCATAATGACCATGCATAGATAAATATTCTAAAACTTGAATCTTTGCAGTATTTCCCATGCAAAGATGGGCCTCGTCTACAACAAACAAAGGCCCCTGATTTTTTTCATTTTTCCAATCATATTTCGTAAAATCTTCTGGAATAGAAAAAGGTCTTTGCATACCATATGATGTGAAGTTAGCTTGAACAACAATTATATTATCCGCTGTTTCTTGATTGTAAAACTTAGAAACAGCTTCTTTATTTATAGGAATATTAGTTACAACGAGCCTGCCTTTATTTTCAGGCGATAAGTATTGAGCGGAAGGTATTATATGAAAAAGAACAGCTTCATAACTCTTACCAGCCCTAGGTCTACCTACAATAGCATTTATCATGAACCCAACCTCACAAAAGGAATAAGCTGCAATGTCATTCTAATTATTATGGAAGTAACAATCATAGACATTGCGTCATTAATACCACAGACACTCATAAAATATTGAGTCTCAGATGGAATCATAGAAACATATTGCAATGGATTGAGACCTTCAAATAAAGAACGTAGACCGTCAAGAATATATATAACAGCACCAAATAGATTATCGAGAACCCAAAAGAAGAAATCTTTTAAGAAATCGACAGCACTGGTAAATATTTGATAAAGATAATCAACAAATTGATTCCATTTATTAGCGAGACAGTCCAACATATTAACCCCCGAAAATTAATTTACGAACAGTGAAAGCGGATGTGATCATTGTAATTGCATAAAGGAAGCCAAAAACTCTGAGGTCAAATTTAAGTTCAGAACAGCCAAAATTCATATTTGAACCCAAATCAAAACAAAACAACATAGGCGGAGGAGCACCTTGAATGGACATATTTCTAAACTGCTCAACAAATTGAAATGGAGAACTATCCCGAAGCGCTGCTGAATTCTTATTCCAGACATCTTGGAAACCGTTGGGATATTCTGGCTCGTAAAATGATCCTATACCGTCACTTGAAGTTGAATCGGTTTCAACGTCAGTACCATTAATGCCCTCACCTAAGCCCTCAATAGCGCCCTTAACACCTTCATCCGTCCCGCCATTAGTACCGCCGCCCGTAGAGCCTCCAGAAGTCTGTAAAGTGCGGTTTACTTCTTGTATAGCTTCAACCATTGTTACAGCGTCGGTCTTGCGAGCATCTTCACGTTTTCGCTGCTGTTCTTCGACGTAAGCAGTAATATCCTTTTGTTGTTCAACGAGCTTATTATGACGCTGAGCATCGAGCTTGGCTTGGTCTTTTGTCTGCTTGGTGATTGCATCGGTAATGTTGCCACCGACACAGCTCATCTTGTCGTCAACGGTAGTACACTCAACACCTGTGAACGGGTCAATAACTGGATCCTCATCCACCTTGGCGTTTTCAACATCAGGAGCTGGGTTATCGGTATCAGGTGAGGATTCGTCAGTACCGCCTTGGCATTCGAGAAATAAAGAGCCATTTGATAAAGTGTGTTCAACACAATTTTTTTCATCACCGTTCGGTGTAAATTTCTGCCCATCAACAGGACTTTGACCGCACTGCGAACCGAGTGAAACGCCGCTAGCAAATTGCTGGCCTTGATAGCCAATACCACCAACATCAATACTGTAATTGCACAATCCGTCACAATAAGTACCCGCAACGCCATTGGGTATAACATCTTTTAAATTCTTAATGTCACGAGTTGCAGTGCCCTTAGAAGGGCATTGAATAGGTACGCATTGTTCAGAACCGCCAGAACTCGAAGATACAGCATTACGATAAAAACCAAGTGGGCACGGTTTAAATTGTGGCTTACAAACCATGTGAGTAGGATTAGTTTCTGATTCAGGAACGGGACCTATTTTATAAGTTGGACTAGATTCAGGTGGACAAATTTTGCTGCCTGCGTTGCCAAGATACCAAAATCGACTAACGTATTTATAATCAACCCAACCCCACCCTATTATATTACCATTGGAATCACGTTGATTTGGTATTTGATATCGGCATATGAATTGTGTATTCCAATTAACAAATGGATTGGGAATGAGTGAGTTTTGACATTCATGATTTCTAGTGTTCGGTAAATTTTTAAAATGATTATCTATAACCCATTTAACAGCCTCATCCCAAGAATCAATTGGAGTCTTAACAAATGCGCTTTTTTCTATCGCGTATTGTGGTAATGATTTTGTATCAGGTTCAACCCAATCTTTTACAGGTTGCTCGTCAAATGCTGCGCTTATCGCGCTACTAAAAATAAAAAAGGCCGCAAATAATAATATGAGCGACCCTTGTTTAATTATTTTCATATTAATGTCCAAATAGATTTTGACTAACTACATAGCCGCTAATAGGCCCAATCAATGCGATAATTGCAAAGATAAGGGCGAGAATTAATCCCGCCACCTATCACCACCTTTAAGCTTTATTTACAGCACGTTTAGCAATAGAGATACCTTTCATCGCTAATGCAATACCGATAATTAAAACGCCAGTTGCACCTACGAAAGTTGCAACACCAGCCATATCAACCGCATCAAAAATTGATTCCATTTTTAATTCCCCTAAGATTTATTAATAGTTTGTTTTGCTATTTTTACCTTGTAGCTCAAGGCGCCAAGTAATACAACCCAACCAAATGTAATGCCAAAAACGGCAGTAACATCGGCTGGATTAATTTCCACTGACTGAACCATCAAGTTATATTCAGTCGGTGAAACCAGTATATGACCAGTGCAGTCGTTAACAGATTGCGTTGACTGAACTAGAAAGCCTTCCGCATTAAAGAACGTACACTGAGCCATATTTAATTTGTTTCCATTAATTCGCGTTCTGCATTAACAACATCACACAACGCGCATTCAATAATTCATTACCGATTATATTAACTGGTTGCTCTTGGTCACCATCAAAGGCATTGCCGCAGCAAGAACACATCCAGAAATCTATTTTTTCGTCCTTGGAGTCAGATTTAATATCTGGCTGTTTTGGATAGAACTTTAAATTAGGCACTGTCATACCCTCTCTTGGTTTACCGAAAAAAGCTGAAATCATAAATCACCTCAAAAAATTCTTTACACGTCCAGTTGTAAAATGGCGAGCTAGAGAAGGAAAGTAATCGCGATTCTCACAACAAAATTCAGCTAACTGTTTAAATTCAACTTCGACAGTATCAGGAACCCAAAGAGTTACCTTTTTTAAACCTTTTGCCTTTTGCCTAGTTTCGTATTCTTTATTCCTGCTCATAGCGTCACCAGTGACATAGCCTTATTTTGAATTCTTGAACTCGCGGTCAAGTAACAAATCAATTTCGTTTAGTGGAGACAGAACCATTCCATATTTTTTAATTTCTGGATTGTTATAAGCATTAGCCTGAAAACTAGAAGGATGCATAAAGTACTCGCCAGCGGGGTAAGCTGGCTGACCTTCCTCGAGGGGAATTTGAACCTCTATAGGGTAGCGACCGCCAGTGTGCATATAGCCAACTTGCCAATATAAATTGCGTCCGGGCTTGCCGTCTTTTGCTGGTAATTGACGAGATTGCAACTTGCAATTTGTGGCATCTAATTCGATTTTTAGCATGATTTTTCCTTAGCTTACTGCGCGTAAGCCTTCTCTAAGTTGCTTGTATAGTGGTTTTGGCTCTTGCAGTTTTGCGGGTGTTGCTTGGTAAAGTCGACATTAATCATGCGGATTAATGGGACGACATTTGAAGCCGCTTGAGCTTGCAAATTCTGTAAATAGGCGCGAGGGATTACCTCAGTAATTAGAGATAAGTTGCGGTAAAAAGTCATCTTTGGAGTAGTCTGTTTGACT
>JBAYVE010000029.1:0-2942 GCA_041674765.1 Patescibacteria group bacterium
TTAATACCCCAGAGGAACAGTGGGCCAGCTATGACAGTCAGGAAAAAGATTGCAGACTTAACCTCAACCTCGTTGCAGAGTTGGGATGGGAAGACGACGAAGTTAACGCGGTTTGTTATCGGCATAATTAAAAACAATCTTTATTCACAAAAGGAGGTTTGATTAAATGCCAAGAGCGATTACCAAATACGTCTATAAATTCGATGAACTTTCCGAATCGGCCAAGCAAAAGGCGATTGAAGATTATCGCCAAGACGGTTTTTATTATGAATGGTGGGATGCAGTTTATGAAGATGCAAGACAAATAGGCGAAATCCTGGGAATCGAGATTGACAATATTTACTTCTCTGGTTTTTCCAGCCAGGGAGACGGCGCTTGTTTTGAAGGTAAATACGCCTATGCAAAAGGAAGCGCAAACGGAATAAAAGGCCATGCGCCACAAGACGAAGAACTTCACCGAATCGCCAAAGAATTACAAATACTGCAAAAGAAGAATTTCTATTCACTTTCCGCAAAAGTCAAATAACGCGGTCATTATTCGCATGAATACTGCACAGAAATCGAAGTTTACGGCGATGTAACTGTTGAAACCGACAAGGCATTGTGTGAATTGCTTCGCGATTTCATGCGGTGGATTTACAAAAGCCTTGAAACCGAATGGGATTATCTTTCCTCGGATGAACAAATCATCGAAACCATCCAGGCTAATGAATGGGAATTCGATGAAAATGGAAATATGGTTTAAATAAAAGGAAATAAATATGTCAAAATTAATTGATGGTAAAATACCAGCTTTTACTGAATGTCCATATAAAAACAAATGCGAACCAGAAATTTGCAATCATCAAGGAATAAATCATCAAGTGCCATTTTCATGCGCGTTTGCACGTGCCTATAAATTGCTTGAAAAAAAAGAAAGATATTATTACGCCTTTGATAATGAAAACCAAACGGTTTATCGTTTTCACAGTCAAGAAATAAGACATGCCCATATATGGGATAAACCAAATATAAAAGTAGTTTCATCTAACCATTGGGCCGTGTCAAAGGCAAAAAGAATGCAAAAGAAGAATGCTGCGCTTGCCTATCCGATTAAAGTTTAATGACCCTCTTTTCTTTTGTGTGAAATACGCCTGAGAACGCGTAGAAATGGCTCAAATTTGAACGATAATTTCTAATAGGTAGTTTGGTAAGGGTTTGGGAAAAATCGTCAAAATAAGGGCTTTAAAATACGAAATAGGAGGGTATAAAATTATGGATTTTGAAAACAGTTATCCTTATTCACAAGATGTAAAATTGCTCAAAGAATTGAAGCTGGCCGCGTGGTCTGCAAAACATGGCGAAGAAAAGAAAATCGGTATCGTGGTTTGCAAAGAATCAACGGTTGAAATCTTCGTGACTTGCCTTCCGGCGCAATTTTACAAATTCATTATCAAGGTTGGTTTAAAAAATTATGATACAGATATTGTTTCTCACCAGATTTATGAAATGACAACCGGGTCTGGGTCGTTATCTGACTACTGGCCTATGGCAAAAGCCATTGCCGAAAACATGGTGGTTATCAAAGAAGTTTTGTAAAAGGTTAATTTATCGCATGAGCATGAGTACAAAAAATTGTACTTCACTTGAAAAATAATTTCTAAAAAGTGAAAATAATTCTTGACAAGCTGATTTGAATAATTTAAGATAAGTCATAAGTTAAACGATTTTAAACAATTAACTAAGATGTGAGTTTGGTAAGAGTTAAGGCAAAATGCCTTAGAGAAACACATGATAAACCCTAAATAATACTAAAATAGGAGAGACCAGCTATGAGGGTAGGCCGGAAGGTTAGGAGGCCAGCACCCGAGGACTAAAGACCAAAACAGCTTAAGGATTAACACAGAGAGACTACGGGGAGGGCCTACCCCTCCCCAATTACTAAAAGGAGGATAAAGAATGTGGTGGCGTAAATTATATGTATTTCTTAAAGGCAAGGATAGCAAATTAGTATGGCTACATGATTTTAGTGGTGAGATATTTTTAAGAATTGCACACAAATCTCATTCTGGTCGATGGTATGCTTATAGATTTTGGAATATTAAAAGAATAGTTTTTCTTAATGATGATAAGACCACTTCTGGAGTTAGTTATGTTACAAAGTGGTCTGATTTCTAAAAGGACTAAAAGATAAACATACTAAAAGGAGATTTAATCGCATGATCAAAGCTAAAATCCTTCCAAATGGTTGCCTTAAAATCACCGCCGACAATGAAGGCCGCACCGATTTGAAGCAAGAGTATCAGCAAGGCGGTTATCCAAAAGCAGAAGATTTTGTGATTGATTCTCTGCACGACAACTTCTATTTCATCCTTCCTGAGCAGATAGGCGCATTGACTACCTCACCAATATTCACCGATGATTTAGATATAGATGATGATGGGAAAGTTGCTTATGTGGGCGATGTATTTTGGTATCCTAATTATATGTTAATTGACCCTTGGCAAGAATTGAAAAACAAAGGTTATGTGATTTTCGAACCAGAAGAAAATAATAAAAGTTTGAATAAAAAGGAGGGAAAATAATTATGCCTATAGCAAGAAATGGTTACAGTAAATTCACCATAGATAAACACCAACACGTTGAGTTAATTATTGAAATACTAGCAAAGAGATTTAAAGCAATTGAAGATTATGATTGGGTGTATCCAAATTTTTGTGATATTGAAACTCATGCAGGAGAGGGAAGTTATCCAGACCCAGAGAATAAAACCAAAAAGATTTACGACTCAAGTATTTTGAGATTTAAAACAGTCATGGATAGAAATCTAATCCCATATGAAAGTCATTTGTTTGAGATAAGAGACAAGGCTAGAAATGATTTAAAAAAACAATTAGGAACCCCATTTGACAACTTCTATGGAGATTTTCATCAATTAGATTGTCATTTTGATGATTCTCCAA
>JBAYVE010000030.1:0-2885 GCA_041674765.1 Patescibacteria group bacterium
AAAAATCAACCAATTTTCCCCACGACCCTATACTATACCCCTCCAAACCCCCCTCCCCCTCCAAGCCTCCCCTCCAAACCCCCCTCCCCTCCCCAAAAAAAGTCCCCCTACTCCATCCTCCCGCTTGACAAACATCCCTCAATCCTGTATTCGCGCGCGCGCGCTCTTTATATATAACGCCCTGTCCTGCCAAAAGCCGCCGCGCCCTGCCCCACGCCTTACCCCAAAAAAGAAAAGAAAAATAATCTCTCAAAGTAATATAAAAAAGCTTGCAAACTTTCCGCACTCTGTTAAACTAATCCCAACTTGAAGAGAAAGCCACAAAACGGCACTTTTTAAGCCGCAAGGTTTCCTTGTTTAACTTACCCTTTCTTAAAAAAACTTTTGGAGTTTATCCCATGTCAAAACCAACAACTAAACCAGTCCTGCCCCTTTCCGCAGCCATTGCCTTGGCCTCAACCTTTGCCGCCACCAACGCCGAAACCATTGGCGAACAAGTTAACGAAGTTGAAGGTGGTACATTAACCCTGCAAAGCTTCTCAAATCATCAAGCTTTTGCCGAACAGTTTTACAACATCTGCGACTTGGACGGAAAGGTAAAAACCGCCGTTTCCAAGCGTTCCGAAGCAATGAAAGCCAAAACTTTACAATTCCGCGTTGCCGTTTTGACCCTTGAAAGCGGCGAAATTGTCCAAAAAATTGGCGCAACGGTCATCAATGACAAAGGCGAACAGGTAGCCAAAGAAGTTAACCCTGTTCCTTTGTTTTTCCATAACACTGAGCCACAATCTTTGTTGTTGCTGGCAAATCAAAACGCCATAAACATAAACTACCAGCTTAAGCCAAAACCGCTGGCCTTAGCCCAGCTCATTGACTCACATCCAAAGCTAGCCGACTTTGCCGCAATTGAAGGCTTGACCCTCAAACCCGCAAGCAAAGAAAGCGTTATTGTCTCTTTTGCAAGTGAAGAAGCTTTTGATGCTTACTGGCTTGCGGTCAGTAATATCCTGCCAGAAAACCGCTTGAAATCAGCTGGCGAAATGGTGCAATTTAAAATGGCTGGCGTGGACATGCCCTTTTCACCATTGGCGCGAACTGCATTTAAAATGTCGTTCTCTGGACGCTTTGAAAGTGTAGAAAGTCAAGCAACATTGTTGCTGGTTAGCTAAAACTACCACCTATGGGCACTCCTTGACGGGAGTGCCCTTTTTTTATGCCTAAAGTTTAGGCAAAACTGTAAACTTGGAGTAAAACTAATGTCAAACTACACATTCAAAGGTCAATCCCTTAATCTTTCAGCAATCCGTGCGGCTTTGCCCGAAAGCATCGAAGCCTTGCGAACTTTCAAACCTTCCAAAGGCCGCGACGGCTTACAGCTTGACGCCGACCTTAATCTGCTCGATGGAAGCTTAGACTTTAGCAAGCGTGTCATTGACGAGCCTTGCCCCGCTCTTCACCTGCACGCTGGCAAAGGTTCACGCGGTTTAGTTTGCAATTTTAGTTATCAAACTTTAACTAAAAGCAAACACGGCTACACTTCAAGCTCTTTTATCATCTTTGGTGATTATTCAGATTCCCTTCCTGCAATCCAAGCGCGTAACACAGAAAAAAACCTTCTTTCAGCTTGGCAAGCTGGCCTTGATGCTTTGCCGGAACAATTCGAGAAAGTTTGTGCTTTCTACAACATAAAAGATTCTTCACTTTAACCCCACAATGCGCACGGACGCGCACAATTGAGATAACATTATGACCACACAACGCACACTTCATACCGTAGAAATTTGGGACTCTTCTGAGCTGCAAACAATTAAAAGCTTTAACAATCGCTTGAAAGCCGAAAGCTTGTACCTTGAAACCTTGCAACACCTGCAAGCAGGCCAGACAATCAAGCTCGTTCAAGCCCCTCAAAACATCCTCAAAACCCACACAAAGCGAGGCTAAACCATGAGAGACTATAAGCACAAAACCCACGCAGACAAACCATCGCAAGCTTTTGACATAGTTCTCACCATTGCCGTCATCGCTTTGCTTTTTGTTATAAATTACCTAAACTTGGAGGCCTAAAAATGATAACTAAACAACAAGCTGAAACCTGTACCAATTTTAAGCAAATTGCCGCCTATCCTAAAGCCTATACAAGTTTTACAGGGGGAAGAGCTATGCAACACTACGACACAACTAAGAGCATACCGCTGGAAAAGCCCTTAAACTGGCGGGCAAATGGGAAGCTTAAGACTTGGAAAAGAAACCCTGAACGCTTCCAGCTTCCAATAAAGCACGGCTTGCGAACTTACACTTATCTTACCAACGAAAACGCGCACCTGTTTGAGGTCTCCCAATGAGCATAACCCACATTGCCATAGACCAGCACGGCAACACACACAAACTCTACACAAAGTTCCCACGAAAAGAACTTATAGAGAAACTTGGTGCAACCTCTGCGCAAAAAATGTACGTCGATGGCAAACAAGGCAAGAGCTACCATGTCGGCTGGATAATCTCAGGCTTGTGGCTCACTGTCTACAAAGTCACACCAATGCGCAAACCTCAACAGGAGTATGTAAAATGATTACTCTATCCGACACCCGCCGGAACTTTCCGGCCTACACCAAGCATAAGCAAATCGGAGGAAAACAGCTCTTTATCGGCTCTCAGCCCACTGACACAAGCAAACCACAAGCCATCCTCGTAAGCTATTACACAATCGTTGGCTTTCAAAGCCCAGAGGGCGTTTGAACATTAACCCGCTACAAATACAGCTCTACAACAAGCAAACAACTCTCGCAGTTTGCTAGTGGCAAGTCTGTCATCTGGCAAGATACAGAGATAAACTTATAGATTGCCTAAACCTTAAGCAAAGTAAAAATAAAACTTGCATTGCTTTC
>JBAYVE010000031.1:0-2785 GCA_041674765.1 Patescibacteria group bacterium
ATGGCCCCATGATCCCGAAACGAAGCAACCAACGCATCAAGTTCCGGTCCCGTCACTTCATAGTCTTCTTTCAATGAATGATGAGAGGCATAGAGCAAGGATCCAAAACCCAGAAGGTCGCCTTTTTTCAAAGCCTGAAAAGCTTGCTTGACCCGTTCGTTTTCGGTCACCACATGGCGGACCCGCCTAAACACGGCTTCATCCGCGATCAGCTTGCGATGCCTTGGCAGCGTCGTTTCGTCGATTTCACACAAATCGGTGATGTTCAGTTCCTTTTTAAGGTTCTTTAGTCCGGTTTCACACTCTTTCCGGCGCTGATTGTATTTGGAATCGGAAAGAGCCCGAACTTTATTGGTATTTCCGATGATCAGGGAATAATCTCCGAAATCGATCTTCACGTTTTGGTATTGCAAGGTCTTGGTATCCAGAAGCATCGCGGACTTTGGTTCAGCCAAACCGATGACGAATTGGTCCATGATGCCGCACTGAACGCCAATAAACCGGTTTTCGGCTTTCTGGGCCATCTTTACGAGATCGATCCGCTCCAGTTTTTGGTTTTCCAAATCATTGACAATGATCCCGACCAGGATCTCCAATGCGGCGCTCGAGGAAAGTCCCGCTCCGACTGGCAGATTGGAGGAAACGTACAGGTCCAGGCCCTGGGTGGCCTTCATTTCCAAAAGCATGCCTTTGACGTAATTGGCCCATCCGTGCGCCGGATCAAAAACCAGATTTTGGATTGGAAATTCGATGATACCTTTTTCCGGATAGTTCTTGGAATAACAGCGGACCATTCCGTCCGTCCGGGAAGACGCAACCCCAGTGATTCCGATATCCAAAGGACATGGCAAAACCAATCCCCCATTGTAATCAAGGTGTTCGCCGATTAGGTTGACGCGGCCCGGAGCAAAATAAGCGGTCATCTTTGACGAATGCAAAAGGGCCTCGGCGGTTTCGATAATGCTTTTTGTTTCCATAATGTACCTTTATGTAATCATTATACTCTTTCCCAAAAACCAATTCAAGCCACAAAGAAAAAAGGCACGATTAAGTGCCTTCTTGGGTTACTTGATGATGGTTCCGAAAACTTTCGATCCGCACATTGCCGCATTGGATTCATCGGTATCAATGTGCATGGCCGCGGAAAAATCACCGCGAACTCGGACAACCACATCCCCGAAGATCAAAGATCTACAATCATTCGCGATTTCGACTTTGACGACTTGTTTGTCTGCCAGTCCGAAAGCTTTCGCTTCTTCCAAATTCAGATGAATGTGCCGTTTCGCCACGATAACGCCTTCTTTAACGGTGATCTGGCCCTTTGGTCCGATCAGGGTGCAGCCCGGAGTACCTTCGACTTTTCCGGATTCCCGGATGAAAGTCTCGATTCCCAAACTGCGGGCATCGGTCGCCGATACTTCAATTTGCGTTTGCTTGCGAGTCGGTCCGAGAATCGAAATGTTTTCGATGCTCTTCTTTGGTCCGACCACGGTCACTCTTTCCTCGGCGGCGTATTGTCCCGGCTGCGAGAGCGGTTTTTTCGGGGTCAGTTTGGCTCCCGGTCCGAATAAGATCTCCAAATCCGCATCGGTGACATGAACATGCCGGGCGGATGTTTCCACTAAAATTTTGTTTTCCATAATTCTTCTCCCTTTTTTAGTTTCCAAATAATGCGTCATACAAAGCCGCGAGTTCGGCGGCGTTGGCTTGCGTTTCCAATTGATCCAAGAATTCCTGCTGGTTGGCTTCATCCAATTCGTTGATGGCGTCGACCAAAGCTTGAGTATCTTCCTCGGTCAGCGTCTGTTCTGGGTCATTCAGAACGGTTTGGATGTCAGTGAGCGTGTCGCTCAAGGCATCAACGGCGGCTTGTTGATCCGGATCGGTGACGTCAAATCCGGTTTCATTCAAGAAATCATCGCCGAGCGCTCCTTCAATGGCGTCGGTAACGGTATCGATCAAAGTTCCCAAAGCCGGATCGGTGAAGGTAACGATGACTTCAAAAGCCCCGTCAACAATTCGGATCTTGTCTACATTAAGCGGAGTCGCCGGTCCCCCGATGGTCATGAAGTCTTGGAAGACTTCTTTTTCGATGATGAGACTCTTGGTTGAAGCTTCGTAAGTCATGATCCCCAGATTGGAGATGTTGGCTCCCAAAAGGTCCAACAAGAAATCATTCGGCGTCGATACGGTTCCCAAAGTGATGTTGTCGCCCATGACCAAAGTGATTTGATCTTCCGCCGGGGTAGTCACTACCGCGGTTTCAATGATGATCACGGTTTCCAAACCGTTTATTTCAACAACAAACTTAATGGTTGTGGCGGTAGTTCCGAATTCCAAAAAGATCCCGGTCACTTCATAAGTGAAAGTCGTGACTCCGTCCGGAAGGGTGGTAACATTGGAAAAGCCGTCATAACCGTTCGTTTCCTGATACAGCAGCCGGTTAAAATCGGAATTGGAGAAAGTCAGGGTATTCTCTCCGCCGGTCAAACCGCTGATGATGAAAGTCTGGGTTTTGTTTTCGATGAAAGTCGTGACATTGAAAGGAGTTGCGGCATCAAGCAAGGTGGCGGTTACATCTTCTTCGGACTCGATCTTGGTCAGATCAATCTCGAAGGAAATGGCCCCGTTGGCATCCATGGTCGCCCCGGTCAATTCCAAGCCGAGCATGTCCTCATTTTTGATGATCCCAAGCAAACTTCCAAGCATGCTGTTGTCATTGAATTCTTCCAAAAAAGTATTGCTGTCAATGGTGATTTTGTTGTCTGCGACGGTGATGACGGTC
>JBAYVE010000032.1:0-2512 GCA_041674765.1 Patescibacteria group bacterium
AGCTCTGCTAAACAAGCGGTTTGCAACAACGCAATGCGCTCAAAGATGGTCAGGCAAAAGTACAAGTTATTGCTTTGCGAGCCCTAAAGCAAGTCGGTTGTCACTGTAGTTCGTCTTGCAACCGCTTTACCAACTTGGGTGTCACGGTTTTTTTTGCAGTGCGTACTGACAGGAGCGGGACGCCGTTGCGCACTCGCAGAGGTTGAGGGTTGGCAATAAGCGCTTGTCTTGCCAGTGCCGACAAAATACTGCCCACACTTTGTCTCTCTACAGTTGCCAAGCTCTTGACCGCAGAAAATACATCGCCGTCAATTGCCAAAGTCGTTCGCATTTGAATTTCCCCAGATCGTCAAATTCACTTTCCCAGCATCATACAAGGATGATCGTCAGCCCGAGTCGGATGTTCACGTTGCTGAGCCTCTTTTTGCTGCTGAATCTGAACTTCCGGCGCATCACCGAGTCACTGATCGTCATGCGCTCATCGCCGTTTGCGCTGGTCAAGCAGTGGCGGCGGCTGGAGGCTTATTCCTTTACGAGCCCTTAATTGCCGCCCACGTCTGCGTCCGCAGCAAACTGGCCGGACAAGTCCATCGCGCTGTGCAAAATACGCTCAATACGCACCAGGTCTGCCGTCGGGCGAAAGAAAATCACGTAACGCTTGTGTGCGCAACTGCGCAACCCATCACCCAATTCCGGCCTGGCAACATAAACCAGCGGCGCTTGGCAAATTTTGTGACACTGCGCCCGCAAGCCCTGAATAAAACGTAACGCGTTGCCGGGGCTGTCCAGGGCGATGTAGTCGCCAATGATTTCCAGGTCAACCTGCGCCAGTGGTGCAAATTCGAGTTGCATTAACGCTGTGTCTCAGAGTCCGTCGAATCCAGCGCCAGGGTGTATTTTTTTTCCAATCGGGCAAAGACTTCATCCGCCGCAATGCCTGGCCCACTGGCCGCGCCAGCCTGAATGGCTGCGCGCAGCTCTTGCAGCTTCAGCGCTTGGGCTTGCTCTTGATCTTCCAGCAGGCGCAGGCCGGCACGCACCACTTCGCTGACATTGTTGAAACGACCGGAGCTCACTTGTTGTTTAACAAATGATTCGAAATAAGGGCTCAAGGCAACACTGGTAGGCATGGTGTTCGCTCCAAAATAGTGTTAACTGATGTTAACCAATAATTATCCGAGTGGTTTTCTGGTTTCCAGCCACACCACCAGCAACAAACCGGCAACAACCAGAGCGAGACCGCCAAAAGCAAAGGCGTCCGGGCGTTCGCCAACCACCACGATAGCCAGCACAAAAGCAGTCACGGGTTCAGCCAGCGAAAGCGTGACACACGTTGGTGCTGCAACATGGCGCAGCGCATGGCTGAACAGCAAAAAGGCGATGCCGGTCGCGGCGAGCCCGAGGTAGCTCACCAGCAGCCAGCTTGCCGTCGTTGCCGCAAAGGGGTCAGAGTCCAGCGCAGCGATGGGCAGCGCGATCAGCGCCGCCAGGGTAAAGACGGAAAAGGTGGCCATTGCAGGCGTGGTCACGCCAACCAGGTGTTTGCTCAGCAGGGTGAAGCTGGCGTAGGCCAGGCCCGCTGCCAGGCAAAGCACGTAGCCGGTTGCACTAAAACTGGCAGTGTGACGGGCACCCGAAAACATCAGGCCGATGCCCACGACGGCCAGCGTTGTGCCAAGCCACCAAACGGGGCGCGGCGTTTGCCGTGTGAGCCAACCCTGCAGCAAGCCAACCCATATCGGCCCGCTGCCAATGGCAACAGCGGTACCGGTGGCCACGCCTGCCGCTTTGACGCCGGCAAAAAAGCACAGGTTGTAGGCCGCCATCGCCACACCGCCCCCTAGCACCCAGGGCCATGCCGTGCGCAACCACGCCAGGGTCTGTGCAGACATCGACCGGCCTGCAACCATGGCAAAGAAAACGCTGGCAATCAGCAGTCGCCAGGCACCAATCCAATAGGGCGAAGACTGGTCGGCGACAAATGTTTGCGCCGTGCCAGTGGTACCCCACAGGACAGCAGCCGCAAGTGCCATGGTGATACCGGGCAGGGTAGAACTTTTCATGCCGCCATGATGGGGCGGCAGGACCACGCCGACTTGCGAGAAACGCTTGACCTTGAAATTCAGCGGCGCCGCAATTGCCTGGTGCTCAACTGCCGGTCGCGCTTGAGGGCAAAACTCAGGGCACTGGCGGAGCGATAACCCACGTGCAGGGCGGTTGTCTCCAGTGACAGGCCCTGGCGCAACTGGCGCAGCGCCGCGTCAAAGCGGCGACTGCGAAGGTAGTCCTGGGGTGTCTGCCCGGTCAGCTCCAGCAGGCGCGAATGAAAGCGTTGCGGGCTCAGAAAAAAGAGCTGGGCCATGCGTGCGGTGCTCCATGTTTCGTGCAGGCGCTTGTCCAGCACATCGTTCAGGTGCGCCAAATCGATACCCCGGCGCAGCAACACCTGGGGCGCCTGCAATACCTCGGCCAGTTGCAGGTCAACGTCTTCCAGGTTGGTGGCCTGGCGGCA